>CANMCF010000003.1 GCA_947496215.1 uncultured Bizionia sp.
AATGTCGTCATTCACATTTATGGTTTGCGTGACATTCATAGTATTTCCACACTCGTCCGTGACACTATAGGTCCTTACGATCTCGATTGGACACGTCCCATTTGCAGTTTCAGATACGAATGCAACCACAGGTACCGAGCAGTTGTCGACTGCATCGGTAACCACGTTGACATCCTCAGTAGGAACATCCTCCAAACATTGAAAGCTCAAGGTGGGTGGATTGCTTGCCGTTGGAACAATGTCGTCATTCACATTTATGGTTTGCGTGACATTCATAGTATTTCCACACTCGTCCGTGACACTATAGGTCCTTATGATCTCGATTGGGCAAGTCGTACCATTTACCGTCTCCTCCACGAATGCTACCACAGGAACCGAGCAGTTGTCGGCTGCATCGGTAACCACATTGACGTCCTCTGCTGGAACGTCCTCCAAACATTGAAAGCTCAAGGTTGGTGGATTGCTTGCCGTCGGGGCAATGTCATCCACCACATTGATTGTTTGCGTCACATTCATCGTGTTACCGCACTCGTCCGTGACACTATAGGTCCTTATGATCTCGATTGGGCAAGTCGTACCACTTACCGTCTCCTCCACGAATGCTACCACAGGAACGGAGCAGTTGTCTGCCGCATCGGTAACCACATTGACATCCTCTGCTGGAACGTCCTCCAAACATTGAAAGCTCAAGGTTGGTGGATTGCTTGCCGTCGGGACAATGTCATCCATCACGTTAATGGTTTGTGTTACATTTATCGTATTATCACATGCATCCGTGACACTGTAAGTCCTTATTATCTCGATTGGACATGCCGTACCATTTACAGTTTCCTCTACAAATGCAACCACTGGTATCGAACAATTGTCTGCTTCATCTGTAACCACATTGGGATCCTCTGTAGGGACATCCACCAAGCATTGCACATTCAAGGTTGGTGGATCTGTTGCCGTTGGTAAAGTGGTATCTACTATTGTAATCGTTTGAACGTAATCTGCTATTGTTACCCCGCATGCATCCGTGAAATTCCAAGTGTTTTCATATGTACCTGCACTAGGACACGCTGGATCAGGAACAAACGGACCAGAGATCTCATTCAGAACAAAAGTACACTTATCTGGTATTGGGAACAATGCTTGAGCAGCTGCAATACCAGCAGCATCTTCACAACTCAGCGTCACATCCAAATCGTTGGGCTGTGTAGCCCACCCAACAGTAGGTTGGTTTATGTTAATTAACACAGGTGTACTTATACAGGTGTCAGGGTCTATGGTGCTGATAGATATTAATGGGTCGTTGGGGTTGGTTTCGCCATTGAATGATGCTTCAAACACAATTTCAAAGTCCAAATCACAATCTGTCTCCAAAAAATAACATTCATCATTTATCATGAATTCTATTCCTATGTCCAATGCTGGATCACCTACATCCAAAACACCATCTGCAACATTGAACACCAATACATTAGTTGCAGCATCATACGTGTGAGTAATCCCTGGAGGTAGCGTTGCTGGCGTAACGAATGTTATTTGTGGTGGTAGTGTAGACGATAAGGATACATTAATGGCATTGTCATTACCTGCGTTTTCAAAATTGAAATTAAAACCAACCACATCCCCCGGATCCGCAGGATTATTCCCACTTACCTGTGTAATGAGCATTGGATCTAGGTTTGGACGATATACTTCTACCGCCAATCCCAATAGATACATACCATAGGTTTCAGCATTAGATGTTATCTTCAATGTTGTTGCAGTACTTGTATTGTCCAAAATAGTATTACCAGGATTGTTCAACTCGAATACTGCAGCATCAAAACCCAATGTATTCGTACTAGCTGGGTTTCTATCCAAGAAATCATTGGGACCGACAGTTATCCTACTATTGAAAAAATTGGTATTGGCCCTGAGTGGAGCCACCAAATCCACAAAATTACCAGCTACATCCATTATTTGCAAATTATCTCCTTGTAGAGTTCTATCCCCTTCCAGAGCACCAAATATGACATCTCCATCTACTGGTCCAGCCGGAACGGTAACGAAGCCGTTGAAATCTATATCTACCTCTGAATTTCCTCCAAATGCTTGGATGTGCGCATAACCATCAAAAAGCGTTATGTTTTTTGCCGGTAGCTCTGGGCTTTCATATATAAATACGATTTGCCATCCCCCAGATGCTCCCGTGTTACCTACATTTCCTTGTGCAGCTTCCACATTTGCAATTTGATAGGTTCCATATATGTTATTCCCCAAAGCCGTGACTTCAGCGGTAAGATCCTTAAAACAAACATACGGTCTGTTATTCAATATGCCGTTGGTACCGTCATAAATAACATCGTCTGCCGTCATAGTCGTATAGTTGACCTCTCCAGGCAACATCAGTTTTATTTCATTGAAATTCCAGTTTGTGATAACGTCACCTTCCGTTGCTGCAGACCAATACAAGAAAGCTCTTAAAACAGATATGCAAGGTGCTGTAACATTAGGATTTATGAAATTAGCACTGCTCGAATTAAATGTGGTTGGATCATTGTCTATATCGACAAAGATACTTGGTGCATCGTGATTGTCTCCTTGATCATCGTATGGTAAAGTAGCATCTCGAGATAGCATATTATTGGCTATCATAGTGACTCCTCCTTCTAAAGAGCGACTAAAACGTTCTGTGAATGGTGTTTGTACTTGAGCATATCCAATACCACAAACTAGTATAATCAAACACCCGAGGGCAAGCGTTTTTTTATTCATGAACTCTTATTTTAGATTAGAATGTTAATTAACTTGTATTAAATAAAAATACCCCAAAACAAAATCACGCAAAAATATTTATGGTTACACAATTGGCTGAAAACAGATACAATAGAAAGCGTACTCTATTGAAAAAAATCTATTCCATCCAGCAAAGTACATAAAGCCAAAGGGATTCATTTTCACTAATTAAAAATATCATCTTAACAATTGAAAGACAGTATTTTATCGTTAAAGAGTTAAAAAAATTGTTAAAAACCAACAATCAAATGAAAATGCATTGTTTTTCTCATAAATAATCATAAATAAATCAACAAATTTTCATTAAACAACTATTTTACAATAATATACGAAATTAGAACTCCTTTAGATTACATCGTATTGAAACAAAAACCACCTTGTCCTAATGAAGAGTTATTCTAGTTGTAGATAATTCAATAAATCACCTATGGGAGCTGCTTCTTCCAAAATACACTTCAACTGATTAAACAAGAAAAGGCGATTCATTCAAGAATCGCCTTTTCATATTTCTAAAATTATTTTTCTCTACATCTATAAAAAACTCTGTATGGCCAACTCATAGCTCTGCAAACCAAACCCCAGCACAACACCTTTCGCGTTCGGAGATATATAAGATTGATGCCTAAACTCCTCTCGAGAAAAAGTATTGGAAATGTGTACTTCGACCACAGGTGTTTCGATTGCCTTTACAGCATCCCCAATCCCTACGGAGGTGTGCGTGTATGCAGCAGCATTTAGAATAATGCCGTCATGACCAAAACCAACTTCATGCAACTTGTCTATGATCTCTCCTTCGATGTTGGATTGAAAATAGTCCAAATCCACACTAGGGTATTTCTCCTTTACAGTATCGAAGAATTCTGTAAACGTCAGGCTACCATAGATGTTTGGTTCACGCTTCCCCAACAAATTCAAGTTGGGCCCATTAATTATGATTAGTTTTCGCATAGATACAAAAATACAAAAGTTATCACATAAAAATCATATTGTTTCTCTTCTATAAGGTTGAAAAATAAATAATTTCAACAATTACGCATTCAACTTAAAATCATATATTTATGATAAACCTACCAAAAGTCATGAAAAAAAAATCCTTCATTTTCGTTTTATTTGCTTCCTCTTTATTTAGTTTTTCCCAGGTAACATTTACAAATTCCAATCCATCATAGGTAAACTCTTCATTAACCAGTGGCGTTGCCATAGGTGTAAGTGACATGAATGCAGATGGATTGGACGACATTGTCAGGCTATCCAATACGAATAGTCTAGAAATAGAATATCAAACGGCCAATGGTTCGTTTACACGTTATGACTACGGCTCCATTGGAGGTAGTTCCTGGGGATTGTGTGTCGCAGATGTAGATGCCAATGGCTACAATGACATCTTTACAGGTGGAGCATACAACGATCTGGAGTTGATTACGGCAAACAATGGTGGCAGCACCTATGCCTCAAGTACGCTTGGAGGAGCAAGTATCTTTGTACAAAATTTAAATTTCGTGGACATTGACAACAAGGGAATGATAGATATTTTTGCTTGTCATGATGATGGGATTTCTTCCCCATACAAAAATACAAACAATGGCACCATGACCTATGACTTGTCTTTAATAAATGCCCAGTCAACAATACCTTCTGACAATTCCGGAAACTACGGTAGCATTTGGACAGATTATGACAATGATGGAGATCAAGATCTATACATTTCGAAGTGTAGATTGGGGGTCTCCGACAATATGGATGGAAGACGCGTCAACCTACTTTTTCAAAATGATGGAAATGGGAACTATAATGATGTAACTTCTGCTGCTGGATTAGTTCCTTTGGCTCAATCTTGGGCA
This sequence comes from uncultured Bizionia sp., assembly GCA_947496215.1. Lineage (GTDB taxonomy): Bacteria > Bacteroidota > Bacteroidia > Flavobacteriales > Flavobacteriaceae > JAHDHI01. The sequence goes on from CANMCF010000003.1 coordinate 4,608, forward strand.
GCCAACTTTGAAGATATCGACAATGATGGAGATTTGGACTGTTTCATAATAAACCATGACATTACAAGTACATTATATGTAAACAATGGCAACGGAACCTTCACAGATATCACTTCGAGTTCTGGCATTGCCACGGAATTGGAGAATATAGGTCTCGGCATTCAAGTAATGATGGAAGATTTCGACAATGACACCTACATCGACTTATTCATAACCACGCGTAGTAGTGATCATTACCTATTTAAAAACAATGGAAACAATACTTTTTCTACTATGCCAAACCCTTTTCCTTCGGGTGGTCTGACAATACAAAGTGGGGCTACTGGAGATTTGAACAATGATGGTTTAATAGATGTGATAGCTGGCTTTGCAACAGGTTTCAACACCCCATCATTCAACCCCGACATCTTATTCTTAAATGATGGAAATGCAAATAATTACAACTGGAGTGAAATAAGGTTGCAAGGAGGTCCTAGCAACATAAATGGCATTGGAGCCAGAATAGAGTTGCATTATGGAAATGATTTGATGCAAATAAGGGAAGTCCGTTCCGGAGAAAGTTATGGCACTATGAACTCTTTGTTGACTCATTTTGGATTGGGAGCAGAAACATCCATTACGAAAATCATAGTAAAATGGCCTTCTGGAAATATTGATGAATTGACGAATCCTGCCATAAATCAATCACATCTAATCATCGAAGGCATGACTTTGAATGTCTCTGAATTCAATTCTACACAATTTGCAATCTATCCAAATCCAACAACAGGCATCATCTCCATAAAGACCATAAAAGGGACAAACGTAGTTTTGTCAAAATTATATGACATACTGGGAAAACGAATTGAAATACCTTTTTCTTCAGAAGACGATGTCATCAAGGCTGACTTGTCAAACTTGGAAAACGGAATATACCTCATGCATATGGAAGATGGTGTAAATAATCGCCATATCCATAAAATAGTCAAAAAGTAGAATCTCTAACAAACACCAAACTCCTTAAAATAAAAAAAGATCCAATTAAAATTGGATCTTTTTATTTTGTTCAGGTCATAAATGGATTATACTGTACGCTCAATTTTTGCTCCTATGGCTTGCAAGCGTTCAACAATATGTTCGTAACCTCTATCTATTTGTTCTATATTATGAATCGTAGATGTTCCTTTCGCAGACAAAGCAGCGATCAACAATGAAATACCAGCTCTTATGTCTGGAGAGACCATTGTAGTGGATTTTAATTGTGACTTAAAGTCATGTCCCATTACCGTTGCCCTATGTGGATCACAAAGAATGATCTTTGCCCCCATATCTATCAATTTATCAACAAAGAACAAACGGCTTTCAAACATTTTTTGATGTACCAATACTTCTCCTCTAGCTTGCGTAGCTACTACCAATACTATACTTAATAAATCTGGTGTAAACCCTGGCCAAGGTGCATCTGCAATCGTAAGGATAGATCCATCTATGTAGTTTTGAATCTCGTACCCATCATTATGCTCGGGAATATATATGTCATCACCTCTTTTTTCCAAGGTAATTCCTAGCTTCGCGAATACATTTGGAATTTGGCCCAAGTCATCCCAGCTTACATTTTTTATGGTTAACTCACTCTTTGTCATTGCAGCCAAACCTATCCAACTTCCTATTTCAATCATGTCTGGAAGCATTCTATGCTCAGTGCCTCCCAAGCTATCAACTCCTTCTATGGTCAACAAGTTTGATCCAACTCCAGAGATCTTGGCTCCCATCCTATTGAGCATTTTACAAAGTTGTTGCAAATAAGGTTCGCAAGCTGCATTGTATATTGTTGTTGTACCTTCAGCCAAAACAGCAGCCATAACTATATTTGCCGTTCCAGTCACTGAAGCTTCATCCAAAAGCATATCTGCTCCCTTTAACTTTTCAGCTTCAACACCATAAAAATAATCTTCTCTATTGTATCTGAACTTTGCCCCTAGGTTTATAAAGCCCTCAAAGTGCGTATCCAGTCTACGGCGTCCAATCTTATCTCCTCCAGGTTTTGGTATGTAACCTTTCCCAAAACGTGACAGAAGTGGTCCAACTATCATTATGGATCCTCTTAACCCTTTTCCTTCTTCCTTGAATTTTGCTGATTCCAGATAACTCAGATCTATGTCATCGGCTTGAAAGGAATAAGACCCTTTTCCTAGCTTGTTGACCTTCACTCCCAAATTCCCCAAAAGGACAATTAATTTGTTGATGTCAATAATATCTGGAATATTTTTTATTGTAACAATCTCTGAAGTCAAGAGTACAGCACATAGGATTTGCAATGCTTCATTCTTTGCCCCTTGAGGTTGAATTTCACCCTTTAATTGGTGTCCTCCTTCAATTTTAAAAGTTCCCATAAACTAGTTTAGTAGCGTTTTTTGTTACGGTTGGAGTTGTTGTTGTTGTTGTTCTTTTTGTGCTGTCCCTTCTTGTTATTGGAATTGGAGTACTTTTTCTTAGCATTGCTTCGTAACAGACTCCCAACATCTCTAAGTTCTTCCTCAGAATCTTTTAAATTTATCTTACCACTGGATAGTTCATACAAATGGTCAAAAATCACACCATCCTCAACGGTATCCTTGTTCCAGTTAAGAAAGCATTTCTTCATATGATTGGCAATGGTATAGGTCAAAGCCTCTTTCATCTCTCCTTCTTCCCATGTTATTGCAACATCTATCATTGTCTTTATGTTATTCCCATAAAAACGGTACTTAGGAAAATTTTGTGGGTATTCCAAAACCTCCGGTCTTTCTTCCAAAGCTTCCTTGGAAGGTTTTTCGAAAGGAGAATCTGCATCCAACTCGAAGTTGGCCATTATGAACAGTTGATCCCAGAGCTTGTGTTGAAAATCTGGAACGTCTCTTAGATGCGGCTGCAAGTTACCCATTACTGCAATAATTGCTTTCGCTACTTTATTACGTTCTTCCTTAGTTTCTCGTGTCTTGGCAAAGCTCACCATTTTTTGAACGTGTCTTCCATATTCTGGAATGATCAAATGTTCACGTTCGGTATTGTATTCTATGTCGTATATCAAAATAAAATGTGTAGAATTAATATCTCTTGCATTGAAGTTTCCATGCTAGCGCAAAATACAAAAAATTGTTCATAGTTGTTGTTAATCTATAATTATTAACACATAATCTATCAATTAAAAAAGAAAAAAACTAAAAAAGCGCAGTATCAAAGGGAAATAACTCCTTCTACTTCTTCTGTGACCTTCAAATATTTTTCAATAACTGCATCCGGGTCTTTCATCAATACATTGATGGATACACTGGTATATTTTCCATTGCTGGATTCTTTTGTATTGATGACAGCCCCCATATTGTCGAATATGTTTTCAACTTGAGTAACTTTGAGTCCGCTGGATTTAACTATGAATTTATACAAATACTCGGAAGGCCAAGAGGATGTCTCATACAATTGCTCTCTCAGTTTATTATAAAATGCCTTGGGATCTTGTTGCTTACTCATATACTTTTAAATAAGGTGCAAATATAGTATTTACTTTGAATTTTTTTTATATCATTTAAATTACGAATTTTACATCCAAAATCTTGCCAAAATTGAATACGAAAAAAATTGTCATAACAGGAGGGCCTGGAACAGGGAAATCATCAATAATCAACGAATTGATAAAAAGGGGCTACACTTGCTACGAGGAAGTCTCCCGCCAAATTACACTCGAAGCACGTAAGGAAGGGATAGAACAACTATTCCTAACCAAACCACTACTGTTCAGCGAATTACTTCTCAAAAAGAGAACTCAACAATTTGCCAATGCAAAACATAGTGATAGCGAATTTGTATTCTTGGATCGTGGCATTCCAGACATTGTCGCCTATATGGATTATATTGGTGATGACTCCCCAAAACCCTTCATAGATGCCTGTAACATGCATATCTATGACCATGTATTCATTCTAGCACCTTGGCAAGAAATCTTCATCAGTGACAATGAACGCTATGAAAACTTTGATCAAGCCGTGGAAATTCACAAAAACTTGCTTGACACATACAAAAAGTATGACTATGAGCTAAGGGATGTGCCTTTTGGAAGCATCGAATCTCGTGCAGATCACATCATAAATGTCGTAAAAGCGTTATAGTGCAACATCCAATAAACATATTAGAACGTTATTGGAACTTCACTTCTTTCAGGCCACTTCAAGAAGAGATCATCAATGCCGTATTGAATGGGGAGGATACATTCGCCTTACTACCCACTGGAGGAGGAAAGTCCTTATGTTTCCAAATCCCGGCCCTGGCAAAAGAAGGGATTTGCATAGTTATCTCCCCTTTGGTGGCTCTCATGAAAAATCAAGTACAAGCACTTCAGGACAAAGGCATAAAGGCCATGGCTCTGACAAGCGGCATTACTTATTCCCAGTTGGATACGTTGTTGGACAATTGCATTTATGGAAACTACAAGTTCCTTTATCTATCTCCCGAACGTTTACAACAAGATATCGTACAGGATCGCATTCGACAAATGAATGTGAATTTGATAGCAGTTGACGAAGCCCATTGCATTTCTCAGTGGGGAAACGATTTTAGACCTGCATACAAGAACATTGCACTGCTACGAGAAATCCAGCCTAGCGCCAATGTCATGGCGTTGACGGCAAGTGCAACACCAGATGTCGTGGACGACATCATAAAGGAATTGGATTTCATTCAACCAAAAGTTTTCAAACAATCTTTCTATAGACCCAACCTAGCATATATGGTCTTCGACGAAGAAGATAAGTTTTACAGAATTGAAACCATTTTAAAGAAGAATCCCCAACCATCAATCATATATGTAAGGAATAGAAAGGCCACATTGGATGTCAGCCAATTTCTAGAAAGCAAGAACTATACTTCCACATACTACCATGGAGGATTGTCCAACAAGGAAAAAGATGAAAATCTCAACATTTGGATGAACAACCAAAAGCAAGTGATGGTAGCTACGAATGCGTTTGGTATGGGAATTGATAAACCTGATGTAAAGACCGTCATACACATAAATCTGCCAGATAGCATAGAAAGTTACTTTCAAGAAGCAGGAAGAGTCGGAAGGAATGGAGAAAAAGCATTCGCCGTCATCCTAAAAAATAGAAATGACGAGTTGTTGGTGAAAAATCAGTTTTTGAAGGTATTGCCCAGCGTGGATTTCATAAAGACAATTTATAGGAAATTAAGTAGCTACCTACAAATATCCTATGGAGAAGGAGTCGGTGAAACGTTCGATTTCAACTTTAATGCCTTTTGCAAAACATACGCTTTCAATACAACACTGGCATACAATGCTTTGACTTTGTTGGATAGAACCAGCGTCATCACATTGTCCAAGCAGTTTAACGAAAGAACCATGGTACAATTCATGGTAAGCAGCCCTGCATTGTTCGGTTATCTGAAAACGCATTCGGAAATTAGCATCATAGTAAAATCCATCTTGAGAACATATGGAGGGATTTTCGAACAAGAAACAAAAGTAAACACAAGCCTGGTTGCTGAAAAAGCCTCTGTGAGAGAAGACATCGTATTGAATGCTTTGAGGCAATTGGAAAGGGCAGAGATAATAACACTCAAACACTCCAAAACAGATGCGCAGATCACGTATTTGCAACCTAGGGAAGACAACAAGACCATAAACAGAATTGGAACAATAATAAAACAACAGAACAATTTAAGACAGAAACAAGTACAATCTGTCTTGAATTACGTAAATGACGATGAGAAATGCAAGAGCATACAACTTCTCTCCTATTTTCATGAAAAAGACTGTGAAGATTGTGGAATTTGTTCCGTATGCATAAAAAAGGGAAAATCGAAAACCTCGACACGGGAAGCAATTCAAAATTACATTGTTGAAAGCCTTGAAGGTTGCGACCTATCATCCAGAGAACTTTTCGAAAGTTCACCGTTTTCGGAGATTCAAATAAACGATGCCTTAAAGATACTATTAGAACATAATGTAATTTGCATCACCAAAATTAACACCTATAAATTGACACATACATAGTGAATGTATACAATCACTAAAACAACGACAAAAAAAATGAAAGATCTAAGAATTGTATTTATGGGAACTCCAGACTTTGCAGTTACCACATTGAAAACACTTATAGAAAATGAATATAATGTAGTAGGTGTAATTACTGCTCCTGACAAACCTGCCGGTAGAGGAAGAAAGTTAAACGAATCTGCAGTGAAGGTGTTTTCCAAGGAAAAAGGATTGCACATATTGCAACCTACGAATTTAAAGAACGAGGATTTTTTGAATGAATTAAAAGCCTTGAATGCAAACTTGCAAATAGTCGTAGCCTTCAGGATGCTCCCAAAGGTGGTTTGGCAAATGCCAGAATATGGAACTTTTAACTTGCACGCCTCATTGTTGCCGAACTATCGTGGAGCCGCCCCCATCAATTGGGCCATCATCAACGGGGAAACAAAAACGGGTGTCTCTACTTTTTTCATAGACGAAAAAATAGATACCGGTGCTATGATACTCCAAGAGGAAATAAAGATAGAAGCATCAGAAAATGCAGGTAGCCTACATGACAAGCTAATGACAATAGGTAGCCAATTGGTTGTTAAGACCGTCAAACAAATTGAATCCAATGCGGTAGAGACTACTCCACAACCAGACAATGTCGAAATAAAGACAGCATACAAATTAAACAAGGACAACTGCAAGATAGATTGGTATGGATCGATAAATTCCATATTCGACAAAATTAGAGGATTAAGCCCCTACCCTGCAGCTTGGTCCACTTTAATAAATGGTGACGAAGAGCTTGATGTAAAGCTATACACCGTTGAAAAGGAAATGGAGGCACATGACTTAAGCGTGGGAAGCATTGTTTCCAACAAAAAAGAAGTAAAGGTTGCCGTGAAAGAAGGTTACATAAAAATAATAGACATCAAAATGCCAGGAAAGCGAACTATGGACATAAAATCGCTTTTAAACGGTTATGCATTTAAAAACGATGCAAAAATGCTCTAAAGCCTTATTATTGTTGATGATACTAAAAAAGAATAAAAAAAGACTTTCTTTATTAACAAATGACCAAAGTTATCAACAAATACAGGTATTTCCCTTGCTATTACTTGCATAGTAGCATAATCCGTATAAATTTGTAAAAGGATTTAACAAATATTGTTTAACCAACTTTTTATTAATAATTAAAATTTAAATTATGAACAAAACAGATTTAATCGATGCAATGGCAGAACACGCAGGAATTACTAAGGCAGCTGCAAAGAAGGCTTTAGAATGTGCGTTAATTGAAATTGAAGGGGCTTTACAAAAAGGAAACAGAGTTTCTTTAGTAGGATTTGGATCTTGGTCAGTATCAAAAAGAGCTGCTAGAGATGGAAGAAACCCACAAACAGGAAAAACAATCAAAATCAAAGCTAAAAACGTTGTTAAGTTTAAAGCTGGATCTGATTTAGCAAATGCGGTAAACTAATTTTCACCACATAATAAATTACAGAAAAGCCTTCTAAATAGAGGGCTTTTTTAGTTCATTACTTTCCAAAAATATTGTATATTAAAGAAATAAAGGTTACATTTAAGTATAAAACTCTCATTAGAAATGATTTTAACCAAACCAACAAAAGGAGATTTGTTAATAGCTGAACCTTCTATAATTGGAGATTTATCCTTTAATAGGTCCATTGTTCTGTTAACAGATCATACAGAAGAGGGATCCATAGGTTTCATTCTAAACAAACCTTTGGATTACACCATAAAAGAGCTTGTTCCAGAAATAGATGCCACATACAAGGTTTACAATGGAGGCCCAGTCGAACAAGACAATCTATATTTTATTCACAAGGTTCCAGATTTAATTCCAAATAGCATAGAGATTTCCTTGGGCATATTTTGGGGAGGTGATTTCAGTGAAGTCGCAAACCTCATCTCCGAAGGTAAGATAAGCGAAAAAGACATCAAGTTCTTTTTGGGTTACTCGGGTTGGGAGATCAACCAATTGGAAGATGAATTGAAGTCCAATGCATGGGTAGTCACCAAAAACGTCCATAAAAATGCCATCATAGAAAAGGACTATGAGTTTTTCTGGAAGGAAAAAATGGTGGAATTGGGTGGAGATTACAGCATTTGGTCCAATGCTCCAGAAAACCCCAATTACAACTAACTCAATCTTACTTTTACATTTAGCTTTTGCAACAGTTGCTTGGCAAAGTCATTACCATACTTCTTCTTTCTATATTTCGTAACAGATTGTATTCCCACAATGACGTTGGTAATGAAGATTTCATCGGCCTTTTGAAGCTCAAAAGGTGAAATCGAGGATTCTTCCAAAGACCATTCAGGCATCAACTCGATTATTTGCAATATTTGCTTCCGCATGACTCCTTTCAAACACCCATCAGTCAACGGAGGTGTTTTTATCGTCTTGCCCTTGATCAAAAAAACATTTCCATTCAAGGCTTCTACCACATGTTTATTCGTATTAAGCAACAAACAGTTATCCAATTCATTTTCATCGGCATAGATGCTCCCAGTGACGTTTATGGCCTTGTTGTTCGTCTTCAATGTAGACAATAATGAAGGAGACACATAAAAGTCCTTGTATAGATCCACCTCGTAGTCCTTTTCATTCAACAAGTAAAAATCATTGTCTATTGTTTTGACAGAGATCAAAAAACCAATGCCCTTGTTTTCTGGAAGATACAACCCACCTGTATTTCTGTGTACCATCAACTTCACCCTGACCGACGTTTTCAAAAGATTGGAGTCAGTCAAGAGCTTTACGATTTCCTCTTCAAGATATTCCATCGTAAATGACATCGGTATTTCCATACGCATAATACGCATAGAAGCCATCAACCTAAAATAATGGTCTTCCCAGAACAACAATTTCCCGTGGGATACCTTAATGCTTTCAAAAAGGGCATCACCGTAGGCGTACCCTCTATTGTTTATGTCTATGACACAAGTTTCATCTTGTATCGTACCGTCAAAATTTATCATAAAAAAAGTCCTGAAAAAATTCAGGACAAATATAACTTCTTAATTCCTCTTATTTAAATTAAGTAGAACCTAATACCTGTTTTAAACTTGATATTTGATTTTCCCAAAGCATCTTTGCCTCATCGACTTCATCTTCCTCTGCAAAATCGGTTATCATCACAGAGACATCCTTGGTAATTTCGTCTACCTGAATACGCATTTCGAAATAACTGGATTCGTCTTCATCCGACTCCCATCTGAACTTTATGCGTTCCCCGCTCTTCTTTGTTATCAACTTAGCTTGTTCTTCGGCTCCATCCCATATGAATTTAAACAATTCGCCACGGGAATTCACATTGTCTGCAAACCATTCAGATAAACCTGAAGGAGTAGATATGTATTGATATATTAATTGAGGAGAAGCATGAATAGGAAATTCCAATTCGTATTTGACTTTATCTTCCATATATGATTGTCTGTTCTTTATATTTTATTTTGTTCAATATATACATTAATTTTTGGTAAAAAAAATTATTGGTGGAATCTTGAAAAAAAGGCCAAATTTAATATAAACATTGCCTATGACTTTTTACAGATAGCCAATAAAAACCATATAAAACAATGCTTTTAATCGATATTTATTGGTTAATGGTCTACTTTCACACATTTAATTGGTTAAATGAAGCATTTAATCTAGAACAAAAATTCGTCACCTATTCACCAATTAAATTCAATGGAAAGCAAATGTATGCATTGCTTCCTTTAACAGATGTTTGTCATCAAGAATAGATTGAAACCTACTCAAGGTAAATAATCAATCTTTACTTCTCAGCATTTATTTTTCATATCAACCCAATATTGGGTCATTTCAATATTATGAAATCATAAGAGTATCATCTCAAAACTCATCATAAGATCAACAATTATGATCTATCCCTTTTAGACTATGATTCGAATAGCAATAGGAACAAGTTTAGCTCCAACCTCTCAACAAAATATAACCAAAGTGTAGTCTCTCTCTTCTATTACCTAGAAAACAATTTAGACTGAAAGCAACATAAAATCATCATTAACAAACCATTATAAAAACAAAAGCATATATATTTATATGTAAATTTCCCAAGCAGTCGTTTCGTTTGGAAGCATTAAGCAAAAAAGCGGGGAATTTCCCTGCTTTTTTGTTTGTACTAACTATATTTGTTTATATATTTGCAAACTCAAAATTATGGCGAGGTAGCTCAGTTGGTTAGAGCGTCGGATTCATAACCCGGAGGTCGGGGGATCGTGCCCCCCTCTCGCTACAAAAAACCACCTTACAACAAGGTGGTTTTTTTATGCATTGCCTTTTCATAAAAAAAACAGTACTTCCATTTACCTCAATTAAGTTATTTTTATTCAACAAAAACAAATAACCAATTTTATTCCAACACCAAAAACCCTAATTAATTATTGATAACCTTCGGTATAATTCATACCTGGATTAATAACAAGGTAATACGTTGATGCCTAAATTAATTTAAAAAAGACATAGAAGTTATCCAAAAACATGCTTTTTCAACTAGACCCCAAAAGCAGAATCTCAAGAAATTCTTTAGATTAAAAACATTTAATGATTATTTTTTCTATTCTAGAACATTATCTGATTCTTTGTAAATTTCTTTTAATCTTTCAATCGCCTCTTCTGAAGGCCCCTCCCACATCCCTCTTTGAATGGCTTCTAACATACGTTCTGACATATCTTTTAACGCCCAAGGATTGTGTTCTTCTATGAAGGCTTTGTTTTGCTCGTCAAACAAATAAGCGTCTGTAATTTGTTCGTACATAAAATCCTCTATTAAATTGGTGGTGGCGTCATAGGCAAAAAGATAATCCATAGTCGCTGCCATTTCAAAAGCTCCTTTGTAACCGTGCTCTTGCATTCCTTGCATCCATTTAGGGTTTACAACTCTTGAGCGAAATACTTTTAGCAATTCTTCTTTTAACGATTTCACCTTTGGGTTTTCAGGTCGTGAATGGTCTCCAAAATAAGTTTCAGGTTGACTTCCCTTTACGGTGTTTACAGCCGCCGCCATTCCTCCTTGAAATTGATAGTAATCATCAGAATCTAAAATATCGTGTTCTCTATTATCTTGGTTTTGCATCACGACTTCAATATTCGATAATCTCTTTTTAAAGGTTTCGTGTGCAGATTTCCCGCTATTGTTTTTTCCATAATACGCATAACCACTCCAATTGATGTATGCTTGTGCTAAATCATCTGAGGTTGTCCAATTTTTTCCATCAATTAATCCTTGCAATCCAGCTCCATACGCTCCCGGTTTTGAGCCGAACACACAATACAAGGCACGTTCATTGGACTGTTTTTCATCTAAGCCTTCTTTTTGCCATTGTTGTTTTTCCTCTTCAAAACGTTTTTTTATCGGGTTTTGTTCATTTGTTTCATCTAAAGAAGCTACTTTTTCAACAGCGGCATTAAATAAGGAAATCAAATCTGGGAAAGCATCTCTAAAAAATCCAGAAATACGTAACATTACATCTACCCTAGGTCTTTTCAATTCCAAGGTAGAAAGTACTTTAAAATCCTTCACGCGTCGGTTAGTTCCTTGCCAAACAGGTTTTACACCAATTAATGCCAAAGCTTGTGCAATATCATCGCCACTGGTACGCATAGTAGAGGTTCCCCAAACCGATAAACCAATAGAGATTGGGTATTCTCCGTTTTCTTGTAGATAGCGATCTATAATGTTTTGAGCACTTTTTTGTCCTAATTGATACGCAGCTTCAGAAGGAACCGTACGCACATCCACAGAATAAAAATTACGTCCTGTAGGTAAGATGTCTAGACGTCCTCGCGTTGGTGCACCAGATCCACCTGCAGGAATGTATTGCCCGTTCAATCCTTTCATTAAGTGGCTTATTTCATTACTTGTTTTATGTAAGACAAGTAATGTGTGTTGTTTTATATGGATTAATATTTGTTCTGTATAGTCTCCCACATTTTCGTTTTCATTATTACTTAATAATTGACCAACAAGGTTTTTAGCTTTGTTCTCCAAAAGCTCTACTGCTTGCCCGTAAGTACGACACGAAATACCAAAAATCTCTTTCTCTAAACTATCAGAATAAGACACATTTATAGGGTCAAAATTCAATTGTAGATCTTCAGCTAAACATTGTGTAATCCCTTTTAAATCTCCTTGCGGTAAACGATGCAAGGCTACAATTAAATCTACTAGCTTTTCTTGCTTAGGCAATGCTCCTAGAATATGCAATCCACCTCTAATTTGAGATTCTTTTAACTCACATAAATATCCGTCAATAACCTCTAATAGCTCATCAATATCTTTTCCATCTTCGTTTAAATCACTTTTAAGATGGGTTTCATTTACTAAACTTTCAATTTTGGTTTTAATTAACGAAGCTCTTCTTTTATCTACCAAAGCAGATTCATAAAATTCATCAATCAACAATTCTAACTTTAACAAATCACCGTAATTCTCTGCCCTTGTCATTGGTGGAATTAAATGGTCTAATATAACCGCTTGATTTCTTCTTTTGGCTTGTGTTCCTTCTCCTGGGTCATTAATAATAAACGGATAAAAATGAGGAATTGCCCCCAAGGTAGCCGCAGGAAAACAGGTTTCTTTACTTAAAGCAACACTCTTACCTGGTAACCACTCTAAGTTTCCGTGCTTTCCAATATGCACTAAAGCATCTGCTCTAAAACTATGTTGCACCCAAATATAATAGGCTAAATAGGCCGGTGGCGGCGGTAAATCTGGTGAGTGATAACTGGCTTGTAGGTCTAGATTATAACCTCTACTGGGCTGAATACTTACCAGTACATTTTTAGAAATAAATCCCGGAATTAAAAAACAGCCTTTTTGGTAATTAGGAGATTCTTCTGGGTTTCCCCATTGTGCTTCAATGGTGTTTCGAAGTGTTTTTGAAAGTTGATTGTAATACTGATAGAAAACAGCTTCGTGTAATTTAATAGCGTGACGTTCGTTTAACGTATTAATCGTCTCTACACTATTCGTAACCGAATTGGTTAATTTATCTATCAGCTCGTTGGTCGTTTTAGGGAAATCTGATGCCAACGCATAATTCTCATTTACCAATTCTGCTAAAATTTGCAAGGTACTTTGTGGTGTGTCTAAACCCACACCATTCGCCAAACGACTATTATTATTAGGATAATTAGGTAAAACTAAAGCTATTTTTTTCTCTGCATTCGTTTTTTGTTGCAAGTTTATCCAAGCCTTAGCCATTTCGGCAACAAACTGGCAACCTTCTATATTGGGCACATAAGAAACTACTTCCGAATCCGTTAATGTATCTTTTTCTTTAGATTCCTTAAATGAAATGACTTTCGATATAATTTTACCATCTACTTCGGGTAAAGCAATATTCATAGCAATATCGGTAGGTGGTAGACCAAAATTTCCTTCGAACCAACTTTCACGGTTACAACTTCCCATAATGGCTTGAATAACGGGTACATTAAATACGTCGAACAAACTTTGTGTAGTGTCGTGAAAACCTTGTACGCTAAAACCTGTAGTATTAATAAGTACTTGAGGCCTTTCCGCTTGATGTGTTTTAAGTAAGTTAAATATTTGTTGCTGAATATCGTGTTCACGATACCCAGCAGCCATTAAAACAACGGCTGAAATATCTTGTGCTTCTAAAGCATCAATAATACTATGAATTGGTGCTAAATTATTGGATAGGTAATAACTTCTATATCCAAAAATTATCGTTTGTTTTTTTGTTGATGAAGGTGTTTGTGCGTTGTAAATTCCTTCTTTAGGATGGTATAAAAATAAATCGGGAATGGTTTTAATAGCATTAGGTGTTATTGTTACACCCGTAATCCTATTGCTAATTAATTGTAAAGCAGCTTGACAGTTTTCGAGTCCGCCAGCTTGAATATATTTCCAGATTAAATCGACATCTTTTAATGGAATGCTAGAAGATTGCATCAACTCTAAATCTGGTTTGTTATCACCTGGCAAAAACAATAATTGAATATCGTTTTCTTCGCAACATTCTGTAACTGCTTCACATAAATAATTATAATAGGCTTTTCCTCCTAACAATTTTAATACTACAATTTTTGCTGAAGAAATTACCTCATCGACATACGTGTCTATCGTTAATTCTTGTTTGAAATAACTAAGATTTGCAAACCGAAAAGAAGGTTCTTTTTCTACTGCCTTATGAATTAACTTATAGGCGTCATTCATCATAAATAAATCAGAATCTGCCGAAGACAAAAAAACAATGTCTCCGGGAGATTGGTCTATATAAAAAACCCCTTCATCATTAGGATTCCAGCCACCTGGTATTGTAGATATTAAATGCACTTTTTATTATTTATGTCAAATATGATTAATGCGAATGAGAATGTCCGTGGTCGTGACTATGGGAATGTGTGTTTATTTCATTTTCTTTAGTTAGTTCTATATTTTTACCAATAACCACTATACTTGTTTTACGAGTTTCATTAGCTCCCCAAGATCTTTCGAAATAATAATCGAAACGAGAACCTACGCCTTGTAAAACCATTCGCATTGGCTTGTTAGGAATATTTACAAAACCTTTTATTCTATATATCTCGTGTTTTTCTACAAGGGCTTTTAAATCTTTTACTAATGTTTTAATATCGACTGTTTCAGGATATTCTAATAAAACCGTTTTTATATCGTCATTATGATGGTGATGATGTCCGTGTTTATGATGCTCTTCGTGAATAGAATGGCGATTATCTACATCTTCTTCTGCAGAAGCTTGAACACCTAATAAAACAGCATTATCTAATTCTCCTTTTATAACAGGAACAACTTTAGTATTTGGCCTTGCTTTCTCAGTGACTATTTTAGTGATGATTGAAAATTTTTCATCATCAACCAAATCTCTTTTACTTACCAAAACTAAATCAGCACACGATAATTGGTCTAAAAATAATTCTTCAATTGGTGTTTCGTGGTCTAACGTATCGTCTGCCAAGCGTTGCGCTTGCACACGTTCTCTATCGCAAATTTCTCCTGTAGCTATCCCTACAGCATCTACCACAGTAATTACAGAATCTATGGTAATATGAGGTTTTAAGTCTGGCCAGTTTACTGCCTTTACTAAAGGTTTAGGCATAGATAAACCCGAAGTTTCTATCACAATATGATCAATTTCTTCTTTACGTTCCAATAGTTGCAACATAGACGGCAAAAACTCTTCTTGTACCGTACAACAGATACATCCATTTGGTAATTGAATTAAATTACAACCATCATCATCACATTCAGTAGACGCTATTAATTGTCCATCTACATCTACTTCTCCAAATTCGTTAACTAAAACAGCAATGCGCTTTCCGTTGGCATTCTTTAACATATTGTGTACTAAGGTCGTTTTTCCTACACCTAAAAATCCAGTAACTATAGTAATTGGTATTTTATTCATTTCTTTAAATTCTTTAAATTGATATTGTAATATGTGGTATAAACTTCACGTTAT
The DNA here is from genome assembly GCA_947496215.1 of uncultured Bizionia sp. Lineage (GTDB taxonomy): Bacteria > Bacteroidota > Bacteroidia > Flavobacteriales > Flavobacteriaceae > JAHDHI01. The sequence continues at coordinate 20,104 of CANMCF010000003.1, forward strand.
TGTTTACTCTTAACTTTTTTTCTTTTTTCTCTTGTATAAAAACAAGTTCCACTTTTCTTCGGCAACTCCGTGTTTGTCCATTTCGGCTCTCGCCATTGTGAAAAATAAATCAGACATTCTATTTACATAACTCATAATATAATCGTGTACGCATTCTGGATCTTCTTGCATCAAGGTTACCAATGTTCTTTCTCCTCTTCTAATTTGAGTTCTACAAACGTGACACAGCGCAGAGATTTCATTTCCTCCTGGCAATATAAAATAATCAGAAGGCGTGCTGATGTTGTTTTCCATTTCATCCAACCAAACTTCGCAAAATTCAGCACCGTCTTTAGGCTCTGGATTAGGGTTTACCTTTTTAGAATCTGATGGGCGTGCCAAGTGCGACATCATATTCATCATATCTTTTTGAATGCGATGTAGATTAGTTTGCCATTCGTGTTCGTTTCCTAATTTAGTACGCAGTAACCCGATGGTAGAATTCACCTCATCCAAGGTTCCTATGCATTCAATTCGTGCCGAGTTTTTATAGGTTCTTTTCCCTCCAAAAACCCCAGTAGTTCCTTTGTCACCTTTTCTTGTGTAAATCTTCATACGTTAATATTTTATTTGATTAATCAATTGTAACAATTTTTCTGATGTGCCAAAATAGTGATGCACATAAGAACCCATTACCTTATTTTTTTTATAAATTTTCGTAGTCGTTTCACCACCTCTTGCATTTGTAATTGTTGCATTAGTAGCCGTTTCATTGTCATTTACCAAACTTGAATAATGAAACTCATGGCCTTTAAAAATCTGTTCATTTACTTTAGATGTACGGTACCCTAAATGCAATTTTTTATGAGCTATGGATGCTTCAAAATCAAAATAATCCACCATTGTAAAAGCTTCATTGTTTTCAGCTTTAATGGCTTTCCCTAAGTACATCATCCCTCCACATTCAGCATATATTTGTCCATCATTCAACCCAAATTCTTTAATACTGTTAAGCATTGTTGTATTGCCAGATAATTCTTTTAAATAGGATTCTGGATACCCGCCAGGCAAATAGATAAAATCACAAGCAGGAAGTACATTGTCATGCAAGGGGCTAAAGTAGCTTACTTCACCTAGCGTTTGCATTGCTGAAATATTCTGAGGATAAATAAAGTTAAACGCTTCGTCTTTCGCTACGGCAAATTTTATTGGCGCCGCCAAAGGGTATAATTCCTCAAGGCTTGCCTCTAAATTAAAATTAGGTTTCGTATTAATGTCTAGTGAGCTTGCATCTAGGTAGTTTATATTCTTATTTGCTATTGATTTTTTTTCTAAAATAGTTTTAGATGTTACTTTTTTAGAAGCTTCTAAAATAGCTTTCCAGTTTACCGTTTTATCTAATTCAGCAGCAATTTGGTCAATAACACTATCAAACTTTTCAATGTCTAGTATGTTTAAGCCTAAGTGTCTTGATGGAATTTCAATATTTTTCAAGTTAGATAGATAGCCGAAACAAGGCACATTAATATCAGCACAAGCTTCTTTAAGCATTGCATAATGTCTTTCTGAACCTACTCGGTTAAACACAACGCCCATTATTTTTACTTCTTGATCAAAATTCACAAAACCCTGAATAAGTGGCGCAACAGAATAAGCAACAGCTTTAGCATCAATCACCATTAAAACAGGTGTTTTGAGTTTTTTAGCCATTTCGGCAGTGCTACCTTTATCTTTTTGAGCACCATCAAATAAGCCCATAACGCCTTCTATGCAATTAACTTGAGCATCGTTTCCATCGTAATTTAAAGAAGTATTGATTTCATTTTCAGACATCATAAATAAATCGAGATTCACTCCTACTTTACTACAAGCCAATTGATGAAACTTTGGGTCTATATAATCTGGTCCAACTTTAAAAGGTTGGACGGTAATATTTTTACGTTTTAATAAACGTAATAGCCCTAAAGTAATGGTTGTTTTTCCAGCATTACTACTTGGTGCCGATATGATGAGTTGTTGTATCATCCTTTAGCATGTATTGGTATTCCTGAAACCATAAAATCTACCTTCGTTGCCTTTTTGGCAATGTATTGATTCACCTTTCCTTGTAAGTCCACAAACTGTCGTGTTGCCTTTTCCATAGGTATGACTCCTAAACCAATTTCATTGGTAATGGCAACTACAGTATCGTTTTTATCACATAAAATATTCCATTCATTTACTACAAAGTCATAACTCAAAGCAGCATCGCATTTAAAATGATCCATCACATTAGTTAACCATAACGTAATACAGTCCACAAACAAGACTTTGTTAACTGTAGTTGTTTCACTTAAGTGTAAAGTTTCTTCAATGGTTGTCCAATTAGCAGCACGTCTGTCTTGATGAATTCCAATACGTTTTGTAAATTCTTCATCCCAATATTTAGAGGTTGCCAAATACGTAGGCGAATCGTCTAAACTTAAAGCAACTTCTTCTCCATACTTACTTTTACCAGAACGCTGTCCGCCTGTAATAACATGTAATGTTTTATTGCCCATTTTTAATGATTAAAGGTTCGTAACTGGCATTAATACGTTTGGCAAAATCAACAGCAATTCCAATTTTCACTATTCCTTTTTCTGCATCGATAACTTGTGTAGTGTTTATGCCTTTGCAGTAGGTTTGAAAAGCCAATACAATACTTTCCACATTGCTATCTGCATTTAACTTTCCATCAGTAATAATGTGTAGATGGTGATTAAAATCTACATCTGCACAAATACTTTTTATGTGTTTAAAGCCTGCTGTTAAATTGGTTTTCCCTCCTGTTTTAAGAGCCATTAAAGCAATATCAATATCATTTAAAATTCTTGTTCTAGGCAAAATATGTTGCGCTTCACCATCAAATAAAGAAACGATAGAAAACTGAGTGTTTTGATTTTTAGCTTGAGTGGCTATTTTATCTACGACCCCTTTAGCATAGGCTATAATTTGGTCTTTTAACATAGAACCACTGGAATCTATTAAAAAGATATGATGCTGTTTTAAAAGTGATTGTTTGCGTTTGGTTTTTAATTCAAACTTATCAGTAGCTAAATATTGACTTACGGTTTTCCTTGTATCTGTAGCTGTAAGATTACCAACTGATGTGTTTATTGAATTCGTTTGGTAATCAATAGTATTTAAAGAAGTGTTTTTTAATTTCTGAAAGTCATTTTCAGGATTTAAAATATGACTATTTTCTTCTTTAGAAGGAGTTCCATCAGCAGGAGCTTCTTTTGGTTGCTCGTTTTCTTTTTGATTTGATTGTTGTTGATTCGGATTCTGATTTGAACTTCTATGATTCAGCACGAAATCGGCAATTTCATCTACTGCTTCTTTAGTGATTTCTGATTCATTTTGATAGGCAGTAAAGGCTCTTGCTGTTTTCAACAATAAAATATCTGCACGTAAACCTTCTACTTGATGTTGCATAGCTAGTTCACTACAATATTCAATAATCGAATCGTCTATTTGTACTGATGCCAAACTCTTTTTAGCCCTTTTTATTTGAGCTGCGATGCTTTCGTCTTTACTTTTATAATTGGCAACAAACTCCGCAGGATCATCATCAAACTGAAAACGTTGTTTTATGATTTGCTGACGTATTTTAGTATCCGTTGGTGTTGAAATCGTTATACTTAAGCCAAAGCGGTCTTTTAGCTGTGGTCTTAAATTGCCTTCTTCTGGATTCATAGAACCCACTAAACAAAATCTACTTTTAAAATAACGGGACACCCCTTCTCGTTCTAAATAATAGCTACCAGAAGCTGCTGCATCTAATAAAATATCTGTTAGGTAATCTTGCAATAAGTTAACCTCATCTACATATAAAAAGCCTTGATGAGCTTGCGCCATTAATCCAAGATTGATGACTTCTTTTTTAGTATTAATGAGTTCTTCTAAATTGATATTACCAATAAGTCGGTCTTCTGAAACACCTATAGGTAAATTAACAAAAGGAGAATCTTCTTGATTACTCATTAAACCTGTTAACGATCTAATTAAGGTTGTTTTTCCTGTTCCTTTGTCACCAATAGCCAAAACCCCGCCAATAAGTGGGTCTACCAAGTTTAATATCAATGCTAACTTAAAATCGTCCTGCCCCACAATCGCCGAAAACGGAAAATTGATTTGTTGATTGTCTTTGTTCATCATCCTACAATACTATTATAAGTCCATACAATACCAATAATTATGGAAGCAATACCAGCAATACCATTCATCCACTTAAAAATAGAAAGGTTGCGTTCTAAAAATCGGCTCATTACATAAATTAAAACATAACTATACACCCCCATTGCTACAATAATCCCTAAAGATTCCATTGCCAAAATAAGAAGCGCATCTCCTACTGTAGCACTACTTAATACTAAGGCAGAAGTTAATGCTCCTCCAGTACCTGCTAATCCGTGTAACATACCAATCCAGAACGATTTATTCATTGGATTTACGGCTATTTCTTCACCTTTGGTTCCGTGTAAATGAATTGGGTTTGAAAGTTCGTGTTCGTGAGGTTCAATTTTTTTATGGTCTTTAACCATTTCGTTGATCGTGTGATTTCTTCTGATGGCAACAATACCTAACCAAATCATAATAGGACCAACCGCCACTTCAGCATAAAAAGAAATATCTTTTACAACTAAAGATGCCATACTCCTAAAAAATAGCGCAACGCCACCAAAAAGTAATAGTGTAACTGAATGGCCAAATGCCCATTGTGAAGCTTTTAAAACTGTAATAAAGCTAACTTTTTCTTTTTTAATAGCGTTTTCGGTAGCTAATACAGATACCGCTGTAACATGATCTGGTTCAAAAGAATGTAAAATACCCGCCATTAAAGGTCTAAGTAAAGAAGTTAAAGTCATTTTTTATTGTATTTGATAAGTGTTCCATTTTTATGAATAAGATAAATGTCTAATGCTACCTGTTTAATTTTTGTATGTGTGTGTTTATAACAGTGTTCTAATAACAATTGAAAGAAAGGTGAGTTTTGTTCAAAATCAAATAACTCAATTAATCGTCCAGCCATATTGAGTGCTTTAATTTTATCTGCCTCTTCATAGCCTACTTGTTCTGCTAAATCCACTACGAAATCTTTGTTCCAACTCGAAACACAACTATGTGTATCCGTAACTCCACCTGCCAATTTTACTGCCTTGCCCAACATAATTCCAATACTCACTTTTTTAATAGGTGAAATATTGATTTTATATAATGTTTCGCCAATCCAGTTTCCATAATGGATAAAAGCATATTCAGGTAAGTGGTTAAATTTTTCGGATAGAAATTTTTCACTTCTGCCGCCTGAGTTAATTACCAACTCCGTCACATTGTTAAAGACAGCCACATCAATACCCTGTTCGATACTTGCTATATATGATGATGATGAATAGGGTTTTACAATACCGGTGGTTCCTAAAATGGATAAACCGTTCATAATACCAACACGTTCATTAAGTGTACGCTTGGCAATTTTTCGTCCGTTGGTAACATAAACAGTAACGGATACACCACATTCTAAATCATAATCGTGCAATAATTTTTGAATGGCACTAGTTATCATTTTTCTAGGAACAGGATTAATAGCAGGTTCTCCAATAGCAAGTTCCAAGCCTTTAAGTGTAACCGTACCAACACCTTCTCCAGCAATAAATTGAATTTCTTTTTCTTGAGTTAGCTTTAGAATGCAACCTATCTCTGCCCCATTGGTAACATCTGGGTCATCGCCAGCATCTTTAATAACTGAACTGTTCGCAGTACTTTCGGTAAACTCGCAATGATGAATGGGTATTTCAAGGATTTCATCTATAGGTAAATGTACTTTCACCTTAGCATGCTGTTTCTGATGTATGATAGCCATCAGTCCAGATTTTGCAGCGGCAGTAGCACAAGTACCCGTTGTAAATCCATTTCTTAATGGCCCTTTTGGAACTTTTCTCAAACTCATACTGCAATCGTTTTAGAAATGAACAATTCCAATTCATCAGTATTATATACTACCTTAAAATATTCTGGTATTCTTGGTTGTTTGATAATAATAATGTGTGCATTTGTTTTTAAAGCAGCTTCAATTTTTGTGCTTAAAAACCCACTGTTTCCTGTTTCTTTGGTTAAAACAACATCGATTTGATGGGTTTTAATCAAGTCTATCTCTTTTTCTAAGTTGGCAGAAGGCAACCCTAAAATCAATTGCTCTTTTGGAAAATTACTTTCTGCTGCAATCGCTAGTGATTCAGGCCTATTAAGTATTCTAAAATACGTTAGCTGTTTGAGCCACCGTGGTTTTAATCTTTTAATAGATTGTACACCAGTCAAGGCTAATAAAATTTTGCCTTTTGGCAATAAGTATAAAGCATCCTCATAAGTTTTCACATAAGACACTAACGGATGCTCTGTTTTAGGAAGCAATTGTCTCCCAAAACGCAATACAGGTATTTGCATACTTTCTGCAACCTTGGCTATAGTATTATGTAATATTTCAGCAAACGGATGCGAAGCATTTATAATTGTTTTTATAGTATTTTCTATAATGTATTTTTTTAATTGCTTTTCATCTAAAGCACCGTGTCTGTAACTGGCAATTTTAGTGGTTGTAAAAGGAATGTTTGTTTTTGTAGAATACACAAAAGGCAACGCCATACTTTCTAATAAAGCAGCTGTTTTTTTTCCTTCTGTCGTTCCTCCAAAAACTAATATCATTTTGTTTCTTCTTGATAAATTATTATTCTGTAACTACAAATTTCTTGTTGGTTCTAAAAATATGTTTCCATTCTGGACTGTATAATTGAGAGCGGTTTTTACGAGCGCCAATAGCGTGACCTACTACAATTAATACCGTTCTTGTTTTCTTGCTTTTCTTTACAATTTGTGCTAAGTCTTTTAATTTCCCTTGAAAAACCTCCTCATCCTTCCACGAGATTCTGTACATCACAGCTACAGGCGTATCCGCATCAAAATGTTCTAATAGTTGTGCTTCTACTTTTTTAGCAATTCCAACACTTAAAAAAATACACATCGTAGCGTTTGTAGCAGCAAAAGCCGAAATACTTTCTTTAGAAGGCATTGGTGTTTTGCCTTCCCCACGAGTTAACACAATAGACTGTACGACTTCCGGAATCGTAAATTCTGATTTTAATACGGCTGCGGCGGCACTAAAAGAAGAAATTCCTGGGACTATAAAATAGTCCATTCCCAACTCATCAAAAATGGTCATTTGTTCTTGAATAGCCCCATATAGTGAAGGGTCTCCACATTGCAAACGCACAATAGCGTTTCCTTTTTTATAATGTTCCTGCATTAAAGAAACCTGCTCTTCCAAAGTCATCATTGCTGAGTTTCTAACTACTGCTCCGACTTTACACCAATTGGTCATTTCTTCAGGAATTAAACTTCCTGCATATAGTACACAATCTGCGTTTTCCAAATACTGTTTTCCTTTTACTGTTATCAACGCTGAATCTCCAGGTCCAGCTCCAATAATGGCCACCACAGTTCTACGTTCTGCATTAGTATCCACTGCTACAGAAAATGTAAATTTCTCACCATTATCCAAATGGATTTTTTGCTTTTCAACCAACACATTTTTATTAGCAGAAAGTAACATTGCTGTAGATTCTGAAACGCCATTTACTCCTATTTTAGATTGTACCATTTCACTAGGGTTTGGTACTGTAATCGTGTTTATTTCATCTGCTGTAAATGTGCTAAAAGGAATCGTGTTAGTTTTACTAAAATCTAAATACGCCTGTTGTTCAGCTTTGATATCAATAGAACCAAAATTTTTAATAGCTGAAAAATGAATGTTTCTACGTTGTAATTCTTCTTTTAAAGTCCTTTCAAAAAGTGATGAATCTAACTGTTTGGAACATCCTGAACCTATAGAGAGTATTTTTGGGATATAAGACAAACTCGGAATATTCACCTCATATATCTTATAACTTACAGCTATGAATAACTCAAACTGTGTGTAATCAATATCTGCTTCACTATAAAAAACAGTCACAAAATCAGGAATTGTTTTTTCTAAATGTTGCGTGCCTTTATCTCTAATATCCAACAGTAGTGCAGTAGGTTTATTATTTACAAACAATGCCATCGTTTTGTTCATAGATAATGAGCATTCTACTTTCCAATCGAATTGAGTACCTAAAGTATCTAACGCCCAAATGTTTTGTACATCACTTGAAGTAGATATAATAGGTGTTGCTCCTAAAACCCCAGCAATTTTTGATGTAAAATCATTGGCGCCGCCTTTATGTCCACTTAATACAGATTGTACATTAAAGCCTAAATCATCCACAGAGACTACGGCAGGATCACTATTTTTATCTTGAATACAAGGAGCTATTAGTCGTACACAAATACCTAAGGCAGTAACAAAACAAATACCATCTAATTTCACGAAGTTTTCATTTAGATAATCTGCAATAGATCCAATGGTTGACACATGTTCATCATTGGATTGCAATGTTGTAATGACCAATGATTTTGGAAATTCTTTCTGAATTACAAGGGCTTTTTCAATACCTTTTTCAGTAACTGCTATGATGGCTATTTTTTTCATATTTATTTTCCGAGAAAGCGGGAGTCTTGTTTTTCTGCTGTGTGAATGCTAATTGTATTGTGCTCATTTAGCTGAATAGTATTCGTGCTAATCGAGTATTTTAAATCTGTAAGTTCTTTTATGAATATCTTACTACTGGTCGTTCTTACGGCATTGGTTACAAATCGAACCTCAGGGTTTAATTGGTGAACGGTTTGGATTAATTCTTTTAAACGACCTCCGTGTCCGCCAATAAAAACCGCATCTGGCATTGGGATTTTTTTTAAATTGAGATTAAAGAAATCATCAATAACAATTTCAATACCCGGTGTTGCTAAACGTTCTGTGTTTTGTTGAATAATGGTGCTACATTCAGCTCGTTTTTCAAAAGCTACTATTTTTAAATGCGGAAACTGTTGTTTTGCTTCAATAGCTACAGAGCCTGTACAAGAACCCACATCCCAAAAAACACGTTTATCTTGTAATGCCAAAGCACTAATGGTACTTAAACGGATAGGCATTTTGGTTATCATATTTATTCTATTTCCCAAAGGAATAAAAGCAGTATCAGGAATACCAAATGGTTTTTCTTTGGGCGCTGTCTGTTTTAATAACACACAGTTTAAAGTATGGTGCGTTTTAGTAGTACAAGTCGATACATCTAGTTGTTCAATATGTTCAGCATAGCTGTCTAAAGACTCACCAATGGTGATTGAATAATTATCGAAACCGTATTGCAACATACGTTTCGCAATTACTGCAGGTGTTTTCTTATTATCTGTCAAAACACCAATCAATTCATTTCTGTTGATTAAAGCTTCATCTAAATCCGACCAATCTCTACCGTGAACCGATATTGATTTCAAGTTATTATAATTGGTTTGCGTTTTATGACACAATAACTGAATGCTATTGGAATACGGAAATGCTTTTAGTTGCGCATTGGGTAATAAACGTTGCAATGTATTTCCGAATCCATAGAAAAAAGGGTCGCCCGAAGCAAAGATTACAATAGAAGCGTCTACCGTTTTGTATTGCTGAATCAACGCATCCATTTTTCCTGAAATTTCAATCCACCTATGGTTTTTTGGCAAGTATGATTTCACCAATTCATAATGGCGTTTTCCACCAGAAAAAACGGTTGATTTTTTGATTAATGATAAAATTTCATCACTCCATTTTGGTGTTGGATGATTGCTTATGCCAATCAAATAAAAATCGATATGTTTCTTATTTATCTGCATTTATTGATAACTGTCTTTAATTACAACATCATTAATGTTTTTACGTTTTTCCCATTGCAAACGTTCTAGTTCTGGATTCTCATAGAATTTATCTACGTGTCCTAAACATAAATAACCTATGAGTTGTCTGTCTTCGGGAGCATTCAAAATGGTTTTAATTTTGTTAGGGTCCAAAATGCTTACCCAACCCAAACCTACATTTAAAGCTCTTGCCATTAACCACATATTCTGTATGGCACAAACCACTGAATACACTCCTGCTTCCTTCATGGTGGTTTGTCCTAAAATAGGATGGTCACTTGGTTTATAGAAAACAGCAATGTTTAAAGCCGATTCTATAATGCCTTCCAATTTTAATTGGGTGTACGCATCTGCTTTGTTTTCTTTAAAAAGTTGTTTTGCTTTTTCATTTTCTTCAAAAAAACTTTCTTTTATTTTATTTCTGATGACTACGTCTTTAATAACCACAAATTCCCAAGGTTGCGAAAACCCAACCGAAGGTGCGTTTACTCCAGCAAATAGAATTTTATCTATATCCTTTTGAGAAACAGGTGTGTCTATAAACCGATTTCCTCTTACGTCTCTACGTGCAAGGATGATCTGTTCCAAGGTCTCTATATGTTCTAAAGTAAATTTGCTCATCTTAAGGTTTAAAATAGTTTGAAGCTTCTGGTAACGTAAAAGCAGCATTTACAATAGCAGCAGCAACATTGCTCCCTCCTCTGTTTCCTTCTACAATTACCCAATCTGTAGCAGCAATTTGAGATAACTGTTCTTTTGCTTCCAAAACATTTACAAAACCAACAGGTACACCAACAACTCCAACTGGTTTAAACCTTGTGTTTTCTCTTAATTGCTCTACAATTTCGAATAAGGCTGTAGGCGCATTACCAATAACATACAAAGCATTCGGGTGTTTTTCAATGGCTTTTCTAATGCCTGCTTGAGAACGTGTAATATTTGCTGATTTAGCTAACTCTTGCGCGTCTTCATCATTTAACAAACAATGAATTTGATTTCCGTATGCCGCTGTAAAAGCTTTTGTTATCCCAGCTTTTACCATCGTGACATCTGTAACAATTTCGCCTCCATTTTTAAGGTGATCATACCACTTTTCAATGGCTTCTGGTGTTGCCGAATAATGATTGAAATCTTCTAAGATTCCTGTGGTATGAATCACTCTGGTTATAGCCCACTTATCTGAACTAGCAAAAGACAAATCGGCAATATGTTCAGTAACAATTCTAAAGCTCTCTTGCTGAATTTCTTTCCCAGTATGTGGTTTCCTGTTGAGATATCCTCGCGGTGTTACCAAGTAGTCTTTAAAACGATACGTTTGGGAGTTTCCAATCATCACCAAGCAAAACATATCCACATCTTCTGGGTTGAACGCTCCTAAAGTGGTGATTTTAAGTTCTTCTTCTGGTCGTGTTACGTGTCTTATAATTGCAACAGGTGTATTGGGTGAGCGTTCTTCTAAAAATATTTTTTGCAACCTGCCTAGTTGCCAATGTCGCTTTTTACTTTTTGGATTGTATAAACTGGTTACAAAATCACCCATTGCAGCGGCTTTAATTCGTTGTTCTATTTTGTTCCAAGGTGTCATTAGATCTGACAGCGAAATACAACAAAAATCGTGGCCTAACGGTGCGCCTAATTTACTCCCAGCAGCTAAAAAAGCCGAAACACCTGGCAGGGTTTCTAATTCAATAGCATCGTGATTTCCTTTGGAAACTACTTCATAAACAATGGCAGCCATTGCATAAATACTCGCGTCACCAGAACCAATAACGACCACATATTTATCTTCATTCGCTTTTTCAATAGCCTTATGTGCCCTTGCTTCTTCCTTACCCAATGGCATTGAAATGAGTTCTGCATCTTCTCTAAAAAGGGATGTTCCAAACTGAAAATAATAATCGTAGCCAATAACTACATCTGCCTTTTGCAAAGCATTTTTAACTACGGGTAGCATATAATCGATATCTCCAGGGCCCAAGCCTGCAACAGTTATTTTCATTTATTCGTTTTTTTAATAATCATAAGAGAGAAATAAGGAATTTCTCTTTGATTTGCTATTACCCAATCGTTTGTTATGAATTGTTTATCTGTTCCTAATCGTTCTGCGTAGGTAATGCTATGATTTTTTGAATCAATTACAGTAGTAATGCTATCCATAACCGATTTTATTTTCATTAGAACCACAGTATCGAAATTATCAATAGCTTCTTGTAATTCTCCCTGTGTTTGTACACGAGGAATTACCACTACTTTTTCATTTTGCAGACATAAGGGTATTTTGCTTTCTGATGCCAAATGCAAGTAAGAGCTAATACCCGGAATTAAGTTGACATTTAATTTGTATGCTTGTATTTTTTCCAATAGATAAGAAAAAGAACTAAAGGTGCTAATATCCCCTTCGCTAACAATGGCAATGGACAAACCTCTATTATAATCCGTTAGTATTTGTTGAAAAGCCGTTTCGTAAATAGCTTTTGCTTGGACTCTTTCTAAATCCATTTTTAAGTAGAACCCTTGTAGTTTTTCTTCATCTAGATCATATTGATTTAAAATAGATAATGAATAACTCGATTTTCTACCATCTTTAAATAATGAGCCTGGATAATAGATTTTATCAGCCTGTTGTAAGGTTTTCAACCCTTTTAGGGTGATTAAATCAGCATCACCCGGTCCTAAGGAAACTCCATATATTAGACCTGCCCTCATATCCCTAACATCTTTTTAAGTTTGTTTCCCAAACTGTTTTGTTTCTCATTGGGTTTTTCATCTTCTTCAAATAAAATTCCTTTTACATTTAGATGATGCCCCATTTGTTCTTTTCCTTGGTATTCTTCAAAACCAATGACTTGTTTTCTGTATTTACACAGCTGACAATTCATATTGGCAATTCCATTTTTGGCTTCATGTAACCGCTCATCAAAGGCTTGCAAAATCAATTCATCTGCACCAAACGGATCGGTATACACATATTCTAAATTAGAATTGGTATTCATTTCAGAAACACTTTTATAAATTCGCTCCAATAAAACGCCTGTAAAAAAGAAAAAAGGAATCACAATGGTACGCTTAAAGCCCAACTTCTCTACTAACTGTAAGCCTTCATCAATTTTAGGATAGGCTGTTCCGCTATAGGCAGTGGTTGCAAAGCCAAAACCCATTCCGTCCCAAAGCATACTGGTTAATTTGGCTACATCGCTATTGGCATCGGGATCTGTAGTACCTCTGCCAACTACTACCAAACAGGTGTCTTTCCGATCTACTTCAGGCAAGTTCTTCTCTGTTTCCTCAATACGTTTTACAGATAAATCGAGTAAAAAAGAACTTACACCAATATGTTTTCCCATAGAAATGGTTAAATCATCGTGATATGTTTGTAACGTGTTTAATTCATAAGGAATGTCATTTTTAGCGTGTGAACCCGCAAATAAAATAACAGGTAAAGCATAAATTTTACGGATGCCATTGGCATACATACGTTCTACCGCAGCTTCATAGGTAGGATGATTAAATTCTAAAAAACCATAATCTACTTCATACGAATCTTGATAGCGCTCTTTAAGAATAGCCACCAATCGTTTAAACGATTTTACACCAGCTTCTCTTCGTGTTCCGTGTCCGCACAATAAAATTCCTTCCTTCATCTGTTTATATATATTATTTTAGGGGTCAGATGGAATCTTTGACGATTAAAATAATCATTCCCTTGAGTGTTTAAATATTTTTTTAATCGTGTCGATTTCATTTACTATTAGCTTTTAGATTAAATAGGTGTTGCGCCTATAATAAATACTACTGGCATTTGTACATTGGCCTTAGCAACCTTCTCCTCTATGTTTCCTAGGTTTCCTGTAACAATGGCTTGCTGCTTTCTTGAAACGCTAGAAACGGCATTTACAGGAATGGTATCATCTTTACATACTTCTAATAATTTAGGAACAATTCTATGCAAATTTTTCAACCCCATATAAATAGAAATCGTATTTCCTGCTTTTAGCATATGTGCAATTCCATTTAGTTGCTCAAACGAATAATCCGCAGTATGTGCAGTACAAATAAGCATTGCATTAGATTGGTTCCGTTCAGTAATAGGAATATTGCAAATATTGGCCGCTGCCATGGCTGCTGAAATCCCTGGGACAACTGTAAAAGGTAGTTTATGTTTCTTTAAAAAACGGGCTTCTTCGGCTGCTCTACCATAAATATATGGATCCCCGGATTTTAATCTAACTACTTTGTCTCCCAACTCACAATGATTTTTCATCAACAAATTGATGTTGTTTTGTCGGGTTTCTTGATCTTCTGAATCACCATATTTTCGACCTACATATATACGTTTAGCTTGTGTATTGACATCTAATATTTCATCAGAAATCAAATTATCGTATAAAATGATTTCAGCTTTTTCAATAGCTTCAAAAGCTTTTAGGGTTAATAGATTTTTATTACCAGGTCCAGCCCCAATAATATTAATTTCAGGTAAATGCTCTTTTGTGAAAATCCATTCCGGATTTGAAAATTGATAGGTATAATTAAGTAGTGACTTCGATTTTGAATTGTCAACTATTTTAAAGCTTTCTTTGGTTGTTGTTTCAAAAACTGGTGCCGGCATATCTAATTTGATAGCCGCATTTTCATAAAACTCTTTTCGTTTTGGGTGTATATCCGCACAGCCGTTAATCACTTCACCAAAACAGTTTTGTTCCAATATTGCTTCGATGAGCCCCATAGCATCTTTTTGATGAATTAGATTTACAGGAACATTAGGATTTTTTAATTGTCTTTTATTGGCAAGAAACCTTCCTGGATGCCGTTTTGGACCAATTAAACCAGCCAAACGTAAAATAGTTAGGTTACTTCCAAAATGGTCTTTTAATAATTGTTCTGCTTTTATTAACGCCCTACCAGATGCCTTTTCTGAAACGCAAACCACATTTTCATTTATAAGCTCGTTGGTATTTTGATATACTGAAGTAGAGCTTACAAAAATAACCTTTGTTGATGTAGGTGTCTGTTTTATAATTTGTGCTATTTGGAGCGGGTGTATCGTTTCTATGTCATCAATCCGCTTTGGAGGAAAATTGATAATAAGCGTCGATGTCTCATCTATAAAAGACTCCCAATCCCCAGTAATCTTATCGGATTCAATTTTTATTCTGCTTGTGAGAAACGAATACTCAGACAATGATTTCAATTTATCCAATGAAGCGGCACTTCCGTTAATTGAGTACCCCCTTTTTTTAAGTTTCAACGCAAGTGGTAAACCCAACCAACCTAATCCTAATATTGAGACATGCTTATTCATAACTATATAAATATCAGACTTATGTTTTGTAATTGAATCTTGGTACAATACTCCCAAGCTTTGTTTTCCATAGAATCAAATAGTACTCTTCCCAATGTTACTCCAAATTTATTTTTGAAACGAATACCTGTTTGTTGTGTTTCTTTTTGATAAAAATATTCAGTGCTCGAAATTTTAGACTTCTGTAATTCCATGTTGTCTTTAGGGACAGCTGCAATAGTTAATGCAATAGTGTCTGTTTTGGTGTGTAGTTCAAGTGTATGTGCTTTTGAGTACTCCACAGCATCTATCTCCTCAAAAGAAATAGGACTTTCATCAGCTATATAAAGTAGTATTCCTTTTGGGTTATCTAACAAGTATAAAAACAATGGATATAAATATTGGTCAGAACTAAATCCTTTGGTAATAAAACATTCCCCTAATTCTTCATCATTTTTCAACTCAAAAGGTTTAGGTTTTATAGGTGTTCTTTCATTACTAGAGGCTTGTTGTTCCCATCCTTTTTGATACAATAACTCTGCTTCGATAGGGGTTTCATTATTGATATGTCTTTTTACAATAGGAATTATTTTTTCCGGTATTAGTTCCTTGTACCAATATTCTCCCGGATGTACAATACAAGTAGGCGCATCTTCACACCTACCATTGCATCTGGTTTTAATAGTATGCGTACTATCCCAAAGTTCATTGTTACGCAAATATGCTCTTGCTGACCTTATAACTTTCTCTGATCCTGCCTTTTGGCAAGAACCTCCGTCGCAAAAGAAAAAGGTATGTGTTGTATTGGCTATTTTCTTTCCCATTTTTTTAAAAGAAATATGTGAAACTCAGTTTTGCTAAAAATGGAGTTCCTGGTGTAAAATGAATATCATCTACTGGTTGTGTTTCTCCTTGCAATTGCGAAGAATCATAGAAAACAGCTTCCCTCCATTCCCTATTGAATAGGTTTTCCATTGATAATCCCATTTTATATTTTGAAGTTGTATAATTAACTACGGCATCGACAATAAAATAGTCTTGAGCAATTACAGATTCATCTTCGATTAATGGCCGCTCTCCTAAATAACGATATCGTAATGATGCATTAATGCCATTTTGCAAACGCAATGTAGCTCCTCCTGTCGAAGTAAATCTAGGAGCACTTGGAATTTTGTTTTCGCCTTTTGGAGCATCTAACAAGGTTCCAAAACTATAGTTTAAATCTGTATCCAACCAAAAATGAGTCAGTGGTTGGTATCTAAAAGAAGCTTCAGCCCCAAGACGTTTTGAGCGACCTTTATTTTCAAATTCAAAGCCATCAGACACAAAAACAAATTCAGCATCACTCTCCAAATAGAAACCGGCTAGGTTCCCGATAAGTTTTTTTCCTATTTTAAATTCTGTCCCAACATCGTATCCAATAGCTTTTGGTAGCGGATTGACATTTTTATTTGTTACTGCTGCATTAGTGTAATTTGAATGAAAACCGGAACTTGCTTTTGCATATAGTTGTACATTCTTGGTGACATCATAAAACAGACTCAACTTTGGGCTTAACCGGAATGCTGTGGTATTTCCTGTTTGGGGAGTTGGATGTATTTCAGTTAAATTAAAACCGAAAAAATCCCCTCTAATACCTGCCAATACATTTAGTTTAGGTGCTATTGGCATTCTTTCTTTAAAAAACACTCCATAATTCGTTTCTTTTATTTTAAAGCGATTAACCACTTCACGTAATACTCTACCATTATTGGCATTCAATCCTATACTATTATTATTGTGTTCAACAGACCAGCCAAAAGTTGCCGTGCTCTTTGGTATTCCAAAGGTTTCTTTTATTGAAACATTTCCTTTGTATGCATATATATATCGATCTTCTTGTTGATGAATCATATCGCCATCAATAGGATCATTCTGAAAAAATGAAAAATTAGAAAACAGATTATATTTATTGGAAACATAATATAATTGGTTTGTAAGGTCTATTTTATTTGAAAGTTGAGAGTCGAATTGCATATTAACATGAATTCTTTTCGTATCACCTCCTTCTTTATCGTCAATAGCGCCAAACCTATCTATTAAACCACTTTCAATTGCTCTTAATGGAATCTGCCCCGAAGCATTCCATTCACTATGGAAAGTTGACAAAGAAGTTTTTAATTGATGTTTATCAGAAAGTGCAATTGTATACTTTGCAAAAGTATTTAACCTCTTGAGGTTTTGATCACTTTCAAAAAAACTATTATTGTAAACCCCTTCAATGGCCACATAAGCATTTTCTTCTTTTTTAGACAAAAAATTATTTTTATCTAAAAGCGAAATCATTGCCAAAGCTCTCACAAAATCATACTGGCCGTATTCTAATTTCACCAAATTGCGAGACAACATATCTTTTGAAGTAAATTTAGCAGCTCCTGAAACGGCAAAATTACCTAAAGAGATTTCATGTGGCCCTTTATAGTAATCGGCTGTTTTAATGGTTTCTGGGATTAAGAAATGTAAATCTGCATAACCTTGACCATGCGCGTGAGAACTTAAATTAACACCTATATCATCCACATGTACTGCAAAATCGGTTCCATGGTCATTATCAAAACCTCTAAGAAATATTTGCTCTGCTTTTCCTCCTCCAGCATGTTGTGCTATAAATAATCCTGGAACTACTTTCAAATAATCCTGAGAACTCCCTATGGGTCTTAATTGCAATGCTATCTTTGAAACTTTCTGAGTCCCCAATACCCTTTCATTTTTAGAATTTACAATTATATCTGAAAGTTGAGTCACTTCTCTTTCCAAAACGACATTTAAATTAGAAGCCTTCTTAAGGACAATGGTTTTAGAAATATAGTTTTGTAGAGAGAACGTTAGTTTTACAGGGAAACCTTCTGGGGTTATAGAAAACTCACCTATTTCATCAGTGGTTTCCATAATCGTTCCATTATTTATTTCAATACGTACTTGAGAAATCGTCAATTGAGCTTCTTCATCAAGAACTTTACCTTTAATCGTTTTATTTTGTGCAAATATGGATAGTGAAAAACACAAAATCCATAGACTGCATAAAATCATTTTTTTGTACATTAAAAAAGAAATTAAGCAGGGAAGGAAAGAAAATATGACAAAAACATAATTTTCTAACTCTTTACCCGAGAGTTATCATAATAAATTATTGTGAATGGCAGGTCTCCTGACTTAACTTAACATTCATTCCCTTCCCATAGTTTCCTACAGTGGTATCTTAATGAAGTCTTTTTTACAAGTTTTACAGTTGCGGGAACAGTTTTGGATTTACACCAAATTCCCTTTTAATTCTAAGTTCTTTTAACTTAAAAGAACTAGAAACCAAAAACAGTACAAATGTATAGCTATTTTTTTGAATTATAAGATGGTTTGCAAAATGAATTTCAACCTTTTCAAAGGAGATGATTTAGGTAACATTACAATTTTAAACCCTTTGCTTTTATAATGTTCCAAAAGAGATTTTTCCAATTTCAAACAATAATCAAACTCTTGTAACCTTTGCCCATCTTGACAATAAATCTCGAACCAAGTTGGTGCAAAAAAAACCGTTTCATGATAAGTTTCCTGATAAGGGAAATTGCATAAATAATCAGGAATCCCTTTATGTTCCACCGATAGATAAGCTTCCAAATCCAGTAGGGACCTATCACAAATTTGAGCATCGCTATTTAATAATTCCTGAATGGTGAAATTAAAAACAAGGTCGGTAAACCGGTTTATGTTCCCCCATGGCACACCATTCTTATTATTTTTTTGCTCATCAACAATGACTTTTCTCGAAACCTCATCCATACAAGGGATCTTCTCCTTTAAAAGGTTTATCAATGTGGTTTTCCCTGTGCCAGGTGCTCCAGTAATAATGTATTTTTTCTGAAGATCATGCATGTTCAAAACAACAATAGTATTACAATAATTAAAAGACTAAATGCAATACTCACCTTATAATTAATTTGGCTGACCGTTTTAATTTCCTCGTGCTCTATTTTTCTATTGCTATTTCCTATGAATGGTTTGTCAATCAATTTGCCATGATAATAATTAGGACCTCCAAATTGGCATTTCAAAATATGGGCTAAAGCTGCTTCTGGATAGCCTGCGTTGGGGCTACTGTGTTTTTTCCCTTCTTTGAAAACAAAAGAAAATCCTTTTAATTCAAACTCTACGATTAACATTAAAAAAGCGGTTATTCTAGAAGGAATGTAATTGGCAATGTCATCCAATCTTGCTGCAAATTTCCCAAATTGGATATAACGATCATTTTTATATCCTATCATAGAATCCAAAGTATTGATCATTTTATAGGCCATTGCCCCAGGAATACCTAATATTAAAAAATAAAACAGTGGAGCAATAACTCCATCACTTAAATTCTCTGACATCGTCTCCAAGGTAGCCACTCTAATCTGTTGTTCATTCAAATTGTTGGTTTCTCGTCCTACAATCCAAGATAAACGATTACGACCAGCTTCCAAACCTTCATTTTCAAGAGTATCAAAAACGGCATTGCCTTCTTTTACCAATGTTTTATTAGCTAGGCAATAAAACAACATAAGTATTGAAAACATTAGAACAGCCACATAAAAGCCATGTAAATTCAAGTAACAGACAATAGCATGAGGGATTAAAAAAGAAAGGCCTACCAATAGAATAGACAAAAACGCTCCTTTAAGAAATTTAAATCGTCCTTTATTAAGCCTTTGCTCTCCAAAGGAAATGCTGTTTCCATATCCGACTATAAGATGTGGTAGTATTTTAGGATCTCCTAAGATAAAATCCAAAACAAAACCAGCAATTAGTATGTAGACAGAGTTCAAATCCATTCTTTTAAAGCTTGAACAAGTACAACATTAGCTTTTTCACTCTGTGTGGAAAGGCGGATATACTCCCCTTCCAACTCGTTGAAATTTGTAGCATCTCTAATGAGAATTTGATGCTTTTCAATTAAATATTCTTTCAATTCTTTTGCTTTTTTAGTCTGCAGCTTAACTAAAAAATAAGAGGTGTTGCTTTCACAAACCTGTATTCCATTTATTTCTGTCAATTGTTTTTGAAAAACAGCAGTTTCTTCTATTAGCTCCAAAACATCAAACTGAAGTTTTTCATAATTATTAAAAATAAACTCACCAGCCTTTATAGCCAATGAATTAACACTCCAAGGCATTTTTAAATTTAAAAGCCTCTCTATGTTCAATGCCTTAGAGACAATATAACCTAAACGTAATCCAGGAATTATAAATGCTTTGGTCAATGAACGAACAACTATTAAATTATCATATCTATTTGTCAATGATACAATTGATTCAATTCTATTTGTAAATTCAATATATGCTTCATCAACAACAAATGTAGTATTTGGCTTTTGCTGAAAAAGAAATTCTAATTCTTCTTTAGAAAAAACGCTCCCGTTAGGATTGTTGGGATTGCAAACAAACAAAAGGTCTACATTGGTTTCCCTTATTTCCGTTTGAGAAATTAATTGATAATTTAGTTTGAAAATTTCACATGCATCTTCATACTCCGAAAAAGTCGGAGCTACAATTGCTGCATTTTTATTGGAGAACAATTGGGCAATGAGATAGAAAGCCTCTGTAGCTCCATTGGTAAATAAAAACTGCTCACTTTTGAGTTTAAATTTTTTGGCTGCCAATTTATTCAATTCATTAGCAATTGGTGATGGATAGCTTTGAATTTGATTGACATGCTTTGATATTTCTTCTAACAATACTCTAGGGCAACCTTTGTAATACACATTTGAACTAAAGTTATGTTTGACTTCCCCTTCAACTAAATGAAGATCGTCCCCGTGTCCATTTAACATATTTGTGAACTATTCTTTAAAATGATTTCCATATCTAAGTTTTCGTCTATCCAATCTGCCAATTTATCAAATTGACTTGCTTTAAATACCTTATAGTCTTTTGCCTTAGCTTCTGGAAATTTTAATTGCAACAACTCTGTAACTATTTCTTGGTTATCGAAAATCCCATGAAGATAAGTCCCCCAGCTTCTATCTCCATCAAAATAACCTTCTTCTTTACCATTAACAATATTTAAATGTTTGTTTTTAGGCACTATGGTCTCTCCCATATGTATCTCATATCCTTCACAAGTTTTCTCAAAATCCTTAAACTCAAAACTGCGTTGTATCGTTTGCTTGGTTTTTGAAAGCGTTGTTTCAATATTAAATAGGGCTAGACCTTCCTCTTCTTTGACATTGCTTTCTACAGAAAAAGGGTCTTTAACAAATTTACCTAACATTTGGTAACCTCCACAAATGCCTAAAATAGGAATATGTCCATACTTCTTTTTAATGATTACATCTATCCCATCTTTTTTTAAGGCAATTAAATCCTCAATAGTATTTTTTGTCCCTGGAATGATAATTACATCTGCTTTGTTTAGTTCTTCTAAACTCCTTGTGAAATACAAATTGATTAACGCCTCTTGTTCTAAAGATTGAAAATCCGTATAGTTAGACATATAATGAAGTTTTACTACAGCTATATTTAATTTATTTTCAACTGCTGTAGCTACTCTTGCATTCAACGCAACAGAATCCTCTTCTTCAATAACAATATCTTTTGCATAAGGCAAAATACCTAAAACCGGAATACCTGTTAATTCTTCCAGCTTCTTTTTACCGTCAACAAATAATGCTGCATCTCCTCTAAACTTATTAATTATTATCCCTTTAATTAGTTTCCGTTCCCAATCTTCGAGCAATTCAACAGTACCATACACACTACCAAAAACACCTCCTCTATCGATGTCTGCCACTAAATAGACACATGCATTGGCAGCTTCTGCCATTCGCATGTTTACAATGTCTCTGTGCTTTAAATTGAGCTCACTGATACTTCCCGCACCTTCCATGACTACAGGGTTATGCTTTGATGCCAGTTGATAAAATGATTTTTTTGCTTCTTCAAAAAGACGCTTCTTATTATCCCCTAAAAAATATTCTTTGGCTGTTTGGTCTCCAACTGGTTTTCCATGTAAAACAATCTGTGATTTATTTACAGATGACGGTTTTAACAAAACAGGATTCATTTCTACCGTTGGAGCAATGCAGCAAGCTTCTGCCTGTACAGCTTGAGCTCTTCCTATTTCAAGATTATCGGGTGTGGAAAAACTATTTAAAGACATGTTTTGAGCTTTAAATGGCGCTGGCTCATATCCATTTTGTTTCAACCATCTGCAAATTCCTGTCGTCACCCAGCTTTTACCAACATCTGACCCTGTACCAACTAACATTATGGGTTGTAGTTTTTGCATTTTAAATCTCTTTATTTTAAAAGCAAAAATATTGAATAATATATAGACTCTAATTCAAAACACATAAAATTGACAATTAAAAAAGTACTGTTTTAAAGCAATAAAAAAGCATTATAAAAATTAAAAGGCAATTTGCCCTATTCCCTGATTTTTCACGTACCGTTTAAACACAACGATCTTTAATGAAAATCATATATTTCGATAGGAATATTTTATCTCTTTGAAAGAAAAAAAGCTTCTACATTACTGTAGAAGCTTTTATTTTATCATTCTTAATCTACTTTACCTTCACTCATCACAGACGAACGCTAGCTGCTTTATAATACCTACCCAACCCATAAAGACAAAAAACCTTTACTTCTGCAAAGGTTTTTGTTTTTGCTTACTCCTACCTCCTCTAGTTGTAAACTAGCGGTATCTGGGATCATTACTTCCGTTTAAGTTTAAAATATTGAGTAATTGCCATTCATTTCTCACTTTGGCATTTTTCTTTAGAAAGTGAGAAGAAATTGATATCGTTTTTTCCAAACTCATTCTTTGAACTCTTAAAAAAGAATACTAGAACAATGATTCATATATAATAGTAAGACTATATGATAGTCATCATTTTCTATTTTAACATTTCGGATTTTCAAAAAAATCCTCTTTAAGGGTTGAGAGTTCAACATCAGAATATGACTTCTTCCATTTCAATGATCCATTTAGCATTTCAATATTCACATTTACAAAATGCTTCTACCTATTTCGATTCACTAGCTACTTTTTGTTTTCCAACAAACGCTACTCCTATAGGAAGTTTCCTTGAGCATCTAACTTCACCTTAATGCGTTGATCTCCGTTTTCCAATGTTACTTTGTACTTTTTCTCCACACCATCAGATTTATAATAATTGACAATGTAAACGTTGTTTGCAAAAGACCAATTGGGAAATCTTTTTAAGATTGCCTTGGCCACTGGATATGGCAAATCAATATTTTTGAATCTTTCCACAGTCCTCGATATGTTTCCGTCTTTGTCAAAAGATGCAAGTATTTTACCTTCTGGTATAATAAAGTAGACATCATAGAAATCGTACTCATCTTCATATATGTCCAATGTCTTTAAATTGAAAGTACCAACTTCATACTGCAACTCCTCAACTGGAATCGCTGTATCCTTAGAGTCTACGCTACTTATATAGCCATAATTGGTATTTACTATCGTTACCTCTGGCAATGGTACTGCAACTGTATCTGTAGCAGGATCTTGAGCAAAAAGTTGGGTCGTTAGTCCAAAAACCAATAAACTTATCATTCCTTTCTTCATAATACTGAATTTCAAATTTAACCATCGTAAAATTATAGATAGACTTAAGAGTAGACAATGATAAATATTAGTTTGGAGCATAAGAACTCTTCAACTCCATAAGAGTAATTTCTGGCCGCATACCCAATCGTCCAGGAAATCCCAACCATCCCAACCCACGATTGACATAGAGAAATTGTTGCTTGACGTTATACAAACCTGCCCAATGCTTGTACTTGTATTTTATTGGACTCCATTTCATTTCCTTATATTCAAAGCCTGCTTGCATGCCATGTGTGTGTCCAGAAAGCGTAAGAGCCACATTGGTTTTATCAACAACTTCTTCTGCCCAATGTGTAGGATCATGTGAGAGCAATATTTTAAATGGAACGTTTTTAACCTTTTCCAATCCCTTTTGTAAATCACCAAATTGCTTAAAAGGGGGACTTCCCCAGTTTTCGACACCTATTATGGCTATTTCTTCTTCTGAATTTGAAATAATTTCAGATTCATTGAGCAGCAACTTAAAATCTATACCCTGATAAAACTGTTTTATCTCTTCAAAGTTCGCTTGTTTTGCCGCTATAGATTCCCATTCGCCATAATCACCATAATCATGGTTTCCCAAAACAGAATATTTTCCCCTTTTAGATTCTAATTGTCCAAACACCCGCTGCCAACCTCTTAATTCCCATGAATAGTTGTTTACCAAATCGCCAGTAAAAAATATAAAGTCTGGCTTTAGGTCATTAACCGTGTTCACAACCTGTCTTAAAATAGGGAAACGGTGGTTGAAGCTTCCCAAATGAGCATCAGACAATTGTACGATTCTCAAACCATCAAACGTTTTCGGCAAATTTTCAAATAAAATTTTAACATGATAAGTCTTGAAGCGGTACAAGGTTCTGAAAATCCCAAATAGAATGACAAAAAAAGGTAGGAACCCTGAAAACAAACCAACTAATGGGACAACAATCAATGAAGCTGTTTCTGATATCGAATAATTTATCAAATAAAGAATAGTTATAACAATGACGAAAATTAACTTAGGAATGAAAGAAGATACCGTTAAACCATACAACGAGCTTATCAAGAGTTGTTTTCGTTTGGGGTCTACATCATCCAACCTAACCTTTAAAATGAGTATTGAAGTCATCAACCCAATTGAAAACAACCAAAACAAGGCACTTATCATAGTTTTGAGTGTTGGATGGATCAATTGTGTAATTGTACTCAACCAATAAAAGGCCAATACATCCACAATTAAAATGACCAAGCATAAAAGCAAGATGGTATAGAACGAATAACTGCGCATAGGTGGATGAATTAATTGTTGCTTTTCTTTTTCTTCAATCTTCTTTTATCTCGCAATGCCCAATAAACTCCTTTTACGTCAGATGCCCAGACATCATACATGAAGATGAGTGCCACTTCCTCTAATGTTTCCAACAAACCAACTGCAATCATAACATAGAACAAAGTACAATCAGGGCTAAAAAACAGGGCATGCAAAATGAATGTACTTTGCATGATTGCTGAAAATTTCGCAAAATAGGTATGAAAGGCTGTTGCCTTGCCATATTTCCAATAGGCTATTATCATTTGAACGACATACGGAATGAATGCAATGAGTATTATAGTCAAGTTCATTTTAATGAACTCTTTCTCAAAAACGAATAACCCTATCAATCCTATGATCAATGTGATTTGGTCTCCAAACGAATCTAACTGAGAGCCTCTTGGACTTGTTATTTCAAGTTTTCTAGCCAAATAACCATCTATGGCATCTGTTAGATAACTGATTAGTAAAAACCATGTAAAAATCAATCGTTGGTCAAAACAAATCAAAACCACAAGAAAAGGAGCGGCAAGGATGCGATAAAACGAAAACCAGTCGGCAATATTGAAATTTTTGAACGTGAGCATTTTTTTAAATTTAAAGCGATTGATCCCTATAAAAATTCAGGCAATTTTTAAGAGTTATTATTTCATCTTGCAAGAATTTTGCTTGATCAAGCAAATCATGAACAGTATCTTAGAGCAACCTTTGCCTTTCAACTTTACTTCTATATCATTTTGAGTTTCTTGCTTGATGGTCAATTTTTCTTCTCCACCAAAAGCTTCCATCATTTGTCCGCCTCCTAACATGTGTTATGAAATTGTTCTTTTTCTCCAAAATAAAAAAGTTTGAATCACTCCAAAAATAACATCAATGCTACAGGTTCAAAATGATAAAAATCAACTTTTTAATACATAGTGAGCATTATTGACTTATTATTTCACCATCTCCCATTTGTATGATTCTGTTTGTTCTATTCGCAAAATCTTCGTCATGAGTGACAATAAGCAATGACAATCCTTGTTCTTCACTTAATTCCTTGAAAATATTGAACACATTGTCTGCATTATAGCTATCCAAATTTCCCGTTGGCTCATCCCCCATGATAATAGAAGGATTGTTTATCAATGCTCTGGCAATGGCAACACGTTGCTTTTCTCCTCCCGAAATACGAGATGCCTTTTTCTTCGCCAAACCCTCAATATTCAACATTTTCAGTTTTTGAAAAGCATCTTCTTCAATCTCTTCATATGATTTTTCAGCTAGCTTTTTTGCTGGAAGCATAACATTATCCAACACCGAAAATTCCGATAGCAAATAATGAAATTGAAATACGAAACCAATGTGCTTGTTTCTAATGAAGGATAGTTTTTCTCTAGCATCTCCAGTTATTAATTCATTGTTTATGTAAAGTTCTCCCTCATAATCCGTATCCATTGTAGATAGGATGTAAAGCAACGTAGATTTACCACAACCTGATTTACCCATAATGGAAGTAAACTCACCCTTTTCCACTTGGAAGTTAATGTTTTTCAACACGTGAAAAAGCACAGGTCTTTTAAAGTACTTGTTGATATTTTTTGCCTCTAATACAACACTCATTTCATTGCCCTCTAATAATTCGTACTGGGTCTATTTTTTTTGCTTTCTTCGAAGGTAAATACCCTGCCAAAAAAGTGGATGCCATCGCAAATGAAAAACCTATTGCAAAAAACAATGGATTTATATTGACCGGATAGGTTGCAACTGTTGGCAAGGCTTCCGTTTGAAAAGGAATGGTAGAAATCAAAACAGTTAATCCATAACCAATGAGCAATCCCAAAACACCTCCAACAAAACCAATAATCATAGCTTGACTCATAAAAATGAGCTGCACATCTTTACCGGAAAAGCCAGTTGCCTTCAGTATTGCGATATCATTCATTTTTTCATAAATAAGCATGTTCAAAATATTGTATATGCCAAACCCAGCAACTATCAACAACGTAATGGAAACGGAATAAGTAATAAGGTTTCTAATGGTTGTACCTGTTTCAAATTGCGCATTGGCCGTATTGATGTCCACAGCTCTAACATTGAATTGCTTTTCAATGCTTTTTGACATTGGAAGTGCTTGATCGATATGGTGAAGTTTAATATTGATATCGGTGACATAATTCTCGGCTTCACCTAAAATGCGTTGTACTGTCTTTAAGTTTGCAAAACTCTGAATGGCATCGACATCTGCGATGCCACTTTGGTACAACCCCACTATTTTCAAAGGAAAGACATCTCCAGAAATAGTGCTGATTTGTATCCTATCACCAACATCCAAGGACATTTTGTTCGCTATGCCAGAACCCAACAAAATACCATTGTCACTATTATGCAAAGCTTGTGGTGAGCCTTTTACTATATAATCCTGAATGTTAAACCACTTTGCTTCGTCCAAAGGTATTATCCCTGTTAAATTGCCCCCTATTTCAATAGAGCCAGCTATGTAAAATATGGTTGCCTTTATCTGCGGAATTGCTCCACGTACGTTTTCATTTTCACTTAAATATTTAATAATGGGTAATGCATTGTAAATTTTTTTTTGACTTAATTTCGGCTTGACAGAATGAACAATATTCATACTATTGCCAAACTCACTGTACAAATCCACAGGTTGTACTTTTGAAGGTTTAATCTCATTGTATAAATGAATGTGTGGCGTTTGGTTTAATATCAAATCATCCAACATGCCATTCAAGCCAGTCATGAAACACACCAACGTAATGTAAGCACCTATACCAAAGGCAACACCAAGTGCAGCAGTAGATGTTTGTTTGATTTTAGTAAACAAATGTGTTTTTGCAATGTTCAATATCACTTTCCAATTAGTCATCATTCTGGTTTATATAACTGTGTGTGCCTTGAAATTCCTGACAAGACTTCTATGTGTTCCATATTTTCCAAACCTTTGGTGACAGTTATCAAACCTTCCTTGGTTTTCACCTTGTTGCCATCTATCAAATAATCCTTTGGTATGGTAAGCACATTTGTTTTCTTGCCAACTATGATGTTGGCTTCACCTGAAAGTCCTGGATATAACGTCCTTGGTGCTTTGTCAAAAAGGGCTTCGACGGTGAACGTTTGATTACGCTCATCCTTTTTAGGATAGATCTTAGAGATGTAGCCTGTAAAGATCTCTCCATCATAAGCATCTAAATAGAGTAAGACTTCTTGCGATTTCGAAATACGAACAATATCCACTTCGTCTACCAACATTTCTATTATGAACACATCTTTACTACCAATTGCCGCTATGGGCTCGATAGAATTTATTATCTCTCCAAGCTTTTTGTATAGCTCATAGACTTTACCATTTATCTTACTATTCACAGTGAAATCTTTAGTATTGATTAATGAGGTCTGATAATTGTTTTCTGATTGCTGAACCGTAGTTTCTAGTTCTCTCTTTGATCGACCATATCTACTTCTTAGTAATTTCAAGGCATTCATGGATAGTTCGTAATTTAATTTTTTAGTTTCTAATTGCACTTCAGAACCTATGCTTTGTTCCCATAATTTCCTTTGTCTGAAATAGTTGATCGAATCGTTTTTACATTTGAGCATCGCTGAATTAATTTCATTTTCAATAGAGTTCAAAATTGCCTCGCTCCCACTATAATTCTGCTTTGCCAATTCTAATGACAATCGTGCATTTTGTACATTTAACAAAGACGTGTTATTTGTAATTTGAAATAGAGTTTGGCCTTTGGAAACGATATCGCCTTCCTCAACAAAAATATCATCTAAAATTCCGCTGACACTGGCATATATTTCATACAAGCTATCTGGTTGTATGGTTGCCGAAGAATATACAGATTCTGTTAATGTCCTAACTTCTGGGAGTATTTTGTCTTCTCTTGTTGAACATTTTAAAAACAAAAGGCCAAATAGAGCTATTGTAGCAAAAATTCTCATTTCGTATTAATCTATTTTTCTTATACTCCAATTCTTGTTTTTTGTCTTTATGGCTATCAACTCCTCTGAAATAAATCTTGAAGTAACAATTGGTGCCTTGACAAAATTAGATGGTGTCAAACCTATGTAAACGGCTTCGGTCAAGTAATTTTCAATCTCACCTTTAGCATCTATGAGTACTTCAAAATATTTGTATTTTACCACTTCCTTGTTCAATATTTCATTTTTGCCAAGATCTACTTTAACCAATTCTAACGCAATGGCTGATCCATTGTTAAAGTTGATGGCATTCAAAAACCGAGGTGTGATCACCGTTTTCCCAGACATATCAATATAACCGTAGTAAGGAATACCATCTTTTTTTTGAGTAATCAAACACCTACCATCACTAAAGACAGGATAAGTGCCCTGTTTCGATTTCGTGGCCACTAGATCGTCCCTAAAGTCAATGATCATAGAGCCTTCAGTATTTATAAAAGCCCATTGACTCCCCTTCTTAATAGCTGAAACACCATCATTGAAAGGCGAAATGTAATCCAATTGGCCAATCTCTTGTGAAATACCCCAAAATGACATTAGAATGAACGTGACAAGTAAAACAACTGTTTTTTTCATAATAAAAATTATATTTAGATTATTATGATAAAAGTATCCCGAAATATTGCTTTATAAAATGATATTGATCATCTATGAAAAAGATATTTTCACAAAGTACTCAATGCTATTTCCATCATTTGGTTAAAAGTGCTTTCACGCTCTTCTGCAGTGGTCCTTTCTTTAGTCACCAGAGAGTCAGAAATGGTTAAAATAGCCAAAGCCCTAACATTGAACTTTGCTGCTATGGTATATAAGCCAGCCGCTTCCATCTCAACACATAGTACACCAAACTCTGCCCATTTTTTATACGAATCGAAATCATCTTCATAGAATTCGTCTGCAGACAATACATTTCCTGCTTTAATGGGGATATGTTGTTCTTTGGCATAGGCTACTGCTTTCATGAACAATTCAAAATTGGCAGTTGGAGAATAATCTGCATTGATAAATCTTGAATTATTAATACCCGACGTTGAAGATGCAGCCATGGCAATGACGATATCTCTAATCTTAACATCTTTTTGATACGAACCAGCAGAGCCAACACGAATTAAATTTTTGACACCATAATCGTTAATCAATTCATGACAGTAGATCAATGCCGATGGAATGCCCATTCCCGAACCTTGAACAGAAACACGCTTCCCATTGTAGGTTCCAGTAAACCCAAGCATACCTCGAACATCATTATAACAGAATGCGTTTTCCAAAAAGGTTTCTGCAATCCATTTTGCGCGCAGTGGGTCTCCAGGCAATAAAACTGTTTCTGCAATTTCTCCTTTTTTTGCTTTTATATGCGTACTCACTTTACTTGGTTTTGGTTACAATGTCATCTATTAAATTCAATACTCAACTTTGCCAACAATATGAGCTCAGATTTGTTCTTTCTTGAAAAGCTTGAAGCAATGGCATTTGCCGTTCTTAAAATTAATCGCTTTGTTTCTTGCGTGAACAAGTGTTCGTTTTCATTTTTGAATAGGACAAAACTATTAAAACAATCCTCGGCATTGTACTCTTGGTCTGTGTTCAACCAATTAAAAACATCAAGTACCGGGTAAGAATCATCAACAGGTATCCAATGTTCCATAACCATTTTCTTTAAAGCATTTTCTTCAATCTCATCGACATTGCCATCTGCAACTGCAATGGCATAGAATAGTTTCCCCAAGTTTTGATAAAAAGCTCTCGATCTTTTAGGATTGCCTGCCATAAAACATATTTAAATTTTAGATTCCTTATCAAAAATAAAGAATTGACCTGCCATGAATTATGATATAAATCAGTCTATTGAATCAAAGTTCATATATCATTGTGAACTTTGACTTAAAGTTAAATCTAATGCATTTTTGTTGTTGATTTCCAATTGGGACCATAGTTGGACTAGCAATAGAAGTCCAGTACTTAGAAGTATGTTTCAATGTATCAGAATGCAACAAAATATAGGTTTTTGCAAACACTAGCCTTGACCAAGCACTTATAATCAACACCTTCATAATTCAAATCGAAGATTCATAATCCGGAGGCAAGAGGATCGTATTAAAATATAAAAAGCTTCTACATCTCTGTAAAAGCTTTTGTCTTATTCTCTTTGCTATGCTTACTCAGTCACAGACGAACGCTAGCTGTTTATAACACCTACCCAATCCCATAAAAACAAAAAACCTTTACTTCTGCAAAGGTTTTTTGTTTTTGCTTACTCTTACCTCCACTAGTTACAAACTAGCTGGAGAGTTAATATCTAGATTAATCACTATTAATTTAATGAACCTCTCCATGCCTGTTCATTTTTTAATCCAAAAATCACTTTAATAGTCACGGCTCTCCCTAATCTATATTGATACCAATTTCCTTTATTATGATTATCATGCATGCCTCCCATATCTCCATTAGGTGGCATATCCATTGTAGTGAAAATGTTAGCTTTTCTGTCTTCCTTATTAACCCTTTGAACTCTGATTTTAACATCAATCAATTTTCCTTTAAGAACTATCTTCGTGTCATAACTGACATTTGTTTTCCCTAGAGGGAATTGATTAGCAAAACTTAAATCGATAGTTTCTGAAAAAGGATATTCATCTGTGTTATGAACATAATCACTGTAACTAGGATCTCTATCTGCAAATAATTTATCTCGCTTTGTTTTATAAGCTTCATAAGCTTCATTATGTAAACACAATGATTCATATAACGCAGCTTTCACAGGAGCATCGTAATAGCTTTTGTAATCAAATAGAGGAGGGTCTTTAAATATATTCCAACCATTCATTTTTTTAATAGTTTCTCCCACTGTTTTACCTCCATATGTTAAACCTGCTTCTAAAGCTTGTTCTTCGTTTGTAATATTAGAATCCCAATAAAAGCTTTCTCCTCCATCTTTACTAACCCAATCATCTCTCATCTCTGGAGCCATTCCAGTAGGATCCGTATACTTTACAGGGTTACTAAACGTATAATTATAACTAGACCATTCTGGCATTTGCTCTGCTAACGGGTCTACACCTAACCATATACTAAACTTAGGGTTATAATATCTTGCACCATAGCAATAGTTACCGGTTTCTTGGTCTAACTCCTTTGCATTGAATTTATATGGGGTGTTATAGCTATTTTTATGCTCGTCTACCAACAACTCGCCGTACGGTAAATATTCCATATGCTGAGACACTACGCCTTTTAAGTTCGTTATATAGGAAGAACTTCCTAAATGGTCACTATGGTACCAATAGGCATTATACTTGGTTTTATCATGTGCGTATCGTGTGAGTTCGCCTTCAATGATGGGTGTTGGCAAGCTCACGTTTTGGTTCAATGCCATATAGGTCGTTAAAACACCCGATGTGGATTCTTGAACACTGGCATTGGCAAGTGTACGTATAGAAGGAAATACGTTATCCATACTACTAGGGAACAAGCCTAAATTAGTTGCAGTCCCTAAAGTGCTATGCACACGTTCACTCCCCATATAATAGTGTTTGGTATAACTTGCTATCCCTTTATTGTCCGGGTTTGCAGGAGCGCCTTGTGCCTTGGCCGTTAGCATTGCACTTGGATACAACATGGTTTCATCACGCTCGTTTAACGAGACACCATTTGCATTGCTTTTAACGTCTACCCTACCTGGCACGTAACGTACGGTACGCTCTCCCGATGCATCGTAAGTATATATTGCTATAGGGTGTGCACCAGATTCTTCTGGGTTGGTATCCACGGCTCGCAATCTGTTTTCTTCATCCCATAGGTTTCTATGTAGTGTGATCTCTTTTTGTTCTACGATACCATCTGTTGCAGCACCTTGTTCACCTTCGAAAACAACTTGTTTGATTACGGTTTGGTTACCATTGGCATCGTATTCCATACGTTTCTTCTTATAACGTGGATCTGTAGCATCCATAGTTGTAGCATCTGGTGTTTCTATGATTTCTCGTGGTGCATGTGGTTGTACGTATCCAAAACTCTCACTTTGGTTTTGTACCACTTGATTTCCTGTAGCATAGTTATTATAGGCTAAATGGTAATTGGTTTTCGTCATCGTTTCTGGGGTAGCAATTGGGTTACTATGGTTAGAGACTGCGCCTTGTACATGGGTTTGTGTTTTACTTAGGATGTTATGCGCCAAGTCATAAGTCATATCCAAATTATATTCTTGTGCCAACAATGACGAATCGTAATCATTAGGTCCAGTGTACCTTCCATCTGCGTGTACCAAACGGTTATAATCATCGTATGTACAATTGTGTTGAATAGGCCCGCCCAATTGTCCTGAAGTCGACAAGGAATTATTAGGGTTTTGCGTTGTAAGGCTTTTAACATTGTTTAAAGCATCATAAGTATATCTATTGGTTACTTCAAAACCTGTGAACTGGTGTTTTAAATCATTTAATCGTCTTCTATCATCGTAGGTATATTCTGTTATGGTACCGTTACCGTATTCTATGGATGTGCGTTCTCCTAAATCGTTATATTTTATTTTTGTAACAATGTCTCCTTTTTCAAAACTACTGATGGTACGATATATGTTATCCAAATTACCACCTTGGTTATAATTATAGGTTACGGTTTCGTTGTCTGGATAGATAATTTCCTTTATACGGTTATGGCTATCGTATTTCCATTTGGTATTAAACCAGAAGGTTTGTTTTCCTGCTGCAGCTACTCCTCTAAGGTGCGTTGTCAAATTCCCTAGTCTATCGTACCCAAAACCTTGTACTCCTGTAGCATCGGTTTGCATGAACAACCGCCCTACTGCATTTACTGCTTTTGCTTCTAGACTGTTTGAAGTGCCATAAGTATAGGTCACATTGTTTTCTGAATTTAAAGGATACGTTATTTCTGTCAATCGGCGCTTGTAATCATCATAGATATAATTAATGGTAGATTGCTGTCCTCCGGATATCAAATTAGAAGTTTGTTTGCTCACCAAATTCCCTGAGGTATCATAAGTGTATAGACAAAGCCCTCTGTCTGGATGCTTCTCGCTCAAGCGACGTCCTGCCATATCGTAAACATAGAACGTTTCATACCCTTGATGATTTTTTACGCGTGTTTTTTCACCTATGGCATTATAATGGAACTCGGTCGTCAATTCTCCATTTTGAATGGTTTTACGCTGCCTCCCTTTTACATCGGTATACGTATCCATGGTTTGGTTCAACTCGTTTATGGAGCTTGTTTTAAACATACCATCTTCTATACCATACTCGATTATTGCCAATTCATTCTCTCCTGGTTCAGTTGGCCCTGGTTGGTTAATACTTACCACCCTGTCTTTGGCATCGTATTCCATTATGGTTGGGTCTATAGTACTTGGATATGTGCCTGATTCATAACCAAATACTGTAACACTCAAATTGTTAGGGTCTTGAGGATAACCTGTACTTGTTGTCGGCAAATAGTTTTTCAATACTCGTCCAAACACATCTCTTTCTTCCTTACCATTAATAAGCCAACGCAATGGCGTGCTTGCATTGCTATTTGCATACACTGTTTTTTTAAGTTGAATGGCCTTACCCATACCATCCATCAAACTTACGGTAAGGAGCTGGTTTTGGTGCGCATCTTCTACGTAATGACGCATTACCGCATGGTGCTTGGCATTACTTTCCGTTTGGCTCGCAGCAGTATCCCAACTAAAGCTTCCTTGTGCTGGCACAACATAATTGCTCCCGTTAAAAGCAGTTGGTACTGCATCTTCACCTTGGTATTGCATACGCAATGTCCAGCCATTGACAGTTTCCATTTCGTTAGGCGCTGTAACTTCTACCAATCTCCCTCTATTATCTATACGGGTACGCATTTCTTGTCCATTAACATCTGTAACCAATTTTGGGACTCCAAAGGCATAATCATAGTCTGTTGTTGCGGTTTCATTATAACTATTTGAAACAGTTACTGGATAATTACGCACTTTATCATCATAAGTTATAAAGGTTTTAAAGCCTCCTGGTGATGTTGCTTCTATAAGATTACCGTAATCATCATATTCTAAATTAACCGTACTTGTTTGTGTCTCATTAAGTTTTGTTGATACACTACTTGGCTTATTCTTATAATAGGTAGATGAACGCTCACGTAATAATGCACCATCATTTTCACGTAATACTTTTATGTTTTTAGCAAATCCGACGCTGTTACTCACTCCTGTTATACTTGGGTAATACTCTATTTCGGTTTTATAGGCATCGGTTGGTGCTGCTGGTGTGTAGGTATCGCCTAAACTTTCATAGGTAAGTAAGTTCCCGTATTCATCATATTCAATAAAATGCTGTTCTGAATCTAGAGATTCGGTAATACCTTCATGGGTTGTTGCAACTGTTCTTACAGGCGCTACAAATAATCGTGACTTATCTAACAATGCATCATCTAAACCTGATTGCAAATAGCCATTTGTAGGATATAAATTAGTTTCTGGCGCATCTGGATTCATAATATTATAGGTTGTAGAAGAACTACTTAATGGTTCTCCCCCTGCAAATGTTGCTGACGAATGCATTGCCCCTTTTAAATAAATATTTCCCGTATGATAACTTTGAGACAAGGTACGGAATGTACTTTCATTAGAAGGGTCTTTTTCTTGTACCTGTATATTTGCAAACCCTATAAATTCTCGCTCTCTACGGTCTTGATATGGTGCTGAGTAACTTACAGTTGTCAATGTTTCATTTGTACCAAAACCTTCATCTGCCGTAAAGCCATCATGTGTTTCAATTCTATTTAACACCCACTGACTTTGTGGCATGTCAAAGGTATTACCTTCTCTTGTATAATCTACTGTCCAGTTCCCTCCCAAGGCATTTTTCACACTTTTCAATTTATGTGTTTTTTTCAAGCTATTCATATGTGCTGTAACACTTGTGTTATCATCTCCTTTTTCAATGATGTCTGGAAATCCATCGCCATTGATATCTTGTACAACAATTCTTTTTTCGTTGACACCTGCATTTAATCCTGCTGTAGGTGTAAATGTTGTTTTAATTTGAATGCCAAAAATTGTAAAGAAAAACCCATATGTAAAAGAACCATACACATTTCCTGTCAAGGAATAGTTTTCGTCTATCTGATTTCCAAGATATAAATACTGTGCAGATGAAGTAAAGCTAGTTCCTGTATTTAAGTAAAATATAAATATTCCACTTGTTTGCATTACAAGATCTGGCAAACCATCGCCATTAACATCTATTAAGGCTGCATTGCTATTTGCCGTACTATTTCCTGCTCCAAAACCAAAAGCAAAAGAAGCACTGGTATTCTCTGCTAGTCCATCTATGTCACCGCCAAGACCTATACCATTACTATCATTAGTACGTGTGCTGGTTTTTAAATTTGTGTAACCACTTCCCCAAACAATTTCGTCACTAAAGCTATGATAGCCTCTATTTAATCTTACTTTTATACTACTGGAGCCTATGGTTACTTTATCTGGTAAGCCGTCTCCATTGATATCTACCCATTGTCTGGTATCGTATGCTTTGCCTTGCCCAGTGTTTATTCCAGAGTTAATACTGGTTTTTGTTTTACTATTATCATCAGATTCTGACGAATTTGGGGACATTCCAGCTATATTTACACCTGAGGTAACATCTTTATTTTTACCGCCCGAGGTAAAATCGTTGTTTAAAGTCTTATCTGACAAGGAACCATCCATATTTGTAAATTGTATAGTACCTTCTGTTACAATGTCCGGATAACGATCTCCATTTAAGTCTAAATACTGGTTTAATGTTTTTGAATGACCTTCACTATTTGTTCCAGAACCTCCAGCACTAGAATCACCTTCATTATCTAAAGGAAGTGTTACCTTTAATGTTTTGGCTTTACCTACAGATTTTGATATTAATTCCAATCCTATAAAGTTTTGATTTCCTGTACTAGGGTCTATATATAAATCGTATAAATTGGCTTCTCCAAAACGGCCTAAAGAGGAGACTAATTCATTGTTTTCATTATACCCATAAATAACATTGCTTTCGTTAAAACTGTCTGGGTCTATTGTATCCAAGTCTATTGGTTTGTTAAAAATAGCACCATTTGTGTAGCAGTTAAGATCATTTTTTTGCCCATAGGTAATGTATCGTGCTACTGTTGCATTTATATCTACATCATCAGAGGTATCTGTCTCTAATTGGTCATCAATATCATCTATCTCTTCTTGAGTTAAATTTGGATTAAATACGCCCATATCAATTTCACCAGCAAAATTATTTGAAACAACAGCTTGTCCATTACTGTCAAGGA
Source organism: uncultured Bizionia sp. (assembly GCA_947496215.1). Classification (GTDB taxonomy): domain Bacteria; phylum Bacteroidota; class Bacteroidia; order Flavobacteriales; family Flavobacteriaceae; genus JAHDHI01. Next base: position 57,390 of record CANMCF010000003.1, read on the forward strand.
CAACTTCTCCTTCTTCAGTATATGACACTTGAACCCCTCCATTGTATAAAAACGGTATCCAACCACGGTAAGTTGTCCCTATAAATGTAGGGTCTTTTGCTATAAAAGGTTTTCTAATAATTTTTGAAGGGTATGTATAGTTAGCTGCTTCGTCTTCATGCAATTGGACATAACCATTTGCTGTATTGCCTATTCCAAAGGCCTTATTGTTTATATAAAATGCAGAATATACAATCCCGGCATTGTTTTTTAGCTCTTGAACCTCTGCCTTTGTAAGGTTAAATGAAGACAATTCCTCGTCATAATCTTGTGCAGCAGGGTCAATAATGTTACCGGAAGCATCTCTAAACTCATTGCAGTTTAAAACAGCACCACAATCTTCTTTATGTAAATAAAAACTGTTTTTATGTAGTGTTCTGGCTTCTGCGCCTATTTTTTGTTTGACCACCCATTGTATTTCTATTGGGAAGGCTTCGTCTTCCAACGAGCCAATCAACGGATAGTAATCCTCTTGATTGAAAAGATCATGAGTAATAGTCAGTAATGGCTTGTCTTCATCTCCAGGTATCTCCACATCAATAATAGGTTGTACGAATGTGTTGGCATTTACCCAATAAAAGTCTTGGTTAATGACATCTTCGTATATTTCATAACTAACAGCTGGGTACTGTGTTCCAGAATCATTACCTGCAATTTGTGGTTTCCATCGTATATCGCTCCATTTTACGTTAGAGTCACTGTCTACATAAAATCTATACGAATAGCTATATTGACCACCTGTAGCATATTGGTCTTGTACATTGGTAAAACCACTTGGCATTGGTGAGGATTCTATAATCTCATTTTGTGATTCTGACTTATAAGTATAAGTCCATACTTGAGACTCTGTTTCTTCTTCTATAATATCCCCTGCATTATCACCAATCTGTATATGCTTATATGTTATCTTCTCTACATTAAATCTAACATCGTCTGAAAACTGATGTACACCATAAGAGTCATCATCTAAATTAAATGCTATACTTGCGGTAACATCTTCTGCATTTGGAGTCCAACCACCTCCGTTGTTCATAATAAAATTTTCCTCTGCATCGAATCTATATATTGTATGCTCATTCTCGTCTTTGGCATTTCCGATAACGCCACTACCATTAGGGTAACCTACTACTGGGTTCCAGCTTACTGTTCCACCACAACCATAGCCTACATTATGTGTACGAAAGAACAATACATCTCCTTTTTGTACGGAGACATTGGTTAAATTATAGGTTTCTGTTTGGTTTTGTACTGTTAGTTCTTTTTCACTATCAGGCAAAATAGTCGTTACACCTTCTGTTTGGTTAGCAGACGCCTGCTCTATTGTCAACCTAAATGTATTTTCCTCAGCCACATTTTCGCAATTATTTTTAATCACTAACTGTGCTTCACCTAAAATAGTAATTGTACCTGTGTATGGTGCTTTCCACAATTGTACATGATCAAACTGAGGATGATTTGCTCTAAGCTCATTTAAGCTTTCTAGTTCTGATTGTATATTATTAATTATATTAGGATCTAACTGACCTCCTCCCACAATAGGGTTTTCTGTTTGGTCTGCTCCGGTATCGAATTCTATTCCTGTAGATGTTGAGTTTGATTTTGCTAGATTGAATTTCACTGTACCATCTTTAACCATATCTGGTAAGCCATCGCCATTGAAGTCTACAAAATAGCCATCGGTTCTTGTTTTGGTATTAGTTTGGCTTTTACCCACACCTATTACACCTACATTAGCGTCCCAACCAAAACCATGAGTTCTTGTTTTGGTTTCATCAAGACCAGAAATTCCTGAAATAGTTATAGGACCTCCAAATCTTCCTTCTCCATCTTCAACACCTTCATTAGGCATATATTTTAAATCACCTTCTTCTTTATATACCTTGTCTGGCAGTCCATCGCCATTAATATCTAAAAAGCTGATTTTTGATTTCTCCTTATTTTGGCTATAGTTGTAAGAGCCTCCTATAGAGTTATTTACTTTTGTTACGTCTGGACCTAAACCAAGCCCCACTCTTAATCCTGCAGAAAATCCACTTGTTGTACTTGTTCCCAAAACAGAACCTAATGGAAGTTCTAAATTATCTGGAGCAATACCATATATTAAACCGACTAATGAGGTATTAGGCTCATCACTGTCATAAACAACATCACTAGAAGATACTATTCCTCCATTATTATCCTCAGTATCGTTATAATATTCCATCGAATTAGAATAAAATAGCAAACCAGCAGCATCGTATTCAGATATTTTTGAGAGTTGTTTTTTCTTGAATACAGAATCCACATAGTCAAACTGATAACTTCTAATAGCTTCAAATACACCATTATTACTATACTTAATATTTATTTCCGACAATAACTCATGGTTTGTTGTCATCAATACACCTGTTCTTGCACTTAAATTTATATCTTCACGATTAGCATCTTCTCTAGTAAAATCTACTTGGTAATAATTGGGGTTTGAGGTCCCCTTCATTGTATATTGAATAGAATTAGGGTAGAAATATTGTAAAGAAACACCATTGATTGTTGTATTTGCTTTTTCATAAGAATACCATACTTCATTGCCAAATGGATCTACTGTTTTGCTTAATGCCCAATGGGTAATATTAGCATTTATTGACTCATCTTTTATAACACTACTATTATCTTCACCATAATAACTTTTATTACCCAATTTGTCGGTAACCACCCAACTATAATTTGACGGGGATGAACCAGAGCGGACAATTTTTAAATAACTGCCTTCTTTTCGCAAATAAAATTCTCTATTGTTACTTCGGGTTATATCCCCCGAATAGCGATGTGGCGAAGTGTATTCACTACCTACTTTCAACACCAATTGTTCCCCGTTTAATTGATATATTTCAGTTTCGTACGCCTCATCAAAACGAGGCACTCCCCAACGGGTATCCAAAGTAATTGCTGGTAGTTGAAGATTCCATCCTAATCCCATCCAGCCATTGCCACCTTCACTATTGTATGTAACATTTAAGTTAGGTTGCATTCCATTTCTTCCTGTTGGGAGTTTTATAGGAAAACCAGTAGATACCGTTCCTGTATTATTGGCACTTGGAGGCGCTATGTTTACAATCCCCGCAGCTGGATTGGCATACTCCATATCTGCAATCATCGTAGGTGTAAAACTAGATGTTTCTGCCATTTCTGGTACTTTAATCACACCATTTACATAATCTGTATCTCCACTGTATTTGGAAATGACGACATTGTTTTTAACATCCAAGCTATCTACAACAAGAACTTCCCATTCTCTTTTAATTCTATTGTATGCAAACGTCCTAACATCCTTGGGGCCATAACCACTAGGGATCTTGCTAAGGTCGTAACCAAGATGCACTTTTAGCTGCCCTTGTGTTTTTTGATTCTTCAATTGCAACCCATAACCTAGATATTTCCCTGATGTAAGTGGATCTACATCCATATTCAATGGAATCACATCTTTAAATTGCAGGCCTTCCAAAAGCAATGTTGCTTCTTTTTCTAAAATATCCTTATCAGGTGTTTCAATCTGTAGTGCGTGAAAATTATACGTTTCATCTGTATCCAATAGTTTTATTGAAACAGCATCTCCATTTTTCTTGGAAATGAATTCGTAAGTTGCATCAGCCGGTATGTATGCAACAGGGATTTTTTTATCTATTATTTCTCCTTCAACAGTAGAAAACGAAAGTGTTAGTTGTTCCTCTGTTTCAGGGAATTCATCTAAAAAATGTTCGAAAATTCCATTTTCAACTTGTATCGTTTCTCCTAAAATCGCTACACTTTCTATACCTTCTGAAGCATACCCTATTACTTGAATCTTACCATTGTGATTTTTCAGGGTATTTTCAGTCAAGAAAACAGAGTTTGCTCTCTTTTTAATTAAGGTAACGCTCACATCTTCTATTTCATAGCGATAATTCTCATCTTTTCGTCTGGTAAAGAATATTTCATTTTCACCTGTTTTCAAAGATTGGGGTGCTATGAATTCCTCAACTTTATTCCAGGTATCATTCACTTGTACCAGTTGCCCACCATAAGCCGTCTCCCCATTGATGCTTTTTGTAGTATGGTTGGCACCTTTAACCCCATATAGGTTATAGGTCAATTTCACATCGTATTCTTTCGATGTATAGTAGTCTGGAAGTGTTATTGTAAAAAAGTTGTCTTTGGCATTTTCTTTATCCGTATCCGAATCTTTACCTATGATTCCTTTTTTTTCGATGGCTTTGATTACAGTATTGTAATGTTCTTCAAAACAATATTTTGGGTCATCGACCAATGGTAGTCCTGGTTCTATTTCCTCCAAAGACCTACTGTTTATGGTTTTATCATTTACGGCATTTAATGAACAAACATTTATCAAACATATAATTAGTATAAAACTTATATGGATACATTTATTTATTGTCGTGTTATTTATAGAGATAGACATGGCTGTTATATTTATTTGATGATTACACGGTCTGTTGCTACCGTACCATTAGTTGTAGTTGTTATTATTATGTAGGCCCCAGATGTTTTCAAATTGAAAGGGACTTTATAGTTTGAAGCTCCATCGATTTGTTTTTCATACAGTTGAGCTCCTCCAATCGTAAAGAGTTTCACAATCCCTTCAAACTTTTCAGTGGAGAATACCTTATAAGTAAAAGTCGTATTGGCTTCAGCTGGATTAGGGTACACTTTGGTGTCCAACATTACCTTGGAATCAAGTATGCTTTCTTCTTGACTTCCTTGTTGTGGATTGCCCGCAATAAGGTTATTGCCATTTTCTGGACATGTAAAGTCTGGAGCAAAAGATTGGCTTTGGGTACAGTTTGTAATTGGGTCTGTAGCAACTACCGTAAACTTGTCTTTTTCTTTACTTGCATTAATACAATCTATCGTTATTATTGGACCATTACTGTTAAAGTATGGAATATCATCTTTATACCATTGGTAAGTAATATTTGGATTACTCACTCCACTTGATGCATCAATTATGATAGAACTACCAAATGTGTAACTAAAAACGGGAAGTTGTGGATTGGCATAATTTACACAGGTTGTGCCTCCATCACAGTAAGCTTCTAAACTGGTATATATATCTAATCCTAATCCACCTGCTGGTTCGGTAAAACTTATTGTATCGGTTACCGAGTCTCCAGATTCGTCTTCTACTGTTACAGTATAGATACCATAATCGATATCGGTAATGGTATAGGTTTCATTATTATTATAGTAGTTATTATAAACATAATTTACAGTACCGTTTGCTCCTGACAATGTTATATCTATTGGAGGTACACCTCCTGTAACTGATATGGCTAGAGTATTATGTAACTCATCACATCCTTCCATCACTTCTACATCTACTATAATACTTCTGGGGCCAATTTCTATTTCATCTTCTACAACACATGCCCTGTCACCACTTGTTACTTCTGCTTTGTAGATTCCTAGCTCTGTAACTGTAAGTGTACTATTTGTTTCTGGAAGTAATACATTATCTCTATACCAAGCGTAAGTGGCTTCGGGATCTGTAATATCTTGTCCAGCATCCAATGGTATACTTTGTGTAAATCCACTAAAAGATTGATCTGGTCCCAAATCCAATGTAAAATCCCATGCGGCTGTAGTAAATTCTATTTCTGTAATTATACCATCTGCATCCTCTACGGTAACAGTATAAGTGATATTATTTTCTACATCAAGGATATAGGATGTGTCATTTGTATTTGCTGTAAAGGTTCCTTGTGTAGAATTAACTGTAATATTGTATGTAGGGTTTCCTCCTATTATATTAATAGTGGCCTGAATAGTATCTCCATTACAGCCTGATAGTTGAGCTTGTACAATCATTTCTGGCCCAGCTCCAAATGTGAATTGATCGTATACACTTTTATCAGAGTCAAAAAAGATGTCTTTAAAAACAGCTATGCCATCTTCTAGATTAATGTCTCCTGAATAGTATTCTACATAATCATTGTTGAAATCGGAAACTTCGTCATTTCCAATATGCTTATCTTTCATAAGCCAGAGTTTCTGTTCTGGATTATCTTCAAGATATTGTATTGCATAGCTAGATAAATGCAACTTAAAATGAATGGGGTAAGTATCTGTAAGCTCACCTGTTCGCTGTGCCAACCATATTTTTGGCCAAAATTTAACTTGGTCATCATTTTCATTTATAAAAGTTGTCCCCAAACCATTATCGCCAAACATTAAAAAATGATTGTTGCGAATTGTAGTGACATCTTGCTTGTCCATATTATTAGTAAGAATCTCATCTACTGCTGCTACCAAATGCTCTTTATAATGTGTACTTTCGCTCTGTAATTGGTTCAAGCCTGAAATATTATCTCTTCCAAAGCCAAAAATGCGATTAGAAAAGATATTATTATTGGATGCATCCCAAAATATGAGATTCTTTGAATTTAAATAAGACGTATTACCAGATAAGGTTATTCCATATTTTAAAGCTAGATAACTGTCTACTCTATTTCTTTCATTTCTACTTAACTCTCTTGGAAAAGAGATAAACTCAGGAAAACTACCTACAAAATCTTCATCTTCTATCTCTTCCCCAAGGTTAATTTCTGTTGTTTTACCTATATGAAAGGCGGTTTCCCCTTCCTGTCCATAAGATTTAAATTTCTTATCTACATTATAATGACTGGTATGGTAAAAATTAATATGTGCATTCTCATTGCTGTTATAATCCACAGCTATCTCATTCGCAGATAGATTTGTTGTATTGAAATTGAAAAAATTTCTAATTATCGGATTTTTAAATACAAGAGATGATGATTCCCAATCACTTGCGATATGTGAAAAAGCTTTATTTGTGGCAACAGGTTCTCCCACAAAAAAGACATTTCTTCCTGTGGAGTTTTCCAAAGGCGCCACATAAGTCATAATGCCTTCTTTTGAATATATGGAAGGATTAAAGTTAAATAAATCCTTTTCATGTAAACCTTCCATCGGGGCAATGGCAATATCGGTTTGGGCTGAGTTTTCATAAACTCCAGTATCTACATCGCCCCAATCCCCTATATACCAAACTTCTGCTCCAGTGACTCCGCCGGGAAAATTTTGTGCAGTTAACGAGATACTTGCAAGAATAAAACTGAATACTAATAGTCTCATAGAATTATATTTTTTTGACACATTTTTTGTTCTTTTGAATTTATAAGTCATTTAAACCTTATTGAAGTAAAAGTGTATTTGTTAAGTCACAAATAAAATAGGTTTGTACTTTTTTTAAAAGATGGATTTCATATATGCTAGCGATAATTTCATATTCGTTTTTGAATTATGCTTTTTCTCCTATTCAAAGACAGATGATTCTGCTTGACATCTAGTTTTAAAATTTTAAAATAAATATGAAAAGTGCTAATTTACCATATGTAGAAACCTTTTATTCCTTGGAGTTTTCACTAGTAACAAGCTAACGGAAATTGTTTTTCATAGCTCTTGAATGACTTTATTCCTACTCAAACCTTGCAATCGTTAAAAATGAACGCTAGCCATTACTCTTTATTGAATCGAGTGCCAGCGAAGGAACTCAGATTAGCAACAAAAAAAACACTATGCCTTTAACTAAAAAACCAGAACTATTAAGTTCTAGTTTTTAGTTTTGAATATATTAACACCATTAAAAATATCATTTGATACTATTACACTAAAAACTAAGTTATCTATCTATACCAATTATAGATGTTTAAAAAAGTTAAAAATATAATTACTAATTCCTATTTAAAAAAATTCCTTTTATATGGCATTAGTGCTATTACAGGGATACTATTACTTCTTTTTCTAAGCGTATACTTTGGTTTCTGGGGAGAAATTCCTTCCAAAGAAGAAATTACAGAAATAAAGTTTTCAAGTGCTACAGAAGTGCTTTCTGACGACGGTAAATTAATTGGCAAATTTTATATTGATGATAGGCAGCCTATAACCTATGATAAAGTACCAAAACATTTAATAAACGCTTTAATAGCTACAGAAGATGTTCGCTTTTTTGAGCACGAAGGCATTGATTACAATAGTTTAATTCGTGTATTTTTTAAATCTATTTTATTAAGAAACAATTCATCTGGTGGAGGAAGTACTATTTCTCAACAATTAGTTAAAAATATTTATCCAAGAAAACGATTAGGTAAACTAGGTATTATTGTACATAAAATGCGAGAAGGCATAATAGCAAAACGTATTGAAAAAATATATTCTAAAGAAGACATCTTACTCCAGTATTTAAATATTGTTCCTTTCAGTGATAATACATTTGGGATTGAAAGTACTGCTAAAAAATTTTTTAATAAAAAAACTAAAGACTTATCTATAATAGAAAGCGCGACAATAGTAGCTATGTTAAAAGCGACGCATTCTTATAACCCTAGACTCTATCCCAAGAAAAGTAGAACAAGACGAAATGTGGTTTTGTCTCAAATGAATAAGTATGGCTACCTTGATGATGAACAATTGGCAATTGAAAAAGAAAAACCCCTAACGCTTAGTTATAAAGACTATAGTCCTGATAAAGGAATAGCTCCATATTTTAGAGCACAGGTTCAAAAAAAATTACAAGAATGGTGCAATAAAAATAAAGACGAGAACGGAGAAAACTATAACCCTTATACTAGTGGCTTGAAAGTTCATACCACTTTAAATTATGATATGCAGCTACTTGCTGAAGATGCAATAAAAGAACATATGGCCGTTTTACAAAAGACTTTCGAAAACGAGCATGGCAAAAATGCACCATGGCTAAATAAGGATTTAATTGCAAGCGAGTTGGAGAAGACAAATACGTTTAATTCATTAAAGAAAAAAGGCTATTCCAAGAAAGAAATATATGATTCTTTAAAAGTACATCGTAATTTAAAATTATTTGATTGGAGGGGCTACAAACTAGTAAAAGGAACTGTAATAGATAGTATTAAGAATCATTTAAAGTTTTTAAATGTAGGGATGATTGCCCTAGAGCCTACCAATGGCGGTGTAAAATCTTGGGTTGGTGGGATAGATTTTGAGTTTTTCAAATATGATCATGTTAGCCAAAGTAAACGTCAAGTAGGGTCAACTTTCAAACCTATTGTTTATGCCGCAGCTTTAGAAAACGGAATGCATCCTTGCGAGTACATTCCTGCAAAAGTGATTACTTATAAAAATTTAGAGAATTGGGCTCCAAAAAATTCTTCAAACGTAGATCCCGATAAGCGATATTCTATGAAAACAGCTTTAAGTAGGTCTATTAATACGTGTGCTGTAAAAGTTTTAGAAGAGACAGGAATAAAAAGAACAACAAAAATGGCTCAAAAAATGGGTATAAGATCTAATATTCCGCAAGTACCATCAATGGCTTTAGGAACGGCGGAATTGTCTTTATTGGAATTAGCTAAAGTATATTCTTGCTTTGTAAATAATAGTAAACCATCAGACCCCTTTTTAATAACAAAAATCACTGATAAAACTGGTAACGTTTTAGAAGATTTTACGCTTAAAAAGTCAATTCAAAAGGTTTTTTCTGAGACCACTAGGCAAACCATGATAGAGTACATGAAGGAAACTGTTAATGGAGGTACAGCTATTAGACTTAGGAGCAAATATAAATTGAAGAATGATATTGCAGGAAAGACTGGAACAACACAAAACAATAAAGATGGTTGGTTTATGGGGATTACACCAAAACTGATTGTTGGAACTTGGGTAGGAGTTGATAATCATAATATTGGTTTTAAATCTACTAAATATGGTCAAGGTGCACATTCTGCATTGCCCATTTTTGCATTATTAATGCAGAAAATGAATAAGCAAGAAAAATTCAACTCCATTACCAATGCTAAATTCACTAAAACATCTCCCGCTGTATTGGAAAGATTAGAATGTCGAGATTATATTGATGAAAATTTTCTTAGAAGATTATTCGCTAAACGAAAACAACAGCGTTTTAATACTCCTTCTAAAAGAAAGCGAAGAAGGAAAAGAAAACACTAATTTAATTTATAAAAAATATTAGTAAGTCTGTCTTGTCCAGAAATATTTCACTTTTTGCCGCTATTAGCTAAAAGCTATTAAAACTAGAAAACCTTTACATTTCTGTAAAGGCTTTCTTAATTTATTCATTGTATACTCGAAACGGCACTCGTCTGACTCTGACATATTAGCTCTATATGGCATTACATATCTTGACAACCTTTCATTATGGATATCCTAAAGGGTGTGCCGTCTTGTAAATCAAACAAGACAAAAGGTCCTGGTCTCAATTTCAGGATAAGGTAATCTCTATCCATATCACTGTTGGCCTTCCATTCCAACTTCAAATAATTCAAAAAACCTATGAATTTATGAATTTCCGTTTTTGTTCCTATTGAAAAGGATTCAAAAATAACGTCTCCATATCTTTCACTTCTCAAATCCTTGAATTCGTATATGCCTTCCAAGTATGCAAATTCAATTGACATTTCTGAAATGTTTCCACTTACATCATAGCCATATCTATACTCTTTGTAGTAAATATATCCGCCTTCTTTATTCCCAACGACTTTATCAGGCTCTCCAAGCACATCATACACATTATCCATACTCATTCCCATATGAATGTCATTTAATGTCTTCCCTCCCTTTAAAAATTCAATCATTGTCTTAATCCATTTTTTCGACTATTATGATTAGTCTCTGAACTTCTATTCCTTTATCTCCGGCTCTTTTTATTATATTTATTTGTCTTTTTAGAAACTACTCTTAATTGCTTCTTGTCTTTCTTTTAGTTCACCTCATAAAGTTTCCTAAAACTTTTACCAACCAATGCTTTATTAAATGTTTTAATCGCAAATGCAACCGATTCCTTACTTCTAAGTATCTAAGTCAACAAATTATGTTTGTATACTCGTGACCTCACTCGTCACAGACAAGCGCTAGCGGGGATTTTTATTTAATAATTACATCTACTTACTAGTAACCGCCACTAGTTACAAACTAGCGGGAGCGGGGCGAGCTAGCTTTTTTTTTAAGAACCATCCCCTGTCTTCTTTTTTTCTTCATCAAGTTTTTTCTGTTCTTCTGCAGGAATTTTATAAGGTTTAATAGCATTTAAATGATCACTTCCTGTACGCATATTAAAATACTTTCTCATATGATTAGCAGGCTCATCTTTTGAATCATTAGGGTCATCATATATAATACCCATTGCATGATATAACCATTCATGGAGAGCAACTCCACCTTTATTAAAACCTATTCTTTTACCATCAATTAATGGTACTTTTGAAGTTCCTTTAGTTCCACGTTCACCATAACTTTTATTCTTACTTGAAACTATAACCTTAGAATTGCTTTCAGTCACTCCACCTCCGTGACCATCACGAACTTTATAAAATTTTCCACCATAGGCTAATTTATCTCCATGAATTGTTTCTATTTGATGTTCCATATTAATAGCATCATATATACGTGATGCGTACTTAACAGGAGCTCCTTTATCAGAATCCTTCCAATCAAATTTTTTATTGGTTTCAAGAACATAAACTGTCTTTTCTTCATAATATGTTTCATAAGTATCAGGCTTGTACCATGGTTGTTTTATACGCCTTGTTTTTTCAACTTGTATTACAGTCTTTTTTACACTAAATGCATCATAATCTATTTTATATTTATCTTTAAATATATTATTCAAATCTTTTGCAATTGCTTTAGCTCCATTTTCAGAAGGAAAAACAGGCCCTTCTCCATTCTCATCTATAAGAGCTATTACACTATTTGCTCCATAAACGTATGTAGATTGTTGAGGATACATTCTCTCTTTCGGATCATTTGATAAAAATCTACCAATTCTATTGTCATAAAATCTAGCTCCAAAATTATAACTATTCCCCTCTCCTTTTACTTCATCATCTTTTTCCTTTCCGTTAAACCCGTATCTATAAGAATCCGTACTACCGTGCCTATTCGGCATTAACATCCCAAACGGGTAATAATCATTATATGAAAGAACGTCTGGTACAAAGTTAGTAGAAACAATTGTATTATTGACATCTGGAGTCATTATCGTGACATTGTCCAAGGCAAATGCCTCCGTTACCTCATCACTCTCACGGTTGCGCACCCATATGATGTTGGCTATCACACCGCCTGCAGTAAACGTTATGCTATGCCTACCCGACGTATTGTCCACCTTGTTGCTGTGCACCACACCAAAGAAATCCACTTCCACACGTATTTCTGGAGAAGACATCAAATCCAAATCGTAACTAATTGTGTATTCCTTGCCTTCTTCCGTAAGCAAGACATACGAGACGCCTTCGTTGTAATCGTCTACCGTCATCTCCAAATTCCCTGCTTCCGTATTTGCTTGGGACTGTCCATAGCGATTCCAGTTGTTGTCGTCATTGATACTTTCCCATCCCGAAAAGTCGAATGTATTCAAGATCTCCGTACCTGCCGTCAACTCTTCTTTGATCAACTTGCGGTCACTTACCACGCTCAATACGTTCCCCAAATGGTTGCTTAGCTCGTAACGTTTGTCTCCAGTGGTTCTGGATACCACTTGAGGTGCCATTTCTTGTTTCTTTTCCAAAACGAAACCAGTAACCTCAGCTTCTATGGAAGCTGCACCATAAAAGGCCAAACTTGTCGTGGTAAAGTCTCCTTCTATGTCAAACGCAATGCTATTCGATCCATTTTCAAGAACGTGATCCACCAATTTGGGGGAGTCTTCGTTGAAATCACCATCGGTACTAATCGCAAATCGAGTCCCTGCCCCTTGGCTTTCAAGGTAGTTGAATTTGATTCGGTAACTACCTGGCGCAAAATCATAGAGCCCTACATACATGTTCTCTTCACCTGGGAACAATATGCCTCCGGCATCCAACTCTTCTACATCATCCCATCCAAAAGCACTAGTCTCATTTTCTACAGTTTCATAAGAATTTGCCTCAGTAGTTTCCTCCAGCGGCATTTCAACTCTTTTCTCTTCCACTCCCAATCGGCTGCTGCCATAGATTTGATGCTCTATCAAGGTCACTTTCTTTTGGTCGGAAATGCTTTCTGGATCGGATTCGTTGGTCTTGTAAACTGCAAGGACATTACCTTGGGCGTCTCGAACGTATACCGTTGTCTTTTCTTCCTTTTCTGGTCTTAATACCTTCTTGGCAATGCGATTCCCCAAGCCGTCATACTCGAATCGAATTCGCTTGCCGCTCTTCTTCGTAATCTCACGAACCTTTCCATCTACACGCCAATCTATGTTGGTTATTCTTTCCTTCTTGTCGCTTTTCAACTGGCCTATGGCATCGTATATGTAATTGTCTTCCTTTTGATCGTCCAAATCGACATCAAATAGGTTTTTGTTCACCGTATCGTCCACATAGTTCAATTGGTTGCTGCTTGGATTGTAATGGTAACTTAGATCGTCCATTTCCTTTTGATCTCCATTGCCATCCAAAGTAACACGTTCCAGTGCCTTCAAGTTTCCATTGCGATCATAGGCATAGGAGCTCGTATGGTTTTCACTGCTTCCTGAATTGGCGATGCCATAGCCTTGCATCCCTTTGATGCGATTCAATTGATCGTATTGATAGTGATTCATTTGAATGCCTATGGGTGCTTCGTCAATGTCCACCAAACTGGTAGTCATCTGTTTGATGTTACCATTGTAGAGATTTCTGGGGTTTTGGGTTGCCGTATTTGTATTGACAAAGGCATTGATGTTCCCTACCGATTGATAATCACCATCATAATACCCCAAGGTATAGCCATAGGCATCCTTTGCAGTTTGTTCTCCCTTGTCTTTCCCTAGATCTTCTTTAGGATTCAGTCCATCGGAGTTTACTCCCTTCAACCAACCTTGCAACGTATAGGCATAGTCAACACCTTGTACTTCTTGATCTCCCAAGACGGTACGCGCCAAAGGTCCATGGGCAAAGTATGCGTATTGGGCATCCTTTTCCCAAATATGTCCATCACTGGATGTTTCCACGTTTACAATGCGATTGTCGGCATCGTAGGCATACCTATGGATGAACTGATCCATCTTTCCTTTTTGGTAATACACTTTATGAACGTTACCACTAATGAGGTCGTATTCGTATTGGATGCTCTTTGTTCCCGAAAATGGAATGTCCTGAGACATTGCCAACATGCGATTGTGTTGCACCAACTCCTTTACATTGCCATGAATGTCGTAATTGTAATACATTGCATTTTCATAGTCCCTCGTCAATGTGCCAGCATCTACGACATCGTAATGATAAATGGCAGTAACTCTGTTTCGAGAACGTCTTTCCACAGTTTCATCCATTGTATCTATGGTCTGGAAGATATCGGCGGCATAACTCACCGGTTTTGTGTATTGGGTACGTGTCACCTCATTTTGCACCTCGGAAATGGCATCTGGAAAGTTCTCCATTCCTACCCTCATCTGGGTCGTTGCATTCATAAGAATTCCTGTGGCCTCGTCTATGGCAATGGCAATGCTTGGTACCAACTCACCTGCTTCTTCGATGCGTCCCAGTCCATCATACCGTGTATAGCTAAAGGTATCCCTCTCCAATTGCTTGGCATTTTGAGAAGCAATGATACGGCCCAAAAGGTCATAGGCGAATCGGGTGATCCCCCCATCTGGTGTGGATTGCCATACCAATTGGTTCAAGGCATTGTATTCGTAACGGGTTTGCAACTCGTGGTTTGGCAACAACATAGGGTTCTCCGTTGAGACATTCTCCTTGCGATGATTGTTTATCTTATCGTTTAACGATCCACTGCCATCATTTGCTTCCAACTCGTCCTCGTCAAAACGATTGACACCTTGTGGCGGTACGGTCTGAATCAAATTTCCTGCCTGATCGTAGTAATACAACGTATACTGGTATTCCTTGTCGAAATACTGCATGTCGAAATGCTCTACCACATCTTCCATGGCTTGTTTCACATAAGCGTTTACAAAGATTTCTCGTTGTCCATCCAAGTACGCTTCATAGGTATCCTTGACATAACTGGCGTAGATGCTTCTTGTGAGTTCCTCACATGTGGAATATTCCGGTTCTGGAATGACGATGTCGCTGAAATCCACAGGAAATCCATTGGGGATGGAGATACAAGCTCCAGTTGCTTGTAGCTTAATCAAGTGACTTGCGGTAAAGGCCCTCCAGGATTTTCGCTCATTCACTGGAGTGGAATTCGTATGAACCTTGTAGGCATCTATGACGCTCTGCATGCCATCATAACCATAGTTGAAGTCCGTTGCCCCAAAATCTGCAATGGTCATATAGGACAACGACAAGGTATTGGTCACTCCCAACCTCTGTAAATAATATTGATAATCCTCCACCAAGTAACCCAATTGATACTTGCAAAACGTCTCTTCATCATAGGTTTGTTCTTCATCTCCAATACTCGCAAGAATATCGGTGAACTCCACATAGGCATCCGTGCAACTTACTGGTTCCAATAGTTGTGGCAAACAAGGTTCGGCACAGGATTCGTTTAATCTAGACACAAAAGCCGTTTGGGCAATATCATTAAGTTCATAGGTTTGAATGCTTTGTGTTCTGACTTCATTTTCACTTTCTCTTGTTTCTAAATATGACTTATTGCCACTACTTGCAACCGATGTGTTGGTCATTGAACTTAAATCGACTGCCAATAGATCACACAAAGTAAAATCAACACCATACGACACACCATCGATTTGTTCCTTACGATCCAATATCATCAAGACGTTTTTTGCCAATCGGGTTTCTCCATCTAGATTCCTGTACCGTATCGAACAATACATCATTCCTGAAACTGTAGAGTTATTGGCTTCGGTAGAACTCAAGATCATTAAATCCAGAATTTCTTCCACATCATAAAAATCTTCTTCAAAAATTAGATAAATCAGAGTCTTTCCATTATATGGATAACCTGTCCCAAAAGTATTGGGGCTATAACTGGCAGTAAAACTAATATAATGATGCCAAAAAGTATACATAAGCCCTACTTTTGTAGGATCTCCCTTTATTCTTTTGAAATAGCCAGAAAAAGCATCATCATAATCCAACGGTGGATTATGTGCCTGATATTGTGGTTCCAATGCTATTTTGATTCTTTCACTAAGTTGAAAAGAACCAAAAAACAATTCATCATAAACTGAATCTGGAGCTATCGTTCCTGAGCGTTTTGCTTCCAATTGAGCGTTGAATATGTCTTTGACAACTTCTTCAAATTGATTTTCCAACAAGGCATTATCAGGGCATACATCTATGTCTTCATTCCCCATGTTTTCAGGATTAGGCTGAAACGGAAAATTCTCATAGTATTCTAATAAATCACAAGCAAGGGAAAGATAGTATCTTCTCGGGATTATTTTAGTATCACTATGTTGGAATTGCTCGATATTAACATTCTTTAAAACGACATCGTCATTTGCATCCCTATAATAAAATTTAAATTTTTTGAAAGAACTGGAAGAAGCATTGAAATCATTCTTTATGTCAACGACATTGCCATTGGCAAAATCACTGATATCAGCAATAATATCAAACTTTATTGTATGAATATCGGAAAGACGAATTTCAAACTGAAAACTATACCCTCCTCCGTACTCGTCTCCAAAAGTAGCATACACATTATCCAAATTAGAGAAATCAACTTTGGCATCGCAGAACCCTCCACCTGGATGAGAGCAGAAAAACCCACTATTGGCTGTAAAAAATTCCTGCAAAAATGTAGTATACTCTGGGTATTCGTTCAGGAGAGTTGGTTTGAAAAGGTTATCCGTAGTTCCTTTTCCTCTAACAATCAAAGCATTCATCAAATTAGCCATGTCCTCTCCAAAACGTTCCTCCAACGAATCGTCTATGCAAACTTCATCAGGGTCCGTCAAATAATCATTGATGTCACCACAACATAAAAAGTTGAGTATTCGTTCTTCATTTTCCGTAGCCGTGCCGGTCGCACTGACTTTGGTTATTCCAGATCCTTCTATGTTCGCATGCCAAGTAACCTGTACCGTTTGTCCCACTATGGCATTATTCGGGTTTTCCATCAACCCAAAACCAACGTCTGTAATGGTTGCATTATCCCAGATAGGACGATC
Organism: uncultured Bizionia sp.; assembly: GCA_947496215.1. Taxonomy (GTDB): domain Bacteria; phylum Bacteroidota; class Bacteroidia; order Flavobacteriales; family Flavobacteriaceae; genus JAHDHI01. The sequence goes on from CANMCF010000003.1 coordinate 74,485, forward strand.
CAAATTCCATTGCATCCTCAATTCTCCGTCTATGGTCAAGGTATAGTTTCCATTTCCTTGAGATCCCCATAATACCGTCGTTGCCGTACCATAGTATTCAGACAAATAACTATCGCTGTACAATTGGGTGATGTCATAGGAACTCGCATTGATTTGCCCCAAGACAGCCAGCTCGTTGAGCAAGGTCACCATTGCCTTGGAAAAATAGGTTTCCTTGTTGCAATCCCCCGACTCATCCCATGTGTTGCCTGCTCCCAAATATTCTCCTATTCCATTTGGGACATTTACGCTACAATCGGAAATACGAGCTTCAGTAGTACCTTCAAGAACTATTTCCTTGTATGTTCCATCTTCATCTATGGCTGCCAACACTTGGTATTCAAACTTTTTCGTTGCCGCATTGTATTCGCCATGAAGGTTACTTATACGCGTGATGGTCCAATTGTCACCATAGGTATTCCAATTCTTTGAAAACGTTGATGGCAAGACCAATGTCAAGTTTCCTTTATCCAAAGACGCTCCCGCCGTAAATTGCTGTATATGCATACTACCACTTCCAGTTCCTGTTATGGTAACAGCTTGCGATGCTGGATAAGCACCTCCAAATTCCTCGAACAAATCTATTGTAAAGTATTGTCCTAAATAGGTATGTGATCCTCCAGGTTTTTTGTTCTGTAGATTGATGTCTGCAAAGAAGCCATCCCAATACAATTCCAAATCCCTAGCCAACGGACAGATTCCCGTATTCATGTAATATTCATAGTTTACCTGCTCGGCAATGTCATTGTATATCTCCTCTGGCGTTGAACCTGAATTGTGATAGGTGTCCGTAGGTTGGAATCGCTTTTGCTTGTCCTCGTATGCTCCTGCCATTTCATATTCGCAAAGCGCATCCGTCGCCCCATTGAGGTATGACTGCAAAGCTGCCTTTGCCCCATTGTTGTATGTGTCTATGCGAGCCACAAGGACTACCGCTTTCTTCGATGTTCCAATGCAACCATTGTAAAAGCCATTCTTCAATGCATAGGCATCCATGAAGGTGGATAGGATTCTTTGTTTGAGCCCTAGATAGTTGGCCTTGTAAGAATTCCAAAATTGATTTTGCTTGTTTTCAGATAGCCCTTGAATGGCTGAATACACTGCAGAAGCCCCAGCTGGAACACTACACTCTTGCAAGGTATTGCAAACAATAGTCTTGTACACAGAAGCCATTAAGGACACTTCAGATCCATCGTAGTTAAATATCAATGCCTCTTGCACTATGGCTTTTCTGGCACTATAAAGCGCATTGGTTTCAAAGCCGTCAGGTAGACTATTTGTAAAATATGGATCTTGATTGGAAAGTGTCTTTCCATCCGAAGACAGCAATCCTAGACTTACTGCTTCACTGAACGTGTTTATGGATTTCAAATAGTTATCATAGCCATCCGGATTGAAATAGGCATCCGTACTACCTTGTCGGGACTCCGTCAATTCACATACCTTCTCACTGTAAAGTAGATACTTATACTCAGGATGGTATACCAACAAGGAGTTTGCCCAACTGTCTTGCCAATTGTCCGGATGAATGAAAAGAGATGCATCCTCCAAATATTGAGGTTCCACGAGTACTAGTTCCGAATTTCCAGAATCTTCTTTGATTGGACTGTCTTCCAAAATGGAAGGTACGTAGGTTATGACTTCTTCTCCATCATCGTCCAAAGTGACTTCCTTTTGTATGGCGATGTAACTAATGGTACCATCTCTGTTGTAATAATGCCCTTGTGTGTACAAATTGGTTTGAGAAGACGGTTGTAGATCATAAGTCTCATGTCTGGGATTTCTCCAACTATTGTGGAGTTCCTCTCCTACTTTGGTGCTCAACAGGCGATTGTCCTCATTGAATACATTGAGAATTGTCTTGGTCGATCCAATGCTTCCTGTACCATACTGTCCCAAAGGACTCACATCTTGCAACAATTGACTCTTTTGAGATTGACAACTGACTGCACTTGGAATTTCTTCCTCTCCAACGCTACCATCGGAACAAGGTGCATTGCAGGCTTGCAATGCTTGGTCCCACTGTGTTTTCATGGCATCTTCCAATTGCTGTATTTCGGTAGCCGTCAACAAATCCAGCTGTTCTTGTTCGTAGGTTTCCATCTGCCTATCCACGTAAGCTTGTCTGGCTTCATCTGCCGTAGCATGTTCCCCCAACAAACTTTGTTCGCATTCCTCGCAACTACTGAAGCAGTCGTCCAAGAACAAAGGGGAAGGCGATATGCTTTGTGGTTCCACATAACATGGGTCGTTGGGGTCTTGCAAACGGGAAATATAATCATCCACGTAGGCTTTCAAAGCTTCCGAATCCACCATCAACTTCTTGGTTATGGTAAAGGCTCCTCTCTTTACGGGAATCTCAAGCGTATCCAAGGTAAACGTGTTCCCTTGCTGCCCGTTCAAGACTATTTTGGTGTTTTCCACGGAAACAGGCATCAAACTATTAGCTTCATCATCCAAGACATCCATGGATAAGTCATAGGCCAACGGATAGGATTCGTCATCGACGCAACCCATTGTAAAATAAGGATCGTCATGAGACAAATCGTATGTAAACCTTCTAGTTTCGTCAAGTACTGCTGTCTTTACGGAAGAATAGGACAATTGATCTTGAAGGTTGCCCAATTCTCTGGTCGTTCCCAGAATGTTGGTATCTTCATTCGTATCGATGTCGGTACGACGTACCTTTCCCAACAGGTCACTACGAATTTCCTTGTGCAATCCGCTCTCATCCTTCTCATCCTCCAATCCCATCAAATGTTCTGGAGAATACCCTGCCAAGGCAGTTGCAATGGTACGCCCTTGGGGATCCAGATAACTGATGCTCAATTGTCGATTGGGATCCAACACCATGTTCTTCTTGTAATGCCTAAAATTACCTACGGAGTAACCAAACAAACGATTTAGCTCCTTTTGCTCAGGAATACCATAGTAGTACTCCATTTCATGACCTGAGCCCAACTGGTGTGTAGGTCCTACTCCACTCTTTCTACGAATACGCCCTGTATTGTCTGGGGTATATTCTATTTGTGACATTGGAAACCCTTCTGCACTTGGCAATCTATCTCTAAATGGATCGGAAAGTGAATTTTCAGAAGAATAATATCGAGAAGCCCCTGATTCTATTCCCATGACCTTGTCATTGGAAGGTTGATCCACGATATTTTGAGCATTCTTGTCAAAATCCAAATAACTGAAAGAATCCCCTTCCACATTGTTGTTGAAATTGGAATAGTATCTTAATTGCTTATCATTTACTGGCACAGGCAACACCTCCACTGCTGGACGCCCTTGCGCATCGTATATTACCTCTCCAACAACCGTATTCACATCCGTGTTCAAGGTGGTAACGGTTTGACGGTTCCGCAAACTACCATCAAAATAGCTCACTACTTCCTTCTTTTTACCTTCCTCGGCATAAGAGGCTTGAAATTGCCAATTCTTGCCTTGTTCATGGTCTTGGGTGATTTCAAACACGTTCGGCCAATTTTCCACAGTTATCTTGTTCGTTGGCCCACTACTCCAGGCACCAAACTTTTCCTTCGTTACATCTTCCATAAAACGTCCCACGGCGCGAACACGATAGATCAAATACCCTCTACCAAAAACCAAAGGGATGGCATAATTGTTTTCACTCACTCTAACTCGAGTGCTATTGCGTTGGAATTTCCTTTCGGAAAAATAGACTTCATTCTTAGTCAATGGAGTTACTTCTTCTCCATAGTTGTCCACCCAAGTCCATTCCAAGTCGTATGACTTGGCTCCATCGATGTGATTCCAATCAAAAAGCAGTTCCTTTCCATCATAGTTAGCCTCCATGTCTGGGTTAGCCTCTATCTCTGGAACTGTGGACGATAACGCCTCACAACGTTCCTTGTCATGACCAATGGTCAATCGTATGTTTGCTGGTACGGTTCCATTCTTTACGACCTCTGTCCCTGCATCCAAATCCTTGAATCTATATTTCACGATTCTAACGTTGGCTCCATATGCGCCTTCCATGACATAACGTTGCTTGTCTATCTTGTTTCCTGCTCCTGCTAGTCTATTGTTCTTTACCGTTAATTTTTGTGTATGAACATTCGTAGCGAGGCTTCCATCTCCCAATACCCCAGTTATTTCCAACGTAATCGAAAAACGATACGTGGCATGAGGCTCCATATCCGGCAAAATCTCCAAATCCACATAGGCATGGGGCTCCTGATCCACCGAAGAAGAAGTTGCCAACAATGGACTCACATGATCAACCGTACTTCCCGCTTGTTGTGCTTGTTCTATTTCCGAAGGGGTGAATACCTGCTCTTCCTGTGCTTGAACAGCAAAAGACATCATACCAATTACAACTCCTAAGATGTATCTATAAAAATGTTTTCTTGTTTTGTACATGATGAATCTGAAAATTATGATTTGGTTTGATTGATTAATGTGTATTCCTTATAAGTATTGGACAATGTCATGATAGTCCCTTTTTGAATTATATAATGGAAAAAACCTTTACGGTTGTCCACTCCTTTAGAATGGGCTTCCAAGAATTCGATTTCCATTCGGGCAGAGTCATATTCCTGTTCTCCTGAATCGGTTGCGAAAGGCATTTTTTTGGCAAAGAACAATTCTTGCTTCAAAAGAGTGTTCTTTTCTCCATGGACATGCAATATGACTTTTTGGAAAGGCAAAGGTATTTGTCTATTCTTTAAATCCATCTCTATTATATTTACGCCTTCCTTCGTTTTCAGCGATACTGGTTTATAAAACTGCAATATTTGCGAAATGTCAGCCGGGTTGTCTATTTTATCCGCCAATGACGAGTAATAGATTGTCTTGGATTTATGATCGATTCGGAGTTGCCCTTCAGGAAATTGCAATGCTTCCATATTCATTGCCTTCATCTGAAAGACATCACCCTTTTTATATAGAGTTCCTGCATATTGCTCTGTAATCTCGTTACCTGCAAATCCTCTATACATCGTATAAGTCATCTCCAGATCATAGTTGGTTTCCTTCGTATAACTTTCCTGAAGTTTCTCCAAAGCCACAATGGCCTCTTTTGTCTGTGCCTTACTGGTCTTGATTCCCAAGATCAATAGAATGGTCATGATTACAAACCGAATTAAAGTTGTCATAATTCTTGTCTTTTTTATTTTTTTCTAAATTGTCCTTTTGCTATTGCACGCTCTAATTGGCTGACTTTGCATTCCCTGACCTGGTTTCCTGAATGGTAAACACGCCTCGCTCCGTCTCTTTTTTAACTCTTACCAAACCACCTTCTTCATCATACTCATAGAAAGTTGCATAATTGTTCTCATCCAATTCGGACATGAGACGTTGCGTTATCGGGTCGTAGACAAAAGTCTTCATATTGCTGTCGTAGGGATGGAAACGAAGATCATCGAAATACACGTTGATGTCCGAAGCCGTATTTTTAAGTGACAAGGTCATTTGATAGGCATCTATAGGTATAATAAACGAACCTGAAACCTGTTGCCACCCTTCTATTACCGAACCTTTAGGGACAAACTGAAGTGACTCGGATTGCATTGTTTGCTCATTTTCATCCTGATATACAATCTCCATCATTGCATTGGCATAGGTTATTGGTTGATAATTCGATATTTCCTCGTAATCATAGAATGTCACTTCGGAATGTATTCCCGAGTTTCCTGAATCGGAATCAGCTATGTTGGTCAATGTCGTCGAATATGCCCCTGCATTTTGCATGCTGAAATCCGAAATGATCTTGAACTGTCCATTTTCCACCTTCACGTCTTTGAATTCCAATGTAAGATTGTCGAAGTTATCTCTAATTGGGTAACGGTAATCCAGAATGGCAATTCCTCCTGTGTTCTTTCTCACTCTAGGAGATTTGTATGTAAACGTACTTGTTCTGCTCCTATTCAATGCAAATGAAAACCCGATGACACGACCGTAATTATCCTTTTCCACTTCAAAGTCATATATGATCAACTTTCGCTCATCTATCTCCGTATCCTTCACATAAGCCAACAACGCATTGAAATCAAAATTCTCCGTTGCACTGTAAGGGATGTATTCATCATTTGGAATATTGTAAATATCTGATTCCGAACTGAGAACCCTTTCCTTCAAGTGATTCAACAAATCCACGAACAATTCACTTTCTTCACTACCGTTAAATGGGCGAGTATCCGGATTTATTGGATTTACTCCTTGTTCCCTCACCCAAGCATTGATTACATAGCGATCTCCAGTCTTTGGCTTGAATTTCTCGCATCCAAACAAAGTTGGGGCCTCTTCGTCCAATATTCTAACCAACACACCTTGTCGCATGCTCTTGCAACCATTCAACGTTTGTTCTGCATAATAGATTTGCCCATTCTCCAACTCTTCGGATTCTGCATATATGGTTCCTCCGGTTTCTTGATCGTACCAACGAATCTCATGACCAATGGCCAACAAGTTTGCAATGGTATGGGGTTGATTGACATAAAAGGTTTGTTCCGTATTAAGAACGAAAGGTGGAAAAACTGAACTCAAGTTTACAATCACCGATTTTCGTTCTTCACTTTCAAATCCATAAGCATCTACCTGAACTGCGTAATAGGTTTCTCCATTGACCAATAATGTTGAAAAACTCAAACTAGTCCCTCCTTCTTCCACTGCATACCAAACGATGGTTGCTCCTTCTTCCAATTCGAACACACCGTTCAAATCTTCGAGAGTAGCTCCCTCACACACCAGTTGGTAACCATCTCCTTCTGGCAAGGGTGTACCAATGAATACTTCTACTTGTGACCTACATGGTGACTCTCCCATTTGAGCATAATAATGTTCATTTTCCAATAAGTCATTTGAATCCAATGGAACACCTCCCATAGGTTCCAAATACCATTGAATGGATCCGCCTTCTGCTTGCAAATCTCCTACCGTAGCTTGAAGTCCTTCTGAGAATACCTGAAAAGGATCCACTTGTGGTACGTTTGCACTTACAGTAACGGTCAATGCCGTACGAACATTCAATGCATCATTCACATCATCCCACCAATATACCTTCCCTCCAGGGCTTTCGGCTTCCGGAGAAATAAATACATCTTTTACCAATGCAACACCACCTGTTTCTTCCAGATACCATTCTATGTTGTCGCCTTGTGGAACCAAATCCCCCACCACTGGGTATTCAACGGACAAAGCACTCAAGCAAAAGGCATTGTCTATTACATCTACCATCAAAGTGATGGGGTTACGTTCCAGCGTCAATCCGGTTACGATGTCATTGGTTGCCAAAAAATAGTACTCACCAGCATCTGCTTCGGAGGCATTGCCTATAGTCAAATCCTTTGAAGTTCCATTGACTATTGCTGTCGTTGTCCCATTTACCCTCTTGTACCATTGGTAATTATTGTTGTCACTAGTCAATGCCATGCTTGTCAATGTAATGGATTGACCAGATCCTACCGACACGGTTTCAATGTCGTCCACTTTTGCTTGGGGGGCGTAACTATAAGCAGAAATCCCGGAATAGGCCACATGTTCTAATTCAAAATCACTGAAAACGAAAGCATTGTTGTGAAATCTCAATTGCTGAAATGCACCAATGCTATTCAACAATGATGGAAATTTTCCTTTGAAATTGTTACCACTCAACCAAACGACTTTCAAATTGGATAGGTTTTCCAATGCTGTTGGAATTTCCCCTTCCAGTTCGTTGTCATTCAATGTCAATTGTTGTAAAGCCATCAGGTTTCCAAAGGAAGAAGGAATATTCCCATTTAAATTGTTATTGTTCAACCAAAAGGTTTTCAAATTACTCAAATCACCCAACTCTTCAGGAATTTCTCCTTCCAATACATTGCTCCCCAGCAATAACTGTTGCAACAAACTCAAACCTCCTATGGACGAAGGAATGTTGCCACTCAATTGATTCCCTCCCAAGCTCATTATCCTCAAATTAGACAAGTTTCCCAATTCCGTTGGAATGTTGCCACTCAATTGATTGTTGGAAAGCGACAAGTTTCTCAAATTGCTCAGTCCTCCAAATTCCTCAGGGATATTTCCTGTCAACTGATTGACTACCAAATCCAAAGTCAATAGACTTGTCAAATTCGACAACTCCGTAGGAATGCTACCGGACAATTGATTTGTTGACAAACTCAATGTTGACAAATTGGTCAAATTTCCCAACTCCATAGGGATATTTCCCGTCAATTGGTTGTTACCAAGAGAAAGGCTTCTCAAATTGCTCAACCCTCCCAATTCTGTAGGGATGCTCCCTGTCAACTTGTTGCGATAGAGTACAAGCCATTCCATACTCCCCAAATTGGAGAGTGTTGCCGGCAAATGACCGGTTAGGTTGTTATTGTTAAGGTCTATTTTAATGACGTTTCCATTCGAGACCGTAACTCCATACCAATCACATACTGGAATGTTTGCAGTCCAAGGCTTGTTGTTTTCTACGGTATTTTTCCAATTTGGACCATTCGTGGCATTGTACAGATCCAACAATGCTTGCTTTTGAATATCGGAAACTCCACAAGAATCTTCTTCCAATGTCAAGGTTATCGGATTGCGCTCCAACGTCAAACCAGTAACTATGTCATTGGTTGCCAAAAAGTGATAGACTCCAGCATCTGCATTGGTTGCATTACTTATGGTGAAATCCTTGGAGGTTGCTCCTGAAATTGCCGTTGCCATACCATTTACCATCTTATACCATTGGTAACTATTGTTATTGCTTGTCAATGCCGTACTTGTAAATGTGATGGATTCTCCTACAGCTACATTCTTGGTTTCCTCTAAATCGACTTTGGCTTGGGGAGCATACCCATAATTGACAACCTGGGAATAACTTATATGCTTGGACTCAAAATCACTGAAAACAAAAGCGTTCCCTCCAAAAATAAATTGCACCAAACTATTCATGGATGAAATCGTCAAAGAGATATTACCACTGAGTTTATTATACCCCAGATCCAAATATTTCAAGAAACTCAAATTAGCAATTTCCGATGGTATTGTTCCAATCAAATTGTTATTAGATGAATATAGATATTGTAAACTAGTTAGATTTCCAATCGTAGACGGTAACTCTCCCGAAAGATTGTTTTCATATATGGACAGCCTATTCAGGTTAATCAAGTTTCCGATCGTAGACGGTATCTCCCCAGTAAAATCATTATTGTTTAACATTAAAGATTTCAACTTAATTAGATTTCCAATCTCGGATGGCATTGCTCCTGTAAGGTTATTTTCTTTTGCGAATAAATGGGTAAGATTAATCAAGTTTCCAATTGTAGATGGTATCACTCCAGTAAAGTCATTGCTATCCAAGACTAAATGCGTTAGATTAATCAAATTCCCAATCTCAGACGGTATTGCTCCTGTAAAATTATTATCGTTCAACCTTAATTCCTTCAAGCTAACTCCTCCTCCTATTTCACTTGGTATCACTCCCGAAAGATCGTTTTCGTATAGGTACAACTGTTCTAGGTTGATTAGATTTCCAATCTGTGATGGTATGCCTCCTGTAAGGTCATTATCATGTAAAAACAATCTCTTAAGGTTAACTAAGTTCCCTATCGTGGATGGTATTCCCTCTGAAAGATTATTATCATACATTCTTAAATCGATCAGACTAATTGCACCACCTATTTCAGATGGTATCGCTCCTGAAAGGTTGTTTTCATATAAGTATAAATTCTCTAGATTAATTAATTCACCCATTTTCAATGGTACTTCCCCAGAAAAATCATTACTGTATAAAGACAGATATTCTAGATTGATCAAATTCCCAATTTCAGATGGTATTGTACCTGAAAGATTATTTCTTTGCAAAAACAACTGTTTCAGATTAATTAAACCGTCTATATCAGTTGGTACTACTCCTGTAAGATTGTTGTTCTCCAAAATTAGTTTTTCAACTTTTCCATCAACTACAGTAATTCCATACCAATCGCATACTGGTGCATTCGTCAACCAATTGGTATTGTTTGTCCAATTTGGTCCATTGGTAGCATTGTATAATTCTATCAAAGCTTGTTTTTCTGCTTCGGAGGCACCGCAAGAATCTACCGTCAAGGTTATCGGATTGCGTTCCAACGTCAAACCAGTAACGATACTGTTTGTTGCCAAGAAGTGATAGATTCCGACATCTTCGTTGGTAACATTGCTTATCGTAAACTCCTTGGAAGTGGCTCCTGCAATTGCCGTTGCTACTCCATTTACCGTCTTATACCATTGGTAACTGTTGTTATTGCTTGTCAATGCTGTACTTGTCAATGTTATAGATTGACCTGGTGCAACAGATAATACTTCAGACTGGTCAACCTTTGCTTGTGGAGAATATACAAATTGGGAACCGGTAGTATTATTATGAGATTGTATAATGGCATCAATTGCATTATGATCTTCTTCAATATCCAAAAAGACAAAACTGTTATTTTGAATTCTAAAGGATTTAAACAAAGTAAAATTCTTAATCCCTGAAGGCACCTTGCCTCTTATGTTCTGATTGTTGAATATGTATAAATATTCAATTTTTGTTAAATTCTCGATTTCATTAGGCAATGTACCAGACAATTGATTATTCTGTAAGATCAATCTTTTTAATTTTATAAGGCTTCCCAATTCTGAGGGTATATTACCCGACAACTGATTTGAAGCCAAACTCAAAATAGACAAATTGACCAAACTTCCCAATTCAGGGGGAATTTCCCCAAATAATTCATTAAAATTAAAATTAAGAGTCTGCAAGTCGGTAAATTGATTGATAGTAGCTGGTATACTTCCTGATAGATTGTTATTATCCAACCATATGGAAACCAATCTTCCGTTGTTCACAGTAATTCCATACCAATCACATACTGGAATATCTTCGTTCCATGGTTTATTATTTTCGACTGTGTTTTTCCAATTAGCCCCGTTTGTTGCATTGTACAAATCTAACAAAGCTTGTTTTTCTGCTTCGGAAACCCCACAAGACACCTGATTCAAATCACGCAATGTTACTTCATTGGCATACCCCTCAATAGCTAGGACAAAAAGAAATGCGAGTACGATATGATTAAATGCTATTTTCATTTATATGTTGTTTTTAATATTAAAATAGGAGTTTTGGATTTGGATGTGTTCCACTTCCTGCGTTTCTATATCCAACCGGATCTAACTTAACAACTGGACTGTTAGAAACTGGTACCCCCGATCGATTGAGTACTCTAATGTCCACTGCCGTATAATTAGGATGTGTGTGGAACCAATGCTTCCTTCCTGAATTTGCTCTTACTTCAAATTGAACAAAAGCACGCCCAGTTGGTCCCAATTGCAATGGAATGGTTTTATTTGCCATATAGAACCAATCCCCATTTACAAATACATTCGCTCCCTTGTTTCCATAGCTTTGAGGAGTGACTACGCAATACACCTCTGTATTTGGAGTTCCTTGAACGGTAAATGTTGCTTGTTTTCTCCAACCACGAAGTTGTCTAGAAAACTCTACATCTGTTATTAGCGGCTCAGCCTTGTCATCACATTTGTCACCTATCCCATCTTCATCATAATCCAATTGATTATTGGGCACATAAATGCAATTGTCTTGATCATTTGGCCAGCCATCTCCATCAAAGTCGTCATTCGGCTTCACCTCAGCTTGCAGCTGTGTCGTCAAGCCAGCTTCATTGTTCTGAGGGACCAACAAACTGGTATTCCCTGTATGCGATCGAGTAGTAGAAACTTCTATTCCTTTGTCTCCATCGTCTTTGGTCAATTCCTTAAAGCTATAATGCCCTTGATCCGTATTCAAAAAGCCATAGTCTTCAAAGTTATCTGCTCCCATGTATCGGTATTTGCTATTTGAAGTCACTGCCGTAGGCAAAGTGTGGTTGTATCCGTATTGAGCAGACGAAAAACGGTTCAATGCATCCTTGTTCTCTATTTCCACTCCAAATGGACTATATTGGGTTACCTCACTGGCAAAGGTCCAAGCATCCAATGCTTGTTCATGTGGTTCCCACTTGTTATTCGACGTCAAGGTATAATATGGTGTGAACGCCTTGAAATATCCTTCTCTACGTGTATTTTTCTTGGTGTCCTCTCCTTGGGTCACACCAATTCTTTCCGTTAGGTATGCATACGATTTCTTTGCCTTCCAATCTCCATTTACGTTGTACAGATAAGGATTGAACCCATATTCTTCAATGCTGAGATTTGCCAATTCCTCCGAATCCGGGGTCGCAAACGGAATGCTTTCCAATCCATTCTCACAAGGACAATTCCAAAAATCGTCATATGCCACAGCACTGGCATTTACAATGCGAAGATGATTTGATGCGCTACCTCCTTCTGGTTGGTAGAAGCTTTGACTTGTAATCTGATTCACCCATTCTCCATTGTTATCCTTCAATGGATTTTTCATCATGGTTATGGATCCCATCTTGGCTTGTTGTAGATTGCGATATCCAGAACGCATCACCTTGAACTTTATATTTTCGTCTATGGTTATCGCACTCCTATTGATGACTACTCCCTTTTCATTCATCAACAATACCCCAGTTTCCGATTCATTGAACTCAACCACCCACAGTCGTTCTTCATTATCCATACCATAGGACGCCAAGATCTCATCCCCTTCCGTAAGGTATTTCCTTGCATTTGGTATGGTAAAATAATCTCCAAGAGGTATGAGCATTCCCTTGTTCCCCAAATTCTTGGTCGCCTGTCCCATTTGGTCATAGCTCCAATAGGCAGGAAAATCAAAGTTGTAGTAGCTGTCATCGAACTCGTTTACCGTTTTGGTCAATAGTACTTCACCCGTTTCGGCATCCCATGCTTCATTGGTCGTTGAAACCACGGAACCAAGATCGGTTGCCACCTTTTTCCTCAGAATGCCTGTTTGGTGTATGACCTTTGTGGTGATGGCACTATGAGCAATATTCTCATGTTCGTTGTAGGTTGGAAAAGCGGTGAATACAAATATGACGAATATGGGAATTGTAAAAACAACTAGATTCCCATTTATTCCAGCCGATTTGGAATTGGAATAACTTTCTCGGAAATCGTTGACGACATCATAATCCACACCTATCTGCCTATCCTTGTGGCTTATGGTTCCATCCTTATAGATCACAGGTACTTCATTATCTAGTTTCTTTGAATCGGAGACATCTGTATTGTATTCATATTCCACTGAGGATATTGGGTCTTTCATCCCTTCTTGATATACATACTGCCCCTTTTGCTTGCCATCCATGTCATTGGTATGCACCACATATCCTTGGGTCATGGTAAATTCATTCTTGACTATTACTGGCATACCAAAAAGCCCTGCTACAAGCTGCCCCAATACATTGTCCTGATTGCTAGGATATCTTTTGTCTATGTCCGTATAGTCCACTTTAGTGGGAAAATCTCTGGATGTAAAGAATTCTGTGACCACTTTTCCTGTGGCATGTCTGGTAATATCGTCTCTTTCCAGATTTTTTACGGTTACACGCCCGTAAGTGATTTTTGATTGAGGAAAAAAGGCTTTTCCAAAGGGTTTTTCCACATAACTCACTTCCCTTGGTGCCAACAAGCGCTTTCCTTCATCATAAAACGGTTCCACAAATGGATTTTCAGCACTTTCATTGGGTTCAAAAGTAGCTACACCACTAGTCGTACCATCTTCCAATTCATATTCATAGGTTTGGCCATAGGTTATCGAAACATCTCCTCCCATTTGCCCCCATTGATCTGTCATTTCCAACTGTTTCACTCGAATTCCTCCTCCAAGCTTGTTTTTATCTGGTACAGACAATCGAATCCAGGACTTTTCGGGCACAAACCTCTGGGCACATAGATGACTGTTACTTCTCAACTTTCCATTGGGACCGGAAAATATCTGTCCAATGGCTCCAATACTGGAAACTAGCTTTCGAGCAATGGTTCCGGCATTTTCTTGTGAGCCATAATCTGCACCCAGCTCATCATATACTACTCTGTTCATATATTTTCTCCCGAAATACCAACCAGCCTTGGAAATTGGATTGACATCCATTCCTCCATCGATTCCCCCTTCCATTTCACTATGTTTCATAGGGATTGAAGCATATATCTTTCCATTGGTTGCTTCAAATACATGAGATGCTTCATCTCTTTCAAAATAGCCCGTCACATAATCAAAATCGGCATCACTCAATTCCTTTGCTCCAGCTTTGGTCATATTCAATAGAAAACGGAAATACAAAGGCTTGCCTTCTTGCTTTTTCAAATATTTTTGATGAAAAGCCTCAGGGGAAATAACTTCTGTTTCATCCGGTAGTTCCACATAAAGGTATTTTGCTTCTCCTTGTGTTCCCTTGTACAACAATTGATTACCCTCTGGATTCGATGATGTTGGATTATTTTCATTGCCAACTCCCACGACCTTGAACATTTGCATCGCATCCTTGTCTTGCACATGTTTATAGTCATCACTTTCATAGGTCAGGGATATGGATCCACCAGATGGCAAGCCGATATCAGTCATCGTCCATGCAGCTGCATATTGATCTTGCAGCTCCTTGTCGTTCTGATCGACAAATGGAAATTCTGGTGCCGTGATGACATCGGAAGCATTGCATCCTCCATTGTTGGGTTTGTAGTTCCCCCAAATGTCATAAGACTTGAGTCCATAATTCGGATTCATTCCATTATAGTCAAATGTATAAGGCGTATACTTACCCATTTTGGATTCCTTGTAAGTGAAATAAACCTTTTTCAAGGTAAGTTTTCCTTTGTTGCTTTTCACACCATTTGTATCAATGTAATCCAATTCATTGTCATCCAAAGTCCCTCCCAAATTGTTCTCTATGCCTTGGCACTGAGAATAATCATAGACGAAATGAGCTGTTTTTATTGGAGACATCTGTTGTAGGCTAGGATCGTTCGAAGGATCTTCATCTTCTAACTCTTTCTGATATCTTTCGTACTCTGGCTTGGAATACAGTCTAATCTTGTCAATTTTATAGGTATGTTGACCAGCAGCCGGTCCACCTCCATTATCATCCTTTACTCCTCTTCCATCTTTTCGAGGAGACAAGTCAAAAATCGCTATGTGTGTTTTGGTGGTGATCTTACGTATGTACTTCACTTCTTTCTCTCCATATACATAGCTTCCCTTTTGATCGATTCTGTCTGAATTGAACCCTGGGTTATATGATGCTTCCATTTCTCCGTATGGAATTCTCCAGCGATAGGGTTCTTCTTCCTTTACTTCATAATCGAACAAGGTATAGCTTCCCAAGTCATCGTCCGTAGGGCCATTGTTCGTTATATCCTCATAATCAGAAGACAAAACCGAAGACAGCAAATAGGTATGTGTATAAGCAGGTGTCTCCACCTTGTCATAGAAATTATCGATACCACTGGTGTTTCCTGTCGTATTTTCATTAGACAAATACTTGACGATTCCTTCAGCACAATCATATTCCGTAGAATTGGTAGCAAAAGTCACTTCCTGCTTTTCTATGTTGTAAGCAGTCTCACCAAAGACATAGGTGGCTCCATCCGGTTTCAACACCCTAAGTTCTGCTGTATGATGGTCCTTGGCATATCTATTGATCCTTTTTTTATGATAGGTTTCCTTATAAAATGCTTCAACCTCTTTCTTTGTCAGTTTCTGGATTGCTTGATTTCTCACATCCCGTTTGGTTCTTTTGAAACTATCCTGAAAACCTATTGATTCGTATTTAGGCTTTTGTGATGTTTCGTCATAAGTTTTAACCCTAAATTGGTTGTCTGCATAACTATTTATGATATCTCCCACCTTTAAGGCTATCGGGGCATCTCCTCCCAATCTTTCCGTATACAATGAGGCTTCTTGGTCTACCTTGGAAGATCCAACATATTTGAAATACACTGGTTCATTGTCTATTGCTTGACCAGATGCTTTTTCGTTTTCATTTTTGAAATATGGAGAAGCCTTGGTTTTCCAGACTCCCGTATGACTGAGAGAAGGAGCCAATACAAAATTCCCTCCAACATGAAATCCTGTACCACCTTCTATTTCTCCTCCCAAACTAAACCCCAATCCTTCATCTTTTACATATTCGTCATACACTTGCCCGACCTGTGTTCTATGAGGACGAAACATTCCTCCCAATCCCTGTGCATTGACGCTGTACAAATCATAGGTATAGTTGGTATAAGGCAAAGCCAGCAAGCTCTTGCTTATCTCTCGATCGTTTTCCCTGTTGTAATCCAAAACATCCTGTGGTGTCGCCTCACCTGTATGTTCATAACCATAAGCCTTTTCTTCCTTGACTTTGTCTTTTATTTTTTGTATTGACGCCGATGCACTTAACTCGACCTCTCCATCTATACCCCACAAATCTCCTCCAACAGAAAATGAAAAATTGCTATTGATGTCTTGAAAGGCACTTCTTTTTCTTGGAGTTACAGTAATGTCAGCAAAAGAAAGGCTTCCAGATGTCCCTCCTAAGGAATATTGGCTTTTCGTACCTTTTTCATTTACACTCAATCCAGAGCCAAGGCTAAAGGAAGACAGTCCTTTATTGGAATTAAAGGAAACCCCTGCATTCAAACTACCATTCAAAGCCAACCCTTCAACAAAATCCATCCCTTTTTTAGCACTTATGTTCGGAGAAATCGTTGCTCCATCTATCGTGGAGGTTTGAACATTCATTCCTACGCTTACATTGTCTGACACTGCAAAAGACAACCCATAAGAAGGTTTGAAGGTAATCCCATGATAATTGCTATACTGAATTCCCAATCCCAAAGAACCTTTCACATAATCACCCGTTTCAAGACCAAAAACCTGAGGCTCAACCCCTACGTTAAGACCTACTGTGACATGCTTTTTCAAATTCTTCTCATAACTCATCTTGTCTCCCTTGAAATCATCTGGAATACCGCGCACTTGCCGCTTAATCTGCCCCACGTTGAGATTCCAACCCAAACCTACCCATGAGGCTTCCTGATCCATTGTAATGCCTGAATCATAGGCCAAATTCAAAGGGTAGCCTCCCACATCCATGATTGGGATGTTATAATTGAAGTCTCCAGTAGATAGGTTAACCATATCCGACGTTCCTATGGCTGTGAAGGAATTGAATTCCGGCTGCGACGGCCCACTTGTCAATGCAAATAACAAAGTAGGTTGCACCAAAGTAATTATAAGTTGCATTGCCAAATAAACTGCTATGATCTTCGACGTTTTGCCTGTTCTGATTTTTTGATTCATGATGATTTTTGTAAAGTCTTAGTAAACCTTATTTATTGTTTTAGTTCATAAAGGACATTGAAAGTTACCCTGATTTTCCAATTCCTTTTTATATTTCTATTTTATTGAAATGCTCTTTGTCATAAAATTGACATTCACATTAATTCCCTAAAAACTTCTTCAATATACAAAGCTGTTATCCCGATGTTTTAAAGGCGTATAATCCAGATCAAATCTACTCCGTCATAACATAAAAAAAAAGAAGTAGGAATGCCCATTCATAAATGGGCATTCCTACTTCTTTCAAGGCATTGATTCTACTATGTTTGGAATAATCATTTGCCATAAAAACACTTTTAATTTCTCACTGAAAAAACAATGTCCATTCATAAAGGAACATCTATTTTATTGTATTTTCGCAATAAAATTCAATCCTATTTAATGAAATCCATTCCTCTTCTCCTTTTCTTGTTTTTTTTGATTTTTGGTTATTCACAAGAAAATGAAAAACCCTATTCCCATTGGTTAAAAAAAGTACAAGAATTCAATAGGGTGAATAATGACAGCATGATTTTTTATTCACAGAAAATGCAAGTATCAGCCAGTTCTCCTTGTGAGCATATCTATGGTTCAATATTTGAGGCAAATGCAACTTATTTCAAAAGAAAATGTGATTCGTCAAAAAAAATGTGCCTAGAAATATTGAGAAAATTGGAACAAGAAGCCTTGTCTCTGAGTGACAGTTGTTTTTTCAGTTTGAAAGCTCACACTTTAGGACGTATCGTATATGCTGAAAAATGCCAAGGAAATTATTCCAAAGCTTTGGAATACATTTCGAAAAGTAAAAAATTAATCAACCAATATCCTCTATACTCCAAAAAGTATGAATTTCATCTCACCTACCAATCTGCTCTAATTCATTTTGAGCTCGAACAATATGAAAGAACCATAGGCATACTAAAAAAAGAGACCTACCCCCTAGAAGGTTCTACTACTCCCAATAGGTTCAATTTAGCTTCCATGCATATGACCTTAGGAAACTCTTATCTAAAATCTTATGAAAGATCCTTAAGGTCCAACTATCTCGATTCAGCTAAGACATCCTATGGGGAATACTACAGATGGGCTGAACCAATAAAGAGTCAGACTAAACATACACAAAAGCTATATGCCATAAAAAAAGGGGTTATCGCATTGTATGAAAAACGACATGACTCTGCTTTGCTTTATTTACAAAAGGCAAAAGACATTAGGCTTGCGGAACAAAAGCATTTTACCAATCAGGAAATAGACATTTACATGTCTGAGGCTCTTTATCATTTAAACCAATTGGATTCTTCCATTTATTATGGGAATCAATTTCTAAAAAAACACGAATCGTTTCCTAGAAACAACGATTTACTGCAAAAAGGACATACCATATTAGCCAAAGCCTACGATAAGTCCAAACAGTTTGATAAAGCTTCCAAACATTCTTTTCTTGCTTTGGAGGAGGCAAATAAAATGGACACCCTGAAAGTTAATGGAATAGAAAAGCTCAACCTCCTAAATTTAAAGAAAATACAAAGTAAAAACCAATTGCTTTTAAACAAAAAAACCAATAAGTGGTTCATATACAAAATTGGGCTTAGTTGCCTCATCTTTTTTTTACTAGCTTTCTTGTTCCACTCCTATAGGCTTCGAAAAAGAATAAAAAAAAAGTACCAGATGGTTGAGGACCTCAATACAACGATTAAAGAAGACATGATCGCAAGCAAAGAAAACAATGTTCTTTCTCCGACCAAAAACAGTGATGGCATTAAAATTGACATCAATGAAGACATTGTGAACAAAATCCTTTCTGGATTGAATCAACTTGAAAAAGAAAAAGCTTTTTTAAGCATTGATTTCAATTTACAATACATCGCACAAAAACTGAATAGCAATACGTCTTACATATCAAAGGTAATAAATCATCATACAGGAAAATCCTTCAAACAATATACCAACAACCTAAGAATTGAATATATCACGAAGGAACTAAAAAGGAATCCTGAATTGAAAAAACTTTCCCTGAATGCCATTGCCAAGGACATAGGTTACTCCAATGCTTCTTCCTTTTCGAAAATCTTCAAAAAAAACACAGGAACCAATCCTTCTGATTTCATCAAAAGTTTAAATCAAGAAGAAAAAAGAGATCTAATTCATAAGTAAATCGCCTAAAGCATTTAATTCGACTCAAAAAAATCTCTTACCCAAGCTTTGACTTGGGCTTCTGTCATACTATCCGTTTTTTTAACGGCCTTGACTTTAACACTTAAACTATTGTAGTTTGCATGCAATTCCTTTCTAAATTTCTCATTAGTTTCTGCAGGCCCGAATAGCACCAAGGCATCTGCATCTTTAATTTTCAAAGCAATCTCTTTAAAATACTGTTTCAATTGCTGATTTTCACGTTCCAAATACTTTCTGTCGTGAACAACATCTTGTGGCCCTCCTTTAAACCGTGTTCCAGAACCACCTCCAGGGTGATAATGTTCAATATTAGAATCTATTTCATCAAATGCTTCATTTCCGTTTTCAATGGTTGTAACAAAGGCTTTATCCTTATCTAACCAAACACCAATTTTCTTCATCTTTCGTATATTTTAATTATTTAAATCGTTCTCCGCCAACATTGGTCTCTTGATGTGAAATGCAATGCTCCTTAACAAAGGACATAACTAGCTCCTCATATAAAAAACATTACCGACAACATCAATCAACTACCCTGGAATCACCAAAAAGGGAATTGTTGAATGAAAACCTATTTTCTTTATAACTGGTTCTTTAATGATACTTTCCAAAAAACTATGCTCATAGTTTACCATAGCCAAGACATCTATCTCTGATTCGTTAATGAAATCATTTATTTCCACAGCTTTTTTGGCATAGTCAGACATCCAATTAAAACTATACTCACAATCCTTTAAATACGTTTTTAGTTTTATTAGATTATATTCTTGTATATCTGTTAGATCTTTTTCTTCATTTATATGCAGAATTCTAATTTTTGAATCGAATAATTTAGCCAAACGCTTAAGTGGCAACAATTCCTCTCCATAAAAACGATTGAAGTCTGTTGGAAAAGCAATTTGGCTAGGTTCTACAAAATCGAACTCATCCGGAACAAGCAATATGGGGCAGAGTTTCATTTTCTTGATAATATGTACCGTATTGCTTCCAAAGAAGATTTCTTTGGCCTTTGTAGCCCCTTTTGTCCCCATTACAACAAGGTTTATATCATACTTTCTTATTGTTGTCTCTATGGCATTTTGCAAATCCTCCGAGCTTAAAACAATTTCAAAGTCGTGATTGGTTCCAACATTCGCATTTTGGGCCATCTCTTTTAATTCCAACAATTCTTTCCTATCATTTTTACTCATGGTCTCCAATAACTTATTGGAAAAATTGGACATTGTAGAGGTTTTCATTTTTGAAGAGTGCAAGAAATAGAATGTGCATTCTTCTTTAGCATACAACTTCAAGGCGTACACTGCTGCGCTCCAAGCGTTATCTGAGAAATCCGTTGGCAATAAAACATTTGTTTTCATAAACATTAGAACTTTAAATTAAAGTCTAAAATTAATGCTGACAAATACCTTTTACAATGATATTAATCAGTTAAGATTTGTTTTATGGTTTTGATTGATTAAAAGAATATTCCTTTTATTGTTAATTCATCATTTAGTAAATTAATATGTGTTTTTGAATAAGCCCCACAACCATTCAAGTATTCATTCGAAAAGTTTTAATTTTCCTTTTTAGACAACAATGTACATAGTCGGTGGGATTCTACCGAGGTAAGACAAGAAACTTTAATTCCGTCAAGCAATTTTGGAGTTTACTCTTTTGCATGAGTAGTCAGAAAACATTTTACGAGTTTAAGTTACAGACATATGCATATTCCCTTCCAGAAGCAAAAAGCAAATAAAGAGAATTATAAAATAGGTCTGTCCAATATTTATCCAAAACTGACATTGGTCATTTCGTTAGCTAGACTTCCTGTGTACTTTGCAATAAAACTACAAGACAATGAAAAATATTCTTTTACCAACGGATTTCTCAGCCAACTCATTGAATGCAATGACCTATGCAATGCAATTGTTTAAAGACCAAGAGTGTACATTTTATGTCTTGAACGTTCAAAAACACTCAGAATTCATTCTCGATGATCTTATGGCTGCACCAACTACAACCACATTGCACAGCGCCATAGCCCAAGACAATAAAAAAGAATTGCATCAATTGGTTACACAATTGAAAGAAGACAACAACAATCAAAACTTCACCTTTAAAAAGCTTTTTGACTTTGACTCATTAACGGCTGCAATAAAACAAGTTGTCGCTTCAGAAATCATAGACCTCATCATTATGGGGAGCAATGGTGCCACTGGAGCCAAAGAAGTTATTTTTGGCAGCAATACTTTAAAGGTAATTCGCTCAGTCCAGTGCCCAATTTTGGTAATTCCTGAAAATTACAATTTTAAGCCCATTGATTCCATTTTGTTCTCTATTGAGGATTGCAAGGGGTTAAAAAAGAATCAAATTAAACCACTCATTCAAATTAAGGAAATGCACCAGTCTTCACTAAGCGTATTGGAACTAAACCCAAACAACGAAATGGACAAGGCTAATCTCAAAACTTGCTTAAAGGATCTTTTCGAAGATACTCCATTCAATTATCACAGTATAGGCAATGTCCCTATTCCAATGGCTATCAATTCAACAATACAGCTATTGAATTTCGACATGCATACTTTGTCTATAGAACCTAAATCATTCCTCAATAGATTTGTCTTTGGTACGAAAGACTATGAAATTTGCTACGGAACAATGGTACCATTACTTGTATTGCGTCCCTGGATAAAAATCATGTCAATTCATTGAGTGGAGTGATTCCCTCTTCCCAACAATTTAAATTATAGACAGTAGTCTCTGCGATATTGGTCAAAGCTTCTTTGGTGGCAAAGGCTTGATGCGGAGTTAGCAATACCTTTGGATGATTGACAAGCCTCTCTAGCTCCTTGTCCAATATTTCCTCTGAAGAATGATCAAAGAAGAATACACCACTTTCCCTTTCATAGACATCTGTCGCATAGCCTGCAAGCCCATTCGAATCCAGGGTTTTCAATATCGCTACCGTTTTCACTATTGCTCCACGAGCAATATTTACCAATATGGCATTCTTTTTCATCTTCTGAAGAAATGACTCATCAATCAAATAATATGTTTCTGTAGTAAGGGGCAAGCTAATGATGACTATGTCTGCTTCTTTGCAAATAGTCTCTTTGGAAACGTACTTCACTCCAAATTGATCAATTAATTGCTCATTTCTTGAAACATCGTTGGCAAGTATATTACAATTGAAACCGTTCAGGATCTTGACTATGATACTTCCTATTTTTCCTGTACCCAATATTCCTATCGTTTTTTGATTCAAATCGAAACCTAAAAGGTTGTCCAATGAAAAATTATTCTTCATCACTTGCCTATTGGCCAAGACAAGCTTTCTATTAATTCCCATCAAAAGCGCAATGGCATGCTCTGCTATGGCGTTTGGAGAATACTCTGGCACATTGGCTACTTTTATACCGTAACTCTCGGCTATTTTAACATTTACGTTATCATGCCCAGCTGAACGTAGAGTGATGTATTTAACTCCAAAGTCTCGAAGTTTTTCCAAAACTATTGGAGAAGCATCATCTGCAGAGAAAATTGAAATGGCTTCGAAACCAACAGATTTCATTGCTGTTTTTGAATTAAGTCGTTCCGAGGTAAATTCAAATTCAAGTGGTCCTTTCAAAGCAGATTTCAAGAAGGGTATCTCAAAAGGTTTTGCACTATATATTAGTACTTTCATTGTTCAGTAATTAATAATTGATTCTCTCTCAACTCCTTTAACAAGATTTTGAGGTATTGATTAATGTTTCTATTGACTCTCTCTGCATCTACTATTTCAATTTCTCCCCACCATAACAACTCCCGGTCTTTCCCTGGACAAATACAATATAAAGAAGTCTCTGTGGTATACACCATGTAACTTTCTTCATCTCCTTTGAAGTATAGGTATTGATTTCTGTAATAATAATCTTCAAAAGTTTTAAACTCCCTTGCTAGGTCATAATAGGATTGTACTATGGAAACCTTGCTCTCCCGGCCAGTGATCTTAGCAAATAGTATGGCATCAAAGCCTGCATCCAACAGCTTGTTTTCAATATGATTGAGTTCTTCCATTGATTGCTTGTTATTCATAAATGATGATTCAAAAAAATCCATGCTCTTAACAGCTCTTACATTTTCTTTTTCCAAAGCATTCACAACTTTCTTTTCAAACATGGTTCTTAATTGCACATCTGAACTCACACCTACGACAAGAGTCTTTTTAGCTTCAAAAGATGTCGTATCAGGATTCTTATATTGTTGTATGATCTTACTGGAAGAACAATTTAAAACAGTGGTTGTCGCAAGTAAGAGAAAGGCTAGTCTTATCATTGTATATGGCTTTAATTGGGCAATCTTTTCTTCTTGTTCAGCTTCATTATGGAAGAAACAAGGGCAAATATCTCTTTCTTCAGTTTCTTAAACTTGGAATTGAATCCAATCGATTCAAACATTAATTTATAATGTTCGGTCTTGTAATCTTGTAATTCATCAGGTAAATCAATATCATCCATTAAAGTTTGAAGTCCATTTCGATGAATTTCTACTTGTGCGATTAAAGGCTTTAGTTCCTTTTGTAGCAAGATGACTTTATCAAAGATTGTTTTGCTTTTTTCAAAAATATCTCTAGCTTTGAGTTGGATGGTATGTTCCTTTATGAGCTCTCCAAGGAAGTCCAATTCATCATTGATGAACTGCAATTGTGAAATGCATTCTGTGGTATCTTCATTTAAACCTTGTGGGTCACGCCATTCAATGTATCTTATATGGGTTCGGTTGACATTCATAGCTTTCAATGTTAAAAAAAGCAGGAAACATCCAATAGAGTATTCCCTGCCCTTGATTGCAATTTAGATTAAGCAATCTCAATTATTTTCTTTGGAGGCTCTACAACTTCTTCATTCTTTGCCAATAGAAGCGTTAGCAATCCATTTTTATAGGTTGCCTTTACATCCTTGTCCTGATTGACAGATGTGGGTATCTTCAACTTTCGGTCAAAGGAGTTGTAACTAAATTCCTTACGCGTATAGCCGTTTTCATTTTCTTCCACGTCTTCTTTGCTTTTTTCTGCACTTACATGTAGAATATCGTTTTCAAGTGATACTTCGATTTCCTTTTTGGAAAAGCCAGGAACTGCTAATTCAATTTCAAAATTATCAGTATTCTCCTTTACATTCATCGCTGGTAAGTCACGATCTCTCATAAATGAATCATTCGAAAAAAAATCGTCAGCATCAAACCAATTTGTTATTCCGTCACTTAGCCACGGAAATCTTCTGTTGTTGAATTTTACTAATGACATAATGTTATGTTTTTAAATGTTTACTAATTTGTTCTCTATAGTAAAATTACTGTAGTATCAGCATATGTGAAATGACATTTGTCAGCTTTCATCTTTTCACTAGAACATTTTCCAAATACCTGAATATCCTATATCTACCTTCTTTAAAATCGGATTCCAAATCTTGATAAACCCTATCGAGGTATTTATGTCTTGTGTAGCAGTGGTCTTCAATACGATATCCATCTTCCTCTGAAATACATTCAATGCTATTCCTGAATGCCTCCACCTCATTCATAAAAGCATGCAACTTACCCTCTAGACTTGAAATGAGTCTCTTGAACAGCTCCAGTTCTTCAAAAAGGTTAGGGATTCTCGTACCATAGATGTTTGATTTCAATAGTGCTTCGATAAAATGAACATCTTGTTGCATGCATTTGATTCCCTTGAACCAAATGGATATTGCTGTGGTGGAAAGTAAAGTTTTCATAACGAGTATTTTATCGTTTGAAATAAATATACGGATGGTTGATCTACGATAAAATGACAATAATCACCTCAGACAACAAATTCCTTGCTATCATATAATTCAGGTATGGTCACATTCCAATTAAAAGTGTCTTTGAGCTTTACTCGGAAAGCATCTAACGAAGCGGACTCGCCATGTATCAAAAAGACTTCTTCCGGAACATTCCCCACATCACCCAACCAATCCAAAAGGTCTTTTTGATCTGCGTGGGCAGATAGGCTTTGAATATGATGAACGGTTGCCTTTACTGGATACCATTTTCCCAATAATTTAAGTTCATGTGCTCCATCCAGCAGTTGTCTACCTCTTGTTCCCTCTGCTTGATACCCCACCAACAGTACCGTTGTATTGGGTTCATCAATTAGCTGTTTCAAATAGGTCAAAACACGTCCACCTGTAACCATACCGCTCCCAGCAATTACAATTTTGGGACGTGGATCATCTATAGTTTCCCAGGTCTCGCGATAGGATGTAACAATATTCATGCGTTTCTGCATTGCACTAAACTCGTGCGGTGGAATATTATGCCATTCTGAAAATCGTTCGAAAACAGAAAGTACATTGTTACCCATTGGGCTATCTATAAAAATTGGGATATTGGGTATTCGGTTCTCCTTGTACAACTTAAAAAGCAGATACATTAATGTTTGCAAGCGCTCCACCGCAAAAGAAGGTATTATCAAACTACCTCGGTTATGAATAGTTTGATTGATGAGCATCACCAACTTTTCCGTCACACTATCTTCAGGGTGCAATTTGTTGCCATATGTACTCTCCATAAACAGATAGTCTGCCCAATCCGGTTTTTGAGGTGGAGCCAAAAGCAAATCGTTGGTCCTACCTATATCCCCAGAAAAGACAAACAGTTTTCCAAAAACTGCCAGCTCAATAAATGTAGCACCAATGATATGACCGTTATACCTGAAACGGTACTTTATATTTTCAGAGATATCATACCAAGTATCCAATTCCACAGATTTCATTAAATCAATGGTGCTTTCTGCTTCTTTTATGGTATAAAACGGTTTGGCAGGACGATGTTTTGAATAGCCTTCTTCATTCGCTTTTTTAGCTTCTTCCTCTTGAATCTTCCCACTATCCTTAAGAATGATCTCAGTAATGGCCATTGTTGGAGCAGTTCCTATGATTTTTCCTGTAAACCCTTGCTTTAGCAAACGAGGTAGATAACCTGTATGATCCAAATGACCATGGGTTAACAATATGGTATCTACAGTACTTACATCAAAAGGAATAGGGTCCCAATTTTGCTTTCGAAGCTCTTTTACCCCTTGAAACATTCCGCAATCGACCATTAAGTTACCTTCTGAGGTTTCAATGACAAATTTTGAACCAGTCACAGTCCCTGATGCTCCAAAAAAATGAATTTTAATCGTTCTCATACATCTCTTGTTATCCACAAAGCATCTTTATTTCCTTCATGATATTTGACTTTCTCTTTTCTGAAATGCCCAAATGATCTAAATAAAAGACATCATTTAAAAGTTGTCTACACAATACCACTTCTCGACTTAATAGAAACTGCTTTTCTCTACCGGTCATTAAAGTAGAAACCGTTATGGGATATAACCCCAAGCGATCAATCCTATCTTTGAGTCCGTTACCCTTTGGAAAATCCCAACTCAACAACTGAAGCCCTGAACATTTACCATATGTAATAGCATCCTTTGTGAATTGGGTATTTGTGACCACCCATCCCTCATTAGGACAATTATTTCCATTTCCATAATTGGCTACCACATCACGATATCTAGAATGGATATACAAAGGAATCTTCACATCACATTTGTTTTTCCTGTCACTATGAAATTTACATTCTATAATGATATGTTGTTCGTTTCGCTTTGCAATTACATCTATCTCGTGCGTTACACACTTACCTTGGAGTATTTGCCCCACCTCAACCCGATAGCCCGAATATTCCAAAATCGCGGCCACAAATCTTTCAAAGGGAAACCCGGTAGGTCCCAATTCGTAGATGGCTTTTTTCAGTTTGTATTTAGAAGCATATATGGATTTGTTTTTCTTTAGCAATACATATGCCCTATTATAGATTTCCTTCGTAGAGATACCATCGTACAACTCATCTCTTACAACATCAATGATTTGTGAAATTGTCTGTTCATCTGCTCCACTACGACGTAAGGAGTGCTTCAGCTTCGGCATCGAAAACCTAGCTCTTTCACCAGATGCCTTCAATATTGTGAATTCTTCCTTTTTCATAGGATTGCCAATGGGTTTTAGTTTCTTAAATCGTGAAGGGCCAATACAGGAACCGTAGCATTATAGCCTAAATCCTTTACCATCGGATTAGTAAGAATAGAACCAAAGAAAGCGTGTTTTTTATTTATAAAGGCAATCATCTCGCTTCCTCGACTTTGAACGAATAGACTTAACCCGTCATTGACATTGGTGTTTTCTAGATAGTGGAATGAATAATCGAGTCCATCCAGACATTCTTCCAACAATGCTTTCTTTTCAATTTGTTCTTTGGACAAGTGCTCTTCCTTTTCAATATGCAAAACTCTAATCGGAGCAGAAGTAATCGCTGCTATTTCAATTAGGCTAGCAAATTCCCTACGCTTGTAATGTGTTTTAAAACTCGTCGGAAAAACAATTTCATTTGGCTTTTTAAAAGTCTCGTCTGACGGGATCATTAGGACTGGGCAGTTTCTTACCTTTTCCATCATATCAATCGCATTACTCCCCAAGACAGTATCTAAATCATTGGTCTCTCCCTTGTTGCTCACTATTACCAGTTCAATGTCTCTGGCTTCTATTTCGTCTTTGACGGCTTCCAAAGGACTATTGTAAACACTCTTCGCATAATAGGTGTGCTTTTTATTTTCTCCATGCTCTTTTATTCGTGCTATGAACTCATCCAACCCCGATTGAGATTTCTCCTTTGACTTTTCATAAAGAGGTTCTCCTGGCTTTGGAGACACTAGACTAGTTATAGTGTAAATATTAGCATCAAAGGCATTGAGCAAATAGAAGTCTACGATTTCATTTTCATAGAGCTCGCTGGCATATGCAATGGCGGCCCAAGAGTTTTCTGAAAAATCCGTGGGTAATAGTATCTTTTTTTTCATAATGGGTGTTTCATTGTTTATCATGCTAAAAATACTCCTTGAAACAACCTTAAACCATGACAATTATCAGTCTCTCGTCATAAGCTTAACGATTCATTCTCTCCTCGGAAGGTATCACCAAAAAAGGAACATTGGTATGATATACCATTTGATTGATTATGGGTCTAAACAGTAAATTCTCGAATAGCGTATGCCTGTTATGAATCATCACCAAGAAATTGACTTTATGCTTTATCTCAAAAGTTTTAATGGCTTCAATAAGCCCCTGACCTTCGGTAATATGAAACAAGTGTGCATTGTCAATGAAATACGTATCAAGAAATGCTTCGACATCCTTCTGTTTATCTTCCAAAGTAGTATTGTAATAAGCATTTAAGATATGCAACCTCGAATTATGTTCGTCACAGAGTTCCTTTATCAATGGCAAGTACTTGTTCGATTTTCCAACCTTATAATCTGTGGGAAACAAAACCTCTCTGGGTTTCTCATATTCGAATCCTGAAGGAACTGCAATCACGGGGCATTTCATTTTTTTTATGGCATACATAGTATGTGTTCCGATAAATATCTCTTTGGCACCAGTAGCTCCTTTAGTACCCATAATTACCAAATCAATATCGTTCTCTTCAATGACTTCTTTCATTTCTGGAATCAATAGATTGAACGAAGCCAAAGTGATGAAAGTATGATTTGCATTATGATATTCCTTCTCCAACCTATCTTGGGTTTTCTTGAGATTCCGATTAGCTGACTCTTTTTCAATTTCATGCAAAGTCATTGCAGAATGGCTATCAATCATACTTCCTGCACTAATACTTGCAGGGGTATATGCGTGAAGAATATAAAATTCACATTCTACATCCATAAACAATTGAACAGCATAAGATATGGCATTGTATGCGTTTTCTGAAAAATCCGTTGGTAATAGTATACGTTTCATTTGATGATATTTTAATGTTAGCGATACAAATTTTGCAAGACGAGAAATGGTATTTTAATCTGTAAACCTATTTTCTCTATGGTTGAGTTATACAATATGTTTTCCAAATAGGAATGCCTTTGGTTCACCATGACCAACATATCTACTTTTTGGTTTGCAATCGTCTCATTGACGGTTTCTGTAATATCCTTTTCTGGAGCTTGTAAAAAAGAACATTTGTTATCTGTGAAGCAGCAATCCAAAAAAGACCTATTATCCAATTGCCTATGAGACATCCCCTTGAAGTCCGATATGTATAAAAAATTAATGGTGGCCACGAAACTCATCGCCAGGGTACTCAATAATTTAAGCTCTCGACGTTTGAATGGAATCATATAATTCGTAGGAAACAATATGTTCTGGGGGGAACCTTCATTATACTCCACAGGTACAGCCAAGACTGGGCATTTCACATATTTAATCACTTGTAACGTGTTACTACCGAAAGTGATGCTTCTATCATTAGTCTCTCCTTTTGTTCCCATCACCACAACGTCGATACTCTCCTTATCCACAATTTCATTGGCCTCATCCACCAAACTACCAAAGCGAGAAACATAATTATACTTATGTCTCGGGTTTGGAGAGATTTTCAACATCTCTAGAATTTCCTTATTTAATTTCCTATCTATGTTTCGTTGGCATATCTCTTTGTATTCCTCAAAATCCTCCCTGCGCATTTCCTTTGTATTTTTATATACTTCATCTGCAAATGCATTCATTATGGTAAATTCGCTTTTGTCATACTTGAATAGTTCCATCGCATATTTAATGGCATTCATTGAGGTTTCGGAAAAATCTGTTGGAATTAGTATTTTTTTCATCTTGGAGTATTTTTAAACATACTCCAAAACTAACCCCAAATGAGTACTCATGAAATGACATTGGTCAGCTTACTCGATACTTTCATGGCAATTATTCATGAAGCACCAAAAAAGGCACGCTTAGATGGTAACTCATTTTGATTACCCTTGAATTAAATAGCAACTTCTGAAAAAAGTTTAAGTTCTTGGCCACCATAGCTACCATATCAATGTTCATTGAGTCTATGAACGATTGTATGCCGTATTCTAAATCTGGTTGATTGACACGATGAAAACTTACGGAAGAGCTTTTAAAAAAATCATTGAGACAACCTCTGTTCTTCTTCTGAAAGGGAGACAAGGGAAGCCTACTGTTTGCTACACGCAATACATTGAGGTTTGATCGATGTACGTTGACTATTTCTGAAAGGACATTCAAAACTTTTTCCTTGTAAATAAAGTCGTAATCCGTTGGAAATGCAATATTAAGTGGCACTCTAAAGGTTGCTTCTTCTGGTATGATCATAACGGGATATTTAATTTTAGTTATGACAGTTCTTGCATGACCTCCGATTACTTCATTTTTAGAATCCGATCTCCCCTTGGTTCCCATTACGATTAAATCAATGTCTTGCTGCTTCGCCATTCTTTTAATTCCATCTGCAAAGTTAGCCTCCCAATGAGCTACTTCAATTTGTCGTTCTTTTAAATGAGAATGTTTTAGCATCTTCTTCTTCAATGCATCAAGATCGTAGACATCAATATTTGACTTCAATGGTTTTCCTGTCACATAGGAAGCAAATGTTTCTTCCAAGGGAAACGCTTCACCTGGAGGTGAAATGTGTGCTAAAATGTAGATAACAGGCTTATCCTTGTAAAAGGCCATAGCATAAGCGACAGCATTCCAAGCGTTTTCAGAAAAATCTGTTAGAATTAAGATTCTTTTCATCTTCAATACTTATACCAACAAAAGTATTGCGCATTGTTGACGTATGTTATGACAAATGTCAGTATTTATCTAATCTATGTCTCCTAATCCCTTTAAATCTAGAATCTTGATGTTTCTACCTTCTATTTCAATGAGGTTGTCTTTTTTAAAGCCAGACAAGGTTCGTATCAAACTTTCGGTGGCTATGCCCGCCACACTTGCCAAATCGTATCTGGATATCTTAATGGCTTCGTTAGGCTTCTTATTAAGGATTTGTGTGAACTGTATAATGGTTTGTGCTGTTTTTTTACGTACGGAACTGTACGCCATTTGCAATAGTTGTTCCTTTATTTCTGAAATATTGTCGGTAAGCACATTCACTAGTTCCAAAGATACATTTTGACTTTTTCCTAGAACTTCTTTTAAATGTTGCTTTGAGATTCCAGCCAGTTCGACATCTTCAACAGCAGTGGCGGATTCTTGATAAGGGACAGTATCCATAAATGAGGTAAAGCCTAAAAAATCATCTGCTTTATGCAATGCCGTTATGAGTTCTTTTCCATTCTCATCCATTTTATGGCTTTTTACCACTCCTTCTAAAATAAGGTATATTTTATTGGAATGTTCCCCTTCCTTGTATATTGCGTCTCCCTTTGTAAATCTTGTAAGCACTCCATTATCATCAAAAAAGTTTTTGAGTTCGTTTAAATTCCTCAAACTGTCTTCGGGTTCACTTATTTTTTTTTTTGAACTGTCTAACATTGCCTTCGACAAGATTTCCGATTTGGCCAATCTACTTTCGATGGCACTCAATAGTTCATCTTCGTCAAAAGGCTTGGTCAAATAATCATCCGCGCCCAAATCCATTCCTTTTCGTATTTCCTTATGCTCCGTTTTTGCAGAGAGAAATATAAACGGAATGTGCCTTGTAAGTTCGTTGGATGACACTGCTTCCAGAACACCATATCCATCTATCTCAGGCATCATTATGTCACAAACAATAATATCTGGTACGTACTGCGATGCCTTTTCAATGCCTACTCTCCCATTGGGAGCTGATAGAACAGTATATTTAGACAGTTCTAAGAGCTCTACTGTATTCTCTCGTAGAGCTAAGTCATCCTCGATGAGTAATATGGTCTTCATAATGGTTATGTATTAACTATTGGGATGGTTATGACAAACGTGGTTCCCTTGTTTTGTTTACTTGTAAATGCAATGGTACCACCTAGGTTTTCCAAATGACTTTTCACAATGTTCAGGCCAATGCCCGTCCCTTGTGAGAGTAAGGCGTTTTCTGCTCTGAAATACCTATTAAACACAAACTTCTGTTCCTCTTCTGGAATTCCAATTCCTGTATCGATCACCTCTATCGTCATCTCATCATTTACAATTTTCGCGTTCACTTCTATTGTAGTTTTTTCCGGTGAATACTTAACGGCATTATTTATTAAATTTGTCAATGTCAATTCCAATATCTTTTCATCAAATTCAAGGACTATGCCGTCAATGTTATCTGGATATATAATTTTCTGTCCTTCTTTAAGCAACATGTTGGCATCGTAGATCACCTCGTTTATAACCTTGCTCAACGAGAACTGAGAAAACTTATAATTCACCTTACCACTATCCAATCTCTCAATAGACAGAAAATCATTGATGATATTATTAAGGTACTTCACCTTGTTTTGTATTGTATCAACATGCTTTGTTCTTTTGTCCTGTTGCTCGGTTTTGGTGTATTTCCCAATTAGTGTCGAAGAGGTTAAAATCCCACTTAGAGGAGTCTTGAATTCATGAGAAACTAGTGACAGAAATTTTGTCTTCAATTCATTTAGTTCCTTTTCCTTGTGTAGCGCCTCTTGCAATTGACATGTGCGTTCCTTTACTGTCTTTTCTAACTTTTCGGTATAGTTAACTCTTTCTGTGATATCCAAAATAATAGCGACCAGCGTGTCGCGATCAGTTGATTTGGAAGGTTGCAAGTGTACTTCTACAGGATAGGTGCTTCCATCCTTCCGTTGATGTGTAGTGATAAACGTTAACTTTGGTTGAGTTCCATCAATCAACGGTTTTATATAGGCTCTAAATTGCGCTTCGGTATATTCTGGTTTAATGTCTACAGGTGTCAAATTAATTAATTCATCCAGATTAAACCCAATATTATTCTGTGCACCTTTATTTGCATTAATAAACTGTAAGGTATGTGCATCAAATATGAAAATTTCATTGAGGGATTCATTAAAAATGTTTGCCCAATGCTTCAATTCTTGCTCCGCCTTTTTACGAACCGAAATATCGGTTATCAAAGCCATTACATAATCGTTGTCATATATGGAAAAAGGATTGAGCCCTGCTTCTACTGGAAAAGAAGTGCCATCTTTTCGCATTCCGTAAAGATCTCGGCCATGCCCCATTTTTCGTTTTCCACTTTCTTTTAAAAAGCCTTTGACATGACTACTATGAACTCGATGATATTTCTGTGGAATCAGTATTTCAAGAGCCTCCCCATCCAATTCATTCTCTTGGTATCCAAACAACTGGTTGGCAGACTCATTAGTAGCAACAATAACTTGTTGCTTGTTTACTATGATGATTCCTTCTGAAACTGCTTCAGAAAGTATTTTAAAAATATTGCTGTTTTTTTTAAAAACTTCCATTCTACGAAGATAGTAAATTTGAATTCTCTTCTTAACTGACAAATGTCATTTTCTTGAAAGGACCGACCCTTTACTTTTACAGAAAACAAATGCTCATGTCTATCACAGAAAAACCTGAAATACTCTTTTATCAAAATATTGGCCAATTGTTCTATGCCATCGCTGCTGCTGACAAAGTAGTTAGAAAAGCAGAATATGACGCTTTAAAGGCAATAGTCTTAAACTATTGGAAAAAATTTGAAGAAGCTCAAGCCCATTATCAAGAACCTCTAGCGTACCAAATGGAAGTCGTCTTTGAATGGTTTGACTACGAAAGAATGGATGCTCAAGATTGCTTTGATAGTTTTAGCAATTATGCAAAAGATAACCCTAAGGCTTTTTCAAAGGAAAAGAAAAAACTCATCGTAAGAACTGCAGAGGCGATTGCGAGCTCCTTTGCAGGGAAGAACAAAAGCGAACTCATCATGTTGACAAAACTAAAGATGCTCTTTGGAAAATTAAACACCTACAATACTTCACAAATATGAAAAAGCTATATATCATACTTCTGATTGGCCTTTTTTCTTGTAAAAATGACACCAAACTAAAACCATTCACAATCCCTGAAGATGAAACTTCCATTCCTACGGAAATTTCTAGTGATTCGGCCATTGCTCAAGATAAAGATATCGATGCAAGCAAAGTGCTCTCCATCGAATTAAAACAAAAGACACTGATAGAAAAAAGAGATGAGCGAAGCGAATTACAAGAACTCATCATTGAAAAAAACTATTTTAAAGAAAAGGATGCCTATACCATTGACTTTACCTATCCTTTGCTCAATGAAGACCTAAATCCCACCAATGTGAATTTCAATGAATACATAAATGACTACTATGTGGACATTACTGGAACAGAAGCTGAGATTATTGAAGGCAAAGAGTTAATCTGTGATACCCTAGACACTGATCGATTTAGAGAAAAGCGATACATCGATTACAAAATATACAACGTCAACGAACAATTGGTTAGCATTCTTTTCTACAAAGAAAACTTCTATTCTGGAACCCTACATCCAACATATTCCTTTGACTGCATGAATTTCGATTTGGAAAGAGGTGTTTTTATGAATTATGAAGATTTCTTCATTGATGGATCTGAAGAAGAGTTTGCAGACATCCTAAATGAGGAGATTTCCAAAAAGGTTATGGTGGGAGAAATGTATTACGACTGCTGGGAATTATCTGATGATGATTTTTTTGAATACAAGAATAACTTTGTCGTCAATGAAACCTACGTAGAATATTATTTTGACGACTGCGTGATATGTCCATCTTATACAGGTAGTTATTCCATTAAAATACCTGTAATCACCTTAATGCCTGTATTGAAGAAATACAATCTAAACCCGCTAGTTCTATAAAATTATGCTGTAACATGGTTCTACATATATGTTTACTCATTTGCTAACGGCTTTTCGATTTGTCAATTTTCGTGTTATTAACGAGCATTAAAACACGAGCAAGATTGGTACTTCAAAAAAAAACAACTAAATAGCAACAACCATGAGTATGCACATTGAAGCAAAAGCAGGAGAAATTGCAGAAAGTGTTCTGCTCCCTGGTGACCCGATGCGTACCAAGTGGATTGCCAAAACATTTCTAAAAAATCCAAAGATGTATAATGATGTTCGTGGAATGTTGGGATACACAGGTACTCATAAAGGAAAACGCATATCTGTCCAAGGCACTGGTATGGGTATTCCGTCCGCACTTATTTACTGTCACGAACTTATTAATGACTACGGGGTAAAAAATCTTATTCGCGTGGGAAGTACGGGCTCGTATCAACCAGATGTTAAGCTTAGGGACATTGTAATAGCAATGGCTGCTTCCTCTACATCAGGAATTAACAACTCCAGGTTCATTAATGCTGATTATTCTCCCACAGCGAACTTTGAATTATTCATGAAGGCTGTGCTATATGCTGAGAAAAATAGTATTCCGATAAAAGCTGGCAATGTTCTATCTAGTGATTTGTTTTATGACGATGATTTTGATGCTCATAAAAAATGGGCTGAATTTGGTGTATTATGTGTTGAAATGGAAGCGGCTGGCTTATATACCATTGCTGCAAAATACAATGTTAGGGCACTTGCCATTCTTACGGTATCAGATTCATTGGTAACGGGGGAAAGCACAACGGCAGATGAGCGAGAAAGTACTTTTAACACAATGATTGAAATTGCACTTAATACCTTGAGTTGAGATTAAGGTTTAAATGATGAATGTCATTCTTTATTCCAGAACACCTCCTTAATTTTGAAACTCACCAGATACAAAAGAAATTATGATAAAGACCTTAGACAAAAAGGAAAAAGAAATGTTGCTTAGTACAAATTACATAGGTTCTTTGGGCTATGTTTACAATAACCAACCATTTGTTGCTCCAATAACATATTTCTACAACGAGGAGCAAAACAATATCATTTGTTATTCAGGCAATGGACACAAAATAAATGCGATGCGCAAAAACAATGCAATTTCCTTGTCTGTATCCAACATAGATTCTGTTAATGATTGGAAATCGATTTTAATACATGGCACATATCAAGAGCACACAGGCAGTGCTGCCAAGGCCTTATTACATCAATTCTCACTAGGAGTGAAAGATCTCATCTTAAAAAAAGAACTCAGGGACTTAGATTTTATCAGTCAATTTTCCAGTAAGATATACAACGATGACATACCTGTGGTATTCACCATCAAAATTGATGAGATTACTGGTCGGATGAGGAAATCATAGTTTAAAAGAACAATTTGTAGAATAAAAAAAGTGTATTCTTAATTGAATACACTTTTTTTATTCTACAAATGCTTTTCACATTAGGAACTTATATTTTGCTTGGTGAATTTTGCCTTTCGCTTTTTCAACTGTGTGTCTAAATCCGAAATAGTCTCCTTAACTGCCATTTCAAAGTTCTTCTCATTGGAAGTAGCAAAGATTTTAGGTCCTGGCATACTAAGTTCTATCTCACAGATCTTTCCATTTTCCGAAGGGTCATTCTCTATTTTAAAAAAGACGTCAGCTCGAATTAACCAATCATAGCGTTCATCTAATTTTTTAAGTTTCCCTGTCACATATGAAGCCATCGCTTCACTAGTCTTCATCTTTACAAATTGTATATTAACAGTCATCATATCGTTTGTTTGTTTACCATAAAAATAGGGTTAAATAAAAAATTAAACTATGACATATGTCAGTCTATGGGATTGACACCATTTAGATTTCAAACTCAGGAACACGAACGAACAACTCCATAGTTGTTGAAGCTAATTGCACTGAATTATTGAGGAATGCATCGAAGAGTTATTCAAACCTGGGCAAACGGAATTAATATCCAACTTTGGTACGTCTATTTGGAAGCTCCCATTGTATCATTTCCTTTAGGAACCCATCAACTTTCTCCACTATATTTTTTTCTATCACCTCGCTAGGGTTCATCAGCCCCATTTCTACAACACCTTTTTCCGATGGCATTCCATTTAATTCTGGAAAAAGTACAAAAATATAAACATCTCCACTATAGGTTTGTGAAAATACCAAAGAACCACCAGGAATGAACTGATAAGCTGGAATGCGATTTGTACAATCCATCAATGTCTCAGGAAAGGAATCAAAAGTGATGTTTACGGCTTCATTATTGTGAATCCAGTTAAGTTCCTGTACTTTCCAGCCAACCTTGTACTTTGCTACAATTGCATTTAGTGTTTTTAATAGCAATGGTTTCGTGGTAGTATTCCAGAGGGTCTTTTTCTCTACAACCTTTTCTATAGATGCATTGTAGTCCATCACCCGTTCTTCCAAATGTTCAATTTTCATCTTTTTCTCTTGCTTTGTTGTTCTTTTTTTCTAGTCTGGCTTGCTTCCTAAAATATCCTCTAAACAGAAAATTATGCCTTAGTGCTTCCATATTTTGATCAAGTTTTTCAGATGCTCTCTTCAAATGAATCAAGGTACTATCTATATTTCTTGGTAACGTTTCTTCATTTATGAGGTAATTGATGGCATTATCTTCATTCTTCATCTCAAAAACCATTTCATTCAACATTTTGGTTGCTTCCGATATGGCCATACTTGAAGTCTCAAGTTGTGAAAACACATTTTTCATTTGACTTCCTGCTATAGAATCGGTCAATAAAATGCCAGCAGGACTCTTGTCCATGTCAATTTTTGAGATAAGTGCATTAAGATTGGTTACCGCTGTATTGGTTCCACGAGTGGTTTGGTTTAGATTATATAGCATCTTTTTTATATCCCTTGTAAGTATGGAATCTGAAACCAGAGCCCCCAAAACGCCCTCACCGTTTAAAACTCTATCTGTTATTTGTAGTAAATCCGAAGTCAACAAGGCTGCATTCTCATTGGTAACGTTAAGAGTGGACAACATGTCATCTGTTCCAATCTTGCTGTAGGAGGCTATCGTATCTTTTGAAATTACTGCTTGTAAGTCTGTTTTCCCAGGAATGATATTGACAACCATGCTACCTACCAATCCATCTGAGCCAATGCTGGCTATAGCATCCTTTTTGATGAAAGCTCCAGTTTTTTCCTCAATCATCATCTGTACTACTATTTCAGCATTGTTCATCATTTCGATGTTGTTCACCGTACCTACATTGATTCCAGAATAACGTACATTATTCCCCAATTGTAGGCCATTCACGTTTTGAAATACGGCATACAATTGAATGTTCTTGCTAAAGATGTGCTGACGGTTTCCAATGAGATAAAGAGCTACAACAAGCAACAATGTACCTAGGACTATAAACAAGCCTACTTTTGACTTATATGATTTGCTCTTTTTCATAATCTTCAATTTTTAAAGAATGCTTTTATCTTTGGATCTTTAGATGCTGACAATTCTTCAAAAGTTCCTTCCGCATAATTGATACCATCAACCAACAGAATCATACGATTGCTAATTACCCTAGCACAATCCACATCATGCGTAATTATGAGAGAGGAGGTATGATATTTCTTTTGAATGTCTCGCATTAGTTGTATGATTTCTTTGGCAGTTATGGGATCAAGTCCTGTAGTAGGTTCATCATAAAGAATAATTTGTGGCTTTAAAATAAGTGCTCTTGCCAGAGCAACGCGTCTTTTCATTCCGCCAGAAAGTTCAGCTGGCATCAAGTCAATTGCAGAAACCAATCCCACATTCTCCAATGCCTCGATAATTAATGATTCCAAGCTTTCGCTTGCTTTGACTTTATCTTTGTGCCTTCGGAGTGGAAAATTCAAATTTTCCCTTACAGTCATAGAATCGTACAATGCACTACCTTGAAATAAAAACCCTATTTCTGTTCTGAGAACATCCAATTCTTTTTGACCAAGTTTTACGATATCAAAGTCTTTGATCGTGATACTGCCGCTATCTGCCTCCAACAAACCTACCAAACATTTTATCATAACCGATTTACCCGAACCGGATTTACCCATTACGACAAGGTTTTCTCCCTCATATAGCTTTAAATTGAAACCATTGAGAACCTGGTTGTCACCAAAGCTCTTGTAAAGGTCTCTAATCTCCAAAACAGGTTTTATGTCATTTTTTTCTTCTCTCATACCTCAAAAAAAATATCTGTAATAAATACGGCTATGAAATCGATGATGAAAAGCAACATCGATGTGTAGACCACTGCAGCATTGGATGCTTCACCTACACCCACTGTACCTTTAGAGCAATTGTACCCTTTATAACATCCTACCAAACCTATGGCGAAACCAAAGAAGAACGATTTAACGGTCGCAGGAATGACATCGCTAAATTTCAACGCATCAAATACTTTATTAAAATATAATAGGTAAGACACCTCACCCTTTAAATTCTCGACTATGGCGGAACCCAACAAGGCAACACCATCCCCCATTACAATAAGCAACGGAAGCATTAATGTAGTGGCAAGAATACGTGTAACCACCAAGTATTTGAATGGGTTTGTCCCAGAAACCTCCATGGCATCTATCTGCTCCGTAACTTTCATACTACCTAGCTCCGCACCAATTCCGGATCCTATTCTACCAGCACAAATAAGAGCTATTATAACAGGACCAATTTCGCGAACAATGGAAATGCTTACCATTGAAGGCATCCAAGAGACAGCTCCAAACTCCAACAAGGTGGGTCTGGACTGCAAAGTAAATACCAACCCAAGAATAAAGCCTGTGACGCCTACCAAAAGGAACGAGCGATTTCCCATCTGGTAACATT
Organism: uncultured Bizionia sp.; assembly: GCA_947496215.1. GTDB lineage: Bacteria > Bacteroidota > Bacteroidia > Flavobacteriales > Flavobacteriaceae > JAHDHI01. Next base: position 114,418 of record CANMCF010000003.1, read on the forward strand.
GTCGAATCAATTCCTTCCATTCAAAAGGAGTCGTAAACACTTCCTTGAAAAATCGAAGTGCAAAATATGTCATGTCACCTATCTCGTCAAAGAAACGTTTAGCTTTTAATGCTATGGAGTTTGTTCCGTTCAATATTTATCATTTTACTGAGGTAAAAATAGATTTCACATACGGAAGAAGAAATGATATAAATCAGTTGTTCAAACTGATATTTATCATGGTATCGACTTCGATTGGGTTGTAAATTCACGTACATAAATTTCATATGATGAAAAAGACATTTCAAATTCAAAATCTAAAGTGTGGTGGTTGTGAAAACACCATCATCAATGCATTGCTGAAAATAGATGGGGTAAAGAAGGTCTCCATACATTCAGATGACAGCTCCATATCACTTACTTATAAAAATGATGATGCCTTCAAAAATGCTCGAAGAAGACTTTCCCAAATTGGTTACCCCATTCAAGGAGATGTCAATACCATTGTAAAACAAGCAACTTCATATGTAAGTTGTGCCATTGGCAAACTAAGCAAACAAGACTATGAAGACAAAAAAACTGACTGAAAGGCCTCTCAATTACTTCCAGCAATTGATGTCGGTGGAGATTGAAAACCAAATTTGGTTTGTGGTAGATGATGTAACCAGCATTTTAGAACTAAAAGACCCTGTTCAGGTTTTGGACAGCCTTGATGACAATGAGCGCTCTACTTCAGAAATATTTAGAAATGGAGAAATGCAGCAAGTGAATCTTATTTCTGAAAGTGGACTCTATGGACTCATTTTCAGGAGTAATACAGAAAGCGCCAAGCGTTTTAGAAAATGGGTTACAGAGCAAGTCCTCCCACTTATTAGAGTACGTGGTTACTATACAACCAAACGATTGGAAATCCCAAACTTCGTAATTCGCTTCAATGATAATTATGATCGTATTGCACCTGGGCATTTTTCAGTATTAACCGAACTTTTCATTCGGCTTTATGGGCGCTTTGAGAAATTGGGATATCACATTCCAAACAGGGCTATGACTGGGAAGCAAATGCGACCAGAAGTAAGCGTGGGCATCCACTTTGACAACTATTTGGAAAAGAACTTCCCAAAGAGCAAGGAGGATTACCTACTTTATCCACATAGACTACCAAATGGCAAGGAAATACAAGTAAAACAGTATCAAAACCACTTGTTACCAGCATTCATCAAATTTTTAGATGAGATTTGGATTAAGAAATTCGCCTACGCGTATTTTGAAGAAAGAGATCCGAAGGCACTTAAATTTCTTCCTAAGTTATTACCCTCCTAAATTGCTTAAGATACTTGCTATCCCTATTCCCAAGATCAACAACAATACGATCTGTCGAAACTGCTCTTGTGAAATTTCATTTAGAATGAGTTTACCTATCCAAGTCCCCACAACACCTATTACCATTAAAATGGGGATGAGATACAATAAATCCTTACGCATGTATCCATTGAAGTAGTAGACGATGGTCCTGCTAAAATCAACTCCTAAGTCAATAACGGCAGAAGTTGCAATAAATTTGTCCTTGTTCATTTTGAAGGCCGATAGGGTAATACCTCGAATAGCCCCTCCTGTTCCCAAAATTCCTGCGCTCAATCCAGAAAGTGTTCCCCCAATAATGGCATTTTTCATTGTTGCCTTAACGATCAGTTTCTTGAAAATGAGAAAAGTCAAACTCAAAACAACCAAGAAAACCCCCAACAAATAGGTAAGGACCAAAGGATCTAGGTATTGACTTAAAAATCCACCGACAACAACAAAGATTACTGCTGGTATTCCCAGTTGAACAATTACTCTTTTATCTAATCCTTTTCTAAAAAATGCAATTTTGGTAATGTTGCTAGATACGTGATACAAAGCTGTTATGCCCAAAACCGATTGAAAGTCCAAAAAGAAGTTAGCTATAGGCACAAAGAAAACCGATGAGCCAAATCCGCCCACGGTTCCCAATATTTCAGCTATGATAGAAAGTATTATGAATATAGGAAGATACCTTGATAGCATAAGTGATTTGTTTGAGGCTCAAAAATAGTCTTGAAAGAAATCATAATCTATGATATATGTCACTTGAGGAAAGAGGGACTAGACATGCTCTTAAAAACATTATGATCATCAATCTCGTTCTTCGCACACCAATCCAAGCACAATGCAACTTAAAACATAAACGACGACAAGTAATCAAAATGCGTATCATCCAGCATTAATTTGGACGACTGGTTTCTTCCTTCAATACCTCCTATGGATGTTTTCTTGGTATGTGATAAAGTCTATTCCATATTTTCAAAATGCCTTTGCCAAGATCAATTTTTCCTTGATTCTTGATTTCATCTGTTAATATTTATTGTTTTTCATTGGTCATCCGCTACATTCACATAATCATTCTGCTGTGTATCTAACTTTTTAGCTATGAATGTTTCTTCTTGTATTTTTTCCCATACCAAAGTAAAATGCCGCTAATAGGTAACGATGCGCAAATCAAACTAGTCAAAAAGGCTATGATCTTACCTACAACACCTCCTATTGCCCCAATATGAATGTCATAATTCATACGGATTACCTTGTCTGCAAACTTGGCATCTTCATATTTTCCATATATACTCGGAGTTTCGATCTCCTTCAATGTCTGTTGATCGAAGAAAAGATAGTCCATGTCGTAATACATTCCTACAGTATTGGTAGCTTCAACTAGTATTGAGGTCGAGTCATTGGCTGGATAATGCAACTCGAAGCTTTTTGCATTCCCATACTTTTCATGCAAAAAAGGAATCAAGCGGTCGTAGGCTGGAGATGTATTAGAGTTGACTACTTCAAGGCTAATGCTATCAGGAGTAATGAATTGAGGAGCCTTGTCTCCTCCAGTTGAGACATATGCGACATAATAGAACCAATTGAAGGCCATGACACACCCTGTAAATGCAAATATCAACCCGAATGAAGATATGTAAAACCCAATGACCGTGTGCAAATCGAAATTTTTCCTTTTCCAACGCGTCTTGTCGTTCCAATCGAATTTAAATCGTTGCTTTCTGCTCTTCTTGTTTTTTGGCCACCAAAGAAAAATACCGCTGACCAATATGATGAGAAACAACAATACGGAATAGGACACGATTCTAGAACCTATGGCCTCCGGCAGCCATAATCGCGTATGTCCCTTCAATACAAAACCAAAAAAACCAGAATCATGATCCACCTTTTCAATGAATTCCCCTGAATATGGATTTAAAAAGAGACTCTGATAAAATACTTCTGGCCCTGCTTCATAGAAAACGACTTCTATGGCATCATTGGCTTTCCCATAGACTACGCCATGAATTGTCCTATCTGGAACTATGCCTTCTGCCACCTCCCTTATCAAAGAAGGCCTCATAAACTCCTGTTCCTTGGGTTGTACATGTCTATAATCGTCATAAAGACTTTCTATTTCCTCCTTGAACGTCCACAGACAGCCTGTAATGGAAACGATAAAAATTACAACACCCGTTGCCAATCCCAACATCTTATGGAGTTGCAAGATTCTCTTACGTGCATTATTTCTTTTTTTATTTGCCATGTTCTTAAATAAAGACATACTCCCAAATACGAGATTCAGGAGTATATGGTTAGGGAAGCATCAAACAACCGAAGTCATCTATAGTTTATAAAAACCTTTGATTGTCTTCCCGATGATTTCTGCTCCTTTGATTCCTATTGCCGTTTCCACATCCACCTGATAGACATATGCCTTCGTTTCCGTTTCTATGCTTACATATACTTTCCCTTCTTCGACCAACACCGGAGAAGAATAGCGTTTGGCATGCAAAGGGATGTTGGCAACGTCTGTAACTGTTTTTGTTTCCAAATCCACAATGACCAACTTTTGATTGAATGCCACCTCGTTTCGGGTAAAGGCATCCCAAGGATTACCGTTGTCATTTGTCAATATTCTAGCAATCGCCTTGTTGTTCCCCACGTAATCAAACCAAAATAGCTTTCCTCCGTTCGTGGCTTCTTCGACATTGAAGAAATAATCTGGATCAAACTCCGTTTCACCGGATTTAATTCTCAATATGCCAGATGGTTTCGTGGCTGCAGGATGAAAACCAGCCATGGTTGCTCCACATGAAAAAGAATACAAATCGCCATTGTCTGCTTCTATGAGTCCAGTGGTCGTACCATTCACTCCGATGTTGCTTGTTCTTGGATCGCTGATTATCTTTTCTGGTTCTGCTCCCACGTTTGGATAAGGATATACCGCCACAAATGCCTCGTTGGCTTCCGGTGTGGTAAAGTTACCTTCCGAGTCCAACTTTTGAAATGGAATGAACAATTTGCCTCCACGAACTTTTAAAGCTGTAGGCCAAGCAACCAGATTGTTGGTTTCATCCGTAAAAATCTTCGTTCCCACGATTTTTTTCACATGAACAGAAGCCACGTCGATAAAATGCAGTCTTCTATTTGCAAAGCCCGCCCTTGGAATTTCCATTGCCAACAATGTCTTCTCATCCTCGGATTGACCAAACATTTCCAAGGCGTTTTCAAAGATGAATTCTCCTTTTTTCTCAATAAGTCCATTTCCATTGCTGGCATATCCTGCACACTGGTTGTCGGCACTGTAACCGGATGCAAACAATGTATTTCCTACTGGATGGTAAAATCGCCACCCTGTTTGTTCGACTCCTGTACCTTCGGACGTTATGGTTCCGGACATGATGTCCCTTTTGCTTACGATGTATTCCGTTTCATCTTGTCCCGTTGTCTTCAAGGTCATGGTGATTCCAGAAGAGGATTGTTGTGTAACGCTTGGCGTATCGTCATCTTTGCTGCATGAACACAATGCCAGCAATGCCAAAATTAATATGTGATTGATTCTTTTCATGATTGTTATTTAATAGTTTAACATTTTTATTATTTAATCGAATATCTAAGTTTCAATGCCATCGCCCTTCCTGGTCTTTGAATTCTAAAGTTGTCATATAGCAACTCATTCGTCAAGTTGGTCACAGAAGCAGAAATGCTTAGTTTGTCATTTGGCAGTGTATATTCCACATCCAAGCCATGTGCCAATTGCGTGGGTATGGTATGCTTGTCTTCCCGATTGCCTCCGTTCTCGTCCTTGAGAAAGAATTCATGAACGAAACGCGTATTCCAGTGTAGTGTCAATCGTCTTTCCAACTTTCCATGAAATGGTCTTACCATCAAATTCACATTTGCGAAAAAGAAAGGGGTATTTGGTACTTTCCCCTTGTAATTGCTGTTGGGTTGCCCTTCGTTGAACTCGTTCTGCTCCGTAATGTTTTGGTACGTTACATTGGAGGATATCGCAGCAACACCCTTGTAATCCAAACTGATCCCATTTTCAATTCCCTTGGTGGTTACCTTTACCAAGTTTGCATAGTTTCCAAACACTCCAGCTGGTTTGAACTGAATGAAATCGTCTGAAAATCGATAGAATACGTTCCCTTCATACTTTATCTTGAAAGCATCAAATTGCTTGTTGAATCTAACTCCTAGGTTGATGTTGTCGCTAATCTCCGGTTTCAATTGCGAGTTTGGACTTATGTATATGCCATCTCCAAGGATTTCATTGGGCTCAGGCAATCTATATGCCTTTTCATAAGATCCCTTCAACGTCAAATTCCTGGAAGGACGAAAAGCCAAAGACGCACCATAGCCCGTACTTGCAATTGACGGTTTTGAAACGATGTCCACATTCGAGTCCAAAGGATCCTGATGGATCATCTTCCCTTTGAAAATATATTCTTTGACGAAAACTACGGCATCGAATCGTTTCGAATCGTCTTTGAAGCCATAGGCAATCCCTCCTACGTACTTTTCGATGTGATTGGGATTTGTGAATGACCTATTCAATTCATCCACTTCATCTCTCCCCTTCCTCCTAAGGTAGTTTTGACTTAAATTGAATTCTATTCCATGGTTTTTTAATGGCTGGTATGAGACATGGAATTGAGACCTTATCAATCCATCATTCAATTTGAACAACGACTTTCGCTCAAACAACTCGCCTTTGGGGTCATCTGGTTCTCTTTCGAAAGCCTGATTGATCCAATTGTACTTTCTATTTCCCGTATCGTCTATCGTCTCTTCGACAGAGCCCGCCAACACGTTTGCTGAAAAGCTTACTTTTTCGAATTTCTTCCTAATCGCGGAAGACAAAAGGAATATACTGTTTCGGGTATTGAAATCTCCAAAGGGTCTGAGTATGTTGAAATCCGGGTGTTGATATTCCTTCTTGTTGTTTGCATAGGTAGCCTTCAATTGCCAATGATCAGCAATTTTACGATCTACCATCCCAAATTCGGCAGATAGCATCCCAGATGTATATTGGTCATGAAATCTCCTTACATCCGTAACACCGACATTGTTTCCATTTTCATCGTATACTGGTACGTCTTTCGTTAAAAAGTCATTGTCCGAATGGTTGAAGAATGAATTTATCTTGTAATACTGTTTTTTTTCCTCATTGAAGTGTTTCGTGTTCAAGGCAAACCGATGCGTATTGAACGAGCCATAGCCATAACTTGCATCTATGAAGCTGTTGTTCTTGTTTTCCGTGACTATGTTAATTGCTCCTCCCAAAGCATCTGCGCCAAAGGATATGGGCACCACTCCTTTATATATTTCGATGCTCTCGATCAAATTTATGGGATAGTTGTTCAAAGTCAATGCCGTACCGAAATTCTCCATTGGTACCCCGTCTATGAAATAACGTATCTGGTTTCCGGACAATCCGTTCAACGATAGCTTGAAACCCGACCCCAAGCCACCACTTTCGCGTATGTTTATCCCTGGAGTGATTTTGATGACTTGATTTATGTCGGCACTCAAGTTCTTGAGTTTCTTGGTTTCGATTATCGCCAAATCGTATCCTGTGCTTCTTTTGGTTTCTGCTTTGGTCTTACCAGCAACGACAACCTCGGACAACTCGCTCACTTCTTCCTTTAAAATAACTCTTATGACACTACCTCTTTCATTGGGAGTGACTATGCCAATATGATCAAAAAAACCAACCATCGATATCCTCAAGTCATACGTTTCATTCTTCAATCCCTCGAAAACGAAACGGCCTTCTTCATTCGTAGATGTATATTTGTTTTCTCCAATTTTTACCGTAGCCCCAAACAAAGGGCTTTCATCTTCATCCAAGACCACACCTTGGACATTATTCTGTCCATAGCACAAAATCCCCAGCATAAACAGGAGGCACTGACACTTTTTTCTTATGAATACTATCACGACAATTGCATTTTTTTCAACAATTTCTTTAGACTTTAACATTATTATTTATATTTGGTCTAAATAAACTTAAGCGCAAAATTAGCATCTAATCGAAAAAGAAAAATGACGTATTATGGATAAAAAAAGACGTGACTATGAAACGTCTGAAAAATTGACGTCTAAACAGGAATGCAAACATTTTTGGGCATCGATAATGACTCCACTGAGTTCTTGTGAGACATGTGGTCTACAACATAGAAAATATGAGTTCCTATCAACCTATGGCACTGGTTCTTTTGAGTTTTTTTCCTTTGATGGTCTCTATGTAGGGATTACGGATGTCAGTTTGAAGAAAAACATAAACCTATCGGGTATTCGGGCGTATGAGACCTTCGAACTTTCATTCTTGATGGAAGGAGAACAAATCATCACGTTGGATGCACAAGATGAGGATCTCATCTATGAGAGTCAAGAATGCTACCTACTGTACATTTCCAACAATTCTGGACATGTTCGTTACCTAAAGAACAAGCCTTTCAAGGAAATCAAGGTACGCATGGATAAAAACTTCATTGAAAAACATAGACTCGACGAAGTCTATGAGTTGCATAAGAAACACGAATTGCATGGGGTGAGGAAAAAAATCTCTGAACCGATAAGTGCCAAAACCCAAGAGATATTGACAGAACTTCTGTCCGACAAGAGGCAAGGCTTGTTAAAACGGTTGTTCCTAGAATCCAAGGTGTTGGAATTGCTATCCTTACAACTGGACACCAACAAAAGAGCCAAATCCGACTTCTTGAACAAAGACCCAAAATCCATTAAAAAGATATACGAGATACAATCCATAATAAATTCCGACCTCACTGAGCAGTTCTCCATCCAACAACTATCTAGAAAGGTCGGTGTGAATGACTTTGTCGTAAAAAAAGAGTTCAAACGCATCTTTGGAGAGACCATATTCGAATATGCATTGACACAGCGCATGACCAAAGCCAAACAACTATTGAAACATAGCAAAAAACCAATCTATGAGATTTCCGAATTGGTAGGTTATAAGAATGCCACACATTTTACTGCCGCCTTCAAGAAAGTGGAGGGCATCACCCCAAAGAAATACAGAAATGCGTCTTTGGCAAAGATTTCTTGATGGCACAGCATTCAATTCCTTTTGTATTGATATCAATTCTAATTCCCATGAATTAGAATTACAATCTCGTTTAGTATATTTGAGTATTTATGTTGAATGAATGCATAAGGGAAACACTTGCGACTGGTTGTATTTATGCAATAGTTTCAGATAATTATGAAGAATTGAATGGGATTAGACATTACACATTATAAAGCTACTATGGAGAAGGCTGAAAGCCACACTCTATTTTACATTGGTAACGATATTTATGGAAAAACAGGAGCCCTAATTAGAGAAAATTTTGATGACTTTAATGTTGATTTTGATCATTTCAATAAATACATACAGCATATTGATGTTCCAACCGAGGTAGAAAGTGTAATAATTATAAAAGGACCTGAAAATCTAAAAAAAGTAAAAGACCATTTTCAGTCAAACAAAAGAACTTTTTTGATTCGAGAAAATGAAGAACAATTTAAAATAGAGTTAAACGATTTTGAGAAAAAGAGAGGCTATCAGAAATTAAAAAAGGTTTTTGAAGATATTCATTATGCGGATTGGATCATACTGAAATATTATACTATAGAAAAAAAAGAAGGATTCTATTTTAAAAGCGTAGGAGATCAACGAAAAGGTATGAACGGAAAATTCTGGGACAAATTCTGTAATGGAGTCAAATACAACTTTGCACTTAAAGAAGACTTTGATTATGCTTTTACTTGTGTGGATAGCTATTGGGATACTGACACCGAAGAAAGTGTTAGACGAAGGAGAGAAGAATTTAAAAAAGGATTTATAGATAATTTTGAATTTGGAGCAAGCTTCATCTCTATATCCTATTAACTTTTAATTCGGTTCCAATTTCTGGCTTTAGCAAATACTAATAAATTCCGATTTTCCTTATTTCCAATAAAACAAAAACTTCCCCAAATTGATGTAGAAACTCTTGTTAAGATTACTCTTGTCTCCACTAAGATACTCTAATGGTAGCTATCTAGGAACAACAAGAACCAAAGCCAAACAACTATTGAAACATAGCAAAAAACCAATCTATGAGATTTCCGAATTGGTAGGCTATAAGAATGCCACACATTTTACTGCCGCCTTCAAGAAAGTGGAGGGCATCACCCCAAAGAAATACAGAAATGCGTCTTTGGCAAAGATTTCTTGATGGCAACAGCATTCAATTCCTTTTGTGTTTATGCTATAGTTGTAAAATATTTACCTAAAGCGAAAGGCCTTTTCACTAAATCAAAAGAGCTGATTACTAATTTGAATTTTTATTCAAAACATAAAATGAATACTTTTGATTAAACATCCATTATGAAATTGAGGACAATTTTACTTTTAACAATTCTTTTAATCAGTAATAGTATTTACTCTCAAGAGAACAATAGAGAAGAAATCTTCTTTACGTCTGATAGTCTGTCTTTTATTCATCTATTGCCAAATCAGAAATTTGGTTATGTTTCATACAAGGGCCAATCACCTTTAACCTATAAACATGATAAAAATCAAATAAAAGGGCATATAGATGGCCCTTATTTCACAATCAATGAATTTGGTTCTGGAGAATATTCAATTTCTAACAACAACGTTCAATTGAATTTCTTTAAACCAAAACATTCAATTGACAGCATTTCAGTTAAAAAAACTAAAAACTCAACTGATTCCATAAAACTCAAAATTTCTTTTAAATCTTATGTGAATTCTAAAAATAATGACGGCATAGGAATTGGAAGTACTATTAAATCAAAAGATGACTCAATAAACATTAATACGATGTTTGACAGTTTTACATCATTCACAGTTAAAAAGAACAAGCTTCCTTTAAAATTAATAGTTAACGAAAAGTATAATTTAGAAATAGTAAGTGAACTAGATCAAGATATTACTCTATTTGTGAATGACTTTAAAAAATTTACGACTGACAATATTGAAAACAAAGAATTTGAATTCAATACTCTAACCAAACAAAAGAATGAATAAAACGTTTACAACAACGTTTTTGTGGCGCATACTATTTACGCAATGTTATTTCGTTTCTGCTTGTCTATTCACAGGCGGTGGCGGTGGTAGTGGAATATTTTTTTCATTCAGCCATATTTTTAAATCCGTTCGCTCCGTTACTTTTTCAAATGCTTTAGTTAGTTGGTTTAATGTGTTTGGCAATTTTGAAATTCCGTCTTCGTCGTACGAGATGCAAATCAATAGTTTTTCTGGATTGTCACTCAATCTTGGATTTTGTCCGTTATTTTCTATATCTCTGCGCAATACAATCGATAAACTATCTAATGGGTAAAAATTTTCGCCCACTTTGCTAACAGTATCATTATGAATTTTGATAGTGTTTTTTTGTTTTATTAAAATACAAGCCAATCCTTCCCAACAAGGGTTTCTCAAATAAACCCTTGTTGACAAGCTATCGTTTTCAAGAGTTATTTTTGGAAGGCTGTCATTACAAGCTATTTGTTCAGTTCGTTCTAGTAATTCTTTCCAGTTGTTAAATTCTTTAAGCTTTAATTCTACTGCAATGCTATCGTTTTCATTTTGATAAAGACCAAAATCCTTTTCTATTGTTTCTATAGGTTTCTGTTCCGCATTTTGACAACAAAAAATTGACAAAACCAGTATAATCAACAACGATGTTTTAATGTTAGTTACCATTTTTCTCGTATGCACCATAACTACAACTATCGTATAAGTCCAGTTTTTTGCTAATTAAGGGCTTGTGCAACGGCTACCAATGTTATCTCTAGTTATTTTTATTCAGAACATTTTGATTGAAAACTAATCTCTTGTTTTTAATATGGTTATCACCTTTAAAATCATTAATCGAAACTATAATTTTGATATTTTGGTCTTTAGGCACATCGATAGTCTTAAAATTATTATCATAATTCAATATTAGAGGATTAGTCTTATCCGTTAATATGAACTCACAATTTTCTTCAAAAGAAATAATATAGCTAACTTCTTTATCATTTTGAGATATGTTTAAATCATAGATTGTGTCAAAGTCTTTTTTGATGGTTACATTGATTGAATCTGTGTCCGCAATTTTGTCTAAATAAATAATATTTATATCTTCAATAGGGTTTTCATCCTTAAAATTCAAAATAATTTCCGAGTCGGTCAATTCGTAAGTTCCGTAACTTTGATAATAGATTAAAGTTTGGAAACCGCAAATCCTTTTTCCATCTGGTGTAATATTAGAGAAATTTCCCCTTTGTTTAATTTCTTGTTTTGGATGTTCCTCAAACAATACTCGATTGTTTTTTAGGAGCTTAATAACAACTAATGTGTCTCCTTTTTTAAAATTATATTCAGTATTAGTATTTGGTACTGTTTGGGCAGATGCAATTTTAAAAACACAGAATAATATTATTAAAATGATTTTTTTCATAATTAGAGATAACGCCAAATATATGAATCGGAGGCAAGGCAAGTAAGCCTAAACCAATCGATTTATCTGCGCATTTTTATTTCTTGTTTAATTTATAAAAATCTAGCGCCACTGCAAAAAAGAAATGACCTTTCGATCTAGCACTAAACTTTGCTCTGATTTCATATATAATGTTGTGCTTTCGTGATATTTTAGTTTAATATTTTATAAATAGCATTAGAGGGATCATCACAATCTTTATCAGTTAAGTAGAGATCGAAAGCTTGATTCAATACTTCTTTGACGATATTCCGAATTCTTACCTGAGATTCTTTCGTGTTTTTGAAATTGATTTCAGTATTAATGTGAAACAAGATATCTACAGCTTCTGTATTATACTCATTAAGATCAGATATTTGATTTGCTTTTTCTGCTAAAGGGTTCCAACCATTTAGTATTTCCTTTATTTTTTCTATATGTTCCTCGTTCATTTTTTATCTATTTGTGACAAATTGGGCACGTGCTTTTCCGTCAATTTTTAAACCTTTTGCCAGACAGTATTTTTTTAGTTCGTCCAAATCTACAGTAAAGTCGTTGACAATAAAACCCTGAGAGACTAAATCTTTTTTGGTTTTCAAATAAGCTTTATTCCATTCTTTCCAAGTAGTATGCATACTTTCTCGATCATCAATTAGTTCCAAAAATTGCTTCCAATCCTTTTTCTTATAGAATGCTAAGTTTACTATTCCTGACATTTCATTTTTTGGTTTCGATACATAAAGCACAACGGCTTTGTGTATGGCTTCGTTGCGGAAAAATCCGCAGGATTCTTTCCGCCATAGCCCAAAGATAGCAAATAAGCGTTGAATTCCGATTAGGAATTCAACCGCAATGAGCTATAGCATCGATGAAAAAGCAGTAAGTCGAGTATCTTTAAGATTCACAAAAACATCAAAGACATGAGCACTCAAATTACTGGATTACCAAAGTTATACATTGGCATTGACATTCACAAGCGAAGCTGGAAAGTACATTGTTCGACAGATTTATTTGCTGGAAAGTCATTTAGCATGTCACCAGATCCAGAACAACTATTGAAATATGTGGACAAGCATTTTCCTGATCATCATGTTAGTGTTGCCTATGAGGCAGGATGTTGTGGTTATTACGCATACCGCTGTTTTGTGGGTTATGGTTGGTGTTCTTTGGTAGTTAATCCTGCTGATATTCATAGAAAGGGCAAGGAGCGTCATACCAAGACCGATAAGATTGATGCCCAGTTGATAAGTCGAGAGCTAAAAGATGGGAGATTGGAGAGTATTGTAGTTCCAGATGTCAAAAGAGAAGAGCTTCGTAGTTTATTTAGAAGAAGAAACGATTTGGTGAAGGACTTTAGAAGGATCAAAAGTTACATAAAAATGCAGTTGTTGTATTTTGGCATAAAGGAACCAGAGGAGTTTGACAATGATCATTGGAGTCATAAATATCGTAATTGGTTGGATGATATGGTTTTCAAACACCCAACGGCGAAGGCTACATTGGAGAGTAGGATGCGTTTTTTTCGATTTGTAGATCAGGAGTTACGAGATGTTTCGACCCAGCTCAGGAGATATTGCAAGGATAATTACAAGAAGGACTATATGCTATTGAGAAGCATTCCTGGGATAGGAGGTATTGTAGCCTGTGGAATCATCAGTGAACTGGGAGACCTAAGACGCTTCAATAGTGTAAAGCATTTGGCAGGCTATGTGGGTCTTGCACCAGGGGTACATCAAAGTGGAAGCAATTACAAAGTCATGGGTATTACCCCCAGAGCACATCGTTTGATACGGAGTTACTTCGTGGAAGCCTCTTGGCAAGCCATACGTGCCGACCCTGTGATGCAGGGGTACTATCGGAAACATCAAGGAAAGAATGTTAAGAGCATCATCATTAAAGTGGCCAGAAAGCTGTTAAGTAGGACATTGGCAGTAATAAAGACAGAAGTTCCCTATACGATAGGGGTTTTGGAATAAGAAAGAAAAGAAACAATAACTAAAGCTCATGAAATTGAAGCTCGTATCACAAAACAACGTGGGTGATCCGTCTGAGGTGGAATCACATTTTTATAGCAAGTGACCGGGTTTGTTATAGCTTATAATCATAGAGATGCTGGTGACGTTTCACAAAGGGAATCGATCACATATAGGATGCGGAGCAAGTTATATTAAAAGAAAAAAAAGGTGGTTTAAGTAAAAAAACAAAATATTAATTATCTTTAGAGAACTGGACTAGGGCTTTTCATAGGATACATTGTTAGCTGTTTTTATTCATTTCTACTTCTATTTCATTATAATTTTCGAATGTAAAAATATTTATTACCCTAATATCGTATTTACTTTCTTCAATTTCAATTTCTGCAGAAAGTAGTTTTGCATATTCTCTTGGAATATAACCTAATTCTTTGCCTTCATTATAAACTAAAATGGCATAAGGATCATATTCATTTTCTTCATGTCGTTTGTAAGTCAAATAGTCATTAATACTTACTAATTTAGAGTTATCACTCATTCTATCATTAAATGAGGTTCCGTTTATTTTAAAGCTGAAAGATTCAGGTATTTCTCTGTAGCTATTAGGTGTTAATTTTAATGAAACATTTCTAATATTTTGCTTATCAAAATCTGAAAGAACAAACGTGTCAATTTCCAAACTAGTTAAGTTGGATAGCCAAACAATAAATTCCTTGCCTTCTAATTTATTTGACGAGTCATATAAAAATTTTGAAACTTCTCTTCCTTTGATACCAAGTGACCTACACAAGCAACTTGAAGGCTCATTCAATCCAAATTTTAAATAACTAGAGAGGCTTTTTATGTTTTCAGGAAGTTCATTAACCTTTTTATTGAGTTTAAATCCCAAAATAGATATGAAAGAAGAAATTCCCCAAGGATATAAATAATATAAAGCCTTAGATACAAAAATGTGAAATTGTGCAATCTCCATTTCCTTTATTTGCCATTTTTCTAATATCTCATTAATTGATTTTCCAATTACCCAGTCTTCGATTGTGTCATAAAAATCAGAAGGTTTAATTACAAATTTGTCTAATTTATAATCATGCATTTCATCAATATCATTTTCTGACAATAATTTTAAAAAACTATTGATTATACTTAGATAATTATCTTCATTAACAAACTCCTTTAAAGAGTCTTTGTTATTATCTATATATTCATCTATTACAAGGTTACTTTTAAGAGATAAACCTGTTGTTTTAAAAGTTTGTAATTGTTTAAATGTTGCTTTTACTTCAATTGATTTAAAAATTTTAGTAAACCCCTTTTTTAAGGGCTCAATATCGAAATCTCTTTTATCCAACTGTACTTTAAACAAGCTATTACTAATTATTTTTTCAATAACTTCTTGGTAATCTGTCCCTATGATTTCTTCAGTCATTAAATCTAACAGATATGTTTCGGATAGAATTGATAATAAATCATCTTGCTTTGTTTCAGAGATTCTTCCATCTAAAAGTGCATCAGCTAAAGAAAAGAAGAGACTATTTGCATTTTCGATATTATTTTTATTAATAAACTCTTTATATTTTCTCCTGTCAGTAGTTGAATTTATTATAAATACTATATTACCTTCAGTTTCTTTTCCCGCTCTTCCAGCCCTTCCAACGATATTCCAGAAATCTCTTTTTTGAATGTAAATATTTTCTTCAGTTTCAAGATTTCTTCCTATTTGAGTCTCGTAAAATATTAAGTTTTTTATAGGAAAATTTAAACCCTGACCTATCGTATTTGTAGAAAGTAATACAGTTAAAAGTCCTTTTCTAAAATCACTTTCGACAGCGTTTCTAACTTGTTCAGGCATGTCACCATAATGAATTCCAATTCCTAAATTTATAGATTGGGTTATATATGAATCGTTTCCATACCATATATCAGCGTAATAAGATGATTCCTTAGTCTCATTTTCAATAAACCTTGAGGGTCTTTGCTCTTTTTCAATATTTGATAATAATTTCAAAAAAGCTGTTGCAACGGATTTTATTCTTGGTACTTGAGCACAAAAGACAAGTGTATTGCCTTCTTCAGAAAGTTTATAAGCCAATGTTGCAGCCGATTGAGGCTTATTATTTTTTAATGGAAAACGATTAGAGAATTCCTTTTCTACGATGAAAGAATATAATTTTGCTCCATATTTAATTTTAGTTTCTTCATCTTCTCTAATAACATTTTGAAATGTAATATTTCCTTTCTTTCCTTCCCATTCGAAATAGCTAATTAATTTTCTTGTAGGTTCCCATTCTTCATTTATTGGGCTCTCTTTATGTAAGAGTGACCTTAAAACATTTTCCTTTTTACCACTTAACCAAATGGCATATTCATTTGCGTTTTCACTTGGCATAACCGCAGAAATGAATAACGTCTTTAATTCAGGAATTTTTATTTTTAATCTAATTATTAAAAACTCTAATAATGTTGCTCTTGTGCTATAATCACCTATTATATGGCCTTCGTCTACAACCATAAATGAGATATCATTGAAGAAGTCTGGATTTAATCTAAGTAGCAAATCAATTTTTTCAGGTGTAGCAATTAATATATCTGTTTCTGATAATATTAAATCCTGAAATTCATCAACTTCATAACTACCTGATAAAGCAGAAACCGAATATCCCATTTTGGAAAAATATTTAGCTAACTCAATCTCTTTTTCACTAGTAAGCGCTCTAAAAGGAGCAATGTAAATACATTTCTTCTTTGGGTACTTTATCAAATATTTTAAAATTGATAATTCTGCTATAAAAGTCTTACCAGCACTTGTTGGCATTTGTATTACAAAATTTTCATCTTTTGCAATTAAACCACCTTCTATTGCTCTCAATTGCGAAGTCCATAATTCGAAAATTGATTTTCGTTTATCAATTTCCTTTATTCTATTATTAGCATAATAGTCATAAGCGAGTAGCTTAATGTATTTCCTCCAATTTTTACTACTTTCAATAAATTCATATTGATTAAGATTATTAAAGATTGAGCGATTTTCAAATAATACAACCCTTGTTTTTAATAAAAAAATCAGGTGTGATAAATACGTGTTACCAATGTTTAAAAAATACTTATACGCATCATCAAATTGGCTGATAAAGTTACTCTCATCTAGTTTTAAAATATAACTATACCAACTGCTAAGTGCTTTTTTAAATAATAAAAAACCTAAATCATCATTCTTATAAAGTTGAAGTTTACTTTGAGCTAAAGGTATTTTTTTTAATAAAATTAAAATTATTTGCTCAATAATTAGATTGTCGATTTCAACATTGATTAATTCTGCTTCAGATTTTAAAACTAAAGAATCTAATCTACTCGCAACACAAAATGCATTTGCTTGATAGCCAGATAGATCGTAGCATAATGCAGATTTCAACATCAAGTACTCTCTATCATATTTTTCATTAATGTCGCTTAAATCACTTAAATATTCATAAATCTCAGCACTTTCTTTTAAGCCTGAAATTGAGATTTTTCCATTTCCTTCATTATTAATCAACAAACAAGAATTGGAAGATAAAAACAATGCTCTATTATATAAAAAGCTTTCTTTATAGCTTCTCTTAAATTCAGCATTTAATTTCCAAGCAAAAATTTGATTTTTGTAATTACTTAATAAAGTATCTTTTAACAGTTCTTCAATGTCAGATTCAGTTTCTGTAATGTAGTCACTCTTACTTAGTATGCTTTCACTCATCTTTAAGAAGTTTTACTAATGCAGATTCTATATCATCCCAAGTATTTTGAACTAAATTTTGTAAATCTTCAATAAATATTAATGTTACTTTTAATGGATCTAATTGAGATGGTAGAACATTTAATTCATCAAGAATTTTCATGTCAAAATTGTCTTTGTCAATTATGAAAAACATTTCAAAATTACGTTTATAATTCTGTGGGTTTTTAACCATGTCTTTGAATTTTTTTGCTTCGTCAAAATTTCTTTTTTCGAAAAATAATCTTTCAAAAAATTCTGCGATTGCTTCAGTGGGAGAATTTTCGTCTTTTAATAAACTATTGTGTGCAACAACAGTTATATAAGACCTATTGGGAGATTTTCCTAATTTTTTCGTTGGGTCAAGCTTAGTTTTTATTTCATAATAATATAAATCAGTTATTGAGTCTCCTTTGTTATATGCAAATAAATCAGTGCCAAATACAGCTTTATCTTTATTTACTTTCCATTGGAGTTTATTAATAGGGATTACCAATTTTTGAAAATACGCGACGATTAATGCTGATAAAATTTCTCCCCAATCTCCTTGTCTAACAGCTTTGTCAAAGTTAGAATTGTCTCCAGGAATTACTTGGTCCAAAACATAACTTCTAATTTCAGCTTCTGAAGATCCTTCTAGTTTATATTTATAAAAATCAATATTTCGATATGATGTAATTATCTGTTCTTGTAAATATTTTATCGTCTCGTTATCAGGTTTTGCTTTTTCACTTACATAAACAGACCTAAAAGAATAACTAGGAACCTGCTCGTTGTGTTCTAACCAATTGTTTATCATTTGTTATTCTATTTTTCTCTGTAAATCTTTTAATAAATGTTTGTCATTTGCCATAGACCAAGCAATTCTTTGGTCTTCTAATGTAACTTCATAATTCTTTAAATAACCTTTTCCATAGATTCCGATTTTATTATCGATTTGTTCTTCTTCTATAGACTTTAATATTTCTCTAATTTTTTCACAAAGAAATAAATAACTTACAGCACTCTCTGCAATGTCTATTGTTTTTATATAGCTTATTATGTAACGATGTATTACTCTATTTCTCATATCGTAAAGTAAATTTAACTCGTCAAATATTTCTTTTGATATAATATTTAATGATTTTGCTTCTTTGTAAATAGTTCTTTCCATTATGCCTCTTTCATTTTCTTCTTGAAAAAGGTATTTAACTTCAATATTGTTGGTCTTTTCTTCTAATTGTTTTTTAAGTACAATAGAAATTCTTAGATAAGCATCAATTTGATTTGAAACGATTGCAATAATTTCTATATGAGATTTTGATTCTAACGCTCTTTCTCTTAAGTCATAAGAACTTGCTAACGAGCCGTTAAAATTATCATATTTGTTCAAGGCAATTGCATAGCTTCTGTCATCCACAGGTACTACTCTTAAACTCTCCAAAGCCTTTCTAGATTTTTTGACTAATTTTTTTACTTTAGAAGTTTTTCGGTCTTTTACAGAGTAAATACATTTAGCCATACAAAATTGGTCATCAACTTGAGCGTGCCACAAATACATATCAAACTCTTCATCATCCATTCTTGATTCTAGCCAATTAATTTTAGAATCACTTTTTTGAATAGGGAAATTCGGATTGACACCTCTTTCTGATAAAGGATAGCAACTTAATTGAAAACATCCAGTAGAATTTTCATATTGTTCAAAACTGTATGGTGATTTTTCTTCAATATTTTCGAATACTGCATTTTTGTATTGCCAATTCGCAGGAATATTTATAATGAAAATTCCGTTTGGTTCAGTCCAATGTTTTTCTGTCATATTCGGATTTTCTCTAATTACAGCTAACGTTAAGTATATGAGTCGTTGCATCCCAAAGGGTGCTATGACTCATATACCATGTTGTGTGCTTTATTTTATAATTTATTTTCTCTAAAATTAAAAAAATAAAGGAACAGTAGCTCAGCTTCGGTAATGTTTTTAAACCCAACTTTTTCGGAGCTACCCGAACCCATGCAATATACATGGCCATGTATGGTGCGTTGGTTTGGGGCTAAGAATCCGTTTTCCAGTTAGATAGGTGACTCCACAATTTCGCTTCAAATTTGACTTTGTAAAAAAAAATCACGAAATTGATCAAGTATTATGTAACGTGTTAGCGTTTGGATAGTGAAACTCTCCACGATATCATCGCTAAATACTTGGACATATCCTCCTAGAAAACTCCGAAACCCCCGCGTAATCCTCCGAAAAAATTGTCACATCGAAATGAGTTATTGCAAACAACTATAATATAAGCACATTGCACTTATTTTCCTTATATGTGTAACTATGGTTTAATGGTGTTAAATTCTATGAGCAAACGTATGTAATGTAGGGAAGGTACGTTTACTGAAAACCATAAAAACAAAATTATTTTTTGGTTCAACCAAAAGTAGTAAAATTTTTACCAATTAAAAATACGTAGAACTGCGTATTTTTGGTGCTTGGCTGTAAAACATCCCCTTTTAAAGTAAAGTACCATAAAAAGATAACCACACGAAACATCGTGGGCGAAGTTTTTAAAGCGTTGGGTAACAATGGCAACTTGCTGCACAAGCCAGCAATCAGAAAAAACATATTTTAATCCATCGCCTCCAAGAGGTTTGCACTTCATTCTCATATATTGAGTACTCATCTACAAAGGCCTTATCCCTCGATGAAGTACTTCGAAGCATCAAATTGATGGTTGTTAGCCCTAAATTAAGGGGTAAGTTCCCTCGGCGAAGTGCTCGAAGCATTAAATTGACGGCTTGAAGCCCAAAATTAAGGGTTCTTACCCCTAATAGCACCCCTGCTCCCCCACTTGAAGTGGCTTTTAATTACTTCCTCAAGGCCAAAAAGGACTTCGACAAGCCTTGCAATGGGTTTGGACAGGAGTGACAATGGTTCTTTTTACACTTGGAAATGGCACTTTAATGCTTGCAAGCATTGAAACGATGCTTGACAGTACTTATGAAAAGGGGTAAGTATGCCAGCTCATTAAAAGAAAGCATCGACAACTTTCTTTTAAACTAAACCTCCAACTTCATCTTTCTAGCTTGTGCATTTGCCAGAATTTCCATCTTTCGTAGGTCGAATGCATCAACTTTCATACAAGCATCCACCCAAACGTCCGTTATGTCCATAAGTTCTTTCTTTGTCAAGGGGTTTATCATCTTCTTGCATTTAATGTGATGGTATTCAAAATTGAATGCTTCATTCATTTTTTCAACAAACGCCCCCAAGCCTGTCATTGCCGTTCCTCTCCCAACGACCTTTTCCACCAATCCAAGCGATTCGAAGAAATTGGCTTTGTAAATTTTTCCTCCTCGTGTAATCATATTTGCATCCATTGGATCCAACTTCCTACTCAAAAAGCTATACGCTCCCATTCCTGGAAATAGGTTGAATTTCTTTTCTGGCAAGCAAAACTGTACATTTTCCTCGGCTATGATGTAATCATGGGCCAATGCACATTCAAATCCTCCTCCATATGCGTTTCCTTCCAACAATGCAATGCTGATTGCAGGCATCCCAAACGAGGTGTACATATCGTATATGGCATCGATGCAAAGATGTGCATAGATCCTCAACTTTTCTTTGTCATTGCCTTTTATGTTGCTCTTGAAAAAAGACAGGTCTCCTCCCATATTGTAAACCTCCGTGTGTTCCGAGGCAGATACAATAAATTTCAAAGGTCGGTCGGGGTGAGAAAAATATTCCCTAACCCAAAGTGAAAACGCCTTGAATTCCCTAAGAATGGACATGCTAAAATTGGGCATTCCTTTATTCTTTATTTTCCATAAGAGCAATTCCTGCTCTCTGAAGTAAGTGATGGCAATGCCGTTGAATTGTCTCATTGTACTAAGCTTTTTTGAAATGCAATGGTTTTTCCTCGATGCTTTTGGTTCGCTTCCTTTTCGAATATGGTGATTTGTCAAAAATCAATCTTTGTGTTCCCAAGGTCAAAATGAGAAAAACTGGAATTAAAGACAAAACCGTGGCTACCCCAAATTGCTGATATCCCAAAAGTCCCATTCCCCAACAAATGATCACCCATTGTATCACATAGATCTTGGTTACCCGTTTGCTACAATAATAGAAGAACTCGAAGACCTTGTTGTTCTTGCACTTGCTTGTCAACATGTTGGCAAACCACAACAAAGCCAAATTGAACCCCGCCAGATACAATGTTCCACCTGGTCCCAAGTGAAAATAGTCATTGAAATGATAGTCGTAATCATAAAAGCATAGTCCGCCTCCCAACAACATCAAACCCATCCCGACAAGACACATCCTTTTGAACATGTATTGGGTACCATTTCTTTTCTGCTTGTACCACATACCAAAAAACATACCTATGAGAATAAATGAAAACCACGGAAATACCGCAAAATAGACATTCCACTCGCTCCCCCAAAGAAGATCCAACACATAATCCACGCCTATCACATCCATTCTAAATCCATTGACTTCTTTGGTTAAAACGACAATGACCAATGCTATGATCAATGGCACATATTTGTTTTTGGAAAATCGGTTCACAATTCCCATGAACAACAATGAGATACCTGCCAATTGCAAGATGTCTCCCGTGCCCAACATATAGATCATGTTGTCCATGGTCGCTGGAGCCGTCCAACCATATGCTGCTATGAAATTGTCTGGCATCACTCCCAAAAGCGTAGGTAGCACGAACTTCAAAAAATTCATTAGATACCCCATTGCCAAAATGTAGACTGCTCTTTTCATTGAAAGCATGACGCTTTGATTTCGAGACATCGTAAACGATATTCCCATAGCTATCAAAAACATAGGTGTCCCTTTGCCTATGAAATGAATCACCTCTCCCAACCAAGTTTCCGTCTGGGTGTGCAAATCTCCGTAAATCCACAATGTATGAACCATCACAACCATGAGCACGCTTACTCCCCTGGCAAAGTCCATTGCTAAAATTCTATCTGTTTTCATCTGTTTATAATTATTGTATTTCATCGATCATCTGTAACATTCATATAATCATTGCTCTGTGTATCTGATTTTTTAGTTGAATGTTTCATCTGCTTCTATTTTAAACCTTTTTATTGATCATGTGGTGCTAGACGCGACTTGTTGTTTCCCCTTTCCCTGTTTTCCATTTTTGCCTTTGCTTCTTCCATATTCGGCAATGGGATTTTGCAGCACGCCTTCCAAGATGAGACTCTCCATCGGGTTTCCTAGATTCAACATTTGCTTGGTGTTTTTAAGTTGCAACCTGTTTAGGCAACATCTATCAAATTCCGGGACGAACAGGTCATACGTTTCGAATTTGGATTCCAATTCGGGATGATTTGATTGGTAGGAATGAATGCATTCTGCTACTTCCTTCCAAAAAGAGGCCTCGGAACATACATCATGGTTTTCCAAAATGGAAGACATGTATCTGAAGATGCCATCGAACACATCCGTGAAGACGCTCAAGACCTTCATCTCATCGGAGGTTTCCACGTACAGGCGCCTTGCATGCTCCGGCAAGTCCAATTCCGAATTGAAGACGATCACTTCTTCCGTGATGTCTTTCATGAAAATGCCAACAGGTGTCTGATTTTCCATCACCATGATTATATTTTCGCCATGGGGCATGAATACCAATCCGTAATTGTAGAAACAATGCAATATTGGGCTCAAATAGGCCTGTAGGTATTGACGTAACCAAGCTTCGACATTGTGAGGAGATTCCTTTATGAGTTCCACCAACATGGAAGCACCTTCCCCATCCACATGCAAAAAGGCTGCCATCGTCATCAACTGTTGTCCTTCCTTGATCCTTGCAAAGGGACTTTCACGCCATAGCGCAGAAAGCATTTTGTTGTATGCATTCGTTTTTCCTAGAATCTCATAATAAGTATTCTCAAAGCCCACGGTCGCGACCTCCCCCAACATGGAAAACCCTTTTTGCCTCAAATAGTCATCTTCGGAAAGCAACGCTGTAATCCAAGAAGTTATATGTGGCGTACTTTGCATGTAGTAAGGTGATAGTCCTCTCATAAATCCCATGTTCAATATGGACAATGCCGTTTTAACGTACATCTTAGATGGATCACTTGCATTGAATAGGGTGCGTATGGATTGTTGCGCCGAATAACGATCGTCTCCCTCTCCAAGAAAAATCAACTTATGAGTTGCTATGTCCGAAGCGAAAACTTGAATGATCTTGTTGTTCCATTGCCAAGGGTGTACAGGTATGAACACATAAGATTCAGGATCGACTCCCAACTTCTCCAACTTCAAATGGAATCTTTCCATTGTCTCCTTTCCCAGTTCCTCGGTCAAAAGTGATTTGTAACCATACTTCGAGATCCCCGTAAAAGTAGCTTTGTCCTTATGTCCTGCCAACCATAACATACTGAAAGGTCGATTTGTTTCTGGTGCATATTTGGCATAATCCTCTCCATTGAAACCTATCCGACCATTGTTGGCTACGAAACTAGGATGTCCTTCCACCATGGCATGCTCGATGTTTTGAAAGGATTCCTTTACCAGTTCCTTGGCAGAGAATTGCTGGTTGGTACATTTATAGGCTGCACTGGACAAGGTACTGGAAATTTCATCCAAATACGTCGGAATCAAACGCTCTGGAATTCCGAGGCTATGTCTAAACTCCACAATGAACTTCAATGCATCCATTTCTTCAATGTTGCTTCCATTTTTCTTTACGATGCTCTCTTCATCAATGTGCCAATGGTCCAAAGCTTGCCTTTTGGCAGTAAACTCATAAATGACATTTGGCATGTCTGAAGCTAAATGGTAGACATTGTCCTTGTTTCCATCTTCTTTTTTCATTGGAGCAAGAATCAACTCATGGGAAAATTCACTAATCGCCTTTCTTATCAAGGCTCTGTTCACTTTTTCCCATATTCCCTTGAAGAGAAAGTCCTTTTTTGATTTGATCATTGGTATTGACAAGTTTTTTCGTATTTCGTAATCCTTTCTTTCACAAAAGGCCAACATTGCCTTTTTCTCAGGCAGTTCAATTTCTTTTTGATATATAAATCCTGCTTTCTTATTGAGTTCATGGATTTTCTTGTTTCTGACATCGGGCTCAACAACTATCCTATTGACATCTTCCAAAGCGAAGAAGTATTCCAATATGGTGATAAACACATGCCATGTAAAACCTTGTATTCTTTTCTTCAAAGGAGCCACCAGGACATGCATTCCATAATCCGTGTCCTTTGCTTCAAAATATTCGGAAATGCGATCTGTCTGGGCTTTGTACTTTTCCATTAGGAAAATCGGTTTGTCTTCATACATACCGACAAAGACTTCATAATCTCGTCTTGAAAGAAGTTCCGTGTATTCATACTTCACCTCTTCAATCGATTTGTCCATCATTCCCCAATAGAGCGCATAGGGCTTCGTTATCCAATCATATATAGTACTCATGTCTTGTTCCATATCGAAATGACGTAGATGAATGGTCCCAAAGTCCTTGATTGATCGAGAAAAGGCAGTGTTCGTCGTTTTGTTTTTTTCGTTCATGAGCATCTTCAAGATTCAAAAGCAGTTTCAGTGACATCTTTTCGATGGATGGCTATCGGGTTTTGCAGTCTCCCAGCAAACTGAAGCAACGCCACAGGATCATCCAAATCGATCATTTGCTTGTGGTTGTTTAGTTGTAACCTATTCAAACAAGACAAATGGAAATCCGTCGCAAATAGGTCATACTGCTTGTATTTTGCTTTATTCTCAGGATGTCCATTTTGATATTCGTTTATGTTTTCTGCTACGATTTTCCAGAATTCCTCTTCGTGGAAAGTGGCATGTTCTTCCAATATGTGAGACATGAATCTAAAGAACCCATCGAATATGTCGGTGAATATGGACAACAACTTCACGTCTTCCGGTACCGGTGCATACATCCGCTTTAAATGTTCTGGCAGCTTTACATCAGGGTTGAGAATGCAGGCCTCTTCCGTTATGTCCTTCAACAATACATTTGTGGGCACATGGTTTTCCAATACCATGATGATGTTCTCCCCATGTGGCATGAAGACCAGATCGAAATGATAGAAGCAATGCAACAATGGACTAAGATATGCTTTCAAGTACCTTCGCAACCAATTCTCGATGGTCAATCCAGATCTCTCTATAATCTTTGGCAACAGGGCTTCACCAAGGTGATCCACATGTAGGAATGCTGCCATCGTCATTGGTACTTGTCCAGCATCTATGGCAGACATTGGGCTTTCCCTCCATAAAGAAGCCAACATCTTGTTATAGTCGTTATGTACTCCAAATTCATCGAAATAGGGATTGACATAACTTACAGAGGCAATCTCCCCCAACATTCCAAATCCCGTTTCCTTGATGTAAGGATCGCTATACAAAAGCTTTTCCAACCAAATGGCCATTTTTGGTGCTGTTCCCAAATAATACAAAGGCAATCCTCTCATAAAGCCCATATTCAAAATGGACAATGCAGTCTTTGTGTAAAACTTGTCGGGATTGGAAACGTTGAACAACGTTCTTACGGACTGTTGCGCCAAATATTGATCTGTACCATAACCCAAACAAATCAAATTTCCAGTGGCTATTTCTGGAGAAAAAACATTTGCCAACTTGTTGAACCATTGCCACGGATGCATGGGGATGAAAAAATAATCATCTGGTTCATACCCTTTGCCTTCTATGATCGAATTGAAGGAAGCAATCGCATCCTTATCCAATTCTTGTTCCAATAACGTTGAATATGGTAGCGCTTCTATCGCTGCATAGACCGTTCTACTTTTGTGCCCAGCCAGCCATAGTATCGAAAAAGAATTTCCAGCCTCTGGCGCGTAGGCTCTATAGTCACTGCTATCGAATCCGATACGACCGTTGTTGGCCACAAAACCAGGATGCCCCTCCATCATGGATTGCTCAATGGTCTGAAAATCTGCATCGACCAATTCTGCTGCCGTTGGATTTTCCTTTTGGAGCTTGAAGGCCCCTCCATAAAGGGTGCTTATGATTTCTTCGAGATATATGGGCATTTGTGCATCACTTATTCCTAGCTGCTTCCTAAATTCTTTGATGAACAAAACGGCATCCAAGGGCTTCGATTCTTTTTCTTCATATTTTTTAATTGAATTTGTTTTCACCCAAAGATGATTCAAGGCCAAGGGTTTTGCCTTGAATTGGTATGTGATGTCATCGTTGTCTGCCTTCACTTCATAATAGTTCCATCCATTGTCCAACGACTTCAAGGTTTCTGGTCGTAAAAGCAGTTCATGGCTGAATTCGCAAATGGATTTCCTTATGAGTGAAACATTTGCCCTATTCCATGTTTTTGGTTGCAAATGGCTAATTGACTGTTGTGGGGATACGGTATTGTCCAATGTATTCATTGTGCTTCTTTTGTTGATTCGTGATATTTTTTTGAGTTGTTGATGTCGTTCTCTGGACAAAAAGGCCAATTGTGCCGTCTTATGTGGCAATTCCACTATTTTATCCAATTGAAATCCGATTCTTTGGCATAGTGCAAACATCTTTTTGTTTCGAATGTCCGGTTCTACCATGATTCTTTTGATTGTGGTGTCTTCAAATATGAAATTCACAATGCTCCTAAATAGGTACCAAGTGAAATTCGGGATTCTAAGACTTGGTGGAGCCACTATGATGTGAATGCCACAATCTCCCTCTTTGCTGGGATACAATTCTCCAATGGCATCTTGCCGTGGGTCGTAACGCTCCATCACAAAAGCCGGTTGATTGTCGTAAACCCCAGTAAAGACATCGTAATGATTAGGTTTCATTAGCTTTGCATATTCTTGCCTTACTTGTTTTAGATTTGTTCCTTGCATACCCCAAAAAACAGCATAATCCATATTTACCCATTCGCACAGCAACTCACTGTCTTGTGTTATTCTGAAGGGTCGTATCTTTATATCCCCCAACTCCTTGAAAGTGTTGGAAAACAAATACTCCTCCACGCCCAAACAATTCTTTTCATTTGTCTCCATTCCTTTGGAATTTAAGTGTTCGCCAATTTTTTCGTAGGTACTCTCATCTCTGTCTTAAAAATGAAGTAATAAACAATCAAAGTGATTATAAAGCCCATCAATGCTACCAGAAAGGGTATTTGCAGTCCTTTGCCATCTACCAACAATCCTACGGAAAACGAGGATAGCAATACACCCAAGTTTTGAAAGAAATGTACTTTGCTATAATCGACGGCGTAAGATTCTGGAGTACTCAATTGAAAGAGCAAGACGTCAAACCTAACGACACCTTGAAAAATTGCCCATCCATAGACGACTCTTCCTACTATGACCATCATGTCGTAAGGAATCCCTTGCAACATCAATCCGGCTATACCTAGCAACAAGGCAATGACAATTCCCCCATAGTTGTTCTTTTCTGTTTTTCGTCTTGTATTCATCCACAATGCCATCAAAGCCACAAAACCAGGGATGGCATACATTGTTCCTGAAATGAATTTGGAGTCGTATACGGAAATGCTCTCCCAATAAGCAGCAAAGAATGGACGAATCAAAAAGTCACTGAAATACAAGATCATGGTGACCAAACCTATTTTGACTATGAAACCCTTTGAGATTTTCTTTTTCATCGATGATACATTCTTGGAAGCCTCCATGATTCTTGAGGTGTCAAATTTCTTACTCTTCAAGATATACATACTCACTCCCATTTGAATGAAATCTCCAAAAGCCATTATCAAGAAGATGTAACTAGCATCTACCATGTCCACCGTCAATCCTCCTATGATCGCTCCTATAATTCCCCCTAGATGAACAATCACGGACAGCACCCCAATTGTACTTGGATGGTCCTTTTTGTCAATGATCTTGAGAATGTATGGATAAACCAACAAATAACTTCCTTTGAACAAGACCATTCCTAGAGATACTATTAAGAATTCGACATACGATGTCGTCCAGTAACAATACAATGCAAGCAATCCAGCAATGCATTGGGTATATACCAAAATGTTCAATTCTGCCACTTTCTTGGATATGAAGGCCCAAAAAGGGAAAGCGATCATTACCATAAAGCATATGGCTGCAAAATAATAGCCAACCCTTTTGGGATCGACAACTCCAAAGCGTGCCTCGAAGAACTGAGGATAGAAAGGGTGCAACAGACAATCGCTTATTACGGCTACCAATGTCATTGCTATCAACAACTTTTTCATATCACCGACTCCTTGATGTTTATTTCTTCTTCCTTGCCTACTTCGAATTGTTGGAAGGCTATTCGTTTTTCGATGGGATAGCAATCTCTCCCTGTCAATTCTTTGATTATGTAGGAATTGCGATAGCTACTCATTCCTAGATCTGGAGTCACAAATCCATGTGTGTGCAACTCTGCATTTTGCACAAAGATGTTTTCTCCTTCATGATCGATGGCATAATTGCGATGTACATTGTACCTGCCTTGTTCGTCCCAACGAATGTGATCTCTTATTCCATTCAGGAAACTAGGTTGCTCATATTCATACCCGGAAGCCAATATCACCCCTTCTGTCTTATGACTGTAATACTTGTCTTGTTCATGTTGATGAATTTCTAGATAAAAACCATTCAATCCTTCGTCATATGTTGCTTTTTCCAACGTTGAATTGGTTCTAAGGTTCAACTTCACGTCATTTGTAAGTCGTTTTGCATAGATTAAATCATAGATATCGGCAATCAGGTCTTGATTGATTCCCTTGTAAAGATGTTTTTGATTTTTCATCAGATCGTCTTTCTTCGATGTGGACAAATCATAAAAATAATCCACATACTCGGGTGAGGTCATTTCCAAGGTGAGTTTTGAATACTCCAAAGGAAAAAACCTTGGAGAACGAGTAATCCAGCTCAACTCATACCCTTTCTCATCGACATCTTGCAATAGGTCATAAAAAATCTCTGCAGCACTTTGTCCACTGCCCAAAATCGTTATCGATCTTTTGGACTGCAAGTTCGACTTGTATTCAAGATATGAAGAAGAATGTATGGCATCCCCCCCTAATCCCTTACAACATTCGGGGATGTAAGGCCGTGTTCCCGTGCCCAAAACCAACTTCTTTGTCATATAGGTCTTCTGTTCATTGGTTTTGGTATTTCTGGAAACCACTTCATAACGACCTTCCGATTGATCATATGCTATATTCACAACCTCAGTTTGAAATTCAACATTTTTCAACTTACTCACTGCCCATTGGCAATATTGGTTGTATTCGTTCCTGAGCAACAAAAAATTTTCTCGAATATAAAAGGAGTATATCCTCCCTTGTTCCTTTATGTAATTCAGAAAACTAAATGGGCTGGTTGGATCGGCCAAGGTCACCAGATCTGCCATAAAGGGTATTTGTAACGTTGTATCTTGAAGCAACATTCCGGGGTGCCAGTCAAACTTCTCCTTCTTGTCCAAAAAAACGCCTTCAAGATTTGAGATGGGGGCTGTCAAACAGGCTAAACCAAGATTCATCGGCCCTACTCCAATAGCCACGAAATCGACTATGTCTTCTTTATTTTCATTCATAATTTTCTTTCTAATCGTTATTTTCATGACTGTTTCCAGTATCTTTTATCATTTGGATGACATTCAACAAATCCACGATGTTGCTTTTGGGATTCAATAGAGTAAATTTCAAATACGTCTTTCCATTCATCTTGGTACTTGCTATGGAAGCTTGCCCTGACTTGAAAAGTTTGTTTTTTATGAATAGGTTGATGTCATCGTGAATTCGGTCTTCATTTACACCAAATGCCTTGTATCTGAATACCAAAGTACTTAGTTCTGGCTTATGTACCATTTCGAAGACGGGATCGTCCTTGATGGCGTGATATAGATCCAATGCCAAATAATGAATCTTTTCCAAAAAAGCTCCTATCTTCTTTGTTCCTGTCATCTTCAAGGTGAACCAAAGCTTCAATGCATCGAATCTACGGGTAGTTTGAATGGATTTTTCGATTAAGTTGGGGCATTCTTCGTTCCTCTGATCCAAAGGATTTAGGTAATCCGCATAATGAGATACGTATTTGAAGTGTTTGGGGTCATCGACTAGAAAGACACTGGAACAAACAGGTTGAAAAAGTGTCTTATGAAAATCTATGGTAATGGAATTCGCCAGCTCCATACCCTTTAATTGCTCCTTATGCGTATCCGTCAATACATAACATCCTCCATATGCTCCATCGATGTGAAACCAAATATCATGTTCCGAAGCAATTTTGGCAATGGTTCCTAGAGGATCAAAACTCCCGAAATCCGTAGTACCAGCAGTGGCAATTATAGCAATGGGAATGTTTCCGGATTGCTTTTCTCTTTCCATGGCCAAAACCAAGGCATTGGGATCCATTTTCATACGATCATCAGTAGTCACTGGTATTACTGCATCGTACCCCATCCCCAAGAGTGCAGCATTCTTCTTGATGCTGAAATGTGCTTTCTCCGAGCAAAAAAATCGAAATTTTGAAACGACGTCTGACCAACCATTTTCCTTTAAGTTAAGACCGTAGTGTTTAAACGCGTAGTTATCCCTAGCCATTAGCAGAGCCATAAAATTTGATTGTGTTCCTCCTGAGGTAAAAACTCCGTCCGAAGTTGAGGGTAACCCTATTTCCATACATATCCATTCTATCATCTTTTGCTCTATCAAGGTAGCAGAAGTACTCTGATCCCAAGTTTCGACGGCTGTGTTCACCGAAGAAGCCATTAAATCCCCTACAATGGCAGGTAACAACACTGGACAATTCAAATGAGCCACGTAATTGGGATTATGAAACCCAATGGCATGATCGAGATAAAGCTCTTTTATTTCATTTAGAGCTTCATCTATGGACAATGTCTTGTCCGAATTTACAGAGAGCATATTTACCTTAGATCTCAATTCTACTGGAGATTCGCCACTATAAAAGTCGGCATTGCTTAAAAAACCTGTTATACAACTTGTGGCCTTTTGAATGTACTCCTTATAATCATATCTGGATTCGTAACTAAAAACCTGGTCTGTTTCAAGCTTGGTTATTAAATTCTTTTCAGTGTCTAAAAACATAATTATTTTTATTTAGTCTAAATAAGTTTAGCGAAATTAGACTTAAACGAAAAGAGGGTCGTGACGCATTTAGGATAAAAAAAGACGTTAAAAGCATTAATACCATCATATGCTTTTAATTAATAGTCATTCAATGACTTAAAAGATCTATATTTTATCTTTTTTTTAAAATTTTAGCAACAAAAAAAGAGCGCATCGACATATATGTCGATGCGCTCTTTTTACAAACCTTGTTAAACTTTACTTTTAAATATTATGGTTCTTAGGGCTAAGCATGTAGTACTTTCAGTTTCACAATAGCCAAAACATGAAACAAGCAAATATCATAATTGCCATACAAATCATTGAGATCGTAAGTAGGCATTAGAGAACGGACATTTTCATTCTTTTAGTCACATTGCTTGCCCTCTTAAAAAGATTAATCTTAGCAACCAATTAAACATTGGCATCAAACATCTGCCACACTTTTTCCAAGTTGGTCATTGTCTTTCTGGGCAAGACCACGGAGATGGCATAATCCTCATTTATGTGACACATTGCCTTATACTGTCCAAAATGCTGGAACGTTGCAACATAGGTATTGCCTTCCAAGGTTATGGTATCGATTTCCAAAAAAGCAAAATCCAACATCATTCCCGTTTTTATTATTTTGGCC
Organism: uncultured Bizionia sp.; assembly: GCA_947496215.1. Lineage (GTDB taxonomy): Bacteria > Bacteroidota > Bacteroidia > Flavobacteriales > Flavobacteriaceae > JAHDHI01. The sequence goes on from CANMCF010000003.1 coordinate 146,607, forward strand.
AAAGCTTCTTTGGCACACCACAATGCCGTGTATCCAGAAATATCATTGATGTCGAATGTCCCCAATATTTCCAATTCACGCTTGCTTATTTGGCTTAAAATTGCCTTTTCCTTATCAAAGCTTATTCTTTCGATGTCTATTCCCATAGGGTGGGATTCCTTGAATGCAATGCTCATCCCTATGAATCCACAGTGTGTGATACTCACTTGAATGTTTTTTGCTTCCACACATTTAACGATGGGAAACCCAAAAACACCAGAGCCTATGTTTATGGACTGCATACAAGGGACCTCAGCTATGGTATTTACTGCCAGCTTTGCTGAAAACCTTCCCAAAATGTAGTTTAATTTCCTACGGTCGTATTTTAATGTTTCGTAATGTATTTTCTCGAGTCTATGAAATAACTGTAATGAATCTGGTAGGGTCGTAGATTGCTTTTTCACTAATGAAATTGATGCGTTATATTCTTTATCTCCTCTATCCATTTTAATTATGGATACTGATTGCCTCATACTAACTTTATACTTTATATGTCAATAAACTAACTAAATTGCTTAACCCTACTCTGCTTTTTTTTCCATCTGAAAAAATACAAGGTTGACAATAGCGTAAAAACACTCCAATTTACCCAATCACTCAACCAAACAGTAGCTAAGTCTGCATTCCACCAAAAAATCGAGAGATAGGCAAACAACAAATAATTCGCAATACTGATTCCTCCAATGATGAAAACATATTTAGTCTCCCCAGTCGCTATGATTATGTTGGTATTTACCGTACTTATTGAAAACAATACTATGGAAACCAAAAGCACATTCAATATTGGCAAGGCTTCTTGTATTAAAGCAGGGTCCTTTGTATAGATATTCAACAAAATCTCTGGCATTGTGAAAATAAGCAAGCATAGCAGTAGGCTAACGACAAAACTTACTTGATGGGATTTTATAACCGCAGAATAAACATTCTCATAGTCCTTTCTTCCCATCATATTGCTTATTACCGTATTGATGGCTCTTCCAAAACCAAATATGGGCAAACAAAGAAATAGATACAGAGATCTAATAATCAATGACACCCTTAGTTCTCCACTCCCCATCTTTTCGATCATGATGAAGAAGATCCAATAGGCAACCGTATGAAATAGATTTTGCAATACCAATGGAATGGACTTTGAAATGATTTCTTTCAAAAATTTCTTACTCAATGTATCAAACCCAAACAGATTGTATGTCTCAATCATTCTCCACTTGATTATATAGTACACATAGGTCAAACAAGTGAAAGTCAAAGCGATTACAGTAGCCAAAGCAGCACCATGAACCCCTAATTCCGGACACCCGAAATTACCAAAGATCAACATATAATCCAATATTAGGTTTACAACGATATATACGGTTACCCCATAGGTTATCACAGATGTTTTTCCCAATGCTGAAAAGAATGCTGAAAAGAAGCTGATGCAAATGGATATCGGCAAACAAAAAATCAAGACATCCAAATACACGAATGCATTTTCGACAATGCCCACATCTTGAATCATCAAAGACAAACCTTCGATCCTCAATAAGAAAAACAAAGCTAAAATCAACAGTAGCAAAAAGCCACATAGAACAACTACATTGTCTATGATGTGCCCTACTTCACCATTCTTTTTTGCTCCTACCTTTTTAGCAACCAACCGTTGTACGTAAGAAGAAAAACCCAATAATATGAATGAAAAGAACATCCACACCATAGCTCCTATGACCGTTCCATTGAGTTCTTTCTCCCCTATTCTATTTACAAAGGCCGTATCGATTATTTGTCCAATCCCCCCAACCAAGTTCGCCAAAATCAAAGGGAATGCTATCTTTAAAATACTCTTGTAACTGGCCTTAATCTCCATATTCCATTGTCAATACTGTTAAAATAATTTGTTTGTGCATATTACTAAATAAGAATGTATTTCCCATTTATGAGAACTCCTGATACTAGCTAGGGTTCCATAAATAAGAAATACATCCCGGTAAAGGTTTTATAGAAAACCTCCACTTTTCTTTTCGTTCTTATCTCTTTTCTTTCTTTTTATGGATTTGTTCTTTCCTTGTCCAAATCTGTAAGATAGCCCTAGGTATACCGTTCTGGAATCCCAAGTAAATTCTCCAATCTGCCTTAATGGCCTTTCTCCATTGAACCCCCATCTTTGGGTTTTGAATATATCATTGAAATTAAGACTCAACGTTCCTTTTCCATCCAAGAAATTATACCTTCCCCCTGCATTTACAAAATAAAAGTCATCGACTTCAAATTGTAAGTTTTCACTAGGCCCCCTGTATAATCCAAAGAGTTGGAATGTCAAATTCTTAGTTGCTTTGAAACTATGACTCATCCTAAAGTTATACAATAGGTTGTCTACTTCCAAAGCTTCTTCTTCCACGATACCTTTTTGTGTTTGCGAATAAAAGTCAAAGCTTGAATTCACACTCCACCAACTTGTAAATTTATAGCTAGCTGAAATTTCGAAACCGTATGCAGAATTGTTGTCATAGTTGTCATATGACAAGATTATCTTTGTGGGATCTGCTGGGTCATCAAACCCTATTCTATTTATTTCATCTTCTATGAGTCTATAGAAAACACCTGTAGTTATACTACCTTTCCCTAGCTTTCTTATATAATTGAATTCTATGGAATTGGTAAACTGAGGATTTAAATTCGGATTACCTTGAGATGTGATCCTTGGAGTACTCCAAGCTCTAATCGGGTTTACTTGATTTTCGCTTGGTCTATCCACCCTCCTACTAAAGCTTATTTGGTAGGCATTTTTTTCATCTTCCTCGTTTGGAATGTATTTTAAAAAGGCAGATGGATATACGCTAAAGATGTTATCTGTGATTTTCTGGTTTGCCTCTCCCGCTTGATTGAAGCTACCAGAAATATCATAACTTTCTAAACGCGCCCCAATCTGGTAGGACCATTTTGAAAAGTTCTGACTATATGTCCCATACAAGGAATAGATGTCCATATCGTATATAAAACTTGAGTCATTGAAATTGTCATTCGTTGTCAAATATTCATTGTCCGTTCTTCTCAATCTTGCTTCCGATCCCAATTCCAGCTTTGTGGTTTCGGACAAAGGATCCACATAGTCCAAATTCACTGTCAAATTATTTCTTTCATTGTCTATTGCATCTTCATAGGACGAAAATGCACTACCTCCACCAATGAATCCAAAATCGGTGTTGATGTCTCCATTGAAGACATTGTAATCCGTTTCAAACTCAATCGTCTGTCCATCTTTCTTGAAGTTATGCTTGTAATCAAAATTGTACGTTGAGGAATTGTTGTCATTCAAATTCAAAAGTGTTTGCTTCAAATTCGGGATATCATTGTCGTTATAGATTATATCCGTAGATCCTGTCTCTTCTCCATCGAAGACGTTTTGCGTCGTGTAAAAGGATATCGTATTGTTGTCATCCAAATAATAATCCAATCCAACCTTGAACAAATGGGAAGTGTTATCCGATAGGTTTTCCCATATTTGATCCGAGTTTTCTTCAGATCTGAATATTTCACCATTTAGAATGTTCTTCCCTAAATTGTTTCCATAATTCCCATAGATGTTCACTTTACCCGTTCTATAGTTCAAATCCAATGAACTGTTGAACCTTGTTTTCTCTCCTTGAGTCAGTCCTAAGTTTGCAGAGCCGTTAAAACCTATTTTGGCACTTTTATGCAATACTATGTTTATGATCCCGCTCATTCCCTCTGGGTTGTATTTTGCAGATGGATTTGTGATCAACTCTATCTTTTTTATGGATGTGGATGGAATTTGCTTAAGCAATTGATCTGAACTTATGTTGGTTGGTTTTCCATCTATGAGTACCCTTACGTTATCATTTCCCCTAAGTGACAGGTTTCCATTTTGATCTACATCCACAGATGGTACATTCACCATGATATCCGCCGCGGAAGCACCAGCCGTTGTTAAATCCTTCCCCACATTAATTATCTTTCTGTCAATCTTCTGTTCTATCGTGGAACGTTCTGCCACTATTGTTATTCCATCCAATGCTTCGGCTTCCTCCTTTATTGCAATCGTATCAAGATTGATGTTGTTGTTTAGCTTTGTAAGTAACAAATCTTGAGAATACAACTCATATCCAATGTATTGCACCTCGAAAATTATTGGTTGACCTGGAATGTCCTTTACCTCAAAATTTCCATTGTCATTGGTAATACCTCCCGTAATGATACTACCATCTGCCTTCGACTTTATTACGATTGATGCATAAGGTACAGACTCTTGTGTGGCTTGATCTATAATTTTCCCTTTAACACTCCCCATAAAAGTGGGTTTTGCTGCAGTTTGAGCATTACCGCCAATAAAGCTCGAAAATACGAACAACAACAAAAATGCTTTAAATAATGGAGTCATCGATGCTCTGGAACCAACAGTATTAAATGTGTTATCATGTTTAAATCTTAATTTTAGATACTCCAGCAAAATATTGCCATATGTTTTATAATACTGTATCCTAGTATGTTTCTTAGCATTCATTCTATATAATATTTTTTTATGAAAAATTATGTAATTGTCACTCTGTCCACTCATATCTGGCAAGTTCTATTTTTATGCATTTCTTTGAAAGAAAGCATACATTCCCTAGTCCAAACATTTCCATTTTGGATATCATCCATATATAAGTAATTCAGGAATCTAGAGGAGGTATGCTTTTATCTCTTTGTCTATATGCTATTCTTCTTTGATCATTTCCACATTAACGGATATTTTCACATTTTCCCCCAATGCGGCAGTTGGGTATTTTGTACCTATGTTGTATTTTAATCTAGGTAGGCTTCCAGTAAATTCGAAAACACCAATCGTCTTTTTGAATCTTGGGTGAAGAAAACTTCCCTTGAACGTTCCTATGAACTCAAATGGTTCAGTAATTCCGTTAACCGTCAAGTCCCCTTTGATGGAATATTCCTTGTCCGATTTCTTACTGAAAGAGGTACTTTTGAAAGTGATTTCCGGGTTTTGTTCCACATTGAAGAAGTCTGCACTTCTCAAATGTTTGTCTCTATCCTCTTGATTCGTGTTTATGGACGTTGCTTGAATTGTGAAATCCACATTGGCTTTGCTGAAATCTTCGTCTTTGGCATTGATCGAACCAGAAAAGTCATCAAAATTCCCTTTTACGGTAGCTATTTTAAAATGTGATATTTCAAATGCTATGCTAGAATGTGATTTGTCTATGTTCCATTTGGTTTCCTGTGCCGTAGTCACAGATAAAACAGAAAAGAATAAAATTGAAAAAAAGAGCTTTTTAATTGTCATGATTGTTGTTTTTTATTTTTAAAATATTGATTGTGGTTGCCTACAAGGAGGCATTGTTATTTATTGTTTAACAGCTATTGCAATGATCTTCGCTGGAGCTGCTGAAGAGCCTCCAACCGCAAATGCAATGTATTGTTTGCCGTCTGCCATATAAGTCATTGGCGCTCCTGTTACATTGAGAGGTAATTCCATCTCATGAACGAGTTCTCCATTGTCTTTATCGAATACTTGCATTTTTGGGTCAAACTTCACCATATCCTCTTTTTTGGCGCCTTTAAGTCTTTTGCCTCCTACCAAAGCTGGAACAAACTCGTAAAAACGACCTTCCTGTCCTATGAATAGCAATGTTTTTGTCAATAGTGGAGATCCTCGAAACTGCCATCCCAATCTTGGCAGCCCCATATCTTTTAATAATGGATGGTTTCTAGGGCCTTCTCCCAATGCAGCTTGCCATTTATGATTTCCTGTATTCATATCTATGGCCGTAACCCTTCCGTAAGGCGGTTTCAACAAAGGCAATCCTTCAGGTCCTACTATTCTGAAATTATCCCATACGTATCTAGCATCTGTCTTTGCCGGATCTGCTTTGACGACCTTGAAGAACACAGGAAACGTCACAGATGGAATGTATAACATTCCTGTTTCTGGATCGACGGCACCTCCATGCCAATTTGCACCTCCCAATGCACCTGGTAGATACATCAACCCTCTTTCTGTCGGAGGAGAAAACAATTCTCCCTTATCTACATTTGCCAAACTGTTCCATGCTTGCTTTTTCAACTCTGGAGTAAAGTCGATAATGTCATCCTCTGTCACTCCTTGTCTTTCAAAAGGGGCTGGTTTGGAAGGAAATGGTTGTGTAGCAGCCGTACGTTCTCCTTCTACTTTGGATTGTGGTACCGATTTTTCCTCGATAGGCCATATCGGTTCACCAGTTTCCCTATCAAATGCGAAGACAAAACCTTGCTTGGTTAATTGAGCCACTGCTTTTACAGGTTTCCCATCAATGTTCAAATCCATCAAATTCGGAGCAGAAGCCAAATCGTAATCCCACACACCGTGATGAACCACTTGATAATGCCAAATTCTTTCACCTGTATGTATGTTTAGACATACCAAGCTTTCAGCATAGAGATTGTCTCCTTCTCGTTCTCCTCCATACCAATCGTTGGTTGGTGTACTTACTGGCAAATACACGTATCCCAACTCCTCATCCACGCTCATTCTAGCCCAAACATTGGTATTTCCTGTTACTTCGGCTGATCCGTTCTTCCATGTATCATAACCAAACTCTCCTTTGTGGGGAATGGTATGAAAAGCCCATAGTTGCTTGCCGGTCTTAACATCAAAACCTCTTACATCACCTGGTGGATTCATACTTTTGGGACCTGCATCTGTAATGGATGACCCCACTACGATTACCCCATTTGAAATTATAGGGGGTGTTGATACGCTATAGTTAGTTGGTTCGAATGAACGACTCAACCCCTTTGACAAATCTATCACTCCCTTGTTCCCAAAAGATTGTACCAAACTACCATCTTTTGCATTAATTGCTATCAATCTGGCATCTGGCGTTCCAAATATTATACGTCCTTCCCCCCCATCGTCCCAATAGGACACTCCTCTATGAATGTATCCACCATGAGCTGGTTTGCTTTTGGATTTGTATGTTTCAGGGTCATACTCCCAAATCGTTTTTCCTGTTACTCCATCTACTGCGGAAACAATTGCCGTGGAAGAACTCACATAGAGTATTCCATCTATGGCAATTGGTGTGGCTTGATAAATGGATACAGGATATTTGAATTCTTTTGCACGTACATTGTCTGGGGACTCCCAACTCCATTCTATCTCCAAATCCTTTACATTTTCCTTATTGATTTGACTCAATGGAGAATATTTGGAATTGTATTTGTCAGAAGAGTATGAATTCCAATCCTTATTCTGTCCTAACACACTATTTGAACATCCAAATAGGAATAAACCTCCCAAAAGGGATTTGGATATTATATTAGTAAATTTCATTAATTCTATTTTTTAATTCGTTGAAAGTTATTCTACAAGAAGGATGCTAAAATCCACCATTAGATTTCCAGAGAATGCACTTGGTAGATAAGAGTTGATTACATATAGTTTCCCATCGCTTGCAACTGCTGTATTTGTTGGGAATTTTTCAGCTGGAAGGACTTCAAATGAAGATACTTCTGTCGCTGTACTCCAATTATCATCGGACGACAATATCTTCACTCCCGAAAAAGGGGTCACACTTCCACTAATGGTCAATGCTATGTTTCCATTAGAAGTAATTTCCAATCCTTTCACTTCTGGAAAGGCTGGTCCATCTACTTCTGTAAAAGCACTTGGGTTGGATACTGGGATCTTGAATAGGATACCTTCGTCTTCTTTAGATGCTATTAAATTTCCATCTAGATACGTAAGGCCTATCAACCCTGGAGATTTACCAACTGGAACTGGTGTAATGAAACGTGGGTCGGTTATAAAAATAGACTTTTCGTAAGTTGTTCCATCTACTTTATAAATAACTGGAGAATATGTATCTACAATATAAATATTTCCATCATCATCCACAGTAATACCATTTGCCAAGACACAAGCATCAGCCGGCATCAATTCATGTAGGTTCGCCTCTGCTATCTTTTCCCCTGTTTTTAAATTGTAAACCCCTAAATAGGCATAAGCCAATCTGGTTTCTGTCGTACTGTTCTCGGAAACCCCGAAATCACCAGAGACAACCAACAAACGATTACGAATTTCGTCCGTATATACCTCTGTTACTGAGATAAGGGCATCGTCATTTATAAAAACCTCATAATTCCCGGTTTCAGAGTCAATGTATCCTACATTGCTTCTCGTCAATGAGCCAGCTATGAATTTATTGTTCTTGTGATTGAAATCGAACTTTGTCGGATACAAACCTGGATCATTAATTATGATTTGCTCAGGAATAGGATCCAAAGTTACCTCTGTGCTTCCATCATCATCATTACTGCATGCTTGAAATGACACTAGTGTTAGTAATATTAAAATGTATTTAATCTTTAAAATTTTCATATTATTCTATCTATTATATTGTATTCGTTTAAATTTAATTCTCGGGCAATTGTTATTGTACCTTAACAATACTGAAGTCTATCATCAAGTTTCCTGAAAATGAACTTGGAAAATAAGAGTTGATGGCATATAAATCCCCATTTTCGACTACTGTAGTTGCTACTGGATGTTTTTCATCTGGAGAAATTTCAAATGACGAGGTTATCGTAGCAGAATTCCAATCATCATTTGAAGACAATATTCTAATCCCGGTAAAATCAGTTCCTGCTCCTCCAACTGCTAGAGCAATGTCTCCATTATCCAAAAGCTCCAAACCCTTCGCTTCTTGAAATATCGGAGTCTCTATCTTTATCATATTTGTAGGGTCTGCCAATGGAATTTTGTACAAAACACCGTGATCTTCTTTTGATGCCACCAAATGACCATCCATATAGATCAGCCCAATAAGTCCCGCCGATGCAGGAGCTGGCGTAGGTGGAGCCAAACGAGAGTCATATACGAAAACAGATTTTTCATAAGTAACACCATCTATTTTATAGATAACTGGAGCAAAGGTATCTGCGACATAAATGTCTCCATTTTCATCCACAGCTATACCATTGGCCAAAAAAGCCGGTTCTGATGGCAACAATTCATGAAGGTTGATTCCTGCAATTTTTTCGCCTGTATGCAAATCGTAAACCCCCAAATAAGATACGGATACAAAATTTTCAGGTAGACTATTTGCTGAAGCTCCAATGTCCCCAGAAGATGCCAATAACCTATTGTGTTCCTCATCCACATACACTTCCGGGATGGTCACCAAACTATCATCGCTTACAAATACACTATAGTTTCCTGTTTGAGGATCTATATAACCAACATTGCTTCTAGTTGCAGATCCTACCATGAACTTGTTGTTAAGGTGGTTATAATCAAACTTCGTAGGAAACAACCCTGGATCGTCTATTATTATTTCATCTGGAATGGGAATTTCTTGAGTTACAACGGTATTGTCATCGTCTGTACTACACGCTTGCAATACAAGTATGGATAATAGCAATAATAGGGGTTTTTTAATGTTCAATGTTTTCATAAGGTATTTATTCTAAAATTTGATTTTTATTAATGTATTGTGTAATAATTCTCCTGTTGCCTCTATTTTATATCAATCCACACGTACAATGCTAAATTGATCGACTAGGTCATCTGTAAAAATAGCTGGGAAGTATGAATTCATTAAATAGAGTTCCCCATCACTCGCCAACGTGGCGGCTATTGGATGTTTTGCACTAGGTAAACTCTGAAAATACGATGTAGCACTTGCCTTGGTCCAATCATCTTCAAAAGTCAATGTTATCACACCGGAAAAAGGTGATCCCCCTCCTCCTATGGCTAAGGCCACATTATCATTTTCCAAAAGCTCCATCCCTTTAGCACCTATGTATATGGGAGCGTCTATTACCGTAACGTCATTGGGGTTTGACAAAGGGATTTTAAACAAGACACCATCATCGTGTTTCGAAACGATTAAATTGCCATCTACATATATGATACCGAATAATCCTGGTGTAGGCACTGGTGTATTAAACCGATCATCACTCACCAAGATGGTTGCTTCATAAGTCGTCCCATCAACTTTGTATATTACTGGAGCAAAAGTATCTACGACATAAATATCTCCATTGTCGTCAATAGCAATGCCATTAGCCATCATATTGGTATTGGCTGGATGCAAATCATTAAAATTGATACCTGTAATTTTTTCTCCGGTTTCCAAATTGTAAACTCCCATGTAAGCGTAAGAAAACAAATCGAAACTATTTGCAGAAACTCCCAAATCTCCGCATGTCACCAACAATCTATTGTTCTCCTCGTCTGTAAAGACTTCTGGTATGGAAGATAGGTTGTCATCTGTTATAAACACGTTGTATTCTCCTGTAGTTGGATCGATATGCCCTACATTGCTTAGCGCAACGGAACCAACGACAAATTGATTTTTATTATAGTCAAAATCAAATTTAGAGGGATATAATCCGGGTTCATTTATCAATATTTCCGATGGAATGGCTTCTGGGAAAATTTCCACATTAGAATCATCGTCACTGCTACAAGCTTGCAGTCCAAAAAAAGCAAGCAACAACAATAGGGCTTTTTCAATTTTCAACGTTTTCATAAGAGGTTCTAGTTTTTATTTTGATTAATTTTTATTAATGTATCGTGTAATAATTCTCCTGTTGCTTCCATGAGTTTTTCGCCAATTTCATCAACATGTCTATTTCTCCAACGTTCCATTTCCGATCCTTTCACCCATTGATTGAAAGCTCCCAGCGCTGGGCCTGTATGTATTTGAAAATCCACTTTGTTGTCAAGGTTTCCACTAAATGCCATACGGGTACTGAATCCAAAGTACCAACGGAAGATCAGTCCCATCTTATGTCGCGGACGCTGCTCTGCCTTGGCAATCTCCTCTTCTTTGCCTTGCTCCATAAAATGCCTTTTCGTGTCTTCCCATATTTCTGGAATCGTTTTTTTGAAGTAATTCTTCTCCAATTGTAAAATCGTCTTCTCAGGAATGTCTTCCAACGAATTGTACTGACTGTATAAAGCGTATAATTTATTTGCTCTTGCTGGGAACAACACCCCTTTTTTAAGTACTTGTACCTTGGAGCCTATCTCGAACATGTCTCCCGAAGGGGCATATCCTGTATCTTGTACATTTATCCCTTCCAACAAGTCTTTGACCGCATCACTGGTCTTGGCTTCTACCGTACATTGGTTTATAGAGCCTGTCAACACGAAGTCTGCTCCCATTACGAAAGCACTTGCCGCAGATTCGGGTGTTCCAATTCCTCCAGCCAAACCAACTCGAATGCTTCTTGAATATTGATATTTTTTTTGAATGTCTTCCCTCAATCGTTGAATTGATGGCAACAATACCATTGCTACACCTGAATCTGTATGCCCTCCTGAATCTGCTTCTACACAGATGTCATAACTCATAGGTTGGTCCTTCGCCAAATCCATTTGCTCCTTCGTTATCCTTCCTGCCTCCAAGAGCCTATTCACCAATTTTTCCGGAGCTGGCTTCATAAATGATTCTGCTACTTCCGGTCTAGAAACCTTAGCCAAAATTCTATGCTTGTTCATTACTGTTCCATCTGCCCTTCTTTCGAAGCCTGAAGTATGAAAATATACCAATGCCTCTGTAATTTGCATATAAGCAGAAGCTTCTACGCTTTCAACTCCTTTTTCCAAGTAGAGTTCTACCGTTTTCATTTCAAAATTCGGGTCATTGAGGTTATGCAATAAATTCATCCCATAAGGTTCATTGCGTTGCAATGCATTTTGTATTGCATCTATATCTTCCGAAATTCTCTGTAAACTCAAACCTCCCGTACCAAGAAAAGACAACATCTTTGCCTTGCCCATTCTAATTACCAACTCTTTCGATGCGGTTCCCTTGTACATCGACCCTGCCACATAACAGTAATCAATGCCATAGTCTTTCCTGAAGGAAGCACTTCCTAGCTTAGTTGCCAAACTTGTTCTATTTTTACTCGGCTCCATTTCCAATGTTTCTTGATTGCCAGAGACAACAATAGGTGTTTTTGCTTTTTCCTGTTGAAATTCCTCTTCTATGATAGGGGTACATTCTTTACGAATTTCCGTTACCATTCTTGTCAGGACACCTCTGCCATTTTCTTTATAGTCGGTTACATTTTTTCCCATTAGGTATCTAATGGAATCGAACCATCGTACAGATCCTGTTATTTGACTACTTAGCAACTCTGCTACCCTTCCATTTTCATAAGGTCTTGCTGTTACGTTAGATATCACTGGGATTTTAAGATCGCTGAACGAAAAGCCTTTCAAAAACTCCGAAAACTCCCTCGCTGCGGGTTCCATATATCTGGAATGGAATGGAGCACTTACCTGAAGCGGTACTATTCTAATGTTCTGATTGGAAAAGTCCTTGACAATTTCCTTGATGTCATTCAATGGCCCTGAAATGACCGTTTGGGAAGGTGTATTGTAATTTGCTATATCCAAATCCGCATACTTGGACATACTCATTCTCTCCTTCAATTCTTCTATTTTCAACCCCAAGACGGCTGCCATGCTTCCTCCAGAAGCATCAGCCATCAACCTCCCTCGCTTTTGCACCAATCTCAAACCTGTTTCAAAATCGAAACCTCCTGCTGCCGCAAGCGCGTTGAACTCACCCAAACTGTGTCCTATGACATAGTCTGGTGTCATGTCAAGTTCCTTGTTTCTAAAATAGTTGACAACATACAATGCAGGTTGTGTATACTGCGTCTTTACCAATTGGCGATTAGGATCTGAAACACAGAGTTCTTCGATATCGTATTGCAATATCTCTGATGCCAATTTTGTTTCCATCTTGTATTTGGGAAACAACTCTTTGCCCATCCCCTTGTATTGCGAACCTTGGCCTGGAAACATCGTGACTTTTTTCATTATTTATACTTTAAATTTGCTAATTCTCTTTTCCACTTGCTCACAAATGGTTTCTTGACCAACTCGAAGTGAGTTCCTGAAGATTCAATCACTTGGATCGTATTGAAATATGGTGTCCAATCCTGTGTTCGTTGTTTGCTTCCCTTTGTTTGTCTTGCCGTTATCAAAACTGCATCTACATCAAAATTGTCTTGCAATTGATAGGACACATTTATCGAATTGTTATAGATCTCGAAAACCCTTAGGAAAAACGCCCTATTCATTTTCGCTCCCTTGTCCATCAAGAAATCATAAATTGAATCTGCTCTTGTTTTCTTTAGCTTCTTAACTACTTTTTCGGCAAAATCTAAGATTTCCTTTTTGGTTACTTCTATCTTCATCATAGACATCACTGCCAAGACAAACCCTTGTGTCTTCTCTAGGATTTTCAATGAATGGCCTGGTAAATGACTGTCCAATAGGATCACTTCAACTACTTCAATCGATTCTCCTGACAGTTGTCTCATCATTTCAAAAAGTACTACTCCGCCATAACTGTGAGCTACCAAGCGTATTTTTCTTGACGATAGCTTTTTTATGATCTCGATGTTATGAGATGCCATTTCTTCTATCGTAGTCAATGGCTTCTCTCCTTCTTGCAATCCTAACATTTGAATTCCATGAACTGTGTTCCCTTCTTCGACAAATGCTTCTGCCAATTCATAATAACCATCAACTATTCCTGGCATTCCTGGAATTATGAAGGTTCCGACCTTATTCGAACCTTGTGTTTTGGACTCATTGAAAACCACTAAATGTTTAGCTTCAACTTTACCTTCAGACTCATCTATTAACAATGCTTGCTGGTAAATTGTTGGATTGTTTATCAATTCGACCAATTGAACATTATGATTTTCAATGTTTTCCTTAATCTTTTGAATGAGTTGAATCGTCAACAATGAATGTCCTCCCAACTCAAAGAAATTATCATGAATCCCTACTTGCTCCAGACTTAGGACTTCTTTCCATATTTCGACAAGTTGCCCTTCTATTTCTGTACTTGCGGCAACATATTCCGAACTACCGGCTATTTCCAAGTCTTTGGATAGTAAATGCTTTCTATCTATCTTCTTGTTTGGCGTCAATGGAATTCGATCCAATGGGATTATGAAATTAGGAATCATATAATCTGGCAAGCCATTGGCCATTTGATTCTTTATTTCTTGAATGTCTAACTTGTCTTCATCTTCAACCACACAATAGGCAATCAAATGTTTACTTCCCAAATGCTCTTTGGCAATGACTACGGTTTCTCTTATGTTCTGAATCTCGTTAAGTGTATTTTCTATTTCACCCAATTCTATTCTATAACCTCTTATTTTTACTTGGTTGTCTTTTCTTCCCAAATATTCAATGTTACCATCTGGCAACCATTTTGCCAAATCTCCTGTATCATACATCATTATACCTGCTTCGAATGGATTGACGACAAATCGTTCTTCTGTAAGTTCAGGTTTGTTTAAGTACCCTTTGGCAACGCCATCACCAGACAGATAAAGTTGTCCAACAACTCCCATTGGTACCAGTTGATTGTTCTTATCCAAAATATAGGCTTTCGTATTCAGTATGGGGCGGCCAATTGGTACAGACGCATATTCCTCGTCATCGTCCAGTTTGTAACAGGTACTATAAGTCGTGTCTTCGGAAGGCCCATAAAGGTTACGTACTTCAGCGTTGCTTTTCTGCAGTCTCTTCGCGATGTCGACAGGAAACGGCTCTCCTGCCAAATTGATGAGGGTTACATTACTGAAATCCATACCTTCGTCCATTATGGTTCTGATACTTGATGGCACTGTATTTATGAGGATTTTTTCATCTTTTCCAATATGCTCTCCTATATCCAATGCGTTGTTCAATACCCTTATTGTCTTCCCTATGGACAATGTATAGAACATCTCATATATTGAAAGATCAAAACAATGTGACGTTGCGGCATATACTATGTCGAACTGATTTGCATCGTATTCCTTTGTACACCAATGTACCAATGCACAGGCATTTTTATGTGTTATCGTAACTCCTTTTGGTTTTCCTGTTGTCCCAGAGGTATAGATCACATAGGCATTGTCCGTTGCTTGACAGTTGGATTTCAAAGACGTGATCGCATATTTGTCTTTTTGTTTCAAGTACCTCGAATAGATGACCTCATCTATTACCAATTCACAATTGCTATCTTTCTCTATGTAGGCTATGCGTTCCTCTGGGTAGTTTACATCCAATGGGACATAGGCTGCTCCAGTTTTTAGGATGGCCAGCAATGTGATGATCAGTTTTTCATCTCTTTCCAATCTTGCTCCTATCAGTGTCTTTTCATCTATTGCATAATTTTCGCTTATGTAATGTGCCAACCGATTGGATTGCAAATCCAATTCTTCATAACTCATTGTCCTCTCTCCACAAACCATTGCAATGGCATTTGGTGTTTTCTTAGCTTGTTCTTCAAACAAAACATGAATCAATGACGTTTCATCGTATGCATCGTCCGTGGCATTGAATGTGGAAAGCAATTGTTTCCTTTCATTGCCTGCGAGAATGTCGAATGTCTTCAAAGCTATTTCTGGTTCTTGAGGCAATATGCTTATTATTCTCATAAGCCCATCCAATAGTTTTTTTGCAGTGGCAGTCGAATAAATATCCGTGTTATAGCCTAAGGCTAGTCTTACAGGACTATTTGAGCTTTCAAAAAAGCTAAATGACAAATCAAATTTTGCTGTATCGGACTCAAGCAATTCCATAGGTGTTATTGTAGTTTTTCCCAAGTTGAAATTGGCATCCATCTGCACATAGTTCACCATTACTTGAAAAATTGGTGTTTTACCTGTCTGTCTTTCCGGTTGTAACGCTTCTACTATTTTGTTAAATGGTATGTCTTGGTGTTCTTGACTTCTAATGAGTTCTCGTTGTACATTGTTGAAAACTTTCAGCAGCGTATCTTCTCCATCAAATTGCAATCTGTTTACCAGAGTATTTACAAAGAAACCGATAAGTCCTTCAACTTCATTTTGAGATCTGTTTGCCACAGGTAAACCAATACAAATGTCATCTTGCCCGCTGTATTTGTGCAACAAAATGTAAACACTCGTCAATAGACTTGTAAATAGTGTACCTCCAGAGGCAATGCTAAATTTTTTCAGTTTGCTTCTTACCTCTTCATCCAATTCCAACACGATTTGTCTTCCTTGTCCAGTAGCCGTTTTTGGCCTAGTAAAGTCTGTTGGCAATTCTAAATCTACATAACCTTCCAAATGCTGTTCCCAATGTGACAATCCTTCATTGAATTGTTTACCTTCAAAGAGTTTGCGTTGCCATATCGTATAATCACCATATTGTACAAGCAATGGTTCCAATTCTACATTCTGCTTGTTGATGCATGCAGAATAGATTTCATTTAATTCGTTAACCATAATGTTGATTGACCAACCGTCTGATATGATATGGTGCATACATAGACCGAAAACATGTTCATTTTCCGAAAGACGAATAATCACAGCTCTCAACAATGGTCCTTCTGACAGGTCAAATGGTTTTGCTATAAATGATTTGCTATATTCTTGTATTCTTGTCTCCAACAAAGCCTTTTCCTCCTTACTATAATCGACTTTGTCCATACTTATGTCCAATTGATCGGTAATATGTTGATAGGCCATACCTTTGTCATCTAGATGAAATGTCGTCCTCAATGTCTCATGACGATTTATCAAATAGTTTAAACTATTCTCCAATGCTTCGACATCCAACAATCCCGATATTCTCAAAACACATGGAATGTGATAACGGTCCCCTTGTCCGAGTTGTGCTAAAAACCATAAGCGTTGTTGGGCATAAGACAACGGTAGTTGACCTCTGTCCTTTACAACTTCTATTGATGTCAAAACTTGTCTGCTACTAGTCCCTATTTCTTTTGCAAGATATTCCAACACTGGAGTATCAAATATCTTGGATAGCTCCAAGGATACTTGAAATTGTTTGTTTATTCTAGATAGCAATTTGGTTATCAATAAAGAATTCCCTCCTAATTCAAAAAAGTTGTCACGGACACCTACTCTATCCAATCCAAGTATTTCCTCCCATATTGTAACCAATTGCTTCTCTAGTTGTGTTCTTGGAGCTACATATTCATGGATACTTGTTACTTCCAAATCCATGGACATTAATTGCTTTCTATCTATTTTTCGATTTGGTGTCAATGGAATTAGCTCGATAGGCATTATAAAACCAGGTACCATGTAATCTGGTAGGCTATTGGACAAATGACGCTTTAATTCTTGGATATCGAAAACTGCTTCTGCTTCCAACACACAATAGGCAACCAGTTGCTTGCTCCCCAAATGCTCTTTTGCTACAACGACTCCTTCTTTTACGTTTGGATGGCTGTTTAAGGTGATTTCTATCTCGCCCAATTCTATTCTATACCCTCTAATCTTCACCTGATCATCTGCTCTTCCCAAATAATCCAACTTTCCATCTGGTAACCACTTTACAATATCTCCAGTGTCATACATATAGCCACCTTCTTTGAAAGGGTTAGGTACAAAACGTTCTTTTGTCAATTCCGCTTTATTTAAATAACCTTTTGCAACGCCATCTCCCGATAGATAGAGTTTTCCTGAAACCCCCACAGGCAACAATTGACATTTATTATCTAGAACATATGCTTTTGTATTTAATATGGGACTTCCAATTGGAATAGATGCATATAACTTGTTCTTGTCTAGTTTATAACAAGTACTATAAGTAGTGTCTTCAGACGGCCCATAAAGGTTGCGGACTTCTGCTTTGCTTTCCTGCAATCTTTTAGCTACATCGACAGGAAAAGGTTCTCCTGCCAAATTGATTACTGCTAAATTACTTAAATCTAAGCCTTCATCTAAAACCGTTCTTATACTGGAAGGGACGGTATTTATCAATATATTTTTGTCTATGGTCGCATAATCTCCTATTTCCAAGGCATTCTTCAAGATTCTTATTTTCTTCCCGATGGACAATGCATAAAACATCTCGAATACGGAAAGGTCAAAACAATGAGAGGTGGTTCCATAGACTATTTCAAAACTTCCAGGATTGTATTCTCTTTTTGCCCAATGAATCAATGCACATGCATTTTGATGTGTAATCATTACTCCTTTGGGCTTACCTGTTGTCCCAGACGTGTATATAACATAAGCTATGTCTGTAGAGCTACTTCTAGACAATACTGTAGTTATTGCACAATCTTTTTCTTTCTTAATGTAACTCGAGTATGTTTCATCGTCAACAAGCATTATGCAATTGCTGTCTTTTTCGATGTATTCTATTCTTTCTGCTGGATAATCGACATCTAGTGGTACGTATGCAGCTCCTAATTTTAAAATGGCCAATAATGTTATGAGAAGCTTTTCGTCTCTTTCTAATTTTACTCCTACCAACACTCCTGGCTCAATACTATGGTTTCCTTTTAAATAATGCGCAAATTGATTGGACTGGATATCTAATTCTTGGTAACTTATCTCCTTTGTTCCACAAATTACGGCTATGTCTTCAGGGGTTTGTTTTACCTGTTCTTCAAATAGCTCATGAATTAATTGATCCTTGTCGTATGCATCGTCTGTTGCATTGAAGCCGATAAGTTGCTGTTCCTTTTCCTCTTCTGTCACTAAACTGAATTCCTCCAATGGCAACTGAGGTTGTCGTATTATTTTTTCTGTTGTCGTTATTATGCCTTGCAACAATCTCTCTACTGTCTGTATCGAGTATATGTCCGTATTGTATTCTATTGCCAAACTCAATTGTCCTTCCTTACTATCTAGAAAACTAAATGTCAAATCAAATTTGGAACTATCGTATTCCAAGGATTCAATGGGAGTGGCCGTGGTATTTTCCAAATGCAAAACCTCTTCCTGCCTTCCGTAGTTTACCATCACTTGGAAGATTGGTGTTCTACTTGTCACTCTTTCCGGCTTTACGACATCTACTACTTTATCGAATGGAATGTGTTGATATTGTTGACTCCTTACCAATTCTGCTTGTACCTTACCAAATACATCCAATATGGAATCCTCTTCTGAAAATTGAATTCTATTTACCAGGGTGTTTACAAAAAAGCCTACTACCCCTTCTATATCTCCGTGCGAACGATTCGCTGTCGGAACTCCCACACAAATATCATTTTGTCCACTATACTTATACAACAAGACATAGGCACTTGTCAACAAGCTGGTAAACAATGTCCCTCCTGAAGCTATT
Organism: uncultured Bizionia sp.; assembly: GCA_947496215.1. GTDB lineage: Bacteria > Bacteroidota > Bacteroidia > Flavobacteriales > Flavobacteriaceae > JAHDHI01. The sequence continues at coordinate 165,724 of CANMCF010000003.1, forward strand.
CCAAATTGATTTAATTCCTTTCTTGCTGTTTCTGAGAACTCATGAATAATTCGTTTGCCTTCTCCTGTTGCCATTTTTGGGCGTTGATAATCTGTTGGCAGTTCCAAATCCACATAGCCTTTTAAATGATGTTCCCAATGAGACAAACCATCTTTAAATAGTTCCTTCTCAAACAATGATCGTTGCCATAAGCTATAGTCTGCATATTGAACGCTTAAGCCCTCCAATTGTATTTCTCTATTGTTTACATATGATGAGTATATTGCATTTAATTCATTGATCATTACATTCATTGACCAACCATCTGATATGATATGATGCATGCATAGGCCAAAAACACATTCGTTTTCCTCAAGACGAATGATTACTGCTCTCAACAATGGTCCTTTTGACAGATTAAATGGTTTTGCTATAAATGATTTACTGTATTCTTGTACTCTCGTCTCCAACAAATTCTTGTCCATTGCACTATAATCGACCTTGATTACACTCAGATCCAATTGATCGACGATGTATTGGCAGGCTATTCCATTGTCATCTACTTGGAATGTTGTTCTTAATATCTCATGACGGTCTATTAAATGGTTTAAACTACTCTCCAATGCTTCGACATCCAACAATCCATTTATTCTTAAAACATATGGAACGTGATAACGATCCCCTTGTCCAAGTTGTGCTAAAAACCATAAGCGTTGTTGAGCATAAGACAATGGTAATTGCCCTCTATCCTTTACAATTTCTATTGGTGGCAATATCTGCTTATCACTATCTTCAATTTCTCTTGAGAGGTATTCCAACACAGGAGTATCAAACACTTTTGACAACTCCAAGGATACTTGAAATTGTTTGTTTATTCTAGATAGCAGTTTGGTTATCAATAGAGAATGTCCTCCTAATTCAAAGAAGTTGTCATAGATGCTAATTTTTTCAACATCTAAAAGGTCTTGCCATATAACTGCCAGTTGTTTTTCTGTTTCTGTTTTTGGTGCAACATATTGTTCTTGACTATTAACAATTAAAGGCCTTGACAATAGTTCTTTCCTATTTACCTTTCGATTTGGCGTTAATGGTATGGCATCTACTACCAATATGAAAGCTGGTATCATGTATTCTGGTAAGCGTTGTGCCAAATATTCCTTGAGAGCTGAAACTGAAAACACCCCTTCTTTTTCATTTAGAACGCAATAGGCTACCAATTGTGTACTCCCCAAATGTTCTTTTGCTATGACAACACTATTGTGTATTGTTTCATTGGTATTGATTACAGCCTCTATTTCTTCCAATTCTATTCTAAAGCCATTAACCTTTACTTGATGGTCTATCCTTCCCAAAAATTCTATATTTCCTTCTGGCAACCACCTCGTCAAATCCCCTGTCTTGTAAATCTTACCTTCTCCAAATGGATTGTCAATAAATTTCTCATCTGTCAACTCTGGTCTGTTCAAATAACCTCGCGCCAAACCATCTCCTCCTATACACAACTCTCCAGGAACTCCCAATGGTTGAATGTTACCTTGTTCATCTAGAACATAGCAGCATGTATTTGCCAATGGTTTCCCTATATGTTTTTCTACCAACGGCAATTCTAAATCTCTTTGAACTGCACTAACGGTGCTTTCTGTTGGGCCATATTTATCAATGATTCTTATACCTTGGTCTCCCCAAGTTTCCAATACTCTATAATCGAATACATCTCCTCCTGAAATAATACGTTTCAACTTTGTATTGGGAACAAAAGGGATTTCTTTCAAAAAAGATGGTACCGCATGTAAATGAGTTATCCCCTTGCCTACAAGTACTCGTTTAAACTTCTCCATATCCAAAAGGTCAGTTTTAGGCATTATGTGCAATGTACTTCCTGACACCAATGGCAAGTATATTTGTTCTACAGAGGCATCGAACGAGAAATTGGAAAACTGTAAAAATTGATCTTTGTCATCTACCTCAAAGAATTCTTTTTGGTATTGGATTAAATCCAAAAAGCTTCTATGTTCTATTAAAACACCTTTAGGCTTTCCCGTGGAGCCAGAAGTATAAATAACATAAGCCAAATCATTTAATGACTTAACAGGACTCAACACCCCCTCTGTAGTTATGATCTTAACATTGTTTTCCCAATTAGAGGATATACTTTCTATTTTCACATCTGCTTCCCTAACCATAGGATCAAGGAGTTCTTCAAGATGTTCCTGTGTAAGGATCAATCGTACTGCTTCTTTGTTATTTCCTTTTACAATACCGTCATTTATCATAAATGACATACGGTCTTCAGGATAATCTGAATCTATTGGGATATAAGCTCCTCCTGATCGCAATACGCCTAACATGGCGATTACCATTTCTATGGATCTGCTCATGCATATACCAACAAGGGTATCTGATTTTATTCCTTTGTCTTGCAAGTAAATTGCCAATTGCCTACTTCTTTCTTCTAACTCTTCATAACTTATTTCGTTTTCTCCAAATACCAGAGCTATGGCTTTTGGTGTTCGGTTTGCCTGAAGCTCGAACAAATCATGAATACACGAAGATTTAGGATAGGCTATTTTTTTATCATTAAAACCTTTTAGCAATAGGTTTCGTTCTTTTTCCGTAAGTATGTTAAATGATTTTAATTGCTCATTGGGCTGATACAATAGCGTGGTCAATATATTTTGCAAACCATCAAGAAATCTATTGGCTGTACTTGGTTTAAATATATCCGTGCTATAATCCAGCGACAATATCACTCCTCCTTCCATAGTATCCATGAAGTCAAAGTTCAAATCAAATTTCACTTTGTCAAATTCTAATCTTTCTACGGATATAGAAGTCTCTCCCAAACTTAGTTGTTCTTCTATTTTTGCATAGTTAACCATTACTTGAAAGATCGGAGCTTTGTTCTTTTCCCTTTTAGGTTGGATTGCTTCAACAATTTTCTCAAAAGGTATGTTTTGGTTCTCTTGACTTTGAATCAGTTCTTTTTGAACCTTTGCAAAGATTTCCAATATTGAATCTTCTTTTGTTAATTTTATACGATTAACCAATGTATTCACGAAGAAACCAATCACATTTTCTATAGCTCCCAATGGTCTGTTTGCAACAGGAATCCCGACGCAAATATCTTCTTGATTACTATATTTATGCAACAATACATATACAGAAGTCAACAATGTAGTAAAAAGTGTTCCTCCCGATCTCACACTGAATTTTGTTAATTCTGTTTTAATGGAAGCATCCAATTCCAATGAAATCCTCTTACCTTTTCCGCTTAATCCCTTTGGCCTATTATAATCGAGAGGCAAAGCAAGGTCCACATAACCATCTAAATGTGTTTTCCAATACGACAACCCTTTGGCAAAGTCACTGTTGTTAAACAATGTATGTTGCCACATTGTATAATCCAGATATTGAACTGGCAATTGAGGTAGCTTTACGGGGGCATTATTCTCATAAGAAGCATAAATCTCGTTCAATTCCCTTATTATTATCTCAATGGACCATCCATCCGAAACAATATGATGCATACAGAGTCCAAATATGTACTCGTTGTCCTTTTGCTCAATCAATATTCCCCTTAACAAGGGTCCTGTAGACAAATCGAAAGGCTCGTTGAAAAAAGCCATGTATCTATCTATTGTTTGTTTTTTTCTTTCTAAAAAAGGTAGATCCCCATAATTCTCTTTGGTCAACTCAAAGAAAGACTCCTCTGCGATGTATTGATACGCTTCATCCTTTTCATCTTTGCGAAATGTGGTTCTAAGTATTTCATGGCGGTTTATTAGATATGCTAAACTTTTTTCCAATATATCTGTATCCAATTCCCCTTTTATCAATAGAAGATATGGTATGTGGTAGCGGTTTCCTTCTCCCAATTCATTTAAAAACCATAAACGCTGTTGAGCAAATGACAATGGTTGTTTCTCTCTATTGTTAACTACTTTTATTTCTGGCAGTTGATTTCCTTGATTGTTATCCACCGTTTTAGCCAACTGGACTAAAGTTGAGCTTTCAAACACACTAGACAATAACAAGTTGACATTGAATTCCTTTTGTATTCTAGACAACAATTTCGTAACTAACAAGGAGTGTCCTCCCAATTCGAAAAAACTATCATTTACACTAATATGGTTTACTTCTAAGACCTCTTCCCATATGGCAGTCAATTGTTTTTCTGTTTTTGTGCTTGGTGCTACATATTCTCTAATTCCTCTTAGCTCCACATTCAAGTTCAATAGAGCTCTTCTATCGACTTTTCCATTAGAAGTTAATGGCAATGCATCTATTTCAACAATAAAAGGTGGTACCATGTAATCCGGTAAACCTTTTGCAAGTTCTTCTTTTAATTCTAAGACATCCAAGCTTTCATTTCCATCTGCCAAAACACAATAGGCCACCAGTTGTTTACTTCCCACATGTTCTTTTATTATGACTGTGCTGTTAGATATGCTGTTTTGACTATTAAGCATTGTCTCGATTTCACCAAGCTCTATACGGAATCCTCTTAATTTTACTTGATTGTCTATTCTCCCCAAATACTCTATTTGTCCATTTCTATTCCATCTCGCCAAATCTCCTGTTCTATACAACTTTCCCTTTCCAAATGGGTTTTCTATAAACTTCTCGTCGGTAAGATCCTTGCGATTTAGATAGCCTCTTGACAATCCTTCACCTGTTAAACACAACTCACCAGGAACTCCTATGGGTTGTAATCCGTTGTTCTTGTTAACTATATATGCCTTATCGTCACTAATTGGTTTACCTATGGCAATGTCCCCATTTACTTCTTTAATGTTGTTAGTTGTAGAAAATGTCGTATTCTCTGTTGGACCGTAACCATTGATAATCTCCAATTTTGGATAAACAGTTCTTAATTCGCCTATGTGTTTTGGCGATAAGCGTTCACCTCCTACCAAAACGGTTTTCAGTGTTTTAAACACTTCTATGTTTGAGTCAACTATTTGATTTAACCAACTGGAGGTAAACCACATGACATCGACTTTGTTTTTCTTGATCGTATCCAGCAACGATTGATTATTCAATAGGACGTCTTGAGATGTCAGTATTAGCTTCCCTCCATTTAACAATGGCCCAAAAAATTCAAATATTGTTGCATCAAATGAAAATGCACCAGTAGCCAATATTGTAACATCTTTGTCAAAACGGTAATAGTCTGGATTCTTCACCAACCTCACCACGCTTTTATGCTCTACCATCACTCCTTTTGGATTCCCCGTGGACCCTGAGGTATAAATCACATATGCCAAGCTATTAGGTGTCGTTTTACTTTCAAGATTCCCCTTTGCATATGTGATGTCTTTGTTTTCATCCCATTGCTTAAGTAGTGTAATTGCAGTTATGCTTTCGTCTATTTTATCCAGAATGGACATTTTCAAATGTTCTTGGACAAGGATTATCCTCACATCGTTTTTAGCATTGCCGTTAACGATGCTATCTTCCAACATATAACTTATCCTGTCTTTTGGATATTCGGAATCAATGGGCACATAAGCTCCACCTGCCTTTAAGACACCCAATATGGCGACCATCATTTCTATGGATCGATCCATACATATGCCGACCAAGGTTTCTTGCCCTACACCTTGCTGTTGCAAATAGGTTGCTAATTGATTGCTTCGTTCTTCTAATGTTTCATATGTTATTGTTTCCTCTCCAAAGACTACCGCAATGGCTTTTGGATCTTCTTTTACTTGATCTCCAAATAACTCGACAATAGATTTGTTTTTTGGATATATGGATTCTGAAGCATTAAAATCTACCAGTATTCTTTGTTCTTCTTCTTTGGACAATATTGCCATGTCATCAACTTTTTGATCAGGATTGGCAATAACCTCTTCTATTATATTCTGATAGTAATTGATATGGGCATTAACGGTCTCTTCTTTAAAAAGTGCTTTCTTATATTTGAATTCTACTTTTAAACTCTCCTTCAAATCGATGATTTCCAGCACATATTCATCTACTACATCTTGCCTAAAAGAGTCTAACAATGTTATGTCATCACTTGAGTCTTGCTTCAATATCTTATCAAAGATGTTTTGATATATGTATACTATTGGAAAAAGTGATTCTCCTTTCCCTTTTGTTGCTTCCAATGACGTCAACAATTTAGGATAAGGATATTTTGCATAATCTATATTGGATAAAAACTCTGCTTTTACTTTATTTACCAAATTCGAAAACGCATCATCTCCGGAAACTACGGTCTTAGCCAACATCATGTTTATGTAATAACCTATGCTGTTATCATATTTTTCATTAGGTCTCCCAGCTGTAGGCAGCTTAACGATTAACTCTTCTGCATTTGTTATCTTGTAAAGCAATACTTTAAACATTGAAAGCATAAATACTGAAAGATTAACTTTCATGGACTTCGCTGCATGTTTTAATTGCACTAAAGCCTCTCCGTTAATCTCCATGCTACATGCGCCTTCTTTATCTAATGGATTTAAACTTCCTTTGTCAATGACATCATATGGCAATTCCACCTTTTCAATGGAGTTACCAAATTTCTTACTCCAAAAAGCAAAGTCTTCTATACTTGCCAAGCTTTTCAAATATCTGTTTTCTTGATCTATGAACTCAAAGTAGGGTCTCTCTTCCTCTAATTTTACAGGAATCGCCCCAGACTCCAATTGCTTTAATAGTCCTTTAAAACCTGTTATGAAAGGAGCAACAGAAGATCCATCAAATACAATATGATGCACTACGAAGAGGATGTATGTTCTTTGTGCCTCTTTATCTTGTCTTATATGTAATCGCGTAACTGTCTTTGACAACTCAAAAGGAATCGCTTGCAATGTTTCAAACTCTTGCCCTATCTCTTTTGTCAAAATTTCATCATCCTCTTGCAAGTATCCAGATACCGGTTGTATTTCCTGAATCAATTCTCCATTTCCATTATCGACTTTAAATGCTACTCTCAATACCGGTTCTTTCTCTAAAAGCAATTCGGCTGCTTTATAAATTATGGTCGTATCTACCAGCCTATTTACACTAAAAGCCAAAGGAACATTGTATTCCGTTGATTCAGGGTTTGCGTTTTGAATGAACCAAAGTCCCTTTTGTCCTTCGGACAATGGGTAGCTTCCAGGTAAGTTTTCTTCAACAACAACCTCATCGTCTCCCTTTGTGTTCAATGCTTTGTCAACTATGGTTTCGAAAGCATCGTACATTGATTTGAAATCATCGACTCCTAGAATCTGCCCCATTTTGACATTTACTTTGAAATGTTCATTGATGCGATTTACGAATTCAATCACCTTTATGGAATCAAAATCATAGTCTATGGGTGACAGTGTCTCATCAAAGTCTTCTTTTGCTATTTGAAATATTTCATTTGAGATTGCCTCGATTGTTTCCCTTGTCGTTTCGTGTTTTGTTTGGGCCTTATCGGCTTCGACTACAACTTCTTTCCCTTCTTCTTTTACTTCAGCTTTTTTACCTTTTATAGGATCTTCATCTATTTTCACATTTGGGTATTCTTCTAAAATAAGATGCGCATTTACACCTCCTACAGCATAACTATTCAAACCAGCACGTCTCGGATGCGTTCCATTTTGCCAATGGCACGATTCTTTTGTCAATATCAAGGAGTGATTTGGGTCCAATTCTGAATTTATGTTTTCCAATCCAGCTATTCCAGGAATCGTCTTATGCTCAAAGGCCTTCAATACCTTTATCAAAGAAGCCATTCCTGAAGCTAGTTCTGAATGCCCGACTATTGGTTTGGAAGTCCCTACGTGCCACTTCTTGCTGGGGTCCTTGGAAAACTTCTTGTAAACGGCATCTATCGCTCCCAATTCGATTGCATCTGCCATACGATTAGCTATGCCATGTGCTTCTATGTAATCTATGGTATCTATTGATACTCTTGATTTTTGTATGCTTGCTTCAATTGCTGTTTTTATTCCTCGTGCATTTGGAGCTTCTATTGAAAACCCTTTACCTCCATGATGTACAGCGCTTCCTTTAACTAACCCCAATATCTTATTCTTGTCTTTTTCAGCTTGCTGCAATGGTTTGATTATAATCACTCCTGCTCCTTCGCTACGGACAAAACCCTCAGCATCTTCAGAAAAACTTCGGGTATCTCCCTTCTTACTGAACAAACCTCCAAAATCCGAGGCTACTGCCCTGGACATTTCTTCTGGAGACACCAAATTCACACCTCCGACAATGGCTTGCTTGCACTCTCCATTCACAATGCTTTGTATTGCCTTATGTATGGCAACATAGCTACTGGTGCAATAGGCATTTACAATTTCGCTTGGTCCTTTTAGATTTAAATAATAGGAGATCTTATTAGGAATCAAATATGCCAAAGTGTGTTGGCCTCCCTTTATTTCGTTCTTACTTCCATAAATTTCTTGAGCTGCTATGAATACACCTGTTGCATTTGAAGACAAATCCTTTCTATCTATTCCATAATTCTCCATTGTCTTGGACAATTCTTCAAAGATCAACTGCTCTTGAATTGACATTTGTGAAGCTTCCTTCGGGCTGATGTTCAATATTGGCCATCCTAACCCGTTATCTTTTATATCTAAATGACCAAATGTCAAATCTGTTGATGTCTCTGTCATACCATCCAATTGCAATGCAACATTGGATGTTGTGTTGCTCCAAAGCTCCTCTTCAGTATCAATGGTGCTGAAACGTCCACTCATTCCTACAATGGCGACTGCTTCACTTGTTATGTCAGATTGCTTTGCCCTTGCTTGGGAAAAACGTTTTTTACGCTTGTTTGAGGTTACCGAAGTTGTTGGCTCCAACACAACACCAGTCTTTGTTTCCTCTTTGGAAATGATGGTTCCTTGACCTTTACGAATTATGATTTCCGTATGTTCTTCCATCAGAAAAGTCACCAATTCATTTATTGTTGGATTGTTCACAAATGCAATTGGCAATATTTCCAATCCTTCATAGTGATCATTCAATGTTTTGGAAAAGATTGTTACCATCGCAGATTCTACGCCATAATCACTAAAGTTGGTATCCTTGTCCAAACGGGACTCATCCAACTTTAAAATGGATGCTATGAGTCCTGTCACTTCATTTTCGACCTTGGCCTTCAATGTTTCCCTATCTATTTCTACCGCATTCTCATGCTCTTCGACTATCTCTTTTCGTTCTACATTCAGCTTTCGCTCTATCTTATTGACCGTTCCATAGGCTACGACTCCCTGTGTTACATTGTTATCCAAAAATGCCTCAAAAGCAAGAACCCCCTCTACGGTAGGCAATGGTTGCATTCCCCATTTGTCTTCCAAATATCGCTTGGTGGCTTCGTCTATTTTCATACCTCCACTTTCCCACAATGGCCAGTCTATGCTCAAGGTATGTCCTTTTCTTTTCCCTTGATCTTTGAGTTCATTGCGATATTGGGCATAATTGTCCATCCAAGAATTCGCACTCGAATAATCTGCTTGACCTACGTTACCCAAAACACCAGATAGACTTGCACAGTACATTACAAAATCCAAATCGAGGGTCTTGGTTGCTTGATCCAAGTTTTTTGCTCCATTGATTTTTGGAAGTAGTACCTTAGCGGCTTCTTCTTTTGTTTTTTGTATCAAAAAGTTGTCACTGATTATTCCTGCCCCGTGGATAATACCATCGATGGTCCCGTATGTGTCAACTACCTTGTCAACCAATCCTTTCACCGCTACCTCGCTATTGACATCACAGCTATGATAGGTTGCATTGATAGTTTGCAAAGCTTCTTCACTCAATTTGCATTTTTCACTTCTTCCCGTCAGGATCAACTTGGCGTCTTTCTTCTTTGAAATATGTCTTGCAAAAATATAGCCCAATCCTCCTGCTCCTCCAGTAATGAGATAAACACCTCCTTCTTTGATGTTAGCATTGCCATTTATTTCCGGCACCATTGTCGGCATTGTTTTCTTTACTTCTCTTTCCCCTCCATTGTAACGTACTTCTATCGAGTAGTCTTCCTTTTCATTTCCAATGACATCTACCAAAGCATCTATCTCGGCAATGGATAATTCTTCAATTCCGACAGTCTTACCCGTTATTTTTGGGCTTTCCAGATGTGCTGTTTTCAAAAGGCCGCTGACAAATCCGTAATCCACATAATTTTCGTTTGCGTACAATACTATTATGTGTGTGTGTGCTTTTGTCTTTAATTTAGATTTTACAATATGTTGAACCTCATTGTAATATTCTATTTCTGTATTTTCATTTATTGCAACGACATCCAATTCCAAAATGTCTTTTAGCTTTTCTGCCAAAGCCACATTGCCTCCTGCCAACAATAAAGTTACATTGGTATAATTTGTCTCTAATTTGACTTTTGGATTTTCTTGTCTCCAGAAGCTTTGATAGGTATGAAGTCCAACTGCTTTTGATGCTCCTACATTTTCTATCTTCTTGGAACTTTTGATCTTTTGGACGGTGAAATCTTCCAACCTCAACACGACTTCTCCTGTGTCCGACAATAACTCTATTTCACAAGTCGCTGTGTTTTCTTCTTCATTTTCATTCTGTTTGAGTATATAACACCAACTTACCGTGTCGATGTCTCCATAGACATAGACTCCCTTTATGCTGGATGGCAAGTTCAACGTTCCTGCATCCAAAGCCAAACTTAAACTAGCTTGTATTGCACTATCCAAAACTCCCAATTGTGTGCTATAAGAGTTCTCTTTTGGAATAGACAGATTGACCAAAGCACTGGTTACTCCAGAATGAAGAGATTCTATTCCAATAAAACCACTACCATAATTTAACCCCAAAGCCTTAAACAATGAATGACATGCTGCTTTATCCTTATAGTTTGGCAACTGTTCTTTAATTGAAGAAACATCTACGATCGTTGGTTTATTTAAAGTCTCAGTTCCCAACTTTCCTTTTCCATGAACAACTTCTTCGCTTCCTTTTGTAGTTGAAAGACTATAGATTTCATAGTTTATCTCCTCTGCATCCTCAAATAAACTAATATGTATTTGCTTGGGTTTTCCATTTACACTTATAGGGTTTGACCAAGAAACATCCTTTAATTGTGTAATATTTTGATGTAAGCTTCTTTTCCCTGCTTCCCTCGCCAATTCAATGTAGGCCATCTCAGGAAGCACCTTCTTGTCTTCTGCTATGTGGTTTCTTAAGAAACTCTCTTTTCCGGTAAAGGTACTTTCGTATTTCTGCTCGGAAAAATCGGATTCGTTACGATGCAACAATGGATGTAATTTTTCGATGCCTCCATTGTTATCATCCAGCTCTGGAATCCAATAGCTTTCCTTTGCAAAAGGGTAACCAGGCAAGCTTATCTTATTTGGACGATTTTCATTGTCGTAAATCAAACTCCAATCTATTGCCACTCCTTTTACCCACAATTGCATCAAGGATTCAATTTCCTTGTCTCTTATGGCAACTTCAATATATGCTTTACCGGCATTTCCCTTCAATATGAAGTCACTTTTTTCATTCTGGACATTACCTATCAAACAATTAGTCGTTTCTCCTCTTTGAAAATCAGCCAATGCTTCTTTCAATTCGCTTATGGTATTCACCATGGTTACGAATCGCTCTTCCATAGATTCCCTCCCTATTTGCAAAGTATAGGCTAGATCATATAAATTGGTATTTTCATTGCTTTCAAGAAAACCGTACAAATTGTCGACCTGCTCTTTCAATCGATCTTTGTTCTTTGCAGAAAGGAGCACCATTGCTGGTTCATTCCCAATGTATTTCTTTGTTTTCTGATTGTATTCTTCAACTACTACATGGGCATTGGCTCCTCCAGCTCCGAAATTGTTTACCATTGCCAATCTAGATCCTGTTGTTTTCCACTCCTTCAAATCTTCATTGATTTCCAAAGAAGTTCTTTTCAATCCCAGATTTGGGTTTAGAATTTGCGTCTTGATTCCAGGAACCAGAGTCTTATGCTTTAATTGCAACAATACCTTTGTTAATTGTGAAATTCCTGATGCTGACTCCAAATGTCCAATTTGAGCCTTTACCGACCCTATTGCCACTTTCTTTTTACCACTGGAAAACAAGTGTGAAAGTGCTGTGATCTCTATGGGATCTCCCATCGCGGAACCATTTGCGGCAGCTTCAACATAACCTATGGCATCAGCATCTATTCCTGATCGCTCCAAAGATTCTTTTATTAGAGCTGTTTGTGCTTTTAGATTCGGTACCGTAAAGCCATTTCCTGCTCCATTATGGTTTAGACTTCCTCCTTTGATGACACCATAAATACGGTCTCCATCCTGTTCAGCCTTCGACAGGGGTTTCAACAATACTGCTCCTACTCCTTCTCCTGGCAAATAACCATCTCCTTCTGCAAAACTCCTACTGGTAGTTGAACTTCCCAAAAGCCCAAACTCGTGTAGATGTTCCCATTTCAAAGCATCTAGGCTTAGGTTGACTCCTCCTGCTATTGCTGATGTACACATTCCATTTTGAATGCTTTGACAGGCCTCTATCACTGCTGTCAGTGAGGATGAACATGCTGTGTTTACATGCATGCTTGGGCCAGTCAATCCTAAATGATAGGATACCCTATTGGCAATGGTCCATCCTGTATTGAATGACAGCTTGTCCGTTGTAGTCTTATTTTTTGCTGCTGAAGGATATGAGTTGAACATCGACCCAACGAATACTCCAATGTTTTTATCTTTTGTAGTTGATAGACAAAGACCTGCATCTTCAAAAGTCTTCCAACTCTCTTCTAAAAACAAGCGTACTTGTGGATCTATGAACTCTGCTTCTGCGGGTGCAATTTTAAAGTGCAATGGATCAAATTTATCGACGTCCTCAATAAATCCTCCCCATTTTCCTGTTAACAACTCTTCTGGATATCTTTCATTTTTATCCCATCTATCTTTGGGCATTGCAGAAATGGAATCTTTTCCTGTTTTTAAATTATCCCAAAATTCTGCTATTGTATTTGCTCCTGGATAGCGACCACTAATTCCTACAATTGCTATGGGATCATCCATAGGCATTTGATATTCATCGTTTGATCTATCTTTAGCCTCATCTGTAGAAACTGGAATATCTCCCCAAATGTCTTCTACCAACTGTGCATCTTCAAAAATCGTCGTGGTTTCTATGTTTAGATGTTCTTTTTCTACATTGTTTTCAATAGGCCTTGTCTTTTCCGTATCGTACTCCTTGGTAATGGTTTGTTCTTTTTGGGTTTGAGCAAATGCCTCCTTGTCGTTTTCTAGCAAATACGCACTTAGATCCTCAATATTTTGGTATTCGAACAATAGAGTCGGGTATAGTTCGTGCCCAACCTTGTCTTCCAATGTGCTAACCAATTGCATCGTCATTTTGGAATCCATTCCCAAATCGAAAAAACCTGCAGTCACATCTATTGAACCTGCTGGTTTGTCCAACGCCTCACCAGCCAATTTTTGCAAGTAACCATGAATGGTTTCTTGTCCCACTTCCATTGTGTCTGAATTGACAGTGGTCGTGATGGGATCTTCCTTTTTTCCTAGGTCTTGTGAAGGTTCCATCGCAATGCTGGAAAATGCCTGTTTGTCATTTTCCAATAGGTAGATTCCCAAGTCTTCTATGTTTTGGTATTCGAACAATAGGGTTGGATACAATTCGTGCCCTACCTTATCTTCCAAGGCACTTACCAATTGCATTGTCATCTTGGAGTCCATTCCCAAGTCGAAAAAACCCGCAGTCACGTCTATTGAGTCTGCCGATTTCCCCAATGCCTTACCTGCCAATCCCTGCAAGTAAACATGAATGATTTCTTTTATTGTTCTGGCTATATTTATACCATTTGAACTCATGATAGTCTATGTTTTTAATTGTTCTTGTTTGCGTTATTTATTACGCTTGAAGTACATTGTCTTTATTTTCTTGTAATAGGTTTGTGATCAAACCAGCATGGCGGATACGTTTAATGGCTAGGTTCTTGAACTCGACTAGCAATACTCCATTTTCATCATAGATGCTAATATCGCTTTTGATGACTTCTGAAGGTTCGTCGTACTTTTCTTCCTTATGCTTGCTGTATACATAAATTGTGGATGGCAATGTCCCATACGCCTTGAATCGTTCGATTGAAAATGGAATGTATGATACTTGATTTTGAGTTATGGCATGAAAAGAACTCCCTGAAAATGTAGCTCCATCCAAAAAGGCTGGGCTCAGATAAAAACGATCCAAGTAAGATGTCGACAAATCGCTTAAATGCAATTGCATCAACTCTTCTCTTCCCTTTTGATAAACCACTCCTAGTGTTTCCATGAATTCCCCATGGACAATATCTACCGATCTAGCTGATTTGTATACATCCGACATATCTATTTTTTGATCACTTGTAACTTTGAAGCTTCGTATGTCCAATTTAGATCTTGTTTCATTCTTCATTGTATTCAATCGACAACTTACATGCTTATTCCATTCTCCATATGCATTTCCATCAAGATTCAATCTTTTAGAACGTACCATGACATCACTTATGGAATGCATCCCTTTTCTAAATCTCACTTCTATTCTACGATTGTATGTCTCATCCGTTGCCAATGGCTCGGTAAAGATGATACGACTCAACTCGAATGTTCTTCCAAACAATTCCTTGCTACAACGCAGTACCAAATCCAAATAGGTAACGCCTGGAACTATGCTTACTCCATGTACCCTATGATCCCTCAATACGTAATGATCATTGTTCATATCCAATGTAAAAGTCCATTCGGCACCTTCTTTTTTCTTATCCATATCAAAGTATGTTGCCATACTTTTGGCCGAAACATCTTTGTTTTTCACGGCAACGATTTCTTTTACACCTTTCGCCACCATTTCCTCCTTTACTTTTGCTTTTGTTGTTTTTTTGGTTTCTGGCCAATGACGCTTTCTATTGAACTGAATGTTCGTTTTGTTGAAAGGCTTGTTTATTTTGTTGCTTTCCGGAATGCCTTCATTGCTAAGAATGACATGCGCATTGTTCCCTCCTAGACCAAAGGCACTTATTCCTGCTCTTCTGATACCATTTACACCTTCCCAATCTTGTAGTGTCCTTACTGGATATACTGGTGAATTGGAGAAATCGAATCGTGGATTCGGAGTATCGCAATTTAATGTCGGAGGCAATTGTCCTGCACAAACAGATAGAGCTGTCTTTATGACTCCTGCTACACCTGCCGCGCTCATTAAATGACCTATATTCGTCTTTACACTTCCAACAGCACATTTTTGATCCTTCACATTGCTTTTCGACAATACTGTTGTTATTCCCTTTAGCTCGATCGGGTCTCCTATCAAGGTTCCTGTTCCGTGTGCTTCGATATAACTTATCGTCGATCGATCTATTTGACCATTGTCTATGGCTATTTCCAAAAGCTCTTGTTGCGCCTTTGGGTTTGGGGTAGTTATCCCCATTGTACTACCATCGTTATTTACTGCCGTCCCTTCTATGACACTATATATCTTGTCTCCATCGGCAATGGCATCTTCCAACCTTTTCAACAAGAGTACACCACAACCTTCTCCCAATCCTGTACCATCTGCTTTTTCATCAAAAGCCTTTGTCCTTCCATCTTTGGACAAAACCTCGGCAATGCTCAATCCAACAAAGTGACCTTCATCCAACAAGATGTCCACTCCTCCTGCCAAAGCCATCTCCGTCTCTCCTTGTCGCAAACTTTTCACTGCCAAATCCATTGCCGTTAACGAACTGCTACAAGCTGTATCTATGACCATGTTTGGTCCCTTCAAATTATAGATGTGCGCCAAATGCGCCGTTATGAAATTTTGACCTGTCCCCACAATGAAGTCCTTGTGCAAATCTGTTAGCTTATGCTTGAAGTTTCCTACTCGCGCTCCTGCGTAAACTCCAACAGATTTGCCCCATAGTGCTTTTTTATCGTAGCCCGCATCTTCAATGGCTTCCGCGCTTACTTCCAACCATTGCCTTTCCAGTGGGTCCAATTGACTGGCCAATGCTTCAGGAATCTTGAAGTATTCGGGATCGAAATCTTCTATGTTATCCAAGAAAGCTCCCCATTTGCTGTAACTCTTTCCTTGTTCTTTGGTTTCCGAATAATATGCATCTACATCCCAACGACTGGAAGGTACTTCTTTGATGCTATCTCTTCCTTTTTCAAGGTTATCCCAATAAGCGCCTACGTTGTTGGCCTCTGGGAAATGGCAAGCCATACCAATGATAGCTATCGGCTCGTTAGGGTTCGCCTTTTGAATGCTGTCTGAAACTGCATTAGGCACCACTTGATTCTCGGTTTCAATCACATCATTCCTTGATGCTATTTTCTTATCCAATACATTGGATAGGGCATCATTGTAATGTTCTGTCAAATATTCGCTCAACATTCCTACCGTCGGATGTTCCAATATGATACTTGGAGAGAGGCTTACATTGCCTCCCAGTTGTTTTTCCAGCTGTTTCACCAAATCGGCCAACAAGATGGAGTCAACTCCATATTCCTGAAATGGAATGTCCAATTCCATAATGTCTGCTGGCAATTTCAAAGCCTCACTTATTTGAACTGTTACCCAAGTACTAACCTCAGAACTATTTGTTTTGGTCACTTCCACACTGACTTGTGTCGCTTGTTTTGGAATTTCCAATAGGTTATCAACTGAAAATTCTAATTCATTGTAAACCATTGGGGCTATTGTAGGGATGCCATCTTCTTTTTCAAGACCAATAACCTGATCTATTATTTTTGCTCCTTCATCATTGGTTAGTGACAACAATCCTAAATCCCTGTAGATCCCTTCTGTCACTTCTCCCATTCCTGTTTCTTTCCAACTCGGCCATTGAATGCTTCTATATCCCTCCTTGTGATGCATTGCTGCAAAACTCTCCAAATAGGCATTGCACATTGCGTAATCACATTGCCCCGCTCCCAAGTGTGGTACCAAAGCGGAAATGGATGAGAATAAAATTCCAAAATCCACATCATGTGCTTTTAAAACTTCATACAGATTATCGAGCCCCAATACCTTTGGCTCTTGAAGCTTCTTGATCGTCTCTATCGACTTTCTGATAAATGCAGGTGTTTCCATATCGACCAAACCAGCACAATGCACCAAGCCTTTGATGGAGCCCCATTCTCCTTTTATTTGAGATAAGGATTTCTCCAAAGCCTGCTTATCCATCAATGATGGGCTTATTAGTTTTACTTGTGCACCACAATTTTCCAAATATTGTATGTCCTTGATTTTTTGTGTCAACACATTTTCTTCCTTGACGTATGTCTTCCACTCTTCCTTTGGAGGAAACCCTTGTCTTCCCAACAATACAAGTTGTTTAACCTGATGATTCTTGACAAGATGCTTGGCGTATGCCATTCCCAATCCTCGGGTTCCTCCAGTTATCAATACTGGGCCTATAATTTTAGCTTCGGTATTCAAGACAATTGGCTTCAAAGATGGTATTTCCCACTTTCTGTTTCCATACCTAACCCTTACACTACTTGGAATATTTGGAAGTATGTTCAAAATGGCTTCAATATCAGACTCCATCGTAGAATCGTCATCCAGCTCCAAGCATATACTTGACACTTTTCCATATTCTGCCCCTAATGTTTGATACAATCCTTTTCCTATTGCTATCTTACCTTGTCTTGAAACTTGTACCAAATTTATTTTTTCTTGCTTGGAGGCATCTATTACCTTTTGTAAGATTTCCACCCAAGTATAATCTGTGGCGGATGTAGTTCCCAAATCGATCACTGCGTTTACGGATTCGAAAGGAACGATCTCCAATTTCAACGGGTTTACAACTATTGCTTGGTTGATCCTTTGTTTCAATGCAGACACCAACGTACTATTTTCATTATTGGCATTTAAAATCAAAACGGTTCCATCTGGTAAAACATTAGATGCTATACTTGTTGTCTTCCAAGTTTCCTCATATAGTCCGATTGTTTTATCTGGTCCAGTGTTTTCAATAATCGACTTGGACTTGGGTTCCTCAACCATTTGAACTATTGTTTCTGGTATCCAATATCGTTGTCTGGCAAAAGGATAAGTTGGCAAGGAAAGTATCTTTGGCTTATTTCCCTTTTCATATAATTGTTTCCAATCTATGGTCACTCCCTTTACCCAATATTCAGCCAACGTTCTCAAATCCAATCCTCTTATTGCAATTTGTAATTGTTTGCTATCTACAGATGCATTGCTTTTTCGCGTGTTACCTTCCAAAAAGCCATCCATTTGCCCCTCCAAATAGTTTTCCAACGCAACTTTCAACTCTTGGAGATCATTAACGGAAATTGCCAAACGCTCTTCCATTGCCTCTCTTCCCATTTGCAAGGTATAGGCTACGTCATATACATTCTCAGATGTCTTTTCATTTATATGATCAAGTAAATTTTGTACTTGTTCTTTCAGTCTTGCCTTATTTTTGGCAGACAATACAACAACTGTTGTTCCTCTACCTTCATATGCTTTGTATTGCGAAACATACTCTTCCAAGACTATGTGGGCATTGCTTCCTCCAGCCCCAAAACTACTAATTCCGGCAACTCTTGACTGTCCATTTTCCACAGGCCAAGGAGTGGTCTCCCTTTGTAATTGGAAAGGACTGTTGTCCAAATCCAGATATTCGTTTGGTTGCTTCAAGTGGGGATTACCAGGAATAGTCCTATGTTTCAAAGATTGTACTACTTTGATGATTCCTGCTATTCCTGCTGCAGGCTCCAAATGCCCTATATTGGTTTTTACGCTTCCCAGCCTAATATGTGCTGTTGTGGGAAGAGCTTTATTGTTGTCCTTGTAAAGTGCTTTAAAAGCCAACTTCAAGCCTTCAGTCTCTATCGGATCCCCCAATGGTGTTCCTGTTCCATGTGCCTCAATGTAACCTACTTGGCTTGGGTCTACTTTTGCAGATTTGTATGCTTTTATCAATAATTCCTTTTGTGCGTTTGGATTCGGAGAGGTCAATGTATTAGCCTTTCCTCCATGATTTTCTGATGCACCACGTATTA
Source organism: uncultured Bizionia sp. (assembly GCA_947496215.1). Lineage (GTDB taxonomy): Bacteria > Bacteroidota > Bacteroidia > Flavobacteriales > Flavobacteriaceae > JAHDHI01. Next base: position 184,671 of record CANMCF010000003.1, read on the forward strand.
CTGCGTGAATCTGATCCCCATCTGCCTTGGCTTGACTCAATCGTTTAAGCACTACCATTCCTACTCCTTCTCCTCTTACATATCCATTGGCACTTTGATCGAATGTCTTACAACGCCCTTCTTTGCTCAAAAAACCTGCTTGGCTCAATGGGAACAATAAATCTGGCATTAATACCAAACTTACTCCTCCAGCTATTACCACATTGCATTCTCCCCTTTGTATTTTTTCTATCCCTCTTTTTATGGCTACCAATGAACTGGAACAAGCCGTATCTATGGTTTCACTCGGCCCATTCAAATCCAATAGGTAGGAAATGCGATTCGCAACCATGGATTGTGACAATCCGGTAATTACTTGAGAATCGGTTATTCTACTACGATCTATCAGTGTGGCATAATCGTCGAAATAACTTCCTACGAACACACCTGTATTTGTTCCGGATAGACTTTTTGGATTTACTCCCGCATCTTCCAATGCATGATAGGCTTCCTCTATTGCCAATCGATGTTGAGGATCCATTAGCTCAGCCTCTTTGGGAGATATGTTAAAATGCAACGGATCGAATTTGTCTATGTCTTCTATAAACCCACCCCATTTTGCAGTGGTCTTTCTCTTTTCTTCTGTAGCTTCTCCATAATAGTCTTTCCAGTTCCAACGATCCTTTGGGATTTCGGTCACCAAGTCTTTGTTCGTCTTTATGTTTTCCCAAAAGGTATTTACATCTGGTGAACCAGGAAATCTACCACTCATTCCTATGATTGCAATTGGCTCATTGGATTTTTTAGCCAATGCGCGAACTGCACAGCTTTCTTTTTTGCAAGCTGCAAATGCTTTCTTAGCATCTTTGGCCATTACTGGAGCTACTTCGGTTTGTTCCACTGCTGTGGTTATTGTCGATTTTGGTGCTACTTGATGTTTTCTTTCCAATGCTTCCCTATGATCTTCCATCAAGAAAGCCGTTAGTTTTTGTATTGTCGGATAATTATAGAAAAGTGTTGGCAATACCTTTATAGCATAATATTCACTCAATACATTGGCAAACTCCGTAAGTCCTACCGAATTGAATCCATAGTCCCCGATTTCTTCTTCTGTTGAGATGTTGTCTACAGATACATCCAACAATTCCGAAACTGTTTTCATCAAGAGGCCTTCTACTTCTTTTTGAATGATCATTGGTTCCGAAGTCGAAATTTCCGTTGTGTTTTCTTTTTTTGTTATGGACTCCGTTACTACTTCTACTTCTTTGTCATTTATTGCTTCTCCTGCCTCAATTCCCTTGTTGGAATATATGTCCAACCAATAGTCTTGTAGGTTGAATGGATAACATGGCAATGATAGCTTGGGTATCGATAGGTTTTCATAATATTTATGAATTGGCGCCTCGTAACCTTTTGTCCATAAGTCGAATAAAAAAGATTTATCTTGTTTTTCGTTCAAATCATTCAAGAACTCCACGACCTTCCCATTTTTCAAGAATATCTCATTTAGGCTCAACTCTTCTTTATGGTTTCCATTTACGTAGTAGCCTCTTTTTCCTTCAGACTTTGTAAATTTTGTCAGCTTTCCAATTAGGTCATCTATGGTTTTATATCTAAAAACAATACGCTGATTCAATTCTTTACGGCTTGTCAGATATTGATATTCTAATTGTTGCTCATTGCACCCCATGTTCTTCTCCAAGAAATTCTTGATGCGTTCCGCATAAGGGACAAACTGTGAAACCTCTGTACAGGACAATGCCAAGAAGAAAACTCCATCTCTTAGTTTCTCTGCTGAAGCATTCTCTTTTAGAGGAATGTATTCTTCAAAAATGGCATGAATGACATTTCCTCCTCCTCCAGAATTGTTAACAGCCCCTCGTCTAGGTATCTCTTGTTTTTTGTCGTCTATCAATCTCGGCCACTCTTCTGTTTCTGCCGACATGTAATAGCGTGTTTTTTCTAATTTGATTTCTTTGCTTAAAGCTTCGAAATTCTTTATTCCTAATTTCTTTTTTGTTTTGAATGAATAGATCAATCTAATGACCGATGCTAGTCCAGATGCAGCATGCATATGCCCTATGTTTGGTTTTAGCGAACTGATCTTACATGGTTTTGCAGTCTCTTTACCCAAAGCTTTCCCGAAATGTCTATCGGCTAATTTAAATGCTTTTATTTCTTGCGAATCCGCCAATATCGAAGATGCTGCATGGGCTTCTATATGTGTCACCGTTGCTGGGTCTATCTTGGCATCTTCATAAGCTGCCACTATGGCTTTACTTTGTTGCCCAGAATCTGGGAAGGCTATATTTCCATTGCCTCCTACGTGACTGGATTCCGAACCTATTACATAGGCGTGTATGTTGTCCTTGTCATCAATTGCTTCATCCCCTCGTTTCAACAACAGGCTCACAACACCTTCTGAAGGTGTGAATCCAGATGCCTTCTCTTGAAAAGGGCTTCCTCCATCTTCTGTTGTCGACATCAAACCCATTGACTGCGATCCTCCAAAAAAGGATCTTGTCCATTCTTCACCATATATCAAACTTACTCCTGCTACTATGGCATAATCAACCTCTCCACTTTGCAACATTTTCTTTCCGTGATGCAATGCCGTCAATCCACTTGAACAAGATGTATTAATGCAATAGCTAGGACCTTTCAAATTGAAGTAATTGGAAATACGATTTGGCAAGTATGTTTGTGCCATTCCCAAGCAGGAATAGGCAGTTATCGGGGCTTTAGTAAGGTATTCCATATATGGGTTTACCTCTTTACCAACAATGACTGCTACTTTTTTATTTTTAAGTGAAGAAGGTAAAATACAAGCGTCTTCGAACAAATGCCAGACGGACATCAATAACTTTCGCTGCTGAGGAGTCATATATTTGGCTTCTTTGCCTATAATATGAAATAGCTTTGCATCAAATCCTTGAAGGTTCTTAACAAATGCTCCTCGCTTTGGTTGTATCGATGCTTTGGGATCGTGATCCTCTGGAATATCCTTGATCAAGCTCTCCTGATTCTCCAATTTCTCCCAAAAATGCTCAACTGAGTCAGATTCTGGAAAAACACCAGACATACCAATAATAGCAATGGATTTTTTATTAGGTGCGTTGTTATTTTCTTCTTTCTGTGACATAATCTTATGTATTCTTACGTTTGTGTTATCTAAACGACTTTTACCTCTTCACTTAATCTAGTCTAGACTATCCATGAAACAATTGCATGTTCTTTCTAAAGACTTTTACCTTGTCCTTTGCTGGATCCTTTATGGCCAGAATTAGTCCGTCCGTATTTTTTCTAGCTGATAGACGCTCTATATAATCTCCTTCGGACAAATCGTTTTCCGAAGTGTAGGTTACCGGGTTTTGTGCTTCTAGGTAACTAGTCCAGTTTTCTCCATCATCGTAAGGAAACCCTGTGGATTCATATTGAGAATAGTCCATGGCTTCATTGTTTATGAAGTTTTGAACATCTGAATGCTCAAAATCCTTTCCTTTCAATATGTAGCATTTCTTTTCTTCTGGGATTATCACAGAGTAAAAGAATCCTAGATTCAATAAATATTCTTTACTTTTCATAATATTCGTTTTGGTATTGGCTATTCTGCGTTTTCTAATTCTTTTTCCTCCTTCTCACGACCGAAGTAAGTGGCTCCAGTTATAATTTCCTCATTTTGAAGAGATTGATAGATCTTGAAGTTGTAATCACGATATCTAGGATCTGATCTCAAGATGTTTTCATACAATGGCATTCTGATTGCCGTATCGAACGACTTGGTGTTTTCTTCCAAATTCACCTCTGTATAGCGTTGGTTTGCCATAATGGTCAATGGTGATTGGTTAATGATTGAATGTGGCCACCATTTCGGGAAAAAGATCACATCCCCTGGTTCTTGATCGTAATAGTATTTTGGAATGTATGCATATACCGGATTGTGCAACACATGGTAATCCAAATCATATCTAATGCTTGTCGACCCTCCAACAAAAGCAGATGACAACATTCCAGCTGGCGTATGTGGTGTTGGGATGATTTGCAAGGAGTAAGCATGCAATGGATCCATGAAGAACCAACGTTTTGTTCCCGAGATACCGAAAGTCGCACTTACGTCATTGTTGATGTGCCAATCTGTTCCCCAAGTCTTGAAGTTTCCAATGAACAATTGAGGAAACAAAGGCTTGACAATGTTATCTACCAAGTTATTGAGTTTGCTAACTCCTACATCTTCTAAAAGTTCAGGATAGGAGTTGAAGAAATCCACAGAGTTGTTTATGTAAAATGTCTCTTTGGACTTTGGATCCAATTGGTTTTCCAAAACGTATTTGGCAGTTACCTTCTTTGCTCCTTCACCAAAACCAATGTTCTTGTCTGCTCCATCGTTTTTGGAATAATCCATACCAAATAATTCTACGTCTCCATAGTTTTCTATAAGATAAGAGTGGTTCCATTCTTTTGCTGCCTTGGTATCTTTCATCAATCCTTTGATGACTACTGGAGGTGCTCCTGGATCACACAACAATTCTGTTAGCTTCTCTTGATCAATCTCCTCTGGCGTATAGGCCTTGATCTTTATATGTGATTTTTTATAATCGATCTTATCAAAGTCCTTGCATTCTTTCTTGAACTTCTCGAACTTATTCTTAATAAACTCCTTCTCTGCATCCAGTGCATAATTGGTAGAAGTCAATTGATGTCTCATTTGAACATATGAATAATGTTCAACCATTTCTGCATCGTCCAAGTATAAATACTTGGCATTTTCCAAAATGCGCTGTTGATCACCATCGTATTCGAACGCGTTAATATCAAGCTCTTTTCTCATTGTGATTTGTTTTAATTATACATTTATATTTCTGTTACTCTTTGGTTAGAAATGTGAGGTATTACATCAAGATTTCTTCCATTTGGGAATAGTGCTCCTTCTTCAAATAGTCACTAAACTCTGCCAACGATGTGTACTCCAATAAAACTGCTGGGCGTACTTCGATGCCGAATGTCTTGTTGATATCTACACACAACTTGTTGATTTTCATAGATTCGAAACCATATTCATCGATATCCGACTCCCACTCCACTTCGGAAGGTTCAATGCTTAATAATTCGGCTGACTTGTTGGTCAAATACTCTTTAATTTGTTCTTCTAATTCATTCATACTTGATGTTTTTTAATTATTAATTAATTTATTTTGGTATTGATTTTATTCTATTTTTTTCCATCATTCATAAGAGTAAGACATAGTTGTCCTTGAAAAATCACATTTTTCATTGATTTTCAGACTTTTACAAATTCTTGATTTTTTTTAATTAAGTAGCCATTGTAGCTTCTCGATTTAAGTGAATGTTGTGTTGCTTTATTATCTTGTCGTGATCCCCCAAGTCGATAAAAACTTGCTCTAGTCTCATTTGCAATGCATAATGCAATATTTCTGTTCCCATTGATGTGGGCATTGGTATTGACCCTTTGGTTCCTCTCATGAGGTCTATTGCTATTTTGGATATTTGCATTCCTCCACTTTCCCAATATGGCCAATTCATTGCTATGGATTTTCCTGAACGTCTGCCTTGATCTACTGCTATATTTCGTTCCCGGACAAATCCATCCAAATAGGCATTTGCCATTGCATAATCTGCTTGCCCTGGGTTACCTAAAGAATGTAATGATGAGAAACAAAGGAAAAAGCGTAGTGAAACATCCTTCGTGTGTTCATCCAAGTATTTGGCACCATATACTTTTGGTTCGAAGACTGCTTGGATTTCCTCAGTTGTCTTTTTCATTATGTAACTATCCCTAATTACTCCTGCGCAATGTACTATTCCATCCAACTTCTTATGTGTCTTAAGAATTCTTTGGATGAGTGTTTCCACTTCCCTTTCATTGGAAATATCGGATTCATAGTATATGACCTGTCCAGAATCATTGTTCAACTCTCTTATCTTTTCGCTCTTGGACTTGTCCAATATAGATCTGCCAACTAGAACGATGGTGGCATTTCTACTATGCTTCAATATGTCTTTTGCCATAGCTATTCCCAATCCACCCAAACCTCCTGTTATTAAAACAACTTCACCATCCTTGTAGGTTTCCTCAAGATTTATAGGGTTGCTTATTATGTTTGTTGGAGCAGCATACTCAACATAACGTATGTTGTTTTCGTATTTTACGATACGATCACTTTCCAATGTTGTCAGGTTTTCCTTGGTAATTTCATTTAATCTTTCTTTGCCTATTGAAGCATCCACAAAAATCAACTGTGGTTTTATCTTTGTGGATTCTTGTCTACAAGTATGAATCAATCCTGCCAAACCATAACTGTTGTTTATACAGGACGATGGCAATACCACTTGTATTGCTACTTTATGTCTCGGTTTTTGCTTTACTACTTCCTGAATGTACGAGAAGACTTCATTAACTAGTGTTGCAAACGATTTCTCATCATGTTTTTTAATTTTTTGAATTACCAATTCATTGTGACCTTGAAGCATTTCCTCCTCCAAATAGCAAAGTACCTTATGCTGTTCAACTTCTTCATCAGATGACGTTTTTGATGCAAAATCCTCTTTCCATTTCAAACCAAATAGAAACAAGGAATCTTCTTTTATCTTGTATGGAGATTGTGTCTGCCCATTGATCAACTCGTAAATTGATGGTGTATTTTGTACTGGCTCCTCTTTCATTTCCATAGGGTTACCCATTGACAATGACTCTATTTCGAAAGGCCAGCAATAGGTTGCTTTCAATGTTGTCGTCGGTATTGGTATACGTTTTGTTTTTTTGTTGTCTCTAATGGCACTCCAATTTATTGTTGCTCCTTTTGCCCAATATGCCGTCAATGATTTCAAATCTTTTTGTTCCATTGCTTGGGCCAAGAGACTTTTATCGACTCCTGTCGCCTCGTTGCCTTCATAGAAACGAATATTGCCATCATGCCATTGTTCGTCGTTGGCCAACCAACGCTCCACTCCATCCTTCAACCCTTCCAATGTATCTGTTACGATTCCCAAACGACAACGTTCGTGACTTCTTCCTTCTTGAAGGGTATACTCCAAACGATTTAATATTTCCAATGCTTGCATTGAGGATTTCAATTGTGGTATGACTTTTAAAAATTGCTTTAAAAGTATGGTCAATTGTTTTTCGTTTTCATCAGAGAAAACAAAACTGAATCCTGTTTCTTTTTGATCGTTATTTGGTTTGTTATTTTGATATTCCTCAAAGATCAAATGTGTGTTTACCCCTCCAATTCCTAGACAATTCATAGCCATTCGCTTAGGGTATTCTCCTTCTTCCGATGTCATTGGCCAATCGATGTCTTCTCTTAAGATAGAAAAATGATCTTCTACCTTTATGGCACCATTTATCTCCTTCAATCCTTTCACTCCGAACAGTTTTTTCTTTTGGGTGCTTGCAATCAACTTCAGTAGACATGGGAATGTAGATGATGTTTCGGCATGTCCCATAAGCGGCTTCAAGCTTCCGACATAGATTGTCTTGTCCTTTATTCCATTTGAAACTGCTTTGAAATGAGCGCCATATACGGATTGAATAGAGACCATTTCTGATGTATCCACGAAGGATACACCATTGGCCTCTGCTTCAATGTAATCTACAGTTAACGGATCTATTTGTGCTTGTTTTAGTGCTTTTTCTATGGCTTTTTTCTGTCCTTTTATGTTTGGGCTATTCCATTTCAATGGTGATTTCCCACCGTGATATACTCCTATTCCCTTTACCACTCCATATATGTAATCACCGTCTTGTTCTGCCTCTTCAAGTGGTTTCACAACAATTGTCCCGATAGTTTCACTCCTTACAAAACCACCTGCATCTTCGCTGAAACTCTTGGTTTCTCCATTTTTGGAATATATTCCTGTCAGATCTTCTTTCTCCAATTCGTGAGAAGATAGATTCAATGTTGCCGTTGCGACAATGGCTTGTTTGCAATCTCCTCTTTCAAATGCTTGAGATGCTCTTTCCATTGCTGCTATGAATGATGAACATGCAGTATCCACTATTTCACTAGGGCCTTTCAAGTTGAATACGTGTGATAGACGATTGGCATACAATGCGGGAGTTTCCACTTCATAATTGCTTCCGTTTCTCTTCATTACATCCAAATACCCGGAATTACCTGTCGTTGCTACAAAGACACCTGTTTCCTTCTTCTGGAAATCCTTTACTTTATATCCGCTATCTCCAATGGCATTCCAAACGGATTCTATCAGTTTTCTCAACTGCGGATCTATCTGTATGGCCTCTTCTTCTGTAAACTTGAATTTTTTATAGTCGAAATATTCTATTCCATCTATGAAACCTCCATGAAATTCTTCTATTTGTTTGCGCTCTTCTTCATTGATTCCCAATAGATCCAATCGCTTCTGTGGAATGTTCTCAGTTAACGACTGCCCCTTTTCCAAATGCTCAAAGAAATGAGTTACATCATCGGATTGAGGTAGAATTCCGTTAATCCCCACGATGGCCATATCATTTGTTTTTTTATTGGCAATTGCTGGTTCCTTTCTTGGAATATTCAAAACGTCTTCTTTAATGGGTGTCAATTCCTCGTTCCCAACCTCCAAAGCTTCTTTTTTTACTTTTTGGCTTTGATTTATGCTTTTGAAGTTTTCTGAAAAATCGGTTGCCAAATAATCCACGATATCATTGAACGTCCTATATTCCAAAAATAACAATGGTGGAACTTCCGATACGACTTCTCTTAAATCTGCAATCATGATTCCCGACATGATGGAATCTATTCCGTAGTCCCCTATGTCTATTGTAAAATCAATGTCCCTTTCTTCCAGCTTCAAGACCTTCTTCAATACCGACATTAAAAAGGTTTTCACCTTTTCTCCTATTGTCTCCTCTATCTCCATTAATTCCAATGGAGCTTCTTCTTCCTTCGAAATCGTTTCATTGAATGTTACTCTTTCTTCCGTCCTGGACACCCAATAATACTGTTTCGCAAACGGATATGTTGGTAGTTCAATTCTATTTGGTGTTGTATTACCGTATATGAATTCCCAATCCAATGCAACTCCTTTAACCCATAGTTGAGCCAGCAAAGGGTATTCTTTTTTAGAAATCACTATGTCCATATAAGCTAGTCCAGCTTCTCCTTCCAATAAAAAATCACAGTTTTCCTTTCTTGAATTCCCTACTGCCATATTTCCATTGTTTCCGGAAACATATCCTTCCAATTTTGAAATGACCGTTCCGATGTCCTTGGCTTCGAATGCCAAACGTTCTTCCATTTCTTCACGCCCATATTGTAGCGTGTATGCCAAGTCATGCAAATTTACACTTGCATTGGATTGCAAGTGCCTCTTAAGAGTTACTGCTTTTTCTTTTAACCTATCTACATTCTTGGCGGACAATATTATGAGGGCTGGGCTTGTGCTCTTATATATCTTTTGCTTGTTTTTGTATTCTTCCAAGACAACATGAGCATTAACTCCACCAAATCCAAAAGAACTAACTCCTGCAATTCGTTTTTTGTTTTTTTCCACTTCCCAATCTGTGGTCTCTTTTCTTAAATGGAATGGAGACGATTCCAAATCTATGTATTTGTTCTGAAGGCTTAGATTGGGGTTCCCTGGCAATGTCTCATTTTTCATACACATCAGAACCTTTATCAAACCTGCGATGCCTGCACCTGCCTCCAAGTGTCCTATATTGGTTTTCACACTTCCTATTCCACAATAATTCGTTTTTGATGGTTCTATGTCATTTTGCTTGTACAATTCCTCAAAGGCCAATTTCAACCCTTCTATCTCTATAGGATCTCCCAATGGCGTTCCCGTACCGTGGGCTTCTACATAACTGACATCTCTAGGGTCTATGTTTCCAGAGGTATATGCTTCCACCAACAATGCTTTTTGAGCTTCAGGATTTGGTGATGTCAACGTATTTGCATTACCACCATGGTTGACTGCACTTCCTTTTACTACTCCATAGATGTAGTCCCCATCTTCTTTTGCCTTGCTCAACGACTTTAAAACCACGATTCCTACACCTTCTCCTCTAACATAGCCATTCGCATTGTCATCAAATGTCTTGCATTTTCCATCGACACTCAGCATTCCAGCTTGATTGTATGAGATGGTGAGTTCTGGTCTCAACATTGTGTTTACCCCTCCAGCTATGGCAACTTCGCTTGTTCCATTCCTTATGCTTTTTACAGCTGTATCTATTGCTACCAAAGAGGATGAGCAGGCTGTATCTATTGCCTGGCTTGGACCATGAACATCCAACAGGTAAGAGATTCTATTTGCTAAAATTGAACTCGCCGTCCCTATTGCATCATAAGCCTCTATAGTCCCTTTTCTTGCTTCTCTTGCCAAGTGTGCATAGTCTGAACCGGAAACACCAATATATACTCCTGTATTTGTTCCTTTTAACTTAGATGGGATTATGTTGGCATCTTCCAAAGCCGTATAGACTCCTTCCAAGGTAATACGCTGTTGTGGATCCATCAACTCTGCTTCATATGGGCTAATTCCAAAAAACAGTGGATCGAAATTCCCTATTCCATCGACAAATCCTCCCCATTTGGATCTTGTTGTTTTTTCCGTGTCGTCATTAAATGATTTCCAATCCCATCTGTCCTTGGAAACTTCAGTTATTGAGTCTTTGTTATTTTTTATGTTGTCCCAATAGACATTTACATCTGGTGCTCCAGGAAATCTACCACTAATTCCTATGATGGCTATATCCTCTTGTTTTGAAACATTATATACATTTGCCTTGGAAGCTATTGTACTAGACTCTTTCCCCAACAGGTAATCGGTTAAAGTGTTCACAGTCGATGTACCATAGAATCGACTTGGATTGCTATCTATCTTGTAGTTTTCATAAAGGTGTTCGGATAATTCTTGATAGATTATGGATTCTATTCCCATGTCATTGAGCTTCGTATCCTTTGTAAGCTCTTTTACATCCAGCATGGATTTTAAAAAACCAATTACTATGGTATTCAAAGTTTCCTTGTCCATATCTGTCAATGCATTGGTATTTGATGTTCCCTTTGCTTTCTTCTGGGTGTGGAATTGTTCTCTTTTTAAATCATCTTGTCTTTCCTTAGTGACATTCGCATTCTTCTTCATACTAGAACTGTCCACCAATTGTTTAATGGTATACACCTTGGCTATCAATTGTTGATCCTTGGCTCTGTACAAAGTACTATGGAGTGTGATCTTGTCCCCTTCTTGCTCCAAACCATTCAACTCATAGATTAGTTTTTCGCCTGAATTGGCATTCCCATAATAGTGAATATCTCTAGAGATCACTCCTGCGACTTCCAACCAATCTCCCTTTAGGTCGTATTGGCTTCTAACGTAATTTCTTTCGCACTTGTCATTTATTTTCGGGTAACTTGCAAAATATAGCAATCCTACTCCATTTATATCGTCATATGCATCTATTACATATTCCTGTTGATATATAAAAGGAGAGATGCCTTCTGGTCTTATTTGATTGTTTTCATCAAATATCTCACCTTTGTTTTCCAGGTATTCTTTGGCAACTGCTGGTAGTTTGGCGTGTAATTTCACGGTATCCGAATCTATTTCGGCTTTTAAAGCTCCTTTTTTCAACTTTGTATTGTCTGAAGCCTCTCTAGTTGAAAATACAGACATTAGGTTTGCCTTGAATTTTCCTGAATCCCCCATGCCCTCTGTTTCGCTAAAGAACATCTTGCTTCCATATCGTGACAATTCACTTTTCAGTTCCAACCCATCATTTTCGGAAAAATGCGAAATGTTTGCCCCTGACCAATACAAGCGAACAAAGCTGGCATACAATCGTTCACCACGACTATCCGTCAACTGATCTGAAGACGTATTCAATGCATTTGTTATTTGCTGCCAATGCACATCTCCAAGTTCTTTCAATAACCAATTTTCACTTAACCCTCCCCATAGCAATTGAGGCATGTTCAGTTTGTATTTTCTTTCTAAACTCATATTTCTGTGATTAAAATAGCTTTTTATAGCAGGTTGAAGCAACATCTTGAAATGATGCATCGTAAAGAAGAGAAAGCTTTTTCATTGCTTCTTCCTCAATTTGTTTTTTTGTATTTTGGGATATCGGATGCAGTAATGGACACAAGAAATTGTGTATGTTGAATATTACGACATCATCCGTTTATGATTTTATAATTGATAGCTTATCTTGAAGCTGGCATAATAGTTCCTATCATTTCCTGGGTAAAAATATCTTGGTTCGGATCCTCCAAAACCAACGGCGTTGATTAACACCGATTGTGCATATTTGGTATCAAATAGATTATTGACTCCCATGTTCAAACCTAGCACTAGTTTATCTTTTATTTTTTTCTTGTAACCTATTTTCGTGTTGAATACAGAAAAGGAATTGCTATATAACGAATTCGCATCAGTCAAAGGAATTTCATCAATGAATTGATAGGTGGCATTCCAATAAAACTCGTCAAGCAACCAATAAAATCCAGAATTAACCTTGTTTCTAGGTACTCCGGTAAGCGCATTCCCCGAGAAGTCTTGATCTTCATCCACAAAATCCACAAACGTATGATCATTCAAGGCATAACGCACAAAAGGCTTAATCGTAGAACGTCCAAAAAATGGCACTCTGTAACTTATATCCAATTCTAAGCCTCTGTGTTTCGTTTTACCAGCATTTCTTCCAATATATTGATCTTCTCCTACTCTTTGAGCTACCAATAGATCACTTATGTCCATATGATACAAGGATACATTGAACAATAACTTATTTTCCAACAGCTTTACATTGGAACCAATTTCATAACTCATCCCCTTTTCTTGTTCTATGTCTGGATTTATTACGCCATCCGGCGTCAAGGTTTCTTCTAGGTTGGGGTTGGAAAACCCCCTACTCAGATTGAGATAGAAACTACAGGATGAATTATAGACATAATCCACACTGATACTTGGCAAGACTATGGGCGCAAACGTTCTTGAAGCACTTTTATCCTCCACACCTTCGTTAAACAAATCTCTAAAGTCGTAACTTGTATGATTCATCGTCAAATTAAATTGTGCTTTTAATTTGTCCGTAATAGGAACCACAATGGAACCGAAAATATTCAATTGATTTCTATATTCTTTGTTATCGCTTAATTGAGCGCCTTGTAGGCTTCCGTTTCCATTGTTATCTCTAAATTCATTATCGTAGGTAACCCAATCATATTCGTCCTTATAGAGCTCTGCTCCAAAAGTATACTCAACATTGGTGTTCTTGACATTAAAATTTCCAGTGAATCGAGTTCTGAAACCGTATCCATTCGTTGATTCATCCAATATATTGAATGGTCTAGGTTCGTAAAGATCCAAACGGGTGTAGAATACTGAGCTTGAATTCTCCAATCTTTCCCCTAGTCTCCCTTTGTAATTGAGGCCTATCAACGTATATAAGTTATCTTCATACCCTTTCGCCGCCATCCAATTCGAAGCTGCTTGGGTTGGATCTTCGTCAAAGTCCGTTTGACTGATCGAACTAGGAATCTCTGCCGTATAATCTATGTGATTTATCAATATTCCAATGTCATTTTTGTCATTGATGTGGTAATTTCCATCTATCAACACTCCTTCTCTCTGGAAATCGCTATTCTTCCTATATCCTTCAATTTCCGTGTGATTGTAACTCACCCCTAGATGGAACTTGTCTGCTTTATGCTTAACGGCTATGTTGTTTTTGATTAGATTGTAAGAACCAAAGGTAAAGTTGTTGGAAGCTTCGGTCCCTTTGGTAGAAGTCGTTTTGGATTTCAATAGAATTGCGCCTCCCATATTAGCTCCATAAGAGGATCCTTGTGGGCCTTTTATAACTTCCATACTTCCCAAATTTTCCAAATCGAAGGTTTCGATAGTGGAACTCCCAGTACCATTCGTTATGGGAATGTCATTGAAATACAAACGTAACTTATCTGTTCCATATGGTGTTCTAGCCCCTATTCCTCGTATGGTTATCCTATTCGTATTAAGAGCTCCTGACAATGCATAGACTCCGGGTACTTGGTTAATTGCGCTTGTTGTATTCAAAGGAGAAAAGGTCTCTAGCGTTTCTGAGTTCACCATTGCAGAAGAGGTGATTCCCATAACATTCCTTTTGGTCGAATTTGTCAACACCACTTCTTTTATCTCTATGGTCTTGACAGAATCCTTTGGCTTTGTTTGTCCATAGCTAATTGAAGTAAATATAAAGAGCAAAAAAAGAAAACATCGTTTAATTTCCTTAACTCCAGCAACCATTTTTGAATGGTCGACTATAGTGTTTATTTTATTCTGGGTCATTTTTATGTGGGAACTTACAATTTATTTCTTTCAATATAAATTTACGAAATACTTATTGTCTTATGTTAGTTAATTGATGTTGTTGGAATGGTTGCCATTATATTTTGCCTCAAAGAATCTATTCTTACAATGATCTTGCTGGCATTGTTCACTTTTAAAATTTCACATTCAAGTCCTTTCAAGGAACCTCCTGTGATTTTTTTAATTTCTCCAACTTTTGGCAAATGGGAGTTGGTCTCCACTTCCGTCAAATCCTTGGAGCCTATAAAGAGCCTGATCTTATCGATCTCGCTTTCGGTCACCCTAGCATATTCCTTTCCGAAACTAATGTAGGCACAAGCACCGTGAACGGACAATGCCTTATGGAAATCCAAAGAAGAATTGATGTTTACGAATACATAAGAAGGAAATAATGGTTTTAGGATTGTTTTTTTTCGATCACTCCATTGTTTTATCATTTCAATTTGTGGGAGAAACGATTCCAAAGATATATCCTTCAAAGATTCATACACCTTTTTTTCACAACGAGATTTCACATATAAAATGTGCCATCCAATATTAAAATTCATAGAAAAGTCAAATTATTGAGCAAAGAATATAGCTTCGCTTCCCTCAATCACATGAGGTTTATTTATAAAAAAGAAAAAACTTACTAAAACAAATCTCTTAAATAAAGTTGCACTAAAATATTTCTTATCCATAAAAAAAGTAAGGGCTATCCTTACTCTTTATTTTATTTGTTTTTCTTTTAAAAATAAATTAACATTTTAATTGCTTTTTTTTCGGAAACATAAGCTATAAAAGAGAATCGAAAGAAAACACCCCTTTATCTTTCTATAAAAAAGCATATGCTTTGGCTGTTAAAGTTTTTTATTTTCAAAAAAAAGGATTCATAGTTCTTCTCTTGAATTCTGATCAAAAAAAAGAGTATTCCCTAATAAAAGAATACTCTTTGAATATAATTTCAATTCGTCTATGAACTATTAACTAAGAACTAAAGATTGTTCAATGAGCTCATTTACGACTTCTGGATTCAACAGGGTGGAAATATCTCCCAAATTGGAAGTTTCCTTGCACGCTATCTTACGTAAGATACGCCTCATTATCTTTCCTGATCTCGTTTTTGGCAATCCGTTGGTAAATTGGATCTTATCCAGTTTTGCAATCGGCCCTATTCTATCGGTAATGAGTTGGTTTATTTCCTTGCTTAGGTTGTCATGATTTCTCCCTTCTCCAGTTTCTTTCAATGTAATGTACCCATACAATGCGTTTCCTTTTATATCGTGAGGGAAACCGACTATAGCACTTTCTGCAACAGCTGGATGTTCATTTATGGCATCCTCTATGGGTGCTGTTCCCAAATTGTGTCCACTTACGATTATCACGTCATCAACACGTCCTGTAATCCTATAGTAGCCAACTGCATCCCTCAATGCTCCATCTCCTGTAAAATAAGCATTTTCATAAGCTGAGAAATACGTATCCCTATAACGTTCATGATTTCCATAGATGGTTCTTGCCATAGAAGGCCATGGGAATTTTATGCACAAACGCCCTTCTACTTGATTACCTTTCAACTCCTTTCCTTTTTCATCCATGAGTGCCGGTTGTATTCCAGGCAAAGGCAATGTTGCATATGTAGGAATGGTGGGGGTGGAATATGGTATTGGTGAGATCATAATGCCTCCTGTTTCTGTTTGCCACCAAGTATCAACTATAGGACTGTTCTTCTTGCCTATGTTGTCGTTGTACCAATGCCAAGCTTCTTCATTTATAGGTTCTCCTACGGTTCCCAATACCTTTAGTGAACTCAAATCGTATTTATTCACGAAATCCAAGTTCTCCTTTGCCAAAGCCCTTATGGCTGTTGGAGCTGTATAAAACTGAGTTACTTTGTGCTTCTCTACGATTTCCCAAAATCTACCGTAGTCTGGATAAGATGGAACTCCCTCAAACATTACAGTAGTAGCTCCATTTGCCAACGGGCCATATACTATATAACTATGTCCTGTAATCCAACCTATGTCTGCCGTACACCAATATACATCTGTTTCTCGGTATTGAAAGACATTCTTGAACGTGTATGCCGAATACACCATATACCCAGCTGTCGTATGTACCATCCCTTTTGGCTTTCCTGTTGAGCCAGATGTGTATAGTATGAACAATGGATCTTCAGCTTTTACGACTGTCGCCTTACAAACCGAATCTGCTTCATCCAAAAGTGGTTGCAACCATTTGTCCCTCCCTTCTTTCATTTCTATGTCCGCCTTCGTTCTTTTTGCGACCAAGACAGTGGATATACCTTCACAACTTTTCAATGCTTCATCTACTATCCCTTTTAAATCTATCGTCTTGTTACCACGAAAACTACCATCGCTACAAATAATCATCTTGCAGTCACAATCATTTATTCGAGTGGCCAATGCCGTTGCCGAAAATCCAGCAAAAACCACAGAATGTATTGCTCCTATTCTTGCACAAGCCAACACAGATACTGCCAATTCCGGAATCATTGGCAAATAGATGCAGACACGGTCTCCTTTCTTTATTCCCTGAGATTTCAACACATTCGCAAATTTAGAGACTCGCTTGTGCAATTCGTTGTAAGTTATATGTTGCGTTCCTTCATTTGGGTCATTGGGTTCAAATAGGATCGCTGTCTTATCTCCTCTGGTCGCAAGATGTCTATCTATGCAGTTTTCGGTAATATTCAATTCCGCCCCCTCAAACCATTTAACTTCGGGTTTTGAAAAATCCCAACTCAAGACATTGTCCCAACGCCTTCTCCATAAAAAATGTTCTTCGGCTATTTCTTCCCAAAAGCTTTCTGGATTACGCAAGGATTTTCTATAAACTTGCCAATACTCTTCTAAATGTTTAATGTGATAGTTACTCATAAATTCAGTTCTGTTTTTTCTTAATAAAATTATATCCAATTCCTATTAAACGCATTACTTAGATTAGAAACTTGAATTGATTGATTTTATTAAAGGGATTCCTTAATCAAGCTAAAGATACATGCTTTGACATTAATTGTCAAGCGGTATGCTGTTGTTTAATCTAGGGTTCTGAAAACAAGATTTCATAAGTTGGGCAATTGAGAGATCAATTATTGCTTTCCATAGTGATATTTATGTTCTTGGTCTATAAATTCATAATTGATAGCCTTTGTTATTTCGCATAAAAAAACTTCATTTTTTTTATTACAACTCCCTGTTTTCATATTAAAAAGAATGCAATTCATAAATTAATGCAGAATTTAAGATCCATATAAACCCTTAGCCCCACATAAAGGCAATATCAATGGTATCACACCTAAAAACATATTGTTAAAAATTACATTATATTAGCATAACTAAGCCCTAACCATCTATGAATAAGATTTGTAATCTTTTTTTATTACTTTACCTAGGCATTGGTTTTGGAAAATCTTCCATACCACAAAATACATTTTTCGAAAATTCTCATATGAATTTTGATGAGGCTTCAATTTCTTTTCAAAAAGTTCCAATACTTCAAGATAGTTCTAAAATAAATGTGGAACAGCAATTTCTTTTGGAACTAAGCATACAAGAAGGAGATTATAAATTAACTGGAGAACTCTACAAGGAAATGAGTGAATGCATCTCTCCTCTCGAAAACATAAAAGATTTCATTAAATATAGCGACAACTCCTATTCCTATTTTTTAAAAGCCAAGGACACCCTTTCTGCCTTGAAGGTAAAACTTGAAAAGGGAATGAGATTAAGAAAGAACAGAGCTTACCTATATGCCATGGAATCTTTTATCGATGCCCTAGAAGTAAGCAAACAAATCGACAACAAGGAGTTGACGATAAATCTTCTCAACGAAATTGGAATCATCTATGTGTCTGTAAGGGATTTCGATCAAGCAAAGAAACTTTTTTCTCAGGCTATGGAAACAACAGAATCCATAAAAAACAGCCAACTCCATTACCGGAACTATAACAATTATGGCAATGTACTTCTACGTCAGAAAAAATTGGACTCTGCCATTTTCTATTTAAAACAGGCTCTGCTAATTTCCAAAACGCAACATTTGAACTATGCATATAAAATGTGCTTGTTGGACCTTGCTGATGCATACATAAAAAAAGGTGACTATACCACGGGACTACAATATGCAAAAATGAATGAGGAACAATTTTATAAATCTCAAAAAGAACCAACTGCCGAAACAGATTTGTTGATTTCCGATGCCTATTTTGGAATGGGTGATTCCTTAAAGGGGTATCACTATTTAATAAAAGGCTATAACAATGTCCGTTTGAGAAAAGGACTATATTACAAACTCGGAGTCGAGCAACGTATGGTTGACTATTATGAAAGAAAGGGCAACTACAGATTGGCCTTGTCTCATAAACACAAATACCAAGAACTCTCCAAAGCGTATTCTGACAACGATATGAGTCTTGGTATCCAAAAGATGAAATTGCAGGACATATTCTTTCAAAAAGATAGAATAATAGACACACTCGTTCAGGAACAGCAGAAAAAGGTGAGCTACTTCAAGCGCAATCAAAAATTGATCATACTTGGAAGCGCTATGTTCATCACAATCATCCTAGGTGTTTTCATAGTATATAAATACAGGTCAGAGCGCGTATTGGCAGAGAGTAAAAGAAAGGAGGCCGAAAGCAAATTGGAGGCCTTGCATTCCAAGATGAATCCTCACTTCTTATTCAATACCCTTAATGGTATTCAAAACCACATATTGAAATCCAACAAGATAGACGCTTACAATGTTTTGAATGATTTTTCCCAACTATTGAGGATTATGTTGAGAAACTCCTACAAAACAAACATCAGGCTTTCCGAAGAGATCAACTTTCTCAAACTATATTTGAGTTTTCAAAAAATGCGCTCTACAAATGAATTCGTGTATAATATAGAAGTCGATGAAAAACTGTTACACATAGACCCGCTCATTCCCAATATGATGTTGCAACCACATATAGAAAATGCACTGATTCACGCATTCCCTGAAAATTTTGAAGCCCCTCGAAAACTGAATCTAATCTTTCAACAAATGGATAATGGCGTATTTTGTACAATAACAGACAATGGTGTAGGAAGAAAAGCCACATTAGATGACTCCACTCCCCCGAAGCGGATCACCTTGTCCTTTTTTTCTGAAAATCTAAAGAAACGTATTGATTATCTTCAACAATTGGGGTATGAAAACGCGATGATAAAAATCAAAGATCTATACAATGAAATGTCCCCTGTCGGGACTTCCGTTGAAATGTATCTTCCTTATATCTCCACCAAATCATGAATGTAAAAACGTCCTACACAGCCATTTTAATTGATGATGAAAAAAACAATATCGAAAACTTAGAGATTCTACTTTCCGACTTTTGTCCAAACATAACAATAGTAGACAAGGCCACAACCATAAAAAAAGCAAAAGAAACCATTCTTCGTTCTCAACCGGAAATCTTGTTTCTAGACATCCAGATGGGAAACAAGACTATTTTCAACCTTTTGGAAAAATTCGATGTCATCACTTCCGAACTCATTTTCATCACAGCCTATGACAACTATGCGCTTCAAGCCTTGAAATATGGTACGATAGATTATCTTCTGAAGCCAGTGGACATAATAAAATTGCAAAATGCCGTTGACAAGGCCATAGCCATCATAGAAAGAAAAAAATTGGAAATACGGTCAAGTAACAAGCCTAACAACTTGATTACCTTGAATGAAAAAATTGCTTTTCCTATACAAAGAGGTTTCCGTTTAACCTATATAAAAAACATTCAATATGTAATAGCTCAAGGAAGCTATTCTGAAATATATTGCAAGAATGACAAATCGCTTCTAGTTTCCAAAAATCTGAAACATTATGAATTGAAGTTAGAACCTTATGGTTTTATACGTATCCACCCATCGACTTTAATCAATTTTCAATATGTAGTCGAATTAAGTCGTTCCGAAGGAGGATACATCATCATGGAAGATGGCAAGCAACTTCCCATTTCCAAGCAAAAACGCTTGGAATTGGAGCATTTGATAAGAGGAAATGGATAAGTGAGTTTCCAAAAAAAAATAATCATTTAAATCTTTGTAAAACTCTTTCCATTTAAAGCAAACTTACTTTTACCAATCCAACACTACCGATTGAACGCACTATAAACGCATTTCATCGACACAAAACAGCGCTTCAACGTGTTCGAGTGATAAATTTAATTTTATAAAATTAAATTTATGTTTAATATTCATTCTTTTGACTTTTTAAGACAATTAACCAGTTAACAACTCAAAAAGAACATGTTATAAAAAAACAATTCATCAACATCTTATTTTTATGATAGGCTCCATAAATGATATTTTTTAATTAAAACAGTCCCTTCCAACCTATGAAAAAAAACAGACTATTAATTGTTTCTCTTTTATGTTTTAAAATGATATCCTCACAAGAACTACACAAGGGAACATCACCAAACTCCCCCGTCATCAGAAACAATCCAAAGTTTAATAGATGAAGCCATAAGGGATTACCCATAGCATCAATTGAAATGGCATTACAACTATGCGAATATTTGACATCTGAGGACAAAAAACATTAAATATAAAAAACGCTAATCTTTCACCCAAATGAAAAGAACAATACAAATTAAAAAAGAGCATCTCACCATATTACTTGTTTTCTTATCCCATTTCCTAATTGCTCAGTCCAATGTAGACATATCTATTAATTGGCCAAATTACTCTTCTGAGAATCAAGTAGATGTATACACTCCAGGAGGGATACTCATTTATACCATAACAGATCCCATAGGTACAGGAGATAGTTCTTATTCGGCTTCTGAAAACATCGGTTGCCTTGCGGATGGCATTAATTATTATATCATCATGACCGATAGCGCAAATGATGGATGGGATGGAGCTGCATCAGTAGATATAATCTCTGGCGGATTCAATGTACTATCCAATACGGGATTAACTGCAACGAGTACTGGAACAACAGTGTTTTTCAATGTCTCTGGAGGAGGCTGTGTCACTTGCAGCTCTACAATAAATACTTTCCCATATACGGAAAGCTTTGAATCTGGACTTGGAGCTTGGACTCAAGAAACCACAGATAATTTTGATTGGACTATTAATAGTGGAGGAACTCCATCTGCAGGAACAGGACCTAGTGCAGCAGCAGATGGGGCATTTTATGCCTATGCAGAAGCAAACTCCAATTTCAACAATGAAACGCTCTTAATAAGTCCTTGCTTTGATTTAACAAGTCCATCTTTTGCCTACCTCTCTTTCTTTTATCATATGTATGGTGCAGACATGGGAACACTAAAAGTAGATTTAAGCACAGATGATGGTGCAACATACTCGACTAACCTATGGACACAAATTGATCAAGTACAAACTGGCAATGCTGATGCTTGGGAAGAAGCTGTAATTAACCTAAATGCATATTTAGGTCAAACAATTAGACTAAGGTTTTATAGTACGATTGGAGTAAACTTAACTAGCGATATGGCTATTGATGATATTACCATAGACACAACTGAAAATACTCTAACAAGTGCTCCTGGAGGAATCAGCACCGATTTAAGGTTATGGTTAAAATCTACAGAAGGCTTAGCCTACACGGATGGTCAAGCTGTTAGTTTATGGGCTGATCAAGGACGCGGGACTAATGCTACTGTTAATACAGTAGGGCAAGAACCAACTTATAAAGATAACATTGCAGATAATATTAACTTTAACCCAGTTATTGCTTTTGACAACACACCAAACGCTCCAATAGATGGAGATTTAACTTCACTTCCCCAAGAATACTTACAAGGGAATTCTGGATTTTATTCTCAAGATATTTTTATTGTTGCTTTTCCAGATGAAACTGTAAATAGCGCCTACGGAGCTATGGATATGTTTTGTGGAGATGCTAATCCATTAGATGATATTGATCAAGATGTTACAGGTATTGGTTGGGGAGGCTATACAGGAAGATTGGATGATGAAATTATAACTTATGCGCATTCTGCTAACCCAGAACCAAACGACCCCGATATTAATTTAAGAGGTTATGGTATTGCGCATACTAACATATCCGACTCTTATAGTAATGTAGGGATTATTAATGCCAGAAATACTTTAGCAGCAACAAGCCAAGAACTATATTATAATGGACTAAACATAGGAAATACAGAAGTTGGAGTTCCACAATTCGTCAATGTAAATGGTTCTAGATATTTTATAGGTCGAAGCCAACTTTTTAAAGGTAGTTACAAAGGTAAAATAGCAGAAATAATAACCTATTCAGCACGTAAAGGCGACGCAGATCTTACTCAGGATCGTAATAGAATACAATCTTATTTAGCCATAAAATATGGAATTACCTTGGGAATTAATGGAACTTCCCAGGATTATGTGAATAGTGCTGGTACTGTTATCTGGGATCAATCTGCAAATGCAGGTTATAACTATGACATTGCAGGAATTGCACGTGATGACGATTCTAACTTAAATCAAAAACAATCAAGTAGTATTAATAATGCTATAGATGGAACTGGTCCAATTGAAGGTATTTTAACAATGGGGATTACAGATATTTATGACACTAATAATATAAATATAGCAAGTAATCCAGATACACTTGCAGATAAGGATTATTTAGTCTGGGGAAATAATAATGCAAGTTTAGATGCTGTCCCAAATACAATAATAGTAGATATTAGTAGCGGGATTGCAGGACTTTCTACTCCAGTAACCTTTTTAGGTATGCAAAGAATTTGGAAAGTCGTTGAAAATGGTAGCGATATAGGGACAGTAAAAGTATCTATTCCTCAAAATGCTGTTAGAAACATAAGTCCTCCTGGAGAATACTTAATGTTTATTTCTGATACAGCCGTTTTTGATCCAACAGCAGATTATAGAGTCATGACATTAAATGGGTCCAATATTGAAACCGAATACGATTTTAATGGAACCAAGTATATCACTTTCGGCTATTCTCCACAAGTAATAGTAGAGCGTTCTATTAATTTTGATGGCATTTCGGATTACTTAGATATGGAAAATGTGCTAAACTTAAACGCATCCCAATTTACAGTTTCGGCATGGATAAAAAGAACCTCTGGCTCACTAAATACTTCTATTTTATCTAAAAGAGATTTTGCCTATACAGAAGGATATGATTTAAAAATTGACGCAACTGGTAACGTAGAGATGTCCTGGAAAAATGGAAGCACTCAATTTATTACATCAGATACAGTTATCCCTGAAAATGAATGGCATCAAGTAGCAGTAATTTACGATGGTTCAGATGCTACTCTATATATTGATGGTGTGCTCGATATAACTAAATCTTTAACAGCTCCAACAACAACCAATCAATCCTTTTTTGTTGCTGCTGCTGGAAAAGATTCTCCTACAGCTCATTTTGAAGGTAACATAGATGAAGTAAGAGTTTGGAATACAGCATTGACTGCAGATCAACTTCATTTTATTATGAATCAAGAAATTGAAAAAAACACAAGCTTTGTTTCTGGAAAAATAACACTTACTACTATTACAAAAAATGAAACAGCAACAATACCTTGGAGTAATTTAGCAGGATATTATCCAATGTCCATTTATACTTATACCAATACAAACGATGAATCCGACAATAACAATCAAGGAGCATTAAGAAACCTTAATACTGTTGATTTTCAAACAGCTCCTTTACCTTATAAAAGTGACGCTAATGGAAATTGGGATTCTAATGCTAGTTGGTTAAATGGTAGTTTACAAACCATACCTGGAGCAACATCAATTGTAGACAACACAAAATCAGTAGATTGGAATATTATAGAGACAAACCATGATTTAACTATGGACAATAGTAGTTTACCCGTTGCAAACAACGATAACAGACTTATGCTGTATCTTGATATAAAAAGTAACAAACTCAATGTCACAGGAGACAATGCAACAGATACTGGAAACGGTTTAACTATAACTCATTATTTAAACATAGATGGCAAAATTGATTTAGAAGGTGAATCTCAACTCATTCAAACGATTGATAGCGATTTTAATGTTACAAGCTCGGGAACGATAGAAAGAGACCAACAAGGAACACAGGATTTATATACATACAACTACTGGTCTTCTCCCGTAGGTATTAGCAATATAACAACAAATAACAATAGTTATACTGTTTCAGACGTTTACAGTGATGGTACAAACCCAGCTGCCTCATTAGCAATTAATTTTATTACAAATAGCTATGACGGAACTTTTGGATCTCCTATTGGGATTGCGGATTATTGGATTTGGAAATATAGCAATGACACAAATAGTTACTACAATTGGCAACAAATTCTTAGTACAGGTACAATACTTGCAGGAGAAGGCTTTACGATGAAAGGAGTTAATGATACTTCTGGAAACATGCTTTTAGAACAAAACTACATTTTAGAAGGAAAACCAAATAATGGAGATATCACCTTGCCAATAACTGCTGGAAACGCCTATTTAGTAGGAAACCCTTATGCTTCTGCAATAGATGCTCATCAATTTATCATAGATAACGCTCCGGTAATAGACAATGTCGGGGCTACAAACGGCACCTTATATTTCTGGGAGCACTGGGGAGGAGGTACTCACGTTACAGCTGAGTACCAAGGCGGCTATGCAACATATAACCTTTCTGGTGGTGTTCCTGCTGCAGCCTTAGGAGTTAACACTTTGGGTAGTGGTGGAAGTCCAACAAAACTCCCCGGAAGGTACATTCCAATTTCTCAAGGCTTCTTTGTTCTTGGAGAGACTAATGGAAATATAGTATTCAACAATAGTCAACGTGTTTTTCAAAAAGAAGGTGTAAATTCCATATTTGTCAAAAATGGCGTAAATACATCTACCATTAACAATCCAACTGAGGACAATAGAATGAAAATTCGCCTAGGGTTGAATTCTGTGAATGCAATGAATAGGCAAATTTTGGTTACAGTGGACGAAAATGCCAGCCCTGAATTGGATTATGGGTATGATGGAAAACAAACTGAAAATCAAATGGATGACATGTATTGGATGATAAGTGATGAAAAGCATGTCATTCAAGGTATAGACAGAATAGAAACAACAACAATCCTCCCATTGGGTGTTCACACCAGTTTAGATGGAATCAACACTTTTAAAATAGACGAACTTGTAAATGTACCGACAAATCTTGAAATTTATATCTATGATACTTTAACAAGCTCATATCACGACATAAGAGAAGCTGATTTCTCCATAGATTTAACTGCAGATGAATATTTAAATCGCTTTGAATTAAGATTTACAAATAATGCATTAACTACTGAAGATATTAACGGCATACAGTTTTATTTCACTAACAACAATGAAACAATAGTAATAGAAAATCCATATTTAAAAGTTATAAAATCTCTAGAACTATATAATATTCTTGGACAATCCATCATAAAGTTCGACACTATCGAAACACAAGATCACCTAGAATTCAAAACAAATACAATAAGTCCTGGCAATTACATTCTAAAGATTAAAACAGAAACTGACACACTATCGAAAAAAGTACTAATTCAATAGTTGATTTAGCATCCTGATCATTGTCAAAAAGGACAGTAGATCATATATTAAGTTAGAAATAACACAGGCGACCTAAAATTAAAAAAACAAACAATTACTATATATGTTAAAACTGAATTACTCATAATTAAATTTTGAAGATTTCGTGGATAAGAATTCATATACTGAAAACAAATATGATCGAGGGCTGGAAACTATAATGACATAGAGTAGAAAAAAATTCAATCAAATTATTTTGACCTTAACCTCAAATCAACTTTTACAAATATAATTATCATTCAAGCAAACCTATTTTACCATATTCGCTAACAACCTATAGCATTGCAATTATATCTTTAAGGTGAGTTACTGTTTGCATATTCAGTTTTAGAACTTAAAGCCGAAGGGTATAGATTGTCAAAAAGAAGTGTTAATCGAGTATGTGTCTTGTTCTATCCCATATGTTTTAAGAAAGAAATCCCATAATCTAGGTTATGGGATTTTTGATGGTACTTATACAACTTATGGTCAAAATAACAACCTAACCATCAAATCATTGATTATTATTATTATTATTATTATCCTGAATTCATATTCTTTAAAATATAATTGTCGTTTTTCATCCCTTCTCCCCTAAAGCATCATAAAATGAGTTTAGTGTTTTCAAATACAACACGTCACTTTTCTTATTTTAAACCATTTGAACAACACCTGTATTTATGCCCTATCCAATAGGGTTCTATCACTTTCTTGTTAAATAAACTACTCAAAAAACAAGCACTGAATATTTTGCTCTACAAGACTTTCATTCTAATCCTTCATCATTTTTTTTGATTGCCAACATATCAAAAACTACTTACTCCGATTTACTTTTTTTTTTTTTAAAGGTAGGGTATTCTTGCTCATAGCTGTATTATGTTAAAACCGGACATCCTGACCGTAACTAATTCAAAGTCAAATCCAAATAAGGATTACACGCTATAGTAATACGTTGGATACATTTATCGCTATCATTTTTTAAATCATTCTTTGGAATTGAAAACATCATAGAATGCAATGAAAAAGTTGAATTGTTAACCCTTAAAGCAATATTTAATGAAGCACTCCTGAAATTGAATGAAGTAAAATTATTAATCCTTAAAAACATTGAATTCATAAAGAAACATTTTTACGCTTACCATATTTTTTTGCAATAATCTACGCATCAAGTTTTGGTCATCAATCATACTTATAGACATCTATGCGATTTGCTTTTTTCAAGTAGTTCATTTGCACATATCTGTCTATTGCATAACCGCCCTCCTTCTACATAATAAAATCTAAATAAAAGGATTATGAACTGCCATAATCAGTTATGGATATATTATCACGATCATTTTTCAAATTATCCTTTGGAACTGAAAATGCCAATAGCATGCAATGAATCCAAAGTTGAATTGTTAACCCTTAAAAACATTGAATTCATAAAGAAACAAATACTAGTAATTCCCCTTTGAATACCTTTTGTTGCAATTTGTGCATCAGGTATAAATCTACAACAGACTTCACCCTTACATACGATTTACTTTCTTTAAAGTAAAGTGTTTTCTCATATGACTCTTTTATGGTAAAACCGCATACCGATATCAACAACCAACTCAAAATAAAATTCAATAAGGATTATAAATCATAGTAATCCCCACGGGATATCCATTGCTGTCATTTTTCAAATCATCATTTGATCTTGAAGGCAATATTCTTTAAGGTTCTATGAAATAATAGTGAATCAAAAAATTGAATGAAGTAAAATTGAATTATTAACCCTTAAAACATCGAATTTATGAAGAAACCAGCATTGAATGTCCTTCTCCATCACTTTTTGTTTCGACCGGTTCATTGAGTCTTGGACAAGGACAGGCAATGCTACTAAAGAAAACTAAAAGGTATTTCAAAGAAGAATTATACTTAATAATTAATAAAACCATTGAATTATGAAACAAATAATCAATAAACAAATATTACATATTTTTACCCTCCCAGTACTTTTTGCTTTTATCTGCGCATCAAGTTCTGGTCAAAATTGTAGCTCTAATGGAAACAATGACAGTTTCGAACATATTTCTCGTGTAGAATTAAGTACATTAGACAGATCATCTGGAACAGGAACCACGAGTACCGGATATTCCAATTTTATTTCACAACCGATAGAGGCACACCTGAATCGAGGACAACAAGTTACTGTTAAAGTGACGAACACAAGAACGTCGGACGCGTTCGCTGAAGGCTATGCCGTTTGGATAGATTACAACGATAACGGAAATTTTGAAGGTTCCGAGCGTGTATGGGCAAAAGCTCCATCTGCAACACCATCAGCAACTGGGACATTTGTAGTCCCGGCAAATGCTACGGCTGGGGTAGTACTAATGCGAGTGTCCATGAAATTCAATGCAGTACCTGAAGCTTGTGGATCTTTCCAATATGGGGAAGTTGAAGATTATGCAATTCAAATAAACGATCAAACTGGTTTTTGTTCTTCCAATGGAGACAGTACAAATAACGAATACATTTCTCGCGTACAAGTAGGCTCCTTAGACAACTCGTCTGGAGTGGGGACATCATCTACTGGATATTCGAATTTCACTTCAAACTCTAATACAACTTTGATCAAAGGAGAATCAACTTCAATTGCTGTGAGATCCACCAGGTCATCAAACTCACTCTTAGAGTTCTATTCCATTTGGATAGATTACAACCAAGACGGAGACTTCACGGATCCAGGTGAGCTGGTATGGCAGGTTGATGGAACGACTGCATCGACTGCAACAGGGTCATTTACAGTATCGACAAATGGAACGCTTGGAACAACGAGAATGCGTGTATCTATGAGTCACACGGGGTTACCAGCACCTTGCGATTCCTTCGCTCGTGGAGAAGTCGAGGATTATACGGTAAACTTACAAAACCCTAGTAATGGAGGTGGCTATTGCAGTTCCAATGGAAACGACACTGGATCCGAGTATATTTCTCGTGTAAGAATTAACAACATAAACAATCCATCTGGAGAAGGAACGACCAGTACGGGATATTCTAATTTCACTTCGGTTTCCACAAATATCTTCAAAGGGTCTCCTCTCAACATTTTTATAACAGCCGCAAAGGCAGATAGCTCATACAACGAGGGCTTTAGAGTATGGATAGATTACAACCATGACGGGGATTTCAATGATTCCGGAGAAAGAGTAGTTAGTGGACAATCAATACAATCAGATGTAAACGCGTCTTTTACAATACCAAATAGTGCTTTGACTGGGCCAACGAGAATGCGTGTATCCATGAAATTCAATGCCCTGCCAGGAGCTTGCGAATCTTTCCAGTTTGGAGAAGTCGAAGATTATACGGTGAACATTAGACCATCTGTAGGTGATGGATATTGCGCTTCCAATGGAAACAATACCAATAGAGAACATATTTCTCGCGTACAGCTTGGCAACATAGACAGATCCTCTGGAGTAGGAACGACAAGTACTGGATATTCGAATTTCACTTCGACATCCACTTCTTTGTCCAAAGGACAATCACACACGATTACAATTACCAGTACCAGAGAACTAGACACGGATCCACAAGGCTATGCCGTATGGATTGATTATAACAGAAACAAAGTTTTTGAAGCTTCCGAGCGTGTATGGTCAATAGTACCAACCACGGCATCATCTGTAACAGGTACGTTTACAGTGCCTACGAGTGCATTAAATGGGGTAACAAGAATGCGTGTATCCATGAGGTACAATGGCAACCCAGAAGCTTGCGGCACCTTCCCTTATGGAGAAGTTGAAGATTATACGGTTAACATAACCAGTAACCTTGTCAAGTCACTCGATACCAACCTTACGACAGAAGAGGTTGAAGAAGAGACCAATGCCTTGGATTTGGAACTAAGTGTCTACCCCAACCCTGTAAAAGAAACATTGCATGTTAAATCGAAAGGGAAAGGAGATTTCGCTTACAGAGTGGTAAATATGTTGGGTCAGGAAGTATCCAAAGGAACATCCATTACAAATGGAATAAATGTAAGTAACCTTGAAACAGGTATGTATTTGATTGAACTTAACGCAGACAACGAAAAGTCGATCACCAAAAGGTTCATCAAGGAATAATTATCTTTGATGATAGATTATGGATTAACTGTAAAAGCCCCGATTTAGATCGGGGCTTTTCTTATATTAAAAACAAGATAATTCATCGTTTCACTTTCATTCTCTATAAAAACCAGCTCCCACCCTATCTTATCGAACTAACTATCAACAAATTACGCTTCATCGAATTTTTATTGCCCTTCATAGAAAAAAGCGTTTTTTTTTTTTAAAACTCCCCCTCAAATATAAAATTCTAATTACATTGAAAAAATTGTAAGAACAAACTTTCATTTTTTTTAACAATTTAGCATTCCCTCTTTCTAAATTAAAATTTACTCATTTATGAACAAATTTACTTTTTACAAGAGTGTGGTATTCTATATTTTTTTTATACCTTTTTGCATTTACTCCCAAGTACATTCTCCTCCAAGCTGCGGTGAAAATTATAGTTTAAAATGGTCTTCCAGCCCAACAACTTCAAACGAATATAATTGGCCATCTGCTGGAGCCACAACTGGTACTTACTCTAATGTAGACAATTCTGGAGTTGATTTCACCATAACTTTTACAGGAGATACTTCATCTTTCGGACCTTGGACTGGACTAACAACCCCCATTGTCGGCAACGACTCAAGTCCGTCCTATCAAAGTCTAGATTTATTTACCAATGGTTATTCATCATCTGGAATTACTTGTACCATTACATTTAGCTCTCCCATTTACGCCTTGTCATTTGATATTAACCATATAAACACTTCTAGTGTAAATGGAGATAAATATACTGTAAGCGGTACAAATACTAATGGAGATACAATACTTCCTACTTTCACCAGTTCTTCTTCCCCATCTTACACAGCCAATGACAGCACTGGAATTATCAACGCCACTGGTACTTCTGTTGCAGGGAATGATGGAATTGTAGGTGTTAATTTTTCAGATAATGACTATATAACAAGTGTTACTTTTTTATGGCAAGATTGTGATACTTGCTCTCCTGGAAATGTACATGGGTCAGGGTTAGGAAGTTTCAGTTTCTGTATTCCTCAAACATTGGACTTCGATGGAAACAACGATTACATAGATAGAACAGCTTTTTTAGGTAATAAATCTGAAGCTACAATGATGTCGTGGATTAAATTAAAGAGTGGATTTGACGGTGGAGATGTCATGGGACAAAAAAATTATAGACTATTTATAGACAATACCAATAAAATACAATGCGAAGTTGAGACAGGCACCCTGCCATTGGTTGATTATCAATTGAACATGTATGATTCTTACGGAGATGGATGGACAAACAAAGGAGTTCTAATCACAGTTAATGGTACGCCTCTTAATAGCGGACTTCCATTCACTGTAACAAACCAAGGGGTAACCAATACACCAATCTCTGCTTTTGAAAACTTCTCAGCAAACGTAGATGACATTATAGAAATAACATATACAACAGATAGTTTTGCTAGTGAAATGAGCTGGGATCTAGTCAATATAAATGATAGTGTAAATGTTATTACAAATCATACTTTTAGCACCAACAATGGAACAGAAATACTTCCAAATATAATAGTTTCATGCAGTTCATGTACAGGAGGTACAATAGTAACAACGAGTTCTTCAACCTATTCTCCTATACTATCGGAAAACCTATGGTACCATGTTGCTAGTACATACGATGGAACTACTGGAGAAATGAAGTTATACCTAAATGGGGAATTACTAGATACTAGAACAGGAATAGCCTCTACTTTGAGTCCCAATTCAGGGGATTTTGAAATAGGAAGAAATTCATTATCAACAAATAATTATTTTGAAGGATCCATATATGAAACCAAAGTATACAAAAAAGCTTTAACAGAAAACCAACTACGAAAACAAATATACCAAGAGATTGAAAATAATTCTGGACATGTAATGGGAGCTATAATACCTAAAAACATAGATGGATTGTTATGGAGTGACTTAGAATTATATTACAAAATGGGAGTCATAGAGACCGGACATACACCAGATGCTTCAGATTCTGGAATTGATGGCAATTTAAACAATATGAGAACTTATCAAGAAAGAACTGCTCCACTACCATATATAACCACATCGGGAGGAGACGGTAACTGGTCAAATTCCAATAATTGGTTGTATGGAGATGTTTGGGACATTTCATATTCGCACCCAGATTGGGCCATAGTTAAAATAGCAGACAACATACAGACAGATACCAGTCACAATACTTTGGGGTTATTCATAGAAAACACAAAAAAATTATCAATCAATAATGATTCTGAACTTAACATAAGTTGGTATCTAAAATTAGATGGAAAAATTGATTTAGAAGGGGAATCCCAGCTAGTACAAGGCTCCAATAGCGAGCTAGATGCAACTAGCTCAGGAATAATAGAAATTGATCAACAAGGCACTCAAGACTTATACACATACAACTACTGGTCATCCCCAGTTGGAACAAGCAACAATAGTACAAATAATAATAGCTACACGATTCCTGATGTATTAAAGGATGGGACGAATTCATCCAACCCATTGGATATTTACTTCATAACCAATGGTTACGATGGAAACCCAGGTCCTCCAATTTGCATTGCAGATTATTGGATTTGGAAGTACAGCAACGATGCAAATAGTTATTATAACTGGCAACACGTGCGTAGTACAGGAAACATACTTACTGGTGAAGGCTTCACGATGAAAGGCGTAAATGACACTGGCGGAAATGTATCTTTAGAACAAAACTACACATTGGCAGGAAAACCAAATAACAGCGTCATTACTTTGCCTATAACTGCTGGCAACTCATATCTAGTAGGCAACCCTTATGCTTCAGCAATAGATGCACATCAATTCATCATGGACAATGCCCCAGTAATTGAAACTACAGGAGCCACCAATGGCTCTCTATATTTCTGGGAGCATTGGGGAGGAGGCACTCATGTTACAGCTGACTACCAAGGTGGATATGCTACATACAATTTATCTGGTTCTGTACCAGCTGCTGCTTTGGGAACAAACACTTTAGGTAGTGGTGGTACACCAACGAAATTACCTGGACGTTACATACCTGTTGCTCAAGGTTTCTTTGTTAGTGGAGAGGCCACTGGAAACATTATTTTCAATAATGGTCAACGCATATTCCAAAAAGAAGGGGCCAATTCCGTATTTGTTAAAAATGGGGTAAATGCATCTACCAACAACAATCCTTCAACTGAGGACAATAGAATGAAGATTCGCTTGGGATTCAATTCCGTAAATACAATAATCAGACAAATATTGGTTACAGTGGACGAAAATGCCAGTCTTACATTCGATTATGGATATGATGGAAAACAGACAGAAACGCAAATGGATGACATGTATTGGATGATAAGCGATGAAAAATGTGTCATTCAAGGGATAGACACAATAGAAACAACATCCATTCTTCCGTTGGGTGTACATACAAACTTGGATGGCCTCAACACTTTTAAAATAGATGAGCTTTCAAATGTACCTCCAGACCTTGAAATCTACATCTATGATACCATAACGGAAACCTACCACGATATTAGACAGTCTAATCTATCAATACATTTGGACGCAGGAGAATACTTGGATCGTTTTGAACTAAGGTTCACCAATGACAATGTTTTAAGCACAGGTCATTTTGAAGAAATTGATGGCATCCAATTCTTCTTTGCCAACAACAATGAAACAATAATTGTAAAAAACCCTAAACTAGAGGTCATAAAATCTGTAGAATTGTATAATGTACTCAGGCAATCAATCATAAAGTTTGACAACCTAAAAACACAAAATCACATAGAACTGGAAACAAACGCAATAAATACGGGAAATTACATTCTAGAGGTTAAAACCAAAACAGGTAAATTCTCAAAAAAGGTACTAATAGAGTAGTTGATTTCATTAATAAATAAAAGAGGTCGTCTGAAAAATAATTTTTCAGACGACCTCTTTTATTATTTCATAAGCTTAATCAATGATCACTTTTTTAGTCACTTCTTGGTTGTCTACTTTGATTTTCAAAAAATACAAACCAGAATCATACTTGGAAACGTCCATGTTATGTTGGATTCCGCCATTGAAACGTGTTACGGAAGCACTAGAGATTATTTGTCCCAAACCATTGAGCAACTCTATTTTAAATGTACCTCCAATAGTTGTATTGACAATGATATTTACATCATCTTTGGATGGATTTGGATATATATGAACAGTATCTTCCAATGTGTTTTCTGCAACAGACAGTCCGATTTCCTTTGTAAGATTGATGTTGTCTATAAAAGTACTGTTGCTGTAATCATTGACATTAACAAACTTCAATAATATTTCATTTCCAGTAAAAGCTGTTATATCAATGCTTTCTGTTCTCCAATTTGCTGCTCCTGTTGGAGTCCATGTTTGATTTATATAAGGAACCGTTGCCAAGTCCAAACCATCTTTAAAGTAAATTTGAGTGTAAGTCACTCCACAATCTGTAGAGATTTCCACTCTAAATCCATCATTGTAGGATGCAGACCATTGTGCTTTGGCAATATCAAAGCTCAATTCTGCAGTGCCATCAAAATCCAAATCAAAATATTCTGTAACCATAGTATCTTCTTGACCTCTGGTAGAATAATTTGCTCCATCCACATAAGCTGCTATCGTAGGGTTTCCGTCTACTCCAGGAACATCAATTCGCTCTTCCCAAGTTTTAGATCCATCTGGGTTATCCAATGACCAAGCACCTGGCAATACTCCATTTGTATCAAAAGGTTCTATGAAATCTATAACTGTGGAGTTTAATTGGGCATAGACATCCAATGTCTTTTCATCATTCCCCATAAACTCATCTCCTGTCAATGCTGTCCAGACTCTCAATGTAGTATTACCATTTGCTGTTAGAACTATTGGTGTGGCAAAATCGAATGTAACTGTCGCTCCAGAATTCAAAGTTCCAGAATACGTTTCTTGTACAATGGGTTCAGCACCTAATTGATAGGATATCACAAAGTCCGATTGTGGATTTGTGCCATCATTTCGGATGTCCGAAGAAACAATTATTGGATCTGTATTACATATTTTTTCAAAATCTGAAGGTGTATTGTTTATCATCGTCACGTTCAAATCTTTACCCAATGGGCAGTCTAACAATCCAGTCCCCGAGTAGTTCACAGCATTGGTACGCAAACTTGTCCAGTTGTTCCCTCCATTGGCACTTACTGCAACCCAGATAGGCTCGAAAGGATCTGTGATTGGAACAACCAATGACGTCGTTGTTGAATTACCTACGACTTCCATGAACTTATCCCCTAAAAAATATACATCATAAGATGTTGCATTTGTAACGGCATCCCACTCTATGGTAACTTCTGTTGGACAAACTTGTGAAATATTTACACCAGTAACTCTAGATGCAATTGAAAAGACATTATTACTCTGGTCTGTTAATGCTCCACTCGTAGCTCTAATCAAACATTCTCCAGAAATATTGTTTGGGACAGTCCATTCGTAATTTTTAGCTCCCTGAGCCAATGTTGAGATATTTGTCCAACTTGTACCATTATCTGTTGAATATTCAAGCGTTGTCGAATTAGTCAAGCCAATGCCATCCCAATGGATTACCTCTACTGTTCCTGGCACAAACTTTTCTCCTCCTTGTGGATACGTCAGCGTCAATCCATCTGTAACAATTTCGTAAACCACATAATAGTCTTGTGGTCCCATTGGTACATTGAAGCCCGAAATGTCTATGTTGTAATTTCCTGCAGCAGGATTATTGATTAGCACTTGCTCCATATTATTTAAATGATCTGCTCCTGTAGTTGCGGGTGAATCCAAAGACAATGCATTTGGAGTCGAGTTTAAAACCCACGGTTGATGCGTGGTGTTAGAAGGGTCACTCACAACTAGATCCAAATCATTTACCAATGCTGGTGAGGCTCCTGGTGCTGCTGCCACATCACTCCAATACACCATAATACGAACCTGAGTTGTATTTGCAGGTACGTTGATCGAGTGATTGTTACTTGCTCCTTGGGCTATGGTACTATTTAGATAGCGTCCTTCTTCAATTAGCATTGCTGCTCTTAATCCGTTGACCAATCCCCAACCGTATTTAAAATCTGGCCCTACATTTCCGTAATCATTGGCTGTGTTTAACAACGTTGCCTTTATTAAAGCAGATTCAGGGTGCGCTCCTGCATTGAGGTCTGAATATACTTGATACAATTGAGCGGAAACACCAGCTATTCCTGGTGCAGCTCCAGACGTTCCTCCAAAAGATAGGTAGCCGTTGTTTTCGTCTGTAGACAATTGGCCTTGTCCGTGGGCGGTAATGTCTGGTTTTATTCTTCCATCCAACGCTGGTCCACGACTACTAGAGTTTGCCAAGTTTCCTTGAAAAAACACATTGGCAGTAGCAATCACATTTTTTCCTTGTTTATGACCTCCTGTTATGTTTCCCCAACCACTTCCAGCACCATAGCCACAATCGTCTGTTCCTGAGTTACCAGCTGAGAATACATGAAGTAAAGAGGGCGTTGCATTCGTTTGTGAATCTACAGTTTGAGAAATGGCAGTATAACCACCGTTGCACCCATTTCCATAAGACGAATTTGTAATTTGTACCGAACCATCGTTAATTAAGTCCGTCGTTGCACTATCCATAAATGAAGAAGCGTAATCGACCACATATACATCTGCTCCCGCTGCCATACCCCTCTTTGTTGGATCCAGGTTTCCTGCACCTGTTAAAATCCCCGCAACTCCATCTCCATGGGTTTGTCCAGTAGTTGAACTCGCTGAATTGTCTATTCTTCCTTGAAAATCAATGTGAGGACCAACAATTCCATCATCTCTTACCATTACGCCGACTCCAACTCCAGTATAGTTTCTTCCTGCTGCGGTTTGTGTATCCAAATTTGATGCTCTATGTATGCTTCTTCCTTGTACATCTTCCTTTACAGATGGAGCTGGAATCAATTCCATCCATTTTACAAATGGTTTTTCTGCAATAGCATCGATCATTGAATGCGGTACGGCCAATTGTATCATATTTTGATTTTTGTATTCCTCTATGACAACTATACTTCCTAGCCTTTGCAATTCTCCGACAACAAAACCTGCATCTATAAAATCATAATGCTCCAGAGTAATTAAGATGTTGCTTCCTTGCATTGCCCAATCACCGATGGTATTGGATTTGATTTCTGCAGATTTCTTATAATTGTTCTCTACGGGAATTATTGAACGTACCCCTGATTGTTGCAGGTATGCTATACTGGTGTTCTTTGGAAAGTAAAAAAGATAGGCCCTGTGAGGAAAATACTCAATGAGTTTAAGATTTTGTGCCACAAATTGGTCTTGAATAGATTGAGAAGGCGTTTCATTGAATTGTAACCAACCAAAATAACCTTCTTGAAATTTTGAGGATTCAGGCATGGCATCCCAATGAAAAGAGCCAATGTTGTTTGGCATGTCGACAACTTCATCTTGGAAGTAAATAGTGTTTGTGTTTTGAGCTTCTGTAGTGTTGCCATTGAAAAAGATCATAGCAATTACCAGATAAGTTAAGGAACTTATCACGTTTTTTGATTGAGTAGTTTTTTTCATGAAAAAATTAATTAATTATTATTGATTATAATTTTGAGGGATAACTATTAAAAACAGTTTAAAACAGTTTTACCCTACCTTTCTTTTTCCTCTATTGTAATCACTTTTTACACTTGATTTCATCTCCAGAACTCCAAATTCCATATCATCAAGAACTATTCCACCTACTTCTACTTCCCCTATAAATACTATATTCTACAGAGTCCCCCCTCTCTCCAAACACCTTCATCACCCTCATTATCTTGCATTTAAATAGTAATGTTTTTTTTCA
Organism: uncultured Bizionia sp.; assembly: GCA_947496215.1. Classification (GTDB taxonomy): domain Bacteria; phylum Bacteroidota; class Bacteroidia; order Flavobacteriales; family Flavobacteriaceae; genus JAHDHI01. The sequence goes on from CANMCF010000003.1 coordinate 222,485, forward strand.
AAAAAAATAGAATTGTGGATTAACTACATGGAAGCAATTCCATTTTGTTCGTACTTGTTGAATAGATAACCTAAAACGTCTTGGGCAAGTCCCGTTTTACATTATTAAAAAGAGTTAGAATTGCTTGGTTTTTTTTGCATACACGTACGATACCATAGAGATACATTTCATTGCCTTCGCAATTACACATATACATTCTTTAAACCCTCAAATCCATTTCTCATTTAAGATTCCCTATATATTTAAGGGAACATTGACACATTTGTAGTGTAGTGTACTTGAGCTTTGAAAACCTAAAAAAACATTTTAAATCTTTGTCGTGCAATAATTAAGTAAGAGTTCCCTCTATATTTAGGTATTTACAAAACAGCTATGCCTGTAAAGGGAAAAACAACATAAAACTAACTATAAGATAATTGTTCAAAAAATGCTTCAACTACATTTCCATCACTTGACCGAGGCAATTAAATCACCAAGTGAAACGTTGAATTGCTCCCCCGTATTCATATTCTTCAATGTATAACTGTCATTTTTCATTTCTTCCTCTCCCACCAATACCACAAAAGGAATTTGACGCTTGTTGGCGTAATTCATTTGTTTTTTCATCTTTGCAGCATCTGGATACAATTCTGCATTCACTCCAGATTCCCTTAGGGCTTTCACCGCTTTTAGACTAAACAATGCCTCTTTGTCTCCAAAATTAATAAACAATACCTCAGTGCTTTTTGTAATGGTCTCAGGAAATAGATCCAATTCTTCCAATACCAAGCAAATGCGATCCAAACCAAAGCTAATACCTACGCCACTTACATCCTTGAGTCCAAAAATGCCTGTAAGATCATCGTAGCGACCACCTCCACCGATGGACCCCATTTTTACACCTTCTGGAGCAGCAACTTCGAAGATGGCTCCTGTATAATAGTTCAACCCTCGAGCTAAAGTGACATCCAATTGTAGTTTGGCCGTTTTCAAGCCCAACGTTGAAATGGCATCGTTTATGAATGACAATTCCTCAATTCCCTTTTGTCCTTCTTCCGAAGTACTGAGGATACCTTTCAAGCTTTCTATTTGAGATTGGAACGTTCCAGATATACTGAACAAAGGTTGTAATTTATCTATTCCACTTTGCGGAATCCCTTTATTCAACATTTCTTCTTTCACCTTCTCCTCTCCTATCTTGTCCAACTTGTCCAAGGCTACGGTAAAATCGATGAGTTTGTCGCTCGCTCCAATAACCTCAGCTATACCAGATAATATTTTACGGTTGTTTATCTTTATGGTCGTACCTTCCAATTTCAACGCAGAAAACACATTGTCGTACAATTGTATGAACTCCACTTCTTGCCACAAGGATTTTGACCCCACGACATCTGCATCACATTGAAAAAACTCTCTAAAGCGTCCATTTTGAGGTCTATCTGCCCTCCAAACCGGTTGTATCTGGTATCGCTTAAAAGGAAAACTAATATCATTTTGGTGTTGTACCACATAACGTGCAAATGGTACGGTCAAATCATATCGCAATGCCTTTTCAGAGATACGATTTGTAAACTGATTTAATTCGATTCTTTGAGTCGTATCTATATCTTCAGCAGACAATGTTTTCAAATCTTCAATGGAGGTTGGCAATTCGATCTGGTTCTTTTTATTGTAAAAGAAGTTTCCAGAATTCAAAATTTTGAAAATCAAACGGTCTCCTTCTTCTCCATATTTCCCCATCAAAGTATCAGAGTTTTCGAAACTTGGCGTCTCTATTGGTTGAAAACCAAAGCTTTGAAATTGTAATTTAATGGTATTGAAGATGTAGTTGCGTTTTGCAACTTGCTCTGGATTGAAATCTCTTGTTCCTTTTGGTGTGCTTGGTTTCTGTGCCATATCCATTTCCTGCAAAAGCAGAACTCTTAATTTAAATGATTATCGTAAGGTCCATTCTTGTTTGCACAAGAATTACAAAAATAATTAATGCAAACTTCATTGAAAGCTTTTCATTGAAAAATGTATGAATAGTTTCCAATCTTATTTTCACCAACAAAAACAGGGGAATCTCCTACGTAGGGGGTTTAGTTTATCAATTTAAACATATAGTTGTACAATTCCCCTTTTGTAATTGAAGCGCCTTGCTCTATCAAAGTGAACTTGTCCAGGTTTTTATCCTCAGTATAGCTCTTTTTGGCTTGTACGAACTCCACGGCATCATTCATCAAGTTATCACGCAACCAATTGAAGCCTTCCGTTGTCGTCACATCCATATCATTGTTGATTTTGATACCAATGAGATGCATATGATCCTCATTCAATGAAAACAAATGGATGCTACTAGGGGAAATGTGTTCTAAATATTTTGCTTGCCCCAAAACACCTTCCCAAATCAAATCACTAAACACATCCAATTCCATTTCTGCCATCTCTGGCTTGTTAGCCTTAAGATTGGTCCATTCGTCTGCCGTGATGGATTGTGTTGCCAAGAAATTGATAAACTCTTGGTGCAACTCCTCAAATTGTTCTTTTGTTAATCTTGCGTACTTCATCGAAAACTTTATTTTCCTTCTCTATTGATAAAGAGAATCTTTAAATTATACTCGTAATTATTTGTTTATTGCCTTTGCTGCCTCAAATGGTCTGTCTGTAGCCAATACATCTATCCCTTTATTCACCCAACGCCTATACAAACCATCTCCTTTGCTCTTTGCTTGTTTGTCCAAATTCCCAAGAGTTCCTAAAATGGTCTTTATCTCATAAGAATGTATCTTCTTGTAGAATGCATCCGATGAAAATCGTGTTCCCGTAAAGGCCAGCATGTTTTTTGTAGGTATTTTGGAATGTAGCAACCAATCCAATTCCTTGTCATTTCTTGCAGAAACCGACAATAGCAATTCAGGAGCCAATGCATGAACTGATTCAGCTTGTTTCAAATCGTAGGTAATGACGATGGAGACATCTTCTGCCTTAGCATCCCTAATCATTGCTATGACATCTTTCATTGCCACACCTCTCTTTATATCCACCGTCAAGATGACATTGTTGGTTTTTGCCCAAGTCAAGACATCTTTGAACAATGGAACCTTGAAACTCGTTTCCACTCCAAAGTCGTCCACCAAGTTGAATTCCTCCAACTCTTTGTATGTATGCTCAACAACCTTTCCTTCTCCAGTTGTTGTTCTATCTATGGTGTTGTCATGCATCAAGACCAGAACATCGTCTTTTGTCCTTGCCACATCTATTTCATAGATTGCATTTATGCTATCGTTTACATAGACCAAGGTTTCCAAGCAGTTTTCAGGATAATTTTCAATTGACTTCCCCCCTCTGTGCACACTTATGATTGGTTTCGCTTCAGGATCGTACTTAAAAGACTCTATCAATGCAGAGTGTTTTATGCTTTCTATTTCCAATCCAGCCTCATTTTTTTCTTTCTTACAAGAAAAACTTACAATTAACACCAGAAGGACTAAATATTTTTTCATCTTACTAAATGACATTCTATTAGGAATCACTTTCAATACCAAGATTTCATCATCTTGAATAGATAAATTAAAAAAACCGTTTAGACGATGTATCTAAACGGTTTAATTCTATAATGTTATTTGAAGAGATTAAGCTTGTGCTACAACTTCAAATGTTAAATCAACAGATACCGATCTGTGCAAACGTACAACGGCATTGTATTTACCTAGACGCTTAACACTCCCACCAGCTACAGTGATGAATTTCTTGTCTACTGCTTGTCCAGCTTTTTCCAAAGCTTCAGCAACATCGATGTTGTTTACAGATCCAAACAATTTGTCTCCTGTTCCAACTTTGGATGCTATTTTAATTTCCAATGCTTTGATTGCGTCAGCAACCTTGTTAGCATCATCAACTATCTTTTTCTCTTTGAAAGCACGTTGTTTCAAGTTTTCAGCCAACACCTTCTTTGCAGAAGTTGTAGCCAAGATAGCGTGCCCCGTAGGAATTAAAAAGTTTCTACCATAACCGTTCTTAACCGTTACAACATCGTCTTTAAATCCTAAATTTTCAACGTCTTGTTTTAATATAAGTTCCATAGTTACCGGTATTTTATTTTAATAAATCTGTTACGTAAGGTAATAACGCCAAGTGACGTGCTCTTTTTACGGCTACAGATACTTTTCTTTGATATTTTAATGAAGTTCCAGTTAAACGTCTTGGTAAGATCTTACCTTGCTCGTTTACGAATCTCAATAACCAGTCTGCATCTTTGTAATCTACATACTTGATTCCTGATTTTTTGAAACGACAATACTTCTTGTTCTTGTTTGTTTCAATGTTCAAAGGAGTTAAATATCTGATTTCTCCTTCTTTTTTTCCTTTTGATTGTTGTTCTATACTTGACATAGTTACGCTTTTTGTTTTAGTTTAGCTCTTCTTCTCTCTGCCCAAGAAACGGCATGTTTGTCTAAAGTAACAGTTAGGTAACGCATAAAACGCTCATCACGTCTAAACTCTACTTCTAAAGGGTTGATAGCTTCTCCATCTACTTGATATTCGAACAAGTGATAGAATCCACTTTTTTTGTTTTGGATTGGGTAAGCCAATTTTTTTAGTCCCCAATCTTCTTTGGATATCATCTTAGCTCCTTTAGAAACAAGAAAATCTTCGTATTTCTTTACTGTTTCCTTTATCTGTGTTTCAGATAAAACGGGATTTAAGATGAAAACAGTTTCATAATGATTCATAAAAATCTATTTTATTGTTAAAAATGGCTGCAAAAGTAAGCATTTTTATTATATATTACAATGTTTTTCCAACTATTTTAAACCATTCGGAAGTGCTACTCAAGCTATGTAAAAAAAAACACTTTGCCGATGTTTTTTGGTTTTTAACCGAATTTTTTGTAACATTGTCGATAATTAAACCCAAATATAGAAAACCCTATGACTCTAAATTGTGTAGTAGTAGATGATTCGGCAATACAAAGGTTATCCATTGTGAAGCTTATAGAAAATCATAACTCGCTAAATCTTATTGCAGAGTACAGTAGCGCCCTCGAAACTAAAAATGGATTAAATACCCAAAAAGTAGATTTAATTTTTTTAGATATTGAAATGCCTGTATTAAATGGCTTTGAATTATTAGATGTACTCAACAACAAACCGCAAATTGTTTTTGTAACTGGGAAAACTGAATATGCCTTTAAAGCTTTTAATTATGATGCAACGGATTATTTGCAAAAACCCATAACAAGGGAGCGTTTTAATCAAGCTGTCGACAAGGCTTTGGAACAACATAAACTAAAGTTAGACTTTAACGAAACAGAAGGCGAGCACATCTTTGTGAAAAGCAATCTAAAGAAACGCAAAGTATATGTTAAGGACATCAAGTGGATTGAAGCTTTAGGAGATTATGTGAAATTAGTTACGGAAGAAACCAGTCTTGTGGTATTATCCACAATGAAAGCTTTTGAACATGAATTGCCTGAAGGTAAATTTCTAAGGATACACAAATCCTATATCGTAAACCTAGACAAGGTAGATCGCTTCAATAGCAAGAATGTGGAAGTTGGTTCTTACGAAATACCGTTGAGCAGGAACAAAAAGACATTGCTTGTAGACGCCTTAAACAATATTTAATTTTTTTAAAACCATCATATAATGAAAATCCTGCTTTAACTAGTGGGATTTTTTTTGCCATTTATCATCATCAAACTCTTCACCTAGGTAATGCCCTAATAATTGTCCACATTCAGAATGACGCGTACGGATCTAAAATCCTTGACTAGATCAAAGCTATTGTTTATCTTACCAATGGCTTCTTTGGTTTTTGCCAGTGATTGCTTCGGTGCCATCTTAACTAGGATATTTTTATGGTATTGATTTCTTATTCTTGATACCGGTGGAAATTCTGGTCCCAATACATTGGCCTTGAAAACTTGCCTCAATGATTTTGCAAACCATTCGCTGGCCACATTCACACGATCATAATCCTTGTGCTTCAAGGTTATTTTAATCAACCTATAGAATGGAGGGTATTTAAAATTATAGCGCTCTTGCAATTGCTCTTCGAACATCTCCTTGTAATTGTTGGTAGAGACCTGTTGCAATATCTTATGGTAAGGATTGTAAGTTTGAATAAGCACCTTTCCTCTTTTTTCCGTTCGTCCAGCCCTACCCGACACTTGCAACATCAATTGAAAACTACGTTCATGTGCTCTGAAATCTGGAAAATTGAGCATATTGTCTGCATTCATGATTCCCACCAACTTCACATTTCTAAAATCCAAGCCCTTGGTTAGCATTTGCGTTCCTACCAAAATGTCTATTTCCTGTTGCTCCAAGGCTGTGATTATTTTCTCGTACCCATACTTACCCCGAGTCGTATCCAAATCCATTCTCCCTACTTTATGTTTAGGAAAAAGGACTTTCACCTCAGCTTCTATCTGTTCCGTACCAAAACCTTTACTATCCAGATTTGCCGTACCGCAAGCCATGCATTTTAGCAACATTGGATTTGTATGTCCGCAATAGTGACATCGCAATTGGTTCCTGTATTGGTGATAAGTCAAACTCACATCGCAATTTGGACATTGTGGAGAATGACCACAGGTATTGCACTCCACGATTGGGGAATACCCACGTCGATTTTGAAACAATATGACTTGATGCCCTTCTTCCAAGGTTTCAGCTATCTCTTCGATCATTCTATCACTGAAATGGCCTTGCATTCGTTTACGCTTATGCTTGTCTTTTATATCTACCAATTCTATTTCTGGCAACTGTACGTTGTTATAGCGTCTGTTTATTTCCACCAAGCCATATTTACCTTCCTTTGCATTGAAATAACTTTCCAGACTTGGTGTTGCACTCCCCAAAAGAGTCTTGGCCTTGTGCAAATGTGCCAATACTATGGCTGTATCCCTTGCGTGGTATCTTGGTGCTGGATCAAATTGCTTGAAGGACTGCTCATGCTCTTCATCCACGATGACCAAACCCAATTCATTGAATGGCAAAAATATGGAGGATCTCGCCCCCAATACTATTTGAGCCTTTTCCGTATTCTCCAACACATTGTTCCATACCTCTACACGCTCATGTATGGAATACTTGCTATGGAAGACGGCAACCTGCTCTCCAAAGTAATTTTGAAGTCTGTTCACCAATTGTGTAGTCAATGCGATCTCGGGCAACAGATACAATACTTGTTTACCTTTTGCCAATACATCCTCTATGAGCTTTACATATACTTCCGTTTTCCCTGAGGAGGTCACACCGTGTAACAAAATTACATTTTGGGCTTCAAATGTCGATTCTATTTGTTTTAGGGCCTCAGCTTGATATTCGTTTAATGCCTTAGACGCTTCGTTGTCTTCGCCGGAATACTGAACACGGTCGGTTTGAATGTGGTATTCTTCCAGGATATCTTTATCTATCAATGCTTTTACTATCGCTGACGATGTTTGACTTTCTTCCACGAGTTCTGATACCTTTATCGGTTTCTTTGTCTTGGCAGAAATGGAAAACAGAGTCATTACGACTTGACGCTGCTTGGTGGCTCTACTTAAATCCTCCAATAGTTTCTGCAGTCCTTCCTCAGAAGAAAAACTCGCATTGAGTTTTACATAACGGACATATTTTGGCCTATACTTCTCATAGATTTCCTCTTGTAACGTTATCGCTTCCTTTTCTATTAATCGTTTGATTACAGGTAAGACGTTTTTCTTGTCAAGTATGTTGGATATCTCTTGAATCTTCAATGCCGATTGATAATTTAATGCTTCATAGACAAGGAATTCATCATCCTTCAAATCTACATCATTGATTTCCTTCAAGTTATTTTTACTTATTAGTGTCTCGCTTTCCAAAATAAAGGCATTTGGCAACGCTGCGCGCATTATCTCACCCACACTGCACATATAGTATTTGGAAATCCATTGCCATAGTTGCAATTGTCTTTCTGTTACTATTGGACTTTCGTCCAATATTTGATGAATTGTCTTGGCTTCATAAACCAATGGGGCTTCATTGTGTATAGCTCCTACCAGACCTGTATATATTTTGGATTTCCCAAAGGGTACGGATACCCGCATCCCAATTCTCAAGAACTCGGATTCGGCTTTTGTGATACTATAGGTGAATAGTTTCTCTAAAGGTATTGGTAATATGACATCTATGAAGTGATTCACTTGACAAAAGATTATTTGAATCTTTGGGTTATCCTTTTATGCATTTAGCCTACGACTCTTTTCCAATATTGAGTTGCATACAAAAAAGTGATGTAGCCTCTTACCTGCAACACATTTGGATCGTCGGTGAGTTTTAATCTACACTTGTATTCTTTACCATTTTCAGGATGAAAAATGGTGCCCTCTCTATAATATTTCCCATCTTTTTCCATATCCTTTATGAGTTCAAAACCTAAAATTGGTTTGTTCTTGGCATCACCTTCACATTTTGTACAAATAGCATTTTTGTTTTTAGGATTTAAAATATCTATGATCTTTCCAAACACCTTCCCATCTCGTTCATAGATTTCCACAATGGATTTGGCTTCTCCCGTTGCATCGTCTATGGTTTTCCATTTACCAATGATGTCTTGTGCAGAGATGGTTACTGACATAAAAAATACTAAAAGTGCTATTACTCTATTCATTTTCTCTTGTTTTACTTTTTAAACGTGTCAATGACATATTTAGTTCGAAACCTAGCAACAATATATTGGAATTTAACCATAAATAAAACAACAAAATCAAAAGAGCTCCTATGGATCCGTACAATTCGTTGTATTTTGCGAAGTTTTCTATATATATGCCAAACAGATAAGATGACAACATTATGAGCAAGGTCGTAAACAAGGCTCCTACGGAGAAAAAACGAGAGCTTCTCCCTTCTTTCGTTCCAAAATAATATAAAGTTGCCGTTGCCAAGTATATCATAAACACAAAAAAGACATACTTGGCCAGAATAGCCCAAAAATCGACTTCTCTTTTTTCAATATACCCATAATCCTCCAGATTGTTCAAAACATATATTTCAAAATATCCCAAACCTACCACTGTCAAGATCAACAAAAACACAAGTATCAATCCTATCCCCAAGGCATATAGGTATTGACGAATGATATTACGTGTCAATTGCTGGTGGTAAGAGTTTTCAAAACCCGAAAACAATGCATTGATTCCATTCGCCATTAAAAAAATGGACAACAGGAACACCGAAGATATCAACCCTCCCTTCTGATTGGAATCTTCCAAGTTCCTAAATATGTTCTCATGAAAGAAATCACTTGTGGTTGGCGGTAGGAACGATTCCAAGAAACTCAAGAAATCGGTTTGAAATCCTTCAATCGGAATATGAGGTATGACGATGATAATAAACAACAGAAAAGGAAACAAAGCCATAAAAAAACTATAGGCTATCGCACTTGCTCGAGATCCCAGAGCTCCTTTAACGATACCAATAATATAGATTTCCATCAAGTCGTATAAGGACAAACCGACCAAACCTGGTAGTTTTATCTTACCAAGCAATCTTACAATGATGTTTACCACTGGGATTTTATCAAGTTTTTCTTCTATCGATTGGGACACGTATTCAAGTTATAGGGTTAACATAGGTTTAGAGCGATTAAACGGCCTTCAAGCTCAAGTCCATATTGTATACGGAATGAGTCAATGCCCCACTGGAAATATAGTCGACACCACACAATGCGTAATCCCTGATCGTTTTCTCGTTTATCCCCCCAGAGCTTTCAGTCAAACATTTGTCTCCTATCAATTTCACTGCTGTTCTGGTATCTTCATAATTAAAGTTATCTATCAATATCCTGTAGACTCCGTCACTTTCGAGTATTTTTCTTATTTCATTCAAGTCCCTTGCTTCTACTATGATTTTCAAATCGCGATCTGTATCTTTCAAATATTGTTTTGTCTTGTCTATTGCCTTGGTAATTCCACCTGCGAAATCTATGTGATTGTCTTTTAGCATTATCATGTCATACAACGCAAATCGGTGATTTTCTCCTCCTCCAATCTTCACAGCCCATTTTTCCAAAGCACGAATTCCTGGCGTCGTCTTGCGAGTATCCAATATCTTGGTCCCCGTTCCTTCCAACAAATCCACGAATTGCCTTGTTTTGGTTGCTATGGCACTCATACGCTGCATCGCATTGAGAACGAGGCGCTCTGCCTTTAAAATAGATTGAGAAGGACCTTCCACGTAAAACACGATGTCTCCGTATTTCACTCTAGCTCCATCTTCCACCAATGTTTCAACAACCATTTTCGAATCCACGTATTGGAATACTTGCTTTGCGAATTCCACACCGGCGATGACACCTTCATCCTTTACCAATAATTTTGCTTTTCCTTGGGCAGAGTCTGGTATGCATGACAACGAACTATGATCGCCATCCCCTACATCTTCTCGTATTGCATTGCTTATTATTAATTCTATTTCTGTATCGAATTGTACTTTGCTAATCATGAATATTTACTTTAATGCTAAAATAAGAAATAGATTTGCGATATAAGATTTTAGAATTACGATTTTTAATATTTAATTACTAGTTTCGCTTTAAATCCCCATGATATTTAGGATGAAATTAATCAAGCTGTTATTTGTATTTTTCCTTTTTTTTAAATGCCTTATGGCTTTTTCCCAAGATAACATTACGAAGGTATACCTCGATGAGAATCTAACGGGAATTGATTCCAGTACTTATTCAAGAAAATGTAGACAACTCCTTTTTAAATGTTTAGAATTTAAAACTGATAGTCTAGTCATTAATAAAATTTTGGAAAAATATCGTTTTGGAAAATTAACCCCTATAGAATACGATCAAATTAAAGGAGTAATCACTCGTATTTCAAAAATAAAAATCAAATCAGATGAAATTATAGTGATCAAGTATTATGACTCTCTTTTAAATTTTTCATCCGTAAATAGAAGACATGTGGAACACTCTAAACCTAAGAAGGCCACATCTCCCGATTCTTCAAATTCAAAAAAGGTTCCCTTACACACTTTTAATAGAGACATATTTAAGAAAAACAGAAAGAAATGGGTGAAAAAAAACAAAAAATGCATTAAACGGAACGAAGACAAATACAATGTCAAAATCATCTATCTATACAAAGCCGAACAAGATGTCATAGATGAGTATGCAGGTTTCAATTGGGTTAAGGATAACGGTGTATTCAAAAACCAATTCTTTAAAATCATGTTCAACTTTCATTTGTTGATTATAAAGCCAAATGGGGAGTACTTTTTAAGCGGAGGCCACATTACAGATAAAAAAGTTGGGAAATTATTGAAAAAAGCAGATTGGGCAGAATTTAAAAATGATTTGAAATCCTCATATAGAAAACACATTTTTAAAGGCATAGGACTGTTTAAGGAAGTAGATCCTTATTACCATAACACTAAACATTGCTTCTAATGACCATAAAACTCATTGCCATTGGCAAAACCGACAACAAGCAATTACTGACTTTAATTGAAGAATACCAGAAACGTCTTGGTTTTTACATCAAATTCTCCTTTGAAGTGATACCAGATATAAAAAACTCCAAAAACCTTAGCGAGGTCCAGCAAAAGCAGAAAGAAGGTGATCTTATATTAAACAAACTTGGCAAAACGGATGTTTTGATACTATTGGATGAAAATGGAAAACAAATGGACTCCGTTGGTTTTGCCAACTACCTACAGAAACATATGAACTCGGGAATAAAACAATTGGTTTTCGTTATCGGTGGACCTTATGGTTTTTCTCAAGATGTATATAACAAGGCTCAGGGAAAAATCTCATTGTCCAAAATGACCTTTTCCCACCAAATGGTACGTTTGTTCGTAATCGAGCAATTATATCGTGGATTTACCATTTTAAAAAATGAACCTTATCATCATAGGTAGTTTAGTCCTTTTTCAACAAAGTCAATACCTCTTTGTTTCCAGACCTACTCATTGTGAATTGCAGCGTATCCGGATTCAATACATTTATTTCCACAGCTATCTCCATTCTATCTTCCGGTGTGGAATAAAGCAACCCATTAGCTATCTTGAAAACTCCTGTAGCATCATCTCCTCCTATTTTTGAAGCATAGGTTTTATCTTGATTGAATTTAAAATAAACATTATCATCGCATTTATTTTCACTGGAGCCAACACTTATCCAATTTACACATTCCCACTCACCGACAATATCTTTATATCTCTCTGAGTCATTACAAGACATAGATAATAAAACAACAGCTAACAAAATTACTTTCTTCATATTCAGTTTGATTTAATATTTAGCTATATGTCAATCCCAAGTATAAAATGTTACAATTTATTCTCTGATTTAAAAACAAAATTGTTGATTCTTGTTAGCTTCAAAAAATTTAAAAGGTATTTTTGTGTTTAAATTTCAAATTATGCAACTCGTTTTCGCTACCAACAACTCAAATAAATTAAAGGAAGTTCAAAGTTTGATTCCCGATCACATAAAACTATTAAGTTTAAAGGACATCGATTGTTTGGAAGATGTCCCTGAAACTCAATTGACCATTGAAGGCAACGCCATACAAAAGGCAGAATACATAAAGAAGAATTATGGCTATGACTGTTTTGCAGATGACACAGGTCTGGAAGTTGAAACCTTAAATGGAGAACCAGGAGTATTTTCTGCTCGTTATGCAGGAAAGCAACGTGATGCCAATGACAATATGGATTTGTTGCTAGAAAATTTAAAAGGTAGAGATGATAGAAGCGCTCAATTCAAAACCGTGGTCGCATTGCATTTAAATGGTAAGTTGGAAGCCTTCACGGGTATTTGCAAAGGAAAAATCACAACCAAAAAATATGGCGAAAAGGGATTTGGCTACGACCCAATATTTAAACCCAGCGGCCAATCAAAAACTTTTGCTGAAATGGATTTGGCTCTAAAAAATGAAATTGGACATCGTGGGAAAGCAGTAATGCAATTGGTTGAGTTTTTGAATAGCTTGTGAAATGAAGAAGAAAATTTTATTTGTTTGTACCATCAACAAGATGAGGAGTGCAACGGCAAATGTGATTTATGATGCAGACGAACGCTTTCTTGTTAAATCGGCAGGAACAAAGCCTACAGCAAAAATAGTATTAAACAGAGAATTATTGGATTGGGCTGATACTATTGTTGTAATGGAAAGGCACCATAGAAACTCTATTAGGCATAAATTCCCAGATGCACATGATTTAAAAAAAATAGTATGTCTTTATATCCCTGACATATATGATTATATGCAACCAGAATTAATTTCATTGTTAAAAGTTAAATTTGAAAATCTAAATAGAAAAGGATTAATATAATTCTTCTTTTAATATTTAATTTACAAAACTAATTACTCTTAATTAAAAGATAAAATATATAAATTAAAAAGAAGTAACCTTAGCCAATTGACAGTGAATATTTTCACAACAGATTATATCGTTTCTGAAAATGATGGCTTATTAATTCCTATTGATAAAACCTTTGAAAAGGTATTGATCAAAAAATAACAAAATAGTTTTAACACCTCCATATACATGCAATTGATATTATGACACAGACAGAAAACCAAAAACACAATAGCCAAACTTTAATCTATTTCTGTTCAATATTTTTCGAAAGAGCCTCTTATTATGGCTTTCGTGCTATTCTTGTTCTATATATGATTGGAGAAACTTTAAAAATGTCTCGAGAGGAAGCTTTATACATCTATGGTACTTTTACAGGAGCTTTTATAATATCAAAAATAATCGGAGCCATATTTGGAGACTTGATCATTGGCAATAAAAAAGCAGCTTTAATAGGTGGGATCACACAAGCTTTAGGTGCCTTTTTCATATGTATACCATCTCCTGCAAGTCTATATGTCAGCTTATTTCTAATAGTCCTCGGAAACGGTTTTTATAGTCCGAACTTAACCGCTCTTTTCGGTAAAAATTATTTAAATAGAACAAAGTCATTGGACTCTGGTTTTACACTTTATTACTTGGCCATCAATATGGCAGCGACAATAGGTATTGCATTTATAGGCTATGTCGGTGAGAATATGAATTGGAATTATGGCTTTGTAACTTCAGGGATATTAATGATGATATCTACAGTCTTCATATTTATTTCTAAAGAACATCAAGATGTCAACCTAACAAAAATCAACATGCCTTCCATTGGGGCAAGAGCCCTAAAAATCATAATCGCCATTATCTTGGTTACCATATTTTGGGGAATTTATGAATTGTCCAGTGGTAATTCATACATCTTACAAAGCCAACTAAAAGAGCTTTTACCTTCGTCAATACCAGAACATCTTTGGTCGTTTTTAAATTCAATCCTCATATTACCCATAGGATTTATAGCTGTTATTTTATGGACTAAGTTTTACAGTAGTCAATCTTTGAAACTTACTTTCGGTTTTATATTTGGTGCCATGGCATTTGGTGTTTTAATGTTAATTCCTGAAATACCTACCAGCGAACATTTAAAAATGTATATAACAGCCATAGTCCTATTGAACATATCAGAAATTTGCATAGCTCCAATAGTTTTCTCTGTTTTAACACAATACGCAAATCCTAAATACCTAGCCATTTTAATTAGTTTCACTTTTGCACCTACTCGCATCTTAAGTATGTTAATCGGTTATTTTAGTGGGCGTCTTTATGACAATCCATCATTAACAACAATAGTATCTGTTGTTGCTATGAGTATTATGGGTTTTGCATTATTGGTTTATACCTTATTCATAAAAAAACTTATAAAACAAAAAACATAAACTCATCATTTTAAACCCTTTACACATAATAAAAAGGCTTTACATTAAATAGTTAAAATAAAAGTGTACCTTTGCCCGCTGAAACCCAATGGGTTTATTTTTTTACTCCTCAGAGAGAGGATGTGTTACTAGAAGTTTTAGGTTAAGTATGTTCGATGCGCTTCTATATGTAACACCAACATAATATGATGCCATTGAATACTTATTACAAGAATGAACACATTCCAAGATTTAGGTCTTAACGAAGATCTATTAAAAGCCATTACAGATTTAGGTTTTGAAAAACCAAGTGAAGTCCAAGACAAGGCCATTCCAATTTTATTGGAAGAAGACACCGATTTGGTCGCTTTGGCACAAACCGGAACAGGAAAGACTGCTGCCTTTGGTTTCCCTATGCTACAAAAAATTGATGTAGATAGCCGTACTACCCAAGGATTGATACTGTCCCCTACCCGTGAACTTTGTTTGCAAATAGCAAACGAAATGAAACAATATGGTAAATATTGCAAAGGTTTGAACGTCGTTGCCATCTATGGAGGATCAAGCATTACAGATCAAGCGAGAGAGGTTAAACGCGGAGCTCAAGTTATCGTAGCCACTCCTGGTCGTATGAAGGATATGATCAGTCGCCGTTTGGTGGACATTTCCAAAATTCAGTTTTCTGTTTTGGATGAAGCAGATGAGATGTTGAACATGGGATTCAAAGAAGATATCACAGATATCCTATCTCATACTCCAGATGACAAAAACACTTGGTTGTTTTCTGCAACGATGCCAAGAGAAGTTGCTTCCATAGCAAAAAACTTCATGTACAATCCACAGGAGATCACTGTTGGACATAAAAATCAAAGTACAAACAACGTATCTCACGAATACTATTTGGTAAACGCTCGTGATCGCTATCAAGCATTGAAGCGTTTGGCAGATGCAAATCCGGATATATTTTCGGTAATCTTTTGTCGTACAAAACGTGACACGCAAAAAGTTGCCGAGCAATTGATAGAAGATGGTTATAGTGCTGGTGCATTGCACGGAGATTTGAGCCAAAATCAACGTGACATCGTAATGAAGCAATTTAGATCCAAGCAAATACAGATGTTGGTAGCAACAGATGTTGCTGCTCGTGGTATCGATGTAGATAACATTACCCACGTCATAAATTACCAATTAAGTGACGAGGTCGAGACCTACACGCACCGTTCTGGAAGAACTGGTCGTGCTGGCAAAACCGGTGTATCCATGGTTATCGTTTCCAAAAGTGAAGTTAGACGCCTTAAAAGCATCGAGCGCATCATCAATAAGAAATTCGAATTGAAGGAAATTCCAAACGGAATGGAAATTTGTGAAGTACAATTGATGTCCTTGGCCAACAAAATTCACAATACGGAAATCAATCATGAAATAGATAAGTATCTAGAGGACATCAATGCCTTGTTTGAAGATACAAGTAAAGACGAATTAATCAAGAAATTCTTCTCGGTAGAGTTCACTCGTTTCTTCAACTATTATCAAAAAGCGAAAGATCTCAATGTAAGAGCTGGAGATCGTGATTCTGGTAGAGAACACAAAGGAGGTGGAAATGCTGCACGTTTCTTCATCAATGTTGGTGAAAAAGATGGCTTCGATTGGATGAAATTGAAAGACTTCTTAAAAGAACAAATAGGTTTGGGGCGTGATGATGTCTTTAAAGTGGATACAAAAGATACCTTCTCGTTCTTCAATACCGAAAAAGAACATCAAGAGAAAGTGTTGGCTTTCTTTAACGACTTTAAACACAATGGAAGGTTTGTAAACGTAGAAATCACAGAAGACAAACCAAATCGTGGCGGTAGAGGCCGTGGAAAACGTAGAGACGATAGAAAAGGCGGAGGAGACAGAAAACGTAACGATAGACGTTCTAGCGGACCAAGAAGTGATAGAAGACGTAGTGACAATTCAGAATCTCGCTCTAGGCGTTCTGAATCTGCAAATTCAGGATCATCTAGACCAAGGCGTTCTAGACGTTAACTTTTTTTGTTAATTTTTAGTCAAACTTATAAGATAAAAGTACTAAGTAACGTTTTGTTTAGTACTTTTATAACTTATTACGCATAGAATATGAAGCATTTTTTAATTTTACTTACTCTGGTTATTGGTTCTACATTTTGTTACGCTCAAGATAT
The DNA here is from genome assembly GCA_947496215.1 of uncultured Bizionia sp. Taxonomy (GTDB): domain Bacteria; phylum Bacteroidota; class Bacteroidia; order Flavobacteriales; family Flavobacteriaceae; genus JAHDHI01. The sequence goes on from CANMCF010000003.1 coordinate 239,378, forward strand.
AGATAAGGAAACCGAGGTAAAGGGTACGATTATAGATGCATCCACAGACAAGGTTTTAGAAGGTGTCAACATTGTAAACATCAATCAAGTCATAGGAACCTCGACGAACAAAGATGGAGAATTCCAACTTAGAGCTAAAACCAATGATACTTTGCATTTATCCTATTTGGGTTACAAATCCATAAAGGTCAGGGTAACGAACGACTGGATAAAATTCGGTAATTCGAAAATAACCTTGACGGAATTGGCTTTGGCATTGGAAGAGGTCGTCGTTTCCGATTTGAAGCTTACAGGATATCTGGAATTGGACATTCAACAGGTGGCCATAAACACCAATTACCGTTATAGCATCTCTGGGTTGTCCACTGGTTACGAAGCTGGTGATCGTTCACCAAATGCCGTTACCAAAGTCTTGGGTTCCATATTCAACCCTTTGGATTTTCTATACAACACCTTTGGAAAGAAAGGCAAAGAGTTACGTAAACTTAAAAAGATGAAGCAAGATGACGAGATCAGAAATTTGTTGGCCTCTCGCTTCGATAGGGAGATGTTAATGGTCTTATTGCAGGTGAACAAGGTGGATTTGGATGAAATCGTTGCCCAATGCAACTATTCTAAAGAATTCATAAACACTGCCAATGACTTACAGATACTAGATGCCATCAGTGAATGCTACGAAGAGTACAAGGTACTGAATCGCAGTAAGAAAAGACGTCTATAACATAATGCATACAACTGAAAAAAGTCCTGAAGTTTTAAATTTCAGGACTTTTTTGGTTGTATGATGATATGATATATTTGCTATATCCTGGAATGCAAAGCAATCCTGTTGCCTTCGGAATCCACAAAAATGGCCATATAGCCTATTTCTGGTGAAATTTGTGTTTTTTGTTGTATTACCTTTCCTCCTTTTGCCTCTACTCTACTCAATTCCCTTGTAATTTCTTCCGAAGCAAAGTAAACCAAAACACCATGAGTATCACTAGGCGTATATGCCTCATTGTAAATTAAGGATCCTGATGCTCCGGGCTTGTCTTCCCCAAAGGGAAACCACCCCATCAATGTACCTTCAAAACCTTGTACTTGCACTTCGATATCAAAAACTGCATTGTAAAACGCCTCGGCTCTCTCCATGTTGGTAACAGGGACCTCGAACCAACCTACCATATTATGTTTCATATCATATGTTTTATATTCCTTGTGCCTTTAATTCAAACACAAAGGAGTATTCTGAATTAGATGATTTCATTGTTTTCCCAAAACACATAGAGAAATACCATCATGATCTATTGTTTTACTGGTTACATTGATTAATCATTGCTACTCACCATCCATTGTATTCCAAATTTATCGATAAGCATTCCAAATTTTCCTCCCCAAAAAACGGCATCAAATGGCATGATGGCCATTCCCCCTTCCACAAGGCTATTGAAGATAGACAATGCCTGCTCATCGTCATCTGCATTTATACTTAGACTAAAGTTGTTGCCTACCATCATCTGATCTCCTATGTTGTCGGATGCCAGAAGAATGCAATCATTAAAAACCAAAGTGCAATGCATTACTAGGTCTTTTGCCGAATCTGGATATTTAAAGGCCCCATCTGGAGCATCGCTAAAGCGCATGAATTGGGTAATTTCCCCATCTAGGACATCTTTGTAAAAATTTATGGCTTCTTCACAGTTTCCTTTAAAGGCAATGTATGGGTTTAGTTGCATCTTTTGATTTTTTTTGAATTAGTGTTCTTAAAATTACAAAAAATTATCGCTGTTCATAGAATCGTGCTATAATATCACCATAACTCTTAATGGTCTTCTTGCACCAATCCAATCTCTTTTCCAATTGTTCCTCTTCAGTCAACCTCCAATCTATCGCGGTATGTTTCAACTTGGTGGTGACATGTTGAAGGATGATGGCCGCCGAAACCGATATGTTCAAACTTTCAGTAAAACCAGACATCGGAATCTTCAAAAACACGTCTGCCTCTTCCAATACATCTTGCGACAAACCTTCGGTCTCTCTTCCAAAGAAAAAACAAGATTTCTTGGTAACGTCGAACTCATGCAACATGCAATCGTTCGTATGTGGCGTCGTTGCCACTATCTGGTAACCTTCTTCTCTTATTGAATTCATACAATCCTTCATGGAATGATAACGATTGACATCTACCCATTTTTGAGCTCCCATTGCAATTTCACTATCTATGCGTTTGGAATTTCGTTCTTCTACAACGTTTACTTCTTGTATTCCGAATACATCACAACTCCTAATGACTGCACTGGTATTATGCAGTTGAAATACATCCTCCGTTGCCACCGTGAAATGCTTTGTTCTCTGTTTGATGACATTATGGAAACGTTCAAGTCGATTTTCCGTGAGATAGGTTTCCAAATGCTCTAAAAGACTTATATCTATCATTTGATGAATAAAATTTACCGAATGTAATGAAATTGCACGGATTCATACATTCACTAGATTAACAATAATGCCAATTTTTATGTAAATTACACAAATTAAAAAGATTACCTCATTGGTGAAAACAAATATGAAACACATCGTTGTATTAACAGGTGCAGGCATGAGTGCCGAAAGCGGACTTAAGACCTTTAGGGATACCAATGGCTTGTGGGAAGGGCACAATGTAATGGAAGTGGCTTCTCCCGAAGGCTTTGATACAAATCCAGAATTGGTTTTCGAGTTTTACAACCAAAGGAGAATGCAGCTCCTTGAAGTGAAACCGAATACAGCTCATCATGATTTGGCAAATCTAGAAAACAACTTTAAAATAACGATAGTCACCCAAAATGTAGACGACCTCCATGAGCGGGCAGGTAGCACCAACGTAATGCACTTGCATGGTGAACTTTTAAAAGTTCGACCAGTTAATGATACAAAACCCGTTTTACATTGGTCCAAAGACCTCAATCTTGGCGATTTGGACGACAACGGCAATCAGCTACGTCCTCACATCGTTTGGTTTGGTGAAGCCGTCCCCATGTTAAACAAGGCTGTAGACATATGTAGCAAGGCCGATGTATTGCTAATCATAGGTACTTCGATGCAAGTCTATCCTGCCGCCAGTCTAATACATTATGTAAAGGACGATACTCCCATTTATTTCATAGACCCAAACCCAACTTTGCCTGATAGTGAAAATTTGACCATTATCCCCAAACCTGCCACAGAAGGTGTAAAACATTTTATTAACCTCATGAATGACCATATATAGTAAAACGACAACTTGGCCCTAGATACATTCAACACTCAATCCTTTTCAATGAAATTCTTCTCCATTATATTTTCCTTATTGATTTTCAACATTCTCCAAAGTCAAGAATTTGATTCTGTGGTATCTTTTTCTGATGACCTTTTGGTCAAAGTGAATGTAAATACGCAAAACGAATCATTTTCCATTCAAGATGATTCAGAGGAAAACTTCACTATTGGAGCCAACAATGTCTATCGCTTGGAGGTTTCTGCCAATTATAAATTCTTAGGCTTGAGCATTGGCTTTTCTCCCGGCAACGGGAATTCGAATTTTAAATCTTCTTTTTTGGATTACCAGTTAAGATTGTTTCTAGGACAATGGATTCAGAATTTTCAATATAGGAAAGTTCAGGGTTTTTATGAGGAATCCGTCATCTTGAATGAGGAAAGCCTACAATTTCCCCATTTGAAAACCACCAATTGGAATGGAGCTACTTCCTATGTATTGAATCCAAGGCTTTCATTGAAGCATCTTTTGTATTTGACCGAATGGCAAAGGGAAAGTGCTGGTAGTTTGATTCCAACATTGAAATATGGTTACAATAAACTCTCTGGTCAATTTGGGGATGAAAAATTATTTCAAAACAATTTCGACATCGCCTTGGTTTCCAGCTATTATTACACCTGGGTGGTTAAACGCAATTGGTTTATTTCACCTTCCTTGTCTCCTGCTTTGGGAGTTCGATTTAGTTCCGATGAAAGTGACGAAAAAGATACATTTGTAACCAAAGCGTTGAACTTTAGTCTTCAATTTGGCTATACCAACGACAGGATAAGTGCTGGTGCAAGTTTCAGCTTTGATTCCAATTCGGTAAGTGAGGATGTAAGGGAAAACGTGATTAATGACAAAAGCTATGCGAGCATTTACTTTGGTTACCGATTCAACCCTCCACGATATTTGAAAGAAAAGGTAGAATGGATTAATCGAAAAATTGGATTGTAATCTTATGTAAGCACCTACTTGCCTCAATGAACATTGACAAACCATCTCAAAATACTGGAAGCATAAACTTTATCAGCAAAAAAATACTCAAATAAATAAACACGTAGTTTCACGTGTTTATTTTTAGGACCAAAGGAGTAGTTTTGAGTATCATTAAATCCAACCAATTATACTCATAACATACTATCCCTCATAGTAGTGACATACCCTAAAACTTAGCCTTATGTCTATTAAAATTCCTTCTAGCTTCAGCAATCCCATTGTTTTGGTCATTCCTAAAAATCACTCGTCAATAACAACTACGGATACAAAAGTATCAATCTACTTTGCAGATATTCAAGAAAATGCCCCAGTAAAGATATCGGACTTGGAGTCCATTCTGATCAATGTACCTGGCAAAATGCACGTAAGAGGTGATGCAACAGCTTCCATGCCGAAAAAACAATATGCAGTCAAACTCACAAAAAAATTGAAGGATGGCTATTTCCTTGGTATGAAAAAAGGTGGCAAGCATTGGGTGTTCAACGATTGTGGGGCTGTGGATTACACGCTCCTAAGAAATACCTTCGCCTTTACGCAACAACAAGGAATGGGACAATACGCCCCTGCATTCAAGTTTTTTGAAATGTTCATCCTACCTGAAGGCACCGATCTTGCAACCACGACCATTGACGCTACTTTTTTGGCAAACAACTATCATGGATTGTACCTCAACTTCGAAAAGATACGTTTTGAGAAATCACGAATCGATCTACCATACGACAAAAAGAACATTACTTCGGACTATGCCATCATACAACTCAACCAATCCAGTGACAAATACCTTCAACTGACTCCTAATCCTCCCTTGACTGCCAATGTGGAGGTCTATGAACCTAAATTGAAAGATATACCCTCCGATGTACAAACAAAATTCAAAAACTGGTTCTATAATGGATCAGATGCTGGTTGGGCTGAGCCATTTGCCAATGCTTACTCCAATTACATAGTACCTAACAAACCTATTCCATCTGCCTTGTTCGACAGCATTCAAACAACTACCGACTATACTTCATTTGCAACTTACTTCTTGTTAAATGAAATTGCCAAAGATCCAGATGGCTACCATAAAAGCACATTCATGGTGAAAAACAAAGCTGTCTGCCAAGCAGGTCCGCTATGGGATAAAAACAAATCATATGGAAATACCGCATCGTGTAGTGGGTACCCGCAAGGCTATGTAAAACCCTCAGGTTGGTTGTTTTCCATTGCTGGTCAATCTCCGGTATGGTGGATCGTACTTTTGAAAGACCCTAATTTTTGCAAGGAAATATGGAAACTATGGACAAGTATTGTCGCAGGCATAATCATAAACCCATTAACAACCCCGGATTGGATAACGACATTCATTGATGACAATGTTGCCTACATAAAGAATACTGGAGCACTGGCTAGGGACAGTCAAAAATGGCCTAATGCATTCAATACACCGCTTTCAAATTATGACATTCAAATCACAGATTTCAAAAACTACCTGAATGAAAGGTTTGCTTGGATAAACAACAACCTTAGTACTGAACTAAAAGCACAATCTGGTTTCGATTCCAATGCCAGTCGATAAAACAGGTTCTCTTGGATGAATTTCTAAGGAATCTTTTAAGAGAAAGAAGGAAATCACTTATTGAAATAGGTGATTTCCCTCTTTCTTTTTCAATGAGTTTAATCAATCTTTATATTAAACAAATAAGAAACAATTATGAAATCTATAAAAGCACTTACGGTATTAATGGCATTGATGCTACTTTGCATATGTGCCTGCTCAAAAAGCATCCAAGAAGAATTAAAATTTCCAGACAGCCTAAACGCACTTGAAAATGTCTCCACGACAACTAACATTCCTACGGATTCCTCCTTTATAAACATGGCCCCCAATGGCTTGATCTGCAACAAATGGATAAAAGGCTCTGGAAGTCGTTGTGGGCTTGTAAAGGATTGTGAGAACTACACCTACGAAGAAGCCAAACGCATTGGAGACCATTTGGCCAAGAGCATCAATGAAAGCACAAAAGCGATATGCAAGGACTTGAATTGCCCAAAAAGGCAGTTTAGAAAAGTAAAATGGACCAATAAAAGTTGTGATAGGAGCATGCTATGCATAGGAATATCCTACGAGTTCCGTTGCATAGACAGTTAAAACAATGCTATTACCTTAAGTTGAAATAAGCGAAAGAATACCTGCTTCTAGGTATTCTTTCGTTTTACCCAAACCCCTAGTTTTGAATATAACTTTTTGAATCAATTCAAAACCATGGGAAAGAAAAGTACAGTGTCCAATGAAATAACAGTAGCGAAGATAACCTCTAAACAGCTTATATCAACAACATTGATCACTGCCATATCCACCGTATTGGTAACTTTAATCTCCACAGGTTTCTTCAGTCCAGAAAAAGACAAAGAAAACAACAATGTTTCCAAAACCTCTTTTGAACAAAAAAACCAAAGCAAACTCAAGTTTCCTTTTTTCAGAACCAAAAACAACGATACAATCAACTTAAACGATCTGACCAATTCTGGGGTAAAAATTAATTCCATAAAAAGTGAGATGGATTGGCATGCCATTGTCGATGTTAGCAAAATAGACACAAAAATACTGGATAGTGTTAGAATAAGTCCTGGCATACAGTACGATGTCATAAAATTCTCCAAGACAGATGAAAGTTCCAAATATCTTGTGAAGCGTTTTGCTTCACAAAGAGCACTTATGGATTTTTGGGTAGAAACGAATCAGGACTATGAGATCGCCTATTTCAAAAAAGAAGAATTATCAAACAAGCAAACCGTAGGTTCCCTAAGAAACCATTGGTATTTGATTTTCAACATAGAGGATTACCAACTCAACTTGAAAAATCAAGAGATCAGATACATCGCCACGAGATGGAATGCTTTTCAATTGAAAAACAACAATTATTATGGCAGACTCATTGTCGGTGACGAAGAAAAATCCACCATAGGCATTGGACTACCTAAAAACAAAATCATAAAAAGCGTAGGCTTCACCATTCAAAAGTTAGGAAGGGAAAATCCCGAACTGCCATTTCCTTCAAAAGATGTCGATACCACCTTGAAAAAGAAATACCTTTTATGGAGAATTCACAACCCAAAGGATTCACATATCTACAGAACCTATGTAAATTGGGAAAAGCCCCCAATAACAATATCCCCACAACCAAGACTCCTTGAAAAGCCATATCCACGTTTCAAGCAAAAAATGGACATAATTACAAGTTTCAAAAAAAAGCATTATATTTATACTACCCTTATCTTCTAAATTAACAATTTGCAATAATTCGCTAGCAAATTAACGGTCAACTGCTTAGGTGTAATGACACAACCTTAAAAACAATGATTATGAATAAACCTCCCGTTATTCTTTTCCCATTGGATTCTACCAATCTTGGTATGCCATTTTTTAGTTCGAAACAGAAACAAAAAAGCCACCACACGCCCAAATACAACACTGACAATGTTGTGATTACATAAAAAACACAGCCCAAGATCAAGCAAATTTGCTATTTCTGGATTTAACGTATAAACCAGAAGCCAATGCATATGAATTGATACGGGTTGTAAATAAAATGATATGAACGTATTAAAATCTACGTATATATATTACATCTATTATGATTAAGCTCTTTTCTGCTTAAAATCTTATATAAAAACAACCAATTAAAATTACCAACCATGAATAAAACTCCCATTGTTCTCCTAGTACTAGTTTTAAGTATTGTCTTTAACCAACTCAAAGCACAAACCTTACCCAACACCATCACAATACAAGTTCCCCGTGGTGATGACGGAGGTTTGGTTACCATGGAATTGGAAAAATACGATGTCCGAGACCCCAATCATTGCAAACTCTATGTCGATGAACAAAGTTATAATTCTGCTGCTGCCCCGGAAGGTGCAGATCCTGCAAACTTCAATGAAATAACACTCAATCAAAGCAACTATCCGGTACGTACCTACAGAGGTATCGTTCTGGAAGAACCCAATAGCCAAGTAGTTGCCGTCGTCTGGCCAGGAAACAATACGATGTCCGCATTCGTTAATGAAGGTATCCGCTACTTGTGGGGAATCAATGACCTCCCCATCACTCTTGATTTGAACAATGGCAATGCTTCGTTCACCGTTTCTGAATCTCAAGCCTACAATTATTCATCCATAGATTCCAAGTCCCAAGATTGGGTCCCCACCTTTGGCAATGCTCCTTACCCCACGCCTTCTTCAGGTTCCGGGCCGGTTGTCAATGGAGATAGTCCATACGGATGGTCATTGATTCCTTCATCTGGCTTCAAAAAGTTACAAATTGCCTACGATGTGGAACCCGAATGGTTCAACGACTCTGGAAAAGCCAATGGCAGCCTCAAAAAAATGTTTGCCATTCTCGAGTTTGCCACCAATGCACTCGATTTGCAATTTGCACGTGATTTGGGAATGCAATTCAGATTGACAGGAATCGTACTTCGTGAAGACACGGATCTACATAGTAGTGGCGGTGACGTAAAAACAACTTGGAAGAGTCAAGGTTTGGCAGACAATCCAGGTGCATCGAACATTAAACCCCTATCCATTCCCGTACAACAAATAGTCTATACACAAGTAGGAGAAGGCAATCCTAACGCTTTCCAAAGTAGAACACCTCTCGATGGAGGAAACTACACCAAGGTTCCCGTAAGACTCGATGAGAATTCAGGGTTACAACATGAGGTATCACACAATTGGGGTGGAGCCCATTTCGTCTACCCTAGGGATATCATGTCTGGAGGAGGTTCTTGGTTTGGCCCTACCACAAACCAAAGACACATATACATTAGGGATGACAATGGCATTAGCGGTAATCTTCCCATTGCCTCCAATGCGGCATATGGGTGGAACGTTCATCCATATGCGACACCAGATTTGGCAAACACGAACATTGGACAACCGGTAACCATCGATATCCTAAAAAACGATTTTGACAGCAACGGGGATCCTGTTCGCATTTCCACTTTCGATGCCACTTCACAACATGGAGGTTCGGTAGAAATGGACAACGGCACTCTGGTCTATACACCAGCTCCAGGTTTCAAAGGAAGGGATTCCTTCAACTACATCATTTCGGATGGAACTCTTTTCAATACATCCTGGGTTCAAGTAGATGTCAACAATGGAGGATTGCTCTTACGCTATGATTTTGAAACTGGTGGTTCCAATCTAACGGATGTCTCTGGCAGCAATTTCAATGCGACTTCCGAAAACTTCGTAGGTTCAACCACCACTGGCATAGCTGGGAATGCATGGAGTTTTCCTCAACTACCTGATGCCAACAGCGACACGGACGACTCTCGAGCATTTGCTTCTTTTGGAGATGTTGTAGATCCTTTCGGCAAAGGGCATACGGCATCCATATGGTTCAATGCCGACAACTACACCATAAACAATTCGAAAAACTGCCATATAGTCTCAAATTCTTCCACAGCCATCAACAAATTGATAAGTGGCTATAACATCTTCATAGATGGTAGTACAAACAAGATTACATTTCAAATTAGCGAGCAACTCACGGAAAACAGTTCTGCATATGATGGCACGGTGGTGGAAATAATAGGTCCAACCATTCAGTCCAACACCTGGTACCATATTGCATTGGTGGTGGATCGTGAGACCAACAAGATGATAGCCTATGTAAATGCCAATGCCGTGGGCAATGCAACACTAAACAATGGGGGAATGATAAAAGGAAAACCAGAAGGAGATCGTTATACCTCTGGTGCTCTAGGGATTTGCACATACAAACCAAAAAAATACTCCCCATTTGTAGGTAAGATGGACGAGTTCCGGATTTATGGTCGCGCTCTGACTCCCGACGAAATACAAGAATTGAATACCGACCCTGGAGGGTTGTTGAACAACCCCATTGCTGCTCCCAACAGCCTATCTGCCTTAGCCGGTGACACCTCCATTACATTGGATTGGAGTGACAACTTTGAAATAAATTTTGATACATACAACCTATATCGTAGCACGACCAGCAACACTGGCCATGTCTTAATTGCTTCCAACCTAACTGAAAGCACGTATATAGACAATGCAGTTACCGTAGGCACTACGTACTATTATGTAGTTAGGAGCCTTGATACGGAAAATAACGAAACTGAAAATTCCAATGAGGCCTTCGCTACTCCTGGCTCCACGATTGTTTACCCTTCGGATGACATATACGTGCGTTCCATGGCTCCAGACACCAATTATGCCGAGCGTACATATCTTAGGGTACGAGGCGCTACGGACAACCTTGTGGAATCCTATTTGAAATTTGATGTCACAGGAATCAATGGAAGCATCGACGAGTGCAAGTTGAAGCTATATGCCAAAGACGACATAGACAATGTAACCGTACATTTGGGATCCGACAACTCTTGGCTTGAAAGCACGATGATATGGAACAACAAACCCCTTTATGGAACTGCAGACAGCACTTTAAACGATCTTTCGGCCAACCATTGGTATGAATTTGATGTAACCAATCTTGTTCAAAGCAACAATACGTATACATTTGTACTTACATCCACCTCAACCATAAGCCAGCTCGACTTTGGTAGCAAGGAAGATGTGAATGCGCCTCCTCATTTGCAAATAACGTCTCTTGGCACATTGAGTACGACCAATTTCGAAGAAAACCTTTTCAATGTATACCCAACTCTTACGGATGGTGAGATTACCATATCCAATGCTACCTCTGGCACCGTATCCTTGAAATCCATTAAAATATACAATTTGTTGAATCAAGAATTATATGAAAAGACAAATCTGAGTATCCCAAATACGACATTGGATGTCTCAAAACTATCCCAAGGAATGTATGTTCTAAAAGGATATGATGGAAACAAGGAAATTTTATCCGTTAAGTTTGTAAAGAAGTAAGATGCTTCAAGCAATTATTGCAAAAAAGCCTTTACGTAAACGTAAAGGCTTTTTATTTATGAACATGTTATCCTAAAGGCTATCTTTTCTTGTTCCCATTCTTGTTAGATTTGAATTTGGCCTTGTTTTTACGTTGGTTAAAAGGAATTGCATCATCAAACGTATGCTTTGGTTTTCCTCCCTTGTTCTTTTTCCACTTGTCGTTTTCTGGTAGCAACACGTTCAACAAGTCTTTTCTACCCAACTTATTCAAGGTCTTGCTTATCCAGTCCTTGTTTTCCTGTCTATACCAAAAGAAGAAACGGTGTTGTTCGTCTTTTTCCTTTTTTGTTTTCGGTGTTCGAGTCTGCTTCAAGGTATATGGGTGATATCCACTGTAATAGATTACCGTGGCTACCGTCATCGGTGTTGGTGTGAACCCTTGTACTTGTTCCAACTGAAAACCCATGTCCTTGGTTTCGGCTGCAAGGTTCGCCATGTCTTCCACCTCGCAAGCTGGATGATTGGAGATGAAATATGGTATTAATTGAAGCTTAAGTCCTTTCTTTATGTTAATCCTGTCAAAGCGTTCCTTGAACTTGTGAAAATAGGTGAATGATGGCTTTCTCATCAATTTCAAAACTGGATCGGAAGTGTGTTCCGGCGCCACTTTCAAACGTCCTGAAACGTGTTTGGTCATAACCTCTTCCGTATAGTCGTCCAATTCCTTGGGATCTGCATTCTTATTGAATTCAGGAACCAGCATGTCATGTCGGATACCACTTCCTATAAACGACTTCTTTACCTTTGGATGTTTATCCACCGCTTGATACAATTCCGTCAAAGGCTTGTGTGAAGTGTCCAAGTTACTACAAATAACTGGCGAAATACAAGACGGTGCAACACACTTGTCACATATGGATTGTATCTTCCCCTTCATTTTATACATGTTCGCAGATGGCCCTCCAATATCAGATAGATAACCTTTAAAATCCGGCATGTTGGCCACGGTATCCACTTCCTTCAAAACAGATTCCTGACTCCGGCTTGCTATGAATTTTCCTTGATGTGCGGAAATGGTACAGAAACTACAACCTCCAAAACATCCTCTATGGATGTTAATGGAAAATTTTATCATTTCGAAAGCAGGAATTGGCCCTCTTTTATTGTACTTGGGGTGTGGTAAACGTGTATATGGCAGATCGAAGGAAGCATCGATCTCTTCTTCCGTCATTGTTGGATAAGGTGGATTTATCATTAGGGTCCTTCCTCCTATGTCCTGAAAAATTCGTCGCGCTTGCAATTTGTTGGACTCCTGCTCTATTACCTTGAAGTTGGAGGCAAATTTCTTCTTGTCCTTTAGACAAACCTCGTGAGAGTTGATGCTAACATCTTCCCAATTGGAATTTTTTGGCATCTTCTCCCCCTTGTCAATTAAAACAGCTGTTTGCTTAATCGTTTTCAAACTGGAAAAAGGCACGCCTTTTTGTAACAACTCCACGACCTCTCTCAATGGTTGTTCTCCCATTCCATATACCAACATGTCTGCTTTGGAGCTTTCCAAGATACTTGGCATCAATTTGTCTGCCCAGTAATCGTAATGCGTCACTCTACGCAACGAAGCTTCTATTCCTCCTATCAAGACGGGTACATCTGGAAATTTCTCCTTTAAGATGTTGGAATATACACTTGTGGCATAATCCGGTCTGAAGCCAATGTCTCCATTTGGTGTATATGCGTCTTTGTCCCTACGTTTCTTGCTTGCAGTATAATTGCTGACCATGGGATCCATGCAACCTCCTGTAATACCAAAAAACAACCTCGGAGTTCCCAGTTTGGTAAAATCCTGAAGATTGTCGTTTACACTTGGTTGTGGCACTATGGCCACACGCAGTCCATAGCTTTCCAAGATACGACCAATCACAGCAGGGCCAAAGGATGGATGATCTACATAGGCGTCACCACTAAATAGGATGACGTCCAACTCCTCCCAACCTCTAATCTTAACCTCTTTATTGGTAGTTGGCAGCCAATCTGATAATCTATGTTGATCCTTTTTCTCCATCGTTTTGCAAAAATACTCTATTTGTAGATCTTTTCTAAATTTATTAATCAAGAACTAAAATATGCAAAGGACATCTACCTACCTATCATTAACTCCTTTAAATCAACATCTTACAGATACAACCCAAGCAAAAACTAATCGTAGCAGAGTATAAGCTATTGCTTACAGGGAATGCAAAAGACGACGCCAAGGCCTTCAAATTAAGCACCGAAGCATTGATGCTACTTGGAAAAAGTGATCAAGCCATGAAAAATCACAAGAAATCCCTCCAACTCACCTCCAAAGCCACCTTCTCTTTCCGCATTCTTTGTTTACTCAGCAAAAAGAGTACTTTACCAATTGAAATGACTAGTTTACTAATTCCTTGTTTCATTTAAGTCATCCAACATTTAAGTTTGAAGTATAAACTAAAAGACTATACTATGGACAACAAATTTAGCTTAAAGGTGAAAACACCATGCTCTGAGAGTTTCGACGGATTCTCCTCAACCAAAAAAGGTGGATATTGTAGTTCTTGCAAAAAGGAAGTCATAGACTTCACAAAGATGCCTCCGCAAGAAATTATCAATCACTTTCAAAATAATGAAACTCTAATCACATGTGGTAGATTTAATAGTCAGCAATTGAAAACCTACAACCACAATATTCAAAAAAGAAACAAAATTAGCTTTATAAGCGGATTAGGGTTGGCTTTTATAACCCTTTTTTCTTTTTCCAAAGGCTATGCTCAAAACACCAAAAAGCAAGCTACAGCATTAGATGAGAACCCTCCAAGACTTCAAGATACCAACAATGAAAAAAACATTATCGTAAAAGGCACTGTCAGTGAAAGCCAACTCCCTTTCCCTGGTGTCAACATTGTCTTGGAAGGCACAAAAATTGGAACAACTTCCGATTTTGATGGTAATTTCAAGTTTCCTGAAAAACTAAAAAAGGGAGATGTTCTAGTGTTTAGTTCCATAGGTATGAACTCCAAGAAGGTAGTAATCCAAAACAAAAATTTGGATTTAAACATTACACTGCAAGTCAACTTAGAGATGGACTCTTGCATATTGATGGGAAAAGTAGCTGTAAAAAAAGTTTACAACTCAAAAAAAGAGTAACCGATCTACACCTCCATGAAAGCCAGCATTCATATTCTTTTAATTATAATCTTCAACAATTGCTTGCCTGCCCAAGTCTCGGATTTCAAATCGATAGATTTCACAAAGGCAGACAACATAGCCAAATTGAATGACGGTTCCCGCTTGATCAACCTCCCTTTGTTGGCGTATGAGCTTACCAATGATTTATCGACCCAAGTCGAAAAGTTCAGGGCAATCTATGTTTGGGTCTGTAACAACATCGAAGGCGACAATTCTCAACACCGCAAAGTGTCCAGCAAACGAAAAAAGTTTAAAGATGATAGTATTGCATTTATGAAATGGAATAACGAATACAAGAGAATCGCTTTTAAAAAATTACTTAAACAAAAAAAAACGATGTGTACTGGTTACGCCTATCTAATTAAAGAGTTGTGCTATTTGGCCAATATAGAACGACGGTTCTCCTCTTCAAGCTCCTTGAGACGTTTAAGCTCTTTGGAATTCATCCCAGCATATTTGGAACGCCATTTGTAAAACGTAGCTGAACTTACGCCGTGGTCACGTGTAATCTCCATAACGGACTTGCCAGTGTCAAACTCCTTTAAAATCTTTGAAATCTGTACGGGTGAAAATTTACTCTTCCTCATCTTTTTGTGTTTAAAGTTAAAACTAATTATTCTACTTTTAAACAGTTCTAATTAGGGGAAGCTTACACCCCATCTACTCCTTTTCTAAAATATGAACTTCTCTATTTTCAAATAAAATTGATTTTGATTCAAATTGTTAGGATTCCTTACTATATTTGCGAAGCAATAGTGCATTAATTAAATACTAATAAAATGAGTAAATCAATTTTTTATCACGCAGGATGTTCAGTTTGCGTAAGTGCAGAACACGACATCATTAATTTAGTTGGAGCTGAAAACGTTGAAATTGTTAATATTGGAGAAGACAGAAATAGAATTTCTGAAGCCGAAAAAGCAGGTGTTAATTCAGTGCCAGCTTTGGTAACGCCAAATGGCAACACATTACACATAAACTTCGGTGCTTCTATGGCAGATGTAAAGGGATAATTTTTTCAACCATACAGTTAGGACTCCTAATTTAAAATAGAGTCCTAACTTATTAAAACAATTCAAAATGAAATCAATACTATTATTATTTTCAGCAACATTACTTTTAAGTACTGGTAAATCTTGTGCGCAGGAAAGTGGGTATAAAAATGAAGACTTCAAAATCAATAAGGTAATCGTAACTCACGAACCCAATCTCGGAGTTACTATTTGGGAAATAAGTGTCAATGGAACAGCAGGAAAAACAATACCGACAAAAGTTGGACAGCTTGATGGCGCACCAGTTTTAGGATATGTATTTCCAACTAGTTTAAAATCAACAGATGTTGGTTTTAATCAAACAGATGGTATTGTAGCACTTGCCCTAACATCTCATCCCGATTTTGACGATACCCCCTTGTGGGATGAGAACCACGACCAAATATATAATAATGATGGTGTTGTTTGGCATCCACATTGGGTTATACTTCTTAAGGATAGACGAATTGCAGGTGGTCTTTCAGTAAAACAATTTAAAAAGGCAGATAAAACAGTTGTGCTGCCACCAACTAATCCAGGAATGCCAATGTATATGGACTCACCAGGCTATCCTGTTACTACTAAAAGCAATACTATTAAGGTTATAGTTCCAGATTATCGAATGAACAACCAAACGGATTTCAACTATGATGGTGCAACAGCATTCATGCAAGTAAATACTAGCAATGAAAATCTTCCAATGCTGGGCGTTTACGAAGTTTTTAGCGTTGCAAGTGGAGATTTGTCTTTACCGTATAAAGTAAAAAAGTAATACTATGAAAATAGCAGTATGGGACACCTTTGTAAGAAGAGAAGATGGTAAAGTTATGCATTTTGATATTTTAGTGCCAAAAAGTGTAACGGATGAAAAAACAGTATTTGACTATGGTAAGGCTTATTTGAAAACCAAACCTTTTCTAACAAATCAAGTATCAGCGAATGAATGCAGCCTTTGTCATATTGAACAAGCAACTGAAGATATTATCTTGTCTATTGAACAAAAGGGATATTCCATTATAGAAATGGAAAATTGCAGTTAATTTAATTAGGATTACTAACTTTGCCTGTCGAACAAATTTCGACAGGCTTTTTTATGAAGGAAAGTACATTTAATCCAAAACAACAAGAAAAGGACATTTCAAGTAAAATCGTTGCAGGTTTGGAACGAGTTTCAGAGGTATTTAAAATATTGCTATGGGAAAAAGCTAAAATAGTTGGTTTAAGCCCAATTCAAATTCAAATACTCATTTTCATAGCATTCCATAAACAGAACTTGTGTAATGTTAGCCATCTTGCCAAGGAATTTAATGTCACAAAACCTACTGTAAGTGATGCTGTTAGAATTTTGGACAAGAAAAAGCTTATTATAAAAGATTTTTCATCATCAGATAGTCGAAGTTATTCAATATCATTGTCGGATTTAGGAAATGACATTGTCTCTCGAACAAATGACTTCTCTAACCCTTTAAAGAAGGAAGTCAATAATTTTTCACAATCTGAATTAGAAAGTTTATTCGAAACTTTAAGTCAACTGATTTACAAATTAAATAGCAACGGAATTTTAAGCATTCAAAGAACTTGCTATGGCTGTAAATTCTATGAGAAAAATAACCAGGTTGATTATTGTAATTTACTTCAAAAGGAATTATTGAGTAAGGAAATTCGATTGGACTGTCCAGAATTTGAAGAAAAAGCCAGAGGCTAACAATGTGCATGGCCAATTGCCTATTCTGTGTTTAATCGGAAAACCCACAGGATATTCCTCTGTGTTTGTTTTCTTTTGTTAACTTAGTTCTAGCCAATGCAACCAACCATACAAAAATACGACATACACAATCCTGCTTAAAAAATAAGTCCCCTATTTTTATAAAAACTTGAAAATCATATTAAAGTACTAAACAAATAGAATTGAAAAAGATAAACTTATACTTTGGACTAGCATTATTTGTTGGATTTCTAGCAACTGGTTATTATATGGCGGAATATTTTAAACCCGAGCATCTGGACAATCACGTAATGAGAATGCAAATAAGGGCGAATCACATATATATACTATTTATTTCATTGTTAAATATCGTTTCATTCAAATGCGATTTAAAAATGAATCATAAACTATCAAAGCATCTAAATATTCTATTCAGAATGTTAATGCTGATTGCTGGAATAATTGCTGTTGTTGCTTTTCTCAAAGAGCATACTGGAAATTTAGGAGTGAGAAGTTGGACACTTTCTGCCGTAATTCTATCTGTAGTTTCGGTTGGAATAGTACTCATAAACGAATTGACAAATTTTGTGATGGAAAAGAAAAGTTGACTATGAAATGGGTTCTTCAGTTATTAAACCTGACGATAGCATCATTTGAAAAGTGAAGTTTGACATTATAGAACAAAAATCGAGGGTTTCTATTTGGTTACATTGCAATGGAATTCACATTGAGAAATTTGATGTTTTTCCCAATCATTTCTTAAATTGAGTTTTTATACTGTAAATCCGTGGATAGAGTTAAACATAGTAAGATTATAAAGCATAAAACAAAACATGTCTATATGATATAATGGCTTTTGCACCAAACACTTCACTTCATCTAAAGAAATCGCATCTTTAGTTTTTATAAGATTTTTTTGTTAACTTACAAAAGCTCTTAAACATTTGAATTTGCATCAAAGTCGTATAGTCTATTTTAGCGAAGCTACCAACCCATTGAGTGAAAGAGAATTATTAGATTTATTGCACGAGTCTCGTGCATACAATTCTATTGATGAAATTTACGGGTTCCTGTTTTATCAAGCGCCTTACTTTCTTCAGATAATCGAAGGAGAAACGGAATTGTTAAACGACCTATTTTCTAAAATTAAAAAAGATAAACGCCACTCTATAATAAAAATTATTTTTCAAGATTCAATAAGTAACTACCTATTTTCCAATTGGTCTATGGGGTGTGTCGATTTCAATAACCCAAGACTAAGTTTTATCCCAGGGATTAGCACAAAATTATATAGTGATGAAAACTTGAACTTATTAACTTCCAACCTTCCTAAGATTTCTTCATTTTTCCAAAAACATCCAGAGTTCAACATGAAGTGATTCATTCTTTTAAATATTTTGTTGAAAGCATATTACAAGATTGTTCAGACAAAGCAATAAATCGAATGGTCATATAAGCCTTCCATAATTAGAACTGCTTGGTTTTCTAAAATTTTCATAGAGTTATTATGTTTAATTCTTCTTTGATTAGTCAAAAAAGAATCAATTTCCGCATATTTCACTGGAAATCTTTTCCCTTGCACATGAAGCTATCCCTGATGATTTTAGTCATTCATCCAAATTTGCGTTTGTTCTTTTACTCGGCATTCGTCATTTTGAAAAAATTAGATTGAAAAATTCATTTTTTTGATTTTGATTGAAATGATAGGTTATTTTTCCATCCAACCTGAGAGAAGCCCCACAATGAAGTAACATGAGAGTTCAAACTTTCTCAATAAAAACGACCTCTTTGTAAGGGTAACATTTTCTTGAAGTGTGTATTCATCAATGTAGGCAGGAATGAAACATAAAGTAACCCCTCCAAAGAAAGAGCTGTAGGGTCACAAAAAAAATACCGATACCATAAAAAATCAATTGATGGATGTTGCCCTTACACAAATAACAATGAAGAGGAAGGTAATGGCATCCAGTAAAATGACCTTTCCAGTCAATCATTTTGAGTTTCAAAAATGCATTGTGACATAGGTACGTTCCATCCCAAATGAAAAATACACGTATTTCTACGTATTTTCTATCGGCAAAACATTTACTACTTTTGGAGAAGCCATAAAACAAAATCGCTTATGGCCTTCAATAAGTGTCACCCTACATTTTTTTTAGGTTTGTTGTGATACAAAAAAACATATCGGCATAGATATCGTAGTATAATGGGAATTGCCATTACACCTTTGCTGTAACAAGTCAAAAAAATACCCTATGGAATTTCTAACACCCATTGCTACCACAATTGGAATAGTAATACTAACCTTATTTCTCTCTTATGCTCTTACTTGTCTATCATACCAAAATCAAGGTTTGTAGACTTAAAGACGTATGCAATTCATTCCCAAGTTATTTACGGGATTCGAAAATATAAAATAGCCTAGTTCATTATAGATTTCACTAAAAAACCAAAGATGACAATTTCAGAAAAAGTTTTCAAAATTTATTCGGAGTGCGGAATATTAACTCGAGCAGAGGATGGAGTGCATCCCATCACATTAAAAGAGTTAAAAGATGCGATAGGAAATATCGTTCTTTCTGAATCGGACATACCTCCAAATTCTGAAAAGACGATAAACCTAGGAGGCTTGTTACCCAATAATGGCCCCACCTATTCTGCCAGCTTGTTAAATAGAAACAAATACCCAGTGTTATGGTACTTTTACAAATATAGCGATCCATTCAGTCCCGAAAACCTTCCTTTGCCAGGAAAGAGAACCACTTTGGTCGTCATCTTCAAACCATCTAATGTTTTTGTGCATGGAATGTGTCTTTGGGATGCCGATTCCAATGATAGGGATACTGGTTTGATTCCCAACAATGCGACTACCAACAAGACAATTTCCCAAAGCGACTTTGCAAATAGAAGAGTATTTAACGGAATTGGAAACTATCACTACGACAACACCAAGTCTCTGAATAATTTTTCTTGGTATAATCCTCTGATCTGTCCAGAAACTTCAGAATCCATTGCCAAGACAAAGGAAGAGGTTAGTCTATTCCTTAATGAAGTAGGCCCTTTAAAGGAGTTTTGGGTCACACATTTAAAAGGCGAAGCCGGTGGATTCAATTCCAAATGGGCAGATTATATAACGAATGTATATGGTTCAGGAGTAGAATCTGAGGTTTTGACTACTCCAACACATAGCACTAATTCCATCTTCGGAAATCTAAAATTCTCCATTGAAGACATTGAAACCATGGCTTTTGTCACAGATGGATTAGAACATGACACTCATACTGTTGAGGAGTATGAAAATATTGTCCGTACTTTTTTTTCAAATGAACCAGGTTGGATACAACAACCTACAGAGGAAGAAGTAAACAATATTCCCATAATTGGCATTACAAGAGTTGCCTTACCAAATGTTAACATAGATTCCATTCATTCTTCAGAAGTTGGACAGGACTGGCTAAGGTATCTTGAAAAAGGTGATGTGTATCAAAGACAATTAGAGTCTAATGATTTCAAGACCATTAGGGAGAAAGGAAACTAAAATATGGTAGGCTATTTTATTGTTCTGCAATGGTTTTTAATTCTAAAAACATTGATTTCCTCCAATCATTGTCTAAAAAAGATTTATTGGTAGGTAATTATTTGTTGATGGAACAAAATCCATAAAAAAGAACTAAGTGAAATTTAAAAGACCATTTGCCAACAAAGACAAACGTCAATTTGTCTTTATCGTATGACAAAAGAGGAAATGTCCATAAACATCTCCTCTTTTCACAAAATGCCATTTAAGCTTCTATCTGTAAGCTATAGCAACATTTTCAGTTCTAAAAGACACCACATTTCCCCAAATGCAAACTCCAGAGAATACAACTGAATTTGCATTGGTAGCCAAAGTAACCGTTCCCTCAGAATTCATGTCGGGAGCATCTAGAGAGACTTTTTCTATCAAGTTATCTTTATCTAAATTGTAGGTAGCCGTTTTTACTACAGTTCCACTTTTTACAAGATCAATTGTCACACTTGCAGTAGACCCCTGAAAATCAGTAGAGAAATTTAATTGAGTCATCGCTTCTTTTGCCGTTGTTGAATAAATAGTAGATTTTACAATTCCCATTTTAATAGTTTTTTTAAGTTGTTAATACTGTTTTTGAATGTATTGGAAACAATTAATGTTCTCAATAACACTCCAAATATCCAAATACACTTAAAGATTTACAGAGGGAATGGCACAAGGCCGTGATTTTTTATTATAAGAGGTGGATTTTGTAGAATAAGATTTTCTCAAAGCTGAAGAATCAACTTAAAACGTAATAAAAAAGCATTTTAACCTTAGCCGTTTTTAACGGTTAATATACTCGTACCATTGTAACCCACCATTTCTAGGATTAAATCAAACAGTTGCAATAAGCCATTTTTATAGAAAATTCAACCTTTTCCATTGTTATTGCCCTTTAAAAAGAATTATATTGCATAAGGAAAATAAGTGTAACTAGTTGCACTTATACAATAGTTGTAAGCAATTAAAACCGAAACTAAATGAATGTACCATCACCAACTGATTTTGCTTTTAAAACACCTCTTTACGAATTAATTTCTTGGAAAGACGAGGATGCTCAAATAGAAAATGCAGAATTTCAGGGAACAGAAGGTAAAGAACTTGAAGTACAAAACATAGTTTGTTTCCAAGGGAAAGTTGATGGATATTGTGTAGAATGTGCAAAAGAAAGTACATTTCAGAGAATAGACAAAGTTCCGAATACTTGGGATACGAGTTGGTTTATGGCTACCAGAAAAACTTTAGGTTTTACTCTTACCTGCACAAGAAATGCAGAGCACAAAATTGAAATAATTTATAAAGTTCTTCCTGAATTTGAGGGAATAATCAAAATTGGACAATTCCCAACTATTGCTTCTCTTATGAAAGGAGATGTAAACAGGTATCGTAAAATTCTTAAAAAACAATTCAGTGAATACACAAGAGCTATCGGACTTATATCACACGGAGTTGGAATTGGTTCATTCGTTTATTTAAGACGAATATTCGAGGTGCTAATTGAAGAAGCTCATCAGCAAGCAATGAAAATTGAAGAGGATTGGAATGAAGAAGAGTATGGTAAATTAAGGATGGGTGAAAAAATAAAAGAACTAAAAAATTATTTACCGAAATTTCTTGTTGATAATGCCAAAATGTATGGAATTTTAAGCAAAGGAATACACGAGTTATCTGAACAGGAGACTATGGAATATTTCCCAGCTGTAAAATTAGGTATTGAATTAATACTTGATGAAAAAATCAAAATACAGGAACAGAAAAATAAGGAGAAAGAAGCTTCTGAATTACTTAATAAAATAGCTAATAAAATTGACAAAAGATAACTGCTTACAACAATGGCTCCTATGAAAAGCCCTAGTCCAATTCTTTAAAGATAATTAATATTTTATTTTTTTACTTAAACCACCTTTTTTTTCTTTTAATATAACTTGCTCCGCATCCTATATGTGATCGATTCCCTTTGTGAAACGTCACCAGCATCTCTATGATTATAAGCTATAACAAACCCGGTCACTTGCTATA
>CANMCF010000004.1 GCA_947496215.1 uncultured Bizionia sp.
ACCAAAAAGGCCGACAAGCACTTTGCGAAGTTCGAGTTCGTGGAAGCGGTGGAGGCTTATAACAAATTGGTAGAAAAGGGTGATGGAGATGCCTACGTCTATGGGCGTTTGGCGGAAGCCAACTACAACATATTCAATACCGTAGAAGCGGAGCGTTGGTATGCCAAGGCACTCGATGGTTCGAGTGATGCGGAGATGACCTACAAGTATGCGCAAATGTTGAAGGCCAACGGGAAATATGAAGCCTCCAATGTTGCCATGCAGAAGTTTGCTACAATGAGGCCAAGCGATGATAGGGCTATGGCGTTCAATGCCAACCCTAACTACCTACCTAAGATATTGGAGAGAGGGAAGAAGTTTAACGTTCAGAATTTGGACATCAACTCAGCCACATCTGACTTCGGAGGAACCTTACAAGGAGGAAAACTATACATAACCTCTGCGAGAAACGATTCTAGAAAGAGCTATGGATGGAATGAACAACCATTTTTGGACATTTACCAATATACCATAGCTAGTGATAGCACATATCAAGGTGAGGAATTGCTAAGCAACGATATCAATACGAAGCACCACGAAGGGATCGTGGCTTTTACACCAGATGGAAAGACTATGTATTTCTCTAGAGAGAGCTTCCATGAGGACATCTATGAGAAGGATTCTATAACCAATACGAAATTTAGTGTCCTGCATATGTACAAGGCCACAAAGGACGGGGATGAGTGGAAGAACGTGGAAGCCTTGCCTATTAACAGCGAGAACTATTCCATTAAGAACCCATCGGTGAGCAAGGATGGGAAGACGCTGTACTTTGCATCGGACAAGCCAGGAGGTTACGGTAAGTTTGACATCTATAAAGCTAGCATAGGAAATGGCGGGCAATTAGGAGAAGCAGTAAACTTAGGACAAAAGATAAACACCGAAGGTCAAGAGATGTTTCCTTTCATAGGACAGGACAATACGTTGTATTTTTCGTCGACAGGACATTTGGGATTGGGAGGAATGGATGTATTTCACACCAAGGAGATAGATGGTAAGATAGCACCAATACGTAATGCAGGGATACCGATAAACAGCAACGGTGACGACTTTGCATTCTCGGTAAATGACGAAACAGGAGAAGGATTCGTTTCTTCGAACAGGGAAGGTGGAAAAGGAAGTGATGATATCTATGGAGTTAAGAAATTACAACCAATATGTGATGTTTTGATAGCGGCGAAGATAACGGATAACAAGACGGGAAAAATATTGGCTGGGGCAACTGCCACACTTTATGACAACCAAGGGAACAAGCTTTCCTCCAAGAATACAAATGCTGAAGGATTGGTGGAGTTCATTGTCGAATGTGAAACGGAAACTGAATTGGAGGTGACTATGGCCGAGTACGAAAGTAAGAAGATGGACATTGAAGGTACTTCGGAAGAAGAAGTAGAAGTAACCATGGCATTGGATCCTATAGAGGTTTTAATCGTAGAGGACAAGGTGGAGTTGAATCCTATCTATTTTGATTACGACAAGTCCAATGTGACTGCGCAAGCCGCTTTCGAACTGGACAAGTTGGTACAAGTGATGAACAAGTACCCGGATATGGTAATCTACGCAGCTTCTCACACGGATAGTAGAGGTTCGGCATCATATAACGAAAAGTTATCAGATCGTAGAGCAAAGACCACGGTGCAGTATGTTATTTCAAAAGGAATAGATGCAGCAAGAATTTCTGGAGCTGGAAAGGGCGAGAATGAATTGGCTGTGGATTGTGGTACCAAGTGTACAGAGGAAGAGCACCAATTGAACCGTCGCTCGGAGTTTTTGATTAAAAGCGGTGGTCCTCAAAACCAATAGAAGAATATTTTATAAACACAACGAATAAGTCTTTTAAACCAGCTTCAATATCTTTTTGAAGCTGGTTTTTATTTTATAGGATATGGAGAAGAAGGTTTTGTATGAAGCCTGTCATCGGACTTCATGGAATAAAAAACAGAGCGATGTATGTGTCGCTCTGTTTTTTTATACTTAGTTAAGCAAACTTCCTCTTGAATACTCGTTAGGAAGTGTTTTTTAATGGTTTTTCTAAAATCCGTAGTTTATACCCAAACCGAATACTTCTCTAGTTTGAAAGCCTTTAAATGCATTGTCATCGTAAATGGTTTGAAATGCCAAGTTTGCAGATAAATATTTGTTAATGGTCATAACTAAATTCATCGTGTAATCGATATCTACATTTTGTGGGTCTTCCAAGTAATTGGAATATAGGTTTAAAATGTTTTCCATAGAAACGTTTTTCATCAACTTCAACTTGTAATATGCTCCAAGGGCAAAACCTAATTCAAAGCGAGAAGTTTCATTTGCCTCTACACCAAAGTATCCACCAGCCTCGTTGAAGGCACTTGCCAGCGCAGTAGGAACAGCAGTGAATTCATCATGTACAAAAATCATTTTTGCAGTTGCAGGTGCGATGTTTACTTTCAAGTTGTCACTTTTTTTCCATAGCATACCTGGACCGAATTGCAAATAGGCAGGAGAGAAGAAGTGAGTTGTTTTTTCATCAGTTTCACTATCGAAACCAGAATCCATTTGAGTTTTAAAGTTTAAGAAGGCTGAGTAAAACCAATATCCACTGGCTTTTTTACCTAATAAAGAATTCAACTCCAAACGATCATCTGTTTTTTGCTTTTCAGAACCTTCGATTTTTGTGATACCATAGGAGGCGATAAGTTTATTGTCCCAAACGATATCTCCTTTTACGTAATTGAAATCGTAATTTAAACCGAGTGTACCGGAAATGTTGTTTATCCCACCAGCAGTCCAGTTGTTAAATGAAGATTGGTTGAATAAAAATGAGATGTTCCCAGATCTACTCCATCCTTGCTTTGTCACATCCGTGGCAGATTCATCTTGTGCATTCATTGAAGCCATTCCAATAAAAAATGCAGATAGTAAAAGTATTTTTTTCATGTTCTTAATAATTTGATGATGCAAAAATATGTTAAAATATCCTTTTGGAAATGAACATGAAAAACGGCAAGAAGTTTAATCGATAAAATACAATTTTAACCGATTATCAGCTTTTGAATAAAGGAACGGAAGAACATGCTTCTCCAAACATTATGGATTTTGCATATGGTTTGAGCCTTTTGGATAGCATTAAATAAGCGTTTGTGGGAACGGGTTTTTTAGAGCACCCTTTTATGATTATGGGCTTCCCTTTGAAGGGGGCGATATCCAAATTGTTTATGATGTCTTGATACAAGGCAGTTTCCAAAGTGACCAAATCTCCTAGAATGACTTGTCTGGCATAAGGTTCCAATTGAATTGTGACAAGCATAAAAGCCCAAGCTGGGATTATGGCATCTGTACTACAGGTAATGGCAATGTAATCTCCTTCGTGTTGTGACCAATCATATTGTTTCACTTGTAACCTGAATTCTTTCTCTCGTAAGACGAATCCTTCGTAGAGCCAATCTTTAACATCGAATACAACGCGATTGCCATTAGGATAATAATCCTCAAGATCAATAACCATCAATTTGCTGTTCGCTACGCGATTAACTATTTCTTCTGCCATATAAAATAATGCCTTGACTCGTATTGGATGTATAGAGTCTTATGATATTTGTGAGTTTAAAGCATTCCAAGTTCAAGTTTTGCCTCTTCACTCATTAAATCTTGTGTCCAAGGAGGGTCGAAAGTGATTTCCACTTCTGCGTCCTTGACATCTTTTAGAGACTTTACTTTTTCTTCAACTTCCAATGGCAATGTTTCTGCAACTGGACAATTTGGAGTAGTCAAAGTCATAAGGACTTTTACATCATGGTCTTCATTCACGAAAACATCGTAAATCAATCCCAATTCATATATGTCTACAGGTATTTCTGGATCGTAAATGGTTTTTAGAACTTTTACGATTTTCTCACCTAATTCTGCTGTATCTATTGTTGTATCACTCATCGGAAAACTTGTTTTCGTTCCCATGACTTAGGGACGCTTTTTAATTTTTATTTTAAATTCTTGTTTATTAAGAAGCAAAAATCTAGTTAAGTTGTGTTTGGTATGCGATGGCATACATCTTGAGTTGTTTGATCATACTTACCAAACCATTGGCACGTGTAGGAGACAAGTGTTCTTTCAAGCCGATCTGATCAATGAAATCCGTGTTTGCATCAATAATTTCTTTTGGGTGTTGGTCTGAAAACACGCGTATCAAAATGGCTATTATGCCTTTAGTGATTATAGCATCACTGTCTGCTGTGAAAGCAATTTTGTCTTCGTTCATTTCTGCATGTACCCACACTTTGCTTTGGCAGCCTTTTATTATATTGTCTTCTGTTTTGTATTGAGGTTGAATCAAAGGTAATTCCTTACCAAGATCTATCATATATTGGTAACGCTCTTCCCAATCTTCAAACATTGAGAATTCGTCAATTATTTCATCTTGTATTTCTTGTATGCTTTGCATCTCAGTTGAATTTTACTTTGCAAAAATAAGGAATTCAAGTGATGAAGTCTACTCTTTGTCCTTGGCAATAGCCAACATTTTGTTAATTAACTCAGAAACACGTTCATTAGGGTTTCCTGCGTCAAAATTAGGGACTTGATAAATTTTGCCATCTTTCGTGATTTTTAACTCTCCAATGGCTGCACCGTCATAAAATCGCTTTTCGCTAGGCGCCTTCATTTTTTCCATTGCATTCAAATCGATGTCATCGACCAATTGCATCAGGGCTTTCCAATTGTCTTCTCCAACAGCCTTGAAAGTTGGTTTTTCATTGGGGCTATTTTGTGTAGATACTTTCTTTCCGTTTATTTTCAAAACATAGAAGCTACCACGAGTAATTGCTGAATATTCTATGATCACCTTTTCTGTTTCTTGTGTTTTTTTTGTGACCATTTCTGATTTTTCAAGTTGTTCGTTCGTGTTGGTGGCATTGGCAGTTGCTTCCTTAGCGCCTCCACAAGCATTTAAAAGTATTGTAAATAGTAACATGGTAATTGTCTTCATAACATTAAATTTTGTCATTGTATAATTTAATATACAAAAAAGACGCCAAAGTTGGCGTCTTTAGGTTTTTAATTAATCTTTGTTGGCTAATTAAGCATGTCTTCTCTTGATCCTCCAGCTGCAAAGAGTGCTCGCATTCTGTTTCTTTGACCATCTGAAAACATATACATGCATGCATCGTCTACATAGTCCATATAATTCATGGTCATGTCATTTGATTTGCAATTTACAGTTGGATATGAAGGGCAACCATAGTTTGGAGCATCGGATTTTGGAGTATCTGCAACAAAATCATCTCTGTTACATCTTCCATCTCCCCAAATATGACGTAAGTTCAAATAGTGTCCCACTTCATGAGTTGTAGTTCTACCTCCGTTGAAAGGGGCAGCTACATATCCAGTGTTTCCAAAATATTGGGTTCCGACTACAACACCATCTGTTGATAGGGATCCTCCAGGGAATTGTGCGTATCCTAAAATTCCTCCACCTATGTTACATACCCATATGTTCAAGTGTGTAGACGGAGATATTGGTGGATATGCTGCTTTTACGGCATCGTTGGTTCCCCAAGATGATTTGGAATCAGAATGTCTGTATGTTCCTGCCAATGTGAATTCTATTTCAGAATCTGTAATGTCATTGTCAAATTCTGATGGCAATAGGTTGGCATCGCTATTCGTTTTTCTGAAATCGTCATTCAAGACAGTTATTTGTGAAGTTATCTGTGCATTGCTGATATTCTCATTGGAGTTGCTATATATAACGTGTACATAGACAGGGATGTTAATTACTCCTAGACCATCGTCAATTGGTAATTCATCAACATCTCCAGAACCTCCTCCATTTGGGTTGCCACCGCCACCATTTCCAGGCTTGTTGGTTGCTTTGAATGAACGTGTATGATATTCTACATCATACATCTTCTTTTCTAACTCTGGATTTTCATTTAGCTGACGATTCAAGTTTACCATAGAATGACATACATTTCTTCCTTCAGCTAGCCTTTGTGCTTCATCTACACTGGCATCCGTGTAAACGTAAAAATCTGACATGTCTACTTTTGATTGATTTCCATTGGTAATTTCATTTTTGTCATTAGAGCATGACGAAAAGAGCATGGCTATGGAAGCCATTGCTAGAAAGTAATTTTTCATAATTTATTTAGATTGTTTGGTTAAATATTTACTGAATATATAAAAAAATAACTAAAAAAATGTTAATATGTGAATATTCATTCGGTGTGTCCTTTTTTAAGGGCACCTATTTGTTGAATGATTTATGATGTGAAAAGAGTATGGAAAAGGGAGTGGAATTAAGACAGCATCATTTTTGCTTTCCTTACACCTTCAACCAAAGTGTCAATTTCAGTCTTGGTATTGTAAAAGGCAAAAGAAGCTCTAACGGTACCAGGGATGTTAAAGTAGTTCATTATGGGTTGTGCACAATGATGTCCTGTACGTACAGCTATTCCCAATTTGTCTAGAATGGAGCCAACATCGTACGGGTGAATACCTTCCAGATTAAATGATATTACGGAGGTCTTGTTCTTGGAAGTTCCGTAGATTTTCAAGCCTTCAATCTCAGAAAGCTTTTCGGTTCCATAGTCCAAAAGCTCATTTTCATAGTCTGCAATGGCTTCAAAACCAATGGCGTTCATATAGTTCAAGGCAGCACCAAAGGCAATGCCTCCACAAATGTTAGGTGTCCCAGCCTCGAATTTATGAGGTAGTCCAGCATAGGTCGTCTTTTCAAACGTGACTTCTGCTATCATTTCTCCTCCTCCTTGATATGGAGGGAGCTTGTTGAGCCATTCTTCTTTTCCGTACAATATGCCAACACCAGTTGGACCACAAATCTTATGTGCAGAAGCAACATAGAAGTCTACATTCAGATCTTGGAGATCCGGTTTGATGTGAGGACATGCTTGTGCTCCATCTATGAGGACAGCTGCACCTATTTGGTGAGCATTGTCTATAATGTGTTTTATTGGGTTTATGGTGCCCAAGGCATTGGAAATATGGTTGACAAAGACCAATTTCGTGCTTTCGGAAAGCAAGGCGTCATAAGCATCCATTTCCAATTCACCATGCTGGTTCATTGGTATTACCTTTAAAATGGCTCCAGTACGTTCGCAAAGCATTTGCCATGGAACGATGTTGCTATGATGTTCCAAAGCAGAGACGATGATCTCGTCACCTTTCTCCAATAGCGCTGAAAATCCATTGGCTACCAGATTAATGCTGTGGGTGGTTCCAGAAGTAAAAATGACCTCATGAACATATTTGGCATTGAAATGCCTTTGAATCGTTTGTCTGGCCTGTTCGTATTTATCCGTGGCTTCTTGACTCAAGGTATGGACACCACGGTGAATGTTTGCATTGTAGTTGGTATAATAATCCACAATGACATCTATCACTTGTCGTGGTGTCTGCGAAGTTGCTGCATTATCAAAATACACCAAAGGTTTACCGTTAACTTGACGTTGAAGTATAGGGAAATCTTTTCTTATGTCGTGTATATTGAATGTTGTATTCATTTATTTATTAATGAGTGATTCTAAATTTACATTAAGGTTAAGATATGCCCCAGCAACATTAGTGTTCTCTTCAAAGTCCAAGTAATCTGAAAGGCCATAATCTCCAATGAGTTCCACAGAAAAATGATCTAAGAAATCCATGCCAAACCCAAATTGTATTCCAAAAGCGGTGCTTTTATAAAAATCATCTAAACTATCACCATCGTCACTTTTTGAACTTAAAATAAATGAAAGTCTTGGTCCTGCTAATAAATAAAAGCCTTTATTATAGTTCCCATTAGTGTCAAACTTAAAATGTGGTGTTAAATTAAGGGTAGTCTTCTTAATTGCAAGCTTATTTATCAATGACCTCAAATCATAATCTTCTTCTGCAAAACTTAAAGTCAATGCGGTTTTAATACCGTAGTGATTATTTAACTTATAATTTATGTGTCCACCTAGGTTTATAGGTATTTTAGATAACTCTCCAGATGAAAACACTCCTTGGTCTCCATCAATGTCATAGAATGCGGTCCCAAAAGTGGCCCCATAAGTCAAATCCTGAGCGTGAATACCTATAGAAGAGAGTAGAATTGTAGCGAGTAAAATTAGTTTTTTCATTGATTGATTTGCATTGATTAGCTAGCGGTTTGTCTTCACAAATGTGTTTTTGTTACAAATCAAATCCGATGTTAACACCTAATTTGTTGGCAATTATCTTTGTAATGCGTTGTTTCAACTCAGGGATCTTAACAGAACTCAACACATTGTTGCTAAAGGCATACATTAAAAGGGCTTTAGCCTCTTTTTTAGGGATACCCCTTGAACGCATGTAGAACATGGCGCTTTCATCCAATTGACCAATGGTACAACCGTGAGAACATTTTACATCGTCTGCGAAGATCTCCAATTGGGGTTTGGTGTTTATGGTAGCCTTGTCACTTACCAAGATGTTGTTGTTGGCTTGAAAGGCATTTGTTTTTTGTGCTTCTTTTTCAACGACTACCTTACCGTTGAAGACACCTGTCGAACTGTCCCCAAAAATACCTTTGTAATCTTGATGGCTTTCACAATTTGGTTCTATGTGGTGTACTAGCGTGTTATGATCCACATGTTGCTTGTCTCCAATGATGGTGATTCCCTTCATCGTTGAGTCTATATGCTCACCATTTTGGTAGAAGTTTAGGTTGTTGCGTATTAATTTGCCTCCAAATGAAAAGGTATGCACCAAACAATGGCTGTCATCTTTCTGATTGATGAAGGTGTTGTCTATCAAAGAAGCATTTGAGTTGTCATTTTGAATTTTGTAATAATCCACGATGGCACGCTTGTCTGCAAATATTTCGGTAACACTATTGGTCAATACGGGATTGTCCGTTAAACTTTGGTGACGTTCTATTATCTGCACATGAGCATTTTCGTCCACTACAATGAGGTTACGTGGTTGTAACATTAAAGCCGACTCGTTTCCTGTGGAGAAATGTATGATTTGAATTGGTTTCTCTGCAAGTTTGCCTTTTGGTATGTGAATGTATGCTCCTTCGTCGGAAAATGCCGTGTTTAGGGAAGTCAAGCTATCCTTTGTCGCTATTTTATTGAAGTGATTTTCAATGATAGCTTTATATTTTGGCTTGTTCAAAGCAGAAGACATTAGACATACATCTATCTTGTCATGTGTTGTCTGCGACAAGTGAGATGAATACTTGCCATCTATAAATACAATGTTGTAAGTGTCTATATCGTGAATGAAGTACTTTTTTATGTCTTTGTAATCCAATGCATTCTCTTGCTTTGGGAACACGCTATAATCTTCTTTTAAAATGCTTTTTAGGGATGTGTATTTCCAAGCTTCTTCCTTTTTGGTAGGAAAGCCAACAGTTTCAAATGTCTTTATGGCTTCGCTTCTTATGTCATGAATAGGTGAATCCACATCAACACGGTTTTCAAATGCCAAAAAGGATGATACTAATTTTTCTTTTAAATCCATTGTATTCAGTTTTCAGTCTTTAAGCTTGGTAAAAATCAATTTACTTCATTAATAGACTGCTTACTATTTTTTGTTTTTTTCGAGTAACCAAAAATTGATCGTGCAATTGTTAGTTGCAAATCAGTTACTACGAACCATTGAGGTTATGCGTCCACTTCTTCTTTAATCCAATCGTAGCCTTTTTCTTCTAACTCATGCGCTAGTTCCTTTCCTCCAGACTTTACAATTCTACCGTTGTACAATACGTGTACGAAATCTGGAACGATATAATCCAACAAACGTTGGTAATGTGTAATTACGACTACGGCGTTGTCCTTGGATTTCAATTTGTTCACACCGTTGGCAACTATCCTCAAGGCATCGATGTCCAATCCAGAATCGGTTTCATCCAGAATGGCCAATTTTGGTTCCAACATTGCCATTTGGAAAATTTCATTACGTTTCTTTTCTCCACCAGAGAACCCTTCGTTAAGTGAACGGGACAAGAACTTTCTGTCTATTTCCAAAAGTTCTGCTTTTTCACGAATCATCTTAAGCATGTCCTTTGCAGGCATATCTTCGAGCCCTTGGGCTTTTCGATTTTCGTTGATAGAGGTTTTTATAAAGTTGGTAACGGAAACCCCTGGTATTTCCACAGGGTATTGAAACGATAGGAAGATCCCTTTGTGTGCACGTTCTTCTGCAGCCAAATCGTTTAAATCCTCACCTTCGAGAGTGATTTCTCCTTCTTCTACCTCATAGTCTTCCTTTCCAGCGACAACAGAGGCCAATGTACTTTTCCCAGATCCATTGGGACCCATTATGGCATGAACTTCCCCTGCTTTTACTTCAAGGTTGATTCCCTTTAAAATTGACTTGTCTTCAACACTTGCGTGTAGATTGTTTATTTTTAACATCGTATTATTGTCCTATTTTAATGACTTCGTTTGCTTTGGCATCTAGAGCCTTAACACTTACTATTTCTTTTATTTCCACGTTAAATGGCCAACCTTCTTCTCCTTGAGGTTTTGCTTTTATCTTTCCACGAACTTGTACGGCAATACCATCTGTTGCCTCTTTTCTATAGTCTTTGCCCATATTGTACAATTCGTGCATTTTGTCGTCGATGTCCACTCCATAGACAGAACTCCCCACTTGTAATACTGCGGCATCTGCATAGTAGATGAATTCTCCTGCCAATAAAGTCAAACCATCGTTTTGTTTTGCTGTCTTTCCTGCGACGTCCATTTCTGTTTCGATGGTTGTTTCTGCAGATTTTGTATCGTTTTTACAATTTGTAAATACTGAAAGGCTTAAAAGTAAGATGAAAATTTTCTTCATAATTATTGTAAATATTTAGGATATTTAGGTAATTTATTAAAATCGTCTATTGAATGTTGAATGTAAACCTTGGCATTGTTTTCCTTGGCGAAAGCTTCAAAGGCATCCATGCTTTTAAGCGTTTCTTCAACATTGTGATTAAAGCTTGGAACACCTCTGTTGTCCCTGTTCTCTTGAAAATGATAAAGATCGCCTGTGAGTAGAATGGGACCTGCTTCTTTTAAATTCAGAAATAATACCTGATGCCCAGGTGTATGCCCTGGCATGGATTTTATTACTACGGTACCATCTCCAAATACATCAAAGTCTCCATTAAGCTTTTTAACGTTTTCAAGCATTGCAATTGGCGGATAGTTGTCGCCTTTTTTCTGCTCTTCGCTTGTAATGAAATCATATTCTGATTCTTGGACCAACCAAGTTGCATCTGTAAACCTATATGCAGAACCCGTATGATCGAAATGTGTATGCGATATCGAAATGTACTTGAAATCTTTGGGTGTTAATTTCAATTTAGCCAACTGATTGAGAACGGAATCCTTTCTTGTAACAGTGAATGCACCATTGGGAGTCGTAAATGGGGATTGACCTACCAATCCTTCTGCTAAACCAGCATCCCAGAGTAAACGTCCTTCAGGGTGCTCTATGATGTAAAAGGCATCTTCAAACTCTTTAGTTTGCCCTATGTACATATCTCCTTGAGAAAAAATCTCCAGTTTGTTTACTTTTATGTCGCCTCCATCCAGAGCGTATAACTTCACACTGGTTTTCTCGTCTTTGACTTGCTTCGTTTCGACATTAGTGTCCTCGATTTCCTTTTTGGAGTCCTTACACGATGACAAGGTGATGAGTATGGTTGTTATTAAAAGTATTTTTTTCATTTAATGTTCGTGAAAACGAGTGATTTATTTAATTGATGAAATCTTTAATTGTGATTTATCCTACAGACCCTTCTAAACTGATTTCCAATAGCTTTTGTGCTTCTACGGCAAATTCCATTGGAAGCTTGTTTAGTACTTCCTTGCTAAACCCGTTTACGATCAGTGCTATGGCCTTCTCTGTGTCTATGCCTCGTTGGTTACAATAGAAAATTTGATCTTCTCCAATTTTACTAGTCGTGGCTTCGTGTTCTATTTGTGCAGTCTTGTTTTTTGCTTCAATGTATGGGAAAGTATGTGCTCCACATTCATTACCCATCAATAGACTATCGCATTGCGAAAAGTTACGGGCATTTTCGGCCCTCGAACTAATCTGTACAAGCCCTCGATATGAGTTTTGTGATTTTCCTGCTGAGATCCCTTTTGAAATGATTGTTGATTTGGTGTTTTTCCCCAAATGTATCATCTTGGTTCCTGTATCTGCTTGCTGGTAGTTGTTTGTTACTGCTATGGAATAGAATTCTCCAACAGAGTTGTCTCCTTTTAGTATGCATGATGGGTATTTCCATGTAACTGCGCTCCCTGTTTCCACCTGTGTCCATGAAATTTTTGAATTCGTCTCACATAATCCTCTTTTGGTTACAAAGTTGTATACACCACCTTTTCCTTCTGCATTTCCAGGATACCAGTTTTGTACCGTGGAGTATTTGATTTCGGCATCGTCCAAAGCAATGAGTTCCACAACTGCTGCATGCAATTGGTTTTCATCCCGACTTGGTGCTGTACAGCCCTCCAAGTAAGATACATAACTTCCTTCATCTGCAATGACAAGTGTTCTTTCAAATTGTCCAGTTCCAGCCTGGTTGATTCTAAAATAGGTGGATAATTCCATTGGACAACGTACGCCTTTGGGTATGTAGCAGAATGATCCATCGCTAAATACTGCTGAGTTCAATGCAGCATAGAAGTTGTCCTTTTGTGGAACAACGGTTCCTAAATATTTTTTCACCAATTCCGGATGCTCTTTGATGGCTTCGGAAATACTCATGAATATGATCCCCTTTTCCCCTAAGGTCTTTTTGAAGGTTGTTGCCACGGAAACTGAATCTACAACCACATCCATAGCCACACCAGATAGTTTCTTTTGCTCGTCCAAGGATATCCCTAGTTTTTCGAACGTTGCCAACAACTCAGGGTCGACTTCGTCTAAACTGTCGTATTTTGGCTTGCTGTTTGGAGCTGAGTAATATGAAATCGCCTGAAAATCAGGTTTTTTGTAATTGACATTTGCCCATTCTGGTTCTTGCATTCCCTTCCATATCGCAAATGCTTCCAAACGCCAGTCGGTCATCCATTGGGGTTCTTCTTTCTTTTTGGATATGGCACGTACGATATCTTCGTTTAAACCAACTGGGAATGTCTCGGATTCTATATCTGTATAAAATCCATATTCATACTCTTTGGTTTTAAGCTCTTCCCTTAAATCGTCTTCAGTATATTTGCTCATTGTCTTAAAATTATAAAGAGAAACTTTCTCCGCAACCACAAGTTCGGTTGGCATTTGGGTTATTGAAAACGAATCCTGTTCCGTTCAATCCACCTGAATATTCTAACGTGGTTCCTATTAAATATAAAAAACTCTTTTTGTCAACTATGATCTTTACGTCATTGTCTTCAAAAACCTTGTCACCTTCTTCTTGTGTTTTGTCAAACTTCAAATCGTAGGACAAACCAGAACAACCACCGCTTATAACACCGACACGAACATAGTCTGTGTTAGCATCAAAGCCATCGTCAGTCATTAATTCAATAACCTTCTTTTTAGCTGTTTCAGAAACTTTAATCATAAATTTTCAATTAGAATTGGTCTAAATAGTGTGCAAATATACAATATAAGTCGCTTTTTACCATATAACATAACATTATATTAATAAATGGTTTTATAGTGAAAAACTATTAGTTTGTGAAGTCTGGGTTTGTTAAAAAGGAAGAATCGGACAAGGTTAGCAAGAAAGCCTTTAAATCTGCTTTGTCTTGGTCGGTAAGTTGTACGCCACCTTCATCGACTTTT
The DNA here is from genome assembly GCA_947496215.1 of uncultured Bizionia sp. GTDB lineage: Bacteria > Bacteroidota > Bacteroidia > Flavobacteriales > Flavobacteriaceae > JAHDHI01. The sequence goes on from CANMCF010000004.1 coordinate 13,768, forward strand.
TTCATCAAAGGGTCTATTGTTGGAGAGTTCTGCAAACCTTCGCTATAATGGTTTATGACGTCCTCTAATGTGTTAAAGCGGCCGTCATGCATATAAGGTGCCGTAAATGCCAAATTTCGGATCGAAGGTGATTTGAATTTTCCATTGTCTGATGGATCACCGCTTACTCCCCCAAGGCCTAAATCTGTGAATGTTGCATCCAAGCCATTGTTGTGAAAGATGTTGTCTGTCCACAATGGGTTGTTTGGATTGCCATGGCAATGAAAACAGTCCCCTCTTTCCTCGTCCATAAATACATCCAAACCGTTTTGCTCTTCTGGAGTCAAAGTCGCTTGACCGAGTAGATGCTTGTCAAATTTTGAGTTTGCAGAAATGAGGGTACGTTCAAATTGAGCTATGGCCCTTGTTGTTAGTTCTTTGGTGATTGCCGAAGTGTTGAATGCTTTTCTATACAGTTCAGGATATTCTGAATGGGAGGATAGCTTGTTGATGACATCATCCCAATTGCTATGCATTTCTATTGGGTTCTGTACAGGTTCCTGTGCTTGTCTTTCCAAACTCAATTCTTTGCCATCCCATGCAAAACGCTCATTGTAATTCCAAGCGAGATTAAACAAAGGCATTGAATTTCTTGTTCCAAGGTTCCCATCTATGCCTTCACTAAAGGGGGTGTTGTCCGAAAATGCATTTTGTGGAGCGTGACAGGTTGCGCAAGCTTGTGTTTCGTCTCCAGAGAGTAACTTGTCGAAAAACAGCTTTTTTCCCAAGGCAACACCTTCCACTGTCTGTGGGTTGCTATTCGGGATTACAGGTGCAATTATGTTTTCTTCGAAATGAGAAGGGATGTCCAAGGGTAATGGAGTTGGTTCATACCCTTGTGCCAATTGGCTTTCCTCATCTGAGCATGATGCTAAAACGAGGAAAGTCAAGCATGTAATATGGACAATCAATTTCTTCATTTGTATTTTGTCTATTGGGTAATTGAGCCTAAACTGAATACACCATTTTTCCCATTGTCATACATCATTATTTGAGCGGAAGAATTTGGCATGAGCATTTGATTAAGTGTGTTCAAATCCCAAGTGTTGGGGTTTTTAAACCATTCTGCCAAATTTGTTTTCACCTCTAAGGTTGCATCGTTTGTTATGTTTACAGCACCAAGGTTGACAGTGAAAAAAGTATCTTGGGGAAATGTAGGATTCATTCCAGGGTTGTCTACAGCTCTTATGGCGTGGTAATTAAAGTTTTGATCCGTACTGAACTTACCATCGAATTGCATATAATGATATCCCCCACCTAACATGTCAGGAACATTAAAGCTTTCGCTGTTTAAATCCACATAATTTCCTGCATTGTCTTCGTTGTCAAATCCAAAGGTAAATGATACATTAGTGTAAGCCCCTGTAGGGATGTTCGTGTCAATATTGTATGTTAAACCATTATTATTGGTAACATCTACTAAGTTGTAACCATCTATAACTATTTCTCCTCCATTTGCCTTTGTAAACGTTATATCCGAAATCAAGTAGCGTAATCTAGTAATGGTCAAAACTTCACCATTGGCATTTGTATATTCTGTGTTTTCGAAATCTGCGTTGGAAACTGTAGTTTCGTCCCAATTATGGGTAAATTCAAAACTTGTTTTTGCTGATGTTTTTATGTTGTCGTCGTTATCTTCTCCACATGATGTAAAACCAATCGATGCAACTAATAGTAGGGCAAGCATTTTTTTCATTCTCAATTCTTAATTTTAAAGTTATTTTATTTTTACAAGTAGCAAATCCGTAAAACCTTTGTTTTCTGTCAAATCTCCATCATTGCTGGAGGTTTCTCCCACGACAACTATTGTTTTGTCGTTTAATTCTGCAATGTCATAAGCAAAATCAATATCTGTTCCGCCTATGGTCTTTTGCCATTGCAATGCGCCAGAACTGTTTACCTTCAGGGCCCAAGCATCATTTTGACCTTGATTTGTCGTTACATCTCCATCGTCACTTCGAGAACTACCAGCCAATAAAAAACCATTGTCTTGGGTTCTTGATATTGATCTAGCAACATCGAAACCGGTGCCCCCAATGGTTTTTTCCCAAAGTAACTCACCAGCTGGAGAAATCTTGATCAACCATAAGTCCGCTGCGCCATTATTGCTGGAAACATCAGTATTGTCACTTCTAGTATCTCCAGCTATGATATAATTGCCATCCCCAGATTTTGTTATGGCTCTAGCTTCGTCTATTTCCGTACCTCCAAACGACTTTTCCCATACCAAGGCTCCAGTTGCAGAGATTTTAACTACCCAAAAGTCATAAGTCCCCTTGTTGTTGGAAATATCTGTATCCTGACTATCGGACCTTCCTGCCAGTATATATCCATTATCTTCGGTTTGTACCACACCTTCTGGTGTGTCGGTAAAGTTTCCTCCAAAATATTTACTCCATTGTAAATCTCCTGTTGCGCTTAACTTTATCGCCCAATAATCCCCTCCTGCGTGAAGAGCATTTTTGGTTGTGTTTCCTTCTCCACCAGATGCTGTCACATCTAAAATTCCAGTTATTAGATAACCACCATCGTTAGATTGCATTAGGGACACTCCTGTATCCGTTCCAGAATAACCAAAGGACTTTTGCCAAGAAATATTTCCCGATGCGTCTAATTTAGCTACCCAATAATCTTCTGCACCATAATTTTCGGAAACATCTTCATCATTGCTATAGCTAGAACCTAAAATGGCATAGCCTCCATCTTGAGTTTGTATGACATCATTTCCTCGGTCATCTCCTGTTCCCCCATAGGTCTTGTTCCATTGTAGTTCGTTGGAAGCATTAAACTTCAACATCCAATAATCATAACTCTCATTTTGTTTGTCGGTCACATCGACATCCATACTCTGTGTGAAGCCCATAATGGCATAACCTCCATCCGTCGTAGCAATGACTGACTGGGCACTTTCATTTTTCGTGCCTCCATAGGTCTTGATGAAATCGATGTTGCCAGCTGCAACTGGTGTCGTTGGTGTAGGTTGTGATGGGTTGTCATCTTTGGAACAACCAACAATAAAGAGCAAAGCTATGAATTGTAATGCAAATATGTTTTTTTTCAAGTTCATTATGTACTACTTTTTCTAACTATGAATAAGCCTTTTTCAATATCTCCCAAAATGATGTTTCCACTTGCAAAATATGGATAAAGACTCCATACACCATTGAAGCTAGCACTATCACTGGAAGGGAAAGTATCGAAATATCCTGTTTCCGTCATGGAATTGGATGTAGCTCCTATGTTGGAAATATCGAGAACCCGCATTCCTGCCCTGTAGTTTGACAAGTAATATTCGTTTCCTTTTACGTATCCGTTATGGTCTATTGCTGCTGTTGGACCAAGATAAGTAGATGAAGCTACCGGGTTGTCCAAATCGTTGAAGTCGAATACCAGTGTTTTGGTGTTGAACCCAAAACTTTGCTCATCAACTTCATCTCCAAGTATGAAATAGCGATGATCATCTGTAAACCAGCCTTGATGTGCATAGGCGGTTTGTGGATAAGTAAAGTCACTGATGGCAATTACGTTGTTTTTGTCAGTTACATCCAGTATTACGACCTTATCTGTATTACCATTGCTACCTACATATATTTCTTTCCCTGTATAATCGGTATCTGGTCCGTTGTATGTTATTACTTGTGCATCATGAGAATATCCTCCAGCAGTATAATCCCCGAGAGAAGTAGGGGTTAGAGGATTTGAGATATCTATGAAAATTGGACCACCGCCATTGGTGGAGGTGCATCCAACCAAATAGGCTACAGCCTCACTTTCATTGATTACTATGTTATGGCAACTTCCTACACCGTCATAGCTGGCATCGGCTGTGAAAGTTTCAGGAGCATTGGCAACATTTCTCAAACGTGTTAAATCAAATACTTGCATGCCATGGTTTCCAACACCGTCGGCAACAATAAATGCATAGTTGTTGTACACTTTGATGTCTCTCCAGAAATTGGTTCCCGCAGCTGAGTTCAACCTTCCTAAAAAGACAGGGTTGGTAGGGTTCGTTACATTTACAAATGCTGTGCAATTGGTCATACCGACCAAAGCGTATTCATCTCCATTTGTAGGATCTGTCCACCCCCAAATATCACTACCTTCCGCATCTGCCGTGCCTCCTAGTGTTTCTGTGTTAATGTTACCCATCAAATCATAGCCATTACAAGGGTAAGGACCAGCCATACCATTTTCACAAGCATAAAGAGGAGTTGTTCCATCTCCATCGCCTCCGGTTGCAACTACAACATCTGTAGGCTCATCCGAACAACTTTGAATAATTGAAAACAAAGCAAAAGCAATGAAAAGAACTAGTGCTGACTTAATAATGTTTAGTAGGTATTTCATTTGAATGGCAATTTATTTCAACACTAACTTCTTTGTAGTCGTGCTGTTTATTTTTATAAGGTATACACCTTTCGAATAGCTTTCTATTGGTAAAACGAATTTTGTCTTGTTAATATTGTTTCTGTCAAATACTTTTTGGCCTAACAGGTTGTGAACCGTAATTGAGTTTATTTTATTGTCACCCAATGACTTTACGGTAGTCGATGATGTTGTTGGATTCGGTGATAGTGAAAAAGCATTGGCTTCGGTTTCAAACTCTGGAGTACTCAAGGTTCCACTTTTTCTAACTACGATCAACCCTCTTTGGATATCACTTATGATAATGTTTCCGCTTGAGAAATATGGATAAACGCTCCAAGTACCGCTAAAATTTGCACTATTGCTACTTGGGTAAGTGTCAAAATAGCCTATTTCCGTCATTGAGTTTGAGGAAGCTGAAATATTTGTGATGTCCAAAACACGTAAACCAGCTCTGTAGCTTGCCAAAAAGAATTTGTCTCCCTTTACATACCCATTGTGATCTATCGAAGCATTGTCTGCCAAGTAGGTGGAAGATAATGAGGGGTTGTCCAGATCAGTCAAATTAAACACCAATGTCTTGGTGTTGAATCCAAAACCTTGTTCATCAGTTTCATCTCCCAAAAGGAAATAGCTATGATCATCTGTAAACCATCCTTGATGGGCGTAACCAATTTGCGGATAAGTAAATTGGCTAATGGCAACTACATTGTTTTTGTCTGTTACATCAAGGATCACGACTTTGTCGGAGTTTCCATTGCTTCCAATGTATATTTGCTTCCCTGTGTAATCGGTATCTGGGCCATTGTAAGTTACGACTTGAGCATCATGAGAATAACCTCCAGCCGTATAATCTCCCATTGTCGTCGGACTTGCAGGGTTTGTAATGTCCACAAAAATAGGACCACCTCCATTTGCAGAGCTACAACCTACCAAATAAGCAACACCTTCACTTTCATTTATGACTATATTGTGGCAGCTTCCAATGGTTAGACCACCACCACCATCACCAGTATATTTAAGAACTTGTGAACCGTCATAGGTTAAATTGGAATCTACACCATCTCTAAGTATCGTCAAGTCGAAAACTTGCATGCCATGTGCTCCAACACCATCGGCTACTATAAAGGCATGATTGTTATATACCTTGACGTCTCTCCAGGCACTTGTACCTGCAGCAGTATTTATTCTTCCCAAGAAAACAGGATTCACAGGGTCTGTAATGTCAACGAAGGCAGTACTGTTGGATAGGCCTATAATGGCATATTCCTTGCCATCCAATGGGTCTGTCCATCCCCAGATGTCACTTCCATTGCCACTCCCGGAAAGTCCCAAGGTGGATGTTGGAATTCTTGACATCAAATCATAATCATTACAGGGGTAATCACCCGCCATTCCTGTGGCTGTGTCACATGGTGTTTGAGCAAATAAACTTGCTTGGAACAATAAAACAATGAGGGAAATGTAATTTTTTAACATAATTGAATTATTTAAGGATTAATTTTTTAGTTGAAAGATTGTTAATCTTTATGAGGTAAATGCCTTTGGAATAGTTTTTTACTGGTAAAACATATGTGCTTTGATTAATGTTGTCTTCAGCGAATACTCTTTGACCTAAAATATCATAAATGGCAATAGTATTTATTTTTTTATTAGGCGAAGATTTTACAGTTGCCGATGAGGTAGTCGGATTTGGTGATAATGAGAAAGACTCTGTATTTTCAAATTCTTGAGTACCTAAAGTGTTACTCTGCCTAACAACGATCAATCCACTTTCTATGTCACTGATTATTATGTTGCCACTTGCAAAATAAGGGTAAACACTCCAAGCACCATGGAAACTAGCACTGTTGCTATTGGTGTATGTGTCAAAATACCCAATCTCGGAATTTGCATTGTTGGCGGATATGAGTGTTGGTACATCCAAAACTCTTAACCCAGCACTATAGTTTGCCAAGAAGAATTTATTTCCATTTACATAACCATTGTGGTCTATGGAGCTTTCTGGTCCAAAATAGGTTTTGGTCAGTGCTGAGTTGGAAAAATCAGCATCCAAATCATTGAAATCGAAAATCAAGGTTTTGGTATTGACTCCAAATTGTTGTTCATCACCTTCGTCCCCTAGGATGAAGTAACGGTGATCATCTGTAAACCAACCTTGGTGAGCATAAGAAATTTGAGAGTATGAGAATTGGTTGATGGAAACGACATTGTTCTTGTCGGTAACATCCAGAATGACGACTTTGTTGGAATTACCATTGCTCCCAATGAGGATTTGTTTCCCCGTATGATCTGTGTCTGGTCCATTATAAGTAATGACTTGAGCATCGTGCGTATAACCTCCTGCCGTATAATCGCCCAATGTAGTTGGGTTGGCAGGGTTGCTTATGTCTATGAAAATAGGTCCGCCTCCATTTGCAGAGCCACACCCTACCAGATATGCAACACCTTCAGTTTCGTTTATGACAATGTTATGACAACTCCCGATGACCAAATCTCCACCTCCACCGTCACCTGTGTATTTTAATACTTGGGCTCCATCATAAGTCAAGTCTGCATCTACACCATTTCTAAGTATAGTCAAATCAAAAACTTGCATTCCATGAGCGCCAACACTATCGGCTACTATAAAAGCATGATTGTTGTATACTTTTACGTCTCTCCAAAAACTTGTACCGGCAGCAGTCTCGATTCTCCCTAAAAAAACAGGATTTACTGGATCTGTAATATCTACAAAAGCTGTACTGTTTGTCATACCTATAATGGCATATTCCTTGCCATCCAATGGATCTGTCCATCCCCAAATATCACTGCCTTCTGGATTTCCAACAGTCGTAGCCAGAGTGGAAACAGGAATTCTAGACATGAAATCATAATCGTTACAAGGATATGATCCAGCCATTCCTGTTGTACTATTACAAGGTGTTTGGGCATATGCACCAAGAATAAAAAAACATAAAATAATAGCAGATAAGTAATTTTTTGACATTTTGGTTAAGTTTTAAAAAATGAATGAGTTATGCAAAATATGACAAAATAACGATAATATGCTCGTTTTCTGTGTTATATATCTAATAGATACGTATAAACACCAGCAGATGGTTCTTTTATTCAAAAAAAAAAGCACCTGAAAGTCAATTTAGTAACATTTTAAAATAAGATTACCCTACTTTTTATTCCAACTCCGTATTTTTGCAATATGATAGAAGATAAAAATCAACAACGTACTCAATTAAATGATTTAGGGGAATTTGGTTTGATAGATCATTTAACCAAGAACTTTGATATAAAACACAAATCGACGATCAAAGGTATTGGGGATGATGCGGCAGTAATAAACCCAATGGATGAACAGGTCGTAGTTACTACCGATTTACTTGTAGAAGGTGTTCATTTTGATTTAAGCTATGCTCCATTAAAGCATTTGGGATACAAAGCGATAATTGTTAATTTGTCTGATGTATATGCTATGAATGCAGAAGCTACACAGGTTACCGTATCTATAGCTGTATCCAATAGGTTTCCTTTAGAGGCTTTGGAGGAGTTGTATTCTGGGATTGAAACTGCATCTAAGATTTACAATGTCGATGTGATTGGAGGGGATACGACGTCAAGTACATCCGGATTGTTGATTTCCGTGACTGCAATAGGAAAAGTACAAGCAGGTGACGTAGTCTATAGGAATGGAGCCAAGCCCAACGACCTACTTGTTGTAACTGGAGATCTGGGGGGAGCATATATGGGGTTGCAAGTGCTGGAACGAGAGAAGGAGGTCTTTAAAGTTAACCCCAACAACCAACCAGACCTAGATGCCTATACCTACATAATGGAACGTCAGTTAAAACCTGAGGCACGAAAAGACATCGTTAAATTGTTGAAAGACTTGGAGGTAAAGCCAACAGCGATGATAGATATCAGTGACGGACTCTCTTCCGAAATCCTACATATTTGTAAGAGTAGTAAAGTGGGGTGTGACCTATACGAAGATAAGATACCTTTGGATCCTCAAGTAATTTCTACTTGCGAAGAGTTTAATGTAGACAGCACAACCATAGCATTGAGTGGAGGAGAGGATTATGAATTGTTAATGACCATCTCTCAAGAAGATTTTCCTAAGATAAAGGCAAATCCAAATCTAACTGTCATAGGTTTTATGACAGAAGAAAACTCAGGAGCTAATTTGGTTACAAGAGCTGAGACAAAGGTGCCTTTGCAAGCACAAGGATGGAAAAACTTCTCTGATTAAGAAGTCATTTTATAAGCTCTATGTAGCTCTTCTCGGTTTAGTTTAGATTGTCGTTTCGTGTGGATACGTGATAAAATGGAGTTTATCTCCCTGTATTTGGGAGTTAGAGCAATAAGATTGCCGTTTCCATTTGTTGTTAGTTCCTTCTTGCAGTGTGAGCATTTATACTCTTTTACATGGTAGGTTACATTTCTTGATACTTCAAAGTTGTGACCGAAAAAATTGCATATTAATCGCATAGTTAGTTAGGGAGATTAAGTTATATCGTTGGTTTAAAGGTTTTTAAACATAATTAAAAAAAACTAAAAACCGACAATAAGTTGTATTTATTCGATGAAATGCATCATTTCTTGTAGGTAATCGTCTCTGTTTTCTATGTGAGACATATGTCCTTCAGAGAAAACCCGTGTTTTAATGTTGTGCTTTTTAGCAAATTGAAGCATTGTTTCGTGATTTAGAACAGTGTCTTTTTTTCCTAGTAGAATGATTTTGTCAAAAGATGCTTCAGAGAAAAACGCTGAAGAATCATTTCGTAGCTTCATACCTTCCTGAGCAGCCATATAGCCTTGAAGAGGAGTTTTTAGGGCAGCTTGCAAAGCAGACTCGTATTTTGCTTTATGAACTAGCTTGCTTTTGGCACTAAATAGATTGGAAAAGGACATGCGTACCATATTCTCGAAATTGCTCCGAACCATTTTATTGGCACGCGTTCTCAACAACTTTCTTTCTTCGTCGTCAGATTCATAGGTAGAGTTCAATAGACATAGCCCGTTTATGTCTTGATTGTATGTCTTTGCATAGGACAAAGCGACGTATCCCCCCATTGAATGCCCGACAAATGTACAATCTCTTACTTTCAAGTGGTTCAACACAGCTTTTACGGCCATTGCCATATCTTCCATCGTATGAATGTAACCGATGCAACCTGTTTTGCCATGACCTAGCAAATCTATTGCAATCACACGATTTTTTTTGGATAGAACCAAGTTTAAATCATCCCACATGGAATGATCTTCCAGAAAGCCATGTAACAAAACAATGGTTTTACCTTGTCCTGCAACGCTGTAAAAAATATCAATTCCTTTGTATTCTAAAATCATTTTTGAAGTATCTTGGGCAAAGATAAGTTTTACTCTTCAGTCTGGAATAATTAGTCTGTAGCAAAAAAAATGAGATTTTATGAATAAAAGAAAAGAGTTGTTTGTTACAAGTTTTGCCTTGTTCTCAATGTTTTTTGGGGCTGGTAACTTGTTGTTGCCTCCCCTTTTAGGTTATAATGCAGGACAAGACTGGTTTTTGGTAACCATTGGCTTTATGGTTGCTGCGGTTGTGATTCCAATTCTTGGAATCTTGGCCCATGCGAGATTGCAAGGAACCATGTCCGATTTCGGTAAAAAGGTTTCCCCTGTTTTCAGTTTGATCTATTGTATTGTGGTTTACATCATCTCGATTGCAATACCATCTCCTCGAACGGCATCTGCGGCACACGAAATAGCCATTCATCCTACATTTGGCACTAGTCCATTGTTGACAAGTGCCGTGTATTTTGCCTTGGTGTTGGTCTTTGTTTTGAATCGATCTAAAATTTTAAATTTGATAGGTAAGTTCTTAACACCATTAATTGTGATAACCCTGTTGCTGGTGATTGTCATTGGTTTGTTTTCCAGTACGATGGAGATGAATCCTTCAACTTTTGAAACGCCTATTGTAAATGGGGTATTAGAAGGGTATCAAACCTTTGACGCAATTGGAGCAGTGGTTGTTGGAGCAGTTATAATAATATCTTTGAACTTCAAGAAAGAGGAATCTTTTGAATCAAGGAAAGAACTTATTAAGAAATCAGGTTTCATAGCTGGCTCGGGATTGTTCATTATATATGCTGGATTGATTTCCGTAGGTGCATTCTATGGTTCGGAAATAAACATAGATACGACTTTGAGTAACGACATGCAGCGTGCAAATTTACTACGTGGCATAAGTATTGCTTCTTTGGGCAATTTTGGAAACTCAGTATTGAGCGTTTTGATTTCTTTGGCATGTTTTACAACTGCAGTAGGTATAATAGCGGGAACAGCAGATTACTTCAAAGGATTGTTGGGCAATTCTCAAGCCGTCTATGCAATCACGGCAATTGTAGCCTGTGTGGTTGGAGTGACGATAGGACAATTGGACTTCCATTCCATAATAGTGATTGCCCTGCCAATACTTATGTTCATTTATCCAATAACGATTGTTTTAATATTGTTGAATGTTTTACCAGAAAGGTATGCTTCAAAATTGGTGTTCAGAGGAGTTGTCATTGTTACCTTTCTATTTAGCATTCCAGATTTCTTAAAGTTCATCATTTCTTCAGAACATCTGGAAGGAGTAATCAATATAATCCCTTTGGCAAAATATAGCTTTGGTTGGGTATTGCCAGCTTTTGTCGTATTTCTGATGTTAAATTTTAAAAATTTCACGACTAAAGACACTCCTATTCAATAAAATCGATGGCAGTTCAGGACATAACAACATACACTTTCAAAGATGCTTTTTCCTTAAGCATCGTTCAGTTCGAGAAAGCTTGTCTAGTCAACAAGCCAGAGCAGGTAGATGCTTATAGCATTTATTGGATAAAAGAAGGGAAAGGTACTTATAACATTGATTTCAAGAGTTATTCCTTTGATGAGAATGTGTTGTTCTTTTTGTCGCCAGGACAAGTTTTTTCTGTAGATTCCGAGAAGATTAAAGAGGCCTACAAATTAACCTTTACAAGAGATTTTTACTGCATTCAAACACATGACAAGGCGGTAGCTTGCAACGGTGTATTGTTCAACAATGTCTATGAAACTCCATTTGTGAAACCCTGCAAAAATGATACGAGGAAGTTAAGTTTCATACTTGAAAGCCTTGTGGATGAATTTAAAGAGGCTGATACTGCACAATATGATATGTTGCAAGCCTACTTGAAACAATTCATCATACATTCCGTTCGTGTCAAAAAGGATAGCCACTCAATTAAGGATGATATAGAGAGTAGGTTATTCAAGGATTTCAGTATTCTCGTGGAACAAAACTATAAAACACTACATTCCGTAACCGATTATGCAAATAGGTTGGGAGTGTCTCCAAAATCATTGACCAAGAACTTTCAAAAAGTAGGGGCACAAACACCAAGTGACTTCATCAAGAATCGAATTGTTCTGGAAGCCAAGCGTCAACTCATTTATACGGACGAATCCGTGAAGCAAATAGCATACGGTCTTGGGTTCAATGATTCGGCTTATTTTACCAGGTTCTTTACCAAGGCTACTTCAAAGTCGCCACTTCAATTCAAAAAGGACCATTAGGCTTTTTTCTTACCATTTTTCTAGATTGTTTTTTTCTATTCTCATTGTACTCATATTGCAGACAGAGGAGGAGTTGTTTTTTTATGATTTCTATTTAGGCATAAGGGGCAAAAAGGTAAGGTTTTTTTGTTTTGTGATGAAAAACACCCCTAAAATCAGTGGAGTCCAAGCATAAGGAACTTTTGTCCATTTTTTGAAGTCGATTCCAGTCGCATATTTGCAGTGTAATTAAAATACGACATAATATGAAAGCAACAGAAAATCATCAGTGCCCGAATTGTTGGGGCTACCAAGTTTATGACGAACAACAACCAAAGAACGCATTATGCAAATGCAAATAAATAAATAAAAGATCGGTCATTGATATTTTGAAATGACAAATAACACAATTAAAAACAAAACATCATGAGTACAAGAATTGAAACATTAAATCCAGAAACAACAACAGGGAAATCAAAAGAATTATTTGACGCGGTACATAGCAAATTAGGGTTCATACCAAATTTGATCAAAGTATTTGGTAACTCTCCAGCAACATTGCAAACGTATTTGAGTTTAGGGGAATTGACAGCAAGTGGAAACTTCACCAATAAATACAGAGAGCAATTGGCATTGGCCATTGGAGAAGCAAATGTTTGCAACTACTGTTTGTCTGCCCACACAGCCATAGGCAAGATGAATGGCTTGACAGAGGAACAAACAGTACAGAGCCGTCAAGGTCTAGCAAATGATGAGAAGTCTCAAGCCGGATTGAAATTTGCACAAGATGTAACAAAAAACAGAGGGCAAGTATCCACAGAGGCCATCCAAGAAGTAAAGGCAGCAGGTTTCAATGATGGGGACATTTTGGAGATCGTTTTGAATGTGGTATCCAACACACTTACAAACTATGTAAACCACATTGCTGAGACCGAAATAGATTTTCCAGCAGTATCAGCAGGCGAATATACAGTAACAAGCAATTAGAAAACGTATTTGAAAACAATAGATGATGGAAAAAGAAATAGAAAGGCATTTAAAACACATTCACGAATTATTGGCAGAAGGAAAATTCATTCTAGCAATGGAAACCTATCTACATGACGATGTAGAGTTAAGAGAAGCCAATGGGGAGCCGAAAATAGGAAAGAAGTTCAATGTCGACTTCGAGCATGATTTTATAAACAACCAACTTGAGGAATTCATCAGATATGATGTGAAGGATGTTGCCGTACAGGGAAATACATCATTCTACACGGCAGAAATGGAATTGAAATTGAAGGATGGTAGCACCATGCTTTCAGAACAAGCAGTGGCAACACGGTGGAAAGACGGCAAAATATACAGAGAACGCTATTATCATGCTTAAAATAGATTAAAAACATACAACAAACGAATATTAAAGAAAAACAATAGATTATGAAAAACGTATTAGCAGGGTTATTTTTAGTGGTATTTACATTGACGGCTACAGCCCAAGACAAAATGATGAAAGGGAAAACAGTGAAAACGGTGTCCTTGGAACAAACAAAAGGAGAATTCACACAAAAGGCCATAACATTGTCAGAAGGAACTTATGTATTCGAGATAGCAAATGTAGGTGTGGATCATGAAGTAGGATTCGTCTTGGCTCCAAAAGGTAAGACTGAGGCAAAAAACCATATTAAAAACGCCTATGTCACAGAGGTGGTGAAAACCAATACAAAAGGACACTCCAAAGAGGTGTCCCTTAAAAAGGGGGAGTACGTTTATTTTTGCCCCTTGAACCCAACACCTCAATATACATTGATCGTACAGTAGTAGTTGGTGTTTGTGGTTTTAATTGGAGAAATCTGACCTCAATGAGGTCAGATTTCTTTTTTAATTTAACCTTTTAATGGCTGAAAAAGCCTTGTCTACCAAATAGTCCTCAACCAATACGGTAAACTCATTTGTAGTGGATATCACTTCATATAGAGAAATGCCTTCCCATGCGAAACGCTTGAATATTTGATAATACAAACCAGATATCTTGGAGTTGTTCTCTGGCAAACGAATACTTATTGCAGACAGGTTCTCTTGTTGACCTATCATTATTTCTTCTTTGAAACTCTCGAAAACCTTTTGCTTTTCCGAATTGGAAATAACAATGTTGCTTTCATAGATACCTCTGGAAAAACCATAGAACACTTCGGTGTTTATTTTTTCCAAAATCTTGGAGTGGCTGTCAATCAGGGTCTTTGAGTTCTGAAATGTGAAATCTACCAAGTTGGAACGTACGGTAATGTCACCTAGGTTTTTCAATACCGATTTCAATTGTCTGGAATGTCTTAAGTCCTTTGGAGGGTTGTAACGCCTCAAAGCCATCATTATGGCTCCAGTCTTTACTGGCTTCCTTAACATCAAACCAATTGGATCTTGCAATTCTTCTGCCAACGCCGAGAAATTGATTATGTTTCTAGACAATGCTTCCTCTAAAAATGGTTGGCTTACTAGAATTTCTTCCACACATGAAGCTATGGTTCTCATATTGTTAACTATTTAACATTTTGTGCAAAGTTAGACTAATTTTTTAATTTTCATTTATAAAAAGAAGGTTAGGTATACTTTAGCGGTCATAAAATAGTAAACAAATGTTAGTATTAAAGTTTGGGGGAACATCAGTCGGCTCAATAGAGAATATGACCAATGTTAAAAACATCATTAAAGGAGGGGAAAGAAAAGTAGTTGTGTTGTCTGCAATGTCTGGAACTACCAATGCATTGGTAGATATCTCCGAATGCATCAAGAACATTGAAGTGGATGATGCTTTAATTCGCATTGACACATTGTATCAAGTCTACTTGACAACCATAGACGAATTGTTGGGAGATATGACCTTGAGAACCGAGGTTGAGGAATATGTTGAAACTGTATTCAATGTTTTGAAAGGGACTGTAAACAAATTGCATACAACATTGCTGCACAATACGATTGTAGCTCAAGGAGAGTTGCTGTCTACATTCATTTTTAGTCGCTTCTTGATTCAAGAAGGATTTAAAGCAGCTCTTTTACCTGCATTGGACTTTATGAGGGTGGATAGAAACAATGAGCCAGACAATTTTTACATCAAGCAAAATCTAAACAGATTGATAGATACCGTGCCTGAAGCAGATGTGTACATAACTCAAGGATTTATATCTCTGGATGCTGATGGGGAAATTGCGAATTTAGACCGAGGAGGGAGTGATTATACAGCAACCATCATTGGAGCTGTTATTAAAGCCAAGGAGGTGCAAATTTGGACAGACATAGATGGATTCCATAATAACGACCCTAGGTATGTGGAAAACACTACGGCGATATCCAATCTTTCTTTTGATGAAGCTGCCGAGTTGGCCTATTTTGGAGCAAAGATATTGCATCCACAAACTGTTATGCCGGTCAGGGCATTCGATATCCCAGTACGTTTGAAAAATACGATGTCCCCAGAATCTTATGGAACCTTGATTACAAATGAAATTCACGGGGAAGGCATTAAGGCAATTGCAGCCAAAGACAACATCACGGCCATAAAGATCAAATCTGCAAGAATGCTGTTGGCTCATGGGTTTTTGAAGAAGGTATTTGAAATTTTTGAAAAATACGAAACGTCAATAGATATGGTGACAACATCTGAAATAGCCGTATCACTAACGATCGATAATAATACTCACTTGGAGTCCATAGTCAGTGAACTTGAAAAATTTGCGAGAGTCGAGATCGATGATTTCATGAGCATCGTTTGTTTGGTGGGAAACACTATTATCTACCACCCAGATACTCCACACCTCTTTCAAGTACTACAAGATGTGAATGTGAGAATGATAGCCTATGGAGGGAGCAACAACAATATTTCATTGTTGGTGAATACAAGTGATAAGTTGGAAACATTGCAAAAACTGCATCGTTATGTCTTCGAGACCAGTTCTGTATTAATATAATTGAAAATGACCCCTTGGTTTAAAGTACTCTGCCTTATCTTGTTTAGTTAGTTTATTGGTGCTTTAAACAAAAAAAACAGGAGTTTAAACACTCCTGTTTTTTATTTGTCCTGATTGTTTTCTACTTATTCATCAGCTCTTCAATCTCATCCGCCTCAATTGGAATGTTACGCATTAGATTAAAAGGATCTCCGTTTTCTTGGATTACCACATCATCTTCCAAACGAATGCCAAAACCTTCTTCAGGTATGTATATTCCAGGTTCTACCGTAAAAACCATATTTGCTTGCATTGGCTCTGTTAAAATCCCGTAGTCATGCGTGTCGAGACCCATATGGTGGGATGTACCATGCATAAAATATTTTTTGTAGGCAGGCCAGTCCGGTTTTTCGTTTTGTACATCCGCCTTGTCTATCAAGCCCAAGCCGAGTAATTCACTTGTCATTAACTTTCCAACTTCGATATGGTAATCCGCCCAAATGGTTCCTGGAACCAATAGCTTCGTTGCTGCATCTTTTACCCTGTTAACGGCATTGTAAACAGCCTTTTGACGATCAGTGAATTTCCCTGAGACAGGGATGGTACGAGTCATGTCACTGGAGTAGTTTGCGTATTCTGCACCGATGTCCATCAATATCAAGTCTCCAGCCTTGCATTGCTGGTTGTTCTCGATATAATGTAGTACGTTGGCATTGTTACCAGAGGCAACAATTGGAGTGTAGGCAAATTTCTTTGAACGATTTCTTAGGAACTCATGCATGAATTCTGCTTCGATTTCAAATTCCCAAACCCCAGGTTTTACAAAATCCAAGACACGACGAAATCCTTTTTCCGTAATGTCACAAGCAGTTTGAATCAAATCTATTTCTATTTTATCCTTTACAGATCGTAAACGTTGCAAAATCGGGTTGCTTTTGGCTACGCCATGAGCAGGGTATTTGTTTTTTAGCCACTTGGTGAAACGGTCTTCACGGGTTTCAGTTTCAACATTGGCTCTGTAATGTTCATTGGTGTTTATGTATACGGTTTCACTTTGTGACATGATTTCTGCAATGACCTTGTTGAGATCTTGCAACCAATAGACGGTTTTGATGCCGCTAGTATCAAAGGCAGCTTCCTTGGTTAGTTTTTCTCCTTCCCAAATGGCAATGTGCTCGTTGGTTTCCTTCAAAAAGAGAAGTTCACGATTTTTAGGATTTGGACAATCAGGAAACAACACCAAGATGCTTTCTTCCTGATCTACACCACTCAAATAAAAGATGTCTCTATGTTGCTCGAAAGGCAATGTGCTATCTGCACTTACTGGATAAATATCGTTGGAGTTGAATACAGCTATGCTTTTTGGTTGCATCTGTGTTGCAAAGTTTTTTCGGTTCTTTATAAAGAGGCTACTATCTATTTTGTGATATTTCATAGAAAAAAGGTTTTGATACCCGTCAAGACGGGAATTCGTTAATAATTGCTGTTCCAAAAATAATTAAACCTTTTCCTTTAAGAACTAGCCATATGGCATTATTTTATGTTTTTGCGAATCCTGCTCATATGTCTTGATGAAATCCCGAGGAAGGAAGCCAAATACAACAAAGGGACTTCTTGTAGCAATTTGGGATCGTTTATCAATAACTTCTTGTAACGCTCTTCGGGAGTCAGTGTCAATAGATCTATGCGGTAATCATCTATTAAGAAGATTTGGTTTTCGATCAAGTTGTAGTAGAATGTGTTGAAGGCATCGTTGTTTTCAATTAAATCATTGAAGGTTTCAATGTCCAACACCCATAGTTTGCAGTCACTAAGGGCTTTTATGTTTTTTCGAGAAGGTACTTTGTTTTTAAAACTGTTCAAAGCTGTGGTCAACGAATTTCTCAAAGCCAAATAAGTGGTCTTTTCCTCGTCGAAAATTTGAATGGAATGTTGAAGTATGCCATTTTCGACATAACAGAAATAAGAGCAAACTTGCCCTTCTTCAACAAAAAAATCATTTTTGTTCAGTCTCAAAGGTTTGAAGGCATCCAAGATGACAGGAATGAAAGGTGTTAAAATGTCATCGTCTATGATCTTCAATATATAGTTTTTCAAATTATGTTTTTCAACTTTCATCTATCCAAAATGGTTTTGCATTTCCGAATTTAAAAAATTAATTAGAAGTTGTTAATTATAAAGGAAAGAAGTGTGTTTTCTTTTCTTAAACTTTGTTGCTGAAATAACTTTAATTACCTTTCATAACTTAACTACTTGTACCTATGAAAACCAAGTTATTCTCATTTATGGCCTTAACAGCATTCTTTGTCAATGCACAACAATTGGCTACACCACCAGAGGTCGTGGAGCAAGCATTGGAAAGAAAATCCAAGATGCAAAAAAATTCATTGGTCAAGAGTATGCCTTTTAAGAATATCGGTCCTACCGTAATGAGTGGCCGTGTTACGGATTTAGCGGTAAATCCAGAAAATCCAACCGAATTTTATGTCGGGTATGCCTCGGGAGGTGTTTGGCATACTACAAACAATGGGACGACATTCAATCCAATATTGGATGGTGCCCCAACCCAAAATGTAGGAGATATAGCAGTGGATTGGAAAACGAATACCATATGGGTTGGTACTGGTGAGAACAATAGTTCGCGTTCGTCATATGCAGGAATAGGTCTGTTGAAATCGATAGACAATGGTGAAACATGGCAAAATGCCGGATTGCCGGATTCGCACCATATTGGCCGCATTTTGATCAACCCGAACGACTCCAATGAATTGGTTGTTGGTGTTACTGGGCACTTGTATTCATCAAACAACGAACGAGGCATATACAAAACAAAAGACGGGGGAAAGACGTGGGTGCGAAAATTGTTTGTGGATGATGTAAGTGGAATCATAGATTTGCAACATTCGCCAAACAACTACAACGTGATGTTTGCTTCTTCTTGGACAAAAGATAGAAAAGCATGGAATTTCAATGGTAGTGGAAACAATTCGGCTATTTTCAAAAGTGTGGATGCTGGTGAGACATGGACTCGTGTGTCTCTTGAAAAAAGTGGTTTTCCAGTAGGTGAAGGTGTCGGTAGGATAGGGATTGCAATATATGATGACAATATTGTCTATGCCATTCATGATAGTCAATTCAGGAGGTCTTCGGAAGAGAAGCAGCAGAAGGGAAGAGGATTGACAAAAGAAGATTTCAAAGTGATGGATGCATCGACATTTTTAAACTTGGAAGATAAGAAGCTAAATAGGTTTTTAAAGCAAAATGGCTTTCAAGAAAAATATAGAGCAGAAAATGTAAAGCAAATGATGAGAAGCGGGAATGTTAGACCTGTGGATTTGGCGAATTATCTCGAAGATGCAAATTCCATATTGTTTGACACTCCTGTGATTGGAGCAGAAATCTATAAAAGTACCAATGGAGGGAAGACATGGGCTAAAACACACGATGATCATCTAGATGGATTGTACTATAGTTATGGTTATTATTTTGGTCATATCTATGTGGCACCAGACAACAAGGATAACATTTATGTGTATGGAGTCCCAATTTTAAAATCCAAAGATGGCGGAAAGACATTCTCTTCAATTAGCAAGGAAAACGTGCATGCAGATCATCACGCATTGTGGATAAACCCAGAGAATACTAACCATTTGATCAATGGGAACGATGGTGGGGTGAACATAAGTTATGATGACGGTGAAAACTGGATAAAAAACAATTCACCTTCCGTAGGGCAATTCTATGCCATAAATGTGGATTACGAAAAGCCGTACAATGTATATGGAGGCTTACAAGACAATGGTGTATGGGTAGGAGCCCATGATACCAGGGAAAACAAGAGTTGGCATCAAAGCGGACAATATCCTTGGGAAAGTATAATGGGAGGTGATGGCATGCAAATTGAAATTGACAATCGTGATGCGAACATTGTCTACACAGGATACCAATTTGGTAATTATTTTAGGATAAATCGAGAGACAGGAGATCAAAAATACATACAGCCAAAGCACGAGTTGGGAGAAAGCCCATATCGATTCAATTGGCAAACACCAATACATTTGTCGAAGCATAATCAAGATATCCTGTATTTGGGAGGGAATAAGTTAATGCGTTCCATGAACAAAGGGGATGATTGGAAGGCAATCTCTGGAGATTTGACCAAAGGAGGTAAAAAGGGAAATGTTGCATACGGTACGATTACCTCGATTAGTGAATCTCCTTTTGAATTTGGAGTCATATATGTTGGTACGGATGATGGATTGATTCATATGACCAGAAATGGAGGAGGTACTTGGAACAACATTTCAGAAGGACTTCCAAAAGACCTATGGGTAAGTAGGGTGATAGCTTCAAAGCATCATAAAAATCGCGTATATGCTACACTTAATGGTTATAGATGGGACGATTTCAATGCATATGCCTATTATAGTGACGATTATGGAGAGAATTGGTTTGACATCGGTGCTGATTTGCCGGATTCTCCCGTAAATGTAATTCGGGAAGACCCCGTAAATGATTCGGTATTGTACTTGGGAACAGACAATGGTGCGTATGTCTCGCTAGTTGGTGGTGAAAACTGGGAGGCCTTTTCAAGTGGTTTGCCATCGGTGGCAGTACATGATATGGTTATACAGGAAACTACAAATGATTTGTTGATTGGTACTCATGGAAGAAGCATCTACAAGACAAACATAAAACTGTTGCAGCAAGCCAATCTTTTCGATGGAGAGGATTCGATAACCATTTTCAATGTGGACAAGATTCGTTATTCATCACGTTGGGGAACATCATGGAGCAAATGGAGAAAGCCTTATGAGCCATCGATGACGATTAAATTCTATTCATCCAAAAAAAGAAAGGGAGATATCGAAATTCGTTCCGATAAGAATACTGTTTTGAAAACTATGGAAATAGCCATTGAGAAGGGGTTTAATTATGTGGATTATGATATGACGCTTTCAGAAAAAGGAAGGAAAAAACTTTTAAAGGAGAATACGAGCATTGATGTGAAGAAGGCTGAAAATGGAAAATACTATTTGCCAAAAGGGGGGTATGGTATATACATAGGTAAACAAAAAACTCCTTTAGTAGTAGAATAAAATGCTATTTTAGCGTTTTAATACTAGAAGAATATAATATTATAGATAAATGAAGTATTTAAAATTAATGGTGATGGCATTGGTAATTGCACTGGTGTCATGCACGGATAACAACGAGCCGGTAAACGAGTTGATTCCTGATCCTCCAGCTAACCTTATTATAAAATTCGAGTTTGATGATACTCAAGAGCGTTTGGATAATTCAGGTCAGCCAGCTACGATTCCCGTTGGTAATGCAGCGCAATCCCCTGTATTGTCTAGGATGAGTGCCAATTATATCGAATTTTCACCGAGCGAGACCACACTTCTTGGGGAAGGAGACATTGTTTTCTCTGGTGTGGAAACCGAGGCTGGTGGTGATATGGCCATAGACTTTCAAAATGCGTCATTTGCAGGTAATGATGAGACCTTTGTAAGTATTCCGTTGAATCAATTGTCTGTTGGAGACTACAACTGGGTTCGCATATCCCTGTCTTACCAAGAAGGAGCCATTGATTTCTTGGCTGCAGATGGGAACGACTATACTGGGACATTGGCTAGTTTCATTGGGTACAACAACTATATAACATCATTTGATTTGAATGATAGTACCTTTGAAATTAATGAGAACAAGTTACAAGGGTTTTGGGCTTTCGAAACTTTGGGTGTCACATCTCAAGGGCAAGCGCCAGAAGGATCAACTACAGTACCTAACCCATTATTCGACACATCTCCAATCCCAGCGGGGTCATGTGTGGTTACTGGTCAGTTTGAAAATACGTTTACGGTCACAGGTGAGGAAACCGAAGACATAGAGGTTACCTTGTCGTTTTCAACAAACAATAGCTTTGAATGGACAGAAGTTACAGAAGATGGTAAGTACGAGCCAGCTGCAGGAGAGCAAGTTGTGGATATGGGTATTCGAGGTTTGATTCCTTCCATTTCCAATTAATAGATTTGAGATCATATTGGGTAAATTAAATTTGATCATCTTTGGGTGAAAATGCAATTGAATAAGAATTCTAATTTATTTTAATTGTATTTTTATAGAAAACCTTTTAGATGTTACGCTTCAACACATATAACACCTTGATCTTCGTTGGTGCTATAGGTCTTTTAATGTTGGTGCTTCATCGCTTGGTAATAGTAGGAAAAAAAGATGAGACGACACGTTATTTTTATTGGTTTCTCGTAGTAACAGCCATTGCAATACTTCAATACATTTCTTTCGACATAGGAATATTCAAAAAATATAGAGTACTTTTTCTCTTTCTATTTCCTTTGGAATTCTTGGCTCCTGTACTGTTTACGGCTTTTACCTGCTCTTATCTTAAAAAGGAAGATGTTTTCAAAAAATATTGTTATCATATCTTGATTCCCTTTGTGCTTTTTTTTGTGATCTATACAATCATCAAAGTAGATGACTTTATCAAGCATCCTTTGCTTTCTAAGGAAACCGTATATTTCATTCGTGCGGAATTGAATGAAAACATCGCTCTGGCATTTACGTTTCTAATGGGTATATGGAATTATAAGATCATCAAAGATTATGAAAAGGAGCTAGGGAAGATGTCGTACGATTTCGTTGTTAGAAAAACAAAATGGTTAAAAGGCATTTACCTCACGTTAATCCTATTGAGTGTTTTTTGGTTGTTGATATTGATTTATATCAAGATTGATGATGATGTAGGAGGTAATGATACTTATTATCCACTATGGATTGCCTATTTGCTGTGTTACTATGTGTTTTTTCTTAAAAGTAAGGATCATCTCAAGAGAAGAAGAGAAAGAAAAGGTGAAGAAATACAAAAAAATCTAAATCTATCCAGTTTGAATGAGGTGCTTCAGCCAGCTGAAATAGCTGTATTGAGCAACAATCAACATCAGGTCACATCAATATTGGGGTATTTTGCAACCTCGGTATTCGACAAAAGCAAAACAAAGGAAGTTCTATGGGACATAATAGAAAACTGTATTTCCAAATTGGAGTTAGAAGACTGTGTGTTATACTTGTTAGATGAAAAACAGCAAGAATTATGTCAGGTGGCAGCCTTTGGGAACAAGCAAAAAGGAGAAAAGGAGATACGCTTCCCAAAACAAATTCCAGTAGGCAAGGGCATAGTGGGCAGTGTGGCAAAAACAGGAGAGTACGAACTCATCGGTGATACAGATAAAGATTCACGTTATATCGTTGATGACAAGAAGCGAAAATCCGAATTGGCAGTTCCAATCCATTTGGAAGAAAAATTGATAGGTGTTCTAGATGCAGAACATTCTCAAAAGTATTTTTTTACTGAAAACCATCTGTATCTATTTAAACTCATTGCTAAGCTTACAGAAAAGAAGTTGATGCAATTGGATAAGAAGAAAGGGTTGAATATCACAAACGACAATGCGTACTATAAAGAAGTGTGCCATTTGATGGAAAAGGAAAAACTATATAGGAACCCAAACATAAAGCTTAGCACGATATCGGAAAGAATACAAATAAGTACAAATTACCTTTCGCAATTGATTAATGCCTTGAGCGGGCATAATTTCTCTGATTTTGTGAATGGCTATCGCATTGAAGAAGTGAAATCAAAATTAAGACACTCCGAATTCCTTGGTTATCCAGTGTTGTCAATAGGGTTGGAATCTGGATTCAATTCCAAGTCGGCGTTTTACAATTCTTTCAAAAAACACACGGGAATGTCACCCTCCGCCTTTAGGGAAAAACACCCTTAAGAGTCCTGATTCTTTTACTTTCAACAAAACAGGACACTCGAAACATCTGTCTCTACTAGGTTTGCATCGTTATTAATTAAAAAATAAAAAATGATGAAAACAAAGATTAAATCGGCAATATGGGTATTGTTACTAGCAGTTAGTTTCTCCTTTGCCAATGAAAAAGAGAAAGAAATACCTGTTGAGGTAGAAAAGCCTTTTGTAGCAAAGAACCTAAAAAAATGGATTGCGAAACATGGGATGTCTTCAAAGAAGTATCAGGATTACTTTACCAAGTATAGTAAAAAGGGATTCCGATTGACGTCGGTAGATGGATATTTGGTAAATGGAAAGGTGTATTATGCGGCTTTGTGGGAAAAAGGTAGCACTTCAGGATTGGTAGCAAGACATGGTCTTACAGGAAAGCAGTATCAAGAGGAGTTCACCAAATGGAGCAAAAAAGGATACAGATTGATACATGTGGATGGTTGTTCGGATGGAAAAAAAGCCAGGTATGCAGCGATTTGGCAAAAAGGAAGTCAGTCCGGTCTAAAGGCAAGGCATGGTCTTACGGGAAAACAATATCAAGCTGAGTTCACCAAGAACCATAAAGCAGGATATAGATTGGTACACGTCAGCGGCTATGGTGTGAAAGGAAAGTTATATTATGCGGCAATTTGGAAGAAAGGTAAAAACAACGATTATGTTGCAAGACACGGATTGAGCAGCAATCAATATCAAGCTGTCTTTACCAAGTATGCGAAAAAAGGGTATAAACTGACTCACATTGATAGTTATGATGCAAATGGAAAGGTTTACTATGCTTGTATCATGGAAAAAGTAGGAGGCAGATATAGTGCGCGTCATGGAATGAATAGCACAAACTATCAACTACAATATGACAATCATTACTATCAAGGATTCATCCCTGTTAGTGTAAGCGGTCATGACGGAGGAAAAAGAGCAGGATATGCGGCTTCTTTCAAGAGTGTTGGTGGTTGGAAATATGCCGATGTAAAACAATTGGATGCAAAAATAAAGGCGGTACAGAAAAAGTTTAAAATCCCTGGGGTTTCCATAGCAATCGTAAAAGATGGAAAATTGGTCTTTGCAAAAGGATATGGCTATGGGGAAAAGGACAAAAAAGAGATCGCTTCTGCAACTAGTCTTTTTCGTCAAGCTAGCATCTCCAAGCCTTTTACGAGTGTAGCCATAATGAAACTTGTGGAACAAGGAAAGTTGAAGCTATCCGACAAGGTGTTTGGGAAAGGGCGTATTCTAGGAACAACCTATGGAACCAAGGCTTATGGAAATAGAGAGAAATCCATCACGGTACAACAACTTTTGGAGCATACTGCTGGAGGGCATTCTTGGGACAACAACAGCAAGCCTGCGAATGTGGATACATGGAGTGCGGCAATGCAATTGTCCAAAAAGGAAAGCTACTCTGACTTGTTCAAAAGAATCTTGGACAATAGGAATCCAACACATACACCAGGGACCTTCTATGAATATTCTAATTTTGGATATTGTGTTTTGGGACGTATTATCAGTAAGAAATCCGGAATGTCCTATGAGAACTATGTGAAGAAGAATGTTTTGAAACCCAGTGGGATAAGTAAAATGCAAATAGGCCCGAGCGAGAAGAAAAATCGTGTATACAAAGAAGTAGCATATTACAATCCAGGAGGTAACCCATATGCGTTGAAAATGCGAAAAATGGATGCTCATGGTGGGTGGATTGCCTCTTCGGTGGATCTAATGCGATTTATGGTTCGTGTTGATGGGCAACCTTCAAAAAAAGACATAATCAAAGCCTCTACCTTCAATGCGATGACGACTTCGTCTTTGAACAATGGTTATGCCAAAGGTTGGGGTGTCAATGGTTCTGCTTCACGAATGTCCCATGGAGGAGGAATGTCTGGAACAAGCACAACCTTGAAGAAAATGAACAATAGCATCAGTTATGCGATTCTATCCAACTCAACAGGAAACGGAAGCGGTCAAGGAGGAGCATTGGCAAAAGCAATCGAAGAAGGGATCAATGGGATTGTCAATTGGCCAAACTTGGATTTGTTTTAAAGAAAGAAAGTCAAAATGCCTTTGAATTGAGAAAGGTTGAGACTTAACTCATTCCATGAAAGCATCAGATTTCGTATTGAATCTGATGCTTTTTGTCATAGGAGCTGTTTAAATCCAGCAGATTTCAAAAAATAATCTCGAATCTATGAAAAGAATATGGAATTTCTAACTTAAACCGATTCTAAATAGCACTCAAAAGCATAGCATAAATTTGTGATACTAACTAACGAGCGTTATCTTTGTCATACAATATTTTAACTACAAAAATAATGAGCGGAATTTTAAATTCTTCAATAGGAAGAAAGTTTGCCATGGCACTTTCGGCACTCTTTCTAATGTTTTTCTTATTACAACATTTTGCAATCAACATTCTTTCGGTATTCAGCCCTGAGACGTTTAACTCGACATCTCACTTCATGGGAACCTTCCCATTGGTGCAATATGTCTTGCAGCCCGTGTTGATATTTGGAGTGATTTTTCACTTTGTAATGGGATTTGTACTAGAAATCAGGAACAACAAGGCAAGACAGGTCAGTTATGCCAAAAACAATGGTGGAGCTAATTCTACTTGGATGAGTAGAAACATGATTTGGAGTGGATTGGCCATTTTGGCATTTGTCGGTCTTCACTTCTATGATTTTTGGTTTCCAGAAATCAATACGAAATTTATAGAAGGAGACATGACTGGTCTCATAGATCCTGACAATGCACAAAGTGGATTTAGATATTTTGAAGAGTTGCAACATAAATTCGAAAGTCACGTAAGAACCATTATTTATGTTATAGCTTTTGTCTTTTTAGCTCTTCACTTATTACATGGTTTCAATTCTGCGTTCCAATCAGTCGGAGCAAATAATAAATATACCAAAGGGTTAAAAAACTTTGGAAAACTTTATGCTATTATTATTCCTCTAGGATTTATTTTTATTGCATTATTCCATCATCTTAAACATGTATTATCATAACGTATGGCTTTAGATTCAAAAACACCAAAAGGTCCAATAGCAGATAAGTGGACTAATTATAAAAATAAAATAGATCTTGTAAACCCTGCAAACAAACGTAACATTGATGTTATAGTCGTAGGTACGGGATTGGCAGGAGGTTCTGCTGCTGCAACATTGGCAGAACTAGGATATAATGTGAAAGCGTTTTGCTTCCAAGATTCTCCAAGACGAGCACACTCAATCGCTGCACAAGGAGGAATCAATGCTGCTAAAAATTACCAAGGAGATGGTGATTCCACCTACAGGTTGTTTTATGATACCGTAAAAGGAGGAGATTATCGTTCTCGTGAAGCAAACGTATATCGTTTGGCTGAGGTGTCTGCAAACATCATTGATCAATGTGTGGCTCAAGGCGTTCCTTTTGCTCGTGAATATGGAGGTTTGCTCGATAATCGATCGTTTGGAGGGGTATTGGTATCCAGGACATTCTACGCAGCTGGTCAAACAGGACAACAATTGTTATTGGGAGCTTATTCTGCGATGAATCGTCAAATAGGACGTGGTAAGATAAAGATGTACAACCGTCATGAAATGTTGGATGTAGTGAAGGTAGATGGAAAGGCCAGAGGGATCATAACACGTAATTTGATAACTGGTGAAATAGAACGCCATTCTGCGCACGCAGTAGTTCTTGGGACTGGAGGTTACGGTAACGTATTCTTCTTGTCGACAAATGCGATGGGAAGTAATGTGACAGCAGCTTGGAAAGCACACAAACGTGGTGCTTACTTTGCAAACCCTTGTTACACGCAAATTCACCCGACATGCATTCCAGTTTCTGGAGATCATCAATCGAAATTGACATTGATGTCCGAGTCTCTTAGGAATGATGGACGTATTTGGGTGCCAAAAAACATGAAAGACGTAGAGGCTATTCGCAACAAAACGTTGAAGCCGACTCAAATAGCAGAAGAAGATAGAGATTATTACTTGGAGAGACGTTATCCTGCATTTGGTAACTTGGTGCCTCGTGATGTGGCTTCTCGTGCTGCGAAGGAAAGATGTGATGCAGGGTATGGTGTAAATGCAACTGGTGAAGCAGTGTATTTGGATTTTGCATCTGCAATTGAGCGTTATGGAAAAGAACAAGCGCATATTAAAGGATTGAATGAAAACGATGCTGTTCTAGTTAAAAAACTAGGTCAAGAGGTCGTTAAGAACAAATATGGGAATCTATTTCAAATGTATGAGAAAATCGTTGATGAGAATCCATACGAAACACCTATGATGATCTACCCAGCCGTGCACTACACAATGGGAGGTGTATGGGTCGATTACAATTTGATGACCACAGTTCCTGGATTGTATTGCATAGGAGAAGCAAATTTCTCTGATCACGGAGCAAACAGGCTTGGAGCTTCGGCGTTGATGCAAGGTTTGGCAGATGGGTATTTCGTATTGCCATACACTATCGGAGATTATTTGTCCGATGATATTCGTACAGGAGCAATTTCAACAGAGACAAAAGAGTTTGAAGAAGCAGAAAAAGAAGTAAGAGCCAAAATAGATTTTTTCATCAATAACGAAGGTTCTCATTCTGTAGATTATTTCCATAAGAAATTGGGGAAAATCATGTGGAACAAAGTGGGGATGTCTAGAAATGTGAAAGGACTTACCGAAGCCATACAAGAAATAAAAGCATTGAGAGAACAATTCTGGAAAGAAGTGAAAGTACCAGGGGTCAACGATGAGTTAAATGAAGAGTTGGCAAAAGCAGGACGTGTAGCAGACTTTTTGGAATTAGGAGAACTTTTTGCGAAAGATGCATTGAATAGAGAAGAATCCTGTGGAGGTCACTTTAGAGAAGACTCGGTAGAGTTGGATGGAGAACAAAAAGGAGAAGCATTACGTAACGATGAGGATTTTGCATATGTTGCAGCTTGGGAATATAAAGGAGAACCTAGTGATGCCATTTTGCATAAGGAAAATCTAGAGTTCAATGACATTGAATTAAAACAAAGAAGTTACAAATAAAAGGAAGACTATGAATTTAACCTTAAAAATATGGCGTCAGAAAAACGCTAGTGATAAAGGAAAACTAGTGGATTACAAAATTAGTGATGTATCTCCAGATATGTCTTTCCTTGAAATGTTGGATGTTTTAAATGAACAGCTTATAAATACAGGAGACGAACCGGTGGCTTTCGATCACGATTGTCGTGAAGGAATCTGTGGGATGTGTTCTCTATATATAAATGGGGAAGCACACGGGCCAGATAGAGGTGTAACGACATGTCAGTTGCATATGCGGATGTTCAAAGATGGAGACACAATATTCATTGAGCCATTTAGAGCCAAGGCATTTCCCGTAATAAAGGATTTGGTAGTGGACAGAAGTTCTTTCGATCGTATTCAACACGCAGGAGGTTTCATCTCTGTAAACACATCAGGGAACACCATAGACGCAAATGCAATACCAGTTAACAAGGCAGATGCAGATGAAGCTTTTGAAGCTGCGACTTGCATAGGGTGTGGAGCTTGTGTGGCTACTTGTAAAAATTCCAGCGCAATGTTATTTGTTGGAGCCAAAGTCTCTCAATTTGCTTTGTTGCCACAAGGTAAGGTGGAAGCAACCGACCGTGTATTGAACATGGTGAAGCAGATGGATGAAGAAGGTTTTGGAAATTGTACAAACACTGGTGCTTGTGAAGTTGAATGCCCTAAGGGGATTTCCTTGGAAAACATAGCGCGTATGAATCGTGAATATCTTAAGGCCTCCTTGAAAGGTTAAGGAGACTTTTGAACCTTATAAAAAAAAGCGGTTGGAATTAATATTAATTCCAACCGCTTTTTTATTTTCTGTATTATAGCCGAATATGGCTCTGTATCTAATCTAAATAATAGATGTATCCAAAGTTCAACCAAACCAACCAATCATTGTTTTTGTTTGATTCCAATTGATGATTCAAACCATCCACCCAGTCGCTAAAGTAGTATTGCCATCTTAAATCTAGCATCAAATCGGCTAGAGGAGCTATTTTGTACCTTACACCTACACTGGAAACGATGGACCAAGTACTTCCAGATTCCACATTGATAGATCCTGGTTCCCAGCCAGAATAGAAGTTGTCAGGATTATTAATGTTTCCAGGGTCGTTGTCTGCTGGATTTGGATTTATGAATGATGTGCTGGCATTTGGGTTAAAGGATGTATAATGGGCTCCAAAACTCAAAAAAGGAGCAAATTTGTAACCAAATGCTTGGAACGAACGGATGCTCAATGGGAAAAACTCCAATTGCATACCTATGTCAAAGTTATTTGCTTCGCCAGAATGGCCTCTCAATTGATTTGCCTCAATGCTACCTCTGGAATCTTCAACCCATCTACCAAAATGGTTTAATTTGGTTTTATTCCATGATAGTTCAGTTCTAAGTTTGAAGTGGTCGTTAAAATAGTTGTCGGTAGTATAGCAATTACAATCTGCTCTATATGCAAAGTTAATGTAGTGGACCAATCCAACCCCTATGCCAGTATTTCCTTTGTTTGTGGAAAAGTCGTGACGTTCACCAAAATCAGACTGAAAAGCTACTGGTCCAGTGATGACACCTATTTCATGAGAGAAACCAAGCTGAGAAAAAGCAGATTGTGAGGCTAAAAAAATTAAAAATAGGAATGCTAATTGTTTTGCTTTAAGCATAATAAGGTTCGAATTTAGAGGCTTATAATTAAACAAATATATAAAAACCCGATTAACCTGCAAATTTTATAGACAAAATGCATTAATTGCATGTTTTTATTTTTTGATAATAGTTTGAAATTACGTTTGCGAATTTAAAAAAAAATAAACGTAATTTTTAAAGATAATGTATATTTGTACCAAATAATATACATCGTATTTATAATCATATAAGTAAATGAAAAATAAGATAGAAGCATTTTTAGATCTTGTAAAAGAAAGAAATGGCAACGAACCAGAATTTTTACAAGCTGTACATGAGGTAGCAGAAACTGTAATCCCATTTATTGAAGAGAATCCAAAGTACCAAGGTAAAATGTTATTAGAACGTATGGTTGAACCAGAACGCACAATAATCTTCAGAGTGCCTTGGATTGACGATAATGGGAATACCCAAGTAAACAGAGCATTTAGAGTAGAATTTAACTCTGCCATAGGTCCATATAAAGGAGGTTTGCGCTTTCACCCTTCCGTAAATTTGAGCATTCTTAAGTTTTTAGGATTCGAACAAGTATTTAAAAATAGTTTGACAACTTTGCCCATGGGTGGAGGAAAAGGAGGAAGTGACTTTAATCCAAAAGGAAAAAGTGACAATGAAGTGATGCGTTTTTGTCAGTCTTTTATGAGTGAGTTATTCAGACATATTGGAGCCAATACAGATGTTCCTGCTGGAGATATTGGAGTTGGAGGGCGTGAAATAGGTTATATGTTTGGTCAATATAAGAGATTGCGTAATGAGTTTACTGGAGTTCTAACTGGTAAAGGGGCTTCTTATGGAGGGTCATTGATTCGTCCGGAAGCTACAGGTTATGGTTGCGTGTATTTTGCGAAAAACATGCTTGCGACCAAAAATGATTCTTTTGAAGGAAAGACCGTTGTGATTTCTGGATCTGGAAATGTAGCTCAATATGCTTGTGAAAAGGTGACTGAACTAGGAGGTAAAGTCGTGACTTTGTCTGATTCTTCAGGACATATCCACGATGAAGACGGTATAGATGCTGAAAAACTGGCATTTGTCATGGATCTCAAGAATGTGAAAAGAGGAAGAATCAGTGAGTATGCAGATAAGTATCCTTCGTCTACTTTCCATAAAGGAAAGAGACCTTGGAGTGTGGATTGCGATGTGGCATTACCATGTGCAACACAAAACGAATTAAACAAGGAAGAAGCTGAACTTTTGGTAAAGAACAAAGTTGTAGCGGTGGCTGAAGGAGCTAACATGCCAACGACACCAGAAGCCATTGAAGTACTCCAAAATGCGAAGGTATTGTTTGCACCAGGAAAGGCATCAAATGCAGGAGGTGTAGCTACTTCAGGTTTGGAAATGAGCCAAAACTCATTGCGATACAACTGGACAAGAGAAGAAGTTGATGCAAAATTAAACCAGATAATGAACGACATTCATGAATCTTGTGTTACCTATGGTAAACAAGGGGACGGAAGTGTAGATTATGTAAAAGGAGCAAATGTTGCAGGTTTTGTAAAGGTTGCGGACGCTATGTTGGCCCAAGGAGTAGTATAATAAGAAACCAATAATCATAAAAAAGCTTCCCAATTGGGAAGCTTTTTTGGTTTTTGTATATATTTTTGCAATAAAAGACGTTATTAAATTGGTGTCCCATTAAAATAAAACTATGAAAATTAGATTTTTATTAATAATAATCCTAATTCCCAAGCTATTCCATTCCCAAGACTTCTCAGATTCATGGGAAGGTCATTTTTCCTATTTGAACATAAGTGATGTCTCTACGGGTTCAACCAAAATCTATGGAGCAGCCGAAAATGCAATTTTCACATATGATTTCGAGACGAAGGAAATGGAAAAATTATCTACTATTCATGGCATGTTGGGTGAAACAATATCCTCCATCAAGTACATTGAGGAAAACGGAATATTGCTTATAGGTTATGAAAATGGGTTAATGCAGGTATACATAGAGTCTAGTAGAGAATTCATAACTGTGGTCGATATTTTTGATAAACCAACTATACCTCCTGATGACAAGAGAATTAATCATTTCAATGTATATAATGGCTTTGCATATATTTCTACCGATTACGGAATTTCATTATATGATATAAATGCTTTTGAATTTGGAGACACTTATTACATAGGGGAGAATGGATCACAAATCAATATAAATCAAACAGCAGTTTTGGGGGACTTTATATATGTGGCATCGGAGATAGGGATAAGAAAAGCACTTGTGGATAGCCCAAACTTGGTAGACTTTGAACAATGGCAGCAAATAAACAATTTGAATTGGGTAGGAATAGAAGTCATTGGCGATAAAATTTATGCGGCATCCTCAAGTAAAAGCATATATGAGTTGATAGGGAATAGTGTGTTCTTTAAGAATGAATATGATCATTTCATAAAGGATTTGAGAGAGGTTGAGGATAGATTGCTGGTTACTACCCAAAGGCAAGCTTATGTGTACGACACTTCAATAGATTTTACAGTCATAGCACAAGCAGTGAATACTGTAGAATTCTATACTGAATTTACTTCTGCAACATTGAACTCTAGTGGAGAGTTGTTTTTAGGAACATGGGATAATTTTAATGCTAGTCCTTCTAGAGTAGCCTTTGGAGTTTTAAAGACTACCATAAGCGATACTTCTGTCCTAGAGGAAATTCATCCGAGTTCACCTATGTCCAACAAGGGCTTTTCAATAAAAGCCGTAGATAACAATGTTTGGATGACCTATGGAGATTATACCAGTACATTTAACCCATTTCCTCTAAGAAAAAGAGGGTTTAGTCACTTGGAAGGCGAAGAGTGGGTAAATGTTCCATATAGTAGTGTTTTCAATGCTGTGAATTTAAATACGATAAATGTAAACCCATTAAACTTCAATCAGGTTTTCATAAGTTCGTTTGTACACGGTTTGGTAGAGGTGGTAGATGATGAACCAACCGTTTTGTACAGTTTAGACAACAGCTCTTTTGAATCTCAGCATCCTACCATAACAGATATAAGAAATGCAGCTTCGGTAATAGACAAAGATGGTGTTTTATGGTGTACGAATGCAAAGACGACAAGTCCATTGAAATCATTTGACATCTCTTCTGGCGAATGGAAGAGTTATGATTTCAGTGCCATTATACTAAATGCAAGTAGTACCGAATTTGGCTATGGATCCATGGATGTTGGCAATAATGGTGTCAAGTGGATTGGAGGATACAAATTGGGAATTATTGGTTACGATAGCGATAATAACCTATTGAAAAACATTAGAGGGCAAGAAAAAAATATGCCATCTCCATCGGTCAAGGCAGTAGCGGTAGATAAGAGTGACACGGTATGGATAGGTACAATAAACGGATTGAGAGTGATATACAATTCGTCGGAGTTTTTTAACGATTCAGACTTCAGACTATCAGAAATCATAGTTTTGGACAATGGAGAGGCCAGTGAGGTTTTATTCCAACAATATATTACGGACATAGAAGTAGATGGCTCAAACAACAAGTGGGTGGGAACCTTAGGAACTGGATTGTATTACTTTTCGTCTGATGGACAAGAAACCATATATCACTTTACCAAGGATAATTCTCCTTTGCCAACAAATGACATAGTGGATGTTTCATTGGATGAGATCAATGGAGTTGTATATGTGGCTACGGGTAAGGGGATGGTGTCTTTTAGATCCGACACCTCTAAGCCAGAAGAAACGCTTAACAACGCATACGTATATCCTAATCCAGTAAGACCAACATTCAACATTACTGAGGACAAGGTAAAAATAAAAGGACTTACAGACAACGTAAATATCAAGATAACGGACATTGAAGGCAATCTGGTCACAGAAGCAGAATCTAGAACGAACTCTAAATTCAAGGGTTACAATCTTGAAGTCGATGGAGGAACTGCTTTATGGAATGGGAAGAACATGGCAGACAGAGTGGTGGCTTCAGGAGTCTATTTGATTATGATATCTGATTTGGAATCGTTTGAGACAAAAGTCTTAAAGGTAATGGTAGTTAGATAATGTTTACTACGACAAAGGCCATAGTACTTTCAAAAATAAGATATGGGGACAATGATTTGATCGTTAAGTGCTATACGCAAAATGAAGGTGTGGTTAGCTATTTGTTGAAAGGTGTCTTCAAATCTAAAAAAGGATATTCCAAGGTGGCTTATTTTCAGTTGTTATCCCAATTGCAATTGGTTACAGACCATAAGAAAAAGAGGTCGCTTCAATACATAAAGGAAGTTAAAAACAATTATTTGTACAATAGCCTACATACTAATGTTCTTAAGGGAGCCATTGTGATGTTCTTGGGAGAAGTGTTGTCTACATCATTGCAAGAAGAAGAACAAAACGATACACTTTACAATTACCTCGAAGCTACACTACAATGGTTAGATACAAATGATAGTTATGCAAACTTTCATTTGTTGTTCCTATTAAACCTATCAAAACACCTAGGTTTTTATCCAGATAAAACGAATATTGAATCCCCTTACTTTAATTTGTACGATGGTGAGTTTCAATTGACGAAAGCAGGTAAATACTCAGTTTTTGGCGAAAATTTAACACTGTTGAAACAGTTGTTAGGCATAGGATTTGATGCCTTAGAAGAAGTGAAAATAAACTCAAAGCAAAGACAATCCTTTTTAAGTTTAATTTTACTTTATTTTGAATTACATTTGGGCAGCTTTAAAAAGCCTAAATCCTTACAGATATTTAATGAAGTCTTTAATTAGTTATAAAGTATTTTTTCTTAGTTTTATCTTGTATTCATTGGCTATTACAATGACTCAGGCTCAAAGTGTCAAAGTCTTGAATAAAGTAACGAAAGAGCCAATTGTCGGAACTGCCATTTATAACATCGATAAATCAAAAAGCGTAGTTAGTGATATTGATGGCAATGCGGAATTGGATGTTTTCGATTCCAAGGAATCGATTTATTTTCAACATATTTCATATCAATTGAAAGTAATTTCCAAATCCAGGATCAACAACAAGGGAATAGTTTATTTGGAAGCGAACCTACAAGGTTTGAAGGAGGTTGTTGTATCTGCTTCCAAGTTTGAGCAAAATAGAAGAGACATTCCTAAGAAAATATCGAGTATTAGTTCCAAGACCATTGCATTTACAAATCCACAAACCAGCGCAGACTTGTTGGAATCCACAGGACAGGTTTATATCCAAAAAAGCCAACTTGGAGGAGGAAGTCCAATGATAAGGGGGTTTTCTACTAACAGACTGTTAATTACCGTCGATGGAGTGAGAATGAACAATGCGATATTTAGAGGAGGAAATCTTCAAAACGTAATTTCCATAGACCCTTTTTCCATCAAAAACACCGAAGTCATATTGGGAGCAAGCTCGGTTATATATGGAAGTGATGCCATAGGAGGTGTAATGAGTTTTTATACTGAAAAACCGAAATTGTCATACTCGGACTCAACTTACGTAAGTGGAAAGGGTGTTTTTCGGTATGCTACTGCAAGTGAGGAAAAAACAGCTCATCTAGGCCTCAATTACGGCCTTAAGGAATGGGCGTTTTTAACCAATGTAAGCTACACTTCGTTTAACGACTTAAGAATGGGGCGAAATGGTCCTGACGATTATTTAAGGCCTGAATTCGTAGTGACAAGCAATGGTGAAGATAATGTCGTGCAAAACAGCAATCCTTTAATTCAAAAGTTTTCAGGGTACGATCAAATCAACGTAATGCAAAAAGTGCGTTTCGAGCCCAAAGACAATCTTAGTTTTAATCTAGGGTTGTTCTACACGGCTACATCAGACAATCCAAGATACGATAGATTGATTCGTTACAGGCAAGGTACATTGAGATCTGCGGAATGGTATTATGGACCACAAAAATGGTTTATGGCCAATCTTAATGTTACGAAGTTGAGCAGTAGTTCCAACTTATATGATAAAATACAAGTAACAACCGCATATCAAAAATTTCAAGAAAGTAGAGTCGATAGAGGGTTTCAATCTGCAACGAGGAGAATAAGGGAAGAAGCTGTAAATGCATTTTCATTTAATTTGGATCTAGAAAAGACGTTGAGCCCTAAAACGAAATTGTTCTATGGTTTGGAGTATGTCTATAATCATATAGAATCGGAAGCAAGAGAACAGGATATTTCAACCAATGTAACAAATGAAGCCATAACAAGATATCCTAACGGGTCTGTTTGGCAATCAGCTGCCGCTTATGCCAACGTAAAGTACAAACCCAACCCCAAATTTGTCTTTCAATCAGGGTTGAGGTTCAATACCGTTAGCTCCAAGGCCGATTTTTCCGAAAACAATAGGTTTTTGGATTTACCATTCGAGTCTTCAATGAATAATTCAGGAGCTTTGACTGGTACAGCAGGGATCAGTTGGCTACCAAACGATGTATTGCAATGGAAGCTTAATTTTTCAACGGCATTCAGGGCTCCGAACATAGATGACATAGGAAAGGTCTTTGACTCCGAACCGGGATCTGTGGTGGTGCCAAACGAAAAATTGAAACATGAGTATGCGTATGGCGGAGAGTTGGGGTTGGCTTTAAATTTCGAAGATGCAGTCATTTTTGACATAGCAACATACTATACTTACCTAAACAATGCGTTGGTTAGAAAGGATGGGGATTTAAATGGAGAAACCAGTATTATGTATGATGGGGAGTTAAGCAACGTGCAATCCATTCAAAATGCATCAAAATCTTGGATTTACGGATTTGAAGTAGGAATGCAAGTCAACTTCTCGGAAGCCTTCAAGCTAACATCCCAATACAACATTATTGGAGGCACGGAGGAAAACGATGGAATAGAAGTTCCAGTGAGACATGTTTCCCCAAATTTTGGCAATACGCATCTGGTATGGCAAAAGAATAAATTTAAAACAGATGCTTTCATCAATTACAACAATGCATTGTCATTTAATCAATTGGCACCTTCAGAGATAGAAAAAGACTATATCTACGCATTGGATGAAAACGGAAACCCATATTCCCCATCATGGTATACTTTGAATTTAAGAACTCAATACCAACTCAACGAATTTGCTTCATTGACTGCTAGCATAGAAAATATCACAGACCAACGCTATAAGACATATTCCTCTGGTATTTCTGCTCCAGGACGTAATTTGATCTTATCCTTGAAATATAGTCTATAGTCTATTTTTTAATTACCTTTTTACTTATTGTTTGTCCATTGGTAAGTCCTATCTGTACAATGTATGCCGTTTGACTTAGGTTTGACAGCGTAAAAATCTCAACATTGCCATTCGAGCCTTTTAAATGATACAATTGCTGACCTAGGAGATCATGGATATTGATTGATTTGATTGCCAAATCATTTGGGACGATGAATTTTATGACATCATTTTCTAGTTGGACAATCGATACGGAATCAGGTGAAGTTTCAAATGTTTCAGTAGATAGGCTGTTTATGTCAAAGACTATTTTGAAACGATCATTGAAATCCCCAGAATCTGATGTAAATGTATAGTCATTTGCTGATAGATCATGAACAGTATTCATTATGTCATCTATGAGGTAGGCTGTATTTGCATTCAAGAAATCACCTTCTAGTTGAGCTATAGAGATGGTGTACAAGGTAGGTACGACAATGGCGGTGTAGAGACCTAGGTTGATGATCTCATCATGAGAGATGCTCTCTGTCGCCTTTCCTTGAATGGAGAATTTCTCATCATAGCCTTCAATGGAAGAATAAATGAAAGCTGCCATTCCTGTGGATATGTTTCTTTTCGTATCGAAATAGGAGCCATCATTGCCATCGGTGGCGCCTGCCACGTAAGCAATTAGGACTTGACTGAAAACACCGTTGTCCGATGTTAGATTCAACCATAATTTGTTGTTGAGAGGATTGGTGACCTTGAATAATTGATCGTTGTTCCCTATAACACGCATGCGATTGTCGAAAATGACATTGCCAACGGATATTAGATCTCCATCTCCATTCGTGCTGCTGGAGACGACATCCCCATCATTATGATAGTTTAAAAAGAAACCTTGTCCTGAAGAAATGTACCTGTTCGGCATAACCCTATCTCCACCCATTATTTCCCCAGCACCATTTATGGTCGCATAATCAGCAGAATTGAAATTTTGATCTGAGTTACCATTGTTGTCATCATCAGGAGCAGCATCTTGAGACCATAGGTATACCGCACCATCAATGGTTCCGGATGTTGTAATCGAATTATAATTGTTTTCGTCGAAAAAGGCATCGATATCTATGGCTGAAGGATAAGGGTTCCCTATCAGATTCCAATTGGAATCTGAAGATTCAGCATCGTTTCTATAAACGGGAACGTTGTACATGCCATTGTTGAAAGGACCTTCGAAAGTATGAGGATAGCCTATTCCAACAGATGTAAAACTAGCAGGAGACAATGTAGCAGCGTAACCAACGCCAGGCTGCATGACATCGATAGCGTTCACCAATTGCCAATCGTTGGCATCGTCGTCTACATCGTCTTGTCCTGGGGTAGTGGTATCATTGTCATTGTTGAATTCAGCAAATGAATCTTTGTAGTTGGCAGCATTGAATAGGTAACGCCTGTCTGCATTGGTATTGAAAAAGGTGTCTTCAATGGTTTCTCCAGAAACGGGTGAAGACCAGTAGGTGTATTCATACCAAGCATCAATTGAGGCTGTTTCCTTGGTGATTTTCACTACTCCGTTTGTAGCATCGGAAATCGTAGTCGTAGCTGCACTATTGCTTTGAATGACAGTTCCGTTTTTAGAAACCATTATGGCTCCATTTCCATTTACGACAATGTCATTTTCAATGCCAATGAACGAATCATCGGAAACGTTTAATGTACTGTTGGGGTTTACTGTAAGTGAACATGCAATGATGTCTCCGTCGATTCCTGTATCATAATCGGCATCAATGACTACAGTGTCGGATATGGTGGGAGGAGAAGGAGACCAAACACCACTCCATGTAGTGGTATAAGGGCAAGTGGCGCAGATGTAGGAACACCCTCCCAATGTTAATCTATTGTCACTTGTGGTCCAATTGTAGACTGTTGAAATGGCTGCAAGAATCAATGGTTGACTTGATGTAATGATGCAGTCGTATGTACCGTTGTCAAAGTTGCCGAAGTAAATTGCATTCGTACCATTGCTCAAACCACTTGGTATTGCAGAAGTTTGTTCCGTTGTTGCATTTGTCCACCCCGTTTCCGAAGCAAAGTGTATGGCATATAGAAACGTTGGGGAGGATTCATGCCCTTGAAAGGCAGATAGTTGATCCCCGTCTATGTCGAGTAAAAAATCATTGCTATCAGTTATGGAACCCAATGAAGTGGAAAATGGGCCATGGTCGATAACGACAATTTCCGTACCGCACGACAAGTCTGTTGTTGCCGTCCAGACAAGTATGCCTTCCCCTCCTACCCTGAAATGACCGGTATCTACCCAGCCTTTGTCGGTAAACTTGATTTCCGTGGTTGCCAAGATGTCTACCAGCAACACGAAGGAGAATTGATCATGATTGTCCGAATTAAAGCCAGTAATGGCAATGTCTCCGGCTGAAAGTGTAGTTTGTCCATACCCGAAAATCGAGCAACAGATTGTGATTGTGAGTAAAAATAGGTTTTTCATAAACTGGGCCTTTAAGCGTAGCTTGCTTTTGATTTGGGATCAAAAACAAAACAGTTATAATAATAAAGGAGCTGTTATAATAAAGGAGCAGTAAAAAATGAAAACACTACAGCACCATCGCTGATGGATGTTTTGTAAATTATTCTCGTAAGGGCGTTTAAGAATTTAAAAAAAGGAGTCTTGTTATAGACTATAAGTTAGTGAAAGTCTATTGTTTATCCAAAATTTAAACGATAATTGCATTGAAATTTTTATCGAACCGATAAAAAGGGAATATGTAAACGTGTAAGTAACTCTAAAGAAAACCTGACTTAATCAATGATTTATCGATAAAACGGGGCGATTATTTTTTCATCATTTTTTTACTTGTTGATTGCCCATTGGAAAGCTTTATTTGTGCAATATATGCTGCTTGACTTATAGGGATCGTAAAAATCTCAACATTGCCATTGGAGCCTTTCAAATGATACAATTGCTGACCTAGGAGATCGTGGATATTGATTGATTCTATTGATAGATCATTTGGAGCAATGAATTTTATGACATCGTTCCCAAGTTCAATGATGGAAATCGAATTGGATTCAATCTCAAATTCCGTGGTGGAAAGAAAATCACCATTGAATGCGATTTCGAAGCGATCGTTGAAATCCCCTTCGACAGAGGTAAAGACATACTCTGAAGTCGACAAATCGTGTGTGGTATTCAATAGATGGTCTTTTAGGTATATCGTGTTCGTCTCAAGGAAACCACCTTCCAGTTGGGCAATGGACAACGAATAGATGGTGGGAACTGCTATGGATGTTTCGAACCCCAAAGGTATCACTTCATCCAAAGTCAAACTTTCGAGAGCTTTGCCTTGTATGGCAAAGCGGTCAGGATCATTTTCGATCTCTGTATATATAACAGCGGCATTTTCATTGTAAATGCTTCTTCTCGTATCATAGGACACACTATCCCTACCATCCGTAGCCCCATTCACATATGCAACAAGAACCTGATTGAAAACACCATTGTCCGATGTTAGATTGAGCCAAAGCCTATTGGAAGTGTCGTTGGTTTTGAAAAATTGACTGTTGCTGGTTTCGTCTGCCATTCTCAAGGCATTGTTGAAAATGGCATTGGCACTGGACAGGCCTTGTACAAAGAAACTCTGGCCAGACGGTATGTAGTTGGTGGGGATAATCATATCTCCACCGGCTATGTTTCCACTACCATTGGTTATAATCGCATAATCATCTTGTGAAAAATTGAAATTTTGGTTTCCACTAGTACTGCTATTGACAGCTGTATTTTGAGACCATAGATATACTGCACCTCCAATTACGGAAGAATTGTTGGTCAAGAACGCGTTCGCATCTATGGCGCAAGGATAAGGATTTCCGATAAGGTTCCAATCTTCGTCTCCATTGGCGCCATTATAAGAAATGGGTGTATTGATTATTCCAGTATTGAATGGGCCAGAGAAGGTGTAGGTGTATTGATTTCCAGCTATAAAGCCAATTGGAGTATGCATTGATGCGTATCCTAAACCAGGAGTCATGACATCGGTGCCATCCGCTACCAAAGTCCAAGC
This sequence comes from uncultured Bizionia sp., assembly GCA_947496215.1. GTDB lineage: Bacteria > Bacteroidota > Bacteroidia > Flavobacteriales > Flavobacteriaceae > JAHDHI01. The sequence continues at coordinate 55,360 of CANMCF010000004.1, forward strand.
ATTGGCATCATCGTCTATGCCATCTGAACCGGAGATATACGTGTTGGTATTGTCTATCTCAATCAAAACATCAAGAAAATTGGTAGCGTTGAACCAATAGCGTCTATTGGGATTGGCAAAGGCCAAGCCATCTTGAACCATCGCATTTTCTACAGGGGAACTCCAATAAGTATATTCATAAAAACTGTTTAATGGAGATGTGCTCTTGTTTACCAATGCGGAGCCATTGGTGGTCAGGGTAAAGTATGAACCATCATTGTTTTGAACGAATGCCCCTTGGGTCAGAACATACAATTCTCCATCCACAGTTACGTTGTGCTCAATTTCCACATAAGTATTGTTGGCTACTGTCAACCTATGTTCCAAACCTGAACCAGCATTGGCATTTACTATTAAGGAGCAGGCGGTGAAACTACCATTTGTGTTAGTGTCATAACTCCCATCTATAATGGCCATCATATTGCTATCTGGAACACCATTGGACCATACGGCACCATTCCACATGGTGTTGGGCATGGTTATTTGAATGGCATCCGTAGCAATGTCGCATACACCGGATTCGGTGATTTCACAGTAAAACTGATAACCATCCAAGTTAAATCCCGATATGGACAAGTTAGTGGTATTGACCCCGGATACGGTTCCTGGCGCAAATGCAGCATTTGAGACATCCGCCCAAAGGTTGGAGTTGTCGGTGATATATTTCCATTGGTAGGAAAGCGTTCCACTACCACTAGCCGTGACGGAAATATTTACAGAAGCAATATCGCAATTGTCGATGTCCAAAGGTTGAAGCATAACCGTTGGGGAAGTTACAACTGTGATTTCGAAACCAAAGCAATCCTCGTTGCCATCCGAACTCCAATCTGCTAGATTGAACGTCGTCGAAGGCGCCGAAGCCATGTTGCTTCTCGTATATACATAACCTACATTGAATCCTGCTGCTGGGTTGGAATGGTTTTGCCAGACATCTTCTGCTGTAGTCCCGTTTACAAGAACCAAGCGATCTTCATCATTTAGACCTCCTCCGGTAAAAGATAGATCTGGTACAATTGTAGCGCAACTGGTACAAGCCCCTGAAGAACTCAACTGGATCATTGTAGTGCCTCCGGGAAGTATCGTTCCGGACAAGGACATATTCAAGTTAAAACCAGACGTAGGAGGAATGGAACCCAAGGTGAAATTGTTGTCTACACCAACGATGTATGTCGATAGATCGATTGCACTAGAAGTCGGGTTCAACAATTCAACATAATGGCAGGAATCGGTTTGGTCATCGTACACTCCAGAAAACATCAATCCAGTAAAGCTGGATGAAATGCCGTTGGAGTCACAGTTGTTGGGCATGACCGTAAAATCCATAACGGTATCCAACCCGCAAGAACCTTCGGTAACCGCAATGGTTCCTGTCGTGGCTCCCGAAGGAACTTCTGCGACCAAGATTGTTGTGTTTACATAAGTCACGCTGGCTGCACTTCCATTGAAACTTACCATTGTACTTGCTGAAAATCCAGTGCCGACAATGGTTACCTGCGTCAGTTCTGGACCAGAAAGAGGTGTGAAATTGGTTATGGTATGTGTTGGTGTGCAGGATATGCCACAAGTGACGTCGATATCGTCCAAGTAATAGGAACCTCCAGATCTTTGTGTCATTGCAATCCTCAGGAAATAATCACCAACTAGATTCAAATTTACGGTAAACTCTTGATGTGTGGTTGTGACTTCTCCGACCAAAATATCCCTGGCAGACGTCCAAGGCCCAGTGTTGCTCGAGGCGTATTCGACACTCAATGTCCTATCGGCAATAGAAGCTGTTCTGGCAAGCCACAGTGTTAGGGTTTGTGGATTGGTGAGAATGGAATTAGTGATTATTTCATCACCAGTGGAGTTGAAACCGATACCGTTGCCTGTTAGGCCAGCAGTACCGTTTTGATAGGTTCCGGAACCGGACCAGTTGCCATAACCAGAATAGAAATCATCAGTCAGGCATTGAGAAAAACTAAAGTTCATTGCACACAATAAGGCAATAATAATAGATGGGAGCTTATTATTAAACATATCATTTTTGGATATAAACAAAAACTAGAAACAAAGGTAGAGGGAATGCTGAAACTGGGTATCAACTATTCATTAAGCAATCTTAATTGAAAAGTTAAAAAGCACATTTATGGTTACAGCTGAATTGCTTTCTAAATAAATTGATTTTCAAATATATAAATAATAGGTAGTAACAGAAACCAAAGCCCCTTGTTTTCGATTAAGTGAATATTATCATTGTCTTTTATCCTTAAATAATTGGCTGAATCGTATCTTCGTCACCTTTTGAGATTTAGTACATTCTTAGACCGATGCAACAAAACAAGAAGACATTTACAGTAGAGGAAGCGACAAGGAAGTTGGAGAATTATTGTGCTTATCAGGAACGTTGCCATAAGGAAGTACAGGACAAGTTGAAGGGAATGGATATGATCCCAGAGGCAATAGATGTCATAGTCGTGCACCTCTTGAATCATAATTTCTTGAATGAAGAGCGTTTTGCCAAGGCTTTTGCAAGAGGCAAGTTCAATACCAAGAAATGGGGGAGACGTAGATTGATCATGGAGCTGAAGAAAAAAAACATTTCAAAAGTCAATTTGGATACGGCTCTCAAGGAAATAGATCCTGAGGATTACATTGAAACCTTCAACGACTTGGCTGAAAAAAGAGCAAATGCGATATTGGAAAGCAACAAACAAAAGAAAAAGAAGAAGTTGGCGGATTATTTGTTGTACAGAGGGTGGGAATCCCATTTGGTGTACGACAAGGTCAACGAATTGATGAAATAAGGAGTTTTCAACTATTTGTTGGTTCTAACTATGGCCTGTTCATTTTTCCAATCAATCCATTTTTGCCCTTTTATGCGTCGCATCAAGTTGTCTATGTTCCGCATTATGAATACATTGTAAATGGCTTTGCTCAAGGTTTTCGGGTGTCGGGCTATGGACCTGAGACTCATTGAGAAACCTTCCGTATAGTATTTCATATAATGCCAATACCCTTCAGGCATGTACAATACCTCACCATGGTTGAGTTCGCAAACCCATCCTCTGGCTTGTTTCAAGGCTGGCCATTTTTCAAAATCCGGGTTTGAGAAATCGATGTCCTCACGTACGATCAAGGAGTGGGGAATCTTATACAGGTGCTTGCTTTGTTTTTGGTCGAATAGAATACATTGCTTTTTACCTTCAAAGTGAAAATGAAAGATGTTGGCCAAGTCAATGTCATAATGCATGAAGGTATGAGAGTCCTTTCCTCCAAAAAACAGCATTGGCAAACCCTTCATTAAACGCAATCCGAAATCTGGAAAGGAAAAATCCTTTTGAAGCCTTGGGACCTCTTTCAAGATGTTCCAAAGGAAGATACGATACTTGGTAGGCTCCCGTTTCAACAAATCCACATATTCTCCCATCTTCATGGTGGCATGGGGTTCGTTGAAACCATCTTTGTAATCCACAGGTCTATCGTCGTACAATGGTACGGTCTTGTTTCCTGCAATGCTTTTCATATATTCCAAGTTCCATTTGGAATAGGCCGGCCAATCTTCGATGCAACGCTCTATCACCACAGGTTTTTGTGGTTTGAAATAGTGCTTGATGAAATCCTCCTTGCTTATGTTTTTCACACGAGGAATGTCTTGAAGATTTAATTTCAAAAGTCGAAAGATTTAGCGTATAAAGTTAAAAAAACGCTGTAATTCTCAAAAAAGTATGATGCTTTTTGGCTTTATTTAACAGCTTTTGCTTTTTGTTTGGCGTCCTCGTTTCTTTGTATGGTATGCTCTGGGCGAGACCATTTCGGCTTTTCTCCTAAAGACTCATATTGAGAATCCGATGCTTCCACGGTTTGTGGTTGCGTCTTTTTGGTGAAAGGCTTTTGAGGGTTCAATCCCAATAGTTCAAACATTTTCATATCCTCGTTCACGTCCGGATTTGGAGTCGTCAATAGCTTGTCTCCAGCAAAGATGGAGTTGGCTCCGGCAAAGAAGCACATTGCTTGCCCTTCTCTACTCATTTGTGTACGACCGGCACTTAAACGTACTTGTGTTTCCGGCATGACTATACGTGTCGTTGCAACCATACGAACCATTTCCCAAATGGATACAGGTTGTTGTTCTTCCAAAGGTGTCCCTTCAACCGCTACCAAGGCATTGATTGGTGTGGATTCCGGCTGAGGGTCCAAAGTGGACAAGGCCACCAACATACCTGCTCGGTCTTCTATCTTTTCTCCCATCCCGATGATTCCTCCAGAACAAACCGTTACGTTCGTCTTGCGAACATTGTCTATGGTATTCAAGCGATCTTCGTAACCACGAGTGGAAATGACTTCCTTGTAGTATTCTTCAGAAGAATCCAAGTTGTGGTTGTATGCATATAGACCAGCTTCTGCCAAACGTTCTGCTTGGTTTTCGGTAATCATTCCTAGGGTACAACATACTTCCATGTCCAACTTGTTGATGGTACGTACCATTTCCAAGACTTGGTCAAATTCCTCACCATCTTTCACATTGCGCCAAGCAGCTCCCATGCATACACGAGAACTTCCCGATGACTTTGCACGCAAGGCTTGTGCCTTTACTTGTTGTACGTTCATCAAATCGTTTCCTTCGATGTCGGTGTGATAACGTGCAGCTTGAGGGCAATAACCACAATCTTCTGGACAACCTCCTGTCTTTATGGACAACAACGTGCTCACCTGAACCGTGTTCGGGTCATGATGCAAACGGTGTGTCGTCGCTGCTTCGTAAAGCAAATCCATCAATGGTTTGTTATAAATGTCAAGAATTTGTTCTTTAGTCCAATTGTGTCTTATCTCGCTCATAAAAGAATGTTATTTGAAGCAAAAATAACTATAACCATTTAGATTCTGACTCAGTTGCGTCTAAAATATCAACAATTAATAATTCGGATATGTGCCTAGCCATTTCAAAGGCATCTTCTTTGTTGGTTGTGCTATATGCCGTTATCCTTTTGTTACGATCGTAGAACAGATTTAATTGTATGATGTCGTTGGTTACGTTTGTTTCGGCAGTCAATGCCCTTACCGTCGTTGTCTCGGTTGTACTGAAGACAGATACATATTCGATTTCGGGTAGATTTTTCCATTTGCCATAGCGAAAACCAAACAAGGAAAAATATGTTCTATAGCTTTTGGAATGCAAATCGATTTCTGAACCATCGGAATAGAGAAAGAACACGGATAACCCGCAAATTATGAAACCAAAAAGACTCCCGCCCAATAGGGCCAATAATCCCAATATGAAAAAACAGATTCCGAAGACGCGTTTCATAATGGGGGATTTTCTCTTGAAGTTTACTTTATTGTTCATTTAAAAAGGAGGTTAGGAGTTCATAGAATTTCTCAGGTTCTTCCAAATAGGGGTTGTGTGCACTTTTTTCGAACATCACAAACTGTGCTTGAGGCATGAATGTCTTGTATTGTACAGCAAATTCAGGAGTGGAAACACCGTCGTATCTGCCAGCTACAATCAATGTCTTGGCTTTGACGTCTTTTAGTCGTTTCCTATAGTCTTGATTGATCATACTACCGGAAACATCGAAGTCGCCGTCTTTTCCGATAATGGCGACATATACGTCGTTGGCCCAACCGCGATGTTTGTATTTTGGGGAGTTTTGCCTTAGTTTGGTGTTGTGATAATATATGTACTTCGTTGGGAAATTACCATAGACCTGGGCTAGTTCCTCATCGCTCGATAGATGACCCAGAGCACGAAGCGAATCCACCTTCTTCCATTTTTCAGGAAAATGCGTCTTCGCATAGTGGTTGTAGCTGTCACAATTGGCTTGCCACATGGCTCCACTATGAAACCCACTTATGAGGACCATCTTGTCTACATTGTCTGGATATTTTATGGCATAGGCCTGTGCGGGAACCGTCCCATAGGAATGACCTACCAAGGATATCTTGTCGAACTTCAACAACACGCGAAGTTTTTCTATCAATTCCACGTCGTTTTCCACAGAATATTCCGAAGCATCTTTTGCATCATCGCTTTTTCCGCGACCCAAGAAATCGAAGAATACCACGGTATTGGTTTTGTAATAGTGTCCGAAATTTCCTTGCATGTAATCATGTGAGTTTCCTGGACCTCCTGGCAAGAAGAAGATGGGATCACCAGAACCTTTCATCTCCACATTTATCTTGTAACCATCGATGGTATGGAATTTGGATTCGAACTTGTCGTAAATGTCAGGATCTTGTTGGGCTGAAAGTGCAGTGCCTATAAACAACAAGGCAATGCAAAATAGATTGGATATGTATTTCATGATTTTATGATTATGTTGGTAAATATAAAATCGGCTACTGGAGCGGATTTCTTTATGGTTGTTGTCTTATTTGTTCGTATCCCCCTCGGTGACTTCGATAGATGTTCCGTCTTTAAGGGCTTTGCCTTTTAGGTATTCCGGCAATTCCATTCCAGTTATGTTGAACATCTCTGACAGCTTTCACGATTTGATCGAAACCTTCTGCTTGTTTGGTCAATACCTCATATAGACCTTGTGCTTCGGCTTGTGCATTGACGGCAGCTATCTGTGATCGTTCATCTTGCAAGGTATTTGCTTAACAGATGGAACCTCCACTATTCTTTTTCGTTATCAATTTACAAGCAGCATTACTAATATAAAGCCTTTAAAAAGGATTCACAATTTTATTTAGAAAGTAGGATACTCACTGCATTGCCACCGAAACCGACAGCATTCACCAAAACGTTTTGTAATTTTTCAGGTTGTTTTTCTTCTAAATAAGGCGTTGAAACAAAGGTTTGGTGCTGTAGCATCAAAACGGCCATTTCAACACTTAGCATACCTGAAGCTCCCAAGGTATGTCCAAGCTTCCATTTATTAGTAGTCAACGAAGGAATATTGTTACAAAAAACTTTTTCGATGGCGTTTATTTCGGAAAGATCACCTTTTATCGTGCCAGGTGTATGTGTTACAATGACATCTACATCGTCTGGATTCAAATCTCCCAAGGCCATGGTCATCGATTTCACGAAGCAATCGCCATTGGCAGACAAGGACACGTTGTGTTTCAAAGGCTCCGTGGCATAGCCAATGCCTTTTACAATGGCCAATGCATTGGGTTGTATTCCCCTTTCTAGACAAGCCATTGCAGCACCTTCACCAAGAATCATGGTATTCTTGGACTTATCCAAATCCAAGGCACGACAAGGATAGTCGGTCTCTTCTTTCGCATAGATCTTCAATGCTTGCATTTGTGCGATGGTAAATGGTGTCAAGGAGGCCTCGCTCCCTCCAACCAAAAAGGTGTCACTCAATCCCGATTGTATCCAGGCAACGCCGTTCAACAAGGCATGCAATGCCGTGGAGCAGGTTATGGAATGTGAAATTTCCGGACCTTGCGTTTGCAAGTCGTGGGCGACCCATGAGGAGATGTTTCCCAGTGTCGTCGTTGGCGAACTCAACGTTTCGGCCTTGTTCCTGTTTAGGAAGTCTTCGTGGTAGTTTTCGAACAATCGCGTGGCACCACGGGAAGATCCTATGTTTATTCCAAAGTCATGAGTGTTCCAATTTGCCTTTTCAACAGCTTTCCTTGCAGAATGGATGGCGAATAGGACAGAATCGTCCAAGGGTCTGTATTTTGCATCCGAATCCCTCAACTTTGAGATTTCGGCTTTTGCGTTTTGGGGCAGTTCCGAAACCAGAGCCTCATCTTTTACGACGATATGATGCGAATGGTCTTTATAGCTTTCCCATACTTCATCTGTGGATTTTCCAAGTGGGGAAATCGATGAGATGGCGGTTATGGATATTGGTTTTAACACTAAAAACGGTTTTGGGCAAAAATACGAGTTATCCTTTTTCCATCTCGAAAAAAGGAGTGATTTAATTCATATCCTCCTGAACTTGTTTTCAGGATCTCGCGTAGCAAGGGATTACAAGTGTAACGACAGAGGTGTTTGGAGCTGCTCTAAGTGGCAAAAAGGATTGTTTATTTGATTTTGACTGTAACAAATTATTTGTTTTTAGTACATATTAATGTGGACGGGAATGATGGAACTCGAAAATGAATACCGTCAAATCCAATGCCAGTACACGGAAAACGGCTTTTTCGGATTAAATCGAAAGAGTGAGACTACAACCAAAAACAAAGACTTCCGCTTTCTCGGAGGATAGACATGAAAAAAGTAAAACCTTATCAAAACATCGAAGAAGCCCTTGATACCTTGGACAATGGAGGGCGTTTTTACAACATTTTCACAAAGGCAGGGGATGGTATCATCTCCCAAGCCGAATTGGGAAAGGTGGGAGGCGTGTTCAACAACAAGCAAGCGGCCATATTGTTTTTGGAATTGGCCACTTCCGAGTTGGATGAGGCCGCCAAGGGAAAATTGCTTTCCAAGATGGAAGCCGATTTGCAATCGAGTCATGAAAAGTTCTTGCCCCAACGGCTATTGCCCTCGGAGGTGAAGACGAAAGGCATCTTGTCGTCCAGTGCCATAGTGACGGGCGTACCGAGGTTGACGACATCCAAAACGAGTTTCAACGGATTCATAATGGTACCCATCTCCACCGGCAATATCACGACGTTTACGATGATACCTTTGATCGACAGGTATGACGTCTATGAGTTACGGGATGAGGCTTCTTCGGAAACCTTCATCATAGCGCATTCCAAAAGCAAAGAGAAGCTTCCAGAAAAGAAGATGAAGGTGGCAGGGATCATCAAGGAATTGAAAACGAACAAGCAGGAAGACGTAGCTTCCAACTTGTTCTTGGAAGTGTTGTACAATAGTGAGATCGCATAGTAGGAAATCGAATATAGAATAGTATAAATACAAATTAATTGAACCCACTTTCGTGGGAATGAAAAAAATTATGGAAGAAACAAGAAGAAAGAGTTGGTTTGGCCGCAACTGGGGCTGGGTTTTGGGAGGTGGTTGCCTAACCATCATCATATTGGTCATTTTTGGCGTTGGCGCCGCAATCTTTGGAATCTCGAAAGCCATCGGCGAATCGGAACCCTATACCCATGCCTATGAAATGGCCATACAAAACGAAGCTGTCATAGAAGCTTTGGGTGAACCTATTGAAACTGGTTTTTCTGGTTCCAATACGAATTATAGCTATAAGAATGGAGAGACCAGTGTGGAAATGACCATACCCATAAATGGGGCATCAAACAGTGCGCTCATTCATGTGGAAGGCACCAAGGAGAATGACGTATGGACCTACAACAAACTCTATGTGGATGTTGAAAACGACGATGTGGACATCAATCTGTTGGAAGAGGATTTGGAAAATGTTGAAGACGGAGACATTTTGGAGGAATAAATTATTATTAGATACCCTTTTCTATTTCTAGTTGAATAAAAACGATGATAGTGAGGGTGTCTTTTTTGTTCTCATTGAATGTCATATGTCTTGTTGAGAGACAAATCCATTCAGAGAACAAAAAATTTGTGATTGCATCTCATCACAATTAGCGATAAGGAGGTCCAGAGACCCAACCCACTATGGATTGGCGTGTTCCTTTGGTTATGGGAGTGACACGATGTTGGATGAACGATGGGAAAATGACTATGGTTCCCTTTTCTCGTGGCGCGGTCACTATGTTTTGGTTTATCATGAATTGCAAGTCGCCTCCTTCGTATTCCGAAGGATCCGACAATTGTATGGTCATGCTCAGTTTTCTTACAGAACTACCTCCGGCACCAAAATCCAGATGCCAGTCGAAAAAGTCACCTTCGGAATATCGCGTCAATTGCAGTTCCTGGTGGAACCCCAATATGTCAAAATGGTATCTTTCATTGTTGCAGTTTATGGCCAGATCTGCCAATTTGCGATAAATCCAATTGTTTTCCGGTGTATTTTCTATAAACATCACGGAACTCTTTCTCAATTCGTCCTTGTACTTTTCCTTTCCACTAACTGTGGCCTTTATGGTTTGCTCATCGTCCCAAAAGTCGAGTATTCTATTTGTTTCGTGAGGCAGGAACAAGCCTTGGTAATAGACGAATTCCACAAAGTTGTTTTTAAGGGGAAGACCAAATGAATAGTTTACTGACATAGAAAAAAATATGAGTTAAATGGACCAAAAATGGATGCCTCCAAAACTAGTGAAGTTACTGTTTAAAAGAAATACGTAGTTTTACGTGTTTTTGCTTACTCTTGCCTCCAATAGTTTTTTGGATTAGTGGTAGCGAGGGTCACGATTAGTGGTAATGGAATGAAAACCTTCTTGAAGGAGTTTGGATAGAGTAGGGTTTTTACCAATTTATTGGTTGTGTAACGACTACCTCTGTTAGCCACTGGCTTTATTCTTCAATTATTCGATTTATTCTTTCAAAGACAATTTTTTCATATGTGTCAAATTCATTTAAAATTCTTTTACTGTCTATTGAGTTGGGAGAATCATAATAATCTACAATTTTTTGAGGAACACCAAAATCACTTGCAATTCTTGCTTCTTCACTGAACGCATTATATTCTAACTTAATCAATAATTTATCAATTCCAGAAATTTCATCTATAGCAACATCTAGTTTTTGAGATTCAATGTATTTATACATTAAATTGAAAATACCTAAGTATTTTACTAATTGATATTTAAATGTATTAAATATTAAGCTAGCACTATCTCTCATTGCTTTGTTTACTATTAGACTGTAATTAATTATAAATTCATTCCCGCTTTTTTTCTTTTCTTGTTCTTTGAGGTAACGATTATAATAATAATCATAATTTCCCCTAAACCCTTTTGTAAGATAACTGTTTAGTGAAACTATTAAAATTGAATAATTTCTTTTGTCAAATTTATCAAAATACGTATTTGTAATTAATCCTCTCAAATTTTCATTTTGTATTTGTTCTAAGCATAGGTTTAATATTATTTGTACTCCTTCTTTATTAATCCTCAAAGATGGTGAGTTTAGTTTTTTAATAAGAAGTTTTATTTTTTTTAGTTCATTTAAGTTTAATAATTTTATTTTATCATAAATAATAATCTTATCTCTTTTACTCATAGCCTTAAACTGCGAAATAACATTATTTGGAATACCTCTTTCAGCTTGCATTTTACGAACTTCTTCAAGTCTTTCTTTACTTCTATCATCTAAAAACTGATTTGGAGTCATTTCATCATCAATTTCTTTTCTTACTTGACTTGGGTCGTAATTCTTGTGTTTTATTGGTTCGCCTTGTTGATTTAGTTTGGTTATAAATTCTGAATCTAGAGAAATAACTCTGCCAGTATAGTGTTCCATAAATCTACCAGCTCTTCCTGCAATGTTTTTAGCATCAAATGTTACTAATGGTTTTGCATGTTTCCCTGAACCTTTAAGACTTTTATAAACAATCATATTCTTTGCAGTAGTGTTCACTCCTTCAGTAATTGTTGTGGTTGAACAAAGAATGTCAAGTCCAGAATCTGAATTATTAAAGAGGCTGACAATTTCTTTTTGAATGTATTTTGGGACAACACCGTGATGAACACCAATGCCTTTTTCAAGTGCATTAATCACAACCCATTCGTTATCATATTTGTTTTTAAGATGATTTAAGAAAGTCTCAATATAGTCAGTGTTTATTTTACTTCTTTCATATCCTGAAGCTACATTTTCTGTAATAGCTTTAGTATTGCAGTAAACTATTGCATTTTCATTACGCACTAATATTCTATCTAAAAGTTCTTGAATTTTTTTCTTCTTTGTATTTTTACCTTTTAGATTAAAATTTATACCATCTACTGTTATTTCTGTATTAACATTTTCAATGTTTGTTTGGCTAACTTTTACTATTTCATATTCATTTCTAAGAAGTTTTGTTATACCTAAATCATTTAAGAATAAGTCGAAGGAAGGATTGTAGAAATCTGATTTTTCATTTAAAATTTCTATATATGGACCAGCTAATAATATGTCAATATTTGGAAATCTGGAAAGGCCATAAAAAATAGACATTCTATAGGCTACATCTCTTTCATTTTCTCGTGCCTCATTATCAATAATATATCCATTGTCTATTTTGTAAATTTCATCAACGAATATGAAATCTAGGTCTAGACTTTCATTGTTTTTGTCAAGGAATGAAAGGAACCTTTCAGGCGTAAAAATAAAGATATTATATTCTCCATAGTTACTATCAATGTCACTTAAAGTATGAATATCATAGTCTATTGGAAATGTGATTTTCCCTTCTTTTATTTTTGCTAGATTTTCTGATAAAAGAGCAATGCTAGGGAATATTAATACAATATTTTTATACTTAATTTTTTTAATAACTTCATATACCAAATAGGTTTTACCAAATGAAGTTGATGCTGAAAGGAAATAGCGATTTTGATTGCTTGAGACGAAAAGGTCTAATATTTCTTTTTGATACTGATGTAATTTTGAATTATCATCTGCGTAAAGAGTTGACTCGTAAAGTAAAGATGAGATTGTACTTAAACCAATATTTTCGTCATCTATTTTTAAAGAGTTTTCATTATTGAAATTTGTGAGAATATCATAATAATGTGGTATTCCAGCTTTATTAGAAAGATAGAGTAGAAACCTTTTGTCTGCATCATCAAGTTCTTCGTTTTTAATGAAATCAAAATATTCACAAACACTACTTAGAAGATTATAGTCTTCCAGTTCTCCATTGTTAAATGAATTTAGTGCTGTTACGACATTAAGGGTTCTTTCGTATCTATCCATTTAATTATTGTTTCTTTTGTTGCTTTAACATCATCTATAGGTAAGAATATGAAGAATATTGAGAAGTCAATACTTATATCATCAAAGCTAATATGATTGAATTTGTCTTTTATATGTTTGACTGCTAGTTTAATTGAATCACTATAAGTTTCGCTAATAGAGTTATATGTAACAAGTACTGGATAAATTAAGCTTATGTTATTATCATTCAATTCTTCTTCCAAAGAATCTATTATGCATTTGTCCCATTTATCTAATATTGAATATAATTTTGAAGTTTTATCAATTATATCGCCTTTATGTTGAAGTATTGTAGTGAAGTTTGTGTTTACTAAATAGTCATCAGAAATTGCTTTTTCAATACTTTTAAAAACACTATTTATTGCGCTTTTACAATCTTCATAAAATTTTGTTTCGCCAAACCAAAGTTCAATTTCATCTTTTCTTTGAACTAAATGGAACGCATCATAGCCAGTAACTTCGGTTTTCTTTTGAATGTCATAAAAGTATCCTCTTGATATTAAGGTGTCAGTTTTATAAAAATGCTTTAAAATACAATAGAGCAGAGATTCTCCGTAAATACCGAGTTTCCTTTTTGCTAGGTCATTAGCAGAATAATTGTATTTAAACTTATTATTGAATGCTTTTAGAAACATTTTTTGGTGATTGCCACTACTTAATTGAAATTCGTCATAAGCATAATAAAGAATGCCTTCGTAAATTATTTTTGCTAAATCTGAGTCATCATCCGATTTAAAGCAGTTATCCTCAATATTAGCCGAAGTAACGCAAGTTTTGTCAATTTTAGTTGTCAAGTCTGGTAAACTGCATTCAAAAAGTATGGTTTTGCTTATTAAATCTTTTAGACTTGGTTTCATTTGTAGTTTTTTAGCTTGTAGTTAACGATCTTGCGTATGAAACATAGCGTGTAAAAAGACGCCAATTTTTCTGATAAACACAGAGCCAATTTTTTAAATTTGGCGGTCTATGTAAATAAGTACTAACTTTTGGATTTAATATTTATTAGCTATGTTTATACATATTGTTAGCCACTGGTTTTTATTTCTTTTTCGTAATCAGTGTATTTTATTGAACTAATATTTTCCTTTGCAAAATCATAAATAGATTCTTTAGTGTAATCTCCATTTTCTAAAAAATCACTTCTCCAAAATTTAATGTCTTCTCGTAAGTAATTGAATTTCAGGTTTAAAAACTTCTCTAAATCGTTTCTTTTTATAGTTGAAAAGTATAGTCTTTTTTCTTTATTATTCTTCGCAGGTATTCTAATAGTTATGAATTCTAAATCTGAAAAGTCTCTAAATAATCGTGCACTTTCTTTTATTATCTTTTTGAAACTATAATATTCCGTATTTACGAAGCCTTCTTTAAACGTAACTATTCTTTTATTATAATTTGATTTATTATAATCGAAATAGCCACTATTTTCATTTCCTCGCTTAAAGAACTCATATTTTGATAACTCAAGATTTTTAATATTTTGATTAACAAAATAGTCAAAGGTTAGTTTTATTTTTTCTAGTTCGTCAAACTCAATAATGTCAAGTTTTAAGTTCTTGACATTAGCACGATTTTTTGCAGCTAAACTATATCCGTTATTAGTTATTAATAAACCAAAATTAGCTTTTGTGTCTTCTATCATTCCGAGAAAACTCTCAACTATTTTTACATCAAGTTTGGTAGAAAAATATTTACAGTCAATTATTCCAAGAATTTTATTTCCACCTATTTTTCCTCTAATTGAAATATCAATTTGTCTATCAATTTTACTGTGCTTTCCAAAAATTCTGTCGTCAAACTCAAAATCGCATTCGGTGAATATCGAAGCTAGTTCTTTATGAATTTGTCGTTCATATTTTCTCCAAGTTGTATCTTCTATAGACATTTTAGTCAGTTAGAATTAAGTTTCTGTATTTTGCCCAACCATAAATGTATTCACGGATTTCTCGAACTCGATTATTTAAATCAATTTTCCCATTTCTGAATCCAACAGAAGAATTTAATCCAATTAGATAATTAAAAATTCCGAGTGAATCAAATTGTGGCTGGTCATTTTGGTCATTAAATCCAGGATTTAACCAATGGGAATAAATTTGATAGTTTTTGTTAGCAAAATAATCTATCGTTTGTGTAACATCTTTTCGGTATTGCATTGAACATAGAACTATTGCTGGATTATTTTCTGTTATTAATTCTCCAACATAAGTTTCACGTTCTTCTGGGCTACCACTTACCAAAAACACATTTACATATTCAATTTCGTTTAAAAATAATTTTTTCAGTTTAGTTCCTGTTTTTACAGTTCTACCGAATAATGAATTCCAAGTTGATGATTTACCTGAATTTCTTTTTCCAATAACAGACACTAATAATTTTTCCATATTTCTTTCTGAGTTTGAGTGGTAACTTGTGGTTAACTAGCATATAAACGTATTGTGTTTATTTCTCCTATTATTTTTTATTAAAACAATATGCCTTTTTATCGCTAAACAAAGCTAGTCGTTACTTAAACAAAAACTTTGCGGAAAACCGTAAAAACAAAAAAGCATATCCTACCAAAGTTAGTGAAGTCAATGCATAAAAAAAATACGTATAAATACGTATTTTTTAGTTTGAGACAATAGCTTGCAACTAATAGTTTGAAACCTTTACAAGCTCCATTGGCGAGTCTATCCCCATAAGTTTGATGACATTTTCATCTTTATCCAAAACAAACTGGATGCGTTCTTTGAGATCGCCTACCTTGAAGGTGTTATTGCCCATTGGGGTGAGTTCCATCTTGCCGCCTTTGGATCTCATTTGTCCGTATAGAATGTTGTTGTCTTGGGTGATGGCTATTTGTATGCTGCCACCTTTGTAGGTGCCCACGTATTTGTTATGTTTCTTTGTGTTCCCGGTTACTTTGTTCTCGGGGATGGAGACAAAGGAAATCAAATGGTCGTAATTGGAAGGATGAATGCTTCTCGTATTGTTTTCCTTTGCGTGCTCCAAAGCCAACAGATAGCCTTTGGAAAATGCTTGTTTGCCTGTGGTTTTAATGTGTGGGATGACACCGACCTTCTCAAAGCTGGTCTTGGTTATGGCGTTTATGGTCTCCTCACTGGATACCAGTATGCCAAAGCGGTCGTTTATGCTATGTTGTGAAGCCCCGTTTCCTGCACCGGCTGTGACCTCTCCTATAATTGTGGCCCTTCCCAAATGCTTAAGCATATAGGCGAAGGATTCTGCGGCAGAGGCCGTATTCGCATTTACCAATACGTATAGTTTGGTGTCGGGTAGTTTGGTACCCAATACGTTGGGATCGGTAGAGATGCCATAGGTATGATCGTGCAATGTGCAACGATAGTCCGAAAGGTGAATGGGAGATTCGCTGTCAAAGAAGTAACTGATGTAATAGGCGACCATGTCTTCGAAACCACCACCATTGTTCCTTACGTCCACAATGAGCGCGTCGGTGTTCTTCAAGGATTCGATGGCACTGGTTATGACGGGTTTTATGGCCTCCAGGTATTTGTGTTGCGTAAAATGCTTGATCTTGAGGTAACCGATGTTGCCTTCCAAGACCTTGATCTCGCTCAAACCGTAATTGGACCACAATCCGGTTTCGTTTACTTGTATTGGGGCGGTATCGGTCGTAGAGATTTCCCTAGGTGAACGGTATGTCATACTCATGTGCAAATCGCCATCTATGGCTCTCAAATCGCTTTTCAGGGAATCTGCCAATGTTTGCGGATTGACGATGTTGGCATAGTGACCATTCTTGTGTTTGGTTCGGATGCGATCTACTATTTGGTTGCCTACCTTGGGTGTTACGTGATACCGCTTCACGATGACATCTATGGAATCTATGATGGTGTTGAGTTCCTTGGCAGTTACCGGTTTTATGGTGTTTTGCTGTGCGTATGCTGCTTTCGGTGCAAGATACAGTGTGAAAATTACAAGCAATGTTTGCAGCTTGAGGATTGTCTTGTCTTTGAGATTGATGTTCATGGCAATTGTTTTTTGATTGCCGTAAAGGTAAATGCAACTGGACACCAAAAATAGAATGAGATTAGCCTGTTTCTCAAAACTTCCTATAATCCCTAGGCAGGAAGCCTGTAAGTTGCTTGAAGTTCCTTATGAAATGGCTTTGGTCCGTAAACCCGCAATGAAAGGCAATTTGTGAAAGTGACAAGGACGTGTTCTTGATGAGGTCTATGCTTTTTTCGATCTTCAACTTACGTTGGTATTCTCCCAAGGTACAATGGAAGTACTTTCGGAAATGCTTGGATATCGTTACCGGATGTGCGCCAACGGACAATGCAATGTCTTTCAATGACAGGACTTCGTTCCATTTGTCATGCAACAATTGCTTGAGTAGAACGACCCATCTGGGATGGTTTGCATGAATCTTTGTCTTTTGCTGGGAAACGAGATCCAACAACAGTGTTTGGAGGTTCAGGTAGTTGTTTTGGTCTGGAAGAACCAATTCCTTCTGCATCTTCAACATCAATGCCTTGGCACTCACATTGTTCTTTATTGCTTCCTTTATGTCTTGTGCATTGAGGTCGTATCTGTGCAGAAAGGAGTGTTCGATCTCTATGTTGGCGCTTTTGGAGGTTGGAGTGGGAGAAATCCACCGGTGGCGTTCTTCCGCATGGTAGAAAAAGATGCTGCCTTCCTTTTTGCTATAGGTGGTTTGATGCCTTGTCTCTGCCTTGCCTCCTTCGAAGACAAAGCAGATGTGAAGGTTTTCATGGTAATGCCATTCCGGATTGTTCTCGCGAACGGTGTACAGGGTGTTGGTGATCATGCTGCCTTCAATTTGAAGCCTGTGTATGATCTCTCCGGTATATTCCCCTTTGTTTAGAATGGTCATTTATGTATGTCCGTTAAAATTCGTGATGGACGATAAAGTTAAGCATTTATATGGGATGCTTTTTTATTTAAGAGAGTATGAGCAATTTGTTTACCATATGTCAAGCTTCATATCCCCAAATTCCAACCGACTATCAATCGTATGGTATTGGTTTTTGCCGTACCGTTGAGGTATCTTGGGACTCTGCCAGTATCTATCAGTCCCAAGTCGTCCCTTATTTCTAAGGTGATGTCGTTCTTGTCGTTTATGGGGATGGTCGTTCCAATCCCAAAGGAAATTCCAAAGTCAAATTTTTTCCTTTCTGTGCCCCAATCTTCTTCTTCTTCAAGAGGATAGTCGGGTTCGATGTCCTTCTCATTGAACAAGTAGTTGAAAAAAGGGCCGCCGTTTGCGAAAAATCTGGAATTGCCGAACTCGTATTTCAACAATATGGGTAGATTGATGTATTCGCGTACCTGTATGAAATCCTCATTACCAATTTCTTGGGCTGATGAATTGAAGTATGTCAATCTGTACTTTTGGGTTTTTCTATCGTAGTTTATGTTTGCCTTCAAGGACAAGTTGTCCGTTAAGTAATAATCAAATGAAACTCCGATTAGATAGCCTACTTTGAAGTTGTTGTATTTTGCACTATCGTACCCTCGAACATCCGGGTAATTGATTCCTGCGTTGATTCCAATTTTGAAATCGTCTTGTGCACTTAATTTAATTGAAAAGATCAACCCCAAGAGGATCAGGGTGAATTTGGTTTTCTTCATAGAAGTGATATTTATTTGTTGTTTTAATGAGATTCAAGTTTTGTTGGGAACAGTCGTTCCTTCGATACTAGACATCAAAATCTAGAATAGGTTGCGTCAAAATGTAGTATGCAATGGTGTTTTTTATTTAAATAGCCATATGTTCGAGGATTTCCTGCATAAAAATCAGAAACGATGAATTATACATATTGCTCCATATAGTTTTATTTAGTCATTACTCTTCTTCATTTGTTACTTCAATTTCCACTCCATATATACTGTTTGTATTTTCAGGATGTAATTTTTTCATAGTTTCGGAAAAGTCATATATGAATCTAGTTAAATCAGCTAAATCATAAGTGAAGTAGTGCAATTTTATTCCATTATGAGAAATTTGAAGAGTTCCGTATTCTTTCTCTTTGGGTTTTTGTCTCTCAATATTGCGTTTAAAGAATTCTTCAATATCCCAAATCGTATCAGAAGCTGGTATTTTTTTTTCATAAATAAGATCCCATTCAGGATTTTCATTGAAAGTATCTTCTTTAAATTCAGTTTTTATTTTTATTATCTCAGTTTTTTTTGTGATTTCAATTCTTTCAGTTGCTTGATACATGCACATAGAGCGATTAATCCAAATCTTTATTGTGTCTAAATCAGTCATTTTTTTCTTGAAATCAGTTATATCCTCTTTGAGATTGAAATCTGATTTAGCAAGCTCGGTTTTCTTTTTAAGTTCTTTTTTGCAAGACCCTAAAATTAAAGTCAGAATTAATATTTTGAGTAATTTTTTCAAATTGAGTAGAATTATTACACAAGCCAATTACACTTGTTTTCTTAATATATACAATAGTCTTTTTGCGGTTAAACAATCTCCAAAGCTTCCTCTATAACGGCATATATCCTTTCCAATTGCTCCTTGGTGATCACATAGGGAGCTTGAATGTAGATGGTGCTGCCAAGTGGACGTAAGAACAGACCATTTTCCATGAAGAAACCAAAGAGTTTGTCCCGTAGGTTGCCATAGCGTTCCATCTCTATGTTTAGATCCAATGCAAATATTACACCAGTCTGCCTTGTCGATTTTACCTTTGGGTGATTCTTTATGCGCTCGTTGAAAGCTTGGTGGGAGGCAGTGATTCGTTCTATGTTGTCTTGGATGGCTTCCGACTGCAACAATTCGATCCCAGCCAAGGCCGCAGTACACGCCAATGGATTGGCGGAGTAGGTGTGTCCGTGAAACAGACCTTTCCCGATGTCGTCGCTATAGAAGGCATCGTAGATGTCTTGGGAACAAGAGGTAATGGCCATGGGGAGCAATCCAGCGGTCAATGCCTTGCTTAGGCAGATCACATCCGGTTTTTGCTCCATGTGCAATGATGCGAAATGTCTACCCGTCTTGCCGAAACCAGTCATTACTTCATCGGCAACGGTAATGATGTCATGTGCCTTGCAGAACTTTAGAATCTTGTCCAACCCCTTTGCATCATGCATCTTCATTGCTGCCGCACCTTGTACCAAGGGCTCGTAGACAAAACCAGCTACTTCGTTGTTTTCCAAGATAGCCTGTAGTGTTTCCAAGATAACGTCGTCATTGGTTCCGTTTGGAACAGGAATGCGTTTTACGTCCAAAAAGAAATCCTCGAAGGGGCCATTGTACACAGATAGGCTTGAAACACTCATGGCTCCAAAGGTATCGCCATGGAAACCATCTTCGAAAGCGATTAGGGTATTGCGTTTGTTTCCATTGTTGAAATGGTATTGCAATGCCATCTTGATGCCTATTTCCACGGAAGACGACCCATTGTCACTAAAGAAGATCTTGTTTTGATTGTCTGGCAATATCTTGATGAGCTCTTCCGAGAGCCTCACTGCCGGTTCATGTGTGAAACCGCTGAATACGACTTGATCCAATGTTTGCATCTGTTCCATCACACGACTGGTGACGTACTCGTTGCAATGCCCATACATGCATGTGTACCAGGAAGCAATGGCATCTATGTACTCATTGCCATCTTCGTCATATAGGATGCATCCCTTTGCTCTTTTTATGGCTATGGCTTCCGGATGCAACTTATGTTGCGTCAATGGATGCCAGATATGCTTTTTGTCTCTTTCTTGTAATGTCATGATATATTGTCGTTCTGTATTCGAGTACAGAATGTATTTTGTATTTAGTGTGATTCTGAAACAAGTTCAGGATGACGTGGTGTTATGTTCGAGTTTCTATGTTGTTTATAATCGTCGTCATGCTGAACTCGTTTCAGCACCCCACCTATGATAATTAAATGCTTCCTTTCATTGAATGCGACTTCATATTTTAATGAATGCAAAATTAAGATTTCTTTTTTATTTGTGATGACGTACTTTGTTTTGTGTTTTTTTGTGCGACCCTGAAACAAGTTCAGGGTGACGTGGTGGTGTTTTGAGTTTTTATTTGTGATGCGTCGTCATGCTGAACTTGTTTCAGCATCCCATTATTGATATTCCAATGTCTTTAAAGTTGGATTTATTGTTTTGATTAAATTCAATTTCCATTCCTTATGCCAATTTTTCAATTGTTTCTCTCTTGCTATTGCTTGATTTATATCTGAAAACACCTCAAAGTAAATCAAGTCCTTTAAGTTGTATTTCTTGGTGAAGACAGATGCTTTTTCGTCATGATGCTCTTCAAGTCTTTTTGAAAGGTTTCCTGTAACTCCGATATAGAATGTCGTTCTGTATTTATTTGTTAGTATGTAAATATAACTGGATTCCATTTTAGTGTGATCCTGAAACGAGTTCAGGATGACGAAACATTATAGTTTTTCCAATTGGCCTTTGAATCTTTCTGCATATTCCTTGACGACATTCTGGTCGAAATAAGGCTCTTCCTCTATGCGTCCAACAATGGGAACACTGGTCATTGTCTTGATTATGGCTTCTGTGGTCTTGTGCTCATTCCCGCTAAATACGATGGAGACATCAAAGCCTTTCGTCTTCAATAAATTTACGGTCAAAAGCGTATGGTTTATGCTTCCGAGGTAATGCCTTGATACGACGATGACCTTGTAATTGGGTTTTATGATGTCCAAAATGGTTTGTGTGTCATTCAATGGGACCAATAGACCTCCAGCACCTTCAATCACCAAATTGTTCTTGGTCTTTGGTGCCTTTATGTCTTTCAATTGGATGGTGATGCCATCTATCTCTGCTGCTGCATGTGGACTCATTGGCGTTTTCAATGCGTAGGCGTTTTCGTGAAATCGCGATGTGGCATTGGATACCAACCCTTTCACCTTCTTGGTATCGCAATCCTCCAATTCCCCTGCCTGTATGGGTTTCCAATAATCTGCTTCCAGAGATTCGGTAATGATGGCGGAAGCCACGGTCTTGCCTACTTCTGTCGAGATGCCTGTTATGAAATATGTGCTCATTTAAAAATGGTGTTGCAAACGTTACAGCGGTATTTTGTTTTTTCGAAAAAGGGAAACAACATGTAGAAAATGTTTTTTCGAGAAGGTTCCGCTATCAATATCTTGGTGGAATTGCAGTTGTCGCACACGATTGCTTCACCGTTCTTGTCTTTTTCGTAGGCCCTGATCCTGTTATAGATCGTCATGGCCTTGTTCAAGTCCTCGTTATGTACCAGTAGCTTTACTCCGCCTATGGCCTGACTTATCAATGGATCTGAATCCACGGTCTTCTCATCGGCCAACATGACACGAACATATTCTTCTTCCAACTTGGATTTTGTGATGTGGGCTTCCGTGGAATATGGAAATGTGGCTAAAATAGTATAGTGATCTACCATGGTCGTGATTATTTTTAAACAAAGGTACTAAGTAAGGTCAATACCTCCGAGATTTCTTTTTCCGAATTGTAGGAATGCAGGCAAAACCGCAATCTTTCCTGCCCTTTTGGAACGGTTGGGGATAGAATGGGTTTTACATCAAATCCATTGTCTTTTAGTTGTTTGGCGATGTTCTTTATCGTTTCATTGCCAGAGACGACACAACAATGAATTGAAGAGTTGCTGCTTATGAACAAACGTTCCAGTTGAAGTCTTTCAATCTCTGTTTTGAAGAATGAAATGTTCTGATGCAACTTTTGAATTTTGGATGTCTTCAAAAGTTCCGAATATGAGGATTTGATGGTTGCCAATGCGTGTGGCGACAATGCTGTGGTGTATATGAAAGAGCGGGAGAAGTTGATTAGATATTGCTTTAAAGACGAACTTCCCAGGATTGCCGCTCCGTGGCAACCCATTGCCTTTCCAAAGGTCGCTATTCGAGCAAATGGCCGTTGTTCCATTTTAAGTTCTTGGACCAATCCACTCCCTTTTTCTCCAAAGACGCCAATGGCATGTGCTTCATCCACTATCAAATGACAATTGTTTCTTGTACAAAAATCGGCAAATGCCCTTAAGTCCGGTGTGTCTCCATCCATGGAAAAAACGGACTCCGTGACGATGTATGTGGTTTGTTTCGATTTTGAAGCTAGTTCGGAATGGCGGAGTACCTGTTTCTTCAATGCATCCAGATCGTTGTGTTTGAACTTGTAGCTCTTTGCATTGCTCATCGTAATGCCATCTCGAATGGACGCATGGCTATATTCATCGTAGAAGATGAGGTCGCCGCGTTGAGGTACACAGGAAAAGAACCCCAAATTGGCATCATAGCCGGAATTGAAGACCAATGCATCCTCACTATCATGGAATTTGGAAAGCATTGTCTCCAAAACAGCATACAATGGATGGTTCCCCGATAGGAGTCGAGAACCTGTGGCTCCATTTTGAGTAAAATGATTTTCGGTTAGATAGTGATGTGTCGCTTCGAAGAGGGCTTCGCTTTTGGAAAAGCCCAAGTAGTCGTTGGATGAAAAATCCACCAAACCATTTTGTGTGCCGAGTTTGCGTAACGCATTGCTTGCATTACGATCATCTAGTTTCCGTTGTAGTTTGTCGGGAAGATCATTCATGCTTCAAAGATACGATTACTGGACATTCTTTTTGCTTCTTACGCTTTCGACTATTACGGTGGTTAGAATCAACAAACCACCGAAGAAGGTGTTCCACGTGGGGATTTCCCTCAAGAAGAAATAGGCGAGTATTATGGCATAGATGGGTTGCATGCTACTGATGATGCAGGCGGTGCTGGCCGAGAAATATTTAAGGCTTCGTATAAACAGAGTATGACCTATTGCAGTGGTCAGCAGTGCCAACAAGATGACATATGGGAATTGTGTCTGTATGGATGACATATCCATGAAAAACAGGAAAGGAGCCAAGATGATGCTCACTATAACCAATTGGTATAACATCAACATGGTGCCATTGTAATTTTGTGTATGACGTTTTATGATAAGTGTTCTCAAAGCATAGAACAAAGCAGATAGAAGTCCTATTAGAATTCCCTTTACGTGGGTGTTCTCGAAGTTGAGTTCCGGAACCAGAATGTAGATGCCCAGCAAGACCAGAGAGCCCAATAGAATATGTACTGGGTTCAATCTCGTTTTGGCGAACAAGGGCTCCAAGAGTGCCGTGATTATAGGGAAAGTGTATAGGGACAAGACTCCAAGTGCCACATTGGACAGCTTCAAGGCATAGAAGTAGGTGACCCAATGTGCTCCCAAAAGCAATGAACTGAGAATGAAACTGGAGGTGTCTTTTCTAGAGTTTATTCGCAAGTCAATTTTTTTGTATTTGCAATAGCCATATAGTATGACCATCGCCAAAGCTGCTCGCCACCAAACGGTAACGGGAGGAGGCATCGCGATGAATCGCCCCAATACTCCTGAGGTACTGATGAACAAAGTGGCCAAACTCAGCTCGAGCAATTGTCTGACATGTTGGTTTTTCATTAGGTGTTGTTTTTTAACTTTTCCTTGTCTATCCATTTGTAATCGTTGGGAATGGTGGCGTCCAACAAGTCTATGTTTAATTCTTCCGATAGGTCATAAGCCATTCCCAATGCGAGTTCGAAATCATGTGACTCGTAAAGGGTGAAATCTCGATTGCCATTGCACCATAGCCTTACTACGAAATTCATGGTAGCTGGCTCCACGAATAGTGAAACATATTCATAGTTTTCAATGGTTCTCCAGCGACCTATTCCAATTGATCCAACCCCTTTGGTAGTCTTGAATTTTGATTGTGACAAGTTGATGTGAATTTGCTTTTTCAAACTGAAGTTGAAACCTAGAATCATTAAAAAGACCGAAATGCCGATGTAGTTTACATAAGGTTCGAAGTATTCTACCTCGAAGAATATCCACAGGACGAAAGACAAGATGCCGCCTATTGCAAAAGTGAAGCAAATGGCGGCAACTATGAGTTCTCCATAGGGACGATTATTTGCTTTTATTACAATAGTGTTATTGTCTTTCATTGTTCAAATATAGATAATGTATTCTTACTTGATTTAATTAGATTGAAATATATTTTTATTTTTATTCAGTAATAAATTATTGTTTTTCGATAATTTTTCAATACATTTGAATCATCATTAATCAAAAATCGAATATTATGAAAAAATCAAACAGAGCAAGTGGCGCTTTTAAATTTTTATTAGGGGTACTGTTGACAAGCTTTTGGGCATCTGATGTCGTCGCTCAAGAAAAAGAAGCAAAATCATCTAATTTTTCAATAACGGTTGAGGCTGTAGGTGAGAAGATAAATTTAAAATGCGAAGAAGGTTGCTCATGGGAAACATTGAGTTTCAGCAATAATGGAAGAAAGCATTCAATTGACATATATGGAGTGGTAGTATTAACGGAAAAAACTTACATCAGGGAGACCTCTGAGGCTTTGAATTTTATATTTACTCTTGAAAAGGTTAAAGGAGAACTAAGACTAAAAGGAGAAAAAGGAACGGTATGGACAGATTTAAGTTTCAAGTTAAATGCTAATTCCAATTATGGATTAGATGAATATGGAATAACCAAGCTAAATTAATCAAGAGTATTTATTGTCAAACCTCATTAATAAACAACAGGGCTTTACAGCAGATCTTCACTATGCTATCAGGTGATTTAAAATTTATATGCCATGCAAACAATTAAAATTTTGAAAATATTAATTAATGTTCTTTTTATAGGCCTTATCGCTATTTTTGCCTTGGGGATTCTGTTCTTGATAGGATTATTGTTTTTCAATGACCATTTACCACCAATTTTTCAAGCTTATAAGATGCTTTTTAACATGCCTTTTAAATGGTATGTCTTTTTAGGGCCATTTTCCTACATATTTGCTTATGTTTTATTTATTATTTCCATCTATTATCTAAAGAAATGCATAAAACCTTTTGAAGAATCGGATTTTTATTCTGAAACTGTTATTGAAAATTTACGGAAAGCTGGTTCTTTATTCGTCTTTATAAGTGTAAGTGCCGTTGTCATCAGATTGATTGCCGCTGTTTATATGAATAGCTTGGTAAGCAATGTGATGTCTAATTCTATGTATTCAGGATTAAAATGGGTGAATATATTGGCCTCCTCCGTAGATATAAGTAGTGCATTCTTACTGATCATAGGTTTGTTTTTCCTCTTTTTCAGTAAAGTTTTTGAGAATGCAAAAGGTTTAAAAGAAGAAAATGAATTAACCATATAACATATGTCAATAATAGTGAATCTTGATGTTATGTTGGCTAAGCGAAAAATGAAGAGTAAGGACTTGGCAGAAATTATCGGTATTACTACTGCAAACCTGTCGATATTGAAATCCGGCAAGGCCAAAGCAGTGCGTTTTTCCACTTTGGAAGCCATTTGCAAGGCCTTGGAGTGTCAACCAAGTGATATTTTAGAATATGTCGAAGACTAACATTACATACCATAGAGCATCAACCACTGAAGAATTAAAGGCCATTTTAGATCTTCAGCAAAAAAACTTGAGCGATGTGCTCTCAGGATATGAAAAAGAAAAAGAAGGTTTTGTGACTTTGCGACATGACCTTGATGTTCTTGAAAAAATGAATGATGCTTGTGCGCATTGCATAGTCAAAAACAATGGGAAGGTCGTTGGCTATGCCCTATCCATGCTTCAAGATTTCAGAAACGATGTTCCGTTGTTAATGCCAATGTTCGATGAGATCGACACTGTCTTAGAAGAGAAGAAATCAAACCTCGACTATCTCGTGATGGGGCAAATCTGCATAGATAAAAGTATGAGGGGACAAGGCGTATTCAGAAGTTTGTATGCTTATATGTCAGAAGAACTAAAAAGTGATTTCGATGCCATTATAACCGAGGTGGATGCAAAAAACGAGCGATCCTCGAATGCGCATCGGGCAGTAGGCTTTCAAATCCTGAAGAAGTATGAATCCAATAATCAACTTTGGGAATTAATTGTTTTGGAGATTAAATAACCAAAGTCATTTTCCCGTATCTTTACAGTCTATGTTTGCACTTGTGGATTGTAATAATTTCTATGCTTCATGTGAACGTGCCTTTAACCCTGACTTACAAGGAAAACCAGTTGCCATCCTCAGTAATAACGATGGTTGCGTGATTTCACGAAGCGATGAAGCAAAAGCTGTTGGATTGCCAATGGGGGCGCCTATTTTTAAATGGGAATCCTTTTGCAAGACCAATGGCATACACGTCCTGTCTTCCAACTATCCTTTGTATGGAGACATGAGTAGCCGCGTGATGTCCATATTGAAACAGTTTACCCCAGATGTGGAATTGTATAGCATAGATGAATCTTTCGCAGAGTTCAGAGACTTCAAAGACGATTTCGATTACAATGACTATGGGTTGCAAATTAGAAAGCGCATCTTGAAATGGACGGGTATACCCACCTCTGTTGGGATTGCACCAACAAAAGCACTATCCAAGGTGGCAAATAAGATAGCAAGGAAGTTTCCCAAAGAAACGAAAGGAGCCTATGTCATAGATTCTGAAGAAAAGCGAACAAAGGCCTTGAAATGGATTAAAATTGAAGATGTCTGGGGCATTGGTAGGCGCTTATCTAAACGATTGAAGCAAAAAGGATGCAAAACGGCTTACGATTTCACGCAATTGTCCAACGATTGGGTCAAACAGAATTTTTCCGTGATAGAATCTCGTTTGAAACGAGATTTGGAAGGTATTCCCACCTTGGTGTTGGATGAACATAGAGACCGTAAGATGATTGCAACCACGAGAAGTTTTGAATATACCTATTCCGACATCGACAACATAAAGGAACGTATTTCCACCTTTGCATCGAGTTGTGCCGAAAAATTGAGAAAGCAAAATTCAAGTTGTTACGTAGTTATCGTGACCTTAAGCAGCGATAGGCATAAAAAAGATTCGGAGCAACATCGTGTAAGTACAAGCCTAAACCTGTCTTATCCGACGAATTCATCATTGATCATTGCCAACTATGCCATTGGTGCAGCAATGTCGATCTTCAAGGAAGGGATAAAGTACAAGCGCGCAGGTGTTATCGTTACGGGGTTGGTGCCAACGGACAATTACCAATTGAACATGTTTCATAACGAAGACCCCAAACACAAACCATTGATGGATTCCATAGATAGCCTAAATGCGAAGTATGGTGATTATAAGATAAAGTTGGGGAATCAGGATTTGGAAAGAACGTGGAAAATGCGCCAAGAACGATTGTCGCCAAGATATACCACCAATATCAACGATATTATAGTGGTGAGATGATACCGTTTCCGTTTAGCAGGGAATTTTGTAAATTATGACAAAATTTAGAAATTGAAACACAACAAAGGAAGCTCTCTTTATTGGGAAAAACAAAGTAGTTTCCATTTGAACGACATATGAGAATTCCTTTTTTGAAAGGAACGAAAACAAGTTTTCTATGATAAAGCACAAGTCAGGAAGTTTAACATTTTACACTCCAGAGGTATTTGACAATACTGGGGCACATTTTGTGGATGTGGGAATTTCAGCAGGATTCCCTTCACCAGCCGAAGATTTCAAAGAGCAACGGTTGTCCTTGGACAAAGAGTTGATAAAGAACAAGGAAGCCACCTTTTTTGCAAAGGTGAGTGGGCAGTCCATGATAGGAGCTGGATTGGATGACAACGACCTATTGGTCATCGATCGTAGTCTAGAACCGGAAAACAACAAGATAGCAGTGTGTTTTCTAGATGGGGAATTTACTGTAAAACGTTTGAGGGTATCAAATGGAGAAGTCTGGTTGCAACCAGAAAATCCAGATTATCCCATAATAAACATCACGGAAGAAAATGATTTCTTGATATGGGGCATTGTAACCAATGTGATTAAAAAGGTGTGATTCCATATGAAGTTTGAAAATCCCCTATTGTTCTTTGTTTGCTCCATTGGAGTTTTCAATGGTTTCTTGGCAAGTTTTTACTTCTTGTTTTTCAGCAAGCAAAAACGCATTCAGAATTTCTTTTTTGGCTTGTTGCTGTTGCTGTTGAGCATTAGGATAGGAAAGTCTGTCTATGTCATCTTTACCGAGCGGACGGAACGCAATGCATTGATCTTGCAAATAGGTTTGTCTGCTTGTTTCTTAATAGGTATTGCATTGTTTTATTATTTGAAGTCTTCGGTGGAAAACACCAAGGTCGTTCCGCGTTCATGGAAAATTCATTTGGCAGCATTGACTCTTGTAATCTTGATTGTAGGTGTTGCGATGCCATACGCTACCAATAGAGACTTGTGGAGTCAATATGTAGTGCATTCGATTTATGCGGTTTGGGGTATTTATATTTTATTTTCCGGTCATGTAATTAAAGGTATTTTCAAGAAGCTTTTCAACAAACGAGAAAAATGTGCGACTTCCGAACTGTGGTTGGTTGCCGTTTTCATTGGGAACGTACTAATATACTCGGCATACCTCATAGGTTACTTTTATTTGTATTTAATTGGTACGATCACATTTTCAGTAGTTTTTTATGTGCTATTGATCTTTTTGTTGTTTAAGAAGAATAGAGAAAACGTATTTCAGGACATTCCTGAAAAATATGCTTCTAAGAAGATTGAGAGTGACACTGCCAAACAGTTGATGAAAGCTTTGCACGATGTGATGGAAGAGCATCAATTTCACAAAAATACGAATGTCAAATTAAAGGATGTTGCCCAAGAATTGAGTGTTTCTTCCCATAGGTTATCTCAATTGTTGAATGATAATTTGGGAAAGCGGTTTCCTTTGTTCATAAATGAATATAGGATTGAAGATGCCAAGAAACTATTGCTTGAGAACAATCAATTTACATTGGAAGCGATAGGGTTCGAGGCAGGGTTCTCTTCTAAGTCAACTTTTTACGCAACCTTTAAAAAGATAGTTGGGCAAACGCCTTCCGAGTATAAAAAACAATTTTCTTAGCCCAACAATCAATAGGCTTTTTCGAGATTAGGCCTTGTAACCCATAAAAAAAGGGTTCGACCATGAAGAAAGTCGAACCCTAGGTGTTTTAATCCATGCACTTGGAGGGATGGTGTCCAAGCAAATGAGTTGTTGCAATTATTTAATGACGATTTGCTTTTTTACATTGTCCCCATCAATATTCAAAGTTAAGATGTAAACTCCGGAACCCAATGTTTCACTCAATTGAATGACTTTGTTTTCATTAATGATGCCATGTCCCTTGAGATTTCCCATTAAGTCCACTATTCTATATGTTGCATGTTCATATCTTCGAGAGATGTCCATAGTTAAATACTCTCCTCTATTTAAAGGATTTGGGCTAACCACAATAGCACCTTCTATGGTTTTTACTTCTTTTGAAAATTCATTTTCACCTGTTTTGTCTGAAGCTCCTATGGTAAACTCTGTTGATTCCGTGCTTCCAAAGTCTCCTCCTTCGACAACAATTTCATTGTCGAGTTTAACCATATAGAATCCATTCCCATATTTGCAACAAAGACCATCATTGAAATTGTCATTGATCATAAACGTATATGTGCCATTTGGTAAGCACCCAGTAGTTACTATGACTAAATTATTGTTGTTTTCACTTGAATCATAAAAAGAGCTATTTCTTTCGGCTACGATTTCACCTACACTGTTTCTAATTTCCCAAGACGTATCTTTTGGATATGAATCAAATTGAATCTCAATTTGGACTTCAGTACAACCAACGGTGGAATCTCCGGTATCGGTATCGTCCCCTGTAGAGGAATCTTCCACTTCATATCTGTCATCAATTAAAAACAAGTTTTGAATTTCCTCCATACTCAAAGCTCTATTGAATACAGCTGCTCCATCAATGTTTACCATGGAACCTTTGTCAATTCCTGAATGTACGACTTGCCCGAAAGTTAAAGGCGCTCCTACTCCTATTTTTCTCCTTACTGTTGAAAGTACTCCATTTTGGTTTGATAATTTAAGCTCAATTACATAGTCTCCATTGGAAACATCGACAGTAGGCATATTGGTGGTTACTTGGCCAACGCCATCGATGACATTGAATTCTTCGAAAGAGACGATAGATGCATTTTGATTTATTTGAAACAACTTATATGCTACTGTATAATCTTCAATGTTCTCCCCTTCATCGTCTTCTTGTGCTTCTCCTACAAATCCGTATTTGATTTTGTTTAATTTCTTTCCGTTTTGCGTGTCAAAGGACAAAACGACATATTGCTCGTAAATACCTTTGTCTCTTCTGTTGTTGTCAAACTTGATCATGAATTTATTTGGGGAATAAATTTCGAAATCCGAAAGGCCTTTGTATTCATCTGCTGGAACAAAATTTGCAGGATTCACACTTCCATTGAACTTGTCGTCATAAATGATTCTGCCTGCCTTGTCAGCATGGCTGCTACCATAAACATAGCCCGTGGCAATACCATTCACATAGCTTGTTACCTTGGTCCCATCATATACCATTGCCAATTGATACCAAGGCTCATCGGATGTTATGTCGGCACCATCTACGGCCCTCAATTGGGCATAAGGATTGCTAGTTTGTGGATAAGAGCCTGAACCAGTCGCTGAAAAATGACTGAAGAGTCTTTTAGCGCCTTTCATTTGTTTGGTGAACAATGAAAATTGTCTTTGTCCACTATATTTTTTCTCGACGTTAGCAATGCCTTCTTCATTTCCTTCATCCCAAATTCCCATGATCGAATGGTAATTGCTCGATGACGAGTCAAAGAACTTCACCCAACTGATGAGTGTAAAAGGGTTTTTGCCATGAATCATTCCCAAAGCCTTGTTCTGAAATTCCGATCGAGGGACTTGAGCGAACAATCTACCTGCATTTATTTTTATCGATTTGCCAAATGGCCCAGTATGATCTCCTTCTACAGGCGCTCCATTGCCCCAATTGTTTAAAGTGTAATTTTCCGATAGATTATTATGTTTTTTCAGATATACAGGATAGAGCTCTGGATTGTCCACATCTGCTTGCAAGGAAGAATAAGCTGTGAAGTTGTTTCCTGATGCGTTTTTCTTTTTAAAATCCCAAAAGGCAACCAACCCAGGAGTTTCCTTGATTGCATCGAGATTTTGTTGTTTGGAATCCTGACTATGAGTCGATTCTAATTGAATGAGCCCTTTTCCTCCCAGAAGAGTAAAAAGAGCCATCATTGCTATTTTTTTCATGATTTACATAATTTGAGGTTAAAGTTGTTATACGTAATAAAAATATAATTGGATTCCCATTGGGAGCTTTTAAATTGGCAAAGGAATAGCCGTAAATAAAGATTGTAAGTCTAGTAAGATGATTATGTGAATGTTATAGATGATCGGTGAAAACAAATAAATTCAAGAAAGTGAAAAACATTTTAAACGATGGTAATGTAAATCTTCAAGTGGAAGAGAATCTATAGAGGGCTTTACGATGAATGTCTTTTGCAACCCATATCCAATTAGTTGGACTTGCATGGTTTGTTATTTATGAAAAGACAGATGACAATAAGTTCTGAATCCCATCTTGACACATCAGCATGTCTTCCATATATACTTCAATTAATCTGTGAGCGCATTGAAGAGGAGGTAAGAATCAATCATCCTTGTTTTAAGGTCTTGGCGACTTTGCCTTGATGTAGATTAACTCCAATTTTATAATTCTGGACACTTCGATTATAAGCCAACACGCCATTTCATGACCGTTTTTTGATGTTTGCATTAAAATCAAACAATTAAAAACAATTCATCATGAAAAATTACATCGTATTATTTACCATGCTATTGGTTTTCCAATTTGGAAGTTCACAATCGGAATGCGCCAAAGTAGAGGAGACATTGCAAGCTTATATGGAGGGAAGCTCTTACAACAAGTTGGATATGTTGGAAAGTGCCTTTGCGGAAAACGCTACATTGTATCTTACTGCAAGAGGGGGATTCAAAGTCTTCACACCAAAGGAGTATGGTAGTTTCTTTAAAAATGCCGAAGCTGGAAAATTCAATGGGCGACATGCAAAAGTGTTGGCAATCGAAGTTGTAAGAGACATTGCAACAGCCAAGGTGGAAATCTCGATTCCAGAGAAGAAGATGCTTTACGTCGATTTGTTCCTGTTGAAGAAAATAGGAGATGAATGGAAGATAATAAGCAAGACGGCAACAAGGGTGGATGACAATGCAAATGGATGATATGAAGGCTTTTTTTATTTTCATCCTTTGTTGTTGTGTCTCAATTGTCGATGCACAAGAACCAACGATTAGATTTGTGGACAGCAAGATCGAAGTAGACGGAATATTTGATGAACCTGTTTGGGAAAACCTTTCAGAACACACTGGGTTTTACAACTACTTGCCAACAGACGTGGGGCTTGCAAATAAGCAAACCTCTGTAAAACTGTTTCATGACAAGGAGTATTTGCATATAAGTGCCATATACAATGACACGACATCGAAAACTCAAGTGAGTACATTGAAAAGGGATGTTTCCATTGCTTTCAGCGATGCATTCGTAATGATTCTAGATTCACAAAACCAACAACAAAATGCTTATTTCTTTGCGGTGAATTCGTTGGGGAACCAGACCGATGGCCTAATAGGTAGAGTTAATGAAAGGTATGACCTGAATTTTAGTTGGAATGCGGTATGGCAATCCAAGACAGTGCTGAATGGCAACAAAAAGCAATATGAAATCGCAATACCATTGAAAGCATTGAATTACAATGCTGACAACCCGATTTTTGGAATCCAGTTTTACGTCAGGGACATCAAAGACAATTCGTGGACGATTTTGAAAAACGTAAAACGCAACTATTCTAATTTCGATTTGCGATTTACGGAAAAGTTTGTAGTGGAAAACCTGCCAAACATTACGACATCAAGATTTGTATTGACGCCATCGATAACAGGAAACCATCAAGATGACATAGATGCCAATATAAGGGAAACCGAATTCAAACCGAGCTTGGATGCACAATACAATCTGACATCCTCATTGAAATTGGATGCAACCATAAACCCGGATTTTTCTCAAATCGATGTAGACCAACAAGTCACGAATTTGACACGTTTTTCGGTGTTTTTCCCTGAACGTAGAAATTTCTTCTTGGAGAACTCGGATCTATTTTCAAACTTGGGTGTAAATGGAGTCAATCCGTTTTATTCCAGGCGCATTGGTGCCAACAACGATATTCGATTTGGATTGAAGTTATCTGGAAACATTATGCCTAAAACGAGAATAGGTGTTTTGAATGTGCAAACAAGTGGAGGAGATGAAACAACTGAACAAAACTACGGGGTGCTGGTAGGGGAGCAGCAGATTTCAAAAAACATTGCCGTGACCGGATACTTAACCAATAGACAGGAGACAAATAAATTTGAGTTCGCCAATGATTACAATCGGGTTACAGGGGTCAATTTCAATTATAAGTCCGACAACAACAAATGGATAGGTTTGGCAAATATTGGAAAGAGTTTCAATGATGATATCTCCAAGAACAATAATTTTTATCATACTGGAATATGGTTCAACAAAAGAGGTTTGGAATGGGGGGGCTCCATTAAAAGGGTCGAAGAAAATTTTATCACAGATACTGGTTTTACGCCGAGATTGTATAATTATGATGCGATAAACAATGTGAGTACGAGAGAAGGGTATATGCAAACCACTACAGAAATCGAATATGAAAAATTCTACGAGAATTCAAAGCACTTCAATTCCCTAAGGTTGTTCAATTACAAGAACAACAACTATTTTGATCAGAAGGGAAAGTTGAATCAATCTTCACATTTCTTGAATTCCGCCATCTTCTTCAAAGACCTGTCTGCAGTATATTATGTGTTAACCTACGATTACGTGGACTTGAAGTATGGGTTTGACCCTTTGGGGAATGGAAATGCCATACAGCCCGATACCTATGGATATGGGCTTTTGAAAGTTGGATACAACTCGGCAAACAATAACAGATTTAGATATAGGGTAAATGTCCAAAAAGGTAATTATTATAATGGAAGGCGTACTGCGGGAGGTGTGTATTTGAATTACCAATTGCTGCCATTTGCCAATTTGGAAGCTTCATACGACTTCAATGCCATCGATTTGGGTGCGTTGGGAAAGGAGACGTTTCACCTAACTCGATTTACGGGTCAAGTATTTTTCAACAATCGACTAAATTGGACAACCTATGTACAATACAATACACAAAGAAACAATTTAAACATAAATAGCCGCTTGCAATGGGAATACAAGCCTTTGTCTTATGTGTATTTGGTGATAACGGACAATTATGACAGCAATGCTACATTAAGGAGAAAGAATTGGGGAGTAGCCTTTAAAATGAACTATCGCTTAGATTTTTAAGCATAAAAAAACGCGAAGCATTTGCTTCGCGTTTTTATTGTTATGTAAGTAAATAGAATTAATCAGCTAATACAATTACTTTGTTTCCATTCATTTCAAGGGTACCGGAATTTATTTTTAACAAGGTCGTATTCTTATCACCTTTGGTAAATTTATCTTGTACGTCTTCATTCAATTCGATGTTACCAGAGATCTTAACAAAACCAGCTTGTAACAAAGATACGATGGGAGCGTGATTGTTCAACATTTCAAACTCACCATTAATACCAGGGACAGCAACACTTGTTACTTCTCCGCTAAATAAAGTTGCTTCTGGCGATACAATTTCTAAATACATATTTTTTTAGTTTGTAGTTATCTATCGTTAACTGTGTTCTATGCTTCAGCCAACATCTTCTCTCCAGACTCGATAGCTTCTTCAATAGAACCTTTAAGGTTGAATGCTGCTTCTGGCAAGTGATCCAATTCACCGTCCATGATCATATTGAATCCTTTGATGGTTTCTTTGATGTCCACCAATACACCTGGTATACCTGTAAACTGCTCTGCTACGTGGAAAGGTTGAGATAAGAAACGTTGTACACGTCTTGCTCTACCTACGGCCATTTTATCTTCTTCGGATAATTCTTCCATACCTAAGATGGCGATAATATCTTGTAATTCCTTATATCGTTGCAACAACTCTTTTACTCTTTGTGCACAATCATAATGTTCATTTCCTAAGATGTCCGCTGTCAAGATTCTTGATGTGGAATCCAATGGATCCACTGCTGGGTAAATACCAAGCTCAGCAATTTTACGAGACAATACCGTTGTTGCATCCAAGTGAGCAAACGTCGTTGCCGGTGCAGGATCCGTTAAATCATCAGCAGGTACGTATACCGCTTGTACAGATGTAATCGATCCTTTTTTGGTTGAAGTAATACGTTCTTGCATCGCACCCATCTCTGTTGCCAATGTAGGTTGGTAACCAACGGCAGATGGCATACGTCCAAGTAATGCAGATACCTCGGAACCAGCTTGTGTAAAACGGAAGATGTTATCAACGAAGAACAATACATCCTTCCCTTGTCCATCTCCAGCTCCATCACGGAAATATTCAGCAATTGTCAATCCAGACAATGCAACACGTGCACGTGCTCCAGGAGGCTCATTCATTTGTCCGAATACAAAAGTCGCCTTGGAACCTTTCATAACTGATTTGTCTACTTTCTGTAGATCCCAACCACCTTCTTCCATGGAATGCATGAAGTCATCACCATACTTGATAATTCCTGACTCCAACATCTCACGAAGTAAATCGTTTCCTTCACGAGTTCTTTCTCCTACTCCTGCGAATACGGAAAGGCCACCGTGTCCTTTTGCAATATTGTTGATCAACTCCTGAATCAATACTGTCTTACCTACTCCGGCACCACCAAATAATCCAATTTTACCTCCTTTTGCATAAGGCTCAATCAAATCAATTACTTTAATACCTGTAAATAAAACTTCTGTGGAAGTCGATAGATCTTCGAATTTTGGTGCTTGTCTGTGAATTGGTAGACCAGCATCACCAGATTTAGGTAGATCACCCAAACCATCAATAGCATCACCAATTACATTAAATAGACGACCATAAACGTCTCCACCAATTGGCATTTGTATTGGTGCACCAGTAGCATTGACTTCTGTACCTCTACTTAACCCATCAGATGAATCCATTGCGATAGTACGTACGGTGTCTTCACCAATGTGAGACTGTACTTCTAGTACTAAAGTAGAACCATCAGGTCTTTTTATTTCTAATGAATCGTAAATTTTTGGAAGTTCAGCACCTGCTCCGAATTCAACATCGATAACTGGACCTACTATCTGTGCAACTTTACCTGTAACTTTTGACATTACTTATCTATTTAATATTATGCTATTTAATTGATTGAAAACCTAATTTGTTTTCGCGTGCAAAGATAGACGTTTTAATTTAAAAATAAAGTCGTTTTCAAAGCTTTTTTAACCATAAAAAAACGCCTTCATTTTGAAGACGTTTTTTGTATTTGTAAATGCCATGTATTATTGTAACAGAGGCGAGTAATTTGTCGGATAGTTTACCACATCGAAGAACGAACCAGAAGCTTCAAAATTAGAGCCGTAAGTCTTGTCTATTGCCTTCATGAACTCATTGGCCATGATTGCATAACCTTGGGCTGTCAAGTGAATGCCATCCAAGCTAACCAATCCTCCAGTTACTAGATCCGTGGTCAATATGAAATCTCCATTTTCAATGCCTACGGTGGATGCTTGTTCCAAGATGTCCTTGAAATCGACGAATGCTAGACCCGTGGTGGTCGCTACATTTTCTATCACCCCATTATAGGCATCTGTGGCTGTTTTTATAGCCAATTGCTCTTCTGGTGTTAAAACAGAACCATCTCCCAAAGGAGTAGCAGTTCCTGATCCAGTTGGGATTGCAGAAGAAGTAGGCAATGTTATCAAATCTTCGGATGTTGCTTGTCTTAAGTTGATCAATTGTGCATTTATTCCAGTCAAATCTCTCAAGTCTTCATCTATGATGACCAAAGCATTGTTGTCTCCTTCGCTGAATGTTATCGTTCTTTGCGCAATTTCTGCATCGGCTTCAGCTTGTGTAAGCGGCGTAGTGCCCACCAAGAATGCGTAAGCTTGAACGATACCTGCATTGTATGCTCCATATCCTGCATTCAATTGAGCAGCACTTGCTGCATCCAAAGGGACAGGGTTGTGTGTAACTGTTGTAAAGTATGGTAAACTGGTTATGTATGGTACGTTTGCCAAAACACCTTGTGCACCATTGGCGGTCAATTGAGCAACAATCCCATTGAACACTTGTCCAAATACAGTTGGATCAGTAATATCGTTGTCCCCATAGGTCGCTGGGTTGGAGTTCCCTGTTTGATCCACACCTATACCACCAGAAGTTGCATAGGATAGCACATCGTTCCCTCCAACTTCGGACAATGTGAAAAATGTAGGGTTTTGCATGGCTGCTTCACCAAGCATAGTTGCCCCTGCTGAAGTAGCAAAACGTCCGAAATATGGGTTTAATGTCCCGTATCCAGGAAATGTCATATGGAAACTTTTGGCTCCTGGAACACCTACATTGTTAAATGTACTTCCAAGGTTCACAGTTGCATCTGTAGTAATCGTTGGTGCTGGAGCACCTAAATCTGCATAGAATTCATTCAATCTTTGTGGGCCTGAACCATTAAATACCAATCTATATGGTATGATTGGAGTTGCTCCTATGACCATTCCTCCTGTATTGTCATTCATCAATGGTTGAGTAAATACTCCTCCTCCAATGCTGGAAAATCGTTGAGACAACAAATTTGGAAAAGAATTGCCTTGGGAAGCTTGGAATAAAGCACCATCGGTATAACCTGCCGTAAAAGAAGCCCCTAGTGAGACATAGTTGGAAAAGTTGGCATTTCCAGCATTCAATGCAGGTAAAATCACTGCCGGTTCAGGTGAGTCTATAAAATCCTCTTCGTCATTACATGCCGTAAAACCTAGAGTGATGGCCAACAAGTATATATATTTTATCTTTTTCATTATTATAGATTGTTAATTGTTAATGAAACGTAATATTGAGAACCGATGAACCCAGTACCAAATGCCGTAAAGTATTCTTTTCCTGTAAGGTTTGTGGCTCCTGCCTTTATGGTTGTTTTCCAAGTTGGGATTCTGTAATTTATCTGAGCATCCACGGTATGGAATTCAGGAACGACACCTTCCCCAAAAGTAGCTTCCCAGAAATAGTCATCGCTAAATCTGTAAGCTAGGTTGAATCCAAAGTTTTTAAATAGACTCGTGTTACCAAAGGTCGCTTTGAACTTGTGCTCTGGTGTATTGAAATTTGTTTGGAATCCAGGATTGGCTGCTTGATCAAAATCTTGTTTTGTAAAAGTATAACTACCTCCTAAATCAAAACTACCAAATACTTTGGTGGACAATCCCAAAGATGCTCCATATGAGTTTACATCCGCATCGGAGTTCGTATATGTGCTATATGTTTGGAAATCACCATTGGCTATTGCCGCTACGGACAAAGTATTGTCCCCAACAACTCCATAAAAAGGTGATGCTACCACTTCTTGAGAGATGAAATCTTGGTACTTGTTGTAATACGTGCTGAAATCGATGATTATCTTATTGTATTTACCTCTATATCCAATTTCCACCGATGTTACTTTTTCTGGTTTCACCAAATCTGGGTTAGCAATTGCACTTGGATCTGCCAAGGCAGAAGGATCGCCAGATGCAGCAAAAGATTGTAAAGCTGCAACCGAATATGAGTTGTCGTATGCCGCAGCTCCTGTTTGTGTTACAGTGCTAGGTTGTCCAAAGGTAGCTTGACCCACGGTACTTATAGGAAACGTCCTAGTGTATCTTTCCAAGTTATTTGGGGCAGAACCCACCAAGATTGCTCTACCGGCATCCAATCCGATAAATAAATCTTGTGTTGTAGGGTTTCTAAAGCCAGTTTGAACAGACGCCCTAATGTTATGATCTCTATTTACCGTCAAACCAGCAGATAATCTTGGTGAGAAGAATCCGTCGAACAATTCCGATTTGTCATAACGTCCAGATGCGGTAAGTTTTAATACCTTTTCTCCAGATAATTCAATGTTCTTTTGAATTTGAGTATAGATACCAGCTTCAGAATACTTGATTTCGCCATTGCCATCCGTATAAATTGTTCCTCCAGAATTCAACTTGTATTTTCTGTAAGAACCTCCAACTTGTATTTCTGCAAAATCAATCAAGTGACTAAAGTTATAGTTGGCATCACTATGAAAATACTTTGATGCATCTTGAAATTTGGATCCTGTAGACAAATCGGGGTCATTTATGCTTTTGTTGAATGCAGCTTGGTATTGTGGTGAACCTGGTAAGAATCGACCTGTGTCTGCTGCAGCCCTTGAGGCGTCATGTTTTTGTTGTTCTGTTAGCCCCAATGGGTTACCACTTAGGTTGATTCCTGCAAATGTTGCTATGTAGTCTCCAAACCAATCAGCGTCACTTTTCCAAGCTCTGTTGATGTTGATTCCAGTAAATACCATATCATAGGAATCTCCTGCCTTGTCAGCTACTTCATAAGCTCTAACGAAGAAATTGTCATTTCTAAGTTCTAACTTGTGTTGTTGTTGAAAGAAGTTGTCTATGTTGTATCTGTTTGTTCCTTGGTAGATCGTAGATCCAGTTCCGACTTTTCCAACATAGGACAGCTCTAAGCTATTGTCCTTTATGGGACGAAAGTACAGTCCCCAATCTGCTTTGACGCTTTCTGCATTGTAATCCGTTAAATCACGTTCGTTGTAGCCTGTTCTACTTACAACGACATCAGGAATTATACCTAATCCTGAAGCAGCTCTTATGTTTGTTGATACTTCATC
This sequence comes from uncultured Bizionia sp., assembly GCA_947496215.1. Lineage (GTDB taxonomy): Bacteria > Bacteroidota > Bacteroidia > Flavobacteriales > Flavobacteriaceae > JAHDHI01. The sequence continues at coordinate 95,772 of CANMCF010000004.1, forward strand.
TCCATATACGTTTATACCATCATAGTTGGTATCTGCTCTTGTTCCTCCAACAGTGGTTTTGTCGACTTCGCTGGTAGCAGCCCAGTCGGTGCCTTTCAGATACCCGAAATTCACTTTTACTGCAAAATTATCCGAGAATTTATGAGCCAATCTAATTCCCAAATCAGTATAGTCGTTGTCTCCAGCAGCTTCTTGAGATGTAATTCCTCTTTTTATGTAGCCACTAACTCCTTGATGATCGAAAGGATTTTTACTTCTCATAAACAAAATACCGTTAAAGGCATTTGCTCCATACAATGCAGAAGATGCACCAGGCAAAAGCTCTACGCTTTGGACGTCGGTCTCTATCATACCAACCAAATTTCCTATTGGGAAATTAAGGGCGGGAGTGGAGTTGTCCATACCATCTACCAATTGCATGAAACGGGTATTTGCAAAAGTTGCAAAACCACGTGTGTTGATGGATTTAAATGTCAAACTGTTTGTGTTGACGTCCACACCTTTCAAGTTTTCCAAACCATCGTAGAAATCCGCTGATGCCGTATTCTTAATCTCTTTGAGGCCGAAACGTTCTACTGTTACGGGAGATTCGAATATGCGTTCTGGTGTTCTTGATGCAGAGATGACAACTTCATCAAGGATGCTACCTTCTTTCAAGATGAAATTCAATGTTTCATTGCTAGAAGCAACTTCCAATGATTCCGAAGTGAATCCTACACTACTTGCTTGTAGCGTGAATGGAGGCTCTTGGCTTACTGTTAAAGTAAATTTACCATCAAAATCACTTACGGTTCCTGAAGATGTGCCAACTGCTATGATGTTGACTCCTGGAATTGGCTGACTATTGTCGTCCACAACTGTTCCAGAAATTGTTGTTTGCGAGTATGTTATACCACAGAAAAACAACAATAAAATTGATAAGATTGTTCTCATTTTTTTTAATTAGTTAAATTGGAAAAGACCAATATACGTTTTTTAGGGACATCTTAAAAAAAAGTTAACAAAATTATGCGTGCATAACAAAAAAATGGGCTAAAAACTATGGTTTTATCGGCGAATATCATTAAAATGTCAATTTAAATAAAATACCGATTGGTTTATTTTTAAAGGGGTTAAGCGACATTTCAATGCGATTCTCATTGAGTCAATTCATTGGTTTCATAATCAAAATCCAATCGATTGGAAGTCTTAAATTGGAGGGATGAATTATAAAGTGATCATATGATTTGGCAAGAGCAAATTCTTGTGGTTGAAAAGGTTTCTGTCTCGATTATATCAGAAAAAAAATCAGCAAAGAATAAAGCTTGTCAAATTCAGCTAAATTTAGAGTGCCCACTTGAAAAAGAAAGCGCTCTCAATACTTGCGTAGAATGAAGGTGAAATCAAAAAATTATGTAGTGAATCAATCTGGCAAGAGTATTTCTTTTGAAAGTCAAACAAGCCTTGGCAAATTGACTTTCAAAAGAAATGATTAAATATGACTTGTTGATTGTTTATTCTACAGTTACGGATTTAGCCAAGTTTCTTGGTTGGTCTACGTTTTTATCTAACAATACTGCTATATGATAAGACAATAGTTGTAATGGAATGGTCGTTAAGAGAGGTGTTAATATTTCCAATGTTTCTGGAACCTCGATAATATGGTCTGCCAAGTTTTTGACATCTGTGTCTCCTTCCGTTACGATACCGATTATTTTACCTTTTCTGGATTTTATCTCCTGAATGTTACTCACTACCTTTTCGTAATGTCCTTTTTTGGTTGCAATAACAAAAACGGGCATTTGCTCATCTATCAATGCAATAGGCCCATGTTTCATTTCGGCAGCAGGGTATCCTTCAGCATGTATGTAAGATATTTCCTTTAGTTTCAATGCGCCTTCCAATGCTACAGGGAAGTTGAAACCTCTACCCAAATACAAGCAATTTTTGGCATCTTTGTAGGTTTCTGCAACTATTTTAATGTGTGGATCGGATTTTAAAGCTTGTTCTACCTTACTTGGAATCAACTCTAATTCTTGTAGGTGCAAATGGAATTTCGAATTTGAAATACTTCCCTTTTCCTTGGCCAATTTAAGGGCTATTAGGGTTAAAACCGTTATTTGAGTAGTAAAGGCCTTGGTTGAAGCTACCCCGATCTCTGGGCCAGCATGCGTGTAGGCTCCAGCATGGGTTTCTCTTGCTATGGATGAACCGACAACATTGCATACGCCAAATACGAAAGCACCTTTGGATTTTGCCAATTTAATGGCCGCAAGCGTATCAGCGGTTTCGCCAGATTGAGAAATGGCAATGACAACGTCTTTTTCAGTAATCACAGGATTTCTGTACCTGAATTCCGATGCGTACTCTACTTCCACAGGGATTCTAGCCAAATCTTCAAAAATGTATTCGGCGACCAAACCTGCGTGCCAAGAAGTGCCGCAAGCAATTACTATTATTCTATTGGCATTCAGGAACTTTTCGATGTTATCATCTATTCCTGACATCTTGATAATTCCTTGTTTGACCCTCAATCTTCCTCTATATGTGTCTTTTATGGCATGAGGTTGTTCGTATATTTCCTTAAGCATGAAATGCTCATAGCCCCCTTTTACGATTTGCTCTAAATTCATTTGAAGCTCTTGTATGTATGGAGCTACCAATGAATCATTTTTTATTTTTCTGATTTTGACGCCTTTCTTTCTCCTTACTATGGCCATTTCCTCATCTTCTAGGTATATGGCTTTCTTGGTGTATTCCAAAAAAGGGGTGGCATCACTTGCTATGAAGAATTCGTTCTCACCAATTCCAATGGCTAAAGGGCTTCCTAACTTGGCTACTACAATTTCATTTGGCTTGTTCTTGTCGAAAACAGCAATGGCGTAAGCTCCAACTACTTGGTTTAGGGCTATTTGTACTGCTTTTCCAAGTTTGACACCTTCATTTTTCTTGACATCCTCTATTAAGTTGATTAGAACTTCCGTGTCTGTGTCAGATTTGAAAATGTAACCTCTTTTTATCAATTCTTGCTTTAATGACTCATAGTTTTCTATGATTCCATTGTGAATGATGACCAGGTCTCCAGAGTTTGAATAGTGGGGGTGTGAATTGACATCGTTAGGGACACCATGCGTTGCCCATCTCGTATGACCAATGCCTACAGTTCCATTGGTTTCTATCTCTTGATCCACACGTGCTTCAAGATCCAAGACCTTTCCTTTGGTTTTGGATAGTTTTATGTCTTGCCCATCATAAAGAGCAATCCCAGCACTGTCATAACCGCGATATTCCAAACGTTTCAGGCCTTCCAATACTATGGGGTAAGCCTCTCTTTCTCCAATATATCCAACAATTCCGCACATATGATTTAGTTTTCTGGTTCTGTGTAAAAGATTTCAAATTCTGCTCGTTGTCCTTCTGGCATTGCAGGTTTGCTTCCGTGCAATACGGTACTTTTGACCGATAGGACACTAGTTGTTGGAAATAGATTCAATGTTGAGTCATCTTCATCATTGACCATTCCTTCAATTTTGGAGTTTTGTACCAGATTTACATTTGTCGCTACATAAAGACCAAGTTTTACATTCAAAGAATCCCTTAAAAGCATATTGTTGATATGTTCGGTCAATCTGAATTTGTACTTTATACCTTTTCCTTCGCTATTTCTCTCCAGTATTTCCGCATAGGTGATTTTGGATTTCGTAGGTTCGGAAGTATTGGTGCTGCTGTCCAAGAAATAATCTATTATGGGTAAATTGTTTTTTAAGTCATACAGCAATACCCTATCTGGCTCGTTGTCTGTGACATTGTCTTGATCTACGTATACAATCAAGTTGGCTTCATTGATCAACCATTTACCTTCCTTGTCTTTAAAGTATGTAAAGGCATTTACAGGTACTCCATCATCATCTAATACGTTACCGTTGAACAATTCAAGTGTGGCCATGGATCCATCACCTCCCTTTAGATATAATCTGTCATCTCCCTCAGTTGTGTTTGGAGGAACAGGTAGGGTGAAATCATTATTTATCGTATTTACTCTAATGCCGTTGAATGTCAACCTGTATGCTGTAGGATTCCTTGTGTCTTCTTCTCCAGCCTCTATCTCTTCGTTGTTGGTGTAATCCAAAAGAATGTTTGCTGCAGTATTGGCGAAGTTGAGAACTTGCATATTGCCATCTGTACCATTTGCTTCAACTTTGAAGATTAAACCTCTGAAGAATTCGGTAAAGTTGTTTGAGTTGCTCAAAACGGGATTGTCTTGATTCTCTATTATCAAACTTTCCCAAAAATTTGCAGGTACAAAGGTAGGGTTGTTGAGATCTATTCTCAATGAAGGTACAATACGTTCGGTAATCTCTGTGTCTTCATCATCATCTGGGACGATATTCCCATCTTCGTCCAATCTAATTTCCTTGATGTCAGGTACGAAATCGTCATTTTGATATAGCAATTGTCCTTCTTGTGCATTAAAAAGATCTTCTTGGCTGGAATAATAGGCTTGAGGTGATTCAAAATCTGTAGAAGGATCCAAATCTCTCAATAGATAATTGCTTTTGTATATGGATAGTTTGAACGATGCTTCCGGGTTTCCGAAAATGGAATCAAATTTATATGTACTGTTTCCATCTGCGTCCTTTTCATCCAAAGTAGTAAAGTATGGAATTGTCAATATAACGGACTCCAATACTGGATCTTCACCGAAATCTTGGGAGAAATTAGAAGGCACAACCTGTGCTACTACTCCAGCTGTGGATATTCCATAGATTGAATTCGGGTCTGGGTAAACGCCAAATAGGTTGCTGGGTAGGGCATTGGTTTGCACCCCTGTAGTATTGTCTGTAGCCTTTTGAGAATAGGAGACCACTGGAAATTTCTTGCTACTAGTCTCAAAGTTTTTAATCCCTTGAATGTTACTGTCAATATTGGAGAAGTCTTTATCACAGGCTATTGTCGCGAATGAGACAAATGTTATTAAAACCAATGATTTTATGGTATTCGTTATCTTTTTCATAAATGTATTTTGAGTGCTGTTTCTCTATAAAACGCTTGTATTGTAGAATTCAGTATAAGCTTCAGCAAATTCATCCTTTTCCTTGAAATCCAAAACAGGTTTTTCTGAATCCTTCAAATAAGTTTCCAATTCTGATGGAATCACCTCTGAACCAATGATCAATGCGTCGGAATGATCTATGGCAACTTTCATCAAGTTGGAATAAGAAGGTTTCTCCAAAACCTTGATGGCTCCCGCATCGATGTTGTCAAAAGCTATTTTGTTGACCATATCCTTGTTTAGGGTACTATCGAAACTCTGATTGTAAACCGAAGTGACTATTTTGCTTTCGTTGAACAAAGGTTCGTTTTTATAAAACTGTTTTAGATATAATGGCAATAATGCAGCCAACCATCCATGTATGTGTATGATGTCAGGAGACCAATTTAGTTTTTTGACGGTTTCGATAACTCCTTTTGCAAAGAAAATAGCACGCTCATCGTTGTCTGGAAACAAATTTCCGTCTTCATCCGTCAAAGTTGCTTTTCTCTTGAAGTATTCGTCATTATCTATAAAGTATACCTGAATTCGTTCTTTGGGAATGGAGGCCACTTTAATAATTAGAGGCATATCCAAATCATTAATAACGAGATTTATCCCCGATAGACGAATAACTTCATGTAACTGGTGTCTTCGTTCATTGATATTACCATATCTCGGCATAAAAATCCTTATTTGTCCACCTTGTTGGTTTACCATTCTAGGAGTCTCAAACGACATTGAAGAAATCTCTGTCTCTGGTAAATAGGGAACCACTTCAGACGATACATATAATATCTTTTTATCTTTCATACGAAATTTTAGTTATTAATGGTAGCATACAAAAATCATTCCTAATTTAGGGGAAGGAATCTTGAATACAATCATATATATTTAGTTAAGCTTTAGAAAATTCTAAATAAAAAACACGCAAAAGTACAAAAATTTATGCAGATTGCTACTAATATATTAAGTTTGCAGACGTTAATTTTATATTAAAAATGAAGGTCTTTTCAGATAAAACAAAAATTAAAAACTATGTTAACGGCAAGAAGGACAAGGGGTTTGCTTTTGGTTTTGTTCCTACGATGGGGGCTTTGCACAAAGGACATTTGTCTTTGGTTGAGGAAGCACTTTCAAATAACGATTACGTCGTTGTGAGTGTTTTTGTCAACCCCACTCAATTTGACAATGAAGAAGATCTTGAAAAATATCCGAGAGCCTTGGATCGGGATGTGGCACTTTTAGAAACGATTTCCAGTGCCATTTTGGTATACGCTCCAAGTGTGGAAGATATTTACGATGGGAATACAAAAGCTGAACACTTTAGTTTCGATGGACTGGAATTTGAAATGGAAGGCAAATTTCGTCAAGGACATTTTGATGGAGTTGGAACCATTGTGAAACGTTTGTTCGAAATTGTCACTCCAAACAATGCTTACTTCGGAGAGAAGGATTTTCAGCAATTGGCCATTGTAAAGAAGTTGGTTCAAAAACACGAAATTCCAGTAGACGTCATAGGATGTAAAATACACAGGGAAGATAGTGGTTTGGCAATGAGTTCGCGTAACGAACGTTTGAAACCTGAATATAAGAAAGCAGCTCCATTCATTTATAAAACATTAAAGGCTGCCAAAGTAAAGTTTGGCACAAAAAGTGCAAAAGAAGTTACGGATTGGGTTGAAAGACAATTTGCGAAACATGATTTGTTGAAGTTGGAATACTTTACGATTGCAGATGTCGAAACCTTGAAACCAGTAAAACGAAAATCTAAAACAAAAAACTATCGTGCCTTTGTTGCAGCTTATGCAGATGATATAAGATTAATAGACAATATAGCACTAAATTAATTATCTTTGCCCCATGCAAATACAAGTAGTAAAATCCAAGATTCATAGAGTTAAAGTCACAGGTGCCGACCTGAATTACATTGGTAGTATCACCATAGATGAAGACTTGATGGATGCCGCAAACATCATACAAGGAGAGAAGGTTCAAATTGTAAATAACAATAACGGTGCCCGTTTGGAAACCTATGCCATTCCTGGGCCTAGGAACTCAGGAGAAATTACATTGAATGGAGCTGCTGCAAGGTTGGTTTCACCCGGAGATGTGTTGATTTTAATCACCTATGCATTTATGGACATAGAAGATGCGAAGGTATTTAAACCCTCATTGGTCTTTCCGGACGAAGCAACAAATTTGTTAAGATAGATGCAATCCAAAGCTCTCATAAAGATATTAAAAATAACACTCCCAATATTCTTGGGAGTGTTTTTGATTTGGTATTCCTTGTCTAAAATTTCTATCGAGGATTTGATAGGACATTTTAAATCTGCAAATTACCTTTATATAGTTCTAGGAGTGTTTTTTGGCTTGTTGAGTCATCTATCCAGAGCATATCGCTGGTTGTTCATGTTGGAGCCTTTGGGTTACAAGGTAAGGTTGGGCAACAGCATCATGGCTGTTTTTGCGACCTATTTGATAAATTATACCATTCCCCGAGCAGGAGAGGTGGCAAGAGCTTCTATTTTAACGAACTATGAAGGTGTTCCGTTTGACAAGGGATTTGGAACAATAGTCGCTGAACGAATAGCGGATTTATTGGTAATGTTAATGATCATAGCAATTACACTGTTTCTTCAGTTCGACTTTATCTACGAATTCTTTGCCGAAAGATTTGACCCGTTGAAGATAATACTGGTTCTTTCATTTGTTGTTGCTGCCAGTTTGTTTTTTGTTTTTTACATAAAGAAAAGTACTTCGGGTTTTGGATTGAAGATTAAAAAATTTGTAAACGGATTGATAGAAGGGGCTTTGAGCATACTTAAAATGAAGAGAAAATGGGCATTTATATGTCACACTTTGTTTATTTGGGGTATGTACGTGCTTATGTTTTATGTTACTAGTTTTGCTATAACAGATTTGCAACCAATTCCTTTTGGCGCTATTTTAATAGGCTTTATTGCTGCCAGTTTCAGTATTGCTGCCACCAATGGAGGGGTTGGGTCTTACCCCGTTGCTGTTTTTGGTGCTTTTTCTATTTTTGCGATAGCAAAAGAACCTAGTCTAGCTTTTGGATGGATAATGTGGTCCTCTCAAACATTGTTGATTATTGTGCTAGGAGGATTGTCACTCTTATATCTTCCAATTTACAATAGAAGGAAATAATTTGTACATTGCATTTCAAATTAAATTTAACCTACAATGCAAAGATTATTCTTTTTTTTCGTTTTTATTTTTTCATTTCAACAAATTGGTGGCCAAACCATTTACAAGGAGTTTGAATCTTCTATTTTAGGAGAAACCAGGCAATTGAAGATACAAGTGCCTCGAGGTTATGACAACACGGACAAGAGCTACCCCATCGTTGTGGTTTTTGACGGTGATTATTTGTTTGAGATTGTTGCGGGTAATGTCGATTATTATTCCTATTGGGATGATATTCCAGAAGCCATCGTTGTTGGGGTCAACCAATTGGAAACAAGAGATGGTGATACTTATTATTCTGAACAAAATTCATTGCCGATAGAAAGTGGTGCAGATTTCTTCGAGTTTGTAGGCATGGAATTAATCCCATACATAGAAAAAATATACCGTACAGAGAAGTTTAAGGTGGCCGTAGGCCATGGTTTGACAGCTAACTTCATCAATTACTTTCTATTAAAGGAAGTACCATTGTTCCAATCCTATATTTCGTTGAGTCCAGATTTGGCACCAGACATGTCTGCTTTTTTAACAGAAAGATTGTCAAACATAGAAACAAAGGTGTTTTATTATTTGGCAACGTCTAGCAATGATGTCAAAAAATTAAAGGCGAAGACAAAAGCCCTGAATACATCAATATCTTCCATAGATAACAAAAGTTTGATGAAAAGCTTTGATGATTTTGAAGGGCCATCGCATTACTCATTGCCGGCATATGCCATCCCAAAAGCGTTGGAAAGCATATTTTTCGTATTCCAACCCATTTCGAAGAAGGAATACAAGGAAACCATTCTTAAATTGGATACTTCTCCAGTTGACTATTTAATTGAAAAGTATGCAATGATCGAAGATTTGTTTGGAATAGAGAAAACGATTCTAATAAACGATTTCAAAGCAGTTGCAGCTGCAATCAGAAAGACTGAAAAGTTTGAATACTATGAATCCTTGGGGAAATTGGCAAGAAAGGAACACCCAGACACTCTACTTGGTCATTATTACTTGGGACGTTTCTATGAGGAAACAGGAAAACCTAAGAAAGCCATGAAAACATATCAATCAGCCTATATCTTAGAAGAAATTGGAGGCATTACAAAAGATCATGTGTTGGAATTGTCTGAACAAATCAAAGTTGATTTTGGCTTTTAATTTGTAACTAAAATAAATGAACTTATTGAAAGAACAAGTATGGCAAAAGTAAAAACAACTTTTTTTTGTCAAGGTTGCGGTACGCAATACTCAAAATGGCAAGGACAATGCACGGCTTGTAAAGAATGGAATACCATTGTTGAAGAGTTGGTGCAAAAGACGGATAAAAATGATTGGCAGACATCTCCCAATACAAGCAAGAGGGCTTCCAAACCATTGCAGTTGAAGGATATCGATTCAGCCAAAGAGGCTAGATTGGATACCTTGGACGCGGAATTCAACCGTGTCTTGGGGGGCGGCATCGTGCCAGGATCGTTAACGCTTTTGGGAGGTGAACCAGGTATAGGGAAAAGTACATTGTTACTTCAAATTTCCTTGAAACTACCCTATAAGACATTGTATGTCTCTGGGGAGGAAAGTCAGAAACAAATAAAAATGCGAGCAGAACGCATCAATCCCGATAATGATAGTTGTTATATTCTTACAGAGACCAAGACTCAAAACATTTTCAAGCAAATAGAGACCTTGGAGCCAGACATAGTCATCATAGATTCCATTCAGACATTGCACAGTGATTACATAGAGTCGTCCAGTGGAAGCATTTCACAAATAAAGGAATGTACGAGTGAACTTATAAAGTTTGCAAAAGAAACGGCGACACCGGTAATCTTGATAGGGCACATTACCAAAGATGGACATATTGCAGGACCAAAGATATTGGAGCATATGGTGGATACCGTATTGCAATTCGAAGGAGATCGCAATCATGTTTTTAGAATTCTCAGAGCGCAGAAAAACCGCTTTGGTTCCACAAGCGAACTAGGGATCTATGAAATGCAAGGCTCTGGATTGCGAGAAGTGAGCAACCCAAGTGAGATATTGGTGTCCAAAAAGGAAGAAGAATTGTCGGGGAATGCCATTGCAGCTACCATAGAGGGGATTCGTTCATTGATGATAGAGGTACAGGCTTTGGTTAGTACTGCTGTCTATGGAACACCGCAACGAAGCGCGACAGGATTTAATGCCAAACGTTTGAATATGTTGTTGGCGGTTTTGGAAAAACGTGCAGGATTTAGGTTAGGAGCGAAAGATGTGTTTTTAAACATTACCGGAGGCATCTCTGTGGATGATCCAGCGATAGATTTGGCAGTAGTTGCAGCTATCTTGTCATCCAATGAAGATGTTGCATTGCAGCGAGACTTTTGTTTTGCGGCAGAAGTAGGTTTGTCTGGAGAGATTCGTCCGGTGCAACGTGTGGAACAACGTATTTTGGAGGCGGAAAAATTAGGGTTCTCCACCATCTTTGTTTCAAAATACAATACCATTTCTCTAAAAGATACAGCAATTAAAATTCAACTGCTTTCCAAGGTAGAGGATTTGATTGGATTCATAGTATAGAAAGTCGTATTGTGGGAGATAAGAAAGTCTGCACTAAGAATCTTCTTCTTGATCTAACTTTGATTGTACCCACATAACGGCTTCGCTTAAATTGTCAAAATCTGCCAACATGCCATTTAAAAAGCTGTTCTCTACTTTAATCACGGATTTTTGCATCTCGGAGTATGTGACGGCTGCAAATGCTTTGATCGTAGGAAAGACTTCTTTTATTTTAAGGTAATTGACAGGTGTCAATGAGTATGAGTTTACCCTATTTGAAATGTAACCAAAAGGAATTTCTTTAAAGTGGCGTGTTACCAATTCTGAGATTTCAAGGGCTTCTTCGATGCCAAAGTTTACTCCTTCATTTAGTTCGGTAATTAAAAAATTGGAATAGAAGTCAACCTTCCCAAAGGGGAAACTGTAGGTTTTCTTTACTTCAAAGTTGTTTATTATATGGGACATAATAAAATAATTTTGATATTTAAAAAGTCGGGATGACAGGATTTGAACCTGCGACCTCACGGCCCCCAGCCGTGTACGCTAACCAGACTGCGCCACATCCCGAATGTAATGATGAAACTAAGAAAAAGACAGCTGTTTCTTGTAACTTTTTCAAACTAGCTCAACTCCATAGTTTGTCATCAAAATAATTTTGTTTGATTTTTAGGGGTTGGGGTTTTCGAGGCTAAGTTAATAAATGAGAATAGAAATAAGCAATAGACGACTTGAAAAAACTATGCAAGCACGCTATTTAATTTGAATATGGACAAGCATACCGTGTTTTAGTAATAATGGGTTTTTAATGTTTTTTTGCAATCCTCTACCAGTTATACTTTTTTCTTCAATGAGGTTTTAAGGTTAAAAGCCAAAATCAACTTTGATTTGTTCAGACAATTCCAACACATGATCTTTTGTAATGCCTCCAATTTCTTCTAAGGTATAGGCTGATTGATATGTTTTCATGGCTTTCTTAGGTTTTCCTGTTTCCTCATAGAAACGTCCCAAGTAATAATGACCCAGTAGAGTGTCTGGGTGTTCCTTTCTTGCCAATTTTCCCAAGGGTTCATAGTATTCAAACTTTTCAGTCTTTCTGATTGCCGTGGCAATGGCCTTGAAATCGTTTATTAGAATCGTTTTCTCTATTCCAAACAAATCTTCGATCATTGCATACTTTTCAATTAAATAGTCAACTGGGGAAGTATCCAATTTAAGAATGGTTTCCTTGTATTCCTTCTTCGAAATGGGTTGGAATACGAAAAATATGCTTTCCAACGCTTTTGGGATTGCATGTGCCGGCAATGAGTAATGCGATGGGCCATCAAAACTATCAAAGCTTTTTAATAGATTTTTATTGTCGATCGCCGACAATGATGTATTCAATGCTTCAGTCTCTGTTTTTATTTTCTTGATATCATTGCTAGACGTTGCCAAATAATAAAATGCTTTTGTATTGATAGTAGATAACCTTTCTGATAAATATGCAGGTATGTCTGGTGCCAAATCTGGACTCAACGAAATATAGGATTGGAACAATGGCACTTCCTTTAATAGAAAGTAATTGATGAAGTTAGCTGTCAAACCATGGCCTACGGCCACCTTGAACTTCTCTGTTCGGTATACTTTTTCTATGTATGGGATTAATTCCATGCCTACAAACTCGAAGAAATCTGCACCACTTTTTATCGGCAATGAATTTTGTTCAGAATAATGGATGTCACCATCTCTTGAATTTACTTGATTGATACCTATGACGATGGCTTCTGGAATATCCTCCCAATAAGAACGGTAATCGACATTGCTTGCTACAATCTCAAACAAATAATCACCGTCAAAAACCACAATGATTGGGTAACGTTTATCTGTATTGTCATAGTCTCTGGGAATCTGTATTTTCAACTGTCGTTTCTCTCCTAGAATCGAAGATTCGAACTCCTTGCTGATCGTTTGCGCATTATTTTGTTGAAATGAAAAAATAAAAACGAAAAAAAAGAATAATCTTTGCATAGTGAGGGGGTTTTTAAACTAATGCCACAATGTACAAATTATTTTTTTATGGTCTGATTCCTATGGTGTTATATAGTGTTTTTGTGCTTCTTTGTAGATGGAATATGCAAATCCAAAATGAACTAGGGGTTGCTAACATTGAAAGGTGTGCACTGAATTGGTTTAAAATCTTTGTTATAACAAGAAATTCTTGGTGAGTATGGGTAATGTAGTAAACTGGTGCTTTTGAAAAAAAATAAAATTCAGATATTGATTATCAGTAATTTAAGTAAACAATGAGTCTCTTAATTGAGGCTCATTGTAGTTCTTTGAAATAATGAAAGTTTATTAGAACCTATTAAATAAGGGATTTGTATTCCTACGTGTAGTAAATTGGTGCTTGATTATATTTACAGTTATGAATTGTAAAAACTGTAATCAATCTAATAGTATAAAGAAAGGAAAACGAAATGGTAACCAACGCTATTTTTGTAAGAGTTGTAATTTTAGTTTTCAATTAAAGTATAGTTATCAAGCATATAAACCAGAAACGAATAAGTTAATTAAAAGCTTGCTAAAAGAAAGTTGTGGTATTAGAAGTATTTCCAGAATAATTAATATTTCAGCAAAAACAGTTCTTTCAAGAATGTTGAAAATAAGCAAAGATATTAAACGACCATATTTCCAAAAGCTAGGTTGTAAATTTGAAGTTGATGAGATGTGGAGTTTTATAGGTTATAAGAAAAATGCTACTTGGATAACATACGCTTTGGAAAGAGAAACAAAAAATGTAATTGATTTCTTTGTTGGGAGAAAGACCAAAGAAACGATTAGACCATTAATCAATAAAATATTATTACTAGAACCAAATAGAATTTACACGGATAGATTAAATATTTATCCTAGTTTGATTCCGAAAGAAATCCATAAACGCTTTCAATATTGTACAAACAGAATTGAAAGAATGAATTTGAATTTAAGAACTCACATCAAGAGATTAAGTAGGAAAACAATTTGTTTCTCAAAAAACAATATTTATCTCGAAGCACATTTAAGGATTTATTTCTGGGGATGAGAAACTAAGAATAATGTGCTATATTTAGAATATGATTACGCAATATTACAATGGAGATAAACAAGTGACCAAAGAAGAGTTCGACAAAGAACGGGCATTGTTGTTGGCAGATCGTTTTAAAGATGCAGGAGATAAAAGTAAGATGATTCCCGAAGAAGAATTAGAATATTATGTAAATGAATTATTAAAAGTTTCAGATAGTTGAGTTACAGAATTACATATTCAGAAAAAGCAATTGCAGATATTACTTATACTAGAGAATATTACAAAAGCCGTGATTTAGATATAGAACAAAAATTCAAGCTAGAGTTTGAAAAGATAGTTACACGATTTAGAAAAACGCCAGAGATATTTCAAGAAACAGGAGAAAATCAAAGAAGAGCCGTTTTAGGTTCTTCTTTTCCATATTCAATTCATTACACTGTCAATGCAAAAGAAAAGATTGTTGAAATTATAGGAGTTATTCATCATAGTAAAAATATTGATTTAGTGGAACAAGAAGTTTGTTAGAAGCTTAAAAACAAGGGTTCTTTAAAACGCCGTGTATCAAAATAGGATATGAAAAAAGTATATTGTCCAGCTTGTAATGAAAACTCAGTTAAAAGTGGATTTCAAAATAGGAAACAACGATATAAATGTAAAGCTTGCAATAAACGGTTTCAGTTAACTTATGCGTATGAAGCTTATAATGAAAACACAAATGATTTAATTAAATCATTACTAAAAGAAAGTTGTAATGGGCCTGCTATCTACATAGCTATTTTAAAATAACGTGTTCTGATAAGTAGGAATTTTCACTAATTAGTTGTTTTATAATTAAGAACTAGCCAATTATTAAAAAAATGAAAAAATCAATTAATCTCTTACTAATATTTCTTATTTTAATTTCTTGTGAAAAAGATAATATTTCTGAGTCTCCAAATGTAAATAATCAATTAGAATCACTAACAGATGAAGAATTTAGACAAAATAATTTCGGCGATATTATTTCGGCAAATTTTATTGGTCAAATTGTTGATGATGAAGGTAATAAATTAAAGGACGTTCAAGTTTCTATAGGAAATCAAAATACTTTCACAGATCTTAATGGTGTTTTTATTCTTAATAATGCCTTAGTTTATGAAAACTTTGCCTTTATAAAAGCAAGTAAAAACAATTACATACTTGGTAGTAGAACATTAGTTCCTGCTTTAAATGGGGTTAATGATGTAAGAATTACGTTATTAGAAAAACAAATTGTTGATAGGGTAAATTCGGGTGTCAACTCTGAAATTGTTATGCCTAATGGTTCTAAAGTAGAATTCCAAGGCAATTTCATAGATTCTAATGGAAACGATTATAATGGAGAAGTAGATGTCTCATTACATTATTTAAAACCAAATCAAGAATCAACTTTCATAAAAATGCCAGGAATGTTATTTGGTATGAGAGAGAATGGTTTGGCATCAGCAATGGAAACTTATGGCATGTTAAGCGTAAATTTATTTTCACCAAATGGAGAACAGTTAAATATCGCCGAAACGTTTCCTGCTATAATAAAGATTCCTGTTGATGCGAGTACACCAAATGCACCAGAAACTATAGCTTTATGGTATTTTGATGAGATAGTTGGATATTGGAAAGAACAAGGTATTGCTTCTAAGGTAGGCAATGAATATATTGCAGAAGTAACACATTTTACTTGGTGGAATTATGATATACCTATAAACTATGTCAATATCTGTTTTACTTTATCTAGTCAAAGTCCATTACCTGATTTTAATATTGAAATTGTAAGAAATGAAACGGGACAAATCATTTTTTATGGAAATACAAATAACGTTGGTCAAGAGTGTGGTTTATTCCCAGAAAATGAAGAAGTAACACTTAATGTTTATGGAGAATGTTCTGAAAGTATTATTTATACACAAGTTCTTGGCCCTTTTTCATCAGATACGACATTAAATGTTTTTATACCAGATCTGCCTTCAGAAATTATAGAAACAACGCTAACAGGAACGGTTGCTGACTGTTCAGGAGAATTGTTAACTAATGGTTATGCATTGCTTTTTAATTCGAACTCAGTAAACTTTTCAGATTACGAAATTATTTCAATTACTGATGGAATTTTTAATCATCAATATACTTTTTGTGATGGGGAAACGTATAAACTAATAATATATGATTTAGAAAACAGTCAAGTTTCAGAAATAACCGATATTATATTAAACCCTACAATAACTAATTTAGGTAATTTGCAAGTATGTGGTAACGCAATTGGAGGTACATATACAGGAAATATAACTCTTTTAACACAACAAGAAGTAAATCTTTTTGGGTTATTGGGTTATGATACTATTATAGGAAATTTAGTTATTGATCAAAGTGATGAAATTTCAGATATTTTTAATTTAAGTAGCCTACACAACATTACTACAATTAACGGAAGCTTATTTATTGTTAAGGCAGATGTATTAAGTTCTTTAAATGGTTTAGAGAATTTAGTTTCAGTTAGTAACAGTTTCTATATATCAAACTGTCCTTTGCTAATATCAATAAGCTCGCTTCTGAGTTTAACTTCAGTTGGAGATTTAACGATATTGAATAACGATTTATTAACCAATTTAGAAGGCTTAGAAAGTATAACAGCATTAGAAGGTAATATGGAAATTAGTAATAATGATAGTCTAATTACCTTAGATGGATTAAGTAATATTACATCCATAGATGGTTATTTAAAATTAAATAACAACACGTCCTTAAGTTCATTATCAAATTTTGTAAATTTAACTTCAATAGGAAGTTATTTAAGAATTTCTTTATGTAGTTCTTTAGTAGATTTGTCAGGTCTACAAAATACAACGATACAAACTTATTTATGGATTACGCAGAATGAATTATTAAGTTCTTTAACAGGTTTAGAAGGCATAACGACAATAGATGATTTTGTAAATATTAATAGCAATAACTCTTTAATCACTTTAAATGGTATAAACAATTTAACAAGTGTTAATAATATTTCTATAGGGAACAGTAATGCAACAACGGTTTTTCCTAATCCAAATCTAACAAACCTCTGTGCATTACAAAATTTGTTTACTAATGGAACTTATAGTATGGTTACAATAGAACATAATGCTTATAATCCTTCTGTTGAAGAAATTATAAATGGAAATTGTAGTCTATAATAAAATTAATACTCTTTTAATTCTAGTATATTTTCATCAAAAACGCCATAGGTATAATAGGTAATGGGTCAGAATGGCGCTTTTGGAAAAAAGTGAAATTTGAATATTCATTATCAGTGGTTTAAATAAATAATGAGTCTCTTAATTGAGGCTCATTCTCGTTCTTTGAAATAATAAAAGTTCATTGGAACCTATTAAATAAGGGTTTTATATTCCTACGTGGGTCAAATTGGCGCTTGATTATATTTGTGGTTATGAATTGTAAAAATTGTAATGAACCCAATTGTATAAAGCGAGGAAAAAGAAATGGAAAACAACGTTACTCTTGGGTAGTGTCCTTGTTTTGTTCGAATCAGTTCTTCAAGAATTTGTAATAAAGCAAGATGTCCAAAAACTGTATAAGGAAATACTAAAAGAAACGTTCAATGGCGAAGTTAAATCACGAAAATTGAGAACTAGACAGATTAATATGGAACTAGATAAATTATCTAAAAGGATAGAGTCGGTAGAGGAGAAGTTCTTTGATGACGTGATTGATGTTTCAACATATAATTCTGGTTAAGAACAAGACTCAGCAAAAAGTGAACGATTTGAAAGTTGAATTGGAAAATATCAAAAAGTTTAAATAAGAATATAGAAGAGTATTTGAAATTGGGAATATCATTACTTCATGGAGTTGATAAACTGTATGCATCATCTCCATCTAATATCAAGAAAAAATCATTGGTTAGATATTTCCTGAAAAGCTAGTATTTATGAAAAATAAGTATCGAACCGCTAGTTTGAATTTTCTAATGGCTGTGATTATTAGTAAACATAAGCATTTCAGGTTATTGGAAATAGAAAATCCCATCATTTCTGATGGGATGTCTAAGAAAGCTCCTCCTCTTGGGCTCGAACCAAGGACCCTCTGATTAACAGTCAGATGCTCTAACCAACTGAGCTAAGGAGGAGTGTTTTTCGCTATTGCGAGTGCAAATATAAAAGCTTTTTTCAATTCTACAATAGAAAAATTAATTTTTTTTATTTAGAACTCAACCATTCTACAATTGCCTTGTACAAATCGTTTCCATTTGCAAACAAGACAAGACCTATAAGTATAAAGAAACCAACCATCTGCGCATATTCCATGAACTTGTCACCTGGCTTTCTACCGGAAATCATCTCATATAGCAAAAACATGACATGGCCACCATCCAAGGCTGGAATGGGTAGCAAGTTAAGTACCCCGAGCATTATGGATAGAAAGGCAGTAAGCATCCAAAAGGCTTTCCAATCCCATTGTGGAGGGAATAATTTTCCTATGGCAGCAAAGCCACCAAGTTGCGAGGCTCCTTTTTTTGTGAATATGTATTTGAACTGGGCAAAATAATCTCTAACCGTCCAATAGCCCATGGAAGTTCCTTTTGAGATGCTTTCTCCAAAGGAGTAAGACCTGTGATTGGACTTTCTATACTCTTTGTCCGTATATTCCAAAATCACGCCTATTTTGGATTTTTCATCAGGTTTGATGAACAGTTCTGTAAGTGCATTGTTTCTGTCAACTGTGAATTTTACGATGGAATCCTTACGATTCTTAATGGCGTAGTTGTAATCCGTATTGTATGTTACCGGAGTGTCATTCACAGAAACTATCTTGTCGCCTTTCTTCAGGCCAGCAACATCGGCAGGGTATTTGGGTACGATGGAATCCAATATAAAGGGAGTTCTAGCAACAAAAGCAGGAGCGTCGCCGTTTTGAAATAACTTCTTTCCAATGTCCTCAGGGATTACTATGTCCCTTGTTTGCCCATTTTGCTGCTGTACGGTAACCGTTTCTATGCTCCTGAACATAATGTTGGAGTTGATGTTGTTGGCTTCCTTGAAAGGTACACCATCCACGCTGACGATTCTGTCACCTTGACTAAAACCTATGTCCTCCATGGTCTTGGAAACACCAAAGCCGTATTTTATGTCTTCTTTCGTGGAGTAGTTCGTTCCCCAAGTGAAAATGACTAGGATGTATATGACGAAGGCCAAGATAAAGTTGACCGTAACACCACCTAGCATGATGATTAGACGTTGCCAAGCCGGTTTGGAACGAAACTCCCATGGCTGAGCGGGTTTGGCCATTTGCTCGGTATCCATGCTTTCGTCTATCATTCCTGAAATTTTGACATACCCACCCAATGGTAGCCAACCTATTCCATAGACCGTATCACCAATTTTCTTTTTGAACAAAGAAAATTTCACATCGAAAAACAAGTAGAATTTCTCAACTCTCGTCTTGAATAACTTAGCAGGGATAAAATGTCCTAATTCGTGCAATACGACTAGTATGGACAAACTTAAAAGTAATTGTGCCGCCTTTATAAAAAATACTGTCATTTATTATCTCAATTTTTTTAACGCCCAAAAGTAAGTATTTAGACTTAGTATAAAAAGCTATTGGCATATTGCTTTCCTATTTAACAGCAATTTAAGAGGCAAACAAGTCTATTTTGATTCAATTTCATTGTATTTTTGCATTGTTGTCACTCAAATTATTGATGAATGTTATCCTTTTTTAAAGACTACAAGAAATTTGCAATCGGATTTGCAATATTGTCAGCCATTATCATTTCAATATTTTATTCCATTTTGAAGGTGGACAAACCTTTGCCCATCTATCAACCCAATAGGGTGGAGGTGGAATTGGTGGATAGTACCATTCAACATGTCAAGAAGTATCATAAGATAGCAGACTTCAGCTTGATCAATCAAAATGGAAAGACGGTAACGCAAGATGATTACAAGGACAAGATCTATGTGGCCGATTTCTTCTTCACGACCTGTGGAACGATATGTCCTATCATGACTGACAACATGCGAGACATCCAAAAGGAAATTATGGATGATGCGGATGTGATGCTGCTTTCGCACTCGGTAACCCCTAAAATAGACAGTGTGGAACAATTGAAACGCTATGCAAGGAGAAAAGGGGTTGATGATGAGAAGTGGAACTTGGTCACTGGAGATAAAAAACATATTTATGAGCTGGCAAGAAAAAGTTATCTGGCCGTGAAAACCAATGGCAATGGTGATGAATATGACATGATTCATACTGAGAACTTCATGTTGATAGACAAAGAGAGACAGATAAGGGGCTTTTACGATGGCACGGATAGAGAAGCCATCTCTAAACTGTTGAAAGACATAGAAAAGTTAAAAAGAGAATAGAAACCGTAGTTTTTTTGCCACAATTTTTTTACCCTGAATTTTTCACTTACTTTTGCTTCTTTAAAATCAATCTAAATAAGCTTGAAACTCACTTTAGCACATCTTAAGCGCGGCGAAAATGCCATAATAGCAGATGTATCATCCATACATATACCTTTAAAACTATTGGAAATGGGCTGTTTGCCAGGTAACAGTGTCAAGTTGGTACAGGTTGCCCCTTTTGCAGATCCCATGTATCTCAACATAAATGGAAGTCATTTGGCAATAAGAAAAGAGACGGCACAACATATACTAATCGAAAATGTAACGCATGAGTAAGCAGTTGAATGTCGCTTTGATAGGGAACCCAAATACGGGTAAGACTTCTGTTTTCAATGCATTGACTGGTTTAAATCAGAAAGTAGGCAACTATCCTGGAATTACAGTCGAAAAAAAAGAAGGTATATGCAAGCTGCCAAGAGGAGTAAAGGCTCATATAATAGATTTACCGGGGACTTACAGCTTAAACGCATCGTCGCTTGATGAAAATGTAGTTATCGAATTGCTTTTAAATAGGAACGACAAAGATTTTCCGGATGTAGCCGTAGTGGTTAGCGATGTGGAGAACTTGAAGCGAAATCTATTGTTGTTTACACAAATCAAGGATTTGGAAATTCCTTGTTTGTTGGCCATAAACATGGCTGACAGGATGAAATACAAGGGGATATCTTTGGACATAGGCTATTTGGAAACCCAATTGGAAACCAAGATAGCGTTGATAAGCACTCGTAAGAAAGAAGGGATAGACAATTTGAAGTTGTTGATTACGAATTACAAGGAGCTGTCCACAAAACCATGTTTGAGTGCTTCGGAAATCGACAAGGAATATTTTGGAAGGCTTCAAAGAGCGTTTCCAAATCAATTGCTATACAAATTGTGGCTGGTAATCACTCAAGATGTCAACTTCGGAAAGACGGATAGGAAGGAAATGGATGCGATTTCCAGTTTCAAGACAAAGTCCGAAAGCGACTTGAAGCGATTGCAACAAAAAGAAACGATAAAACGTTATCAATTCATAAACGAAACGCTAAAGAAGGGGCAGACGATAGATGTCTCGCAAGCCAAGGATCTAAGAACCAAATTCGATAGGGTCCTAACTCACAAGGTTTGGGGCTATGCAATTTTCTTTCTCATACTTTTGACGATCTTTCAAGCAATTTACGATTGGTCTAGCATCCCAATGGAATTCATAGACAGTACGTTTGCTTCGTTGAGCGAATGGATGAAAAATGTCTTACCTCAAGGCGCTTTCACAAATTTGATAGCAGAAGGAATTATACCTGGGTTGGGAGGGATTGTCATATTCATTCCGCAGATAGCCTTTTTGTTCTTGTTTATTGCGGTATTGGAGGAAAGTGGCTATATGAGTCGCGTGGTTTTTTTGATGGATCGTGTCATGAGGCGATTTGGATTGAGTGGAAAAAGTATAGTACCACTCATTTCGGGAACGGCTTGTGCCATTCCGGCCATTATGGCGACACGTAACATAGAAAGTTGGAAAGAACGACTGATTACCATATTGGTTACGCCGTTCACCACATGTTCTGCAAGACTCCCTGTTTATTTGATAATTATTTCATTGGTCATTCCAGAAGGACGCTTCATAGGGTTGAGCTATCAAGCATTGACCTTGATGTTGTTGTATTTGATTGGTTTTGGGGCTGCGATAGCTTCAGCTTACATCTTGAACAAGGTACTTAAAATCAAAAGCAAGACCTTTTTTGTTGTGGAAATGCCCAATTACAAATTGCCAATGTTTAAAAATGTGGCATTGACGGTTCTGGAAAAAACGAAGTCCTTCATCTTTGGAGCTGGAAAGATCATATTGGCAATATCCATTGTTCTTTGGGTTCTTGCGTCATATGGCCCAGGAGAGCAGTTTAACAATGCCGAATCCATTGTAACGAACGAATATGCATCTCAGGATTTGGGAGATGAGGAATTGCAACAAAAGATAGCGTCCCATAAACTTGAGTACTCCTTCATAGGCATTACGGGTAGAGCAATAGAGCCGGCAATAAGACCTTTGGGATACGATTGGAAGATAGGAATAGCATTGGTGAGCTCCTTTGCTGCAAGAGAAGTGTTCGTTGGGACGTTGGCAACAATCTATAGTGTTGGAAGTGACGATGAGGATACGATAAAAAATAGAATGGCCGGAGAGAAGAACATAATAACTGGAGGACCTCTTTTCAATTTTGCATCAGGGATATCTCTGTTGTTGTTCTATGCTTTTGCAATGCAGTGCATGAGTACATTGGCCATCGTAAAGAAAGAAACCAATAGCTGGAAGTGGCCAACCTTGCAATTGACGGTTATGACGGCATTGGCTTACGTTGTGGCTTTGATTGCCTATCAATTTTTGAAATGATGTCCTAAAAAAGTAAATTTGTGATACAATAAACGACAAAGGTATTATGAACACCATTATTCAGGAAATACTCGTTTTTACGACATTTGCAGTTGCAATGTTCTTTTTGGTGAAGAAATTCTTTTGGAAGAAATCAAAACCAAAAAAGGCTTGTGGAACCGATGATTGTGGTTGTCATTGAATTTACTTTGAGAAAAGATTCACACCCACTTGAATAAAACAACTTGGCATCAATAATTATTCTCATCGCCTTTTACTTCGATTTCAAATCTGATAGAGAATCCTTCTTCAAGGATTTAAAAGGAGGTTTGTCCATCTGTGCATCCTTTTTTCTCTATGGAATCACCCTAAGATATGTTTTCGATGTAGGGGTGCTTTATGCTGTCTTTTCAATAGGGATAGAAATCCTTTTGTTGTTTGTAATAAAATCTTTTGTGGATAACAGGCGTTAATGGCTTACCATCAATTGAATGTAATAATCCTTGTCTTCCAATTTTTCGCCATATACGGGGTATGGTGAAAGATCGAGACCCCCAATGTTCAACCCTTCCGAAGCAAAGATGTTAGCTATTTGACTTTGAAGCCTTGAAGAAGAGTCAAAAGTCAACTTCTTTTGTTCGATCTTTTCTCCATCTTTGAAGATGTCTATCAATACAGTGGCTTCTCCAGCCCAAACACATGATACGTTTTTGGGACAACGAGAATCCGTTACCACTTCAACAAACTTGATGTCCACAGTATCAAAATGCATTAATTTCCCTAATTGCAACTTGGAGACGATCTTGGGTGTTTCGACTTTTACTTTGCTGGAATCCTGAGCAACACCGACAACTGATAATAAAAGAGCGATAATAAATAAAGTTGATTTCATTGTGATCTGGTTTTAGATTATAAATATAGCGCAAATCGTGCCAAAGTGTATGTGTTTTATTTTTTTTAGTTATATTTGAAAAATTTTTAAGTTAGCTTAAAAAAAATATTAAACTAATTAAAAATATGTCTGTAGCCATAGAGAACTTCGTAAAAGCCATTTACAAGAACAACAATCATGATGACAAGGATACCAAGCCAGGAAACATAGCTAAGAAGCTAGGCATATCTAACGCCGCTGCTACAGATATGGCTAAGAAGTTGGCAGCGAAGGAACTATTGCACTATGAGAAGTACAAAGCATTGAAGTTGACGGAGAAAGGCAGGAAAATGGCTCTTAATGTGGTGCGTAAGCACCGTCTGTGGGAAGCCTTGTTGTTTAAGATGTTCGATATGTCCCTACACGAAATACATAGGGAAGCCGAATTGTTGGAACATGAGACATCCGATTTTCTAGCTGAAAAGATAAGTGCTTACCTAGGTAATCCCAAATTCGACCCACATGGAGATCCCATTCCAAATGCAAACGGGGAAATAACTACGGAAGATACATCCATATCATTGGCCAATGCCAAAGAAGGAGAGGGATACGTTATTTCTCGCTTGATGAGCGAAGACAAGGAATTCTTTGATTTCTGTGCCCAACATGGATTGAAGTACGGAAACTCCATTTTGGTTTCCAAACAATTCAGCAGCAATAAAATGACTCAAATATTAATTAACAACAATACAATTCTATTAAACGAAGACTTTACAAAAATTATTTATGTTAACGAAATCTTATAAACTACTATTGTTAAGCATATTGCTTACAACCTCAATTAATGCACAGAGTATAAAGGGACGAGTTTCCTCTTTGGAAGGTGAAACCTTGCCATATGCCAATGTGTACTTGAAAAATACAACCAAAGGGAGTACTGTTAACGAAGATGGGACCTATGCAATAGGAAACATTGAAAGTGGTCGCTATGTGATGGTGGCTTCATTTACTGGCTATAAGACCGTTGAAAGAACAATAGAGATTTCAAGTGATGATTTGACAATGAACTTCATACTTGAGGATGATGAGGCGTTGGATGAAATAACGATAACTGGTACCTTGAAAGCAGTTTCAAGATTGGAAAGTGCAGTGCCTGTTGAAATTTATACGCCTACTTTTTTCAAAAGAAACCCAACACCCAACATTTTCGAGGCCCTTCAAAATGTAAATGGAGTAAGACCACAACTTAATTGCAATGTTTGCAATACGGGAGATATTCACATTAATGGATTGGAAGGCCCTTATACCTTGGTGCTTATTGACGGGATGCCCATCGTAAGTGGTTTGTCTACAGTCTATGGTTTGTCTGGTATTCCGAACTCACTCATAGAGCAGGTGGAAGTTGTAAAGGGACCTGCATCTTCCTTATATGGAAGTGAAGCTGTCGGTGGATTGATAAACATCATAACCAAATTACCGGAGAATGCACCTAAGTTTTTCTCAGAAGCTTTCGTGACTGGTTGGGGAGAAGCCAATGTGGACTTGGGATTCAAAACAAACGTAGGAAAGAAGGCCAATGTCTTGTTTGGGGCAAACTATTATAATTATTCAAATCCAATAGACAACAATAACGACAATTTTACGGATGTGACCTTGCAAGACCGTATCTCGGTTTTTCAAAAATGGAACTTCAAGCGTAATGAGAATCGTTTGTTTTCCCTTGCAGGGCGATATTTCTATGAAGATCGTTGGGGAGGTGAATTACAATGGAATAAAAACTTCAGAGGTGGAAATGAAGTTTATGGAGAAAGCATTTATACCTCACGTTTCGAGATATTGGGGAATTATCAATTGCCGATAAAGGAAAAAGTCAATCTTCAGTTTTCGTATTCAGATCATGATCAGAATTCGGTTTATGGAGATATAGCATACTTGGCGCAGCAGCGTATTGGCTTTGGTCAATTGGTTTGGGATAAATCATTGGAGAAGCATGATCTTTTGTTTGGTGCCGCTCTTCGTTATAATTACTACAATGACAATACGCCGGCAACATTGGAGGCAGACAAGGTAATTATACCATCGGTCTTTGTTCAAGATGAAATTGAGATTTCAGAAAAACAAAAGGTTTTGTTGGGAGCCAGATATGATTATGATGATAGACATGGTTCGATTTTCACACCGCGCTTTGCATATAGATATAAGCCCACAGATGATGACATTGTGAGATTGAATGCAGGAACGGGGTTTAGAGTCGTGAACCTGTTTACGGAAGAACACGCAGCACTCACAGGTGCTAGGGATGTTATCATAGAAGAAGCCTTGGATCCTGAAAGATCCTACAATGTGACGTTGAATTATTTGAAGAAGTTGTATTTGAAGAGTGGAATGCATTTCACCTTCGATGCTTCTGCGTGGTATACTTATTTTACAAATGCGATTATTCCAGATTACGATACCAATCCAAATCAGATTATTTATGATAACTTGGATGGGAATTCCACGACAAAAGGAATTAGCTTCAATGTCGATGCTGTTTTTGGTAGTGGGATAAAAGGTTCATTGGGAGCTACATTTCAAGATGTCTCACAAAAGGAGAATGGAGTGAAGACACAGCAAATACTGACAGAACGATTTACGGGAGTATGGTCTTTTAGTTACAAGCATTACAAGACGAATCTAAAACTGGACTATACAGGTAACATATATGGTCCAATGCGATTGCCAACTCTAGGGGAGTTGGATCCACGAAGTGACTATTCGCCTACTTGGAGCATTCAAAACATACAGTTGACCTACGATGGAATAAGTGATTTTGAAGCTTATGTAGGTGTTAAAAACTTATTGGATTGGACGCCTAATAGAGGAAATCCTTTTATTATTGCAAGAGCAGAGGATCCATTTGATGAGAATGTTCAATTTGATAACGAAGGACAAGTGGTGGCAACACAGGATAATCCATATGCATTAACATTCGATCCAGCATACGTATACGGTCCAAATCAAGGAATTCGTTTGTTTTTTGGATTGAGGTATACTTTGAAATAACTGTTAGGCAGATGAAAAACTGTTTTTATGAATTACCAAAATAAAATATAACGACAATGAGAAAGAATATAGCAATTTTATGTGTCATCATACTTGCGTTTAGTTGTAAGGATGAGCAGAAAGAAGAAGGAGGGAAACTAAATGTAGTAACGACGACTACGATGATAACCGATTTGGTTGAAAACATAGGTGGAGATAACATAGAACTCAAAGGCTTGATGGGGAGTGGAGTGGATCCACATTTGTACAAGGCTAGCGAAGGAGACGTCTCCAAACTCGTGAATGCGGATATCATTTTCTACAACGGATTGCATTTGGAAGGAAAACTGGTTGAAGTCTTTGAAAAGATGGGAAGCCAAGCGAAGACACAAATAGCCTTGGCTGAAGCTTTGGATAAGAGCACATTGATTGGATCGGAATACTTTGCGTCAAATTACGATCCGCACGTGTGGTTCGATATGGGGTATTTCAAGACATTTGCAAAACGAGTAACCGAAGTGTTGTCGGAAAAAGATCCAGAAAACGCAGCTAATTACAAGCAAAACGAAAAGAAATATTTGGAAAAGCTAGATGAGTTGCAATCAAAATTATCAGCAACGATAGAAACATTGCCAAAGGAAAAACGTACTTTGGTAACTGCCCATGATGCTTTTAATTACTTTGGGAAGGCATTCGACTTCGAAGTTGTGGGCTTACAAGGTTTGTCCACAGCAACGGAAGCTGGAGTACAGGATGTTCAAAAACTGGCAGCGTTCATCATCGAAAAAGATGTAAAGGCCATTTTCGTGGAAAGTTCTGTGCCTAAACGTACGATAGAAGCATTGCAAGCAGCAGTAAAATCCAAAGGACATGATGTTGCCATTGGAGGGACTTTGTATTCCGATGCCTTGGGAAATGCAGGTACCATCGAAGGAACTTACATTGGGATGTTCGAATACAATGTGAATACCATAGTGAATGCACTGAAGTAAGCATCGCAATATCGAAAATTGAAGTTCAATCAAAGAGATTCCCACTTTTGTGGTAATGACAATTATGAGTAAGAACATAGCAGTAAAAGTAGACGATTTAACAGTGGCGTACAATTACAAGCCAGTGCTTTGGGATATCGATTTGGAAATTCCTGAAGGTGTGCTTATGGCTATAGTCGGACCCAATGGAGCAGGGAAATCGACATTGATAAAATCCATTCTTGGAATTTTGAAACCCATCGCTGGAAGTGTGAGCATATATGGCAAGCCATATGAAAAACAACGTTCCATGGTTGCCTATGTGCCGCAGAAGGGCAGTGTGGATTGGGATTTCCCGACTACGGCCTTGGATGTGGTCATGATGGGAACCTATGGAAGTCTGGGATGGATAAGACGACCGAAGCAAAAGGAGAAGAAATTGGCTTTGGAGGCTTTGGAAAAAGTAGGAATGTTGGCTTTCAAAGGGAGACAAATCAGTCAGTTGTCGGGAGGGCAACAACAACGAATCTTCTTGGCTAGGGCATTGGTGCAAAATGCATCGATCTATTTCATGGATGAACCTTTTCAAGGTGTGGATGCCACGACCGAAATAGCCATCATCAACATATTGAAGGAATTGCGAAAAGCGGGGAAAACGGTAATTGTGGTACATCATGATTTGCAAACCGTTCCAGAATATTTCGATTGGGTGACGTTTTTGAATGTAAAGAAGATTGCCACAGGTCCGGTAAAGGATATTTTCAACGACGACAATTTGACCAAGACATATGGTATTAACTATAAAGTAAGTATTCAAGAATGATGAATGCCGCCCAATCCATGGAATTGTTTGTGGCCATTAACCTGTTGGCAGTTGGTTTGTCCCATTTTTTGCAACCAAGGATTTGGGTTGACTTCTTTGTGCTCCTACATTCGAAAAGCAATGTTGGGAACATTGTCAATGCATTGATTGCTTTGGGAATGGGATCCATAATCCTTGCATTTCACCTTATATGGCAATGGCCAAAGGTATTGATAACCATATATGCGATCTATCAAATCTTAAAGGGATTTGCATACTTGATGAAACCATCTCTGGGGGTTGCTAGCATAGGGAGGATAACGATGGAAAAGGCCAACAGGTTTAAATGGACTGGATTGATCATGTCGGTTTTTGCATTGTCCATCTTTTATGACCTTTTACAAGTAACACCATTTAAATAAGAAAGCCATCGACTTAAAAGAATACATATCACTCGTTTTTTCTGATTATACACTCAGAACGATAACCTTGGGAACGGCAATACTAGGAGCTGTCTGTGGTATGCTTGGTAGCTTTGCGGTACTACGAAAGCAAAGTCTGCTGGGAGATGCCATATCTCATGCTGCACTACCAGGAATAGCCATCGCGTTTTTGATTACCGGTGCAAAGGATAGCAATGTATTGCTATTGGGAGCGTTGGTTAGTGGGCTGATTGGAACCTTTTGGATTCGAGGGATCATAACCAAGACACATTTGAAATCTGATACGGCCTTGGGACTCATATTGTCTTTGTTCTTTGGGTTTGGCATGTTGTTGCTTACCTTCATTCAAAAACAACCCAATGCCAATCAAGCAGGTTTGGACAAATATCTATTTGGGCAAGCTGCAACTTTGGTGGAAAGCGATGTATGGCTAATGTCCATTGTAACTGGAATTTGCCTTGTAGTGCTTTTGTTGTTTTGGAAGGAGTTCAAGATATTGTTGTTCGATGCCGATTATACCAAGACATTGGGATTCAATACCAAATTCATTGATGTCTTAATTACCAGTTTCATCGTATTGGCAATCGTTTTGGGATTGCAGACCGTAGGTGTCGTTTTGATGAGTGCGATGTTGTTGGCTCCAGCGGCGGCAGCCAGACAGTGGACGAATAGTTTGGGAGTCATGGTGTTTCTTGCCGCCATCTTTGGTGCGTTTTCCGGTGTTTTTGGAACAGCCATCAGTGCAACGCAAAACAATTTGTCCACAGGGCCGGTAATTGTTTTGGTCGCTTCGGTATTTGTGTTGTTTTCCTTTGTGTTTTCGCCAAGCAGGGGATTGTTGTTCAAGCAAATCAGGTTCATAAAGAATCGTCGGGATTTGAAACTCCACAAGACATTGGCGTTCATGTACAACATAGCGGAAACTCACGATGACATTTCACACCCACATACCATCAAGATCTTGAATAATTTTCAAGGATTTACACGTAGGACACTTCAGAAGTTGGTGGATCGGGGTTATGTGATACTGGAAGGTGCAATGTGGAGTTTGACGGAAGAAGGTTTTAAAGTCGCTTCCAATTTGTATAACCAACTAACAGAAGACAATGAGTAATGCTCAAATAGAAATACAGCTTATTGCTAGTTTGGTGGCCATAGCCTGCGCGATTCCTGGAACATTTTTGATATTACGTAAAATGGCAATGATCAGTGATGCCATAAGTCACTCGATATTACCGGGAATCGTCATAGGTTTTTTCATTACTCAAGATTTGAATTCTCCACTTTTGATCCTTTTGGCGGCCTTGACCGGAATCATCACGGTGGTCTTGGTGGAGCGAATCCAGAGAACTGGGCTGGTAAAGGAAGATACGGCAATTGGCTTGGTTTTCCCCGTTTTGTTTAGCATTGGGGTGATCATGATAGCCAAGAATGCAAATGACGTGCACTTGGATGTCGATGCCGTGTTGTTGGGAGAGTTGGCTTTTGCTCCTTTCGACAGACTACTTGTTGGCGGTGTGGATGTCGGACCGAAATCATTATGGGTGATAGGAAGCATCCTGATGGTTACCGTTGGGTTGTTGTTTGCCTTTTTCAAAGAGTTGAAAGTAAGTACGTTTGATGCCGGTTTGTCTGCGTCTTTGGGCTTTTCCCCAGTTGTGATACATTATGGATTGATGACGGTTTCTTCCGTGACCACCGTTGGTGCTTTCGACGCCGTAGGAGCCATATTGGTAGTGGCCTTGATGATTGCACCAGCAGCCAGTGCCTATCTGTTAACGACCGATTTGAAGAAGATGTTGTTGCTTTCCATTGGCTTTGGTGTGTTCAGTGCAATTTCAGGATATTGGTTTGCGCATTGGTTGGATGCCTCCATAGCCGGTTCCATCACCACGATGTTGGGACTCCTCTTTTTAGTAGTTTACCTGTTTGCCCCGACCAAAGGTTTGATAGCTGTGTTCTATAGGGAAAAACAACAACGGATAGAGGTTTCATTGTTGACATTCTTGTTGCATTTGAAAAACCACAATGAAGAAGTGGAACGACATGTCAACCATTTGCGAGAACATATCAATTGGCAAAAGGTAAGGGCCAAGACCGTATTGGAATTGGCCCTGAAAAACAATATGATAGTGATTGATGAAGATATCGTATCGCTTACCAAAAAAGGAAATGCATTCACCTCCAAAGCCATAGATTATATCATTACCAACGAAGATTCGCAAATTGAGGACATGAAAGACGATTTCTTTTTGTTTAGGGGTTAATATATTTTGATGGTATTTAGTCAATGGTAACTTTCATTGGATACGTAGCCATATTGCAAAGCAATTCCATAAGGACAGGGAATTGAGGTTTTTTGGGATGAATTCACAATAAAATTGTTTTTAGACATTATTGATGGTAAGAATTTCATCTTTATAAAATATGGCAACCAAGATTTTAGTTGAGTTAAAAATCGAAACAATGATAAAATCATTTTTATTCATTACAACATTATTTGTTTTTCATTTCTCATTTAGTCAAAATGCAAACACTTATGAAATAAACACAAAAATAAATGTGGAAACCATACAACTTAAGATAGATAGAAGTCTTTTTAAAGAGAATAAGGAAATTTTAAAAGAAGTTGTTTTATATAGAGAGAATGATAGTATCAGTTATTTGACTAGAATTTACGGCTATGACGAAGAGGATGAAATTGAATTTCCGACAGCAAAATTTGATGAAATTGCTTATGATCTCAAGCAGCTCAACATTGATGAGATCAATGATTCATTAGATAGAAATATACAGGATGGAAATCATTATGAGTTAACTTTTTCCGATGATTCTTATAAAGTAATTGTATATACAAATACACCAAGAAGCAACACACAAAAAAGGGGTTTGGGAGACTATTTGAAGCTCTGTAGTAAAATATGGAATCTTGGTAAATAGTTTTACGGCTTTAATTTCTAGGTTTATGGATGCTAGTTGAAATCATCGTTCAAGGCTTGCAATGCCTTTTTCAATTCTTCAAGGGAGACCTCCTTGAAATTCAAGTCCAATTCGGATATTTTCTTTGTCTCTGTATCTTTTGTTCCAAGATATATCTTGTTGTCTACCTTTTTTATGGCAACCAATGAGATTTCCTCTCCTTCAGGGACAATGCCAAAATCAAAGCTATTTCTATATTTTCTACTCGGAAGAATGGAACTGATGCTTTTAAAGACCATTTTCAAGTTGGCGCCTTCGGCATCTTTGACCTTTAATCGATATCGAACTCTTTTTCCCGTCATTCTTGCAAAACGATCACAATT
Source organism: uncultured Bizionia sp. (assembly GCA_947496215.1). GTDB lineage: Bacteria > Bacteroidota > Bacteroidia > Flavobacteriales > Flavobacteriaceae > JAHDHI01. Next base: position 127,741 of record CANMCF010000004.1, read on the forward strand.
GATCCAGCCAAGGTTGGAAACAGCAAAGGAGTAACGTTCTATTTCCGATTGTTTTATGTTTCGTATGGAGTCTGTTTTCATTCTCGCTTCAAAAGATTCCGTGAATTTATGTTCACCTTTGACTATGATGGGGACAAAGTTTCTGTTGGGACCTTCTCGTTTTATGTTAATGGGCAGATAATATGGGACTCTCACGGGTTTGCCTCGTTGCATGGCTGGTTGCATTTTTTGTATGAGGTTAACTACCCTGACAGCTTCTTCTGCCAATGCCTTATGAGAGGCTCTGGCTTTCACATCAACAATTTCGCCTTCTTTGTCGATTTTAAAGAATACGCTTATTTTTATTTTCCCTGTAAGTTTTAAATCTTCTGCAATGTCAGCATTGAATTCTTTTCTTAGGAGCCTTTGGATGTTGTCGTTTAGGCATTTCCGTCTACCTCGGTTGTTGGTTGCATTCTCACATCCAGGATAGGTAGGAACGTTTTCCACCACGTTGAAAGCGACTTCGATATCTTCTTCAATGATTTCGTCAAAGTCAATGGTTGTATTAACGGAAACAGATTTTGATTGCTTGGTCAATTTCCAGTTTATGTTGTCTTGTTGGAGTATTCCAGAGAATAATTGCATCCCTTGTTTGTTTTTATCCGGAAAGGCAATGGTTATGGTTTTGGTGTCTGCTAGCTTTAACTCTTTTCCATTCTTGCTGGCTTTGATAAACAGCATCCCACCGGTTTCCAATATGTTTTCGTCGGATTTCGTGCTTAGGTTGGCCAATAGCATATCTGATAATTTGTAGTACTCGGTGATTTCCAATTTGATCCTGCCACGAGCAAGCCTGTTGTTGTCTTTGTAAACAAAAGATTTCGGTGCAAAGGTTAGAATAGTTCCTTCCTTGCATGTCAATGTGGTTTCCGTCTCTACATTTACAGTAAGTACTTGTGGGGCTTTTTTTATGGATTTATAAAAAGCAATGAGTTCTGGGCTCAACGCTTCTGGAATTTCCATTGCAATCGTGTCTTTAACCATGTTGGTTTCCTCAGTAATTTTGGCGGTTGTTGGATTTTCTTGTGTATGGACTATTTTTTCATTTGGGTTCTTGTCTTCTACGGTTGTCACGATTTCATCTATTTTGGATTCTACCATTTCATGAGAATGCTTCTTATGGAAAACGATGGTGTCGTTTACAGGTTCCAAGTTTTTGATTTCTGGAAAATCGGATTTCATGTCATCTATGTTGGAGTAATTTAAATAGGAAATCAGTTCAATGTCTTCTAAGATTATGATGCCTCCATACTTTTTAGTTTCTTTTTCATTTACAACGGTGGAATCTCTTTTGTAAACAAGAACATATTTTTTTACCGAATCTGTTTCTATCTTGTTTTCAATTGCATTGGAATCATTGATTGTTGTTGTAGCATCTATCTTGGTTTTGATGATTTCTGTCGTGTTTGCCTTGAAAAAGAGATTGTAAATCAAAATGGAAACTAAAATGACACCTAAAGTCATGCCTAGATGTTTTATCCATTTGGTTTTGATGTAACTTTTACGAGCAGCAAGTATATCCTCTTTCAACTGTACGCGTTTCATACCTTCCAAGAAGGTCAAATGTTCTTGATAGAGTGCATTGAAAGCTTTATCTGTTTTTGATTTTCTTTCAAAAAGCAACCTTTCGTCGTTAGTAAGTGTATTGTCAATGTATCCATTGATTGAGTCTATGTCTTCTATATGTGTTTTCATGAGATTTCGAATTAAGATTGGACAGTTTTAGAATGAGTGTTGTAGATGCCTTTTGCCTTTTTCAGGCATTTGTACTTTTGGTTTTTTGCAATTTTATCTGATTTGAATTGCATGCTCTCGGCAATGTCCTTGAAAGACATTTTCTTGAGATAAAACCATTGTAGCAATTGTTGGCAACGTTCTCCTAATTCGCGAAATGCTTGTTCTGCAAGCTGGTACTTCTTTTCTTCTAGAACAATATGGAAGATGGATACTTCATCTGTCTTCAAATCATGTAGTTCTTGTTTTGAGAATTGTCTTTGTTGGTCTTTCCATATGAAGCGGGAGACGGAATGGAGATAGGTATAAAAGGAAGCCGTCAATGTGAAATCCGATTTCTCGAGATTGCGATGCAATACGATCAAAGCTTCCTGAAATACATCACTAGCATCGGCTTTTGTACCGCCTTTGGATACAATGACTTTTTCTATTCTTGGATAGAGTTTGTATAATTCCCGAAACGCCTTGTCTCGATGACCATTCTTAAAAAGAGTTATTATTTTTTGATCGCTCATTAGAGTGCTTTACCTATTAATGGCCATTTTGTAAAAAGGTCTCCTAAATAATTCGAAATTAATTTAAAACTAAGGTAGGGAAATAGTATCTAAAACGAACTTTCTTTATATTTGCAGATGCAAATTCCAGAAGGAAAAAAAATATATTTCGCGTCAGACAATCACTTGGGAGCTCCTACAAAAGAACAATCCTTTCCGAGGGAGAAGAAGTTCGTGGCATGGTTGGATGAAGTGAAGCAAGATGCCGCTGCCATTTTCTTGTTGGGAGATTTATTCGACTTTTGGATGGAGTACAAGACAGTAGTTCCAAAAGGATTTACGCGAACATTGGGAAAACTGGCAGAGATCAGTGATTCTGGAATTCCCATCCACTATTTCGTGGGTAATCATGACCTTTGGATGAATGGCTATTTTGAAGAGGAGTTGAACATTCCCGTATATCATGAGCCTAAAGAATTCACTTTCAACGACAAAACCTTTTTTATTGGACATGGTGATGGTTTGGGGCCCGGAGACAAGGGGTACAAGCGGATGAAGAAGTTATTTACCAACCCTGTGGCTCAATGGTTTTTCAGATGGTTGCATCCAGATTGGGGTGTGCGATTGGCACAGTACCTGTCTGTTAAGAACAAACTTATTTCTGGAGATGACGATGTTACTTTCCTAGGAGAGGAAAATGAATGGCTCGTACAATATTGCAAACGCAAGGTGGAAGAGAAACATAGGGATTTCTTCGTGTTTGGACATAGACACTTACCGTTGGACATTCAACTGAATGAGAGCTCCAAATACTTGAATTTGGGAGATTGGATAGGCTACTATACCTATGGTGTTTTCGATGGGGAAAACCTTCTACTCAAGGAATACAAATAATAAGATATAACTATTATTTCAAACCAAGGATTATTCCAATAGCTTGTATAAAGTCAAGAGATCTATTTTCCCATCTGGGAAGAGTTGGTTTTTTTCTTCGAAATTCCTCAAAGCCTCGGATGTTATGCTTTTATAGATGCCATCGACAGGTATGTCAAATCCTTTCTTGACCAGAAGTTTTTGCATTTCGTATACGAAGGCACTTTTTTCTTGATAGATTAAATTGGTCTTGGGAATACTCTTTAGCATCATTTCCTTGAACTTTTCAAGTGCTATGCTATTTGAGGCTTTATCTGCTGAAAACCCTTTGCTTTCGATGTTTTTAATGTCTACATTGTTGAGGCCTTTGCTCTTCAATGTCTTGGATTGGGTTAGTTTAGCTTCGTAAAACTTTACTTTGGCTAGTTTTTTGGAATACTCGCTTACGGCATATTGGGTTTGTGCATCGTCATCTTCAGGGTGTCTCACATCTATTTCATTGGCACTCCATTGCGTGATGACAAAACCATTCAATGCCGATATGGCTTCATTGTAATCATAAACCACGGATTGATCGTGATAATTCAAATCAATGTTCTCGTTGACCAAATAATTTACGTTTTTTGGATGAAATCGTTTGTAGTCCTTGTACTCGTTATACGCAAAGATCAAAATGACCACTGTGAGAATGAATATGAGAATTTTTTTCATTTGTATCTTGAATTAGGAAAATAAAATATAAGATAAATATTTTGAATGTAACTAGAGAGTATAAAATTAAAATTTTAATAACGAGACGATTGTCTTAGGAAAAGTTTAAACGACATATCAATTTTCTATTGTTCATTTTGATGATCTTCAATGTCCTTGCGTAGATCCAATTTCCTAAATGAGGGCAATGCAATTCCTGTGGTTATAACTGTAATTAGAGTCATCGTGCCACCAAATACGACTGCGGTCACCGTTCCCATCAACTTGGCCGTTAGGCCACTTTCGAAAGCACCTAGTTCATTGGAAGAACCTACAAACATGGAATTGACGGATGCAACACGACCGCGCATGTTGTCTGGTGTCTTCAATTGAAGAATGGTTTGCCTGATAACCATGGAAACCCCGTCCGTGACACCACTAAAAAACAAGGCAACGACGGAAATCCAGAATATGGAGGATAGTCCAAACACGATAATGCATACGCCGAATCCAAAGATGGCCGTCAATAGTTTCATTCCTGCATTTTTGCTTATTGGAATGTAGGCAGTGGTCAGCATCGTTATGAATGCGCCAACAGCAGGAGCTGCACGCAATACACCAAAACCTTCAGATCCAACCTCCAAGATGTCCTGCGCAAAAATGGGTAATAGGGCAATTGCTCCTCCGAAAAGGACGGCAATCATATCCAAGGTCAAAGCGCCTAGAATGGCTTTGGTCTTGAAAACGAACTTGGCTCCCTCTATTAAACTCTGTATTACGGGTTCTCCTATTTTGGGGTTGAGAATTGGTTTTTTAGGTATTTGAAAAATGATTAGCAATGAGAAAAGAACCAGCCCAAAAACAAAGCAAAGTGTCCAATGTACACCAAACCAATGTATTGAAAAACCTGCAAAGGCCGGTCCCAAAACAGATGCCATCTGCCAAGTGGAGCTACTCCAGGTCGCAGCATTGGGATACGCTTTTTTCGGAACTATCAAAGCTATCAAGGAAAAAATGGTAGGTCCAAAGAAGGAGCGTAGAAATCCTCCAAAGAACACCAATGCATAGATGCCATACAAAACTGTTTGTTTGGACAAATTCTTCACGACTTCAGGCCAGGTCAACAAGAAAAGGCCCAAGCTAATCAATGAGAATGCAGCAATGCACGTTGCCAACAAGTTCCGCTTTTCTCTTTGATCCACGATGTGGCCAGCAAAGGGGGCCATCACAAAAGCTGGAATGAATTCTATCAAACCAATCATAGCCAAAGACCATGGGTCTTTGGTAATGGTATAGACTTGCCATTCGATGACTATGAATTGCATGGTCCAAGCAAATACCAACGCAAAGCGCATCAATATGAAAATGTTGAATTCCCTAAATCTTAACGCTTCGTACGGATCGTTTTTTTGCATGGAGGACTACTGAAAGAACAACCAGTTTGAGAAGGTTGTTAATGGTTGGTGCAAATTTAAAGATTACAAAGGTTATTTAGGTAGTTATCTAGGTCTAATTGAAAAAGTGTTCCTGTTATCAAGTCTTCAACTTCTATTAATTCCTTGTTGTTTACTGCTAAGTCTACTTTCGTGCTGGGTGTTTTCAATAAGATGGATTTGGTGTCGCAATCTCTTTCACAGCAACTACAACCTTTGGCACTTTTAGCGTCGTAAACGTTCTGACGAAACTGCTTGATTTCCTTTGTGCTCAGGTAGAATCCCATATTTCTAAATACGAGTTGAATCTTATCTTGTTTGGTAATGTCGCTTTTCCATTGAAAGGCTATTCCAAAATCATTGTGATATATCTTATAGATGTTTTTTTCCATATTCAGATTGTTTTCAGTATCAAATATAACACTATTTATAATCAATCTAAATAATAATTCATTCTTTTATATCCCTAAGTTTTAGTTGCAGATTAACACTGCCTTGCCAATGGTTCTCATCAATGGAATAGGCAGCTTTGAATTCTTTTTTGTCAGCAATGAGATCTAACTTGTCTCCCAAGCCAAAACCGATGCAAACCAATTTCGTGCTTCCGGTTTGTGTTGCCGTGATACGTAAATGACTTTGATCTTCACCGACACATTTCCCATACCCGGTATCGTTTAGGCAATCGGTCATGAAAACTGGAGCCATGTTTCCTGGGCCAAAGGGAGCGAATTGGCTTAATATGCGATAGAATTTGGGTGTGATGTCATCCAAGTCTATTTGTGTGTCTATGGTTACTTCGGGGGTTAACAAGTTCTTGTCTATGGTGGTCTTTACGACTTCTTCGAATTTTTGTTTGAAAGCTTCGTAGTTTTTCTCTTCCAAAGTCAATCCAGCAGCATATTTGTGTCCTCCGAATTGTTCGATGTGTTCGGAACAAGCTTCCAAGGCATTGTATACATCGAAACCTTTTACGGATCTGGCGGAAGCAGCCAATTTATTACCGCTTTTAGTGAAAACCAAAGTTGGACGGTAATAGGTTTCGATTAATCTGGAAGCAACGATACCTATTACTCCCTTATGCCAATCTTCGCTATAGACGACTGTGGTGAACCGTTCTTGTTCTTCTTGTTCTTCAATGTGTTCAAGGGCTTCTTTGGTAATGCGTTTGTCAGTGTCCTTTCTGTCGCTATTGAAAGCCTCGATTTCCTCTGCATATTTTGTTGCAGTTTCCATGTCGGTTTGGGTTAACAGGTCCACGGCATACTGCCCATGTTTCATTCTGCCAGCTGCATTTATTCTTGGGGCGATTATGAACACGACGTCGGTTATGGTGAGCGTTTCCTTTTTTATTTGGTCTATTATGGCTTTGAACCCTGCTCTTGGCGATGTGTTGATGACCTTTAATCCATAATGGGCGAGAATCCTATTTTCGCCTACCATAGGTACTATGTCGGCTCCGATGGCAGTTGCAACGAGGTCCAGGTACTGTGTGAGATCCTCTATCGTCTTACCTTTTTTGGATGCCAATGCTTGTATTAGTTTAAAACCTACTCCACAACCACAAAGTTCGTCGAATGGGTAGTTGCAATCGTCTTGTTTGGGATCCAAGACAGCAATGGCATCTGGAACCTTTGGTCCTGGTCTGTGGTGGTCACAAATTATGAAATCGACATTTTTCTCCTTTGCATGGACTACCTTGTCAATGGCCTTTATGCCACAATCCAAAGCAATTATCAAAGAGATGTCATTGTCTGCAGCGTAATCAATTCCTTTGTAGGATATGCCATAGCCCTCTTCATAGCGATCGGGAATGTAAGTTGTGACATTTGGATAGGTGCTTGATAGGTAAGAAGACATCAAAGATACAGCCGTGGTCCCATCTACATCATAATCACCATAGACCATGATGTTTTCATTGTTGGATATTGCTGTTTCTATTCTTGAAACGGCCTTGTGCATGTCCTTCATCAGAAAAGGGTCATGCAAGTCATCTAGACTAGGCCTGAAGAAATATTTGGCTTGCTCATAGGATTCTATGCCCCGTTGCACCAAAAGTGAAGCAATGGACTTTTCTACTTGCAATGCCTTTGAAAGATCGTTTACAGTATCCTGATTGGGTTTGGGTTTTAATGTCCAACGCATTTATCGTATCAATTTTAATCGTAACTCTTCTTTTTTATGTGTTATCCATTCCTCTTTCAATATGCTTAACAAGGCAACATCGCTTCTTCCTCTTCCAGAAGGACTTGGCAATGCTTTTCTAAACACGCCCTCCTCGGTGCAACCTACACTTTTCATTGCAGCTATGCTTCTTTTGTTTTCGACATAGGCACCTAGACCAATGCGTTCCATTTCCATGGTACTGAAGGCAAAGTCGAAAAGGAGGTACTTGCAATGCTTGTTCAAGCCTGTACCTTGAAATCGTTTTCCATACCAGGTATATCCCAGTCTGGTGTTGTTCAAGGTTAAGTCTATGTCACAAAAACGAGTGCAACCAGCAACTTGATTTGTCCTTTTGTCCACGACTAGGAAAGGGTATTCCTTTTTGTCTTTTCTAGCCTGAATGGTCGATTTTATGTACTCCATCAAATTTAACGAACCATTGCCCTTTATGTGTGAATAGTCCCAAATGTTGGGCTCGTTGGAAATGTCCAACAAGCTTTTGAAATGGTTTTCATGCAAGGGTTTTAGTTGCACGATTGCATCTTCGATAATGTAATCTGAAGTAAAACTGAAAGACATGTCCTAGTTGTTGTGAAAATGAATGTTTGTTTTTACTTCTGCAAATTTTCTAAACATTTCCATTACTCCACAATACTTGTCGACAGACAAATTTACTGCTTTGGTAATCTTTCCTTCATCCAAGTTGCTTCCATAGAAATGATAGTCCACGGTAACGGTATGGTAATATTTTGGGTGCTCATCGGTCAATTGTCCTTCTACATCCATTTTGAAATCATCGACTCCCACCTTCATCTTATCCAAAATGGAAACAACATCCAGGCCAGAACATCCGGCCAATGAAGATAGCATCATTGCCTTTGGGCGCAAACCTTTGTTAGTTCCTCCATTTTCTTCCGACGTATCCATCGATACATTGTGTCCGCTAGGGTTATCCGATTCGAAAAGCATGTTGCCTTTCCATTGTGTTGTGATTTTATGAGACATTATTGAAATTTTTATCGTTATTTGTAACACCAAAAATACCACTAATAAAATTAAATTTTATGCCATTAATTACTCCTTTGACACCAGATCACGATTTAGAGACAAAAAAACTTGCAGAGTTTTTTAACGAAACCCTTGGTTTTTGCCCTAATTCCGTGCTTACAATGCAACGAAGACCAGCAATAAGCAAGGCCTTCATAAACTTGAACATGGCTGTTATGGCCAATGAGGGTAGAGTGACTTCTGCCTTGAAAAGAATGATTGCTTGGGTTAGTAGCAATGCCACTGGTTGTCGCTATTGTCAAGCGCACGCCATTCGTGCTGCAGAGCGCTATGGAGCAGAACAGGAGCAGTTGGATAACATTTGGGAATACAGGACGCATCCTGCATTCAATGAAGGAGAACGTGCTGCATTGGACTTTTCCTTGGCAGCTTCACAAGTACCCAATGCTGTTGATGGAGACATAAAGAGAAGATTGCATGAGCATTGGAATGAAGGAGAAATAGTAGAAATGTTGGGCGTTATCTCTTTGTTTGGTTACTTGAACCGTTGGAATGATTCCATGGGTACTACATTGGAAGATGATGCGATTGACAGTGGGAACCAATATTTGGGAAAACATGGTTTTGAAGTAGGGAAACACGTGTAATTATAAAAAGACTTAAGAATTAAGATTTTTTGTCATTGAAATACATATAAGATCGTGGATATATTTGGATCACTATTTGATTTAAGGTTGCATAGTAGTAATACTATGTGTCTTTGACATTTTATCTACATAAATCCCAGCAACAATGAGTAAAATGAATTGTGTGAATGTTTTAAAATTAGAAACTTTCAATTCTCCCATTATTTTTTAAGACCTATATGAATTTAGTAGTATTTTTGATTCTATAATAAATCCAGAATTTACCTGTTTAATAAGTTATTTATACTTTATTATATATAACCTATGAAAGAAATTATCACTATTGCATTGATTATTATATCCACAATATCATTTGGACAAGAAGTCGAAAAGATGCAAGGACAAACACGATATGGTAAAGCTACATTCTATGTTTTGAAATCTGATATGACAACTAAACATGGTAAATATACCATAAAAGATCATTATGGGAATGGGAATGCATCAACCGTTGTTGGTAAGAATGGATTAATAGTTGATGGAAATTATTCTAATGGGAAAAAAGATGGAATTTGGATTAAAAGACACTTTGGACCATTACGTAATATTCAAAGCCAAGGAAAATATGAAAATGACATTCAAGTTGGTGTGTGGACTTTTTACAATCATAATGGGGAAATTATTCAAAAATATGATTTTGATAATCATCGACGAATAATGACAACAGAATGTGGATCAGATAAACAATATGACATTTATATTGAGGACAAATATGTGAAGTCACATTTAGACTGTCCTCCATCATATATTGGTGGATATGAATTTTTAATATTTGAATTTAATGAGCAGATAAGTGATTCATATAGATACCCTAAAAAAGAAGGAGGAGGAACATTTAAAATTAATTCAAGAGTTTCTTTTCTCCTTAAAAAAGATGGAACTATAGACAAAATAGAATTTAGACATTCAATAAAAAACGAAAAATTAAAGACGTTTATTAAAAATCTAATCCACGAAAAACAAGACAAATGGATTGTAGCTGAATTAAATGGCTCAAAAATAAGCTCAAAAATGAATATTCCGATTAATGTAAATATCATATACTAAACTAAGCTTGAAAACGAAAAATTAAAGTATTTAATATTCTCGAATTACTTCATCGGAAAGTTTAAACTTGAACATTATGATTGATCTTCTTCCATTTTAAGAACAGTTCATAACTAGAAAATCTGAGCTATTTTTATTCAATGTACTTATTGGGGAGGTATGCCTCCTATGAGTTATGGGCCTGAATGAGTTGTAATCTGCCCTTGAATTGGAGATCACCAAGGCTGAATTTGGAAATCAAAAGAAAGAACTCAAAAACAAAATCGACATGGCGTGCAATGACGTTTTAACTGCAAAAGTTACATTGGAAGCTTCAGAGTCAGCCTTGATATTTCAGAAAGAAGCATTTGCAATTGCTCAAAATAAATATAAAGGTGGCTACATTGCATCATTCGAATTTCTCGAAAGAAAATCAAAATACATTCAATCTCAATCAGAATTGATAAAGGCCAAGTATGATCATTTGTTCAAGATCAAAGTTTTGGAGTACTATTCAAATTAGACTCTAAGTAAGGCTTTCCAAAACGGTGGTCCAATTGTTTTCCCCGACTAATCATAGTTTCCTTTTTCTAAGGATATTGCTCCAAGACTTCTTTTGCAGTGCCAAGATAGGCAAGGTCTTTTTTGTTGTGGGTCAGTCATGAAGATCCATTAGAATTGTTACAACTTCAGCCTTTATGTTATTTTGAGTGTTTTCAATCATTGGTGCAATGAGTGAATGATCCGAAACCATGTCCTTGGTCGTTTCAACAGCTTTTACATACCAATCTTCCCAAGCTTTTATTATGGAAACTTGAGTTTTCATGTCGTCACCATTGTTCAAAGCTATTTTACTTTGTTTAAATTCTTCCTCTAGCCTTTTCATGGCTGCTTTTTCAATTTGCAAGATTGTCTGTCTTGCCAGATTTTCGTCGGCATTTAAAAGTTGATATGCCGAAGCGAGCGATGCTACACCTACATTTTTGAGTGTTTGCTTGGAAACCTTGTCCAAACGATCGTTGTCCGTATGATAGAATTGGTCTGTAAAATGCCAAAACAATACACTAGGTATGTCTGCTCTTAGAAAGGGAACGTGGTCACTTCCCCCTTCAAAGGGATTGGTGTTTACAACCCAATTCGCTTTTTTGCCTTGTGTTTTGAAAGCCTCGATTAAAAAGTCGTTTAGATAATGTGGTTTCATTTGGCTCAACTTCATCTTTTGTCCTCCCCACTCGGTGTGCTTGTCATTTCCTCTGGTCCAAATGGCGCTCGGATCTGGCATTTTTTCAATTAAGAAGGAACCTCCCGTGATGGCTGTGTTTTCTCCAACCATGTCCAAGCTGATGCCCCACTTTATATCTCTTGCACGTTCCTTGTCTTCTTGTACGTATCTTCTAGTGGAAACAATTTCGTCTCCCCAAAGGAAGGTTAATGTACGCTTGGGGTTAAAAGTGTTTTCCTTGACCAATTTGGCGGTAACCGTTGCCATTTCCAAGGCTACACCAACACCGGTTGCATTGTCGTTTGCTCCTGGCTCTTGCACGTGAGCACTATATACCAATCGCTCTTTCGGATAAGCGCTTCCTTTTATTTCTGCAATGATGGTCAATTCTTCCGATTCGTAGATTTTTGTTTCCACCATGACATTCAATCTTACCGTTCCTTTGCCTAAACTTGATTTCAAGCGTTCCTTGGCTGCATGGGACATGGCGATTGCCCACCCTTTTATGTCTTGATTCAAAGGGATGGATCGAAACTGAATGGATGTCGTATTCTTTTCGGGCTGTAGATACTTCGGATTGTCATAAGACAAGATGCCAACGGCTCCGCCTTTTACCATTGCTGTTTCAAACACCCTTGCAGGACTGGACTCCACAAAGATGATTTTTCCTTTTACATCTATGTCTTTTAGTTTCTTGATGTCCTCAATGTGTATTACTTCAGCATTTATTCCTTCATTCGGGGTACTGTGGGAATTGATGGCGATCATGTTTCGGTTGGTGGCGTGTTGCAATAGCGGAGATTCTTCTCCATCTATTGACACAAGGGCATCAATGGATTCCCAAGTGGGGTGTTGGAGTGCTCTTTTCTCTATTCTGTAGGTAAAGATGTCGTTCGGTGAAGCCTTTTCTTCAAGGACATACCCCGCCTTTTCAAGTTGTTCGGCAATTTTGTAAATGCTTTTGTCAAAACCAGTGTTGCCAACTATGCGCCAATATTTTTCTATGAAAGCAGTAGTTTCATATGCCTGATTTCCGGTGAATTCATCATTGATTGCATTCCATTGATTTGTAGTCGTTTGTTGTTTGTCTTGAAATGTGAATGCTGTTTTTTTTGATTTGCAGGAAACAACTATGACAATGATGACAATGATGACAATGATGCCAAGGCATTTTTTTAACATGATAATGAATTTTGATGGATGTATTATTTCTTTCCCCCTACTACGATTACGATTTCGCCTTTTGGAGGCTTGTTTGTATAATGTTCCAAGACTTCTTTTGCCGTACCACGAATGGTTTCTTCATATAGTTTGGTTAACTCTCTAGATACGGAAACTGGTCTTTCTTCTCCGAAATACTCGCAAAAATGCCCTAATGTCTTTATTAGTTTATGTGGAGATTCATAAAAGATGATGGTTCTAGTTTCCTCGGCCAGCAACGACAATCTCGTTTGCCTGCCTTTTTTAACGGGCAAAAAACCTTCAAAGATGAATTTGTCATTTGGCAAGCCGCTATTTACCAAAGCAGGGACGAATGCCGTTGCACCAGGTAGGCAATCTACTTCTATGTCGTTTTCCACACAAGCTCTGGCTAGTAAGAATCCTGGGTCTGAAATGGCTGGGGTGCCAGCATCGCTGATCAAAGCAATGGTTTCGCCGTTCTTGATGCGTTGTACCACGTTTGCTACTGTCTTATGCTCATTGTGCATGTGGTGACTTTGCATTTGAGTGGAAATTTCAAAGTGCTTCAATAGCTTGCCTGAGGTTCTGGTGTCTTCAGCCAGGATGCAATCCACTGTTTTCAATACAGTAATTGCTCTAAAGGTAATGTCTTCCAAGTTTCCTATTGGTGTTGGGACAATATAGAGTTTACTCATTAATTTTTAGGTGTTATGAGTTCAAATTTACAACCTTTTTGAGTGTGTTTAACACAACCTTTTCATAATTTCATCATCATGATGGAAACAAGCGAAAAACCATCATATGTGAGGAATCTCCATATGCCTATCCTTTTTTTGATGCTAGATATGGGCAAACCACGGGTTTGGCAATTGTAGTTGTGGTAGAAGATTTATTGGGAAATGTTGTTTCTAAAGTAGATGCCTACACTATTGTTTGATTACAATAGTAAAGATACCTGAACCGATGGTAGGTTGGATATATTTAAATAATCAATCTTTGGCTCTAACCAATTTCCCTAGAAAATAAGAGATTAAGATGACGGGAATCGTAATAACGGACAAACCCATGTCGTGTCCAGCTTGTTGGTGTGCGGCGGTAGCCAAAACAACATCGAAAAACATCCCTGCATATGCCCATTCTGTGAGCCAATTGCTTTTACGCCATAAAATCATGACAACACCCAGTACCTTTAAAATGGCGAGAGGGATTACGATGTAAGTTGGATAACTCAACATTTCAAAATAGTCTTTTACCATTTCCACGTTTGAAAAGTACATGTTGGCGGAATACAACATTATGAGGCAAAGTGAAATCGTGGCAAGCCAATAGATGACCTTTTGAATTCTCATGTCTAATTGAATTTAGCCTCTAGAATTTCCATGAATCGTATTTCGTAATCTTCCTTTCCTTCCCAGTTGTTGTAATCTGGTTTTATGATGTCCTTTATTAATTGAGATGCTTCATTGTATGAACTGGAAGTGTTCAGTTGGGACAACACACGATCGTAATCTTCGCTTTTCCCTTCAAATAGATGCTTGATGAAAGCCAACTTGTCATTCAACCCAATGGACAACCCAGATTTCAATTTGTCGTTGAGCGATTTTTTTTCGTCCTCGATTTTTATGTTCGACACCTTTTCAAAAACAGGGACTTCTTTGAAATCTGCGGTGATGTCCTCAAAATCATTTTTATGCTTTGGCTTTGCAGCATCGAACAATTTATCTATTTCTTGTGTTTCTTCAGGCATTTGGGCAACAATGTCCTTGATTTTTTCCATTACGGGTTCCGTGAGTTCTTCATTGTCATTGTCATCCAAGTTAACGTATGTCTTGTTTTCGACTTCTATGTTGTCACTCACCTTGTTGTTGAAAGCGGCATCCAACATTCCAAAGAACGAGGAATCGTCACCTATCGTAGGAAGGTCGTCTTCAAAATTATCTTGGGCAAATTTCAAGACGGTCAACTTCTCATATAGGGCAGCAACTTCTGCATGCATTTTATTGACATCCTCTTTTCCTCGTAATTTTAGAATCTTATGGGCAATACTCATCAATTCTGATTCTAACTTCTTCTTCATAAATTAAAATTTTATAATTTTTAAATTTAATGCAATTTAGCCTTTTGATTTTTAATAAATTTGACCCACCTTTATACACAATAAAGGAGATTTCATTATAGTGCTAAAATTACAAAATGTTTCTTGAAAATACAGTAAATCAAAAAGAACAATTTGGTTGGATTGAAGTTATTTGCGGTTCAATGTTCTCTGGTAAAACGGAAGAACTGATTCGTAGGCTCAAACGAGCGCAATTCGCAAAACAGAAAGTGGAGATATTCAAACCTGCCATAGATGTCCGGTATGATGATGAAATGGTGGTCTCTCACGATGCAAACGAAATTCGATCTACACCGGTTCCTGCTGCCGCAAATATTCCCATATTGGCAGATGGCTGTGACGTCGTAGGCATAGATGAAGCTCAGTTTTTCGACGATGAGATCGTACGCATTTGCAATGATTTGGCGAACAAGGGGGTTCGTGTCATCGTTGCTGGTCTGGACATGGATTTCAAAGGAAACCCCTTTGGTCCAATGCCATATTTGATGGCAACTGCCGAATATGTCACCAAGGTACATGCAGTTTGTACACGAACTGGTAATTTGGCGCAATTCAGCTATAGAAAGACAAAAAGCGAAGACTTGGTCTTGTTGGGAGAGACGGAAGAGTACGAACCATTGAGTCGTGCCGCATATTACAAGGCGACGATGCGGGAGAAGATAAAGACCATGAAAGTGAATGATGCCGAAGAAATAAGACCAAAACCCAAAGAACCCAATGCTTAAAGCGCAAGAAACAGTTTTAGAGATAGATTTAAAAGCGCTTAAACATAATTTAGAGTTCATTAAATCCAAACTTGAAGAGAACACCAAATGTTTAGCTGTCGTCAAGGCATTTGCCTATGGTAGTGATACGGTGGAGGTTGCAAAATGTTTGGAAACGTTAAATGTCGATTATTTTGCTGTGGCTTATGTAAATGAGGGAGTTGCACTTCGAGATGCAGGAATTACACGACCTATTTTGGTTTTGCATCCGCAAGTCATCAATTTCGAGACTTTGATGGAAAGAAATCTAGAGCCTAGTTTATATTCCCATCGTGTTTTGGATACTTTTATCAATACAGTAAAAAAGCACAAGAAAGACAATTATCCAGTACACATAAAATTCAATACAGGATTGAACAGGTTGGGGTTTGTGAAAGAAGATGTAGATTCAATTGTATCCAAATTGAAAGTTACTGAGACCATCAAGGTGAAATCGATCTTCTCTCATTTGGCTGCCAGCGAAGATAAAACAGAAAAGGACTTTACAAATGGTCAAATTGTCTCCTTCAAATCGATTTCCAATCAAATGGTCGATGGCTTGGGATACAAACCAATGTTGCACCAATGCAATACGTCTGGAATTATGAACTATCCAGAAGCTCATTTCGATATGGTAAGATGTGGAATTGGTCTATATGGTTTTGGGAATAATCAGGAAGTTAACAGGAATTTAAAACCAGTAGCTACTTTAAAGACGGTAATCTCCCAAATACACACTTTGAACATAGGCGATAGCTTGGGGTATAATCGAGCATTTGTGGCAGATAGGGGCACAAGAACGGCAACATTGCCGATAGGTCATGCAGATGGGATTGGTAGGCAGTATGGAAATGAAAAGGGGTTTGTAACCATAAATGGTCAAAAGGCTAGCATCCTAGGTAATGTTTGTATGGATATGATTATGGTGGATGTTACAAATATTGCCTGTAAGGAAGGTGATGAGGTAGTGATTTTTGGCCAAAGAAATACAGCCGAGCATTTAGCTGAAAATGTAGATTCCATTTCTTATGAGTTGCTAACGGCGGTATCTCGGCGTGTAAAACGAACATTTAATCGATAATTTGTTGCTTATTTTTCTTTCCAATCTAAAATTGTGTCCAAATTTTGAGTAAATTAGGAGTTATTATTAACTAACTATAAAATAATTTAAGATTATGTTTAAAGAATTTAAAGATTTCATTATGACGGGAAATGTCATAGATTTGGCTGTAGCTGTATTGTTGGCTGGAGCAATGGGACTTGTGGTAAATGGCTTTGTCGCCGACATCATGATGCCAATTGTAGGACATTTTGCTGGAGGGTTGGATTTTGCCGATATGAAAATGGTCTTGGATGAAGCAGTAATTGCTGCTGACGGAACTGTTACAAAAGGCGAAAATGCAATTATGTACGGTAAATGGGTTAACGCCATCATTAACTTAATAATAGTAGGATTTGTTCTATTTATGATCGTCAAGGCATATAACAAAACAAAAAAGCCAGCAGTAGTGGAAGAAGCTGCGCCAGCTGGACCATCGGAAATAGATTTGCTTACAGAAATTAGAGATGCTTTAAAGAAGTAGTCTTTAAATTTAAAATAAAAAACAAAAACCGGTTCCATAAATGAGGAATCGGTTTTTTTTTGGCATAAACTTTATGAAAAAAACAATGTCTTTTTTAATTTAAATAGATATAAATACTATAATTTTGCCCTAGTTACAATAACAAAAGAATAATTTAAAATGAAAGTAGCAGTAGTTGGCGTCACAGGTATGGTTGGAGAGGTGATGCGTACGGTTCTAGAAGAACGTAATTTTCCAATAACAGAATTTATTCCGGTAGCTTCACAGCGATCGGTAGGAAAAAAGGTGGCGTTTAAAAACAAAGACTATACTGTGGTAAGTATGGAAGATGCAATAGCAATGCGTCCAGAGATAGCCTTGTTTTCGGCAGGAGGGAATACCTCGTTGGAATGGGCTCCGAAGTTTGCTGAGGTAGGTACCACGGTAATTGACAATTCTTCAGCTTGGAGAATGGATCAAGGCAAGAAGTTGGTTGTGCCGGAAATCAATGCAAAGGAACTATCCAAAGACGACAAGATCATTGCGAATCCAAATTGTTCAACCATACAAATGGTAATGGCATTGGCACCGTTGCATAAAAAATACAAGACGAAGCGCATTGTGGTTTCAACTTATCAATCTATTTCTGGGACAGGTGTTAAGGCTATGCAGCAGTTGGAGAATGAATTGGCAGGAGTAAAAGGGGAAATGGCCTATCCTTATCCAATTCATAAGAATGCAATCCCTCATTGTGATGTCTTCGAAGAGAATGGCTACACCAAAGAGGAAATGAAACTGGTTCGTGAAACACAAAAGATACTAGATGACAAAACCATAGCAGTCACAGCGACTGCCGTTCGCATACCTACTTCTGGAGGTCATAGTGAAGCTGTAAACGTGGAGTTTGAAAATGATTTCGACTTGAATGAAGTACGTCAGTTGCTAAACCAAACAGAAGGAGTTACGGTACAAGACAACATCGATGTAAATACTTACCCAATGCCGATATATGCAAATGGAAAAGACGATGTATTCGTAGGGCGCATTCGTAGAGATGGATCACAGCCAAATACATTGAACATGTGGGTTGTAAGTGATAATTTGCGAAAAGGAGCAGCGACAAATACGGTGCAAATCGCAGAATACTTGGTGGAAAATAAATTAGTGTAGGGGAATAGACAAACACCTCTCTTGAAAAAAGCTCTTATATCCACGATATAAGAGCTTTTTTTATTTTACTTTTATGGTAACAAAAAACAATGATACAATGAGAAAAATAGCACTTTGCTTATTAACACTTTCAATTATTATGTCTTGTAAAGAAGAGCAAAAACAAAAACAAAAAAAAGAAATAGCAGTTGCTTATCCGGAAACCAAGAAGGTGGACACCATTACCAATTACTTTGGTACGGAAGTGAAGGATCCTTACCGATGGTTGGAAGATGATAGAAGCAAGGAAACCGAAGCTTGGGTAAGAGAGCAGAATCAAGCTACTTTCGGCTATTTGGACAACATACCATATCGCAACGAATTGAAGGAACGTTTATCCAAGTTGTGGAACTATGAAAAAATAGGAGCGCCGTTCAAAGAAGGTGAATATACCTATTTCTATAAGAATGATGGCTTGCAAAATCAATATGTGATCTATAGATATAAAACAGGAGAGGATTCTAGCACGGCAACTGTGTTTCTGGATCCTAACACGTTCAATGAAGAAGGAACCATTTCCTTGGGAGGGGCTAGCTTTTCAAAAGACGGAAAGACTTTGGCGTATTCCATATCGGAAGGAGGAAGTGATTGGCGTAAGATTTTAATCATGAATACGGAAACCAAGGAGATTGTTGAAGATACATTGGTCGACATCAAGTTCAGTGGGATGTCTTGGTACAAGAATGAAGGATTTTACTATTCCAGTTATGACAAACCAGAAGGGAGTGAGCTTTCTGCAAAGACAGATCAACATAAGGTGTACTATCACAAATTGGGGACGTTGCAAAAGGAAGACGAATTGATCTTTGGTGGTACACCAGAAGAGAAACACAGATACATCTACGGGCAGGTAACAGAAGACAATCATTATCTGTTGATTTCTCCTCGTATCTCGACTTCTGGAAACAAGTTGTACATAAAGGATTTGACGGTTGACAATGCACCATTGATGGAAATAGTGGGGCATACGGATAGTGACACATACGTCATTGAAAATAGTGGAAGCAAACTGTATTTGGTAACCAATTTGAATGCGCCGAATCAAAAGATTGTAACGGTAGACGCATCCAATCCAACACCGGAACATTGGGTAGATTTCATTCCTGAAACAGAAAACGTATTGAGTCCATCCACAGGAGGTGGATATTTCTTCGCGGAATATATGGTAGATGCAGTTTCAAAAGTACTTCAGTACGACTACGATGGAAAGTTGATTCGTGAAGTAGAGTTGCCAGGTGTGGGAAGTGCAGGAGGATTTGGTGCCAAGAAGGAAGACAAGGAATTGTACTATTCGTTTACAAACTATGTGACTCCAGGAAGCATCTACAAGTATGATATTGAAAAAGGAGCTTCTGATTTGTTTCGTAAGCCAAAAATAGATTTCGATTCAGAAAACTATGAGAGTAAGCAAGTGTTTTACAATTCGAAAGATGGAGTGAAGGTGCCTATGATCATCACATATAAGAAGGGATTGAAGCTAAATGGTGAAAATCCAACGATTCTTTATGGCTATGGAGGCTTCAATGTCAGTTTGACGCCATCGTTTAGCATTGCGAATGCGGTTTGGATGGAGCAAGGAGGAATATATGCTGTCCCAAACCTTCGTGGAGGAGGAGAGTATGGGAAGAAATGGCATGATGCCGGGACACAGTTGAAGAAACAAAATGTTTTCGATGATTTCATTGCAGCTGCAGAATACTTGATAGACAACAAATACACCTCTTCAGATTATTTGGCCATTCGAGGTGGTTCCAACGGAGGGTTGTTGGTTGGAGCGACGATGACACAGCGTCCAGATTTGATGAAGGTGGCTTTGCCAGCAGTAGGTGTTTTGGATATGTTGCGTTATCATACTTTTACTGCCGGGGCAGGATGGGCTTACGATTATGGAACATCGGAACAAAGCAAGGAAATGTTCGAATACCTAAAAGCATATTCACCAGTACACAATGTGAAACCAGGAATACATTATCCAGCGACAATGGTGACTACAGGAGACCACGATGATAGGGTGGTGCCTGCACATAGTTTCAAGTTTGCTGCTGAATTGCAGGACAAGCAAACAGGAAAGAACCCAACGCTTATTCGCATCGAAACCGATGCAGGGCATGGAGCAGGAACACCAGTTACCAAAACCATAGAGCAATATGCGGACATATATGGGTTTACCCTATACAACATGGGATTCGATGTGTTACCAAGCAAGATGGAGGACGAATTCAAAGATTGATTCCACATCTTTTCAAAATCATTAAGACCACTTGATTTCAAGTGGTTTTTTTTATGTTATTTTTGCAATTCACATCATCAAATGCTTCAAGTAAAAAACATAGTTTTCAGTTATGGCAAAACAAAGGTTTTAAATGACCTTTCCTTTCAAGTTGAAGCAGGAAAATGTCTTGCTGTCATTGGAGAGAGCGGTTCCGGGAAAAGTACATTGTTAAAAGTGCTTAGAGGTGAATACGATTTAAGTGGAGGTCGGGTTCTATGGAAAGATGAAGACATTCTAGGGCCTAAATTCAATCTTGTCATTGGTTACGACTTCATTAAATACGTTGCTCAGGAATTTGAATTGGAGCCCTATATCTCTGTTGAAGAAAACATAGGCCAGTTTTTGTCCAACTTCTACCCAGAAGAAAAACAAGAGCGTGTTACAGAACTATTGGGTGTGGTGGAACTTTCTGAATTTGCCAAGACCAAGGTGAAATTACTGAGTGGTGGACAGAAGCAGCGTGTGGCTTTGGCTAGGGCCATTGCAAAACAACCAGAGATAATCCTGTTGGACGAACCTTTTAGTCACATAGACAACTTCAAGAAACAATCTCTAAGAAGAAACCTGTTCAGTTACATGAAAGACAAGAACATTGCTTGCATCGTAGCGACGCACGACAAGGAAGATGTACTTGGCTATGCGGATAAGATGATGGTTCTAGATGAAAATAAAATAGTAGCCTTAGACTCACCGAAACAGTTATACGAAGAACCCAAGCTTCCCTTGGTGGCCTCCTTTTTTGGGGAATTCAACATCATTGACGATGAGATCGTCTATGCAAATCGGTTGAAGGTAGTCGACATTTCGGATCTAAAGGTCATTGTTAGGCGATCTTATTTTAAAGGAGATTGTTATTTGATTGAAGGAACCGTAGGAACCAATGCCATCTTTTTTGAAAATGCTTCAAAAATCAAAACAGGAGCTCAGGTTTTTCTAGGGCAAAAAAAATAATTACTTCAAATTTAGAGCATTGTTTGTGTTTAGCTCAGTGTTTTGAGGATATTCATAAGGCTTCTTGTTTTTACCGAACTTTGAATTAACCTAAAGATGTAGTATCTTTTATGTTGCGTAACAGCAATGTTATGACATTTATGAACTACAATGTGAAAAGGGAAAATTATGACTACTCGTACATTCAAGACGCAACAGAACAAAAGTCAATCGGCAGCAAATGCCGTAGTCCAAAATAAAAGCATCAATAGTACTGCTTTCAATTTTGTAGACAATCGACCTGAAGCTGTTGCCCAAAGAAAGTTTAAAGACAGAATGAACACTGGTTTTCAAAAGGATGGAAACAAGGACATCCAGAGACAAGCTATTCATAAAGGAGGATGTAATTGTGCATCCTGTACAAGCTCCCAAAGAAAGGATGTTCCAGTACAGACCAAAGCGGTGATACAACGTTATTGTGAAGTGCCAGGTTGCAGTGATCCAAAATGCAATGACCCCAAAAATCATGACATAAGCCACTTTCGCCGTTTGAGGAACGTGGATGTTTATAATGCAGATCGAGATAACAGCAATATAGGAAAAGGATCTGGTACCAGTCAAAAAACGAGGGATTATGTCCAAGATCCCAATTCTTTCTATCCAGAAGAAGTTTCTCTTTCATACACAAATGAAGATGGAAGTTATCAAGGAGGATCTAGTTATGTGCAACCACCTCGGACACCAGGTATGAAACCAGATGCTGGACATATTTTTGGAAATCAATATGGAGGATCTGGCAAAGACAAAGCCAATATCTTTGCACAAGAGCCTAGACATAATAGAGGAAATAGCTTCAATGGCAAAAGAACCTTCGAAAAATGGCGTAAAACAGAAAACGATATTCGTGGTGGAATAAAAAGAGGGTACAAAATGAAAAGCACCGCAAAACTATATCGTAAACAACGAAAGAAGTATGACCCTAATACCGTTAGTGATGAAGCCTACCGTGAATTTATGAAAAAATGGTATAGAAAACCTGACGACGACGACAAGAACAATGGAGGTGGTGGAATCATGACATAACCACAGGAAGTGAAGCATAAAGATTAATTTATATATCTTTGCATTAGTTCATTGAGATTCTTTTGAGAGATTTTGAAGGATATGTAAGTCAATATTGACTTATATAACGTTTAAAATTAAATATGATGAATTGGAAAATTCAAAGACTACAAAATGGAGAAACCATTATTTCAAAAGAACCGGGTAATTCGATGTTGCCATTGCTTAGATCAAAACAACCTGTAAAGCTGAAGCCCATTGGATGGGAAGATTGTGAAACAGGAGACATTGTCTATTGCAAGGTTAGAGGCAATTGTTTCACACACCTTGTAAAAGGTAAAAACAATAGACGTGGATTGTTAATTGGTAACAATCACGGTAGAATTAATGGATGGACAAAAAATGTTTATGGAAAGGTAATAGAGATATTGCCAATGTCATAGACATTGTTAGAAATAAACAATCAAAACACATATAACTTCATTATTCGACTTCAGTTCAGGAGAAGTGTCTCGAAATCATATTCAATGAATTTATAGTAATTCTTTCTCAGCATACTCCAATCCATTGGAGAGTTCAATGGATGAAAATTCCAGATGCAACACACGCCTTCTTTTTTGTACTTTGGATTTGGAAGAAGCATGTAACAACAGAGGTTTCAATACCTGGACGCCTCCAGAGTTTACCTCACAGGAAAATGGGATGGAATGCTCGGATATCAGTTTTATCTCATCGTCATTCAATCTCTTTTTATGAGAACCACCAATAACTTTCAAAGCGCCATTGTTTTCTGTGGTGTCATCCAAATGAATGCGAATGGAAAACGAGCTCTTGGATATGTCTTCAGGTGGGCGCACACCAATGATTCCATCTTTGGTGGTCCAAGACTTGTAACCGTCCGTGTCAATTCTGCTTATGACATTGATGGGAACATCCTGATGCCATGTCACGTACCAATTGTCTTTGGGTTGCTTGTCGAAATAGATGGCCTTGGTCAAAAAGGCGGTGTTGTCCATTGATCGAACCAGTTTTTTTAGATTCCTGTTGAAAAGAATGGGTTTAAGTTCAGGCATTTTCTTCAAGACGGCACGCATACCAAAGGTTTTTTCATCATTCTGCTTTATATAGGCATCCAATTTGGATTTCAACTTCCTCACCTCACGTTTCGTGTACAAATAATTCAAGATGGTAAATCCTTTGAATTCTATCTGCTTTTTTACGCCTTTCAAACCCTTTTCCGTGATTTCCGTTTCATAGGTGTCTATGGCATGATACAAGCGCTCTTTTATATTGCGTCTTAAACGTTCTGGAGCAATGACCTTGATGTTTTCTCCAAGGCCAAGAATTTCTTTTTCCAATTCGAAATTATGTTGCACGTCCAAAGTGAAGGTAACCCCGTAATTGTCTCTATCGATGACACGTTGGGAATAATGAAAAGGCTTGGTCTCCACATAAGGAGCGTGCTTGTGAACGACATATAGAATAACTTGCTCCGTCTTTAATTGCGGACTCACGGAAACACCTATGACATCCTTGTAATAGTTTTCGGAATCGAATGTAGCATCGAAAACATAGGGTTTAGTACTTTTTTCAATGCTGATTATACGATCCAAGGCCAGGTTTAAAATGCCTTCAGCGTTTGTTTTCTTACCAATTATGAACCATCTGTTTCTGAATTCTTTCAGCAGATAAGGGTAAAAGGTAAATGTACTTTCGGATCTGGCTTTAAAAGAACGATATGTCAATTCTATGGCTTGTTTTTTTAGAATGTATTGGTATAACTCATCTAAGAAATCCAACCCTTTCAGGTTTTCGTTCTTTTCAAAATCTATGAGTGATTTTTCGTGGGTTTTCTGTGTGTATACATGGTCTTCCAACTTCTGTACCATACTACCCAATTCCTTGAAATGGGAAAACCCTTGAAACTGCTTTAAAAAGGAAACAGCTTCGGATAGTTTGGTTAAATCCTGATTGGAAATGGGGCTGTTCGTTATACTGTAATCTTCCTCTTCGTATTTGTAGAATTTCCTATTGTAAACAACAATGGGAGCATTGTAGCCTAGTTTGTCGCTACGCATCATCTGTATGTCCAATTGTACCGTACGTTTACTAACGTCTATGTCCTTGCCTTCGTACTCATAAAGTGCATCGGAACAAGCTTCGATAAGGTTGTCCAATGTCCATTCACGATACTTGTTTTGCAAACATTTATCGATGGTTTTATAGCGGATCAATGCGTTTTTGTTTACT
The DNA here is from genome assembly GCA_947496215.1 of uncultured Bizionia sp. Lineage (GTDB taxonomy): Bacteria > Bacteroidota > Bacteroidia > Flavobacteriales > Flavobacteriaceae > JAHDHI01. The sequence goes on from CANMCF010000004.1 coordinate 152,438, forward strand.
GCCATTTCTTAATTTTTACAAGTTTTACAGTACAAATTTTTTACACTTTCATTTTGTAGATTCTGAAAATCGCGATCAATCCATTCACACCACCTTTGTTTATTGAACTTCAAAGCTTTTTTATGTATTCCTATAAGGGATGACATATCTTCGTTATTTGCCACATAGGTTTTAGCCAGTATAAAACTTGCATCTTCATTTAATGTTTTATTTTTGAATCTACGTCCTAAAAGTTCTGTTGTTAAATGATAACTACTCCAACGATTGAAAAATAAGCTTAATGCGATGTCGTCTTCTATCGTTAAGGCTTTTTTTCTAAAATAATCAGTTATGAAATCAAATGACTCCTCTATTTTTTTGTTGTAATTAATTTGGCCATAATAATCGATACTTGTCATATGGAAGTTTAGGAAAATAGGATTCACTTGATCCTTGGATTTGTAATTGTTGAATAGGGGTTCGACTTTTTTAGGATGTAAAACTTTCGAAAAATCATCCAAGCTACTATCCCAATGGCGCAATAATTTTCTGCTTGTCATATTGTATAGGTTTAACAGGTTTTTTTGTGCTGATTTAGAGAGTGTTTCAGGTTTTGATAGCCAGTTTCGAACAAAATAAACGACATTGTCAAGATCGTAATAGTCAATGTTCTTTAACAATAATGCTGCTACATTTTGTACTAACTCTTCTTTGTCAAATAGATAATCGACAATGAATTCTTCGTATAAAAAAAGGTTGCTATTGTCATTTTTATACATTTTGGCAAGCGCTTTATTGGCTAAGTCATAGTTGCTTGTTAACAATGCGTCTACCAAATTGTAATTTAAGTGAAGTGTCGAAGACTCTAGCCAATCACCATATTGATAAAAAATGGCTTTCGACTGGCGTTGCTGTTCTAAGAAACGTTTCCAATTCCCATTTCGCTCTTTTTTTATATGATTTCTAATCTCAGTCTTATCATTGCTTAATATTTCATCTAAGCCTGTGATTTCGAGTTGGTAATAGCATAGGTCCCAATTTTCTTTGGCATAGACGTGAATTGGTAAATTTTCATTATTTACATTTTGTCTAACAAACTTTTCAATATAAATTGCTCGTGCTTTGTGTAGTTTGTCGTTGTACTCTTCATTGCCATCTACCGAAGTGTAGCTTTTTATGTCTACCGAGTGTAGTTTTTCAACTTGAAAAGGAATTGTTGGAATGGAAGTTGGGTTTGTCTTATCCGCATCGAAATTGAATTCAACCATGTTAACTCCCATTACACCTTCGGTTTTAAGTTGAATTTCAGGCTCAAAGACAATCGGATCTACAAATTTTAAATCATACTTTCTTGATGGAATATAAGATGGAGCAGCATAACCACATTTCTTCCCTTCTTTTATAAGAATAATGTTTGGACTTACTGATTTTCCTTTCAAGTGCTCTGGTACCTTTCCCAAAGAAGCAATTAATCTTTTTTTATTTTTAGATAAGTTTTTTGAAAACAATTGATTGTGGAAAACAGGTTTTAACATCACGCCTTCATAAATTGGTGAAATATCCAAGGTGTTATCTTTGAAACACGACAATTGATCTCTCTCAACTAAATCAATAGCTAGGCCATCACTAGGTTTGTCAATAGTTTCTTTAATTGTCTTCAGACTATGGTGCTTAATAAAAATCTCATCGTCCTCAATGGTAATGCTATTTCCCATATTGACTATTACATTAGATTTGTTTCCAACTAACTCTACACAAGATTTGTCAGCTTCTTTAATTGAAAAAGCATTGCCTGAAAGTTGTTTAGGAACAACATAACCTTTCTTCCCAAAAATATGTGTGGCAAAGATACGTTTGGATTTAGGACTGTATTCAAATCCAAAACCACTATAGGTAAAGTCGTCGAATATCATATTGGCATAGTGTCCAGGAGAATTCTTCCAAGATCTAAACATCTCTAATGCCAATTTGTTTATTGCTGAACCACTTAAAGGAAGTCGTACAGGTTTGGAGTATAAAATATTTTCTCCAACAATGTCAAAGGTTTTATTGTAATTAGCAACTCTATCTTTGGGCTTGGGAAAATTTGTTCCTGTTTGTGTATGATTTAATTTTCCTTTTTTAGCAGTGTATATGGAATGTAATTTGGCAGCTTTGGCTAAGTCTTCATTGTTTTTAAGAGGCACTTTATCTAAATTAGCTCTTAATTCGTTAACTTTCTTCGTCAATAATTTTGAAAGCTTGTCTGTATCCGAATTGTTTAATTGTGCGTTGGAAAAATGAAATTGAAATATTAAGATAAAGAAGTAAAAAAGGTTGTTCTTCATAAATGATCTTGTCTGAATTTATATTGGGGATAAAAGTATGAAAACACTACGCAATTATTTTGCGTAAATAATTAATTTATAAAAAAAAGAAGTGATTTGAAGTTTTTCTTGCTTTTTTCAAAAATATATAATACTTCGTATTATGCCATCGAATTTTCAGGAACTGAAAAAATAAATTATGATAATTTAAAAATAAATTTCAATATTTGCAATGCAATAAAGCAACAAAACAAAATTAACTAAAACGAAGCATATGTATTTATTCATATCAAAACAAAATAGTCCAAAAGGGGTTCTGCCTTTTGTCGTGCTTCGAGCGTATAGTTAATACCACTTTCATAGATAAATGAAAAATCCGAAGCAATTTAAAAACTGTTTCGGATTTTTTGTTTTCAGTAATTGGCAAGCCTGCTAATAAAAATCCAAAAACAGTAACAACACAACCAGAATGGTACTTTGTTCGTAGTCGACGCGTTACAAAATGCAATTCACAAAACAAATTTAAAAATGAAACACGCACATACAATCTAAACACCGATTCCTAATTGGGAGTAATTATTGGAATCATTGAAAAAGACGAAACAATTATGAAAATGTCTAATGAAACCAGTAAGCATAAAAGAACAAAGGAAAAAAGAAGTCCGGCGTTTATTGAAAAGGCAAAGAGAAATTTGGAAATTACAACGAGATCTAGGGTTCATAAAATTAGAAAAGCCAATACGGCACGGTTGGTTTAAAGAAATCGTAATCACACATCGTATTGAAATCTTTAAAAATAAAGATCTAATTTTCGAAGTCTACAACAAGTTTGAAAATGCAATTTGGGCTAGAACCAAAGAAAAAGCCGCTTATAAATGGCAACACCAAACATCTCAACACCTTATTTACAAAGACATTCCAACGTTAAGCAAAAAGCAATACAACAAGTTGAGTGAAGGCGCAAAGCGCTTATGTATTCCATTCCAGTTTTATTCGGAAAAGCATAAGATAAGAACGCGATTTTACATAAACATTCCAAAAGGGGCATACAAAATAAAGTTTACAAGAGCTTACATAACTCATAGAAAACGAATAGACCCCTTGTTGGAAAGCGAAAGTGATTTAATAGCGCAACAGTTAGAGAAACCACAATACTATAAAATAGAGAAATCTTATTATAGTTACAAGGATAACTGGGGTTTAACTATAGGGAAACAAGAGAAATTAAAAATCAAAAGACATCTAAAAGAGCTTAAGAAACATGCTCTGGAAGATATCGTAAACGATACCATATCATGGGAAAGAAATTAAGCGGAAAAGACTTGATCAAATTGGGCTTTCCGAAAAACAATAGCATCAATGTGACTTTGGGTCAAATCAATCGCTACCAGAAAAGAGTAAAAAAAGAAAAAATATTAATAGAAGCAAAAAAAGTATTGTTAAACCCGGAAAACTACAAAGGAGATGGCGTGTGGGGGAAAATAGCAGAAAGCCTGTTAGACCCAGTAAATGTTACGAAACAAAAATTGAATACACATCGCGCACCATTTCAAATCTATGGTGAAAATGAGATTGACGATCAAGCAAAATATCAGTTGTATGATGCTTTGAAGTTGCCAATTTCTGTTGCAGGGGCATTGATGCCTGATGCTCACGTAGGTTATGGCTTGCCGATTGGAGGTGTATTGGCAACAAAAGGTGCAGTCATCCCCTACGGAGTGGGAGTAGACATAGGTTGTAGGATGTGTTTGACGATTTATCCGGTAAAAGCTTCTTACTTGAAAGGAAAGAAGCATCAATTGGAAAACATCTTGTCGGAACACACCAAATTCGGAATGTATGAAACGCACAAGATAAAACATGATGATCCTGTTTTCGAACGTGAAGAATTCAAAACGATTCCATTGGTAAAGCGATTGAAGGATAAAGCGTACAAGCAATTGGGAACCTCCGGAGGAGGTAATCACTTTGTTGAATTTGGAACTGTAAGTATCCTTGATGTCAACAACGAATGGGATTTGCCAATAGGAGAATACCTAGGAGTTTTGTCACATAGTGGTTCACGAGGTTTGGGTGCCAACATTGCCAAGCATTATACATATCTGGCAACAAAGCAATGTCCATTGCCAAAGCATGTCCAGCATTTGGCTTGGTTGGATTTAAATACACACGATGGGCAAGAATACTGGTTGGCCATGAATTTGGCTGGAGATTATGCAAAAGCTTGTCATGATGACATTCATAAACGAATAGGCAAATTATTGGGAGAAAGACCAATTGCCAAAATTGAAAATCATCACAATTTCGCTTGGAAGCAAGAAGTGAATGGTCAAGAATGCATAGTGCATAGAAAAGGAGCAACGCCAGCCAAAAAAGGAGAGTTGGGCATTATTCCAGGATCTATGACAGCACCAGGGTTCATAGTTAGAGGATTAGGTAATACAGAAAGTCTACAATCGGCATCTCACGGTGCAGGACGTTTATTGTCTAGACGACAATGTAAAATGACATTAACGCAAAGTGCAATAAAAAAAGAGTTGCAAAAACATGAAGTCTCTTTGATAGGAGGTGGAATCGATGAAGCACCAATGGCATACAAGAACATTGAAAAAGTCATGCAAAACCAATTGGAATTGGTTGAAGTCGTAGGCAAGTTTACGCCAAAGATAGTGAGAATGGCCAGGTAGATTTTTGCTAAAAAAAAGAATATTATGGGAGCAAATCATAACATAAAAAGATACGGAGAACAATGGCCAAACTATAGAATAGAACAAGGTTTGGACATATTGAACAAACTAAAGGCATGGGTTGTCGTTTCTGGAGGTTGGGCATGGCATTTCATGTCGCCGACAGATCATACGGAATACAAGCACGCTCATGATCATAAGGACATAGACATTTTTGTACATCCAAAAGATGTGGCAGAAGTGATGGTAATACTAGCCGATGAAGGCTTTGAAAAAGTATGGACACGATATGACCATATGCCAAGCAACGAGAATTTCAGACGTTACGAGAAGATCGATTGGCTGGAAACAGGGAAACAAGTAAGGGTGACCATTGATTTTTTTGAATCTGCCACAGTTGAAACAATAGAAGTAGACGATTGGAAATTGGTAGAACCAAAAACACTGTTGAGCTATTACTCCAACATTCATTCCAGTGATAAATGTTGGGCGGTAAAGGCCGCTTTGCAATTGATTGAAAAAGGTGAAAATCCAGTAGGTAATGTGTTGCTTTCTAAAAACCCTTTAGGAAAAGTTTAGAATTTTAAAATCTCATAGGCTTCTTATCGAGTTAAAACCAAGAACGAAACCTGTGAGATATAAAACAGAAACCTTAAAGCAAAAGTATTATGGAACCAAAACGATTTACATCACCAATTAAATACTTGGATTGGATTAGTGAGATTATTAATGTGGTCTGTCCAAGTTGTTCTAAAAATGCTGTGATTAAGGAAAAACGCATTCGAGAAAACGGAATATACTATTGGAGAAGCAATAAAGAGTATAGTTATGAGTGCAAGAACTGTTATACGGTTATTGAGCATAGTAAAATTCATAAATATGAATTGAAGCTAAATTGTCCTAACTGTGGGAAGAACATAATGTTCAAACATCAATGGACTAAAAAGGAAATGACAGAAATATCAATTTCATGCAAATTATGTTCAGAAACAATAAAGGCAAAACCCAAAACAGTTGAGATTAATGCATTTTGGTATAAAAACAATATGGTAGAATTTAAATATTGGTATCAATTGCGCTTTAAAGACAATTTGCTTTGGGCAGTCAACAAGGAGCATATTGAGTTTTTGGAAGATTATGTATCTGCAGATTTGCGAGAGCGCTATCCAAAACGATATGGAATGATGCTAGCAGAAAGACTTCCAAAATTTATTAAGAACAAAAAAAATAGGGAGTCTTTATTAAAAGCACTTAAGAAATTAAAAGAAAAATGAAAACTAGAATAATACAAATAACCTCTGGTCGTGGACCAGCTGAATGTTGCTGGGTTGTGGCTCAGGTTCTAAAGCAATTTTTAGAAGCTGTTAAACACAATGGCATTGATTATAGAATATTGCAAAGGGAAAAAGGAATGGAGAATTTGACATTGCAGTCAGTTACCGTTCAGTTAAAAGGAAAAGACCTAGGCATATTTTTAAACCAATGGATAGGAACAATACAATGGATAGGAGCTTCTACCTTCAGGCCAAATCACAAACGTAAAAATTGGTTTGTGGGACTATATGAGATAGAACAAACGGAGCAATTTCAAATCCAAGAAAAAGATGTTGTTTATCAAGCGACACGCAGTTCTGGGCCAGGAGGACAACATGTAAACAAAGTGAGTTCAGCTATTAGGGCTATTCATAGACCTACCAAGATGCAAGTGTTGGTCATGGATAGCCGCTCACAACATCAAAACAAGAAGATAGCAAAAATACGCTTGCAGGAAAAAGTAGCAGAATTGCAATTGAAGGCATTGAAATCGCGTATGAAAAACCAATGGGGAAACCACTTGAAATTAGAAAGAGGAAATCCCATACAAGTTTTCAAGGGCTCGGATTTCAAAAAGAATGTGATTGTAAAAAACTATAAGAAGCAACGTAGCACATTGAAAAATGATTTGCGAAATGAATTAAATAACTAAAAACAATGGAAGCTAATTTATTGAATAATTATGTACTTAAAGCTATTGATGCTTATCCATATGAGTTAGAAGAAGCTGTAGAGAACTTAAACTATGCTTTGTCTTATGAGTCTGACAACGCCTATGCCTTATACCTCATGGGTAGAATTCAAGCAGAGCAATTGGGGGACTATGAACAAGCTAAAACATACTATGCAGAAGCATTGGCCAATAAAATGGATTTTCAAAGAGTATACTCAAAATATATTCAAGTGTTGTTATGGAACGAAGATCTTGACGAGGCCCAAAAACTAATCGATTTTGCATTGACGGTAAAAGGAATTGGTAAAGGAGACATTTGGGAAAGACAAGGTCATCTCCTTGAAATTAAGCAAGAGCATAAAAAAGCAATCAAGGCTTTTAAAAAAGCCAAGACATTTGGATTCAACGATTCATTCATTAGTTATATGAATGGAGAGATAAGTCGAGTAAAAACCAAATTGAAATCAAACAAAAAGAAAAAGGTCAGCAAGAAAAAGAATGGTAAAAACAAAAAGTAAACATCCACAAGATTTCAAGGTCTTGTGGATTTTAAAAACAAGACAATGAAATTAACAAGAAACACATATTTCACTTCAGACCATCATTTTGGTCATGAGAATATTATAAAATTCACCAATAGACCATTTGGTAGTGTAGAAGAAATGGATCATGAACTAATAAAACGATGGAATGACAAAATCAATAAAAATGATAAAGTCTATCACCTAGGTGATTTCGGTTTATGCAAGGCCGAGCGTATGAAAACTATTTTGGATCAATTGAATGGCAAGATATTTTTAATAAAAGGGAACCATGAAGGCGCAGCAATGGCCAATCCAAATCGATTTGAATGGATCAAGGACTACTACGAATTGAATGTCGCCGATGCAGATGCGCCAAATGGAAAACAAAAGATAATGCTATTTCATTATGCCATGAGAGTCTGGCGATCAAGTTTCAGGGGGACTTGGCATTTGTACGGTCACTCCCACGGTAGTTTAAAAGATGATGAAACGATGAATGCCTTCGATGTAGGTGTCGATTGTCACGATTTTTATCCGCTAAGCTACGAAGAGATAAAAGCGATTATGAAGTTGAAAAAATGGGAGCCACCATTTTAAAAAATATTGTAACTACGTAAAAAGGTTGCGTCTTGCTACAATTATATTTGTAGTGTAAATAAAATAAAATGATAAAACAACAAATACATAAACAACCAATGTCGCGCTTTAGTGAATGCGATTATAGATGGGCAGTTATTTTACTGAATCCCCAACAAGGACGTTTTGTGTCTATTTTTAAAGAGTGATTATGATTTGAATACACTTATAATAGAATGTAAAGCGTCCAACCTGAAAGTTGGGCGCTTTTTTTTAAATTTTTTTTGAAATGAATTTGAAGCATTTAAAGAGTAAAATAGAAAGATAAAAACAGCAAAACAATTGGGAGACAGACTATTGTATGAAATGTTGATTATCCGTTGAAAAACGGACAGGGATTCTATTGTTTAAATTTATCACAACTAATTGATAATCAGATAATTGAATTGAAATTTTTCTTGTGTAATTCAAAAAAGGGTTTCATATTTGCACCATCAAAAATATTTAAAAGCAATAATGAGAAATTATTTAGAACATATAACTAAACAGAATCTTTGGTCACGTTCGCCGAGACCAGTCGGAGCACTCAGTTGTGATGGAAGGTTTATAAAATATACTAGGAAGGTTGTGTATACATGAGTTGATGTATACATAGATTTAAAGAAAGCACCTTCCATAAAAATGAGGTGCTTTTTTTATGGTGTTCATTGAAATAGAAAAAATTGACGTATAGCTTAGTTGGTAGAGCAAGGTGCTTTTAACGCCGAGGTCGTGAGTTCGAATCTCACTGCGTCAACAAAAAAATGGAAGGGCAAGCCAATAGGAGGTGGCCACAGTCTTGAAATGAGTTTTCGAATTCAGCGAAACCTATTTGTAAAATAGATTTCATTGAGCTAAAACTGTTCGGAGATAATGACTCGTGTGGGTTCGAAATGCAAAGCATTCACGAATTCATATTTAAAGAAATAGAGGATAGACGAGCTAATCCCACTCCTTCCATAAAAAACTGAGAGGATAACGATGGATGGTTTACTCGCTTTGGAAGCGAGAGGTTGCAGGTTCGAATCCTGTCTCTCAGACTAAACAATCAAATCAAGTGTACTTGGTTCAATTAATGGAGAGTAGGCAAATATTGGTTCGTTGCACTTGTCTGCTAAACAAGACCGCGATATCGCGGTGAAGGTTCGATTCCTTTGCTCTCCGCAAAAATATGGAGTTATGGTTTACCAAGCCAAAACAGTGGATTTAATTAGATGAATTCCACATCAAGATATTGTAGCTCAATGGTAGAGCAGTCGGTTGTTAACCGTCAGGTTATAGGTTCGAATCCTATCGATATCGCTAAATGACAAGGTGGCTGAATGGTTAAGGCATCGGTCTGCAACACCGGTTTTTATGAGTTCGACTCTCATCCTTGTCTCAAAATTGGAAGTATTGAGCAATTGGTTGGCTCGCCAGACTGAAATGTAAATTCAACGATACCTATTTAGTAAATAGAATTCATTGAGTTAAAATCTGGTCTCTTCGGAGCATGTAGGTTCGAGCCCTACTACTTCCACAATAAGCATCTATGGTGTAAAGGATAGCACAAGAGATTTCTAATCTCTACGTCCAAGTTCGAAATGCAAAGCATTCATGAGTACCTATTTATTAAAATAGACGCTATGCGAACTAATCTTGGTAGATGTACAAAATTGGTTCATTGGGGTAATGGTTATCCTTCCCGACTGTCTCTCGGGAGATACGAGTTCGATTCTCGTATGAACCGCATAAAACTCTATTGTCATGGAGGTTGGTGCATCCGATTTTCTATTGGAAGAGGTCGATCCCCTCATAGAGTGCAAATTGAGGTATAGCTCAGTGGTAAGAGCATCACGCTTACATCGTGAAAGTCATAGGTTCGACTCCTATTGCCTCAACAAATTGAGATGTAGCTTAAGGGAGAGCATCGCTCTCATAAGAAGAAAGGTTCAGGTTCGATTCCTGACATCTCAACAAATGCAGGAATGGCGGAATTGGCATACGCTCTTGTCTTAGAAACAAGGTCTTGAGAGTTCGAATCTCTCTTCCTGTACTAATATCCTACTGGCCAAATTGGAAAAGGCATCAGTTTTAAGCGCTGTGATTTCTCGGTTCGAGTCCGAGGTGGGATACAAATAGCCTGTGGTGTAATGGCAGCATTCAAGACTTTGACTCTTGAGGTATAGGTTCGAGTCCTATTGGGTTAACATACTCTGACATAGCTTAAGTGGTAAAGTGCAAACCTGATACGTTTGTGGATAAAGGTTCAAATCCTTTTGTCAGAACTATAATACGGTGGCTTTAGTTTATGTGGTAAAACACCTCACTGTGAATGAGGAAAACAGAGTTCGAATCTCGAGGTCACCCAAAAAGGAACAATAGGAAAGTTGGTCTATGCGCCCCGCTGAAGACGGAGAGATACTGGTTCAATCCCAGTTTGTTCCACAATAGAAGTATTTAAATAAAAATGAGTATCAATGAAAAATGAACAACAAAAATGGAGAAACTTCAGTGGTGAATTCTTTGACCAATCCATTGCCGCCATTATAGAAAGTGCCATCATAAGAGAGCAAAAGGCTGGACATCGTTTAAAGGTCTGTGTTGGATCAGATTCCCAAGTCTACAAATCTCACGTGGAATATGCGACAGTTGTTGTTGTGCTTCGTGAAGGAAAAGGAGGGTTCATGTTTATGAGAAATCATAAAGGTACAAGGCAAATAGGAATTAAAGAGCGTATGCTAAAAGAGGTGACCATGTCTGTAGAGGAAGCTTATGCAATCTGCGACATTCTTGACAAATATAATGTTGCTTTGGAGGTACATGCCGATATCAATACGGATCCCAAGTTTGAATCCAACATAGCACTTAGGGATGCCATGGGGTATATATTGGGAATGGGGTTTGTCTTTAAAGCAAAACCTTACGCTTTTGCAAGTTCATCTTGTGCAGATAAGGTCGTTTAAACAAAAGTACAAAAGCATATAGTTTAATGGATAAAACATTGGGGTACGATCCTGAAAATGCGAGTTCGAGTCTTGCTATGCTTACTTTTAAAAATAGTGAAATAATGAAATTTAGAAAATATAATTCAATTGAAAACTCTTATAGAAAAGAATTTATAGAACGTGTAGCAATAGCTACAATTAACAACAACGATTTTGTTGTACAGGAAAAAGTACACGGTGCAAATTTTAGTTTAACCACTGATGGTAAGGGGCTAAAGTCTACAAAACGTACTAGCCTTCTAGAAGATGCTGATTCGTTTTACAATCACATTGGTATAAAAGAAATGCATTATTCAAAAATGGTATCTCTTTTTGAAACTATAAAAACTAAATATCTAAACATTGAAACAGTAACTGTTTTTGGAGAACTATTTGGTGGAAGCTATCCAGGTGTAGAACAAGTAAGAGGAGCTATGAAAGTTCAGAAAGGAGTGTTTTATGCACCATATAATGACTTTTATGCTTTTGATATTTTAATAAATCAAGATACTTATCTAAATGTTATTGAAGCAAATCAATTTCTAGAAACTAATGGGTTTTTCTATGCAAAAACATTGTTTAGAGGAACACTAAAAGAGGCTTTGGAATATCCAAATGCTTTTGAAAGTAATATACCAAATTGGTTAAAGTTACCAGAAATTAAGGATAATGTTTGTGAAGGTGTAGTTATTAAACCTATAAAGCCTCATTTTTTACCTAACGGAAATCGTGTAATTATTAAAAATAAAAACGCAAAGTGGAGTGAAAAAAGCAAACTGAAGTCTCAGCATTCTGTTCAAGCAGATTTTTCAAAAGAGGCAAATGTTTTAAAGAATGAATTAGACCGTTTTGTCAATCCAAACCGTTTAGCAAATGTAATGAGCAAGGAAAACAGTTTGGATAGTGCTCAAATAGGTAAATTAATCGGGTTTCTTTCTGAAGATGTCTTTGAAGACTTTGTAAAAGAATTTGAAACGCAATGGCAATCTATTGAGAAAACAGAACAAAAACGATTAACAAAACATTTAAATCTATGTTCTGCAAAGCTTGTTAGAAAAGAATTATTGCAGTTGTATTAAATTTTTATGACTACGCAAAAAGATTGCGCATCACTGTGGAATATTTGCAGAGTAATTAATAAGAAGTCTTTTGGAATCAGACTTTAAAGTAGTGCTCTGCCAGATATAAGAAGCTGGTAGAGCTTTAAAATAATCGTTCATTGAAATAAAACGAAGCTCAAATTATAGCTTCAATATAAAAAAATCATTATTTGTCATAAATGATGGGGCGGCTTATCGTCCATAGATAAACTTGGTAACAAGGATAAATCCATTTGCAGACACTGCAAGTGGAGACTACTCTCATTAGAGTGTAGTACAAGTAAGCAAGCAACCAACATGGATCATTATTTTGCAAGGGGCAGCCGCTGATGCAGATCAAGGATTCATAGCCGACATTTTCAATTAGGCTTGAAATGGTGACATTAACAGGAAAAGTTGTAGTAATGAGTTACGTATAGGGCATCCAACCTAACGGGGCGCATTGCAGTAATAAAGTTACCCGACTGGAAACAATTCGGCAACTTGAAATACCGTGTGTTGGGAAACATACAAGGAAAAGGTTGGTATTTTGTAGGCTAAAATCTACGAAGCCATTTTCGAAGCCCTTTTTCTCAGGTCAAAAGATATAGTTCAATTTAAGAACGCTGTACTTCACATACAGAGGTTGGATTTATTCCATATCATAAACGCAAAAGACTTCGAATGTTACAGCAGCTAGTAGTTGCCTAAACCCATTGTAACATATGGGGCGGTAGAGGCCGCAAGCCTTTACCGTGCGGTGAACATTCTAGTAGGCCGCCTCGAAGAGAGGACGCCTATTAATGGTGGGGGAGCCAACCCTCGTAATTGCAAAGCGTGGCAAAAGCCACTATGCAAGCCAAGTCTAAGTTGCCGAACAGCTGTAATGTATTCAGGCATCGAACAAGTACGTCGCTCTCAAAGCAATGAGAATGGCGTGGAAAACTAGAGAAAGTGTAAGCTATAATTCTAGGAAAGCTTGTTTATGAGCGGAGGTATTCTCAGAACGCTTTTTTAAAATATTAGAGCTCTTTAGCTCAAAGGGAAGAGCTGTGGAAGGGCATCACGTGAATAAATTGTCTTGAAGACAATTTTAGTGAGGAGCCAGATGATGCGTATGGAATTCGTAACCACGGAGTGATTGGATGAAGTTGTTAGCGACGCGCTTGCTAATAAATAGAATTTGAAGAAGCACCGAAATACACAGGATGTAAAGTAGGGAAGCGCATTTAGAGCCAATCTATTCAGAGCAATCTGAAAGTACCAGTTCAAATCTGGTAAGAGGTACAACGTTCTTTGAAACAATAAAAACAGTCCAGTAGCTCAGAGGATAGAGCGCCTATCACTTTTCGCTGTTTGGCAAAAAAAAGTTCCTCTATTTGATTCATAATCAGGATGTCGTGGGTTCGAGTCCCACCTGGACTACAATAAGATTACTGACATAGAAAGTTCCTATAACATTCATTGGAGAAATTACTTTCCGTTAGTAAAGACAACAGACGTTCCTATAATTAGCTGGTTCGAGTCCAGCACCCGAAAGGGTCTTTTGGTTGTGTATACGTCTCGTCTTAAAAGACATATGGAGTTCCTATAAATTTACGACTTGCTGCCCGAGAGGGTACAAGATAATTACTCTTCGTCTTTAAAAACAATAGGTAAAAGGTGTTCCTATTTCATTGATCGATAATCAAAACCATACACCTCACTTATTTAAACATCAATAATATGAATACATTAAAATTATTTAACGCCGTAGTAGCGAAAACATCAAACGAAAAACCATACATCTCAGATGAAGGCTATATCATAGCTCCAAATGCACTTTGGGCAAAAGATAGAATCATTGCTTTTTTAAAAACTGAAAAACTTAATGGTAATGATCTAAATAAAACGTTTCACAAATCATGGGGTAAAATAAAAAATAGCTCTAGGTGCGAATTGTATATAGAACAGATAGAGCACTACATGTCGACTTATGGAAGTAGCTTTCAGGATGAGATTTATGTTCCTGAAGAAATTTTAAGTGTTCCAAATTTAAAGCTTAACTATAAAGTTATAAATGCTTATTCTGTAGATGTAATGAAGCAAAAATGTTTAGCTCTATTAAAATCTGGTATGGCTTTAAAAGAAGACACTGTAGATGAATTAATCATTGTATTGGTAGATGAATTAGGTTACACATTTACTGGAAAGGAAAATATTAGAAACAAAGAGGCGATTGTAAAATTAGCCGAGTATTATAATATTTATCCAGACAATGCTGTTGAGTTTTTTAGATATATTGTCTATAGAGCTACAGATACTACTTTGTTAATCAAAAATGATGAGCTAATCGAATTAATCAAAAACAGTTCATATAATCCAGCGCAAGCGTTTAACAATTTTGGATTAGAAAAACTTGCTGAGATCTTTAATCGATTTAAACCTCTGTTTTTGGCATTCAAAAGCAAAGCGCCAAAAACGATTAATAAAATTAGTAAGCTATCTAAAACTTATCACAAGCCTTTAGTCGCTAATCCGTTAAATGATGTTACAAATACATTGATAACCGATAAAGATGTGCACTGGTTAGATAATGCAACACCTTTTGCGTTATTTAAGGCTTTGTCTGCTTGCTATTCAAGAAAACAAGGGCAAGATGCCTTTTTATACAGAATTAGAAACGGTAAATCATTTGTGAAATCTGATACTGCTTCTGTTGTAGGTGGAAATAACATGCTTTTTAATCTTTTGAAGAAAAATAAAGCAGGTAAATACGAAGGAGAAGTATTAGGAAATACTATATTCAAGGAAAATTACCAGTTTTTAATTAGCTATTTAAAACAGCGTTTTGATCTATCTGGTAAGCGGCTTTTTTTTCCTGAGGACATTACCTACGCTTTACCAACATCAGAAAAAATGTATGTAGGGAACATTCCTACTGGCACACGTTTTTATGGTGAAAAATTGGCTGTAGGTGTTTATTGGGAAGATGCTTGGGGAGCACGAGACTTAGATTTATCTGGTTTAAACATTGCAGGTAAAATCGGTTGGAATGCGACCTATAACCAACAACAAGGTAACCTAATGTATTCAGGAGATATTACTTCAGCACCAAATGGAGCTGTAGAATACCTGTATGCTAACAAAGGTTTAAATACACCAACTTTGGTTCAAAACAATGTATTCTCAGGAACTGCTGATTGTGGCTATAAAATTGTTGTTGGTAAAGGTGATAAAATCACTAAAGATTATATGATGAACCCAAACAATTTGTTTGCAGATATTAAATGTGAGTCTGTACAGAAGCAAACCATTTTAGGAATGTTGATTCCTAAAAAAAATAAACAATGCTTCGTGTTATTAAACTTTGGTGCAGGCCATACTAGAGTATCTGGTAATTCCGAAGTGTCAAAGTTGGCAACTAAAGCCTTGTACCAACAATGGAACGAATCATTGTCGTTTGATAAACTGGTTAGAACTTTAGGTGCCGAGATTACAGATTATAAAGACGAAGCAGACTTTGATTTCTCTTTGGGGAATTTAGAGAGAGATAGTTTTTTAAAACTGTTTGAATAGAGATAACCCAGTAAAAAATGATGTTTACTGGGTTTTTATAAAAAAATTAAACTACGCAAATAGATTGCGCAATGTATTGTGATATTTGTAGTGTAATTAAGAAATTAGAAAAAATGAAAACACAAATTACTGGACACGATTTAATCACATTGGGATTCAGACAAGGAAAATGGATGAAAGAAGCCATTGAACATATAAACACAAACGAGTTGGATGGTGAAGCAATGCTTGATTATTTAGAGCAATTCAAATCACCAGATCCAATGGATTTACATACTGATGCTGTTGCATTTTCAATTAACATCAAGGCGGAAAACGAATTGGAGATTGACAATGTTTCCAAAGTGGTCAATTCCATGGAGACATTAATGAAGACACCAACAGTGGTGGATGGAGCTGTAATGCCGGATGCATGTCCTGCAGGGCCAAATGGTACCATTCCAGTAGGAGGAGTTGCAGTTGCTAAAAATGCGATTCACCCAGGGATGCATAGTGCAGATATATGTTGCTCTGTGATGTTGACCGATTTTGGTAAGGCTGATCCAAAATCCATTTTGGATGCAGCCCACGAAAACACGCATTTTGGACCAGGAGGAAGAGATAGAGACACGCAATTTAGATTTCCAAAAGAACTATTGGAAGCTTTTGAAGCGAATTATTTCTTGAATGATGGAAATATGATTCAAGCAGCAAGAGCCCACTTGGGGACACAAGGTGATGGAAATCATTTCCTGTTTGTGGGAACTTCCAAAAAAACAGGGAATACCATGTTGGTAACACATCATGGATCCAGAGGACCAGGAGCAAGATTGTATACAAAGGGAATGAAGGTTGCAGAACGATTCAGAAAGGAATTGTCACCGGAAACCTTGAAGCAAAATGCGTGGATTCCATTTGATGCGGAAGAAGGACAAGCCTATTGGGAAGCATTGCAAACCATGAGAGATTGGACAAAGGCAAACCATGAGGTAATCCATGATTCGGTAGCTGAGAAATTGGATGTGGCCATTGAAGATAGATATTGGAACGAACATAATTTCGTGTTCAAGGATGGTGATTTGTTTTACCACGCCAAAGGAGCAACACCTTTGGATGCCAAGTTCATGCCTGATATCACAGGACCAAGATTGATCCCTTTGAACATGTCGGAACCAGTATTGATCGTTGAAGGCAAAACCACTAAAAGCAATTTGGGTTTTGCACCACACGGAGCAGGTAGAAATGTTAGTAGGACACAGCATAGAAAAAGCAAGACAGGAACAACCATGGAAATCTTCAATGAGGAAACCAAAGGCTTGGATGTTAGGTTTTTCTCAAAGGAAATCGATATTACCGAATTGCCAAGTGCCTATAAGAATGCAGAAGCCGTTAGAAACCAAATGGACGAGTTTGGTTTGGGAGAGGTCATAGATGAGGTGATGCCTTATGGTTGCATCATGGCTGGAGATTGGCAGAAAAATGCACCTTGGAAGATTAGGGGAGAGAAGAAAAGACAGAGAAATAAAAGCAAATCATAGAAACGAAAAGTGGACTAACTTAGGTCGGTCTGCTTTTTTAAATTATTAAAAAATATTTATATGTTCAAAGAAATCTTCATTAAAGGCTATTTAGAAAAAATAGAAAGAAACAACTCTTTTTTAGAGCCTTATTTTAAACACTCGTTAATATTATTATCTGCGATTAACCCTATTAAATATGAAATCATTAATTGTTTAATGATTGAGCAATATATTGCTTCTATTAACTGTACTAATCATTTTCTGGAGAGATTAATGAAGCTTGCACTTATTCAGAAAGAAACAGAAGGTCTTAAATATGACGAAATTGAAAAACTATCTAGCAAATTAAATATAGCATATATCAATTATGATAAATTAAACTTATGTGATTCTATAGATAAATGTTATAATGAAGCTAGATTAATTACAAAAAATGAATTCGAAACCCTTAACAAGATGAGAAGTGAGATAAGAAATTCATACAGCCATGCTCAGATGCAAAAGATAAATCAAGGCCTCCCTGAAAATATTTCAATGCAAATGTATAGTTTTAAAGAAGCAAAAAAGTCAATTAAGAATAAAACAAAAATAGTAAGTAAAGAAGTTTTTATTCCAACTAAGGATCCTACTTTACAGTCAGAATTTCAAAAAAGCTATTCTAAAGATTTGGCTATAAATTATTTTAAGACAGTATATGAAATAGCAATAAGTATTGATGTGAAGTTAGATGTGAAACTTGAATATGAAAAAATTAGAAAGCCTTTTTAATTAAGGATTCTAATAGGAATCTATTTAAAACAAAATCAATAGTTAATGACTTACTCTATTGTTAAAAATAAATGAATTATGAATAATATTGAAAGTCTTAGAAATAAAGTTTTTAAAGAAGAAAAATTTAAAAACTTGTTAAAAGGAATAGAAGGACAAGGAGGAGTTGCAATGTTAATAGGAGGTGCTGTAATAGATAGCATTCAAGGGTTGCCCATAAAGGATGTGGACATTGAAGTCTATGGCTTGTCTTATGCAGAATTGGTGGTTTTAATTGAGAGATTAGGACTGTCATGTAACCTAGTAGGGAAATCGTTTGGAGTCATTAAAACAACAATAGATCATATTGAAATAGATGTTTCCATACCAAGAAAAGAGAATAAAGTAGGTGTGGGGCACAAAGGATTTGAGGTTTTGTTGGATGAGAAAATGACGTATGCTGAAGCTGGTATGCGACGAGATTTAACCATTAATAGCATGTATCAAAACTTGCATGATGGAGAGATCGTCGATCCTTTCAACGGTTTGGAAGATTTGAGAAAAGGAATAATTAGAGCGACTAAAAAGGAAACTTTTGTAGAAGATCCATTACGAGTACTGAGAATTATGCAATTGTTACCAAGAAAGGGAAAAGAGGTTGCAAAAGATACTATGGAATTATGTCAATCTATGGTAAGTGCATTCTCGGAATTACCAAAAGAGCGTGTTTTCGTAGAATGGGAAAAACTACTGTTAAAAGCAGACGAACCGTCATTAGGTTTAGAGTTTTTAAGAGATTCAGGATGGTTAATTCATTTTCCAGAATTAAATGATTTGATAGGTTGTCCACAAAACCCTATTTGGCATCCAGAAGGAGATGTTTGGATTCACACTAAGATGGTTTTGGACAATGCTGCCAAATTAAGGTATCAAATTCCTGATGATTGGAAATTAGCTTATATGTTTGGAGCATTGTTGCACGATATTGGGAAACCGTCAACGACAACACCAGATTTGAAAGCCCATGGGCACGATACGGCTGGAATTGAAATTTCAGAAACGTTTTTAAGACGTATAACCAATGATAAGGATTTAATATATAAAGTAACCACCATAGTTGGGTTGCATATGCGACCAGGGCAATTGTTTCGATCAGAAGCAAAAGAACCAGCTTGGAAACGATTGCACAATAAATGTCGACTGGATATTCTAGGATGGCAAAGTAAAGCCGATTCAGCAGGAAGGACTGGAAGAGATGTTATTTTGGATGTTCATGAAACTTCTGAGAAATGTTTTGAATTATTTGAAAAATTTGGTAAAACGAAGATAGAACCCTTAGTTTTAGGGAGGGATTTAATGGCATTGGGCATAAGTCCTTCTAAAGAGTTTAAATGGATTTTAGATAGTTGTTACGAAAAACAACTGGATGGTTTAACCAAAGAAGAAATTATAGCAAGCATTGAGGCTTGAGTAAAAAAGAAAGAAATGAAAACTAAAATACTCGAAAAACTTTCAGAAATAGAGAAAGAAAAAAATATAGAAATATTGTTTGCTTGCGAGTCGGGAAGCAGAGCCTGGGGCTTTGCTTCCCCAGACTCGGATTACGATATCCGTTTCATCTACAAACATACCAAAGATTGGTATCTGAACCTTTGGAATAAAAAAGATACCATTGAGTTTATGACGGAAGATGATTTGGATGGATCTGGTTGGGATTTGAGAAAAGCCATGAAACTAATGGCAAAATCCAATGCCTCCTTATTGAGTTGGTTGCACTCTCCGATAGTATATAGAGCAGATGAAGTTTTTCTGAAGGAAATACAGATGCTGTCCATAGAAAGTTTTAACCCAGTGGCAGGGTTTTATCATTATCATAGTATGAGCAAGAGTTTTTTGGATAAGGTGACAAAGGAACATGTAAACCTAAAAAGCTTTTTCTACGCTATGAGAACAGCATTGTCAGCTAGTTGGATCGTTAAACACAAGACCATTCCTCCCGTTTTGTTTTCAGACGTATTGGATCTCATAGATGACAATACGAGAAAGGAGATAGAAAGTTTGGTTGAGGTTAAATCGCGATACAATGAAGATTTTTTGATCAAGCAAAACGAAAGATTATTCACATTTTTGAAGTATACCATTCTGGATAACGACGAAAAAGGAAAACTCCTATTAAACAAGAAAGGAGATGCGGAAGCCTATAATGCTTTTTTTATAAAGACATTGAAATGACAATAGAAGAACTTAAAGAATCTGGAAGCATCATTTTCGAATGTATTAGTGGTAGTAGAGCCTATGGTTTGGACACTGCTACCTCCGATACAGATGTTAGAGGTGTATTTATATTGCCAAAAGAGCAATTTTATAGTCTGGATTATATAGGGCAAATCAATAATGAAACCAATGACATCGCATATTATGAATTGCGAAAATTCATGGAATTGCTGGCAAAGAACAATCCTAACATCATGGAATTGTTGAATGTACCAGAGGAATGTGTTTTGTATAAACATCCTATATATGACACTATAAGAAAAGGTTTGTTTTTATCTAAACTCTGTAAGAACAGTTTTGCCAACTATGCTTTTACACAAATTAAGAAGGCGAGAGGATTAAATAAGAAAATTGTAAATCCAATAGAAAAAGAACGTAAAGCAGTAGAAGATTTCTGTTACGTACGTATCGAAAAGCAATCCATTGCATTAAATGATTTTTTAAATGGAAAACAAATAGAAAGCAAAAGTTGCGGATTGGTCAAAATACCACATATGAAAGATTGTTATAATCTATTTCATAGTAAAACCATTATGTATAATGGAATTTCCAGAAACAATGCAAATGAAGTCTGTCTAAGTTCCGTACCAAAAGCAGAGCAGCCAATAGCAATGTTGTACTTCAACGTAGATGGTTATTCATCTTACTGTAAGAAGTATAAGGAATATTGGAATTGGGTGGGAAAAAGAAATGAGGAACGTTACAAAAGCAATGTTTCGCATAGTAAGAACTACGATGCCAAGAACATGATGCATACATTTAGATTGTTGCATATGGCAAGAGAAATTGGATCGAAAGGAGAAATCAATGTGAGAAGAAATGATCGTGAATTCTTACTTTCCATTAAAAATGCAGAATTTGAATATGACGATTTGGTAAGCAAGGCAGAAGGGATGAGGGAGGAATTGAATTTCATATATTCAAATTCCAATTTACAGGAAAAACCGGATTTGAAGACATTGAATGACTTGCTTTGTAAAATAAGAACGGATTTTTATTCTAGAAATAATAGATAGTTGAAAACTAAACTTCTAATACAGGTAATCTTGGATGCGGAGTCTTGTTTTTCCCCATCTTGGTTGGAAAGACATCACGCTTTCCTGCACAAGGAACATATAGGGAAGTTAGCAAGGCGACTTGTTCATTATTATGATGAAGGAGTACCGAATGATTTGGAGTTGCCCCATTTTGATGAAGAAGTAACACCATTATTAAAAGATTCTTTCTCATTGTTTGAAAATGCTTTGGTAGAAATAGAAATGCAGAATTATGTATCCAATGCCAGAACACAAAAAGCAATGGCCAAGGTTTTGGAAACAGTCGATTTCAAGCACATCCTGTTATTGATGGGACAAAGGGTGACTTCAGCGACCATACAAGGCATAGAGGGATTACCAGTGTTGAAACAAACTTTGTTGGAGAATAGTTTCAAACCCTACAACAAGCATGTGAGCATTGCAGTGAGAGCTTGGGAAAAACACGTAGATAGATCTGAAGACAATTACTGGGGAAAAATACAAGGATCACCAATGGAGAAAGAAGAAAAGGCAAGAGAACTAATCAACAAAATGATAGATGGACATACTTGGTGGAATGTATTTTACCATTATAAACACGAATTGGTATGCGAGATAAGGGTAGCAAGTGGTCATGGTATGCGTTGGGCCAAGAAGGACAATAAGTTAATAGGTTTTTTAGAACCCTTTTTATAATATTTGAAAATGAATACTCTAAAAAATAGAGGTAAAGAAGGAAGAGATGATATTCTTTTCGGAACACCAAAAGTACAAGAGAGGCTTAAAGAAGCAGTAATGGACATGCAATACCTGTTATCAAGAGGGTATGCCCAAAAGTCATCATTGCAACTGGTAGGTAACAAACATAGATTAAATGGTAGACAACAGCAAGCAGTTCAGGGAATGAGTGCTTCTATGGAACAAGTGAAACAGAGAAGATCCACTTGTATTTCAAAGAATGAATTAAAGGGTAAGGAAGTGATTGTCGATGGTTTCAATCTCATCATAATTTTGGAAAGTGCCTTGTCGAAAGGCTACGTGTTTAAAGGGCTTGATGATTGTTATCGTGATTTATCCAGTGTTTATGGAACTTACAGAAGAGTCCAGCAAACAGAAGAAGCATTGTTGTTGGTGGGATCTATTTTTAAAGAAGCAGAAGTTGAAAATGTATTATGGGTATTTGATAAGCCAGTATCCAATAGCGGGAGATTAAAAACCATATTGGGCGAACTGGCAACGAAAGAGAGCTACAATTGGGACGTTATCTTGGAAAACAATCCTGACAAGTATCTTGCAGAAAGCGAAGCAGTGGTCATTACTTCCGATGCTTGGATTTTGGATCGTGCAAATACTTGGTGCAATTTGGCAAAGTATGTTATTGAGAATCTTATTGAAGATGCTAATATTATAGAATCTTATTGATCTTTGCAATAAGAGATTCTTTAAATTATTCCAGAATAGTTTAAAGAAAACATAAAATACATATGAAAATAATTATTGAATATTTAACCAAAAGGAGTGAAATTATAAAGCAAATTGAATTTACTCCAGATTTATTTTTTGATGAGGATGAAGATGGTTTTTCAATAGATTCAATTCCTAAATATATTTTTCCATATGAGTATCTTGAAATTGAAAAGGAAGAACTGATATTAGTTTCTCTTTTAATCGAAGACGGTCTCAGTTATGTGAAAAGAGATATGTTTTTTTGGAATGAAGGTAAAAATGAAACAGATTATTATATTTCTTCTTTTGAAGATAAAGAGATTTTTGAATGGATGATAACATCAAAACAGTATACAGATAGAAATGATGATGAGGTATTAGAAACCATAAAGATGCTAAAAGACACAAAGGGAATATGGATTGTTGACGGGCACTGGTATACAAATTTGAATGACTCAGGTTCTGAGGATTTACATATAAATGTTTTTAAGGATAAAACAGGAAGAATAAATGGTTTTAGAAAATGGGGTGTTCGATAGAATAGTGTAGCGTTTAACGTTACTGTTCTTATAACTACTGGTGAAAATTATATTACTTTTTTAATTACAAACTCCTGATCTCTAAATCTCACAACATCTCCAACAGTCTTGGATACCAACAATCGTCCAATGGGAGTATTGGCGGAAATGGCATAGAACGAGTCCTTTTCATGTGTTATGAGACCTGCACTTATGGCGATATAGTAATTGGATTTAGATGTGTAGACAATGCTTCCCAAACCAACGATGGTTCCGGTTTTGGAAACATTCACCTTGGATAGCAATTCTCCGGTCTTTTGAACTTCAGCCAATTGGTTTCCTGCTTTTTCACGTTCCAATTGCAGCATGGCACGACCAGTTTCATGTTTGTCACCAGCACTGCTTTTGGTTTCGGATAGCAAGGATTCCTGTATTTCGGACATTGTATTTTGAACTGTTCGCAAGCGATCATCCAAAAATGCCAAGCATTGCTTGTATAGGTTTCCTTTTATCGAGGTGGTTTCCATTATTTTGTTTTGAAGGTTAATGTTCCAAAATACTCCATTTGTTTCATAATCCACTGTTTTCTGCCTTGGATGTATGGTGTGACTGGATTGGCTTTGTATCTTCTTGGCCTAGGCAAGATGGAAGCAATTGCAGAAGCTTCGTATTTTGAAAGTTTTGAGGCAGGTTTTTTAAACCAATGTTGAGCAGCAGCTTCTGCTCCAAAAACACCGTTACCCATTTCTATGCTGTTGAGGTAGACTTCCAGAATACGTTCTTTTGACCATGTCAATTCAATCAAAAAAGTGAAATAGGTTTCCAACCCTTTTCTAAGCCAACTGCGTTCTGGCCATAAAAATACGTTTTTGGCGGTTTGCTGACTTATGGTACTTGCTCCTTTAATTCGTTTTCCTTTCTTATTATGTAAATAAGCCTTTTCAATGGCTTTTAAATCGAATCCATTGTGATTTAGGAAGTTTTGATCTTCACTACAGATAACAGCAAGTTGCAACTGTTTGGAAATGGATTCTATGGGAACCCATTCGTGTTTTTGCCTTGCCTTTGGATTGGTGTTTTCAATGCTTTGCAACACCATCAACGGTGTTGTTGGGACCGGTACCCATTTGAAGATCAAGACGATTGCAAATGAAAGTACAACCAGCCAAAGAAAAAATTTGACAAAAAATCGAAATATTTTTTTCATTATGCCAAGTCCGCTAACTCCTTTCCTACCAAACTTCCTATGGCAACACCCATTCCTCCTAGGCGCACACCACAAAACACATTGTTGGAGATTTGTTTTACTATGGCCTTCTTTTGACTGCCCACACCCATTATTCCACTCCAACGGTGTTCTATCTCAAAAGGGATATTGGGTAAAATGGTTTGTCTTAAAAGGGATTCCAACTTATTTTGAATAAGTGGTGTTTGTATCAATTCAGTAGTTTCTTCCCCTTCAAAATCCAAATTTCTACCACCTCCAAATAATATTCTATCATCGATGTTCCTAAAATAATAATAACCTTCATCCAAGTGGAATGTACCTTTTATATGCAAATCCTTTATTGGTTTTGTAATTAGAACTTGGGCCCTTGCTGGTTTCACTGTTTCATTTAATAATTGAGAAGCAAAACCATTGGTGGCAACCAAAAGCTTGGAAGTTGACATTTCGAAAGCATTGGTTTTTAGCTTGATCGAGTAGTTGTTTTCGGAATAGCCTTGGACTTCAATGTTATTCAAGATCTTGATACCTTTGGATTGTACTTTTGAAAGTAAGGCTTCCATCATTTTTCCCGTGTCTATCTGCCCTTCGAATTTATTGTAACTATAATGGTTTTCGATGTTTTCGAAATTGAATGCGTTCTCCTTCAAACTGAAGATAGGTTCATTGAATACAGGCTGCAATAGTTTATTGATGTCATCCTTTCGAGATATGCAATATTCATAAAAATCATTACCACTCTTTGAAAACAACTCGTAGCCTCCCAATTCTTTGTAACCAATGGTTTTGTCTCCTAGGACATGCCTTAACAGTTGTAAACCTTCCACTCTTTTCATAACTAAGTCCAACACTTCGCTTTCACTATGGTCATTGAGGTCTCCTATAATTTCACTCAAGCTGCCAAAGCAAGCGAATCCTGCATTTTTCGTGCTTGCTCCCTGTGGCAAAAAACCCTTTTCCAAAATTAGGATGTTGGCTTTTGGAAAACGTGCTTTAAGTTGCAAAGCGCAATTAAGCCCTACAATTCCGCTACCAACTATGGTGTAATCTACATTCGTTAGCCAATTTTTTATTTCCCAATAGGATAAATTCATATGATGCGGTTTGTATGTCGTGTTAAGGATGGAGCAATTGTGGGAGCTCTTTTTTACCAATCGTAGACAATCTCGATTAGACAAATGCAAAATAGCAAAAAAAGCGACTTGCGATAGCCTGGCTTTTACTTTTTTGTAAAAGCAACACCAAAAAAAACTCCGAAAGCAATTTCGGAGTTTTGAGTGTTATGAGAAAATGTTGATGTTACTCAACAATGATCTTTCTGGTTATGGCTTTGGAACCGTCACTTATGTTAAGTAAATACATTCCAGATTGTACCTCTCCAAGATTGATGCTTTGGGAGAAATCTCCTGAATCATCATAAGAATTGTTCAATACGGAACGACCTCTGATGTCGAACACCTTGAGAGTTACATTTCCAGATGCTCCATTGAACTTCACTGTGAATTCCCCATTGTTAGGGTTTGGATAGATGGAAAGGTTGTTTTCGAAACTGAAGTCATTTGCAGACAACAACGCCTGTTGAACTCCAAAATAGAAAGTCCCATCTATATCAGTCGTAAAAGAGGCAGATAATTTAAGGTGTGTCCCAAACGATGTAATCGTTATGGCAGTAGTCTCATCGGTAGTTCCATCTTTTTTAACATACAGGGCAGATCTATTGTTTCCTGTAACAGTTTCCCATCCAGCTATTTCAGCTTCGGTGAAATAGAAGCTTACAGTAGCATTGTCCGATCCACTTACATTGGCAGTGGCAACATCAAAAGTCTTGGCTGTTACGTAGTTTGTAACGTTGGCATCTTGGTATATGACTGCGTCTGCTCCAGCTGTTGCTGTATCTCTTGAAACTTCTACGGTGGTACAACCATAATCGAAACCTCCAGTATTGTCCACATCTATCATTATATCGCCTGAATTGGAATCTGCAAAGAAGGTGGTCCCAGTTCCATTTAGGTTGATGTTGTCCGCTGTAGCCGTATTGATTGCAGTTTGTACATTGGTAGGAACGATAGAGGTAACCTTAAGATCGTCAACAGATATGAAATCTTGATTTGTCACATCCCAGTGTCTAAGTGCCACATATACTTGAGCTTCTCCTGCAAAGGCAGAAATGTCGAATGTGTGTGGAGTAGGAGCTCCTGTATTTCCAGCATCACCCAAGGTTTCGGTTAGTGAAGTTGCCGAATTGACTAGGGTTGCAATGTTATTTGAAGTACCTATGTATATACTGTACTTTTCCTCATCCCATTCAAATGCAGGCACCTGAGTTATCCAACTCAAAGTTACGGTCCCGCTGGCAGAAGACAAATCGAATGCTGGTGATACAGCCCAGTTGTCTGGAGTTAAGGCACTACCACTCCATGATCTGGAAATCAAAGAATACAACGGTGTCGTCGGTACTCCATTGTTGTTGATTACTGTTTGGTCTCCCCAATTGTTTCCATCTCCGTCACTATCTGTAAATGTCCAATCTGAATAGTCTTGATCATCAAAGTCATCACTGAAATAAGTTACGGTATTTGTCGTTCCAACAGCTTCATCATCGTTAATGACGTTTACATTGTAATCGTTGGTAGCAGCAACTGCATTTCCTGTAGTATTAATGTCTAGTCCAAGAACGATGGTTTCGTCAGCTTCAACAAGTCCGTCATTGTGGATTCTTAAAGTGATGGCATTACTTGGGGCTGTAGCACCTTGTGCTATGGTTGCAGAATTGTTTAAAAACTCAAAGTCCACGTTTTCCGTAGCCGTTCCTGTATTGGTCAAAGAAACCGTTGTGTTGGCAGAAGAACCTACGGCAATGGCCAAGTCGATAACAACGTCTGTGTAGTTACAATCGCTTCCTTCATTGATGTCTGTTGGCAACGTAGAAGCAATGTAGATAGTAGGTGCGATGCTACAAGCTGTGGATGAAAGCAATTCTATGCGTCTTGGAGATGCTCCCATAATGGCTTGAATACGATCTTTTTGATCTTGGGTGAATGTGTCCATACAAGAATCGTTGCTATAATCCATATAGTTTTGTACCTGGTCATTGCCAGCAGATCCAGTACAAGAATCTACAACGTTACAGTTGTAGTTTGCGTTTGCTGCATTTGGAGTGTCTGCACAAAAATCGTCGAAAGAACAATCTCCATCTCCCCAAACGTGTCTAAGTCCAACCCAGTGCCCAACTTCATGTGTCATTGTACGACCTAAGTTGTAAGTTCCATGCATAATGAAAGACCCATCATCTTCGGCAATTGTTCCCATGACATTGTAACCTGCTACCACACCATCTGTGTTCGCTGCTCCTCCAGATGCATTTAGGCCACCTAGATTTGGTGTGTTGTCAGGGAATTGTGCATAACCTAGCAAGCCATTCAGCCCTCCTGCATTCAAAGCATTTCCTCCAGGTCTGATGGTCCACATGTTCAAATATTGAGTAGGATCCCATTGTGTAGCGGCCTTCATTGCCTGTACATCGTTTCTTGTTTCCCAATCCGCACCATCGGTATCGGCAACATTGTTGCTATAAGGCGTGATGTTATGTCTTACTATTCCATTGGTAGAAGCTCCATTGGGATCCACTTCTGCCATGCAAAAGTTGATTTCAACATCTACTGCCAAACCAGTGGTATTACTACCTCCTGGTGATCCTGCCATTCTTCTGAAATCCTCATTCATTACTTGGATTTGAGATAAGGCTTGGGCATCGGATATGTTCTCTCCTGTACCTATGGCATCTCCATTATGTACTATGTGTATTACTACAGGGATGTTGTAGATGGCTCTATTTGAGCGACCTGCCAATCTATCAGCTTTGATTTGCGCGATTTTTGGAGCTAACCATTCTTCAAATTCTTGAGAATTGGCCCTTGTCGGGAATTCTTTGTTAAGGGCAAGTTCGTTTTCATCCGTCAAACAACGTGCAAATCCAGTTTTGTTGATGGATTCAATTGTTTCATCGGTAAGTTCAAAGCCATTTTGTGTTGTTAAACTTGTTCTTTGATCTTGTTCTGTTTGTTGCGCTTGTATGCTAAAGGTAAAAGCAGCTGCAACAAATGAAACTACGAGAGTAATTTTTTTCATTGTTAATAATTTAAGGGTTCAAAATTTTTGCGAGCGAATGTAACAATTGTTTTTTATCAATAATGTTAAAACAGTACAGTTTTTTTGAAAAATTGAAAAAAAATGATGCGGTTGTGTTTAAAATTCGTATTTTATAGTACGTTTATGACATTTTCAAGATAGGTATGTCATATTCGACGCAAGCAAAACTCCATAGGTAGAGGTTATACGGTATTTTGCTCAATAGTCGAACATCTTTTACTTTCAAAAGAGACCTGTTTGAGTAATTCTCTATGGGGAATTGTACAGATACATACTACGGAAATATTGAAATCCATAGAAAACCTAGTTGGAAACGTAACATTCTAGAGTTTGTATTTGCTTTTTTTGATATGAAAAACTCCGAATAGCTTCGGAGTTTTAAGTGCAAATAGTAATTAAGGGGCGGTTGTCTATTCTACTATGACTTTCTTGGTAATTGTTTTCAAACCATTTCTCACATTAATCAAATACATTCCTGACTTTACATTTCCCAAATTGATGATTTGATTGAAATTGCCAGTGCTATCATAGGCTTTGTTCAATATGGAACGTCCCCTGATATCAAATACTTGTAAATCTACATTGCCAGAAGCACCGTTGAATTTCACGGTAAACTCTCCATTGTTGGGATTTGGATATATGGAGAATGTAGCTTCTAAATCAGGGTGCTCAGTGTTTAAGGGAATTACGGTAGTTGTACATATGTCTATGGACCAGCCATTCAATGTTCCTGTATCTCCATTGTAGAAATCAACCAATGCCAATTGCCAATTGCCTTCTTGTGCCACACCATTGAAAATGGACAATGGGTTGGCGGGAGCATAAGTTCCAGCTGTCGGTTGAGCACAAACTATTTCGGCTTCTCCATCTTGGAATGTCACGTTTATGTCATCACGATCTGCATCGTTGCAATTTCTATTCCATATAGTTGAAAACTGAGCATCGTTGGGATCTTGCAATTGAATGAGTAAATCCCCAACATAAGTATGGGAAACATCGATTGTTACTCTAACTTCCTGAACATTTCCGATATCTCCTACGTTGATGTCTGAGAAAACAGCAGGCCCCTGTGTATTTGCCCCAGTTCCATCTGGTATTGCCAAGTTTAAATTTGTGGCAGAAGCATAGGTCGTACATGAAGTAGTGACATTTGCGTTTATTCTGAATTCTTCGGAATTTACATTGAAAAAGATGTTTCCTGCTCCTTCTACCATGATTCTACAGAAACCCGATACTATATTGGAAGGAACAGTATAACTAAAGGACCCATTGTTTGGAACGCCTGATGCTATAACCGTATCAAAGGAAACCCCTCCATTTGTAGATAGCAATATGTTAACATTAGCCGTATTGACGCCATTTCCGTTAGTGCCAGCTACATCCCAGGTTATCGTTTCTACAGATCCAGATAACCAAGTGATTCCCGTGGTATTTTGAGAAGTTACTCTAAAAGGTCCAGCTGAAGCAGTAGTAATAGCTTTCATATTGTCTACAGCAGTGTGCCCTCCATTTGGATCATTATCTCTAACTGTTAATCTGAATTTTAGATTCCTTGAGGTAGATGCTAATTTTTCCCATGTCGTAGAAACACCTCCATCTATGAGAATGTCTTCTAATCTAGGAATGTACCTTGTCGGGTTTGTACTGCCTTCAAAAGATCTTACCATAGGCCCAGTTGCATTATTTTCAGCAGGTAATCCAGATGGTCCTAAATCGTATTGTTCCCATGTATATGTATGTGAGGAAGTTCCATCTGCATCCGTAGAAGATCCTGTTAGCTTATAAGGTGTAGAGATGGGAATAGTATAATTACTTCCAGCATTTGCTGTTGGGACGTTGTTACCTGTCGCTGTTTGATCGGCACAAGTACTATTTCCTATGACATTGCTCCATATCATTTGCAAGCTCTTTTGATGGAAGTAAGGATCACTATTGGATTGCACATTGTCACTACCGCATATACCAGCGTAAGCCATAATGGTAGTTCCACTTCCGACTTCGTATGCGTTTGTAGGCTCTCTGTTCCCTCCTGCACAGTTTCCTTGGTTGCCATTAAAAGTATGTGGAGCACCAAATTGATGACCTAATTCATGAGCAACAAAATCAATGTCATAGGAATCTCCTACTGGAGAAGGTCCTCCTGTGATTCCTCTTGCTTTTGTTGAATTGTTGCAAGGAGAGTTAAGTGTTGCCAGTCCACCACCACCTGTACTAAAGGTATGCCCTACATCGTAATTGGAATTTCCAATGACATTGTCTATTACTGTTTGACTTTGGTTAATTAACGTTGAAGCATTGTTATTGTTGAAGTTGTCAGAATTGATGAAAACTATGCTATCATTGTTTCCTACCAATGTCATTGTAATGGAGAAATCCCTTTCGTATACAAAGTTGTTACGTGTCATTGTTACAACGATTGCAGCCATGACAGCGTTTTTTTTATCTGCGACTGTATCTCCTGAGGTCAACCCAGCTGCTTGCCAATGAAATTGGGAATATTCTATTGTTGTTGCAATTGCTGTTCTAAAATCGCGCATCATACCATCTCCAGTGTCTCTTGATTGATAGCTGTTACCTAATGTTTCTTCTTCATTGAAATCAGTGTCAAGTACATGGCATTTCCAAGGTTGAGCTAAAGCAGGCAAATCACGTTTAGAGTATATGATGTAATTATTGTCACTTTTGGTGTAGGGGTCTATGAATTGAGCTCCTTTGGAAGGACTTAAAAACATGGCATGTAGTCCTTGTGGGGTAACGGAGAATCGTATTAGGTTTTCAGGATTATCTATGCTTTTACCTGAATATGAACGAATATTAGAGTATTTCAATTGTAATTTTGGAGCCATTATAGAAGCTTCATATACTTCAAAAGCTTCAAAAGAACCATCAGCTGTGGGAAAATTTAAGATAACGTTGGAATTTTGATTCGTTTTCCTATCTGGGGCATTTTGTAATAGTTCTTTTAATCCATTAATGTTCAATTGATAGTACTTCGCTTTTTTAGGCTGTGTTTTTCTAAAAACTTGATCTTTTTTAGATAATTGATTTTGTGATGCCTTAGTCCACAGTTTTTTTTTGTTTTGAGCATAGCCAAATGCAGAGAACAATAAGAAAGTCATAGAGATTAAAATTAATCTCTGGTAAAAATGTTTCATAATGAATTACTTTTAGTTTTTATGTGGAATAAAAATACTTTTCAAATGAATGAGTGCCAAAAAGTTGTGGTAAAAGGTGTATGTTTGTGATGTGAAAATATTATGTGATATGAAAATACTCCCTCATGCCTCTTTTTTAGTTATTGTATTGTTGTTTTCTTGCAATTCTCAAAAAAATGCGAGTCAAGAAAACAATTTAAAGAATGAGTTGAAATGTCCAAAGGATGGGGTGTGCACTTTTGAAGTGCTTAAGAACAAGACTTTTTTGATTAAAAGCAAGTTTGGAGATACGTATCCTGAGTTTTCGGATGGAAACAAAACGATATTGAAATTTGAATACATTCGTAATTCAATTCCGAATACGGAAGATAGTGGATATAGGGAATTGGTTTATGTTGAAATTGATGCCAATTCAAGTGAATTGGAACTTGAGGGCAAAGCTCTCAAAATTGCAAAAGTGTCTTTTGGTCGATTGTGTTTTTGTCGAGGACAAACGGGATATTACAATGTTGATCAAGGAAAGTTGTCCATTACCAAGAATGAAAATGGGAGTCATACCTTTGAACTGGATTTTAAGGTGAATGAAGTTCCTCAGATCATTATGAGTATAAGAGAAACGTTTAATCTATGAAAAAAGCGAACTCCAATTCATTGGAGTTCGCTTTTTTCATTTTATATGGGAAGGAATTATCCTTTTACTTCTTTGATCAAGTAGATGTATACAGGAAAGTGGTCACTGAATCCATTGGTGAATCCGCCATTGGCAAAACTACGCTTGGGATACCCTTTATATCGTCCTTTCTTGTTTATTATGTAGTTCTTGTTGTAAATGCCAGCCTTGTAAAACTTGAAAGAATCATAACCTTTGTCAATCAAGGGCTTTGTCACCATGATTTGGTCAAATAAACTCCAACTATCCCTATATGCATTGGAACCCAGTCCCTTTTTATAGAAATCGATCATAGGGTTGTAGATTCCTTTTAGTTTTACATCTTTTTTCTTGCGCTTTGCTTTAAGTACGTTCTTTACGCTTGCGTTGTTGGGATTGTCGTTTAAATCCCCCATTGTAATTACCTTGGCATAGGGATCTATGACTTGCAAAGAGTCTATTATGCGTTTGTTCAATTTGGCAGCAGCAACACGCTTGGCTCTACTTTTCGCTTCACCACCACGTCTGGAAGGCCAATGGTTTACAATGACATGTATAGTTTCTCCTTCTAATTTACCTGTAACTAGAAGCTGATCTCTAGTGTATATTCGTTTGCCAGATTGATCATCGAATATTTTCAATGTATGAGTACTTTTGGAGATGGGTTGAAACAGTTCCTTTTGATATAGCAAACCAACATCTATTCCTCTTCTATCTGGAGAATTGAAATGTACAATGCCATAGTCCTTTGCCAAGAGCAAGGAGTCATTTACGACATGCTCCAAGACATCGATGTTTTCAACTTCGGCCACACCAACAAGTGCTGGTGCGTTTTTTGTGACATCGGTGCCAATATCGGAGATTACCCTAGCCATGTTGTGTATTTTCTTTTTGTAAATATCCTCACGATTCGCTTTTATTTCCATCATCGGGCTAGCTTCATCGTTCTTGTCGGGATCATTTACAGTATCAAATAAATTTTCAAGATTGTAAAAAGCGATAGTATGTACTTTGAACTTTTTTTGGTCTTGGGCATCAACGCTAACGAATGCAGTAATTATAACTGCCGAAAGCCACATTTTTAAATTCTTCATTGGTAATAAATGTTATGTAATTGTTATGCAAGCATACAAAACTCACGCCAAAAGTAAATATTTCTAAGAAATAATGTACATTTGCACCCCCTTAAATTATTATTATTTAGAGTATAAACAATTATTAACTAGTATTTCAAGTATGAAAAAAAGTTTATTTATTTTTTTATTCGGAATGTTTTCGGCGTTTACAGGCTTTGCACAAGAGACAGTTGTAAAAGGTAGTGTAAAAGATGCAGTAACGGACGAACCCATTCCAGATGTAACGATTACTGTTGAGGAAACAGGGCAGACAGAAACTACCGATGGACTTGGTCAGTTTTTGTTCAAGGAAGCTGTACCTTTTGGAGAGCAGATGCTAAAGGTTTCCAAGACAGGATTTCTTACCAAAAGATATCCCATAGTAGTCAATGAGGGGAAAACCGTGGACATTCAAGATATGACTCTTGAAGTGGACCGTGGTAGTCAACCAGATTTGTTTACCATTACACTGTCAGATGACGAATTGAATGATGACACCAGTGGGTCGGACAACATTTCTGGTTTGCTATCATCTTCCAGAGACGTTTTTCAACGTACGGCGGCTTTCGAATTCAGCTCGTCTTTCTTTCGAGTAAGAGGTTTGGATTCAGACAACGGTTCAGTTTTGGTAAATGGAATTGAAATGAACAAGTTTGACACGGGGAGACCACAATGGAGCAACTGGGGAGGACTGAACGATGTAATGCGTAATCAGGAATTCACATCGGGATTAACACCATCTGCGTATAATTTCGGTGGTGTTCTAGGGACAACCAACATCAATACCAGAGCTTCCAATTATAGAGAAGGCGGACGTGTGACGTATTCTTCTTCAAATAGAAGCTATACAAATCGTTTAATGGCCAGCTATGCTTCAGGTTTGATGGAAGATGGTTGGGCATATACCATAATGGCTGGAAGACGTTGGGGTAACGAAGGGTTTCAAGATGGGACACTTTACGATTCGAATTCATTCTTTGCTTCTGTGGAAAAGAAGATAAATGACAAGCATAGCATAAACTTTACATCTATCTATGCGCCAAACAGAAGAGGTAAGTCTTCACCTAATACGCAAGAGGTTTACGACCTCAAAGGAATAAAGTACAATGAGTATTGGGGATATCTGGATGGAGAACAAAAGAACTCCCGTATCAAGGAAGTGGAAGAGCCAATAATAATGTTGAATCACTTTTGGGATATTTCGGACAAGACCAGTTTAAATACGAATATCGGTTACCAATTTGGTGAGATAGGCAATAGTCGTTTGGACTATGCAGGAGGGGCAAATCCTAGTCCTACATATTACCAAGATCTTCCAAGTTACTTCTTGGCGGATTCTGACGGTCCAGATTATGATGGAGCATACCAAGCAGAACAAGAATTCATCAATAATGGTCAAATAAATTGGAATCGCATCTTGGATGCCAACTTGACCAACAACATTGGTGGAAATCCAGGAGCTTATGTATTGTATGAAGATAGGAATGATGACAAGCAGTTGACATTTAATACGATATTGAATACGGAGTTGAATGAAAACATCATTTTGAATGCTTCTGTCAATTACAAGAGATTGAGATCAGAAAACTTTGCAGAAATAATAGACTTGTTGGGAAGCAACGTTGGTTATTTAAACGTGGATTCGTTTGATGGATTCCAGTTCGATTTACAAAACCCAGACAGAATAGTTCAAGAGGGAGAAAAGTTTAGGTATAACTACAATTTGGCTGCCAACGAATTGTCAGGTTATGCTCAAGCACAGTTTAAATACAACAAGATAGATTTCTATTTGTCTGGAAGTGTTACAAAAACAGACTACCAAAGAGAAGGATTGTATCAAAACGAAGCCTTTGCAGACAATTCCCTAGGGAAAGGGCGAAAATTGGATTTTACTGGGTTTGGAGCCAAAGCAGGATTCACATACAAGATTACGGGGAAGCATCTTTTCGATGTGAATGCAGGTTATATAACTCAAGCTCCCAACCTAAGGAATACGTTCTCGAATTCGAGAGAAAACAACAACATCGTTGGAGACGGTACCAATACGGAAATAACAGAAGAGAAAATAAGCTCTTTGGATGCAAGTTACATCTTCCGTTCTCCAATAGTAAAAGCAAGGTTGACCGGATTCTATACTAAAATAGAAGATGCAAACGAAGTGTCGTTCTTCTTTGCCGATGGATTAGGTGGAGACAATGCCAATTTTGTTCAAGAAATTACTCAAGGAGTGGATAAAAAGCACATTGGTGCAGAGTTGGGGATAGAAGCACAAGTAACACCTACAATTAAATTGAAGGCAGCTGCCAGTCTTGGACAATATACATATGACAACAATCCAAACCTATATGTTACGACAACACCAGATGCCAATGCATTGGACGAGTTGGGGCAGAATGGTTTCAAGGACTTTGGACAAGCAAACTTGAAGGATTACAAGGTTGCAGGAGGACCACAAAGAGCAGGATCGATAGGATTCGAATATAGGGATCCGGATTACTGGTGGTTTGGAGCTACGGCAAATTTCTTCTCGAATGCGTATGTGGATGTCAGTCCGATAACGAGAACGGAGAATTTTTACTTGGATACGGATGGCCTACCATTCAATGATTACGATGAGACCTTGGCGAGAGAATTGTTGAAACAAGAAGAGTTTGACGACTATATGGTAGTAAACCTGGTAGGAGGTAAATCATGGAAGATAGGGGACAAGTACATTGGTTTCTTTGCCAGTGTAGGTAACTTGTTGGACAAAGAATACAAAACTGGTGGTTTCGAACAAAGTAGAAATGCCAACTTCAGGGAATTAAGAGACGATGTCAACAATCCAAAACGAGTGTTTGGTCCCAAGTATTGGTATGGTCGTGGTACAACTTACTTTGTAAATGTGTATCTTAGGTTTTAGAAAAAGAAAAATTAAAAAATAAATATTTTATCATGAAAACAAATAAATTTTTAACATTGATACTAAGTTTCGTAGCTGTCTTGGCTATGACATCTTGTGTAGAAGACGACGATTTTGCTGTGCCAAGTAGTCTTGGTGCTGAGGAGAATGCAGCATTGCAAGCATTATTAAATGGACCTGAGACACTAAAGACGATAGAGCAAGTCAAAGCATTGTATGTTATAGAAGGGGAACCAGCTTTAATTGTTTCCGATATTTATATGAAGGGGTATGTGACATCTTCCGATGCATCAGGAAACTTCTTCAAGGAGTTTTACATTCAAGATAGTCCTTCCAATCCAACAGCAGCCATTAAAATTGTTTTGGATCAAGTGGATTCATATAACCAATTCAACATTGGACGTGAAGTATACGTTAAATTGAAAGGGCTTTACGTTGGAGAAACTCGTTCAGGAGACGGTGTAATTGCAATAGGAGGTAAATTGAATGACGAGATAGACGAAGTAGAGGCTATGAATGATATTCAGATTAGAACGTCATTGCTAAGGTCACAACTTACGGAAGCATTGATCCCTTTGACAGTTACATTAAATGCGATAAATGGATCTAACATTGGAATGTATGTGATAGTTGAAAATGCTTTGTTTCCAGAGAACTTGAGTGGAGCTGCATATGGAGACCCAACTGAAGCTTTCGACACACAGAGAACATTGCAAGCTTGCGAAGGGTTTGATTATTCTGAATTTAGATTGGAAACTAGCTCTTTTGCCAATTTCAAACAAGAGAATCTTCCAACAGGAGGAGGAACAATAGCTGGAATTGTGTCTAAAACATATGATGGAAGTAATTTTGTCCTAGCATTGAACACTACGACAGATGTTAATATGGATGGAACAAGATGTACACCTTTGGACATTAATGATTTCAATACCATCTTTGAAGAAGATTTCGAATCTATGACAGCTAACCAGGCAGTGACTGGAAATGGTTGGACGAACTATGCGGAAGCCGGAACATTTTCATGGAGAGTTAGAAATAACAATGATTCTGGAAATGGAACCCAAATAGCTTCAATGGGGGCTTACAACTCAAATAGCAATAGTAACATTGCATGGTTGATTTCGCCATCCATAGATTTCGATGCTCAAGATAACCAATACTTATCTTTTGAAACGTCCAATAGTTTCTCTGACAATAGCGAGTTGGAACTATTGATCTCTACAGATTGGGATGGAACTACTTCTGGTGTAGGAACTGCTACTTGGGAGGCTTTGCCAGGAACCATTGTGGACGATGCAGAGTTTTATCAAAACTGGATAAGCTCTGGTTCTATAGATTTAAGCGGTTATGCAGGAGCTGGCCATGTGGCCTTTAAATATATTGGAGGAGATAACAGTAACAACGAAGATGGAACCTTCGAAGTAGATAATTTCAAAGTATTAGGATTGTAGTACTCCTCTGAACAATAATGAATAAAACCTGTTAGTTTGTTTGTCTAGCAGGTTTTTTTGTACGCTCTAAATATTGATTAGTGCAAAAAATCTCAATTTGGTTATGCATTTCTAACTCCAATTCCAAGAATTGATTTTCATTATGATCAAAATAAGTAAGAAGATATGGTAATGGAGTCCGTGATGATGCATGTGAGGCTATGGATGATATGCCTAACAATTAAAAG
The DNA here is from genome assembly GCA_947496215.1 of uncultured Bizionia sp. Classification (GTDB taxonomy): domain Bacteria; phylum Bacteroidota; class Bacteroidia; order Flavobacteriales; family Flavobacteriaceae; genus JAHDHI01. The sequence continues at coordinate 190,512 of CANMCF010000004.1, forward strand.
AATATGAAAAAGAGGATTATACAGGGAAGTGATTTTATAGACATATTCTCTGATTTAGAGATGGGTGAATGTTATTTTAAAGAAGTTTATGTAAGTTCTCCAAAATTTTATGAAAAAGACAAGATTGTCAATGACACTTCTAAACTGGATTTAAGCATAAGAATCATTGGATTGAACGAAAATATGAAGGCGATGGAAATTATTCTTGTTTTTGAAAATGCCATGAGCTTTGCATTAGATAATAGTTATGAACTTGAAGTATTGGTCTATTCTTTGGCAGATAACCAAATTCATATAAGTTTGAATGGAGGAATTAATGAAATTAAATCTGATAGATTGTTTTTTACAAAAAAAGAAATCTTGGATACGGATAGTAAAATGACAAAATGGATAATTGGAAAATAAATATATTTTCTTCAATAAGAAACGTTTCCGACATAGACCTACAGAAATTGACATGGCTGGGAAAACACCCTACTTATGTGTCTTCTTTTTCTGAAGCGATTAATACATTGTATGACGATTATGATTTTGAGGAATATCTAGTTTATTATGGGGAAAATGAAAATAATGAGGACTTATATTCTAAAATGGTTGTATTCGAGGAAAAGTTGAGTAAGTATATTCAAACTGAAAAAACTGATTTAGAAATATTGAATGATCTAGAATGGGAAAATATAACTCAACTGGCATATGAAATAATTAAACCATGGATTGTTGAATAGTATTTGAGCTTAGGTTTGTTGCCTTTTTAGTTGAATATTGATAAAGGAAAGATCTATTTAATATAATTTAGAAAAACCTGCTGATTTATCTAGCAGGTTTTTTACTTTTAGCCCTATGACAATTTTCGATAAATTTTTCTTTAGCATTTTCTTATCCTATAAGAAGCGTTTCAAGCAGAAGGCGAACACCATTGCCTTGTTGTACATATCATTGCTTCAAATAACATTGATATTCCTTTTGGGATGTTTCTTTGCTGCTTTTTTCAGTCAGATGCACTTTGATACCATGTCAAGTGAAAAAGCTTGGACGGTGTTCGTATTGATTTCAATTGGGATACATTTTACCAATTGGATCAAGTACAATGGGAAAACTCGAAAGGTATTGAATGCCAAATTCAACAAAAAGAAAACTCCGGAGCACAACATATACAAATTGTGGGCTTTGCCATTGCTATGCATAGGTTTTGGTCTTTTCTTTCTTCAGGCGCTTTGAAAAAAAGATAATTTAGGGTAGAGAGGAAATTTTAGAGATAATAAGAAAGCGATTACTTAAAAAAAGATGTCTTGAGCCAATCTAAACGTATTGGCATGTGCTTCCACAATAGTTTTTATGTCTGGGGAGTATCCACCTCCCATACTGCACATAATAGGAATGTCATGTGCTTTGCAGGTTTCCAAAACGAATTGATCCCGTAGTTTGGACCCTTCGATGGTTAATCCCAATTTACCCAATTTGTCACAAGCAATGACATCCACTCCGGAAAGATAATAGACGAAATCTGGTCGTTGGTCTTCTATCAATTTTGGAAGTGTCCGTTTTAAAATATCAAGGTAGTCCTTGTCGGTGGTATCGTTTTCAAGTGCAATGTCCAAATCACTTGTTTCCTTCTTGAAAGGATAATTGTTTTTGCCGTGCATTGAGAATGTAAAGACAGAATCGTCTCCAGTAAAGATTTCGGCAGTCCCATTGCCTTGATGGACATCCAAATCCACGATCAATATTTGTTTGGCTAGCCCCTTGTTCTGCAAATGTCGCGCACCTATGGCTTGATCATTCAACAAGCAAAAAGCCTCTCCACGATTGGTATAGGCGTGATGAGTCCCACCGGCAATATTCATTGCTATGCCATTTTCAATGGCAAATTCACTGGCTTTTATGGTGCCATCAGCAATCACGATCTCACGTTCCACCAAAACCTCACTTAGAGGGAATCCTATTTTTCTGGCCGCACGTTTGTCTAAGGTAATGTTTAGCAAATCATAAAAATACTCAGGGTCGTGAACGGCCAAGATGGGGTTTTCATTCAATATGCGCACAGGCTCAAAAAAGTTGGATTGAGTGCAAGTGCCTTCGTGTAACAGTTGCTCTGGCAACAATTCGTATTTGAGCATGGGGAAGCGGTGTCCTTCTGGCAAAGGGTGTCTATAAATGGGATGATAGGCTATTTTGAGCATCTTCATTTTTTGGAAGGCTTATTTATGCAATTTCAATTGAATGCGTTTTCTGGCGACATCTACTTCCAATACCTTGACTATTATTTGCTGATGCAAATGCACGTGTTCGTTTACATCCTTTACGAAACTGTCGGAAAGGTTGGAGACGTGGATCAATCCACTTTCCTTTATGCCGATGTCCACGAAACAACCAAAGTTGGTAATGTTGTTGACGATGCCTGGAAGCAATTGTCCAGAATGCAAATCGGTTATGGCCTTTATGTTTTGGTCAAATGTGAATACCTTTGCTTGTTCACGAATGTCCAAGCCAGGTTTCTCCAATTCTTTTATGATGTCTTCAAGGGTAGGTAAACCAATGGTCTCAGTACAATATTTTTTCAATGTTATGCTTTGGAGTACGTTTTTGTTTCCAATCAATTCGGAAACCGAAATGCCTTCGTCCTTTGCCATTTTTTCAACGACTTTGTAACTTTCGGGATGAACGGCGGAATCGTCCAATGGGTTTTTTGCGGCTTTTATTCTCAAGAAGGCTGCTCCCTGCTCAAATGCCTTTCCTCCCAATCGAGGGACTTTCTTAATATCTGCCCTGGAATCGAAAACCCCATTTTCTGTCCTGTAATTGAAGATGTTTTCGGCCAATTTTGGGCCTATTCCAGAGACATAGCCAAGTAAGGACTTGCTGGCGGTATTTATGTTTACACCTACGGAATTCACACAGTTTTCTACAACGAGATCCAATGATTTTTGAAGTTTGTTTTGATCCACGTCGTGTTGGTACTGTCCAACGCCAATGGATTTGGCGTCGATCTTTACCAATTCGGCAAGGGGATCCTGCAAGCGTCGTCCAATGGATACGGAACCACGTACGGTAACATCATAATCGGGAAATTCTTCACGCGCAATCTTGGAGGCGGAATATATGCTGGCTCCAGCTTCGCTGACCACAAAGACTTGAATGTCGTTCTTGAAACGAATCTTGCGAATCAATGCTTCTGTTTCACGAGAGGCCGTTCCGTTTCCTATGGCTATGGCTTCGATGTTATGGGCTTCTGCCAAAGAGCTTATTTTTTTCATCGCACCAATGCTATCACTTTTTGGGGGATGTGGGTAAATGGTTTCGTTGTATTTCAAATTGCCTTGCGCATCCAAGCATACTACTTTGCAACCCGTCCTAAACCCAGGATCTATGGCCAACACTCTTTTTTCACCTATGGGAGAACCCAATAGCAATTGCTTCAAATTCTTTGCAAATACGGTTATGGCTGATTCATCGGCCTTTTCTTTGGCCTTGTTCAAGGCTTCTTTGCTCAGCGAAGGCAAGAGCAGTCGTTTGTAGACATCAGAAATGGCCAATTCCAATTGATCTGCACAAGCATTGTTGCTTCGTATTACCTTGTTGTCAATGCGTTCCAAGGCACGAACATCGTCAATGGCAATTTTTAGGCGAATGAAGCCTTCACTTTCTGCCCTTAAGATAGCGAGCAATCTATGAGATGGAATTCGACTCAGAGCCTCTTCCCATTCGAAGTAATCCCTGAACTTTTGAGCCTTTTCGTCATCTATTTTTGCTTTTACGACCTTTGTGGAAATCATTGCATAACGCTCCAATTGGTTTCTTAGGTTGTTCCTTATGTCTGCACGTTCATTGATCCACTCGGCAATGATGTGTCTAGCACCTTCCAAAGCATAATCCACAGTCGTAACATCTCCTTTCACATATTTGTAGGCAATGGACTCTACATCGTTGGCATTTTGACTCATTATGATTTTTGCCAATGACTCCAAACCATTCTTACGAGCAGTTTCGGCTTTTGTCTTGCGCTTTTTTTTGTATGGCAAATACAAGTCTTCAAGTGCAATTAAATCTGTGATGGCATTTATCTTTTGCCTTAATTCCTCTGTCAAGACACCTTGTTCTTCCATAGCCTTTAAAATGGCTGCTTTACGTTTTTCCAAAGCTTCGAACTGTTCTTTGTATTTAACGATGTCTCCAATTTGAACTTCATCCAAATTACCTGTACGTTCCTTTCTGTAACGCGAAATGAATGGAATGGTACAATCTTCGTTTAAAAGGGCAATTGTGTTTTTTATTGAAGCTTCTGGGAGTTGAGTCTTGGAAGTTATGAATGCTGTCAGTTGGGTCATTAAGTCTTGTATTTTAAAAACCCAATGTAACTACTAGACCATAAATAAACAATAAAAACACATAAATATCTGTTTATGTTAAAACAATACTAAAAATAACGAATCTATCAACGACTTCAACCGCAAGGAATTTGGCTTGCATATGGTTAATGACATTGCTTCAAGAAAACGACATTGGCATATGAATATTCATAACCAAAGATTGCATGTACAGCAAAATGATTAGATGAATGTTACGGATGACCAATGAAAAACAGTAAATGCACGCAGATGAAATAGAACTACTCTAACTAATAAGAATCCATATGATAAAAGCATCGCGTATTTTCTTTTGTTTGATGGTTTGTGGAGTGGCATTTGCAAATGGCAATGTTATGCTCACGGAGGAGTGTGACTTGAAGATAGATGACATAATTCCCATACATTGCAATGAGGAAGGTAAGATAGAGATTCAAGTATCGGGAGGCAAAAAGCCATATCTGTATAAAATTAACGAGGGAACATTTTCAAAATCCAATGTAATTGCCAACCTGACTTCCAATGACTACGATATCACCGTTAGGGATGACAATGGGTGCGAGGTTACTGTCTTTACTTACATAGAAATACCGGAACCCATCATTGTTACCTATGAACTGGAGGATGGTACGTTAACAATCGATGTGGATCAAACGGGAGCGTACGAATATAGAATAAACGATGAAGGTTGGAAGCATTCTTCCATTTTTGAAGATGTCGTGGAAGTTAACAAGATAACAGTAAAGGCATCCAATGGATGCGAAACGTTCAAAAAGGTCTTGAATGAAGAAATAGCCAACACAGAAGTCTTCGAATTCTATCCCAATCCAGCAAAAGATGATTTGTTCTTGTTGGGAACAAAAAAGCTAAAGCACATTGACATTCTTGACGCTTGTGGAAAACACATAGTTTCTCATAATTTGAATAAAAGAGCCATAAAATTGAGTGTTTCCGATTTGAAGAGCGGAATATATCTCATTAAGGCCATTGATGAAAACGATAGAAAACAGGTAAAGAAATTAATCGTAAATTGAGTAAATCTGCGAATGTATTTTAAAAGCATAGAAAGACCTCATTTTTTATTTGAATAAGGTCTTGTACTATTTTCAAATCTTGCTTTTTTCTGAAGAGGAATCACAATTGATCCTAGTTTTCCCCAGACTGAACCTTAGCATCGTCAATCATTTTTTCATTGGGTACGATGGCAACGTTTACTCGTCTGTTTTTTGCTCTACCTTGAGCTGTGCCATTATTATGGATTGGTTGGGATTCTCCATACCAATTTGTTGTCAAGCGCCCATTGCTTATCCCTTTTTTTATTAAATAATTAGTTACTGAGGATGCTCTGTTCTTTGATAGATTCATATTGTTTTCATCACTTCCAACATTGTCCGTATGACCAACAACAAGAATGTTCGTGTCAGGATATTTTTTAAAAATGGCTACTAGTTTATCTAGCGTTTGTTGAGATGCAGAATTCACAGAATACTTTGCAGTATCAAAATAAACACCACTATTCTCATCAAAGGTAATTACAATGCCATCATCAACTCGTTCAACAACAGCGCCAGGAATTTCTTCCTCGATCTTTTGTGCTTGTTTATCCATTTTTGCACCAATGAGCACACCAGCAGTACCACCAACAACGCCGCCAATGACAGCACCTAATTCTCCATTTCCACCTTTACCTACATTATTGCCAATTATGGCTCCAAGAATAGCGCCTCCAGTAGTGCCTATTACTGCTCCCTTTTGCTTGTTGTTAGCATTTTTCACTGCACTACAGCTTGAGATGATCAAGGTAAAAAGCATTGTAAATGCTGTAATCATAAATATATTCATTCTTGATTTCATAATATTATGGTTTTGAAAAGTTCATGTTTATTGTAAATGGTTTTCCTTCTAGATTTACGACTTGTTGCCATTGCATGGTAGTATCGGATAGCTCCTTTAATCGTAATCTAAAGCCTTTGTTGGTCGCGCTTTTTCCTTTTTGATCTGTAGGTTTGAGTAAAAAGTCATAAAGCCCTGTAACTTCATTGATTTCATCAATGGCAAATATGAAATGACGCTCTCCAGTGTTACAGCTACTATTGTTTATTGTATAAATTCCAGTATTGTTATTGGGAATGAATTGCCAAGAGCTACCTTCAAAACATCCTTTGGAAGCATCATTTAAAAGATTGATGTTATATGTGCCAGTTTGATTGTGTGAAACAGAATGAAGCGTCCAGTTCCCTTTAATTACTTTTTTAGAAGTACGTACTACTTTAGATGAGCCACAACCAAAGAGCGTGATGGTGAACATCAAAAAAATTAATTTTTTCATAATCTGTTTAGAATTGTTTGTATGGAAGTTAAATTTTATACGAAAAAAACAATAAAATAGTTGGTCTAGATGTTTGATTAATAGATGATAGTGTCTTGTTTTGGGTTGAAATGCATATTTTTTTTGAAACAAATCTCATTCTATTACGATTAATGCAATTGATATGAAAAGCAGACTGTTTGTCTTTTTGGTTTTAATGATATGTCATTTTTTCAATAAAAAAATGAAGTAGTGGTCTTTGAAAAATGAACGAGTTAGAAAAGAATTTTTTTCTACTAAAAACACTGTTTGAATTTATTCAAACAATTGTAGACTCATGAAAATCATAAGATTAAAATGGAGGAAATTGTATATGAGTATGGAAAACAAGCAAAGATTTGCCTCTTTGATAAGAGTGTTGTCGAAATTGATGTTTCTAATATGAGGACAGGTGCCTATATGTCGAAAGTAATCGATGTAAGTGATAAACTATGATCAATTGTCAAAGATATAAAGACGATAAAACCCCGAATTCTTATTGAATGACCCCCAAACATAGTTTCCTTTGTATTTGAAAACAGACTGGACATGTAGTCTTTTGAAATCTTTTATGAATGTGTTTATCCTATCAAAACCATTTTCAGGGATTGCACTGGTGTCATGGTCGAAATTGCTATTGAACAAACATTGTATCTGTATGGATTTTGTTTGATTGTATCCTGTGAAAGAATGATATAAAACACCTCCGACAATACCACCCAACATAAAGCTGATGATTGACAATTCGTTGGTAGCTAATTGGCTAGATCCGATGGTTATAACATAGTTGTCATCACTTTTATAGGCAACGATACCCAAATGGGAATTCGAAACCTTTCTTAAAAACTTAGAGGTCTTGTCAAGTATCCGTTCACCATATTCGGAATCTCCGAGCTTTTGAATCATTTTCGTATTCTTGAAATCGATGGTTTCATGTTTTTCAACTCTATAAGCTTTGATTGGCTTGAATGAGGGGTAGTCGTATATGGAAAAAACAAGTTTTTGATTTGTGGAATAGACGCTAAGGTAATATTTGCCAAGAATGAAAGAGTTGATGCCAGATTTTAGTTCACCTTTCACAAAACCATTGTTTTCAACAACATTGAATTCTGAAGAACCATTGATTACGTCTATGTCAATGACATAGGTTCTCTTTCCAAAAAAGTTGTTGGTAAGCGTGATTTTGTTGTCTTTGAAATATATTTTTGTAGGGGCAGTGACAGCTTCCAAAGCCAAGGGCTCTCCAGCATCGATCTTATTGATTTTTGCTCCATATGAACAAATGACGCTATGAAAATCCACTGTGATGTCATTGTCTGTCTTAATTCCATTTTCTGGAATTGAAATCTCTTTTTTTGACAAATTGGAATCGTTGTCCAACGTGTATAGATTTAATTGAGAAGATTTTTCTACAGAAGTTAGGATGTAAAACCTTTCATTGTCACTAAAACACTCTATGTATTGCTCTCTATTGAAATCAATGTCCAAATCCTTGGTCAAGTTGAAGTTTTTTGAGTTGAAATTCACTTTTAAACAACCAAACTTGGAACCTGCATTGTTCTTGAAAAACAAAGCATAATTACCATCCTTTATTGAATGACCTACTATGCTTTTGCTTTTTTTTGGTAGATCATCTATGACGACTTTGGATATCAGTTTTTGATTGTCGTCGTACAAATAGCCTATCATTTGTTTCTTTTCTCTCAAAAAGAAAGCTGTATTGCCTGTCTGTTCATCTACTATGGGAAATGCATCTTTGAGATTTACATATTCACCAGCCAACTCGGTTTCGATGATAATCCAGTTGCTTTGAGCTGTGGATACCAAAGAAACGAATAAAGATAGGATGATAAAAACACGTTTTGTTTTCATTCTAGCTTATGTGTAAACCATTGTTTACATTAGCATCATCGGGGTTTACGAATACCAATTTTCCTTCTGGTGTCTCAGTCATCAAAATCATTCCTTGACTTTCCACTCCCCTCAATGCCCTAGGAGCAAGATTTACCAAAACGGTTACTTTCTTCCCTATTATTTCTTCTGGCTTGAAGCTTTCTGCAATACCAGAAACAATTGTTCTTGTATCTATTCCCGTGTCAACCTTCAATATCAAGAGTTTCTTTGTCTTTGGCATCTTTTCAGCCTCCAAAATGGTTCCGACACGAATGTCCAATTTTGTGAAATCTTCAAAGGAGATGGTTTCCTTCTGCGGCTCCACGACTTTGTTTGCTGCTTCGTTTGCCTTTTTGCTGGCTTCCAATCTATCCAACTGTGTTTGTATTTCGTTGTCTTCGATCTTAGAGAATAATAACTCGGATTTCCCCAATAGGTGCCCAGCTGGGAGCAAAATGTCTTTTGTTGCAATGTCATCCCAAGTATTTTGGATTCCATCTTCAATGTTTAATATTGTTTTTAGCTTTGTGGATGTAAACGGCAGGAACGGTTCACTTAAAGTAGCTAGGGCAGAAGCGATTTGCAAGGCCACATACATGATGGTTTGTGTGCGAGCTTCATCAACTTTAATGACTTTCCAAGGCTCTTCGTCCGCCAAGTATTTATTTCCTAATCTAGCCAAATTCATCAATTCCTGACTGGCTTCTCTAAAACGATAGCGTTCTATGGAGCTTGATATTACTGCAGGGTATGCCTTTACAGCTGTCAATGTCTCCTTATCTATTTCGGACAAGGTATTAGGTGTTGGTACCACACCAGCATAGTATTTGTTGGTTAAAACGGCAACACGATTTATGAAGTTTCCAAAAATGGCAACCAGTTCGTTGTTGTTCCTTGCCTGAAAATCCTTCCAAGTAAAGTCGTTGTCCTTTGTTTCTGGTGCATTTGCCGTCAAGGCATAACGCAATACATCTTGTTTTTCAGGAAAATCCTGCAAGTATTCAGGTAACCATACCGCCCAATTTTTGGAGGTGGAGAGTTTATTGCCTTCCAAATTCAAGAATTCGTTGGCAGGTACGTTGTCTGGTAAGATGTAAGATCCTTCAGCCTTTAACATTGCTGGGAATATGATACAGTGGAATACGATGTTGTCCTTTCCAATGAAGTGCACCAATTTGGTGTCTTCATCCTTCCAATAAGGTTCCCAATCCTTACCTTCTCTTGCAGCCCATTCCTTGGTTGCGGAAATGTATCCGATAGGAGCATCGAACCATACATAAAGCACTTTGCCTTCTCCTCCTTCCACGGGTACTGGTATTCCCCAATCCAAATCCCTAGTTACGGCTCTAGGTCGCAAACCATCGGTGATCCAAGATTTTACTTGCCCATAGACATTGGATTTCCAGTCTTTTTCATGTCCTTCCAATATCCATTCCTTCAAGAATGCCTCATGTTTGTTCAACGGTAAGAACCAGTGTTTGGTTTCCTTCAAGGTAGGTGCATTTCCTGTAATTGCAGATTTTGGATTTATTAAATCTGTTGCATTGTGGCTTGTTCCACAGTTTTCACATTGGTCGCCGTAGCTTTCCTCGTTGCCACATTTTGGGCAAGTACCCACGACGAATCTATCTGCGAGGAACTGATTGGCTTCAGCATCGTACAATTGTTCGGATACTTCCTCCACGAATTCGTTCTTGTCATACAGTGTCTTGAAGAATTCCGATGCCGTCTCATGATGGATCTTGGCGGAAGTACGAGAGTAATTGTCAAAGGTAATCCCGAAATCCTCGAAAGATTGTTTGATGATTGCATGATACTTGTCTACGATATCTTGAGGTGTCACCCCTTCCTTCTTTGCTTTTATGGTAATGGGGACACCATGTTCGTCACTACCACAAATAAAGGCAACATCATTTCCTGTTAATCTTTTATAACGTGCATATATATCGGCAGGAACATAGACCCCAGCCAAATGTCCAATATGAATTGGCCCATTGGTATAAGGCAATGCTGCAGTAATCGTATATCTTTTTGGTTGACTCATTGTGTGCTTTGTAATGTGGTCGAGTACAGTCGAGACCTTTCTATTAAAATTAAAAACCTCTCGACTGTACTCGAGGAGATCGTAAGACAAATTGGTCTCAATGTTGCTACTAGACTAATTTGAAGCCGTAAAAGTACGCATTTTGACTACGATTTAGAAAAAAAATGTACATTTACAATATGTCGAAAAATAGATTAATTATCATGCTGTGTTGTGCTGTATTCTTCTTTGGGAAAAGTATGGTTTCTGCCCAAGGCAATGCTGCATCTAAAACGGAAAAGACCTTGATACGACCTCCTTATCTAAAAGTTGGCGATACAATTGCCATTGTTGCCCCATCTGGAATATTGAAAAACAGAAATAGGGAAGTGGAACAAGCCAAGTCCCTACTGAAAGATTGGGGATTGAAAGTCGTAGTCGGAGACAACGTGTTTAGCAAGGACAATCATTTTGCAGGGACGGACGAGGAACGTTGCGAGGACTTTCAAAAAGCATTGGACAATCCCAACATAAAAGCCATTTGGAGTGCTCGTGGAGGTTATGGTACAGTTAGAATTCTAGATAAGTTGGATTATACCAGATTCAAAGAGAGTCCAAAGTGGATTATTGGGTACAGTGACATAACGGCATTGCACAATCAAGTGCATAACAAGGGAGCGGAATCCATTCATGCATTGATGGGAGTAAGCCTAACAGAAGATTTGGAAGACATAAAAGAAAGTATTTCGACATTTAAGGCAGCCATTTTTGGAGAGCCCTTAGCTTATACATTGGAGGGATCCAAATACAATAGGGAAGGGTCAAGCTCTGGGCAATTGGTTGGTGGGAATCTAACGATCTTGCATACGATGCTGGGATCCACTACTAGTTTGGACATGGAAGGGAAGATCTTGTTCATAGAGGAGATAGGGGAGTATGCCTACCATATAGACCGCATGTTGCAAAGTTTGAAGCGCGCTGGATATTTTGATGGTTGCAAAGGGGTTGTCGTTGGGGACATGAGCAGGATTAGAAAAAATACGACACCATGGGGAAAACCAATCCAACAATTGATTTTGGATGCCTTGGAGGAGTATGACTTTCCCATTGCATTCAAAATGCCAGCTGGACACGAGGATGACAACCGAGCCTTGATACTAGGAAGAACGGTTGTCTTAAAAGTGGGTAAGAAGGTGTCTACGGTTATTTTTGAAAAATAAATTGAAACTTGAAGTAATAACTCCAATCTTCGCAAGAATGATATGGCACAACACAACGAATTAGGTAAAAAGGGAGAACAATTGGCTGTAGACCTCTTGCTGAAGAAAGGCTATGACATCGTAGAACGGAATTATCGTTTTGACAAGGCAGAGGTGGACATCATTGCAAAAATAGAAGATACATTGGCCATAGTCGAAGTCAAGACGCGTTCGACCATAGATTTTGGGAATCCACAGGATTTCGTGAAACCAAAGCAGATTCAACGGCTCGTCAAGGCTGTAGATGAATATGTGAACGTAAATGGTTTGGATGTCGAAGTACGTTTCGATATCATTGCCATTGTGAAAAACGGAAAGGATTTTGAAATTGAACATCTTGAAGATGCCTTTTATCATTTTTAGTGACTTCTGTACTTTAAACGAAGGAGATAAAGACCAGTACCTTAATTATTGGTTAGTAAAAGGCATTTTAAAAGCGATGGACTTGTTTTCAATTGAGCCTTAGGAAGTAAATTGGGAACCCTAGGTTTTTTTCTTCCTTGAAAATTTTAAAACCGAGTTTTTGATATAATTTTGCATTCGCCTCGGATGCTGCATCAATTATAACGGGTAATTTATTGTCTTCATACAGGTTTTTGACTTCTAGCATCAATCGAGCAGCAGTTCCATTTCCCTTGCATTCTTTCTTTACTCCCACGATCAAAGGCCTAATGTGTTTTTCCTTCGGGCAATTCCCTTTTGCAATTCGTTGTCTTTTCAAAACTCCGAAAACACGTTCCATTCCTATGCATTTAACTGCCAGATTGATATTCGATGCTATGTTTTTTCGAGTAATTCTTTCCCTATGTGGGAAACTCAGCAACAAACAAGCTTGTTGGTTTTCTGAAAGATACACTTCTCCGAAGGATAGAGCCCGTTCAAATAGGTACCCCATTAGTATTCGCATGCGCTCGACTCTTCTATGATCTTGTTTTACAACTAGGTTTATAGAGTTTTCTTCCATCAAGGGGGCAAAGGCAGAAACTAATATTTCCGATACGATCTCTTTGTCTTTAATACTTGCTTTTCTCACATTGATACTAACGTGTCGACGCTAATTTGTAATAGGGAATCTAAGGTAATGAAAAGAAGATGGATTGAATGTGTAAAATAGCCCAACTTTAGTTGACTGTTGGTTATCTCTTTGTTTTATACTGTCACAATTTTCAAAAATGATGTAGATAAAAAACAATGGCGATGGGAATTTTACTTCAAATCGCCAATGTTTGCCTATTCTACGTGGGTGAATAACTTGTTTGCAATTTTCCAATCGTTATCAATGTTCACTAAAGACAAAAAGTCATAATAGTTGTACCCTAGCATGGGGACGTGCAACTTTGCCATTGCAATCTTGCCTATGATGTCTATCCCTATTATTTTCATTTTGAAGGCTTCATCCAAGTCTTTGGGACTTTGCCTGTTTTTCACACCTTCAAGATATTCTTCAATGCTTTTGGTATAGTCCCCGCCTTTTATGTCTCCATATAGGTGCGCCTCTTTTCTAAAACAGACTCTTAGTTTAGTTGGGTCTCCTTGGAATATTCCTTCGAAATAATCGGTAATCAAACCTTCGATTTCCCTTATGTTCTGCATATACATGACTTGTTCTTTAGATTGTATGCCCGACTGTATGTCCGCCTGCCACATTTATGGTTTCTCCCGTAATGAAATTTGATGTTGCAAGATAGTATGCTGCTTCCGCAATTTCATTTGTCTCTCCAATTCTGTTGAGCAAGTGCAATCCGGCTAGACTATCTGCATTTTCAATTCCTATTTTGCCTTGCAAAGGACTCCTTATTATTCCAGGCGCGATTGTATTCACCTTTATGTTGTTCTTTCCGAATTCTGCGGCCAATTGTCTGGTCAAGGAATGGATCGCCCCTTTGCTCGTTAAAGGAGCAGTGGCAGGGAATCCATCAATGGCATGCTCCACCAGGACGGTTCCTATGTTTATTATGGATCCGTTTTGCTGTTTTATCATTTCGGGAATTACGGCTTGAGATGTAAAGTATGTCCCTTTTAGATTTACGTTCCAATAAAGCTCCAAGTCCTTTTCTTCGACATCCAAAAAGGGTTTAGGAGAAAATATCCCCGCGTTGTTTATTAAAACATCAATGGAGTCGAATTTTTCCAATGCCAAGGCTGCAAGTCTTTGTCCTGTTTCCTTTTTGCTGATGTCTCCCACCAAATAAGTTGCATTGTAAGGAGTACCCAGTTCCTCGTATGTCTTTTTCAAATTGTCCGCATTGGAAGAATTCATTACCACATTACTTTTTTTTGCTATGAAGTGCTTTGCTATTTCCTTGCCTATTCCAGTGGATGCACCTGTGATGATTACTGTTTTGTTTTTCATTTCCTCTATTTTTTTGTTCCTGAATATTGCTTTCCGTCAACGCCCCAGTTTTCGATTGGGACTTCGTCAATGACCACATGGGTGGTCTTTGGGTTTTTCTTTAGAATGTCCACTACCAATCGTGTGACACCTTCTATCAATTGACGCTTTTGTTCTTTGGTCACTTTTTCGTCGGTAACCTTGATGTTAATGTATGGCATGATTTTATCGAATTAATTGTCATACAAAGGTGCGTTGCAATGGGAATGTTGCAAATGAGGTTTGTCACTTCTTTGAAGTGATGTATGTCACATATGGTGATTGAGGGAAATTAGGCATTCAGCCTACTGAGTGTTTCCCTTGAAACACCTAGATAGGATGCTATCATTTTTTTGGGAACTCGTTGGAAAAGTCTTGGATATTGCTCTAGAAGCAAGTCGTATCGTTCCTTGGCAGAATTTTTTAATAACGACAAGACTCTATTTTGAAGAGCAATACGTCCTATTTTGCTTTTTTTGGCCCAAAAACGTTCCATTTTGTGCATTTGCGCAGTCAATTTGTCTCTGTTTTCGAAAGATATGGATAACAACTCGCTATCCTCAATACAATCGATGGAGGTCTTGGACTTGATTTGTTTTACAAAAGATTCGTAATCTGTAATCCACCAGTTTTCCATTCCGAACTGCAAGATGTGTTCCTTCCCATCGTCATCGATGAAATAACTTTTCAAGCAACCTTTTACTATCCAGTATTCCTTGTTGGCAATGTCACCTTCTTGTAGGAGGTATTGATGCTTGCGTTTGCTTACTTTTTCGAAATGATTTAGGATGAAATCGAATTCTTGGTCGGTAAGGTCTATTATTTCTTCTATGTGTTGTCTAAGAGGGTGCATTATTTTAATTGTTTCGAGTACTTAGGGTATGAGTAATTGTACTTTTCATTTCCATTTGCCCATAAATTCCTTCACACCTTTTTCGATGCCTTCATAATAATTCCCATTCTTGAACTCAGGAATCATCACGTTGTCAAGCACTTTTTTACAGACTTCGTCGGTTAGAACTTGTTCTGTTCCCAATCCAGTCGAAATTCCAATTTGTCTTAAAGGTGGGCACAATACGAGAACTAATCCGTTATCTTTTTCTGCCGAACCGACTCCCCATTCATTCCCAAGGTCTGATGCATATTTTTGGATGTCTTTGTATGGTTTTATGTCGTCGATGGTTATAATTGCAATTTGCCTAGTTGTTTCAATGTCATAGCTGTAAAGCATCTTGGATAATTCCGTACGTTGGGATTCTGTGAAAACCTGTCCGTAATCATTTATGATTCCCAAGGGGGGTGGAAAAGAGGTTTTTTTCGTCTCTGAAAAATCTAATTGTGCAGTTGGAGTTATAGCTTTTACTTCTTGGGAAGATTTGCAAGAGATTAGACTTAAAGTTAACATTAAGATCAACAATAGTTTTCCAGTTTTCATCTTTTGTCCAATGATCATATGTAAGATGGAGTGTTTTATATTTAGAATCCGAAGATACAGAATATTGTGTTTATAACTTTGCAGGCCCCAAACGTTTCCAATGGATGATGAGGGGAGGTGATGGCTATATCCATAAGGTTTTTAAACAATATTATTGCCTTTTTTCTTATTTTCACATACACGTATTTAACATTTTGTTCTATTTTAGCGATCTAATTAACCAAAAATGATTTCATTTTCCTCTACATCATCTTTAAGTTGACTTTAGAGGGACTGTTATAAAAAGTATACTCTATGATGGGAAATACATTTTCATCATCTCCTAACCTAACTATCAAGACACAGGAGATGTCTTCGCAAGGAATTTTCTACTTCAATCTGATAGGATGGGCTTCAAACATTAGAGTTGGCTTATTTGAAAATATAACTTACAAGCTTTGTGACATGTCTAAAAAACTAGTCTTATTGGGTAAACACGATATGATAAAAACACCTGTTGTCATATATCGATTAGCTTCAGACGGCTATTCGTTGACATTGACGAACACAAACTCCAAACATATTTAAGTCGATGAGATGTCATCAAGACATCGAATTTAACATTTAAAACAAATAACAATGAAAAGAACATTACTATCACTAGTTGCCATGGTAACATTCTCATTAACATCTTTTGGGCAGGCTCCAGAAGGTTTTAAATACCAAGCAGTCGTAAGAGATGCGGATAATACCATCTTGAACAATCAAACAATCGGAATGCGTATGACCATCCAACAAGGAAGTATTGGAGGGACTGCAGTTTATACTGAAACGTTTGTTCCTGTCACAAATACTTATGGCTTGGTAGATCTAGAAATTGGAACGGGAACAACTACCGATGACTTCTCAGCCATAGATTGGTCCAATGGGCCTTATTTCATGGAAACGGCTATTGATGTTACAGGAGGAACCTCCTATGTCGCAATGGGAGCAAGCCAATTGATGAGCGTGCCATATGCGTTATATGCGAAGATGGCCGAAAAGGTTATGAATGACCAAGTGGATGACGCCGACAACGACCCTACGAATGAGATAGAGACGTGGGGAACACTTTCAGGCATACCTACAGATATTGCGGATGGTGATGATGTGGACGATGCGGATTCGGATCCTGAAAACGAGTTGCAAGATTGGGATACGTTACCAAATATCCCTTTCGATTTTTCTGACAACGTAGATGATGTAAATGATGCGGATGCCGACCCTATGAATGAGATCCAGACCATTGGTCTCTCAGGTGCGGATTTATCAATATCCGGTGGTAATACCATCAATCTTTCTGGGGTGGATACCGATAATCAAACATTGTCGTTATCATCAGGGATTCTAACAATTTCAGGAGGTAATAGTACCGATTTAAATGTGTTATCCGATCATGATTGGTATCTTGAAGATAGCAGTACAACTGTTCCAACAAGTATAAGTGATAACATCTATACCAATGGTAGTGTCGGTATTGGAGATTCGAATCCATCCGAACGCCTATCTGTCTATCCTGACACGGATGTTTCTGCTGAAATCGGTAGAGCGCATATTGGTGCTGTCGGACACCAGAATTGGGCCGGATTTTCACACGTAGATGTTAATACAACCGGGAGTTATGCCTTATTGCAAAACGGAAACGGGCTAACAATTCTGAATTCAGCAGCGGGACAGAATATCAACATAAGAAACAATAACATTGACAAAGCTGTTTTTAAGTCGAATGGTAATTTTGGTGTAGGAACCACAAATCCAGATTCAAAAGTAGAGGTTGTCGGAGATGTTAGATTGAATGGGAACAATGCGGGAATTATCTATGAGAACAAAGAGACCAACAAAGAGTGGCGTTTGGTTTACTCAGATGGTTTTGAGTCCGGTACAGAAGGCTGGGTAGCCAATGGAGCGTTGAGCACAGGAAATGCAGGATTGAATCGACAGTCGGCAAATGTAGCAGGGCTTGTCGGGCACTTCATTAGACCAAATGACAACAATCATACTTTAAAAAAACAATTCGATACATCAGGCTTGTCCTATACAGAAGTAAAGGTGGAGTTCAATTATCTTTTTCTGGACTCGTGGGATGGTGAAATGGGATGGCTTGCCGTGATGTCAGCCGAAGGCGGTAACCCTACATCGATTTGGAATAGAGGACACAATCATGATTCTGCAGATTTGGAATTGAATGGAACTACTTATAATGTGTCTTTTTTCGGCAATGGCTCTTTTTCGGATAGTAAGATCAGAGGACAAGCTCAATTCTCATGGAGTGGTGGTGGTTTTTGGCTTGAATTTGGAGCAAATCTCGATAGTGGTATATCAGATGAAACCTTTGGTGTTGACAATGTGATGATATACGTACGTTAAGTGTATTAAGATCTGGCTAATTCGGGGAGGGAGCATATTAGCAAAGGTGTCTTAAAATAGGAGTAAGGGGGCAAATTTCTTTAAAGAACTAGTTGCAAATCCCCAGAAACTAAATCCATATGACAACAATCTGCACAGACGGTATAATTGCTGACAATGACTTCTTGACCATTAATGGATCCTTTAAATTGGAGTTGTAACTCTTGGTTGATATCTACAACTCCATCTGTTACCAATGGATATTGCCCTAATTGCTGAGCCATTTCCAATCCTGAAGGCGATAGAAGTATGGTCATCTCTGATCCATTCTCTGGATTAAAGACTTATGTCTTTCTCTCTTTCCTGACATTGAATTTTGTTGCTGAAGATCAGTTGATTCTTTTCATTATCTTTTTTAGACAACTGACCATTATTCCATTCGTACCTTTTACAAATGCAAAATCTTCATTGTCATTATCGTCAATGGTTACTTGCCCAATGACTTTTCTATGATAGATTACCTCAAAGGTGTTTAAATCGTAAACTTCTAAAATGGTTTCTGCAACATTCTTTTTTCTACCATATGTTCTTCCAATTTTCAAGTTGCCGATGTTGTTTTTCGAGCTCTTGCTTTCTATGTTGATTAAATAGTCGAACCCAGTCTCATTTTTAATTTGCTCTAATAGCAATCTATTGGGGTTTGTTGGTACATAGGGTAAACCAATACTTGTTAAGTCTTCTGATTTTTTTAGATTGCCGCCAAGTTTCTCATAAAAGCCATCATAGGCTATCTTGGTTAATTTTGCTTTTATGAGCTTAGAAGAATTAATTTCATTCAACAACCACTTTCCTTCTCGATAGTCTATTCCATAAGGTGTGGATTCCAAATCGTGGACATAAGAAGCCGTATGGCAAGAGGTCAATAAGATTAAATAAAGGTATAAGATTGATTTTTTCATGATTAATGCTGACGCTTTTTGTGTGAATCAGTATGTTTATTAGCTTAAATCAACACTTTTCATACCAGATTTTGTATTGTTGTGACTAATTTTTACTCCTAAGTATTTTTACGATACGACTATATGTGATTTCCGATAAATTCCAGTTGTATCCTTCAAAGTCGACTGTATTTGTGAATTGAATGACTACTGCATCCATATCTTTGTGAAATCTTGCAATGCTTTGGTATCCAGGAATCAAACCTGTATGACCATACTTGTATATAGAG
This sequence comes from uncultured Bizionia sp., assembly GCA_947496215.1. Taxonomy (GTDB): domain Bacteria; phylum Bacteroidota; class Bacteroidia; order Flavobacteriales; family Flavobacteriaceae; genus JAHDHI01. Next base: position 209,775 of record CANMCF010000004.1, read on the forward strand.
GAATAAATTTCGTGTTCTCTTTTGTCCTTAAAAATCGAACCATCGTTCAAAGCCCTCAAGAATTTACCCAAATCTTCTGCTGTAGCTAACATCGAGTCATTGTCGTCCTTCTTTAAATCAGAGTCGTAACCCACGTAATAACCACTCATTACATCATCCAAATTCACATCGTGAATAGAACCATGGGTGTTTTTGAGGTCGAGAGGATCTAATATCTCCTTCTTCATGTATTGAAACCTATCTTCATTAGTTACCTTTTCTATTAACTCGGAGAGTAACAAGTAATTTGTGTTGCTATATTCAAAGTCTTTTCCTGGTTTAAAGCTAGCTGGCAAGTCAAGTACCAAATCCAACCGTTCTGCATTGTTTTCTTTAGGAGCTACCCAGTAATCATGAGTGTTGGTATAATTGGGAATGCCACTTCGATGCTGGACCATCATTTTAATGGTTATTTTATCGGAATTTTCTATTCGTCCCACAAGTTCAGGGAAATAATACGCAAGCGTTTTGTCCAAAGAGATTTGTTCATTACATGCCAATTTAGATATTGCGACTGCAACATACAGCTTGCTGATACTGGCTATTTTAAATAGGGAATGAGGGTCTGTGGGGATTTCGTTTTCTCTATTTTTGCATCCAGAAGTATAAAATACAGGTGGTTTGCCCTGTTCGTCTACATAGACAATGATGCCATCGAATCCGTAGTCGATGGCTTTGTTTACTTGTTCCTGTACTGTTTTGGGCAATGGCGTTATCCAAGTACGCACTAAGATCCAAGGGACGAAATACAAGGAAATGATGGCTCCAACAAGCAATAGAATTCTAATTATTCGTTTTGATTTTTTCTTTGTCATGTCATTGATGGACGAAGAGTTTTTTTAATATGTCGAAATGTGTTCGTGTACGGTTTGTTTACGATTTAAGACTCGTATTATGAGTGTTTTATGTGAAAAAAATAACAATTTATTATTCTATGGTACTCAATAGTAGAAGGTCTTTATCTGTCTTGCTGACCCTGTAGGACTTGACGATTTTATCACCCCCATCAAAAATTTTCAAAGTTTGTGTTTTAGCATCATAATCCCATTTTCCAGAAACCATCTTATGGCGATCCGTAGGGTGTAGGTATAGATATTTACAGCTGCCGTCTTTGCTTAATTCCATTTTGAAACGAAATCTGCTTGGAGGGAATTTTTTAAAATCGGAAGGGCGAAAAACGAGGCCATTTGGGTTTAATTGGCTTTCTTCCCGGGAGTCTGTCCAAGAACCCAATAGGTTTGCGTTTTCAGCAGATTCCGTGTCGTTTGCAATTGAAGGTAATTTTTCGAAATCGATTTTAAAATCCTCGAAGTCGTATGGTTTACCAATGATTTCCTTGTTTTCATCTAATAGGAAATAACTAGGTGTGGCTGTTACATTGTAGTTGTTTCCAATTTCGTTGTCCCATTTGCCTTCTCCGTAAACGTGAAAAAAATCAGGGTAATCATATGTCATGTTTTTCCAACGGTATTTATCGTCGTCCAATGCAATGGCAATTACTTTCAATTTGTCATTCCCTATGGTTTTTACATACGATTTTAATTTTGGAATCTCTTCCATGCAATGTGAGCACGTCGTACTCCAAAAGAATACCAAATAATTGTTCGCGCTTTCCAATTCGCTTAATTTCTTGGTTGTCGTTTTTCCTTTATTGTTTGTCATCTCTATTTCAAAGTCAGGAGCAATGTTTCCAATGGAAGCATTTTTAAAGTATGTTAGCTTCTTGCTTAACTCGTCGTCATTTGATTTTCTTGCCAGTTCAATCAAATAAGTGGAGGCAATGTGATTTGCTACCGTTTCGTTTTCCTCTTGGGCAAACTGACTCCATAGGATTTCCAATAGGATCTTTTGGATCTTAGGTTCGTCATTGGTGTTTTTCGCAACGACATCCACATTGTCCATGAAATCATTGTTTCCATTCTTGGGGTTCGAAAAACCAAGGACATAATTCAATGTGGCTTCAATTAGAAAATTCGAATTTTGAAGCGTTTGGTTGCCAAAATCAATATGTTTGAAATAATTGTCCTTCACATTTTTTGAAAAGGTCGAGGCATCTTCATATCCGTTTGGGATATAGGGTTTTCCTGCTTTTATGAAGGTGTTTGCGAGTGAGCCTACAGTGGCTTTTTCAAATTCTTTTTGAGTATCATCGAGTATTTTGAAAACGCTTTTGAAGCCTTCCTCGTCTTTTACGTTCTTAGAGTAATAGTTGTTTATGCTGGAACCTACCATACTCATGCTCTTGTTGTATGAGGCTAATAGTTTGTTTTGATTGGACGTTGTAAAGTTCAATCCTTTTTCCAAATCAAATTCAAGGACGATGTCTTCTTTCCCATCATACAATACATCGAAATTATATTGATCCTGAGGTTGCGCATATACAATACGATAAGTACCAGCTTCGACAGTAGAATCCAATTTGATTTCGAAGCTACCATCTTCCTTTACGTTGGCATTGTTTACATACATGGACGTTTCTGCGGTGACTTTGTACAAAAAGGCAAAATTGAACTCTTCCGGAGGTGTAAACGTTCCCTTAATGGTATGTTGTGCCAGTAATGCACTTGGCATAAAAGCGAATAAAAAAAGTAATTTTCTAGTCATTGTCATTGATTTTCTTTTCATAAAACAATAATTATTCCAAAATGGGATTTAACGCTTTCAGCGCTTGCTCCACGGTTCTTATGTTCTCGAAGGTAAGCAACAGTCGCAATCCATTTCTTGTTTGTTTTTCCTTCATTTTACAGGCTCTAGGATTTTGTTGTACATATTGCAATAACTTGGTGAAGCTTGTACTTTGATAGAAACGACTTTGCTGGTCGTTTATGAAATAACCGATGAGCTTGCCTTGTTTCAATATTACTTTTTCGATGCCCAATTTGGTCGCAATCCACTTCAATTTAACGCTATTCAACAAATCCACGACTTGTATTGGTAGCTCTCCAAAGCGATCCAAGAGTTCGGTTTCGAATTGTTCTAACTCTGCTTCGGTTTTGAAATTGTTCAATTGCGTATATAGATTTAGACGTTCGGCTATGTTGTTGACGTAATCATCTGGAAACAACAATTCGAAATCAGTATCTATGGTAATGTCCTTTACATAGTCCTTGTCTTTCGCTTCATCTTCATAGAGGTCTTTGAATTCGTTTTCCTTCAATTCTTCAATGGCTTCGTTCAATATCTTTTGGTAGGTGTCGAAGCCAATTTCATTGATGAAACCACTTTGTTCGCCTCCTAACAAATCTCCAGCTCCACGAATTTCCAAATCCTTCATTGCAATGTTGAAACCGCTACCCAAGGCTGTGAATTGCTCCAAGGCTTGAATACGTTTGCGAGCATCGTTGGTCATAGCAGAATATTCTGGTGTTATGAAATAACAGAATGCTTTTTTGTTACTTCTTCCTACACGTCCACGCATTTGGTGTAGGTCACTCAATCCGAAGTTGTTGGCGTTGTTTATGAAAATGGTGTTTGCATTGGGTACGTCCAAACCACTTTCGATGATGGTTGTGCTCACAAGAACATCGAAAGCGCCATTCATGAACCCAAGCATTAACTCTTCCAGTTTCTTGCCATCCATCTGTCCATGGCCAATGCCTATTTTGGCATCTGGAACCAAACGCTGAATCATTCCTGCTACTTCCTTGATGTTTTCTATGCGGTTGTGGATGAAGAAGATTTGCCCGCCGCGCTGTATTTCATAACTCACTGCATCACGAATGGTTTCTTCATTAAACCGTATCACATTGCTTTCAATCGGAAAACGGTTTGGTGGAGGCGTCGTTATCACAGATAAATCTCGTGCCGCCATTAAGCTGAATTGTAGTGTTCTTGGAATGGGTGTGGCAGTCAATGTCAATACATCCACATTGTCTTTCAGGGTTTTTAGCTTCTCTTTGACTGCTACTCCGAATTTTTGCTCTTCGTCTACGATTAGCAATCCCAAGTCCTTGAATTTTACGTTTTTATTTACAAGTTGGTGCGTGCCGACAATAATGTCCACGTGCCCTTTTTCCAAACGCTCCAAAGTGTCTTTTTTCTGTTTTGAAGAGCGAAAGCGGTTTACGTAATCTACGGTTACCGGAAATTCCTTCAAGCGTTCTCTGAAGGTTTTGTTATGTTGAAATGCCAAAATGGTCGTTGGTACTAAAATAGCTACTTGTTTGCCGTTGTCCACAGCTTTGAATGCTGCCCGAATGGCAACTTCGGTCTTTCCAAAACCAACATCTCCACAAATTAGGCGATCCATTGGTCGTTCACTCTCCATGTCGGCTTTAATGTCTGCCGTGGCTGTTATTTGATCTGGTGTGTCCTCATAGATGAACGAGGCCTCCAATTCATGTTGGAGATAACTGTCCGTTCTATATTGATGGCCCTTTTCCAACTTTCGTTTGGCATATAGCTTTATCAGGTTGAAAGCAACGTGCTTTACACGTGCCTTGGTTTTCTGTTTCAACGTCTTCCAAGCCTTGCTACCTAATTTGTAAACTTTTGGAGGTTTGCCATCTTTACCGTTGAACTTGGTGATCTTATGCAAGGAATGAATGCTTAGATACAAGACGTCACGTTCTCCATATACCAATTTTATGGCCTCTTGCTTCTTGCCTTCCACATCTATTTTTTGCAACCCTCCAAACTTGCCGATCCCATGGTCTATGTGTGTTACGTAGTCACCGATGTCCAAATTGGTTAGTTCCTTCAATGTAATGGCCTGCTTCTTTGCGTAGCCGTTTTTAAGGTGGAACTTGTGATAGCGTTCAAAGATCTGATGATCTGTATAACATGTTATTTTATTGGTGTGATCTACAAAGCCTTGATATAGCGAAAGTGTAATGGCCTTGTAATGTACTTCCTGTTCCACATCATCGAAGATGTCTTGAAAGCGTTTGGCTTGTTGTTCGCTTACACAAGTTATGTAATTTGTATATCCGTTGTTGTGATTTCTATTGAGGTCGTCAATCAACAAGTTGAATTGCTTGTTGAATGCTGGTTGTGGAGTCGTATTGCAGACAATTTGCGATGCAGGACTCAACCAAGCGTCCGTACCGAATTCCACCAAGTTGAAATGCAATAGTTGCCTTTTCAACAATTCCGAATTACAGAACAACTCTTTGGGTTCTGCATGCTTCACTTCGGTCGAAAGGTTTTTGAATGCATCTTCCGCCTTGTTGAAAAAATCATCGATTCTAGAAAACAACACATCCACATTCTTTGTGAAAACAATGGTCTTTGCAGCAATGTATTTTAGGAAACTGGCTCTGGATTCGTCCAAGAATTTGTTTTCTACGTTGGGAATGATGCCTATTCTCTTTATTTGCTCGTTCGACAGTTGCGTTTCTACATCGAATGTACGAATGCTATCTACTTCGTCTCCAAAAAACTCGATGCGATAGGGTTCGTCATGTGAAAAGGAAAAGACATCGACTATGCCTCCACGAACAGAGAATTCTCCAGGTTCGGTAACAAAATCGACACGTTTGAATTTATATTCGAACAAGACCTCATTTACAAAGTCTATGGATAGGTCGTCTCCAACTGAAACTTTTAGGGTATTGCGTTCCAACTCTTTTCGGGTAACTACCTTTTCAAACAAGGCATCAGGGTAGGTAACGATTAATGCCGGTTTCTTTTGTGAGTTGATGCGATTTAATACCTCGGCCCTCAATAGCACGTTTGCATTGTCCGTTTCTTCTATTTGATATGGCCTACGATAACTTCCCGGGTAGAACAATACATCTTTGCTGTTTAGTAGTTGCTCAAAGTCGTTGAGATAAAAAGCAGCCTCTTCCTTATCATTGAAAATAAGCAAGAATGGTTTTCCTGCATTTTTGAAACTTTCACTTATAGCAAAGGAGAATGCAGAGCCAACAAGGCCTTTTAAATGTAGTTTGTTTTCGGTTTGGGCAATGGCGGTTTGCAGTTTTTGCAGTTGCAAAGACTTTAAATAGGCTTGCGAGATTGAAGATTTGCTCACGTATTTTTCTTTTACACAAATATATGTTTTAGATTTTGGATTTGCGAATTACGGTTAATGATTTTTCAGACAGCGAATTACCAAGTGTTTTGCCTTGTGCCAAGGGTTGAGATACTGATGGCTAAAGCATCACTTACGTTGAAACTAACTACCAAATACATAACAATTTGCACAAGGTATGGGATGTCTAAAAAAAGAAATATTTAATTTTAAAAAGGGTTAAGTTTGATTATATTTGCAGCACTAAAAAAAATAAAAACATATGTCATTTTCAGATTTATTTGATAGCGGATTTAAAAAGCGTAACGAAGACCATTTTGCAGCAATTGTTAGAGTAGCAATGGATGATGGGATTATTAGCGAAGATGAGAAGGCCTTTTTGGAAAGATTAGCTCGTAAGTTGGATATATCTGAAGCTAATTATGTCCAGATATTGAAGGATTATCAAAAACATCCGATCAATCCTCCTACGTCTTACGATAGACGCTTGGAGCGTTTGTACGATCTATCTCGTATGGTCTATGTGGACCACATAAAAGGAGATCATGAAGAAATTTTACTAAGGAAGATTGCCATTGGATTGGGTTTTACTCCAGAGAATGTAAAATATGTCTGTGATAAGGCTTTGACGTTGGTTAGCAATGGTGTTGACTTGGACACTTTCATTGATGAAGTGAAATCTATGAATAGATAGTTTTAAAGAAATTATAAATACAAAAAAAGTGAGCTATCTAGCTCACTTTTTTTGTAGTATGTTCTTCATCTTTTCTAACAAGACATCTTTGTCGTATGGTTTGCTAATGTAATCGTTCATCCTTCTTTTCATACAGTAGGCTTCTTCTTTTTCGGAAGGGTTCCCACTCAATGCAATTATGGGGATGTCATTTAGATGTGGCAATTCTGAAAAACGGATATAACGTGTAACGTCAAAGCCATCCATTGTTGGCAATTTTAGGTTTAACAAGATAATGTCGAATCTGGATCTGTGGAGTTGATTGATTATATCGTCCCCATTGTCTACGATAACAGTATAATATTTGCCTGCACTGTTTAATGTTTTTGAGATCTCTACTTGATCTTTTTTAATGGTTTCCCCAATTAGCACTCTGTGTTCATAATCTTTGACCTTTTCCTGTTGAATCGAAATGGTTTCCATAGTACGGTTTTGGGAAATTTTAAATGGGAAGACGATTTTAAATGTAGAACCTTTTCCTGTGGTACTCGAAACGGATATCTCTCCGTTTAAAGCCTCTACTATCCGTTTTACTATGGCCAATCCCAAACCTGCGCCTTTGTTGGCTTGTTTGTTGTTTATTTGATAGAAGCTATCGAAGATTGAATCTATTTTGTCTTTTTCAATGCCTATGCCCGTGTCTGAGACAAGAAATTCCAAAGTTGTCATTTTGGTGTTTTTCTCGACGACTCTTACCTTGAGCGTAACCGTTCCTGTATTTGTGAACTTTATGGCATTGCCTATTAGGTTGCCGGATACCTGCGCTAGTCTGAATTTGTCCGAAATAAGATACTTTGGGCAGTTTTCATCTATTTCACAATCCAGCGTCAAACCTTTAAGTTCACATTTTTTGGTGTAGATGTCTGCTATGGTTTGAAGCTCATCCATCAGGTTTATTTCATTTTCAATGATCGAAAGATATCCAGATTCAATCTTGGAAAGGTCTAAAATGTCGTTAACCATGTACTTCAATTTCTCGTTCGTGCTTTTTATGACCTTGAGGCTATAGAGTTGCGTCTGGGAAAGATTTGAGTTTTCTAGAAATTCCGCAGTTCCACCGATGGTGTTTATAGGTGTTCTGATTTCATGGCTGAAGTTAGTTATGAAATTATCCTTGAAGGCTTCTTTTTTCGTGATGAGCTCATTTTCATAGGAGAATATCTCAGATTGTACCTTGGCATTGTTTCTCAGTTGGGCTACGGTTTGGTATTTGCTGTACTGTGATGTCAAGTCGTGTATTGTGATCAAGGCATTGTCATCGTCTTCAAATGTTTTGAAAGATAGATCTACAATATGATTTTTACCTTCTACGTTTAGGTTGACACAACTAAAGTCGTATTCCTTGTCCTCTCTGTCAATGAGTGGTGCAAGAGATTCAAAAAAGGGGTGTATAGTATCGATTTGTTTTCCGTTTATCGATTCAAATATGTTGCAGTCATTATCGATAATTTCTCCTTTTTGATCAATAAGGATCATTTGGTTTACAAATCTACTATAGGTTTTGTCGTAAGCGCTAAGCATCAGATTATAGTTAGTTTGGTAAATGGTCTGTTAGGGAGAATTAAATATACGTTAAATTCTTAGAGATACAAACTTTAAGAATTTACAATGTTAGGGGATCTTTATTTCAGGTATTTGGACATCGTGTCCAACAGGCTGACTTCGTCAAAGGGTTTTTTTATGACATCGTTTATCCCTGCTTTCTTATAACGTTTCAAATCTTCTTTGAAAACTTTTGCCGTCAGAGCTATTATGGGGATTTTTCTGTGTTGTTTTTCGGGGAGTTTCCTAATTAGCTTGGCGATGTCATCCCCATCGTTTTCTTTAAGTTTAATGTCCATGAGTACCAGGTCGAATTCATTGTCGTAGTTGGATATTTTCGATAGGACATCTTCAGGAGTATAGACTATGTCCAAGAAAAACTGACCTCTGGATGCCAGTATCTTGAGAACGGACAACTGGGTGATTTCCGAATCCTCAACCAAGAGGATATTGTATTTTTTGTCCTTGACAAAAGCCACTTGTTTAGGTCGAGGCTTTTTATTCAATTTTAAACTATGTGTGGCTAGGAAATTGATGCTCGTAGAAAATGTTGACCCCTTTCCGTACTCCGAGGTCACATTTATTTTACCTTTTGTCAGTTCAACCAAGTATTTTGCTATCGATAGTCCCAAACCGACCCCTTTATAGGAGTTTTGATTATTTATCTGTGTAAAACTATTGAATATGTCTTTTATGTTTTCTTCTTTTATTCCTATTCCAGTATCTACAACTTCAAAATGAACACTTGCCTTTTGGGCTCGTATCTGGTTTAGGGAAACATTGAATGTTATACTTCCTGACTGGGTGAATTTGAAGGCATTGTTTAAGAGGTTTGTCAATACTTGTCTCAACCTCAAAGCATCTCCACCCAATATTTGTGGTAATTTTTCACTGAAGTTCGAGTGGAATTCCAATCCTCTTTGTTTGGCTTTAACGGTATAGCTGCTTTTTAAGTCCTCAATGAGTTCAATGAGGTCAAATGGTTCTATTACTAGATCCAGCTTTCCGACTTCTATTTTGGAAAGGTCCAAAATGTCATCAATCATACTCTTCAAGAAATTAGAAGAAGATTTCATGATGTTTATATAATTTTGCTGCTGTTGGTTCAATCCTGACTTTTCCAAAATGTCCGAGAATGTGATTATACCCGTTAAAGGGTCACGTAACTCGTGACTAAAATTGGCAATGAAGGTGTTCTTGAACTCTTCTTTCTCTTTTAGATAACTGTTTTTAAGTTCTAGGATTTGAGAATGTATCACGGATTCATTTCTTACTTGAGCCGTGGTTTGATAGTTGTTATAATGAGATGTCAGGTCATGCATTGTCAATAGAGGAAACTTGTCTCCATCAAATGTTTGCAAGATGACATCTCCAATGATGCTTTTGCCATTGTAATCCAAATGAATGCAGGAGAATATGAATTCTTCATTCTTGGATAGTAATAACGGAGAAAAACATTCAAAGAAAGGATGAATGTCCACAATGTTTTGATTTACCATATTTGGGAACAATACATCATCCGACTCAACAATAAGACCTGATAGGTCTATTATGGAGTATTGAATTAAAGCTTTTGCATATTTTTCTTTGTATGCTTTTAACATTTAGATCGTTATTTAATTAGCTCTCCTGCTAATTTATTAAAAAGATCCTCAACATTATTTCCTGTTTTGGCGCTTGTATAGCAATTCGTTAAACGGCCAAATTTATCGTTGTTCTGCTTTAAAAACTCTTTTGTTACTAGATCATTTTTGTTTCCGACGACTTTTATGGGGACATTTGCGTATTTGCTCTCTATGAATTTAAGGTCAGATTCCAAGTTTTCGTATGTGGATGGCCTTGTGACATCGAATACGTATATAAAACCATTTGTTCCCAAAAGGTAGGACATTCGGGTGTTGTTTATGTCATCGTTACCTTCCAGGTCCCAAATGATCAAAGACACGTCTTTGTCCTCCTTGTTGAGTGTTACTGTTTTTTTTAATATGTGTACACCAATGGTTACTTTGTAATCTTCTGAAAAGGTGTTCTCTACAAAACGTCTAATGAGGGAGGATTTACCAACGCCAAAATGGCCGAGTAAAACTATTTTCTTAGAGATTTTCATTATCGAAATATGCTTTTAATTTTTTAGAAAAGGCTTCCCTGTTTTCTAAATCGTTTTTATTAATATGGTTTTGCGCGAAATCTAGCAATTTATTTTCTAGTTCTCCTTTAAATATAACATTAAATGTGCCAGAAATAACAACAGCTATATAATAAGATGAAAAATTCTGAATGTGGATATGATATGTATCGTACTCAATGTACTGTAGTTCTTGATTATCTTGTTCAAAGGCATCTTCAGCAAAACTCTTTATGGCAGTAAGCATTCCTGCGACCATATCCTCTTCTATGTCCATTGTCTTGGAATACTCGGAAATGATCAAACCAGAACCTTTTTCGATAACCATGAGTTGCTCTATTTTTGGTCTAAGTGACTCTTGTAGAACTAATTCTCCTTCATTAACGCCTAAGAACTTTGCTTTGAATCTTCGTTTTAGGTTTTCGAAGGAAAAAGAATTGTTCAGTTTGGAATTTATTTGCTCGGACAACACTCTTATTTCGTGTTGTATGTACTTTTTAATCATTTTTCCCATAATGGGGAAAAGAGCTTCCACTACCGCATTTTGAGAGTTTTTGATTTCCTCCTTCAAGGTTTCCGTGATTACAGGGCCCAAAGTTTTTGGAATTTCTGCAACAAATTCTTTGAGTTTCTCGTCAATGATGGGATCTATCTTCTGAGATAGATTCTTTTGCTTGTTTATGGTCTCCTCTAATAGCTCTATTTTTTTTTGAATGGAAGAAGCATACTCTCGCTCATCTGTGAGCAAGATGTCTTTCAATATGTTAAGTTTGTCTTCCTGATTCATAAATGAGACTTATAAAATCAATTACTGACTTATCTTCTCACCAAGCTTTATTAGCAAGTCGCCAAATATTTTTCTGTCTAATTTTTTGTCTTCCAAAGCACTGGCTTTGTCCTCTATGGTGTTTTCCAGTTCGGTGATTCTGATGTTAATGTCCGTACTTAGATTGTCTATGTTCTGAAGTAATTCTGCCTTGACATCATCTATCAAGTATTCCAGCTCTTTCTTCTTTTCTAGAATATCTCGTTTTACAGCTTCAAATTCCGAGTTGTATTCTTGTATGTTTTCTCCAAAAAGGAGTTGCTTAATCGCATCGATCTTAGATGTTTGATCAGGTACATTAGCATCATCTGTATTGGTTTTTTCCTGCTTGGCCATAATTGATTGTTGTGAAAAGTAAAAATAGGAAAAATTACTAGAAAAAGAGGTTTATTTACTTTTCTGTATGAAAAATTCTACTTTCTCCACCATTTTCTTGCTTCCACAGAAAAAAGGAACACGTTGGTGTAGTTCCGTTGGATCAATATCCAATATTCTGGTAAAACCATCACTTGCTTTTCCATTTGCTTGTTCAGCAAGCAAAGCCATTGGGTTGCATTCGTATAGCAAACGTAATTTTCCGTTGGAGTTCTTTGAGCTTTTTGGATACATGTAAATACCTCCCTTAATCATATTTCTATGAAAATCGGAAACCAAGGATCCAATGTACCTGGATGTGTATGGTCTATTGTCTTCTTCCATTTGACAATATTTTATGTAATCTTTCACGCCTTGGGGAAAGTGAATGTAGTTTCCTTCGTTTACGGAATAGATGTTGCCATCCTCTGGGAATTGCATATCTGGGTGAGATAGGTAGAAAGTACCTATGGCAGGATTCAACGTAAATCCGTTTACGCCATCTCCGGTTGTGTAAACGAGCATTGTGGATGTACCATATACGATATAGCCAGCTGCTACTTGTTGATTGCCCTTTTGAAGAAAATCTTCAATGGTTACAGGGGTGCCTACAGGTGTAATGCGTCTATAGATAGAAAAAATAGTACCTACGGAAACATTTACATCTATGTTGGAAGATCCATCCAAGGGATCTATCAATACGATATATTTGTTTTGGTTGTTTTCATCCTGACTGTTTATGGAAATGAAATCATCCTCCTCTTCACTGGCTATGCCGCAGACAATGTTCCTATTGGTCAATGTCTGTATGAATTTTTCGTTGGCATATACATCCAGTTTTTGTTGGTCTTCCCCTTGAATGTTCGTGTCCCCAGCAGCGCCGATGATGTCAACCAATCCGGCTTTGTTAACCTCGTGATTTACGACTTTTGCTGCTAGGCGGATTGAATTTATTAGTCTTGACAATTCACCAGACGTGTATTTGAATGATGACTGATTTTCAATGATAAACTCTCCTAGAGTTTTATTTTTTCGAGACATAAAGAGTTGGCTGTTTGTTTTTTTATCTATGTTTTAAACTTAGATGCATTTATTTGCAAATATCGCATTTTTTAACAAACTACATCGTTTCGTGTTATATTAATATGTCAAGCTATTTAACTTTAAACTATATTTGATGTAAAATTAAAGTTATGGGTTTTTCTATCAGATTTGCAAAAAAAGATGATATGCGACAAGTACTCGATTTAATAATGGAGTTGGCGGATTATGAAAAAGAGCTTGATGCCGTGGAAGTCTCTGTTGAACAGTTGCAAAGCGATGGTTTTGGTGAGCGTCCAAAGTTTAAATGCTTTGTGGCGGAGCATAATGAAAAGATTGTAGGAATTGCATTGGTATATATGCGTTACTCCACATGGAAAGGGGAGGTTTTGCATTTGGAGGATTTGATTGTAAGTGAAATAATGAGAGGCAGTGGTTTGGGAACGGCATTGTTGAATGAAGTCGTTAAGTACGGACACGGTTTGGGTGTTAAACGCATAGGTTGGGAGGTCATAGATTGGAATGAACCTGCAATTGGATTCTATGAAAAGAAAGGCGCCAATGTGATGAGGGATTGGGATGTTGTGCAATTGGATGAAAAAGGGATTGAGAATTATATTAATGCCATATAATGAGAGTATTTAAGTTTGGTGGAGCCTCTGTAAAAGATGCGGGTGGCGTAAAGAATGTCATTGAAGTATTGAGAAAAGTAGGGAGCGACAATACGCTCATCGTTGTTTCTGCCATGGGGAAAATGACAAATGCCTTCGAACGAGTCATAGATGTTTATCTTAACGACAAATTAAACCTACAGGATGAAATAGAGAATGTAAAAACGTTTCATAGAAATGTTTTGCTAGAATTGTTTGAAAGTAGCCAGCATGCAGTCTTTGGAGCTATAAGTGAATTGTTTGAGGAATTGGATGTTTTTTTCAAAACGAACAAATCACCAGATTATAGTTTTGTCTATGATCAAGTAATTGGTTACGGGGAATTGTTGTCTACCGCCATCATTAGTTTCTATTTAAATGAAAAAGGGTTTAAGAACAATTGGTTGGATGTAAGGGCTTGTGTCAAGACGGATAACTACTATAGAGGGGCAAACGTAGATTGGGAAGCCACACAAGAACTTGTTTCCAAAAGCATAGATCCTGATACATTGTATATAACCCAGGGTTTTTTGGGGAGTGACAAAAACAATTTCACTACGACTTTGGGAAGGGAGGGGAGCGATTATACGGCAGCTATTTTTGCCTACTGCCTAAATGCCGAAAGCGTAACGATTTGGAAAGACGTTCCAGGAGTATTAAACGGGGATCCGAGAATTTTTGAAAACACGCAATTGCTGCATGCCATATCCTATACCGAGGCAATCGAGTTGGCTTTCTATGGCGCTTCTGTAATTCATCCGAAAACCTTACAGCCGCTACAACAAAAGGAGATTCCATTATATGTGAAATCGTTTTTGAACCCTGAAGACCCAGGAACGACAGTCAATAAGGCAAAAGGCATAAGCCCGAAGATTCCTTGTTTCATTTTAAAGCAAAATCAAGTGTTGTTGTCTCTTTCAACTTTGGATTTCTCATATGTAGTGGAGGAAAACATAAGTGAAATTTTCAATTTGTTGGCGTCGCATAAGATGAAAGTGGATGTGATTCAGAATTCTGCCATAAGTTTTTCGGTATGTTTTGATGATGCATATAATAATTTAGAGAAACTATTGTTACATTTAAAAGCAAAATTCAAGGTAACTTGCCATCAAGATGTCTCATTGTATACGATAAGGCATTACGATGATCTTTCAATCAAAGCTTTGGAGAAGGATAAAATCGTATTATTGAAGCAGTTGTTTCAAGAAACGATACAAATAGTAACTAAGTAATGTATTTGTTACATTTGTAAATATCTAAAAAAAACAAAAATAAAGAATGGGATTAGTTACGGCTAAAGAAGTTTCAAAAGCAATAAACCTAAATAAGTACGGGTTTATAGGTACTTTCATTGGTTGGCTTTTAATGAAGATTCTAAAAATATCCACACTTAATAGAATTTATAATCGTAACAAGCATTTAAGCGATACAGAGTTTTTGGATGCTATTCTTGACGAGTTTCAAATTAAGTTTGAAATACCAGAAGAAGATTTGAAGCGGTTACCTAAAGATGGAGCGTACATAACGATATCCAACCATCCATTGGGTGGAATTGATGGTATTTTGTTGTTGAAGCTCATGTTGGAGAAACGACCGGATTTTAAAATTATAGCCAACTTTCTATTACATCGTATAGAGCCGATGAAACCTTATATAATGCCTGTTAATCCTTTTGAGGATAGAAAGGATGCAAAGTCCAGTATTTCTGGTTTCAAAAATGCAATAATGCATTTGAGAGAAGGGCACCCCCTTGGTATCTTCCCAGCTGGTGAAGTGTCTACCTACAGGGATGGAAAGCTTGTAGTGGACAAACCTTGGGAGGAAGCTGCCATGAAACTCGCGCAAAAGGCAAATGTACCTATCGTACCTATTTATTTTCATGCCAAAAACAGCAAGTTGTTTTATAAGCTATCTAAGATTAGCGATACATTTAGAACAGCCAAATTGCCATCGGAGTTGTTGACTCAGAAACGTAGGACAATCAAAGTTCGAATAGGGAGGCCTATATCGGTGAAAGATCAAAACGAACATGAGAGTTTAGATAGTTTTTCGGCTTTCGTTAGGAAGAAGACCTATATGCTTTCCAATGCCTTCGAACCAAAGGAGAATTTGAGAGATACCATTTCTTCTACCCTGAAGCCTCCAAAACCCACTAAGCCACCTAAAAAAATAGTTACTCCTGTGAAGACAGAGGTAATGATTGAAGAAGTGGAGATGTTGAGGGAAGACGACAATAGGTTGCTGAAAAGTAAAAATTACGAAGTGTATTTGTCACCAGCAAGGAAGATCCCAAATATCCTAAGGGAAATAGGACGTTTAAGGGAGATCACATTCAGAGCTGTAGGGGAAGGGACCAACGAGGCCATCGACTTGGATGAGTTTGACAGTTACTATCATCATATGTTTCTGTGGGACTGTGAAGCCAATGTTTTGGCAGGGGCCTATAGAATGGGGCTAGGTGCCAAAATCTTCGAAAAATATGGCATAGATGGATTCTATCTTCAAGACTTGTTTCGTTTCGAGCCAGAACTTCATAAGATGATGAGTGAGTCCTTGGAATTGGGTAGAGCCTTCATAATAAAGCAATATCAACAAAAACCGATGCCTTTGTTTTTGTTGTGGAAAGGTATTGTACACACCACACTACGTTTTCCTGAGCATAAATATCTAATAGGAGGAGTCAGTATTAGCAACCAGTTTTCGAATTTTTCTAAATCCTTGATGATCGAGTTTATGAAGTCTCATTACTATGATCCATACGTAGCACAGTACGTGCATCCCAAGAAGGCATTCAAGGTGAAGTTGAATGATGCAGACAAGGATTTCGTTTTTGACTCAACTGCTGCAGATTTGAATAAATTTGACAAGGTAATAGATGAAATCGAACCAGGAGCATTGCGATTGCCTGTGCTGTTGAAGAAGTACATTAAGCAAAATTGTAGATTGATAGGTTTCAATGTAGATCCTCTTTTCAACAATGCGGTAGACGGCTTGATGTATATCAAGATATCAGATTTGCCAGAAAGTACGGTGCGTCCGGTCATGGAGGAATTTCAAGCCGAGCTGGAACGTAAATTTTCGGGAACCAATGAAGATAAGTAAGAATGAGTAAGTCTATTGGATGTACTTTGTTTTTTTTCCTCTTTTTATCGAATGTTTCATTTTCACAACACTTGTTTGGTGTCGTTGTAGATGAAAAGACAAAGGAGCCCATTGCTGGTGCTTCCGTTTATTTCGACAATACCACAGTTGGCACTATAACGAACTTCGAAGGTGAGTTTTCATTCGAATTGGAAAACAAGATAAGTTCTCCTTTGGTGGTGTCTTTCATGGGATATAAGACCGTTTCGATATCTTCATTCGAGTATGACAAGAAGTATCGCATTATGTTGGAAGAAGACATAAGTGCCTTGGATGAGGTGTTCATAGAATATGAGGACGAATGGACCAGAGCATACAAATTAAAGCAATTCAAGAAGCAGTTTCTCGGCTTTTCAAAGTTTTCCGAAGCATGTGAAATTCTTAATGAGAATGATATTGTCTTGCGGTTCAACACAACCAAGAAGCAATTGACTGCTTCGGCCAAACGGCCTTTGATCATAAATAATAAAGCCTTGGATTATGTAATCACATACGATTTGAAGGAGTTTGTGGTACAGTATGATACCAAAGGCAATCTCAGGGCTACCGTAAAGGATAATCAAGATAATTGGTATGTATTGCACTCCGTATATTATTCCGGAACTTCCTTATTTAAGGCAGAAATTTCAAAGAAGCACAAAAGAGCCCTCAAAAATAGAGAAAAAGCCTATAAGGGATCTGTATTGCATTTCATGAGGTCCATATCAAGCGAAGCATTGAAAGAAGACCGTTATAAGATCTTCAAAGGATCTTCCCAAGTCACCCCAGCATATTATATTTTCACAAGGAAAAACGATAGCTTGAATACTACAGAAGTCACCATTCCCAATGAACTTAACATACTATATAAGAACAAACAATCTGTCATAAGAAGTGAAGTGAAAACATTTGTCATAGATGTTTTTGGAAATCACAATCCCATAGAACAGGTCTTGTTTGGTGGTTTCATGGGAAACCAAAGAGTGGGGGATGCCTTACCCTTGGACTATGGATTGAACTAGGTGATCCTCAATAAACTGTTTGAAATAGCTTTTTATCTCATTTCTTGCTTTTAGGAAGGCTTCGTGTTTTTCATCTTCCGAACCTTCTACCTTCGATGGGTCAAAGAAGTTGTGATGTAGTCGCTTCGCATTTTTACTAGGAATGAAAGGACAATTTTCGTTGGCGTGATCGCATACAGTAATTATAAAATCAAAATCAATGGAATCATATTCAGTGACATTGTTTGATGTATGATGGGAAATGTCCAAGCCATCCTCTTTCATTATGGACAATGCGCCTGGGTTCAATCCGTGAGTTTCTATACCTGCACTATAGATTGTTGCTTTGCCTTTTGAAAATTCATTTAAATAACCATGTGCCATTTGACTGCGACAGGAGTTTCCTGTACATAGTACCAGTACGTTTTTCATATTTGTTTCCGTAAGTACGGATTTTTTAATTAGACTTTTATTTTGTGCTTCTTCTTTCCAGAAAATGGTTGTCATACCATTCATCATCTCTTCTACCTATTTTCTCCCGTATGCCTACTATCCTGAATCCACATTGCATATGTAAATTTATACTAGCTGAGTTTTCAGAGAAAACACCAGCTTGCAGGGTCCAAAAACCATTTGTTTCACTATCTTCTATTAGCTGTTTTAACAAAGTAACACCGATATGTTGCCCTCTATGTTTTTCGGAAACATATACGCTAACTTCTGCAACGCCTTTGTATACTTTGCGATTGGACACTTTGGACAGGGCTGCGAAACCTACGACATCACCATTTAATTCGGCCACCAATCTGCAAGACGAAACATGTTTTTTGTTCCATTGTTCCCAATTGGGAACTTCTGTCTCAAAAGTCGCTATGCCTGTTCTAATGCCTTCTTCATAGATTCTTGAAACAGATTCCCAATCAGTATTCATCAAAGGCCTTATGACAAGTGAGTTCATAACTTAGCAACATCCACTTTCTGGGGCGCAAGACGTTTCTGTACTTGCTTCAGAAGATTCGGGAACACCACAGAGTTCTTTTGCCTTGCAATCTGTTTTCTCTACAGCTAATTTAATGATTAGGTTGTTGTTTCGTATTTCGAAATCGTTAACAAATAGTTGGGCGGTGTGAAAATTTGCATTACTATATTCGAATTTTACTTCGGCATCCAACACATAGCTCTTCATCATACCAACTTTCTTGAGAATGGCCAACGCCTTGTATGCACTCATATATTCGGTTTTCCCCAATTCACTAGGGCTTTCCCATAGTTGTATTATGGTTTCTTTCCAAGTATCTGTTTGTGCACCACAATCGACAGAGTCTATTGTAAGGTGCTTTACTTCTGTGATATGGTAGTTTGCGCCAACCAATAGGTTTGGAGCGTATTCAAACAACAAAGGTTTACCTTGGTGTTCAGCCAATACGGTTAAAAATTCTTGAGTATTCATTATTTGCAGCAGTTTATTTGAGTTTTTACAAAAAAATCATTTATGACGCGCCTACAGTCATTCAATCGTTCGACGTTGATGGAGTAGAAAAGATTTTTGCCTTTTGCGTCCTGATCGAGTAAGCCTATCTTTTTGATCTCATTTAAATGTTGGGAGATCGTAGGCTGAGCCAAACCAATGTTTTGGACCAATTCATTGCAATTGCAACATTTGTTTTGACTGATGTGCTGTATGATCGAAATGCGTGCCGGATGGCCAAGAACCTTTGTTATCAAGGCAGCTTGATTTTGTTGCTCATCGAAGATGTGTTTTTTTGAAAATCCCATAAGTTATACTTATTTGTATATTGCAATATTACGATAATAATATGTTTAAAAAAAGTCTAAAATGTTAATTTAGACTTTTTCGTATATTTTAGAACCAAGGTTTTTTACCTACTTGGTAGGTGTTGTAAAACTCTTCGTCCGATTTTGTTAAGTACATAATCCCTTCTATAAGCCCGATGATTGCACCGATGCCACATACAAGAGATAATAAAATTTGTATTACACCTTCTTTATTATAACCTAAAATAAATTTATGAATGCCAAATCCACCTACAAGTATTCCCAATACCCCAGCGAGTACCTTCTTGTTTTCATTGGAGGTTACGTTGTTGAATGTTTCTTTGGCACTATCGGCAAACTCGGATGCAGTTTCCTTTGCATCTTCAGCAAACTCTGTCGCTTTCTCTTTTGCTTCACCAGCTATTTCACTGGCTTTTTCAGCTGCTTTTTTTGCACCTTCTTTTGCGTCTCCCAACATATCGTTGAGATCGTCACCTAAATTTTTTTCGTCAGACATTAGTTATATGATTAATGATTATGTGCTTAAAGTTAATAAAAAAAATGTTTTATCTACAAAAAGGCCTTGTCTATGGGTTCCCATAATTCTATCTTGTTACCATCGTTGTCCAATATCCAGCCAAATTTGCCATAGTCATATTCCTCAATTTCGCCTACGACCGTGACTCCTTCTTCTTTAAGTGTAGTTAGCAATTCGCGTAAGTTCTCTACGCGATAATTGAACATGAAATCTTTTTTAGAAGGCTCATAGTATTTGGTGTCTTCTGAAAATGGACTCCATTGTGTGGAACAATCATTGCCTTCTTTGTCTTTCCACCAAAAGGTGCAGCCATAGTCGTCTGTGTTGAATCCTAAGTGCTTTTTATACCATTCCTTAGTCTGTTTGGGGTCTTTCGTCTTAAAGAACAGCCCACCAATTCCTGTAACACGTTTTTTCATGATTTTCTTTTTTTTGTGATTTCCTTTGAAGAGAAACCCTAGTTCTATTTTTCTGTTTTTGAGAATATTATTTCTTCTTTATGTTGGTCTCATAGATCTCTATCCATTCTTCTGTACTCATCTTTGCTGTTAATTCACCGATAAGACCGTATGGTATGTCTTCCATTTTTTTGAAACGAACACAACTTTTACCCATGTCCAATTTGTATTTGCAACGTTTGGAGTACTCGTTGGTAAACCAATCTAAGATTTCTTTTTCGGCATACATTCCCATATGGTAAACGGCAATGAAGTTTTTTTGAGATGCCAAATTCATGAATGGCAATGGCAATTTCGTGTCGCAATGGTAGCCACCTGGGTATACGCTATGCGGTATCACATACCCAAGCATGCCATAATTCATGGTTTCTTTCATTCCTTTGGGGAGGTTTTTCAAGATTATTTGTCTCAGTTTGGTTATGGGTGCTTTTCTGTCTTCAGGAAGCTCGCTAATGTATTCTTCTGGAGAGGTTGCTTTAGATGTCATGTTATTTAGTGTTTACGTTGTAAAATCAATGCGGATATCAAGGATATGATTAATCCTATGAGTACTACGGTAGCAAACATGATGAAAGCCATGAAACCGGAGCCTCCATAGTCTTTCATTTGTTTGACCAAAGTCTCTTTTTGAACTTTAAATTCCTCAGGAGGAAGGTTGGCCTTCATTGTCTTTAATGTGGAGTCTAGATACTCCGTGGCAAAATCAGGATTGATCACCGTGGTGTATATGTAGTCTGCAATACCAATTCCAAAACCGACGAAAGTAGAGATCAGTAGTCCAATTGTAAATCCTTTTCCCAAAGAAACGATGCCATTGTTTACTTGGTCACGATAATGTTTTATGCCAAAGAAAATAAAGGATAAAGAAGCAATCATGGTCACATAGCCAAAAACTTCCTGAATGGAATAGCTCATTCCTTTACCTAGCCACAATGCGAACAAAAAGAGAATTATTGACAGGAGTAAACCATAACTACCAAATTTAATTACTGTGCTTTTCATAATTGTTTAGTTTGAATTTATGATTCAAAAGTAATCCAATAGCGCATTTTTGGTCTCATACTAAAGTACCAAAGACCTCATACTTTAGTTTAAAAATAGGTATTTTAAATGATTTGAAGGGATTTTGCTATTAAGATGGCTTGTGTACGTCTCTTTGCATTTAGTTTTACCAACAAACTGGAGACATGTGTTTTTATGGTGCTTTCCGACAAGAATAATCTATCTGCTATTTCTTTGTTTGACAATCCCTCAGAAATGTTTAGAAGCACTTCATACTCGCGTTTGCTAATTTCCAATTCTTCGATTTTTTTGTGGTCGATGATTGGGGATGTGTCTGTTGTTTTATGTAGACTTCTTTTATTGATGTATATGCCGACAAAAAAGAAGATGATGGCGATTGTCGCTATTGCAATTTCGATTTTTAAATTATTGGAAATCAAAGCGTATTTGCTGAACTGAAACAATAGGAGTATTGCAAGTATGAGTCCGCTAAATACGAGAATCGTTTTTTTCATATTCATTTTCCGTGAGAACGGGAATCAGGTTAAATCATTAAAAAAGAGTGTCTAGTTTATAAAATTAATAAAATTGAGCTTTAATCTTGTCCACTATGGTTTGGGCTAACTTTTCCTTGCTTTCTAACGTCCAGCCAGCCACGTGCGGGGATAGTATGACGTTTTCAGCTTGTATTAGATATTGAAAGGCTTCTGGCATGTCTTTGTTGTTAAATAGGTTTTCGAAAGATGATTTTTCATATTCCAATACATCCAACCCAGCACCTAATACCTTGCCAGACTTGAGGCTACTTGCCAAATCTGCCGTCACTACACTTTTGCCTCGTGCAGTATTTATGAGCCAAAAAGGTTTATGAAATGCATTTATGAATGCAGCGTTTACCATAGCTGTTGTCAAAGGTGTTTCTGGTGTATGTAGGCTTACGACATCCACACGTTTTTGGAACTCCTCCAAAGTGACTTGTTCGGCGTTTAGGTCCCCGACATCTGCTTTTATGTCATAACATAGGACTTGGACATCGAAGCCCCTTAATTTCTTGGCGAAGGCCTTTCCCATATTACCATAACCAATGAGTCCAACTGTCTTGCCGTCCAATTCGATTCCGCGATTGTCTTCTCTAAGCCATTGGCCCAAACGTACTTCCTTGTCGGATTTGTTCAATTTGTTGAACAAAGACAGCAACATGGCTAGACTATGTTCCCCTACTGCATTGCGATTTCCTTCTGGAGCAGCAATTAGGGCTATTCCCTTTTTTTCTGCATATTCACAGTCTATGTTTTCCAACCCGGCACCAACTCGTCCTATGAACTTTAGATTGATAGCAGCATCAATAAAACTTGCATCTATGCTGAACCTGCTCCTTATGATAAAACCATCATAGTTGTGAATGATCTTTTCAATGTCTTCTTTCGGAGCTGTATAATTTTCATCATTGTTACAACCCAATGCGTCTAGTTGATCAATTAACAGTGGGTGATTGGTATCTAGGTGAAGGATTCTCATATCTATTTGCCACAAAAGTGGTAATTGGTCTTTTGTTATTGAATTTGATTAGATTGCGTTCGATCTGATGATCGGTTTCATATGGAAGGGTATTCGGTTTTTGTTTTCTCGTGAGTCACGTTTCCAGTATGTGCAGTGGTGAGCTTTTCGAAAAGCAATACGTGTACTTCCTCTCCGTCTTTGGTTACGGGGTTGTGTTCCACACCCTTTGGAATCACTATTATTTCGCCTTCTTTTACAATTTCGGTTCTGCCCCTAAACTGCATATATAAAGTGCCTTTTACGACTTGAAACAATTCATCTTCCTCTTCATGGCTATGCCAAACGAACTCACCTTTCAATTTGGCAAGAAGGACTTGCATGTTGTCTACAATGGCTATTCTGTGAGGGTGCCATTGTTGGTTGAATTCCAAGTGTTTTTCTTTAATGTTTATCGACTTCATATGTAGCGCCTAATTTTATATAATGAGGCTTAAATTTACAAAGTTTTATATTAAATGAAGAGTTGGTGGGTACTTGATTTTTGGACGGATCATATGTTTAGAATCAATTTCGCGATCCAGAAATAGATCAAGATACCAAAAATGTCATTGCTAGTAGTAATAAAAGGTCCTGTAGCTATTGCAGGATCAATTCCTTTCTTATCTAAAAACAAGGGTACGAAGGTGCCTATGAGGCCTGCGACGATGATGACGACCACTAAAGATACAGATATGGCCAATGCTTTTGGGATTTCTGTCGTATAGCCCCAAACGAAAAAAAACAGAAACAAGGCTAGTATTACGCCGTTTAAGGCAGCCAGCAGCATTTCTTTGATCAAGCGATTGTTGATGCTTCCTTTGACGTCATCGTTAGCTAGACCTTGAACGATGATGGCGCTGGATTGAACACCTACATTTCCTGCCATTGCGGCAATTAATGGTGTGAAAAAGAATAGTACGGCATATTTTTCGAACGCACCGTGAAACCCTTCCATTATCAAAAAGGCTCCAATACCTCCAATGAGTCCTAGGAATAGCCAAGGCAATCTTGCTCTTGTCAGTTCTATTATGCTGTCATCTGCTTCGACATCTTGCGTAATACCTGCTGCGAGTTGATAATCTTTTTCAGCTTCCTCCTTAATGACATCTACAATGTCGTCTATGGTTATGCGTCCAAGAAGTATTTTGTTTTCATCGACGACAGGGATCGCTTCCAAATCGTATTTTTGCATGACTCTGGCGACTCCGTCTATGGCTTCATCTACCTTGACATAATCAACCTTCGGTATGTATACGGCAGAGATGTGGGCTCTAGGAGATGCCATGAGCAGATCTTTCAACGATAGGCGTCCTATTAGTTTTTCACTGTTATCCACAACATAGATGGAGTGTACCCTTGTAACTTCCTCAGCTTGAGCTCGCATTTCTTTGACACACTGAGTTACCGTCCAATTTTCATTGACCCTTACAAGCTCTTTCGCCATCAAAGCACCAGCAGTGTCTTCGCTATAGGTAAGTAGTTCTTGTATTTCTGCCTTGTGTTCTTCATCTTCAATTTTGGAAAAGACCTCTTCCTTTCTTTCTTCTGGAAGTTCTGCTATTATATCGGCAGCATCATCCGTATCCAATTCCTCGATTTTCTCGGCAATTTCCTTTGCGGATAATGCGGAAAGGATTTTTTCGCGATCATCATCGTCAAGCTCTATAAGGATTTCCGACGTTTTTTCGCTATCTAGGAGCTTTATGATGTAGGTGGCTTGCTCAATTTTGAGTTCATCTAAGATTTCTGCAGTATCGGCGTGGTGCAAATCATTTAATAATTCAAGAATTTTCGTGTCATTTCTCGAATTTATCAATTGTTCTACATTGTCAATAAGCTCATCGCTTATTTTAAACTGAATGTTTTCGTTGTTTTCTTCCACCGGGGACTAATTTGATAATGCTGCTAAAAACGATTTCCATATGTTTTGTTTGGAATCGAGATGCTCAATATAGCATTTTAATTATGTTTTTATTCTGTGTCCATTGCATCCTTTTCTATAAAACCGGTGAGTTCTATAAACTGGGAAACACTTAATTGTTCTGGACGCTTGCCAAAGATACTATTTGCTTTTAAATTATCACTTAGATTCAATGTTTTTAAACTGTTACGAAGTGTTTTCCTTCGTTGTTGAAAGGCTGTCTTTACTACCTTGAAAAACAACTTCTCGTCACAAGGCAAGCTATAATCGGCTTTTCTGGTGAGTCTTAAAACTCCTGATTCAACTCTTGGAGGTGGATTGAAGACTGTAGGAGGTACGGTGAATAAATATTCGGCATCATAGAATGCTTGTGTTAAAACCGACAAGATTCCGTATACTTTGCTCCCTTCTTTGGAACAGATGCGTTCGGCAACTTCTTTTTGAAACATTCCGGAGAATTCAGGAATTCGATTTCTCAATTCCAAGGTTTTGAATACGATTTGTGTAGAGATGTTATAAGGGAAGTTTCCAATTATAGCAAAGGGTTCATCTTTGAAGGTTTCACTCAAGTCGTATTTTAAAAAATCCTTTTCCAGTATTCTTGGAGCTAGATTAAGATAGTTGTTTTGCAGGTATTCTACACTTTCCGTATCTATTTCTATAACATAGGTCGTAATGGGTTTCTTTAGAAGATACTTTGTTAAAACTCCCATCCCTGGACCAATTTCCAAAACATTCTTGTAATTTTTCAATAACAAGGAATCTGCAATTTGTTCTGCTATGGTTTCATCTTCTAAAAAATGTTGACCTAAGAACTTCTTGGCTTTTACTTGGTGGTTATTCGGTCTCTGAGCCATGGTTATTCGTTTTTTTATTAAAAATTCGACTAGGACCTAGTATTAAGCATATTTCAATCATCATAATTGAAATTAGAAAATAAAAGACATAGCCAATTAAATCTACTCTATTTGAAATATAGGCTTCAGGTATTTCCAAAGCATATAATTTACGCGTTATTGATTTTGTGGCACTAAAGGGGATAACATTAAGGATGACAATCATCATTAACTTTGTATGCCATTTTGTTTTAAAGACTAGGATAGGCAATATTACTTGGGCTATCGTTAAACCAACCAACATTCCAATTCTACCACTATCATGCAAACCTGTAAAGATGAAATTCACACAGGTTAATACAATAAGCAACGTTCCTATGACGTATATGAAATATTGCTTGATTTTTTTCTTCAAAACCAGTTACTTGAAATTTACTGAATATTCATCAATAATTTTCAGTTCTGTTCTGAAAGCTAGCATTTTGTCTGCAAATTTCTTTAAACCATCTGTTCTGAGTCTTTCGGCATCTTCTCTATAGTATGCGTCCAATGCTTCACGAGAATAGGAACGATATTGAATGGAATAGGTTTGTCCCCCCATTTCTTCTTCCACCAGTACTTTGGTTAATTTTGCATCTTTGAACTTACCAGTGGCCAATACTTGTGGTATGTGCTCCTTTATCCATTTTAGCCATTCGTCGTGAGCACTATCATCTATGTTGACCGTTACATTGTATATGTACATCTTGAATTGTGATTTTTGCTTTTGAAATAATTGATTTGCAAAAATAGGCTATTTGTTTATTAATATCGTGGGATCTTAAGTGAACCTTGATATTATTCCAAAGTATTGGAAAACCAATATAGCATCATCCAAAACATTTCTTTTTTATTAGTCCACAAGTGCCTATGGTCTTTAGGTTTTCTTCTTTCAGTTGAAGTTTGTAAAACCCAAGGCTATTATTTGCATCGCTTTGTAGGTGGCCTTCACTAATGGCACTTTTGGCCTGTTCCAGTGTTTTTATATAGCGTTCACCTACGTGTTCAATCCAATTGGGTGTGTTTGCCAATTTTAAAAAAAAGGAGTATAATCCAGAGAGAATTTTGAAATGACGAGCCTGTTGGTTTTTGCTATGATCATCAATTACTTCAATTTATGGCATCACCTCTCAATGCCCTGAATTTTTTGCGAGCTTCGACGAAGTAAATACTATCGGCATGATTGAACAATATGCTTTCATATAGCTTTTTTGCTTCCTTTGGAAGGGCCAATTCTTTGGCATACAATTCGGCCAAGGCAAATAGGGCGTCGTCGATAAGGATACTTTCCTTATAGTTCTTAATCAATTTCTCGTAATTGTTCTTCGCTTTTTCAAACTCTTGATTGGTTTCGAACAATTGAGCTTGCTTTAGAAGTGTCTGCGGTATTATAGCTTCGGTTTTATGGTTTTCTAAAATGGTGTCTAGAATGTCTATGGCTTCGTTCTTTCTATTTTGAAATGCCAAAAGATCTGCCTTGGCATAGCTTTTTAAGGCTATTTGGAGAGAGTCGTCCAGTTTGTTGTCGGAAATCAATAATTTTAAATCCAAAGCATCATTAGCCGTTAGTTGCGATGTGGAGGACTTCAATATTTTTAGCTGGGATTCTGCCCATTTGAAATCACCTTTGTAGTAGCTCGTCTTGGCGACCTTGAATCTTGCTTCTTGGGATAGTGTACTGTTTTTAAGGCTACGTTGTATTTGTGTGTAATATATTAATGCTTCGTTGAATTTTTCCTCTAGGACGAGAATGTCTCCCAACTCCAATTTTATTTTGGCTAGATGGAAGTTGGAAAGCTTCAATTTCAAACTTTTTTTCAGAAGATTAATAGCCTTCTCTGTCTTGTTTAGATTGAAAGCCAAAAAATGCGCATAGGCAATTTGAAGATTTATGGTGTTGCCATATTGTCCATATTCATTGATGATGCTCAAAAATTTTTCATCGATGGCATAGTAATCTTCTTTGGAAGCCAATTCCACCTCAATTTTGATGCTGTTTTGGTGAGCATCTATCTTGGTGTCGATGTCTTGGGAGTTCTCTATGATGAATTGAAAAATGTCTTTTGCTGTATCGTATTTCTTGTTGTTGTATGCTATCATTGCCAACTCCTCGACTCTATCCAAAGATGCCAATTCCCTTTTGTATATGGCTTTTTCTTGAGTGAACGCCTTTTTGTAATCCTTTTGTTGGATGAATAGCCAACTGAGCATTTCATTCCAAAGTAGGTTTGGATGGGTTTGTATTTTTTTCAATAAAATCCTTCTCAGTATTATGTTGTTTTCATTAGCACTGTTTTCGCTGATGAATGTGCTGAACTCTCGTTTGATGTTATTGATGTAGGACAGGTTTATTTCGGAAAAATCTATATAGCTATTGAACATTTTTTCAATATTGCCTTGTTCTCCATATATGCGAGCCAATTGCATATTGAAATTTAGCTCTGGTTTCAGTGACATTGCCTTCTCATAGGTTTCGATTGCTTGATCCAATAAGGAAAGACTTTCGAATCTCCTACCAACTGCATAGGCATAATTGGCATTGTCGTCTATGGATTTAATGGCTTTGTCATAGTTCAACTTGGAGTTGATTGTATCATTTTGAAGTGCGTAATTATAACCCAGCTCAATTAGAAGTGGGCTATATTTTCTTTTGGACAATTGATCTTCTATCAATGTCTTAGCCTCCAGAAATTGTTCTAATTGTTGGTGCGTCTTTATTAGTTGTATGATGTAAGTGGGATTGTTCTTGTTCTTTTTAATCAGATTCCTATAAGATATCAATGCCTTTTCGAATTCCCCGTTTTTAAAATACTCTCTTGCGACGATGTCGTCTTGGGCAAACGTACCGATGGTTGAGAAAAGAAGGAGTATAATTAAGAATCGCATAACAACATTACTTTTTGTAAATATAACAAAAGAATGATCCAGATATTGTGAAATAAATGCAAAAACCTGAACGGTGTCTGATTTTTGCATTTATCACGGATTTAACAAAAAACAAAGAAAATAGATTTAAACTCTAGTTGTTGACTATTGTTATTTCAGTATTCTTTTGGCTGTTGGCTTTTTTGAAATCTGAAGAAAATACTTTTGCTGCGATGACTATTAATGCAACAAGTAGGAATAAGCGTTTAATGTTTTTCATTTGTTCAGGGAGTTTTGGGAATTCTAAATTTGAGAAAAATAACCTAACAAACCAAACTTAACCCTATAAAATCGTTAAACAACGGTAAAAATTAACACTTAAACGATTAAATGAGAAAAAAGACACCTTTTTAATTTGCTAATCAATGATTTTGAAACCTGTGTATGGTACAAGTACTTCAGGAATCACAATGCCTTCTTTTGTCTGGTAGTTCTCTAAAATTCCTGCCAAAACACGGGGTAATGCCAAAGAGCTTCCATTCAAAGTGTGGGCCAATTCATTTTTACCATCACTATTTTTAAAACGTAACTTCAAACGATTTGCTTGAAACGTTTCAAAGTTTGAGATGGAAGAAATTTCCAGCCAACGGTCTTGAGCTGTGGAAAATAGCTCGAAATCATAAGTCAAGGCAGAAGTAAAACCAAGGTCTCCGCCGCACAAACGCAATATTCTATAAGGTAGCTTCAATTCTTTCATTATGCCTTTAACATGTGCAACCATGTTATCTAGGGCTTCATAGGATTTGGTAGGGTGCTCAACACGCAAGATTTCAACTTTGTCAAATTGGTGCAACCTGTTCAATCCCCTTACGTGTGCTCCATAGCTTCCAGCCTCTCTCCTAAAGCAAGGTGTATAGCCTGTTATACCTATGGGAAGCTCACTTTCGCTTAACACGACATCTCTAAAGATGTTGGTTCCTGGAACTTCTGCCGTAGGAATCAAATACAAGTTGTCTTCGGTGATATGGTACATTTGGCCTTCTTTGTCAGGTAATTGTCCTGTCCCAAAACCAGAAGCTTCATTTACCAGATGCGGCAATTGATATTCCGTGTAGCCGGCTGCGGTATTCTTATCTAGAAAGTAAGCGATTAGAGCACGTTGCAAGCGGGCTCCTTTTCCTTTGTAGACTGGAAACCCTGCGCCAGCTATCTTATTCCCCAATTCGAAATCTATGATGTCGTATTTTTTTGCCAATTCCCAATGTGGCAACGCACCTTCGTGCAAGACCGGGACATCACCTTCACGAAATGTCTCTTCATTGTCTTCATCCGTATTGCCTTTAGGAACAATCGCATTTGGTACATTTGGAATTTTGTATAGCAATTGATTCAACGCTTCTGCTTTGGTCTTCAAATCCACTTTCAAGGTTTCGATGGTTGCTTTCAGAAGACTGGTCTTTTCTTTTAAGAGATTTGCTTTTTGAGCTTCTCCAGATTTGTACAGAATACCAATTTCCTTGGATATGGTGTTAGATTCGGCTAAAGAGTTGTCCAATTCGGCTTGTAATGCACGACGTTCTTCATCTAAGACTATGACTTCGTTAATCATTTGTGTAGCATCGATGTTTCGTTTTGTAAGTCGTTCGATTACGAGGTCTTTATTTTCTCTAATAAATGGTACTTGTAACATATTCTTCTGTTTAGGCGTTCCTTCTTGGAATCAAGTGTTGAGACTTGAAAGCAGGGTTAATGCTTGACGCAAATTATGGTTTTGCTTTTTAAAGGTGTAAAAGTAGTAAGTTTTTAGGATGTAAGAAATAAATTGATAGCCTATTTTGAGGGGAGCAACCAATTACTATGTTTAAAAGGAAGCCACTTTTCATGAGCCAAGTCTACATTGGGGTCCACAAGTTTTTGAAAAGGTTTTCCGTTCACACTTATTTTACAGTCCACGAAGACGGAAATATCTTTACCTTTCTCTTTGAAATCTTGCTTTAAATGTTGTGCAAATTGCCAAATTACATCTGGTTTTGTACTTGCCATCCGTTTTTGTTTGGCAGAAAGATAGTGATCCAAGTTGATGTTTTGAGTTTCCTTTGTTTTTTTGTCTACTATCCTATAGGATGCAATACCTTGCTTGGAACGTAACATCATTCTCCACGATAGTCTATGTCCTTCTTCTGTAAAGAGTACATCATCCTCGAAAAAATGATGACGTAGAGGCAATGCGACTTGAAAGATGAAGTAAATGCTTGCTGCGATTAGCAGAGGTGTTTTATAGTTAGGGGTGGTGATTTCGGCTCCATCATAGAATTCTTTTTTCTTCAAAAAAATGTTCTTGATTGTTTTTGGGTTGAAAAAGAACAATGAAAAGGCCAATGAAAGGAAAGGGAAGACTCCAACTTGAAAAACGATGGCATTGAACAAATGAAAGAATATGGAAGTCAAGAAGGCATATTTTCTTGTACGCTTGTAAAGCAATAATGGAATTATCAAACCATCGAACAAAATACCTCCATAGGCAATGAGATAAGGCATAAAGTCATTTTGCAAAAAAGACCCAATGATTGGGTAGTTTATTTTACCTGCCATCAATAATTTTGGTACAGTAAGATCCAGCCAATCTGGGTACATTTTAGCAATTGAGGCGTAAGTGTATAGAATGAGGAGTTGTAAGACGAAAATCCCTCTGCACCAATTTGGCATGGAGTTGCTTTTAATGCTTGGGTCTAGTTTTACATCCATTGAGGCATACTTGTTGGCAGGTAGAAAAGCCATGATGGCACTCAAAAGAATCAATAGATAATAATGGTTGTTATATGATGCTTTTTGCATAAAATAGGTGCAGGACCACATTATGGTAAATGCAATGATGCTCATTCTATATTTATACCCCATCATTATGAGTAATCCAAAAAGCCCCATAATTGCATAGTAGACATACATCCAATTTCCCGATAAAGGTTGTAGCCATTCGAAACCAATGAATGTGAATGTGAATTTTGGGTCTACTAGGGTACGTGTAATCCACCCTGTGAAAATGGCGCCTACAGATTCTAAAAAGCAGAGCAAGCCAAAAATAATCCTGAAGACGATCAATGCGCTATTGTCTATGTTTTTGAATAAATATGAGTTAAACATCGTCGATTATGAATCTTAAAGTATTTTGTTTATCCAAATATAATTGTTTTTTCAAGGCGTCTACAGATTCAAATTTTCTTTCGTCGCGTAGACGCTTCAATATTTGAATATTCAGATGCTCACCATATAGGGATGTGTTTAAATCGAAAAAATGAACTTCGATGCTTTGCTTTTTTCCATTGACAGTAGGATTGGTTCCTACGTTCATCATACCGAAATGGATACTGCCCTTGTATTCGGATTTTATGATGTAGACACCTTGTTTTGGGATGAGCTTGTAATCTTCATATATGTGCAAGTTGGCTGTGGGGAAATCGATGGTACGCCCTAAACCTTTCCCTTTTACAACTTCACCTGTAAAGGTAAAGTTGTAACCTAAATAACGATTTGCTGTTGTTAAGTCCCCTCCAAATAGGGCATTTCTGATTTTTGTTGAGCTTACAGCTACATCATTGATGTCTTGGGCTGTTATTTCTTCAACTTCAAAACCATATGTTTTTCCAAAAGTTTTCAAATCTTCAATGTTTGCAGCCCTATTTCTGCCAAAGCGATGATCGTAACCAATGATGACGTGTTTGGCTCTTAACTCGTTCACCAAGATTTTTTGGACAAATTCCTCTGCTGTCAACCTTGAGAATTCTTGTGTGAATCTTTTTACGATCAAAGTTTTTATTCCCAATTCGGCGAGGATGTTTTTTTTCTCGTCTAAGGTGTTGATGAGTTTAATGTTTGCGTCTTTTTGTAGAACCATTCTAGGGTGTGGGAAAAAAGTCAAGATAGAAGGGGTTAAATCTTTCTTTTTCCCAACTTTTATCAAACGTTGTATTATTTTTTGATGTCCAATATGGACGCCGTCAAAAGTCCCAATGGTAACTACGGTGTTTTTATTTTGTTTTGGTTTCAAAAAAAGCAATATTAAGTTACAAATGTAAAAAAGCCAATTGAAATAACTTCAATTGGTTTTAAGATTATTGTTCTTTCTAGAAGTGATTTTACTAATCTATTCAATAATGGGATGTTATTGTGTGGATATTGAGGAATAGTCTTCTTGTTGGTTAATAACGTTTTGATTTCCTATATTTTAACGCTGAATATTAAGAATAATTTAAAATAAATATTAAATTTGATAGAATTTAAAAACACATAAAGATGAGAACAAAACTACATTGCGTACTTGCATTGATATTTTCAATGTCAATAGGCATGCTTTCTGCTCAGGAAGGTTATTGGTCGTCAAGTACGTTCAAAAATGGAACACAAGATGTTTCTTTGGAAATGCTGGATGAGAAGAACTATGAGGTTTTTCATTTGAATCTGGATGCATTGAAACAACAATTGGTGGGAGCTCCCTTACGTCGCCAATCCAACGGTGAATCCAACACGATTGTGCGTTTTCCTGATGCAAAGGGGGAAATGGCAGAGTACCGCGTGGTGGAGACTTCGATCTTCTCGGACCCTGAGTATGGAGCCACGCATCATCCCGAGATAAAGACCTATTTGGGGTCTAGAACGGATGGATCTGGAACCAGGATGCGATTCAGTGTGACGCCATTGGGATTGAAGGGGATGATGTCGACTCCTGGAGAGGAGGTTGTCTTCATTCAACCGGTGACCAAGGTATCCAATGGACAGTACTTGATATATAACAAAGGATTCAGATCGGATTCAACGGAGGATTTCGTATGTTCTACAATAGATGAGGTTGTCAAGAGAGAAGGAGCAAGGGTGATTGAGAGAGATGCAGACGATCAATTGCTCAGAACCTTTAGAATAGCAGTTTCAGTAACTTCGGAATATACCAGTTTTTGGGATGATGGGAATGCAGGAAATGGAGATGCGCAAGCAGATGCCTTTGCACAGATGGTTTCGACACTGGATAGAAACAACGAGGTTTTTGAAGTGGACATGGCCATTACCTTCGTATTGGTGGACACGGCAGACGATCCAGCATTGGATTTGATATATTCGGGAACGGATCCCTATGGGACGGACTTGAATGGGGATTTGCAAACGAACTTGACGGCTACGGTAGGAGAAGCGGATTATGACATAGGTCACTTGTTGCATAATGGTGGTAACAATGGGAATGCTGGATGCATAGGATGTGTGTGTGCAAGTGGGAAGGGAAGTGGCTTTTCTTCTCATACATTTGCGGACAACGATGGCGGGCCTTATATGGCGGACTTCTTCGACATAGATTACGTACCGCATGAGATAGGGCACCAAATGGGAGCAAACCATACGTGGTCCTTCAATTCGGAAGGCACAGGTGTCAATGCAGAGCCAGGAAGTGGTACTACCATCATGGGATATGCAGGAATCACAGGTGGTAACGACGTACAGGATCATAGTGATCCTTATTTCCATTACCATAGCATAGATCAAATATTGAACAATGTGGGATCGGCTCCCAACAACTGTGCAGCGACAACGGCGATAACCAATGCGCCTCCAGTTGCAGATGCAGGAAGCGACCATACCATACCAATGGGTACGGCATTCGTCCTTAGGGCTTCGGCAACGGATCCGGATGGAGGAGATACATTGACATATACTTGGGAACAAATAGATGATGGTGTGACGACCAA
>CANMCF010000005.1 GCA_947496215.1 uncultured Bizionia sp.
GGAACATCTATGGGATAAAGGACCAACCCGACGCGGTGATCTACATCTTCGACCGCTATGGTAAGCTCTTGAAGCAGCTCAGCCCGACTGGCGAGGGATGGAACGGGACCTACAACGGGAACCCGATGCCGAACAGCACCTATTGGTTCACCGTGGACTATAGGGAACCAAACACGGACCAGAAGAAGACCTTCAAGGCGCATTTTGCTTTGAAACGTTAAAGAAGTATATGCAAAATATAGAATATAAAAGCCTGAACTATTGTTCAGGCTTTTTGTTTATAAATAGTCTAGCTGCTCTGATTATTTCACATAAGTTAGATTTCTATGGGCAAGTACGACTCAAAATGATCAATAAGCTCAATCTTTTTTAAGTTGAGTTGTGATTGTCATTTTGTAATTATTGGAAAAAGGGAACTATTTCTCCAAAATGTTTTTAGATGTTGTAATGAGAGTTAATATGACATCTTTATATAAAAATGTTACCAGTAAAATAAATCGGATGATAATTCATCGATAAGGTGTTCTTGGAAGTGTAAATTTAAAAAGGAGGGGTGGTTTGGTTAACTAATAATATCAGGTGAGTTTAAATTTTTAAATTAGAAGGATTAGGATGGGTAAATAAAAAAGGCAATAATTTAATTATTGCCTTTTTAGATATGAATTAAAACTGAAATTATCTGTTATAATTGAAATCCTAGAGATAAGGTGATGTTTGAATTGTTGGTGTCAATAGTGGTGGCATCTGTTAGACCAGTATTGAACAATTGATGATCAGAGGTTCTTTTGGATTGGTCGAATGTTAAATCTAGTTTGGTGTTACCAAAATTATAACCCAACCCCAAAGAGTACCCTGTTAAGTCACCTACAGTTGTTCCATTTTTATAAGGGCTTTCTTCAAAACGATATCCACCTCTAAGACTTAGTTGTTTTATTTTGTATTCTCCCCCAACTCTATAAGTGGCTGCAGCAACAAGGTTATTGTTTATAATTGTGTTTTGAGCTGCAAAATAACCGTCAGAAGTTGGTTTGAACTTGGTCTTGCTATAGTCTTTTCTTGAGTAATCGAAACTTATCAGGCCTTGTTTTCCAAAAACATAGGCTAAACTAGTTGTTATTCTTGCTGGTGTTTGTAATTTGTATTCAGGGAAAATATTAACAATTCGTGGATCTACGACTTGTAATAAGCTTGTTCCTCCTTCATCTCTAATCGTTTCAAGATATTGAGTCGTTTCTTCTTCAATGGTGAGCCAAGTAGGGGAGTCATATGCAACTCCAAGCCTAAGTTCGTTGGATATTTTGAAAATGCTTCCTAGTTGGAAAGAAAAACCACTTCCGTTTGTGACAATATTGTTTTCAAATCCAACTTGAGTCACTGAAGATCCATCATTGTCATTCTCTTCAAATAGGAAGGTAGATCTTTCATAATTTAAAAAATGAGAATTTAAATTCAGTCCTAAATATAAATTGTCACTGTATTGTGCTCCTAGGTTAAATGAAATTTTACCATTGTAACCGGTTGCGGAATAATTGTATTCATGATCAAAGGTTCCAGCTGCGATGTTTGAGGTATATGCTGTATTGTCGTCTGCATCGGTTTCGGGTTCCAATATGAAGGAGTCGTAACCTAGATATGCTTGCTGATTTGCATAACCGTATGCACTTCCAATTTCTGCATAGGCCTCGGAAGTAGTTTCACCTGGCAAAGCAGAAATTTCATCTAATCTCAAGCCTTGTGCATTGTTAAGAAAATAACTGGCTATAGAGTTACCGTTATTCTGTGCGGTTCCATTGGTTCCAGAACCAAACCAATTGTCATCATAATTCTTTGTGTTGTCATAAGCAATGCTTAATGCCATTTTCTTCCAATTGGAATTTTCATTGTTGTTTTTGAAAATGAAGACTCCTCCAGCTTGCTGTAAAGAGAAATCTGAGTTGGAAGCAGTATTTCTTGTATTGAAATATGAAGTTTCATTGTCCTTGTTAAGGCTGGAAAGGGAGACGGATGCATAGCTGTTGGTAAATATTGCAGAACCAGCAGGGTTTAGGCTGACTGCACTTAAATCTCCTCCAAGTGCCCCAAAAGCTCCGCTTAAAGCCCTGAAACGCGCTGTTCCTTGTATTTCTCCATCGTTATAACGCAATGCATCATTGATGTCTTGAGCGTTAATTATAGGCATAGATAATATACCTATGAATAGTAACATTAACTTTTTCATATTAGCTTTTTTGTTTTTATTCTTTTTTTGAATTCTAACCTCTTCTTCTCGAGCTACTTCCTCTGCTGGATGAAGATGATCTTGAGCTAGAACTACTCCTTGGTGTGTAGGATCTATTGGTTCTTGGAGTAGATGTGGCTCTAGTTCTTGTTCTAGGCGTAGATGTTCTAGTTCTTGTTCTAGGCTTGCTGGATTTAATTGTATTTTGACTAGAGTTTGTTCTCACTCTTGTTCTCGTTCTTGGTTTTACGCTAGTTCTAGTTCTCGTTCTTGGAGTAGAAATGCTTGATCTAGTTCTTGTGGATGATCTGCGATTGGTCAATACTGAAGGACGATTCAATAAAGAACCTCTTCTTCCAGAGTTGTATGCTACTCCTCTGCGGCCATAATTGTTTCTTCCGTAATAGTAGTTGTTATATGGATTTCCATAAGCATAACCGTAACCATAGCCACCATAATTGAAACCATAATAAGGAGTGCACCAGAAAGGGTCTCCCCATCCATACCCAGCATAACCAAAGCCTACGTTCCACCCTCCATAGTAAGGTCTATTCCAACCCCAACGGTTCCATCTGTAAAAAGGTCTGTTCCAAAAATTATTGTATCCAAAACCACTTGAATATACATTTATCGTTACATTGTCGCTCTCTTGTCCCCATCCAGCATAGCCACTTTGGGTGTTTACAGTGTCCGTATTCTCTTCATACGTTCCTTCATATGAGTCTATGTCCGTAAAAACCTCACCTTCTTGCGTAGCAAGTTCCATCTCGTTCGATTTTTCTTTGAAGTAATTTTGATAATAACTATTTGAAGGTTCCGATTTGACCTCTACGATTCGTTCTTCTTGTTCAACATTGTTTTTTGAAGTACCGTAAATACCATCGCTATCTTGCCCGACATATTGATAAGATCCACAAGATGTGAGTCCTAAAGTTAATCCGATAATGGTTAATGCTGGTACTTTAGTTTTTAAGTAGTTAATAAATCGCATATCTCTTTTATTTTAATTGTTGAACATAACAAAAATAGTTAGTTTTGTCGAACTATTTCTTTTTTTAACATAGTCACAATATTTGTGCCAAAACATTGAATATGAGCAAAAAACTTACGAGTAGAGCAGAGGATTACTCAAAATGGTATAACGAACTCGTTGTAAAGGCTGATTTAGCTGAGAATTCAGCGGTTAGAGGTTGTATGGTTATCAAGCCATATGGTTATGCAATTTGGGAAAAAATGCAAGGTGAATTAGATAGAATGTTTAAAGAAACTGGACATCAAAATGCATATTTCCCTCTTTTCGTACCAAAAAGCCTTTTTGAAGCAGAAGAGAAAAATGCAGAAGGATTTGCCAAAGAGTGTGCAGTCGTGACACATTATAGATTGCAGAATGACCCAGACAAACCTGGGAAGCTTCGAGTGGATCCTGAAGCTAGGTTGGAAGAAGAGCTTGTTGTAAGACCGACAAGTGAAGCCATTATCTGGAACACATACAAAGGATGGATTCAATCTTATAGAGATTTACCACTATTAATTAACCAATGGGCGAATGTTGTACGTTGGGAAATGCGTACGCGCTTGTTTTTGCGTACTGCAGAATTTTTATGGCAAGAAGGACATACGGCCCATGAGACCAAAGGAGAAGCTTTGGATGAAGCCAAGTTGATGAATAACGTATATGCTACATTCGTTGAGAACTTCATGGCGATACCTGTAGTACAAGGTGTGAAATCCGAAAGTGAACGGTTTGCTGGAGCAGACGAAACGTATTGTATAGAGGCTTTGATGCAGGATGGTAAAGCATTGCAAGCAGGGACTTCTCATTTTTTGGGGCAAAATTTTGCCAAGGCATTTGATGTGAAATTCACCTCGAAGGAAGGGAAACAAGATTATGTTTGGGCAACGTCATGGGGTGTTTCAACGCGTTTGATGGGAGCATTGATCATGACGCATAGTGATGATCAAGGTTTGGTGTTACCTCCAAATTTGGCGCCTAATCAAGTGGTAATCGTACCTATTTACAAATCAGATGAACAACTTGAGCAAATCACAGAAGTGGTCAATGATATGATGAAGAGCTTGCGAAGCAAGCACATTACCGTTAAATTTGACAATAGAACAACACATAGACCTGGAGCCAAATTTGCGCAGCACGAGTTACAAGGAGTGCCTTTGAGAATAGCAATTGGACCAAAAGATTTGGAAAACGGAACGGTTGAATTGGCTAGAAGGGATACTTTGACAAAGGAAACAGTTCCATTGAGTGATATAACTGATAAGGTTGAAGGTTTAATGGGGGAAATTCAAGAAGCATTATTCAACAAGGCTTTAAAATATAGAAATGATCATATTACGGAAGTAGAAAACTTCGAGGAGTTCAAAACCGTTTTGGAAGAGAAAGGAGGCTTTGTATCAGCACATTGGGATGGGACAATTGAAACAGAGGATAAAATAAAAGAAATAACCAAAGCTACGATACGATGCCTTCCATTGGAAGGGGAATTGGAAAACGGGGTTTGTGTTTACTCTGGAAAGGCTTCGGAACGTAGAGTATTGTTCGCAAAAGCATACTAAATGAATTTTTTTTTTTTTTTTTTTATTTAGTGCTTGCAACAGTCAAAAATAGTTGTATTTTTGCATCCGCAATGGAGACGTTGTAAGTTATTTGAAAAGTATTGCAAATTAAATTTAAATAAACTTTTGTTAGTTTGAAATATAAAATATATATTTGCACACTCAAAAATAAATGGCCCGTTCGTCTATCGGCTAGGACGCCAGGTTTTCATCCTGGTAAGAGGGGTTCGATTCCCCTACGGGCTACAATTTTTTAATAAAGAAAGAACAAGAACAAATGGCAAATCATAAGTCAGCGTTAAAGAGAATTAGAAGTAACGAAACTAGACGCGTAAGAAACAAGTATCAGCATAAGACGACTCGTAATGCTATTAAGAAATTACGTGAGTTAACTGATAAGAAAGAAGCTGAGGCTTTATTACCATCAGTTGTGTCTATGTTAGATAAATTAGCTAAAAGAAACATTATACACGCCAACAAAGCTGCTAACCTTAAATCTGGTTTGACAAAGTACGTTGCATCGATATAAGTTTTAAATATAACACAAGATTAGAACCTATCATTTTGATAGGTTTTTTTTTGCTCAAAACTTTCTTTCTACTTTTAAAAAACTCAACAAATTATAAAAGACATCTCTGTAAATCTATTGTGTTGGAGTGAGTGTAATAAAAAAGCCTTTCTGATAATACAGAAAGGCTTTTTTTATGATTTAAGAATATATGTTTTAACCGTTCATTGAGATTAAGAACTC
Source organism: uncultured Bizionia sp. (assembly GCA_947496215.1). Classification (GTDB taxonomy): domain Bacteria; phylum Bacteroidota; class Bacteroidia; order Flavobacteriales; family Flavobacteriaceae; genus JAHDHI01. The sequence goes on from CANMCF010000005.1 coordinate 5,541, forward strand.
TTCATTGTTTTTAGTTTGTTTGAAACGTTGGTTTATAAATTCCATTGCTTCTACAGGATTCATATCTGCAAGGTATTTACGCATTACCCACATTCTTTGTACGGTAGTGGCGTCTAATAGTATGTCATCACGACGTGTACTTGAAGAAGTTAAGTCGATAGCTGGGAAAATTCTACGATTGGATATCTTTCTATCCAATTGAAGCTCCATGTTACCTGTCCCTTTGAATTCTTCGAAGATTACTTCATCCATCTTGGAACCTGTTTCTGTAAGAGCCGTGGCAATGATGGTTAGTGAACCACCGTTTTCTATGTTACGTGCAGCTCCAAAGAAACGTTTTGGTTTGTGCAGAGCATTGGCATCCACACCACCACTCAATATCTTCCCTGAGGCAGGTTGAACGGAATTGTATGCTCTTGCCAAACGTGTTATTGAATCTAACAAGATAACGACATCATGTCCACACTCTACCAATCGTTTGGCTTTTTCAAGTACTATATTGGCAATCTTTACGTGTTCGTGAGCTTCCTTGTCAAAAGTAGAAGCGATAACTTCACCACGTACATTACGTTGCATATCTGTAACTTCCTCTGGACGTTCATCTATCAATAAGATCATTTGGTATACCTCTGGATGGTTTGCTGCAATTGCATTGGCAACATCCTTGAGCAACATCGTCTTACCTGTTTTTGGTTGGGACACGATCATACCACGTTGACCTTTACCTATGGGGGCGAATAAGTCCATTATACGCGTAGAAATAGTGCTTTGTCTTTCGGCAATGTTAAATTTCTCCTGTGGGAACAATGGTGTTAGATGTTCGAAAGAAACCCTGTCTCTGACTACATCTGGGCTTTGTCCATTGATTTTTGTGACCTTTATGAGTGGAAAATATTTTTCACCTTCCTTGGGAGGCCTTACATTTCCCAGTACGGTATCTCCTACCTTCAAACCAAACAAGCGAATTTGCGATTGCGAAACATAAATGTCGTCAGGAGATGACAAATAGTTGTAATCAGAAGAACGCAAGAAACCATATCCATCTTGCATAATGTCCAAAACACCTTCACTTTCTATAATGGCATCAAATTCAAAATCTGGCTCGCGATAACGATTTCTGTTATCCTTGTTGCCATTGTTGCCTTTATTTTGATTTTTGTTTTGATTGGGATTGTTGTCTCTTTTTGGGCGGTTTTGGTTATTGTCGTCCTTTTTGTTTTGATGGTTGTGCACTGGTTTTTTATGCTGTACCTTTTGTTGCTGCTGCGGTTCCTTAGGTTCGTTCTTAGCCTCGATTCTCATCTCAGTTTTTACCTCAGTTTTCACTTCAGATTTCGCTTCTATTTTTGCCTCAGGTTTGGTTTCTGGAGCTTTATTAGCAGGCTTTACCTGATCTGTTGGCTTGTTTTCTACTTTTTTGGTAGTTCTTGGTCTTTTGGCCTTTGGCTTGTTTTCCACTTTAGGTTCAACCTTTTTCTCGCCTTTCTTATCATCCTTGAAATCCAAGGTTTCTTGTGCAGGTTTTTGTTCTTTTGCCTTTTTGTTGGCAACAGGTGTAGGTTTTTGAACACGTGTTCTTTTTGGGGTTTGAGGTTTTTCCTCTTTCTTTACTTCAGCTACAGCTTTTGGGTTTGCAGCTTGGTGATCCAATATTTGGTATACCAGATCTAATTTTTTTAACGAACGAAACTTAGGAATGCTAAGTTTTTTCGCTATTTCCTGTAACTCAGGAAGTTTCATTTCTTTTAATTGTGAGATTTCAAACATTGATGTTGACTTGAATATATTGAGTTGAAATTTTTCCGAAGAAAATGTAATCTAATTCTGAAGAATTAACCGCTTGCAAACGTGTGTATTGCAAAATGTTATTGCAATTATACAACTTTATTTTATTTTTTTGAGTTAAAATTATAAAAGAAACTATATTTTTGTAACTCGAAATTTAAAAATTATATATGTTACAACGTATACAATCCATATATCTTTTATTGGCTGCTGGTGTCTCTGGTGGCTTGATTTATATGTTACATATATGGATAACGAACGAAAATGTGAAAGTGTATGCTGCCGACGAGGCACTTGTCTTTGGATTGTTTCTGGCATCTACATTCTTCTCATTGGTTTCTATATTTATGTTTAAAAAGAGGAAGTCTCAATTCATGATGGGACGACTTAATATCATATTAAACTTTATTTTACTAGGATTACTTGTGTATCGATCTCTAAACTTACCTGGAGAAGCTTCGACTTCAGAGAATGGTATTGGGATGTTTCTTCCTATTGTGTCTATCGTATTGTTAGCTTTGGCAAACAAGGCCATCAAAAAGGACGAAGATCTTGTAAAATCTGTAGATAGATTACGATAAACCTATCATCTTAGTAGTATTAGTGCGTTAAAAACCCAAAGTGAAAGCTTTGGGTTTTTTTATCTTCAAAAAGGAATTCTGGAAAAGAACTACCGCCTAGGAAACTCTATGACTTCGAGGTTGTCTATTTTTTTACCATCTATGGTAAAACGTAGCATCGTTCTTACATTGTGGAAACCGTGTATGCCTATGGCTCCTGGATTCATATGTAAAAGGTTGAGTTTTTTGTCTGGCATGACCTTCAATATGTGAGAGTGACCGCAAATAAAAAGTTTTGGTGGTTTTTTATTAATAGCTTCCCGTACCCTGACATTGTACTTGTCTGGATACCCTCCAATGTGAGTTATCCAGACATCTATGTCTTCGCACATGAAACGATTGTGTTCAGGGAATTCCACACGAGCTTTATCATCATCTATGTTTCCATAGACACAACGTAGGGGTTTTAAATTCTTTATTGCATCTGTAACCTTTAAGTCTCCAATATCGCCTGCATGCCAAACCTCATCTGCTTGGTTTACGTGTTTGAGTATATCATTGTCAATATGGCTGTGAGTGTCTGAAAGCAAAAGGATCTTTTTCATATTTATTTTCTGTGAAAAGAGAAATCTTATTATTGATAATTTAGGATTTCTTTAGGAAGAAAAACAATTATATTTGTACTTCTTTAAACAAAAATAGTACTTTACTTGAGATATTTCATAGAACTTTCATATAATGGGAAAGCATATCATGGATGGCAAAATCAGCCCAATGCCATTTCAGTGCAAGAAGTATTGGAGAAAGGACTTTCAACATTGCTAAAAGAACCCATTGCCACTATGGGAGCAGGAAGAACAGATGCTGGTGTGCATGCAAAACAAATGTTTGCTCATTTTGACACGACTGTCGTCTTTGAAGAGAAGACGCTTCGGTATAGACTGAATTCTTTCTTACCCAAAGATGTCGCCATCCAGAATGTGTTCAAAGTCAAAGCAGATGCCCATGCCCGCTTTGATGCATTGAGTAGGACATATTTATATAGAGTTGCACTGCATAAAAATGCTTTCACTCACGAAGAGTCTTTTTATTTAAAGCCAAAATTGAATCTGGAATGGCTTGAGGAGGCTACCAATATCTTATTCGACTATAAAGATTTTCAATGCTTTTCCAAGTCAAATACAGATGTAAAAACGTATAATTGTGATATAATGAAAGCAGAGTGGAATCTAGTGGATGGAGAGCTACAATTTACCATACAAGCCGATCGCTTTTTGCGTAATATGGTCAGGGCCATCGTTGGCACCTTGATAAACATAGGGATCGGTAAAATAAAAGTGGAGGCGTTGCATAAGATCATAAAATCCAAAAGTAGAAGTGAAGCGGGTTTTTCGGTGCCAGCCCATGCGTTGTATCTAACAGAAGTAGAGTATTCGGAATCGATAAAAACTGCAAATGACTAAAAAGAAAGAAAACATATTTGATGTAGATCTATTCAAGCGCTTGTTCAAGTTTGCAAAACCATACAAGAGTATATTGATAGGAGTGTTGTTTGCTGTAATGACGATTGCTCTCTTGAGTGTCTCCATTCCATATATTTTAAAATACGTCATAGATAGCAACATAGAACTTAAAAAAGAAGAAGGTTTTTTGTTTTTCATCCTATTGATGATTGGGATGTTGCTTTTGGAAACCATCTTTCAATTTCTCTTTATCTTTTATGCATCCTGGTTGGGACAAAACGTGGTAAAGGATGTCAGGGTGAAGCTGTTTGACCACATGCTCAAGTTCAAAATGAAGTATTATGACAATTCTTCGGTAGGAACATTAATTACAAGGGCAGTGACGGATATGGAGCGCATTGCTGACATTTTTAGTCAAGGATTGTTTATGATTGCTAGGGATTTGATGGTCATGCTCGTTATTTGCATTATGATGCTAGCCATCAATTTTAAATTGAGTTTGATTGTTTTTGTGACAATGCCAATAGTCATATATGCAACCAAGATCTTTCAGAAGTATATGAAAAAAGCTTTTGAAGACGTAAGAACCGAAGTTTCCAACTTGAATTCCTTCGTGCAAGAACGTGTTACGGGAATGAAGATCTTGCAGTTGTTTACTCGTGAGGATACTGAATATAAAAAGTTCAAAGAGATAAATGAAAGACATAAGAAAGGATGGTTGAAAACCATTTGGTATAACTCAATATTCTTTCCCGTAGCGGATTTCTTATCTTCGATAACATCTGGTTTGGTTGTTTATATTGGTGGATTAATGGTGGTTTTAGACGGTACGGTGACTAAAGGAGACTTGTTCATGTTTATAATGATGATTCCCAAGTTGTTTAGACCATTGCGTCAAATAGCCGACAAATTCAGTTCACTACAAATGGGTATGGTGGCAGCCAGTCGCGTATTTAAAATCATCGATACCACATCTCAAATTGATGACGAAGGAACAGAGGAAGCATTGAATTTTAAGGGGGAGATAACATTTAAAGATGTTCATTTCAGCTATGTGGAAGATGAAGAGGTGCTAAAAGGAATTTCTTTTAATGTGAAAGCAGGAGAGACGGTGGCAATTGTTGGAGCAACGGGAGCCGGGAAATCCACGATCATCAACTTGTTGAACAGATTTTATGAAATTAACGGAGGAAGCATATGTATCGATGACAAGGACATCAAGATAGTGACGTTGGCATCACTGCGCAGTCAAATAGCAGTTGTGTTGCAAGATGTATTCCTATTTGCCGATACGATTTTAAGCAACATTACATTGAACAATTCAGAAATAAGCGAAGAAGATGTAAGACGAGCTGCCAAAGACATTGGAATAGATGATTTCATAATGAGCTTACCTGGAGGTTACCAATACAATGTAAAAGAAAGAGGCGCAATGTTGTCTTCAGGTCAACGACAATTGATTTCTTTCTTAAGGGCCTATGTGACGAACCCGAGCATTTTGGTATTGGATGAAGCGACTTCTTCTGTAGACTCATATTCGGAACAATTAATACAGAATGCGACTGACAAAATCACAAAAGGAAGAACTTCCATTGTCATAGCACATAGATTGGCCACGATTCAAAAGGCCGATAAAATAATTGTCATGGATGCAGGGGAGATCGTGGAGCAAGGTACACACGACGAATTACTCAAAAATGAAAATGGGTATTACAAAAATCTTTACGAAGTGCAGTTTCTAAAAGCGGACGTGGCTTGATGGAAAGGAGCCCTATGCCTGTTTCATTGCTTTCGAGAATTCTTGAAGGCCGCCATAATACATTATGAGTCCCAATGTAAACAATATTATGAAAGTGATATAGAAAACAGCTAGAACGAACAAGAAAAGAAGGACTTTCAAAAAGAGATTCTTAGCATTCAATGCGTATGCTCTTTTTAGACAATAGGTTTGATATAAGATTTGAATAGGCAAGAAAACCATACCTACGTCACCATAGGAAAAATTTAAGGCCGCAGCAGGTATTGCTATGAACATTCCGATGATTGTCAATTGCGAAACGGTATACATGAACAACACGACCAGTTCCGTATAATTGTATTTCTTTTTGTTGAAGAACACGACCTTGGCCATCAAGGCATAGATCGGTATTGAAAATATCATCACGAAAGAAATGTACTCTTGTATGGTGTTCAATACGGTTTTGGAAAAAGCTTCTGTTCCATTGGTGGTAAAACCAGAAAGGGTAATGCTATCCGGAAAGAATTTTCGCAATACAAATACTTGCAAACCGGCAAAGGTTATGGCTATTGCAAAAAAACTTATGGCATCCACATATTTTTTGCGTGTACCATTTATATAACCATCGATTACATGTTCCGGTTTGGAAAACAAGGTCAAAAAAGTCTGCAGGAACTTATTGTCGTAATTTAAGAAACGTTCATAAAAGTCGAAGAGAAGCGCTTTCAGCGTCAACCTATTTCTAATCACTTTTGCACCACAATGATTGCAAAAGTTAATGTTGTCTTCCAGCGTGGTCTTACAATTCTTACAAAGCATTAGTCTAAATCCTTTTTAATGAGATCTATGAGTTCCGTGGTATCTTTGAAAGGGAGGAATTCTCCATCTTTGAAACAAGACAATTGTCCAGTTTCCTCACTTACCACTATGGCTATGGCATCTGTTCTTTCTGTGATTCCTACTGCGGCTCTATGCCTTAATCCAAAGCGTTGGGGTATTGTTTTCTCATTGTTGACAGGTAGGATGACACGTGTCGCCTTTACGATGTTGTTTTCAATGATGATGGCACCATCATGTAGAGGACTGTTTTTGAAAAATATGCTCTCTATTATGGGTTGAGTGACTTTTATATTCATTTCGTCCCCGGTATTTAGCAAGAAGTCAAGACTGTTGTTACGTTCCAAAACAATCAATGCCCCTGTCTTGGAAGCTCCCATCTTGTTGCAAGCTGCAACTATGGTATCGATGTCCGTAGTGGACAATCCTTCGGTTTTTAAAAATTTCAATTGATTTAGGAATTTACGCCTGCTACCGATGTTGGTAGAACCAATCATCAACAAGAACTTTCTTAACTCTTGTTGAAACACGACGATCAAGGCAAACATTCCAACACTTATGAAACCGCCAAGGATGTTACTAAGCAATTGCATTTGTAGCGCTTCCGTGATTTTCCATATCACATAGACTATGACGATTCCAATAAAGATGTTTATGGCAACCGTGCCTCTGACCAATTTGTATACATAATAGAGCAGAAGTGCCACCAATAGAACATCGGCCACGTCGATCCAACTAAAATTTAAAATGTTGTCAAATAGTTCTTTCAAGAGAAAAGAGTTTCAGTAAATTTAAAAATTAAAATCAATTAAGCATTTAATTGTCTATATAATTTCACACACTCCATCGCTTCCTTTACGTCATGAACACGTAAAATCGAAGCGTCTTTTTGTAGGGCAATCATATTTAATGCCGTTGTCCCGTTCAAGGCTTCCATAGGAGTTGTATTCAAAGTCTTGTAAATCATGGATTTTCTAGACATACCAATCAACAATGGCAAATCCACAATTTTAAAACCTTCGATGCTCTTCAATAGTTCAAAATTCTGCTTTAGGGTCTTGCCAAAGCCAAAGCCAGGGTCAATGATGATGTCCTTCATACCATATCGTCTTGCTTCAGCAATTCGTTTTGAAAAATAAAGGAGAATGTCCTTTAATATATTCTCATAATGGGTTTCTTGTTGCATGGTTTGTGGTGTTCCTCTCATATGCATCATAATATAGGGAACACCTAAACTTGCTACGGTCTCAATCATTTTCGAGTCCAATGATCCTGCGGAAATGTCATTGATCAATGCAGCTCCCAATCCAATGCATTGCTTGGCTACTTCACTCCTGAAAGTATCAATGGATAGGACGATATTTGAAAAATTGCTGGTCAAAAGTTCTACTATGGGTAAGATGCGTTGCAATTCTTCGATTTCGGAAATGGTCTCTGCATTGGGTTTGGAACTATAGGCGCCGACATCTATGAAAGTTGCTCCTTCGTCTAGCATTTTTTTAACTTGTTTCAAAATGGCAGCCTCATTTTTATAAAGGCCTCCATCGTAAAATGAATCGGGTGTGACATTAAGAATTCCCATTACCTTTGGAGTACTTAGATCTATACGGTTTCCTTTACAATTTATTGTCATTTGTAGTGTTATAGCTGTTGTTTGTCTAGGCTTGGAAAACTTTAAACCATAAACTTTGAACTTTTCAAAAAATTAAGCGAAATTTACGCAAAATTCATTCAATTTCATGCAAGATACATCAAAACAATATGATGCCGTCATAAATACCTGCCGTAGTCTATTCATCAATAAAATGAAGGACTATGGAAGTGCTTGGCGTATTTTACGATTACCATCATTGACCGATCAAATTTTCATAAAGGCGCAACGTATCAGAAGTTTGCAACAAAACGAAGTGCGTAAAGTGGATGAAGGAGAACAAAGTGAGTTCATTGGGATAATAAACTATTGCATCATGGCTCTGATACAGTTGGATAAGGGAGTTGTGGAGCAACCAGATTTAACAACCGAAAAGGCAACACTTTTGTATGATGAGAAAGTAACAATCACAAAACAGTTGATGCAAGACAAGAATCATGACTATGGTGAAGCATGGAGGGATATGCGTGTAAGCTCACTTACGGATTTGATATTGCAAAAATTGTTGAGAGTTAAACAAATAGAAGACAATTCAGGGAAGACAATAGTAAGTGAGGGCATAGATGCTAACTATCAAGATATGATAAATTACGCCATATTTGCCTTGATTCATCTGAGTGAAGCATAAAAGAGATCAAGTTCTTTCATTGCATAAACAAAAAGAATATCAAAATCCATTAAAACAAGAATTCATGAAAGTACTAGTAGGAGTCAGTCGCATATTTGTAGGGGTGTTTTTTATCATTTCGGGATTAATAAAGTTGAATGACCCCATCGGATTTGCTTTCAAGTTGGAAGAATACTTCGGTCCAACAGTTTTGGATTTACCGTTTTTTATGCCTTATGCTTTGGGTATCTCAATATTTGTAGTGGTATTCGAAGTCCTTTTAGGGGTTTTCCTAATTATTGGCTATAAACCCAAATTCACGGTTTGGAGCCTGCTGTTAATGATTTTGTTCTTTACGTTCTTAACATTTTATTCGGCTTATTTCGACAAGGTGAAAGACTGTGGCTGTTTTGGCGATGCAATGAAAATGACACCTTGGGAAAGCTTCTCCAAAGATGTAGGGCTGTTGGCTTTGATCTTGATAGTCTTCTTTGGGGTGAAATACATCAAGCCTTTCTTTGGTAAATTTGCGACAACGGTGATTTCTCTCTTGAGTTTTATTGCTTGTCTCTGGTTTGGCTATCATGTATTGATGCACTTACCGTCCAAAGATTTCAGACCTTATAAGATAGGAGACAACATCACGGACAATATGATAATACCTGAAGACGCTCCAAAGGCCATCCAGGAGTTTACTTGGACGTTTGATGTCAATGGGGAAAAACAAACCTTTGTAACCGATGGGTCTTATCCTACCGTGGATGGTAAATACATTGGAGTGGAAGTGGACATCATAAAGGAAGGTTACGAAGCGCCAATTCATGATTTTTCAATAGAGAGAGATGGAGAAGATCATACAGATGCAGTGTTGCAAAAGGAAAATGTAATAGTCATCGTTGCCTATAATTTGAACAAAGCTGAAGCCAAGGGATTGGAAGCCATAAAACAGGCAACCGATGCTGCATATGCAAAAGGGTATGACGTGATAGGGCTAACTGCGACGGGACCAGAAGAAGTTGCCGAATACAAAGAAGCCTATGGTCTGAATTTTGACTTCTATTTCTGTGATGAAACAGCATTGAAAACCATCGTTCGGTCTAATCCAGGGATTTTGAAACTGAAAAAGGCAACGATTGTCCAAAAATTACATTTCAATGACATTGATGAGCTGGAGTTGCCAGAAGTAGAGAGCAAGCCAGAACCGATAGTAGAAGAAAAAGTATTGTATTACATAGATGATGTGCTTTCAACGAAGCTACAAGCAGAAGCCATAGAAGCTGAGCGTATCGAGGCCGTAAACGTGATAAAGGATTCATTGATGCTCAAGGAAATGAATGCCATAGAAGCAGATTCGATAATAAAGATAACTTTAAAGAAATAAACGTCTGGTAAGCTACTTCCTAAATAAAACACTATATGCGCTACTCACATTATTTGGAGTGGTAACTGTCATATTTTTATTGTTTAGTGTTTTACCAGGAGACCCAGCCGAAATGATGCTGGGACAAAACGTAGACGAGGAGCAATTGGCTGTGGTAAACAAGAAGTACGGCTTCGACAAACCCATAGGATTACAGTACCTATATTATCTAAATGACTTATCTCCAATCTCATTTCATTCCAACGATGCAGAAGACTATACGTATTTGACAAAAGGAAAGTATTCGGCAGCCAAGTTGCTTGCCGTAGGAGGAACAACAACGGTTTTAAAATTCCCCTACTTGAGGGAATCATTTACGAAGCAAGGAAAAAAAGTAAGCCAAGTACTTGGTGAAACCTTACCCAATACATTTGTCTTGGCAGTCTCTGCCATATTTATAGCCATAGCCCTAGGTGTATTCTTGGGAATTGTTTCAGCATTGAAGAAAGATACGTTCTTGGACAAGGCCATTCAAATATTGAGCACGATAGGAATGAGCGTGCCCTCATTTTTCAGCGCAATACTGTTTGCTTGGCTATTTGGCTTCGTGTTGCACAAGTATACAAATCTAGAGATGACAGGTAGTCTTTACGAATTGGACGATTATGGGGAAGCAATGCACATTCAATGGAAAAATTTGATACTACCTGCAATAGTATTAGGCATAAGGCCATTGGCGGTCATTATCCAGCTGATGAGAAATTCGTTGCTGGAGGTCTTTAATCAAGATTATATAAGAACAGCAAGGGCAAAGGGATTGAGCGAGTTTCAAATTATAAGGAAACACGCCATTAAGAATGCCATGAATCCTGTGGTAACAGCCATTTCAGGATGGTTTGCATCCATGTTGGCAGGAGCGGTATTCGTAGAATATATTTTTGGATGGAATGGATTAGGGAAAGAAATAGTAAATGCATTGAACACTTTGGATCTGCCAGTAATTATGGGGTCGGTGCTAATTATCGCATTGCTCTTCATAATAATCAATATTTTTGTAGATGTCATCTACGCTTGGTTGGATCCCAAAATCAAGCTGCAATGAATTTTGTAAAACACGGTCATTAATAATTTCAAAAGCATTCACAAATGAAAAGATCTAGCATAATTATAATTTTCTTTTTAACGATAATCAATTGCAAGGCACAAGAAGTTCCAACGGAGTTTTCAGCCAAGGCCTTGGAGGATACTTTTGTAAACCTTGATGGAGATGAGGTGGATTTTGGAACCATCTTGAAACGCCACGAAGGAAAAACAATTCTGATTGACATATGGGCATCTTGGTGTAGAGATTGCATCAAGGGAATGCCAAAGGTGAAGAAGCTTCAAAGGGACCATTCGGAAATCGTATATCTGTTTCTATCCTTGGATAAAACCAAAACCTCATGGAAAAAGGGCATAGATAAACATGAACTGATTGGAGAACATTATTATATGCAATCTGGATGGAAAGGTGATTTTGCAACCTTTTTGGATTTGGATTGGATTCCACGTTATTTGGTGGTAGATAAAGATGGAACTATAAAATTGTTTAGAGCCATAAAGGTCGATGACAAAAAAATAAAAGAAAGTTTAAACTAAAACAATAATGCCTTTCTGTTTTTTGTAAAGGTAACAAGCAACGATATGAGAAAAAACATAGTAGCAGGAAACTGGAAAATGAATAAGGATATGGCACAAACTGATTTGTTGATAGCTGACCTTAAGAACCAAGAACAAACGTCTAATGCAGAAGTTATGATTGCGCCGACGTTTACAAATCTACATCAATCATTCAATGCTTTAGAGGATTCGAAAATAGAAGTCATAGCACAGAACATGCACTTTGCTGAAAGTGGTGCCTATACTGGGGAAATAAGTGCTTCCATGTTAAAAGGCGTAGGGGTGAAAACCGTAATCTTGGGGCATAGTGAACGTCGTGCCTATTTTAATGAAACGGATGAGCTCTTGGCAAAGAAGGTGGATGCAGCCCTAGCCAACGACATGAGAGTGATTTTTTGCTTTGGAGAAGAATTGGCAGATAGAAAGTCTGACAATCATGAGGCAGTGGTAAAAAATCAAATAACGAATGCACTATTCCATTTGGAGGCCCCTGCCTTGAAAAACATAGTATTGGCCTATGAGCCGGTTTGGGCAATTGGAACCGGGGAGACAGCTAGCCCTGAACAAGCACAGGAGATGCACCAATACATAAGGGAGACATTGGTCAATAGATATGATGAGGCAACGGCAAATAGTATTTCCATCTTATATGGAGGTAGTGTAAAACCAGCCAATGCAAAGGAAATTTTTTCCAAACCGGATGTGGATGGTGGACTAATAGGAGGAGCTGCATTGAAAGCTGAAGATTTCTATGCCATAGTCAATGCATTTTAAATGAAACTATTGTCTTCCTTATCCAGTAGTTGCAGAATTGTAGACATCTACAAAAGACCATAGATTGAAGATCATATAAAACCAAGGTATAATTTAAAATTGAAAAATGTCGAATACAATATACATAGGTTACTATTTCAAAGTTGAACCAATAGAACCGGCAGTAGAAATATTGATAGCGGAATTGGGATATGCAGGTTTCGAAAGTTTCGTTGAAACAGATGGAGGTGTTACTGCATACATTCAAAAAGAAGAGTGGGATGCATCCATTTTGGATGGTATCCATATTTTAAAATCCGAGGAGTTTGAAATAAGCTACACATTCGAAGACATAGAACAAGTCAATTGGAATGAAGAATGGGAAAAGAACTTCAATCCCATAATAGTAGACGATCTATGTTCGGTTCGTGCACCATTTCATGATAGACCAAAAACAAAGTACGATATAGTCATTGAGCCCAAAATGAGTTTTGGTACAGGACATCATGAAACCACACATATGATGATTCAACATATCCTTAAAAATGACTTCAATGACAAGTCTGTTTTGGATATGGGCTGCGGTACCGGTGTTTTGGCAATTTTGGCAGCAATGAAAGGGGCAAGTGAAATAGATGCCATAGACATAGACAATTGGTGTTATGTGAATAGTCTGGAAAATGTGGAGCGTAACAACGTTTCCCACATTAACGTCCTAGAAGGCGACGCTAGCTTGCTGGAAGGAAGGAAGTATGACATCATAATAGCAAACATAAACCGAAATATTCTATTGAATGACATTTCAACATATGCAAGTTGTCTAACCCCAAGAGGCCTTTTGTTCTTGAGCGGATTCTATGACAATGATATCCCTTTGATCATAGAGGAATCCAACAAGAATAACTTGGAATTCGAGACAAAACTGGAGCGTAATAGCTGGGCGGCTCTTCATCTAAAATTGATAAAAGAATAATTTTATTTGTTTTTTTAAGGTGTTTATTGAATAATGCTCAGTGAAATTAGTGAATTACGGCAAAACCCGTAATTCACTAATTTTAAATATACTATATTTATTTCCAAAATAAATTTATTTTAATTCCATAGGTAATATAGGGTCTGTAAATAACGATTCTATACCAAGATTCCTATGTCTATTGTTTACGTAAGCATTAATTTTTTTTAACCACAAAATCTTAAAAACAATGAAAAGCATTAAAATAATATTATTGGCAATTCTTGCCTTCTCTCTCAGTTTTCAATCATGTCAAAAAGAGGAAATCAATGAAGATGTTTCAACTTTAGATGCAGACGTAGTCATTAATTCTAATGAAACAGGAGGAAGAACGTTAGTTACAGATACAGATTTACTCAATTCAATTAGATCTCTCGACTTAGATGTTGGAGTTATTACAAAAGGAGATTTCCATTTACCTGATGGTTCTGTGGAAGAGAGAATCTACATAGGTAATGATATTACGTTTACTAGAGATGAGATTCAATTGTTAAATGAGGCTTATTCTGATACTGGACGTCAATATAGAACGGCCAATCTAGTAACAGGTGCCAATAAAACAATAGATATCCTAGGTTACACAGGTGGTAGTCAAGCATTATCCAGTAAAGCACAAACAGCTTTAACTAGGGCTGTTAACAATTACAATGGTATTAGCAATATGACACTTCAATTTAATTTGTCGTTTGGTACTAATTACCAAGCAGCAGATATGGTTGTATATGATAATACCGTGAATACTAATGGTACAGGTGGAGTTGCAGGTTTTCCAAAATCTAACGGGACACCTCATAAATTTGTGCAAATTTATAATTTAGAGCAATTTTCAACCAATGTAAATGAGCATGTCATTACACACGAGATTGGACACTCTGTAGGGTTCAGACATTCAGACTGGTTCGATCGTTTAAGTTGTCCTCAATCTAGTCAAGGAAATGAAGGTACTGGGTCAGATGGGGCCATACATATATCAGGGACTCCTACGGGAAGAGATTTAACTTCGGTCATGCAAGCTTGTTTTTCTACAAGTGTAAGCGGTAATTTTAACGGTAACGATGTATCATCTTTACGTTCTATGTATCCAACCAGTTCAGGAGGAGGTATCTGTGATGGTGTGTCTGAGTGGCAAAGTAATGTTAGTTATTCTGTCGGGGAACGTGTTACTTACTTTGGTAACCTTTATGAGCGTACAAGCAGTGGATGGACTTTAATAGGTGCTTGTTAAGTTATAAATTATGATTGTGTTTTACTTTAGGGTAAAGCTCAATCTTAAATATAAATCTATTTATAAAAAGGGCCATTTAATATAATTTAAATGGCCCTTTTTTTTGCTAACGGTCATTTTTAGTTAATTTAAATGTTAAAAAGGAATCCTGCTAGCTTCATTCTTTTGCTTTTATTTACAAAAAACTTAAATTAGTGCTATAATTTTTTTGATGATGAGTACTAAGGAAAAAGTTTTGGAACAGGTTGAGGTTTCAACCAAGGAAAAGAAAAACAACGAGATCGTTTTGTACAATGATGATGTCAATACATTCGATTACGTTATAGATACCCTCATCTATGCTTGTGACCATACACCAGAGCAGGCGGAACAATGCTCCATATTAGTGCATTACAAAGGGAAATGTACAGTGAAAACTGGAGACATCAAAGATTTGAAGCCACGCTGCTCAAAACTACTACAGGCAGGCTTGAGTGCAGAAATCGTATAAAGTTCAATGCCGTTTTCCATAAGGACATTCTTAAGTGACTGTCTTCTTTTTATTTAATCATAGTCTTTCTAGATAGGATGTGTAACAATGAATTCGGGTTTAATTGCTTGTTTTTCAATTTGTTATGATGTGAGGTATTTCGTATCTTACGTTGAGATGTTTCAAAACATCGTAAAAATTAATTGTTAATCCATTTTAAACCCTATTAAAATTATGAAAAAACTATTGTTATTCTTAGCGGCTTCTATTTTTATTTTCTCGTGTGAAAATGAAAACATAGATAACAGTAAACAACTGAAACAAGACAATCAATTGGAATTCGACTTGGGAGAGGAAGAAGTTTCAAACAAGCATCCAAGGCGTAAGGAGTATTTCATGGTGGCCAATCGCGGTTCTTCCACGATTTCCGTTTTCAATGCCAAGACAACGGAATACCTTACGGACATTACCTTACCGGACGAAGGGGCGCAACCTACCTATTTGGCACATAGCAAAATAACAAAGAATGTGTATGTGGGGGATTTCGCAAATCAGAAAGTGGTTTATTATGATGCGAAAACTTTCGAGATGAAAGGAGAAATCGCTATTCAAGAAGGAGCATTCCATATGTGGATAAATGATTATGCAGGTCAGCTTTGGGTGAACAACATCGTTTCCAAGACTACCTCGGTCATAGATTTGTATTCGCATAGTGTGTTGGCTACCATACCATTGCCAACAAGTTCAGAGATAGAAGGTATTTCTGAAAATGCAGTACAACATGACGTTACGATCTCACCTAGTGGTTATGCTGCCTATGTAACGGTGCTGGATGGAAGTGACAAAAGCTATGTGGTGATGTACAATACATATACATTCGAGTACATAAAGCACGTTGAGGTCGGTGGAGACGCACATATGTTGCCAGTAGGCTTTAGGTTGTACGTACCTTCTCAAAACGGCAACGAGATATCCGTATTGAATAGATTCAATCTGGAAGAACTCGATACGATAGGCTTCGAATCCCCTCATGGTGTAGCCGTCAGTAGAAGGTATTTTTTCACTACCGGCCTAGCTGCAAATAAAATTGGAGTGATAAACCCTTACAATGAAGTGGTGTCGGAAACAGATACGGATTTCAACATACCTCACAACTTGGCTGTGAATAGGAGAGGTAACATTCTGTTCTTGTCCCATTCTGGAGGGACAGCTACAAAAGTCGTGTTCTACAAGGTAAAGAGGAACGGGACTTTAGTAAAGCTTTCGGATTATGATTCTGGAACAAATCCTTTTGGAGTTCTTAGGTATTGATTGCCTTCGGGTTAAGAAACAGAAAAGCCGATTCCAATTGGGGATCGGCTTTTTAGTTATGTGTTTGTTCTATTTGACTATGATTTTTCTGATGTGGGTACCATTTTTGGATTTAATTCTAGCTATGTACATTCCGCTGGACAGATCGATATCCAAATATGAATTGTGTTTAAGTATCTTCGTTAGGAGTTTTCGCCCTTCAGAAGAAAAAATAGTGATATCATAAGCATCCTTGATTCCGGAAACAAACAATTTGTCGGTCACAGGGTTTGGATGTAATTTTATGTCTTCGGTTTGAAACTCACCCATACCCAGTGGATTGTTCCATACATCACCTACGTTGTTTCCCCAAATGTATTCTACCAGATCTGGATGATCTATAAAAGGGTTTCTGTTGAATTGCCATGTGTAGACGACATTGTTTCTATTCATTTCATAATCGTCTGGAGGATCATTTCTATGCCAGTCCAGCAAAGTTGCCAAATCCCCTAATTGACCATTGCCAGTCGCTGTGGGAAATCCGTTCACGATTTCCAATCCGTTGTATCTGACATCCAAGAACAAGACGCCTCTGGCCACGTCACCTTTAAAACTTCCCAAGGTTCCGTTTGGACCATTGTATTCCGTTCCTCCGTAGTGTTGATTGCTTCTTACGCTGTTTTCTGGACCATCTGCAGCTCTCAATGCGTGGGCGTCCGAGTTTGCGTGGCGTAGCGAATCTGCCTTTGTTGCCCAAAAAAAGTCTTTGCCATCTGCGATGTCATCGTCATCGATGTCATTGAATCCTCCACGAGAACGAGGAAAGGTATGCTCCCTATTCCATTTCCCTACATTGCTACCACTGCTTTGCAAATCCAATTTGGCACGACCTTGTTCAGTATAGACCAACCAAACCTGATTGCTGTTGGCAGGGTTGACGTCAGCTTCTTTCAATATGTCTATGACATCGGCATAGGTTTGTGCTCTAACTGTGTTGGGATCTGCAATTATGTCTTGCAAGGCGTCTCTTAAAGCAGTACCGGAGAGACCATCGATTGGATCGTAGTACCCGTTGGGTTGTGTACTTGAAACGACTCCAAATGTAGGGCTGGTGGGAATTCCATAAGGAGCAACTACGAAATCGTTGTCCACTGCTCGTAGTTTTACATGGTTGTTGAAAGGGATGTATGGAGAGCTCAAACCAGAAAATTTAATCAATGGTTCTTCGTCTCCTTCGTCCAAAAGATCATCAATCAATGTTATGCTGGTCGTTATCGTATTTTGACCATTGGGAATGGTAACGGTGGTATTTCCAGAAAAGTCAGAGGCATTGAAACCAAAGTTGTCAAGTGTGAAACTAAAAGTAACATCAGCCGTTACGTTGTTTTGTGCGGTAAAGGTAATGTCAAAAGTGTCTCCTTCGTCATACAAGGTTTGCATCGTGGAAATCGTAATGGGGTTGAAAAGGACACCTGTGCCATCGTTTAATGCTCTTGGAGATGGGGTACCGACCGTATAAGTGGTATTGTCGTTATTCAGTTTTATGGACTCCGTCGTCTTGTTGCCATTCAAATTTTCGTCTATTTGAAAAGTCTCTCCCAACAAACCTTGCAATACCGTGTCTTCAGGATCTCCAGTTTCATATACCAAGGCATCTATCAAATTAGTCGTGGTAGCCAATGTTCCGGATGGAAAATCCGTATCATCGGCAAGGTATATGGCTACGGCATCCGTACCTTGTTGTATTATGTTACTTGGGATCAATACTTGAGGAAAGGGGGTCACGGTATCGCTTCCCAATAGGAGTAGTCCATTTTCATCGGTGGTTTGTCCATCCAAGTCCAAGGCGTAATAGCTGGAATCCATTCCGCTATCCGAACCGTTGAAGAGCACTAGGACATAATTGTCCAAAGACGTATTGGGAGAAGAGGTCTTCAACTCTATGAATTCTTGCGTATCCGTACTCGGAGTGTCACAATCCAATTCATTTATTACTACTTGCCCGATTATCAATTGATTGGAGCATAAAATAAATAACAGGGTAAATATTTTTTTCATAGCACTTCTGTTTTTTTGCAAAGGTACGTAACCTATCCAAAGAAATTAGTTATAGTCACTTTTTACTGCCATTTTTAACATTATGTTTTTGTGAAATTATTTTTATCAAAAAAATGAAACCCTGTTTTTTGCTGCTTTTTTAGATGAAAATCCCCTTGTAAAAATGAAAACACCACAAAGTCCCCCTGTAATTGTTTTAAATTTAAATATTTTAATGATTTATAGTTATTATATTAAACTTTTTTTAAGCAATTGTGTTTTTTATTGAAATAACATACGTTAATATGCTTATAAATGTAAATTTAATTATATTAATTCCTTCTGTTTTGTTTGGAGAATAGATTGGCAAAAATATATATTGGCAGGACAATCCTTAAAACGGTTGTAGTTATTAACCTTTTAAACTAAAAAATTATGATCGCACTTGCTAAAATTATTGTTGATGTCGTTTTATCCATACTTCTATCAATTTTTCTGTAACACATAAAATGTAAAACTCAGTCTAGAATGAGTTTTATCATTTTAAAGTTTTAAACAACATTTGGCAAACAGACAATAAAATAATAATTTTGAAGTATCAATTGTAATTTAAGGATTAGTAAGAATTCTTTTTTAAGAGAGATGGATATGAAAAAGCAACTATTTAAAGCACTCGCAAAAATCAACAAGGGCATATTGCCTAGCTACACGAAACAGCGACTGGATTTGAGTAAGGCCAACAAGTTGCAAATGGCAATTTTTGGATGGAAACTCTATGTTACCAAAAACGCTTTGGATTAAAGAAATGCATCCCATTTTCATCATACGGGTAATTTTAAATAAATTTACTTGACATATCAAAAAAAACAATAAGACAGAATTAGTTTTCACTATATACATTCATAATGGAATGTTGGGAGCTAAAGACTAGACATAGATGCATATGACGGCCATCCGTCCATATGTTTTTTTCGATTTTGATTGTTTTGCAATCAAAGCATAAAAAAATAAAAATAATTTTCAATTTTATGTTGATGATTATACAAAAAAGAGATATATTTGCACCCACAAAATCGGCCTCGTGGCGCAACTGAATAGCGCACTTGATTACGGCTCAAGAGGTTATAGGTTTGAATCCTATCGAGGTCACAATTTTTTTTAAAACCACATCTTTTAAGATGTGGTTTTTTGTTTTTTATAAAAAAAATCATTCGCTTTGTTTTTTTTGACTAAAAGAGGTTGTGTTTTCCTGTGAATTTGAAGCTTTATGTTTTAATTTAATTGTTCCCCAGTTGGTTACGTGATTGCAAAATTTAAAAATCATAGCAAGTATTCATATGTCATCTCCTAGTGTTTTTTGTAGCCGTTCTGTCAACTACGTATTATGTAGACAGAAATTGGTTGGTATAGGTGAAAATACGTGGTAATACGTATTTTATCTAGTTGAAAGATTTACTACTTTTGGTTCTATCAAAAGTAGTAAATCTAACTACCCT
Organism: uncultured Bizionia sp.; assembly: GCA_947496215.1. GTDB lineage: Bacteria > Bacteroidota > Bacteroidia > Flavobacteriales > Flavobacteriaceae > JAHDHI01. Next base: position 25,483 of record CANMCF010000005.1, read on the forward strand.
ACATTTTATACGTTATGTCCATAATGCTATGTATATAACAAATACATAACAGAAAAAATATAAAACTCTAGCTACGACAGCATACAAGGGACGTTTAAAAATTTAAAAAATGAAATACATAATTATATTTTGCTTACTAATATCATCTTGTCTTTTTTCACAAGAAAAGAAAATCACTTATCTAAATGAAAATTATCAAAAAATTGACAAAACTGAATTTGCAAAAGGTAAATACTCTGGTGAGTACCTTGATTTATATTTTGAAAATGATTCTTTAATTGAATGCCTGCTTGTGAGGAGAAAACCAATCGGAAAATTAAATAAAAATCAACTTGATGAATTAAAAAAAAGCTTATCAATTAAAGATGAAATTGGCGAAAAATTAATTGTGATAATTTATTACCCAGGAAGGGACAAATGTAATTATAAGGAAAGAAATTCAACATGGAATGTTTTTGACAGAGACTATTTGAAAAAGTTAAATAAAATTAGTGATATTAGCCATCATTGGGTATATAAAAACGATGAAAACTTAAAATATTATTATCCAAAAAAAATAGTATGGAAGAAAGATAATAATGAGTTAATTGAAAATATGTTTTTTAAATATCATTATCCTTGTTTTAGTTGTGTCATAATAGATTCTAAAGGGAATTTCATCGCTAATTATGGCGAATTTGGAAAACAAACCGTCTGGGAAATTTCGAATGAACTTAAAAAAAATGATTAAAATATTATAGATTTCGAATGTTAATAAATTTAGATTAAATAAATATGACTTGATATATATTGACAATATTACAAAGCCAGATACAAAAAGCGAGATAGTAGAATAATAAAGAAGAGGAAGGAAGTTCAATCTTACATCTACTTAATTTTAAAGTTAAAATTTAAACTGAAATTTATGTTAGAAAAAGCTAGAAAACTGCCATTATTAACAAAAATAGTATTCACAATTATATTTTCTTTAATTTGGATTTTTATTGCTTCAATTTTTGAAATGGATATCAAATCAAATTGGATACTTTCTGGGCTTGTAATAGCAGCAGTTTCTAGTGTTTTTGTTCCTTTTAGTAAAAAAGAGGGTTCTAACAAAAAAGAATAATACTTTCTCATTCCCCCAGAAGTTCCCCGTATGGCTACTAGTGGCATTATGAGCAAGAAATAAAAGAAAAATAACACCGTCCCTGAAAATACCGAAATTAGAATGATCCCAAGTATAAAACACTTAAAAGTAACCGAAAAGGGAGCCGTGGGAGTCTTATCATATGTGTCTACCATTTTATAAAGGCAAACATATCGCTATCGAAGATACTGGCAATGGGGTTTGGAAAGTCTTTTATGGAAACGTATTTTTTATTTCTTTGATGAAAGCATCATAGAAATAAACAACAACCTACAAGACTGGAAACTAATTTGTATATAGCATATTTCTTAACGAACATTGAAACAGACCTTAAACCTATGAAGAAATTGTTGCTTGTATTATTTTCGATTTGCCTTATGAATTGTTTTTCTCAAACTGAACAAAATATTGACGGGAAATGGTATTTGATAAATAAAAGTGGATATGTCGAATTCACGATCACAAAAGATAGCTTAATAAATCGAAAATTGTTTTCTAATTTTAAACCTAAAAACAATAAAAAGAGAGCAATTAAAATAACTGAAAAAATATTACTGAAAGATAGAACTTTATTACTTGGAGAAAATCTTGAAAAATCAAGCGAATATTATACTATAATAACTTTGGTTGCTTCCAAAGACAAAAATTATGCAGAATATATTTGGAATGGAATTGATTCCATTGCCTCAATAAAGACTTTGACGAAAATAAATCAAAATGACAATCGACAACTTTTAGGTTATAATCTATATAAAAAAGAACATCTTGAAACTTTGAAGAGAATGAAGTCCATTGAGAATATGACTTTACAAGATTTTAAAAAATATTTGGAAACCTTTTCCAAAAACATTAAGATAGCTATGACCGAATATAAAAAAAATATAAAAGGTTATTATGGAGAAGCTTCAAGTTTTAATTTTCAAATAGGTTTGCAATCGCTTTTGCAAATTGGCTATAACCCAATACAAGATTCAAATACTCTGAATTCAATATTTGAAAAGTTCTTAAGGAATAAGGAGATTAAAGAATTTATGAAAACGTTGAAAGAAAAATAAACACAATTGGTTGAGTTTATGTGATAGTTGTAGCTAATAAAAAAAACGAACTTAATGAGTCAATATAAAACATTTAAAACAGAAAGGTTAACAATTAGACCGACTTTGGAACAAGATGCCGATTTGATATATCAATTGATGAATACTCCCAAATTCCTTAAATATGTAGGAAATAGAAAGATCAACTCAATAGAAGATGCAGAAAAGTATATTCAGGCTAAAATGATGCCGCAATTGCAGATCCTTGGATATTCAAGTTATTCATTAATTACAAATGCAGATGGAGAAAAAATTGGCACGTGTGGACTTTATGACAGGGATGGAATAGATGGGATTGACATCGGGTTTGGTCTTTTACCACAATATGAAGGACTGGGGTATGCTTATGAATCGTCATGCAGAGTGATGAAAGCGGCATTTGAAGAGTTTGAAATTGATGAAATCAAAGCCATTACATCAAAAGAGAACATGTCTTCTCAACGACTTTTGGAAAAATTAGGATTGGAAATGGTAGGTACAACGAAGTTGCCAAGCGATAACGAGGAATTGCTTTTGTATAGAATAGAAAAATAAAAATTGTCTAAAACCTCTGTCCCTTGTATGACCACCACTAGCATTTGTCAGTGGTGATGTGATTAAGAAGCAAAAGAAAAATAAACGCAATTGGTCGCGCTCATATGATGTTGTCTATCAAGTTCAATTGCCGCTTCCAGGTGTTTTGACCTTCATTCTTATTTGCCTTCAAACCAGTACTTATGAATTGAATCATATCATTGTAAATTACAAAGTCTTCATCTTTTACATTGTTTTGAGGTACTGTAGCAACATTGGGATATTCTTGTATTTGACGGGTTGGTTTACATAGCTCCAAGTAACAGGGGAATCTATAGCCGCCTCTTCAAAAAATTGAAGGTCTGGTACCATTAAGCAAACCCCATCACAACTAAATCCTGAACAAAACTTGTTGTCCAGACAAAGTGCCCTGCCAAATAGCATTGCTAAGTCATTTCCTACCTCGGCTCCATTGACTCCGGGAACAAAAGGACTACCTTGGGCATTGCGAAAGCCACAATGTTGAAGTCGACGTCTTTTTTGTTAAGCTGTAAGAATCCAACCAATTGGACATTCCTGTGAGTTCGATGTTTGAATTTGTCCCAAAGCAAGACAACTATTGGAACTCTCCGAATTATTATGTGATTGTGAACAATAGGGGCTATGGTGTGAAATATGAATTTAAAAAAGGGTATTTCTGTGAGTTGGACAGTGCAATGTCCGTAGACGAAATATTAAGAATGAAAAAATAAAGCATTGACAGGTGAGGGAGCATTGAATGCTAGACGTTTGTGCAATTTTAATTGAATCTCCCAATGTCTTTTCATTCAAGTCATAGCACTAATGTCTGTATTTCATGGTAAGGTTTATTGTATAAAATAGACTTAAATTGCAATCAATGTAATTTCATTTGAATTAAAATAGACACAAATGCAACATATAATTAAGTACATGGCATTCTCTTTAGTGCTATTCATTGTAGGATGCGGCAATGAAAAAAACGAGGTCAAAGAAGGAAATGTGAATGAAGAAACAAAGGAGGTCGGTTCAAATACAAAAGAACCCGATAAAGCAGAAGCCATAGTAAATGAAGCCATAAAGGCACACGGTGGACATTTGTATGACAGTGCTGCCTATGGATTCACATTTAGGTCGAAACTGTATTCCTTCACCAATTCAGGTAGTCATTACAAATATGAGGTGAAGAGGAAGGAAAAGGATTGGCAGGTCTTGGATGTCTTGGTAGACGATGAGTTTACAAGGTTTGTCGGTAATGAAGAAAAGTCATTGAGTGAGAAGGACAAGGCAAAGTATGTTGGAGCATTGAATTCCGTAATTTATTTCGCAACGTTGCCTCACAAATTAAATGATGAAGCCGTCAATAAGGCCTATAAAGGAACAACAACAATAAAAGGAGTGGAATATGATGTGGTTCGGGTTACTTTCGATGAAGAAGGAGGGGGACAAGATCATGACGATGAGTTTTGTTACTGGATAAATGCAAAAACGAAAACCGTAGATTATCTAGCGTACAATTATCAGGTAAATGAAGGAGGGGTGAGATTTAGAAGTGCTTACAACCCAAGAACGGTAGATGGTATAAGGTTTCAAGATTATGTAAACTACAAGGCTCCGTTGGCAACACCTTTGGAAGAACTACCTGTCTTATATGAAAAGGAACTGTTGAAAGAGTTGTCTCGAATTGAAACAGAAGACATAGTCAATTTGAAGGTGGGTAAGAAATAGAACGAATGACATATGAAAAGAGCGAGGGTTTGATTTTTACAATCAAACCCTCGCTCTTTTTTCAAACCCATTCTTTAATAAAAAGGAAGGAATTCTGAATTCTAACTTGTCGTGTGCTTTATTTTTTTGTGGTAACTTCTATTGCGCCCCCTTTGGCCTTTTTGCCATATTTTGCAGTAGCAGTTTTTCCTTTGAAAACATTTATGCTCATAATGTCATCAGGGTTTATTTTTTCAAACTCCTTTTTTGAGATTACCTTGCCATCCTTAACCCATATTGGATTGTCCATGTCGTCGGAGGAAATGAAAAATTTGTTTTTGTCACCATCCAACTCAATGATGGTTTCTTTACCTTCTTCCTTCCAAGTGTTTCTATGGCCATTGACTTCTTTGATTATGATTTCTTTTTCTACGTTGTGGTTGGTATCGACTTCCACTTCTGTGTCAATTTCAACTTCCGTGTCCACTTCTTTTATTATGTAGATGTCTTCCTCGTTGCTTCCTTTGCGTTTTTTTCCTTTTCGTACGATCTTCTTTACTTTGTGTTTGTCATCATTGCTGCTGGAGTAGACAAATACATTGTTGCCCGATTTTGATTCATGTTTCTTGTGCTTGCCTTTTTTAACCGTGAATTTTACATTTTCATGGTCTTCGTGTTCCTCAGAATCCTTATGGTCTTTAGAGTCTTCGTGCTCTTCATGGTCATCATCAATTGTGTGAACGAATACATTGCTTCTGGATTTTGTCTTATGTACTTTGTGCTTCCCTTTTTTTGTGATGAAGCTATGATGATTGCCATCTTTATGATGCGCCTCTTCTTTCACTCTGTTGAAGCCTACTTCTCCATTTTTAGAATTGTAAAAGAATGCAAATGCTTGTATGGGGAAGCTTCCATGTACGGAGTAGTTCCCTTTGCTTCCTTCAGGACTTTTAAACGAAGCCTTTATTGCTGTTATTTCCCCGTCTTTGTTTCTTTTTACTCCTTTGAATTTTAGTTCCACGTCAAATTTCAAAAAGTGTTTTTCCAGCTCCTTTAATTTTTTCTTGCTATGTTCTTTGGAGATTATGACTTCTTCAACATCTTCCATTTTGGGCTCTTTGATTTCAGGTTCCTCACTTTGAGTGCTTGAGATTTCCTTGTATACCTTTTCGGTATTGAAACTCATTAGGAATAATGCTAGCAAAGGTAGTACCAACGTATACTTCCAGAGTCTTGATTGTTTTGATTTCGATTTGTGTAACATAATGATTCGTTTTTTTATTAATGAATTGTAAAAATTGTTGACCAAGCGCATTTGATCTTTCGATAAAACCGTTTTGAGCAAGAGTGTTTGATAGTGCTTGGCATTGGAAACCTTGCTTTGTGTTTCGTTATCTGCAATGAATTCCAGATTTTGTTGGAGGGATTTGTTGTAAAGCCATATGAACGGGTTGAACCAAAATAGTATGGCAGCCAACTTTGTTAGTAATATGTCTACGGAATGATATTGTTTGGCATGGACTTCTTCATGAAGAATGATGTGTTCCAATTCATTTACGCTAAAGTGGTTGGGGTTGTAAACGATGTATTTGAAGAATGAAAAGGGGGAATGGTCTTTTTTAGTCTCTATGAAAGTATATTTTCCTTGTTTTTTCCTTTTGTTGTTGATTAAAACGAAAGACAAGGCTATGAATTCGATTAGGAATTTAATTGAGAAAATGACTGCTCCAAGAATATAGGTCCACTCCAATGTCTTTAGAAAATTGAAGGCTTCTGCTACTTCAGTTTGTGGAATGGCAGTCATTTCAGAAAAATTGTAACTAACGACCTTAGGCATATCCACATAGATGGGAATAACTATAAATGGTATGGATGAAGCGACCACCAAGCCAGCCAATAGGAAATAACGATTGGATTCAAAGAATGTCTCCCCTTGTAAAAACAGTTTGTAGCACAAATAGAACAGTATGATTATTGCATTGGCTTTTAATAGGTATTCCATGATTATTGTTTCTTTTCAATTAAATTGATTATCTCTTTCAAATCGTCCACGCTTATTTTTTCTTCTTTGGCAAAAAAGGAAACCATGTTCTTGTAGGAGTTGTTGAAATAGTTTTCGATGGCCGTATTCATGAAGCGTTTCCTATATGCCTCTTTCTGTATTACAGGATAGTACCGATGGGTCTTGCCAAATGCCTCATAGCTGACGTAGCCTTTCTCCTCTAGATTTCTTATCATGGTAGAAAGCGTATTGTAATGAGGCTTGTCCTCTTTTATTTCAGCCATGACATCTTTTACGAACCCCTTTTCCAATCTCCATAGAATGTGCATTATTTCTTCTTCTTTGTTTGTCAATTTTTGCATGAATGGATTTTTAATGATGATGAATTTCAATTCTAACGCAAACTTATAACTATTTTTATAGTTATACAACTGTTTTTATAGTTTTTTAACTAAAAAAGCAGTTTTGAAAGGCGGATCAAAAAAATATTGAAGTAAAATCAGTAAAACTAAATCTTATGGTATCTTCGCCAAAAAAATAATATATGAGTATTCTTTGGGTTATCATGGGATTGATACTTCTAGTGGTAGGGGGAGATTTTTTGGTGAAAGCATCCGTGGCTTTGTCTTTTAAGTTTAACATTTCTAAAATGGTAATAGGTATGACGGTGGTTTCCTTCGCGACCTCTGCACCAGAACTATTGGTGAGTTTGCAAGCGGCATTAACGGGTTCTCCTGCAATAGCAATAAATAATGTAGTAGGATCCAATGTGGCAAACATCGGTTTGGTTTTGGGTATTACTGCACTTATTGGTCCAATAGTTGTCGATAGATCATTCTATAGGTTGAACTGGCCAGCAATGATGGTGTTTTCATTTGTATTGTATTATTTTTTGAGCAACGATGGGGTGTTGACTAGATTGGAAGGAACCATACTATTTACAGCTTTGGTTGTATTTATAATTGTCCTCATTAAAAACTCGAAACAGGATGCCGCGTCAGAAGATGTGGACGACAAGTTGGCTACTGTTGCAAATGCTAAGATATTGCTATGGCTATTTATAGGAGCATTGGCTTTGTATTTTGGATCCGTTTGGTTGGTAGATGGAGCAAAGGAGTTGGCTATGGCAATAGGAGTAAGTGATGCGGTTATTGCAATTACGGTAATTGCAATAGGTACGAGTGTCCCTGAATTGGCAGCTTCGGTAATTGCTGCTGCCAAACAGGAAAAGGCTCTATCGTTGGGGAATTTGATAGGTTCAAACATCTTTAACATTGGTTCCGTCCTGGGGTTGACCTCAATAGTCAAGAATATTCCAGTCACGGACGCCAAGATATTGGGTAATGATATTTTTTGGATGATAGCTTTTGCTGCCGTGTTGATTTTACTGATATTGATACCAAAACGAATGCAGATAAGTCGTTATAAAGGACTGTTGTTGGTAGTTGGGTATTGTACTTTCATATATATGGCATTTAATTAAGTCACAACGAAAGGAATAGATATAAAAAAAGCGTTTGAAGATTCTTCAAACGCTTTTTTTGATTTATAGGTTCAACAAAAAATGAACTTAATCAATTTTTGCAGACTTTACAGTCTTTATGATACGACCGGCAATTTTATAAGGATCACCATTAGATGCAGGACGACGGTCTTCCAACCAGCCTTTCCAGCCTTTTTCTACTGTGATGATAGGAATGCGTATGGAAGCACCTCTGTCCGAAATACCATAGCTAAAGTCATTGATGGAAGCAGTCTCATGCTTTCCTGTCAAACGTTGTTCGTTGAATTCTCCGTATACTTCAATGTGTTCTTTTACAACAGGTCTAAAGGCCTCGCATATTTTCTCGTAAGTTTCCTTGCTTCCACAAGTACGCAATGTCGTGTTGGAGAAGTTGGCGTGCATACCAGAACCGTTCCAATCCGTATCTCCCAATGGTTTTGGGTGATACTCGATGTAATAACCGTGTTTCTCCGTCAAACGGTCCAATAGGTAACGTGCAATCCAAATTTCATCACCAGCTTTTTTTGCTCCCTTGGCAAACAATTGGAATTCCCATTGTCCAGAGGCAACTTCTTGGTTTATACCTTCAAAGTTCAGTCCAGCATCGATGCATAGGTCAGCATGTTCCTCAACCAAATTTCTTCCGTGCGTATGTCTTCCTCCAACCGAACAGTAATACATGCCTTGAGGAGCAGGGTAGCCACCAACTGGGAAACCTAAAGGTAGAAGTGTTTTGGTGTCCATGATAAAGTACTCTTGTTCAAAGCCAAACCAGAAATCGTTATCCTCATCTTCAATCGTGGCTCTTCCATTGGAAGTGTGTGGTGTACCATCAGCATTCAAGACTTCAGTCATAACCAAATAGCCATCTCTTCTTGCAGGGTCTGGATAGATTGCAACAGGTTTTAGCAAACAATCGGAATTGTCACCTATGGCTTGTCGAGTAGAACTACCATCGAAAGACCATATTGGGCAATCTTCTAATTTTCCGCTGAAGTTTTCTTCAACTTTGGTTTTACTTCTCATATTTTGTGTTGGCTTGTAACCATCCAACCAAATGTACTCTAGCTTAGACTTACTCATAATTATTGTAAAAAATGTTAATAATACGGTGCAAATATAATTTAATTTTAGAAAGCCCATTAAAATATGTGGTAAAAAATAATATTTTTATCAATTTTATATTTTGACCCCCTATTTTTTAGGGGTGTGACTTGTTTTAAGTCATTTTAATGCTCGGAAAGGTGTATATTTGCAGAAAAACAAGATAAACCATGTCTACATTACGATTTTTTGCCATTCAAGAAACATTAAATAGGAAGCCAGTAAAGATTGTTGAAAAGAAAAGACGATCGGAATTGTTTGGAAAGAATGTCTATAACAAATCGACTATGCAGCAAACATTGACGAAAGATGCTTTTGAAAGTGTAAGCAATGCGATAGAAAAAGGAGCCAAGATAGAACGAAACATTGCAGATCAGATTGCATCCTCGATGAAGGATTGGGCTTTGGGTAAGGGGGTTACACATTATACGCATTGGTTTCAGCCCTTGACAGGCGCAACGGCAGAAAAACACGATGCATTCTTTGAGACCATAGGAGAAGGAGATGCCATAGAAAAATTTGGAGGCGGTCAACTCGTGCAGCAAGAACCAGATGCGTCCAGTTTTCCCAATGGAGGGATCAGGAATACATTTGAAGCTAGAGGTTATACGGCTTGGGACCCTACATCTCCAGCATTTATATATGGTACGACATTGTGTATCCCAACGGTATTCGTAGCGTACACTGGAGAAGCCTTGGATTACAAGACGCCTTTGTTGAGGGCGTTGCAAGCTGTGGATGGAGCTGCTGTTGCAGTTTGCAAGTATTTTGATAAAAATGTAAAAAAAGTAAATGCTTCGCTTGGGTGGGAACAGGAGTACTTTTTAATAGACAGTGCCTTGGTGTCTTCCAGACCAGATATTCTATTGACAGGGAGAACACTGTTGGGGCATGCCTCTGCAAAGGGGCAGCAATTGGATGATCACTATTTTGGAACCATTCCAAATCGAGCCATGGCCTATATGAGGGATTTGGAGACTGAATGCATGCTATTGGGGATACCAGTAAAGACAAGACATAACGAAGTTGCTCCAAACCAATTTGAATTGGCGCCAATTTATGAGGAAGCAAATTTGGCAGTAGATCATAATGCCTTGTTGATGGATGTCATGGACAAGGTTGCAGAACGCCATAATTTCAAGGTGCTCTTTCATGAGAAGCCTTTTGCAGGGATAAATGGGTCTGGTAAACATAACAATTGGAGTTTGAGCACGGATACAGGAGTGAACTTGTTGAGTCCAGGGAAAACACCAATGAGCAATCTTCAGTTTCTGACCTTCTTCATCAATACGATAAAGGCAGTGAATGACAACGAGGAGTTGTTAAGAGCTGCAATAGCATCGGCAAGTAATGATCACCGCTTGGGAGCCAATGAAGCTCCGCCAGCAATCATGTCCGTATTCATAGGAGAGCAGTTGACCAAGGTTTTGAATGAATTGGAAAATGTCACAAGTGGAAAGTTGTCTCCACAAGAGAAAACAGATTTGAAATTGAATGTCGTAGGAAAGATTCCTGAGATACTATTGGACAATACAGATAGGAACAGGACCTCTCCATTTGCCTTTACGGGAAACAAGTTCGAGTTTCGAGCGGTCGGGTCCAAAGCAAATTGTGCAAACCCAATGACCTTGTTGAATTCCATAGTGGCAAAGCAATTGATAGCATTCAAAACAGAAGTGGATGCGCTCATAGAAAAAAAGGATATGAAGAAAGATGATGCCGTCTTTAACATATTGAGAGAGTACATAAAGAAGTCCAAGACCATTTTGTTCGAAGGGAATGGCTATGGAGAAGCATGGGAGAAGGAAGCAAAGAAAAGAGGATTGAGTAACAACAAGACCACACCAGAGGCATTGGAAGCAAAAATCTCCAAAAAGGCAAAAGCCATCTATGAAGAGTTGGGAGTGATGAATGCAGTAGAGCTGGAAGCACGTTATGAAATTGAAATGGAAGATTACATCATGCGAATCCAAATAGAAGGACGTGTGCTTGGAGATATTGCAAGAAACCATATCGTACCAACGGCGATCAAGTATCAGAACATCCTCATTGAAAACGTAAAAGGGTTGAAGGAGATATATGGAGGAACAGAATTCAAAAAAGTAGCAAAGGCACAATTGGATTTAATAGAAGAAATTTCTTCTCATATACTAACTATCAATGATACGGTTACAAAGATGACGAATATGCGTAAGAAAGCAAACTCAATAGAAGAAGTGACGCCTAAGGCAAAAGCATATTGTAATAAAGTAAAGCCCTTGTTTGATGATATACGCTACCATTGTGATAAGTTGGAATTGTTGGTTGATGATGAGCTTTGGCCACTTACAAAGTACAGGGAATTGCTGTTTACCAAGTAGGAAAGAACGGATTAAAATTGATGTCTTGTGAGAATTTTCTTTGTAATTAACTGATTGTGTGCAAGTTAATACCGAATGATTGTTCTAGACGTGTATTTCGTCGATTCGGGTTTTGAAGTCGTCGAAAATAACGATGAAATGCTGTTTTTTTTAAGAGTTTTAATTTTTTCAAACAATTAATTATCTATATTTGAATTGCTATTAATTAAATAATTCCAATTCAAATGAAAAAACTAATGTTAAGCGCAGCAGCGCTAATGTGTGGTACTATGATGTTCGCACAAATGAATGACAGTGATGTCAACCAAACAGGATCGGGTAATGCTTCTACAGTTACCCAAACAGGAATGACCAACGACTCCGACGTAACTCAAACAGGAGACAATAACACTAGTGTTGTAACAGAAACAGGAGATAACAACGTATCAGATGTTGATCAAACAGGCGATGCCAACGACAGTGATGTACTTCAACTAGGTGACGCAAACAATAGTGATGTTGATCAGGAAGGAGACAACAATGCTTCCGATACAGATCAAACAGGGAATGCCAATGCCTCTCAAGTATTGCAACAAGGAAACAACAACGATTCCGAAGTCGCTCAAACAGGAGACACCAACGACTCTTTCGTATGGCAAGATGGTGATGACAATGTATCCGATGTCGATCAAACAGGGAACAACAACAGTTCTTATGTAGATCAATGGGGTAACGGCAACGATTCTGATGTAGATCAAATAGGAGATGACAACGATTCAGTTGTACTCCAGGGATACTCTGGATCCAATAACGTGAGCACGGTAATGCAAGACGGAGATGCTAACGCATCCTTTGTGGGGCAGGACAATGGAGGCTCACTTTTAGGTAACACATCATCAGTAACTCAAACAGGGGATGCCAATAATTCTTCTGTTATTCAATTGGGAGAGTCCAATACTTCAGATGTAGATCAAACAGGGGACAACAACGACAACGATGTCCTTCAGCAAGGTAACACAAATGATAGTGATGTTGATCAGGAAGGCGACAACAATGTTTCCGATACAGATCAAACAGGGAACTCCAATGCCTCTCAAGTATTGCAACAAGGAAACAACAATGATTCCGCAGTAGCTCAAACAGGAGACACCAACGACTCTTTCGTATGGCAAGATGGAGATGACAATGTTTCTGATGTAGATCAAACAGGGAACAGCAATAACTCTTATGTAGATCAATGGGGTAATGGAAACAACTCCGACGTAGATCAAATAGGAGACAACAACAATTCGGTTGTGCTTCAAGGATACTCAGGATCCAATAACGTGAGCACGGTAATGCAAGATGGAGATGGTAATGCTTCCTTTGTGGGGCAGGACAATGGAGGCTCACTTTTAGGTAACACATCATCTGTAACTCAAACGGGAGATGCCAATAATTCTTTTGTAATTCAATTGGGAGAGTCGAATACTTCAGATGTTGATCAAACGGGAGACAACAACAACAACGATGTCCTTCAACAAGGAAATACGAACGATAGTGATGTAGATCAGTTGGGAGATTTGAATGATGCGGACGTTGATCAAACAGGAAATGATAATTCTTCAAGAATTGACCAACAAGGAAATTCCAATGATAGTGATGTCACTCAGACCGGAGATGCTAATATAGCTGAAAATGAGCAATTCGGAGACAACAATGTATCTGACATCGATCAAACAGGAAACGATAACTATGCAGGTACTGGACAATATGGAAATGACAACAGTAGTGATGTAGATCAAACTGGAGATCTAAATGGAAGTTTGGTGATTCAATCTGGTAATGCCAACATTTCCACAACGACTCAAACTGGTAATGCAAATGCGTCTATACAAGGACAGTTTGGCAATGACAATGAATCTTATGTATCTCAAATAGGGAACCTCAATGGATCTTTCGTACAACAAGTTGGAGATTTAAATGATTCAGATGTTGCTCAAAATGGAAACTTGAACAATAGTAATGTGCAACAAAATGGAAATTCCAATGCATCAGATGTAGATCAAGATGGAGTTGGAAATGGAAGTCAAGTTGCTCAAACAGGAGACAACAATGACTCAATGGTAGATCAAGATGGAAACTTAAACTCTAGTACAGTTTCTCAATTAGGGGATTTAAACTTGTCTACAGTGACCCAAAACGGTAACTTCAACATAAGTACGGTAGACCAAGATGGTTTAAGTCACTCAAGTATGGTTAACCAACAAGGGAATAGCAACAACAGTATTGTTGATCAAAATGGTAATGCCCATGTAAGTACGGTAGATCAAATAGGTAATGGCAATATATCTACAGTTACCCAAAATGACTAAGGTCTATTGATAAGATGTAAAAAATAAAAATTATATAGCAAAAAAAGAGTATAAGAGCATCTAAAAAATGCTCTTATGCCTTTTTTAAAACTCTTAAGTACATAAGGGATTATTTATGGCTTGGAAGTTTTATATAGCAAAAAAAAGATTAGATATGAAAACTGTAATTAAAATAGTCTTAGTCATATTATTTTTCGTTGGGGCTAGTAGTACAGTCAAGGCTCAGACTTTTGAAAATAGAAATAATGAGAACTCTAGCTTGTCTAGCATCGGAAATGAAGCATCACAGCAAAACTTTTTGTCGACTCAAAATGCAAATGCCAAGGTAGGAGAAGGAAGTTTACTTTCGGAGAATGCTGTATTCATTACCCAAATAGGAGATGATAATGAAGTTAATTCGGTGACTTCTTCTAGTGAGAGCAACATTCGTTATGTACAAATAGGAAATTCTAACATCGCAGACGTAAATGTTGGAAGTGAGCGTATTGATGAAACTATATTCCAAATAGGAGACAACAATACGGTTTTTGACTACAATGTGTTTAAAAATGAAGGACACAACATAGACGTTCGTCAAAGTGGCAGCAATCAAAATTTAACGTTGTTTGGATCTAACTCCATTTCAGAAAAGTTGAAAGTATCAATGCAAGGCCAAAACCAAACCATCATTGTAAGAAACTTTAACTAACATCAAGGCTGGATTATGAAGAAGCTCATAACTTTAACCTTTTTTCTTTTGTTCTCATTGTTCAACTTCTCACAGAGTAGATACAATGAAGAAGTCGAAGCCAAAATACAAGTAGAGGCCAATAACGAGTTTGTGAAAATAACGGGAACAGCTTTTAACAAGACGGAAATAAACCAAAGCCTCAGATATAAACTATCTGTCATAAAGACAAATTCGGAAAACTCCAGTCGATCAAAAAACGATCAAGGAGGCAGAATAGTGTTAAACCCCAATGAAAAGAAAAGCTTGTCCAGAACAACGATAAATGCAAGTAATGAAAATAGAATCATCGTATTGTTGTTGATTTATAACTTGGACGATAAAATAATTGGGCAAGACCGAGTAGTCCTAAATGATGATGAAAACGATGTGATTTCCAAACAAAAACTGATTGTCAGTTTAAATGAAGCGGAAACTGCAGTTTCAACAGATGTAAACAATGAATCTAAAGATGGTGTGGAATTAAGAGGTATAGTCGTTGAAGATACCAAGACGAAACCTGGAAGGGATTTCTATGGTTTGTTTTATGCCCTATATTCTAGGAACAACATCAATGGAAATAGAATAGTTACCATTAAAGAAGTCTTAGCCGTAGGCTCTAATACTAAAATGGAAGTTATCGTTGGAGATCAAACCGTATTCTCATTTTTTATAAGACCAAGAAATAACTATCTTATAAGAATGAACGACATCGCTATTCAAAAAGTGTATCTTCATTTCAAGAAATTAGAACGAGAATCAAAAATTATAAAACGCTATTAATTATGAAAAGATCGTTATTCTTATTTTTCTTTATGTTGAGTTGTATGGGATTTTGTCAACAATTGTCATATGAACCCATAAACCCGGCCTTTGGAGGGGATACTTTTAATTATTCATGGTTGTTGAACTCTGCAAATGCACAAAATAGTTTTACAGATCCAAGTTTGTCAAATGGAAATGAAGATAAATCTGAACTGGCAAAATTTGCGGAAAACTTGAATAGACAACTTTTAAGTCAATTGTCCAGAACACTTTTCAATGCACAATTGGGAGAAGGTTTACAAGAAGGGACATTCACCTTTGGAACGCTTTCTTTGGAAATATTTGATTCAGCAGAGGGTCTAGTCATCAATATCTTGGATACAAGCACAGGAGAACAAACCCAAATTATAGTCCCAAACAATTAAAAAAATAATATGATATCTACTCGTAAGTCTATTTACGCTGTTATTTTATTTTTTGTCCTTTCAAGTTGTGGCACATATTTCAATCAGCCCATAACAGAACAAGAGGCAAGAATAGGAGAAGACAATGAAGTAACCAAAACATTGAAGGAGTTTCCTCGGCCTCAAAAACCTGTAGTTGCAGGGGTTTACAACTTTAAAGATCAAACCGGTCAATACAAGGCTGTCGAAAATGGTAGTACGTTCAGTACTGCAGTGTCTCAAGGGGCAACAACGATGTTGATAAAGGCACTGGAAGACTCCAAATGGTTTACTCCAATAGAAAGAGAAAACTTAGGTAACCTTTTAAATGAGAGAAACATTATTCGCTCGACAAGGGACGAATACAGAAAGAACAAAAACCCGAACGAGCCCCAGTTGCCTCCTCTTTTATACGCAGGAATACTATTGGAAGGAGGAGTCATCTCCTACGACACCAATATTATTACGGGAGGAGCCGGAGCTAGGTATTTTGGTACAGGGGTGTCGTCCCAATACAGGCAAGATCGAATTACGGTATATTTGAGGGCAGTCTCAACTTCGAGCGGAAAAATCCTTAAAACGGTATATGTCTCGAAGACCATTTTGTCTCAAGCAGTTTCAGCAAATTTGTTTAAGTATGTCAACTTTCAGCGTTTGCTTGAAGCAGAAGTGGGATTTACAAAAAATGAGCCAGTACAATTGGCGTTGAAGGAATCTATAGAGAAAGCAGTGGAGTCTCTCATCATAGAAGGAATAAAAGACAATTTGTGGAAGCCGCAACTCAATGAAAAAGAAACAAAAGCACTTGTAGAAGCCTATGAGTCGGAAATAGAAGAGGCTAATTCAACAGCTTTATACGATCGTTACTTGACAGAACGAAGGAGTAAAGTAGCCTTTACAGGAGCATTGGGGGCTACCCTCATGGATGGGGATTTACCAAATGCCCAGCCAGAATTCAATAGTAGGTCGGGATTCAAGTTCCGGTTGACACCAAGTTTGAATTTCAATACGACCTATTATAAGTTTAACCTTTCCAACAAAGATCTTTTAAATGAAGGTTATATGTCCTTTGATTTCAATTTGGAGTATATCGTGTTGCCTCAAGATCAATTTACACCATTGCTTTATTTGGGAGGAGGTGTCAATGCGGCAAACTACCTTACCTCCGTAAATCCGAAATTCCAGGCAGGAATAGGGCTGGAGTACTTGTTGTCGAACAGGCTTGGCTTGCATATGTTTGTGGATTACAACTATGTGTTTAGCGATGATCTCGATTTTATAGACGCAGGGAAGCGCAACGACACATATTATAGGACAGGGATAGGGATAAACTATTATTTCGCCAAGCGTAAGAAAAAGATGAAGCTAGATGATGGGAAGCTGGAAGAGTTAAGAGCGAAAAGAGAGCTTAAAGAGATAAAGAAGAGGAACAGGGAGAAAAAGAGAGCGCGTAAATAGAGAAATTGAAGAATAAGCATGCAAAAATTGAAAAAGATGAAAGTAAATATGAAAGTAAATATGAAATATATCTATCTGCCAATATTTTTACTACTATTCTTTAATTGTAGTGAAGATAAGATTTCTATAACGGGAGAAGGTCGCATATCAGGGAAAGTCGTGACCATAGGGGATAACACGCCTTTGGAAAATGTGAAGATAAGTACCAATCCAGCAACAAGCGTTATATTTACGGATATTAATGGGAACTTTTCCATAGCTTCTGTAGATGTCGGAAATTATTCCGTGCAAGCAGAGAAACAAGGGTATCTAACAGTTTTTGAAGCAGTATCCGTAACAGAGGATAGTAGCTCTAGTCTTATTTTTGAACTGGATGTGGAAACCGCGAACAATGACGCGCCAAATACACCAGTTCTTATCAGTCCAGCTAACAACACGGTCGATACGGAAGTTTCGGTGGGGCTTACTTGGTCTGGATCTGATCCAGAGGAAGATGATTTGACCTATGCCGTGACAATATTGAACGATCAAAACTCAGACGTATTGGAGTATACGGACATAACGGATACGACATATGTGGTTTCTGGATTGCAATATGGAACCAAGTACTTCTGGCAAGTGTCGGCATCAGATGGTATAAATGATCCCGTATTGAGTGAAGTATTTAATTTTAAAACACTACAATATCCGGATAACAGGATATTTTTCACAAGAAAGATAAATGGCAACAATGTCATCTTTTCAACGGACGGAGTAGGAAATGAGTTTCAGTTGACAGCGGAATCCTCAAATAGTTGGAGGCCAAGGAAGGCTAGTAATATAGGTAAGATTGCATTCTTGAGGTCCAACGGTGGGGAAACGCACATTTATACAATGGATTTGGATGGTTCCAATGTCTATCAGGTAACAAATACCATAGGGGTTACAGGGTTCAATCTGGAGGAATTGGACTTTTCATGGAAAAGTAACGATACCCAAATACTATATCCCAACTTTGATAAACTATATCAAATAAACGCCAATGGAGCTTCGTTGCAAGAAGTACATCAAACTGCCAATGGGAATTTCGTGACAGAAATAGATTGGAATGAGAATACTTCCAAAATAGCCGTGAAAACAAATAACAGTAATGGTTATGCTGTAGAGATCTACACAATGAATGCATCTGGCACTGTTCAAGAGGTTGTTTTGAATGGAGTCACAGGAGCTGCGGGTGGTCTGGATTTTTCTTTTGATGGTAATACACTGTTGTATACAAGAGATGTTTCAGGAAATGAGAATTCAGAGTATAGACAGTTGGATACGAATATGTTTATCTATAATTTGTCCTCTATGGTTGTCACGAACGTGTCTATAGAAAAACCAGCAGGAACCAATGATTTAGATGCTCGTTTTTCTCCAAATGAAGCCAAGCTTATTTTTGTAAATACATCTAATGATGGTATCTCTCAGGAAAACATAGAAGTTTTAAACATAGGAATTCTCGGTACGAGGGTCGTGATACAGGAAGATGCCAAGATGCCAGATTGGAAATAGTATCGTCACTATAAATTAATTGTAAAAGCACACTATTTAATTTGTGTGCTTTTCTTTTATAAATATATTTGCACAACAATATGATATTATGAGTTCTGAAATAAGTAAACGATATAGTCAAAGAGGGGTGTCAGCATCTAAGGAAGATGTTCACAATGCAATCAAGAACATAGACAAAGGCTTGTTTCCAAAGGCTTTTTGCAAGATTGTTCCAGATTATTTAACCAATGACGATGAGTATTGTTTGATAATGCATGCGGATGGAGCTGGAACAAAGAGTGCATTGGCATACATGTATTGGAAAGAGACTGGAGATGTTTCCGTATGGAAGGGAATTGCTCAAGATGCCCTTATAATGAATATTGATGATTTGCTTTGTGTAGGAGCAACAGATAACATCATGCTGTCTTCAACGATCGGGAGAAATAAAAACCTCATTACAGGTGAAGTGCTTTCTGCAATAATCAACGGAACTGAAGAGTTGATCTCAGAACTTAAGAAATTTGGAGTTACCATACATTCCACAGGAGGAGAAACAGCTGATGTTGGAGACCTTGTAAGAACCATAATAGTGGATTCCACGGTAACAGCAAGAATGAAACGTAGCGATGTTATTGACAATGCAAACATAAAGGCAGGGGATGTCATCGTTGGGTTGGAAAGTTTTGGACAAGCAACCTACGAAAAGGAATACAATGGAGGTATGGGAAGCAACGGGTTGACTTCTGCACGTCATGATGTATTTCACAATTATCTGGCTGAGACCTACCCAGAAAGCTTTGATGCAGCCGTGCCTGAGGATTTGGTGTATTCGGGGCAGGTAAAGTTGACGGACCCAGTCGAAGATGCACCGATAGATGCAGGGAAGTTGGTGTTGTCACCTACAAGGACCTATGCACCTATCATTAAGGAAATACTATCAAAACATACAAGCAAGGACATTCATGGAATGATACATTGCTCTGGAGGTGCACAAACGAAAATACTTCACTTCGTAGATGATTTACATATCGTAAAAGACAATATGTTTTCAGTGCCACCATTATTCAAGTTGATACAAGAACAATCTAAAACCGACTGGAAAGAGATGTATCAAGTATTCAATTGTGGACATCGGATGGAGGTTTATGTATCACCAGAAATTGCAGAAGATATTATTTCGATATCCAAAAGCTATAATGTAAATGCAAAAGTTATAGGACGAGTTGATGCTTCAGATGCAAAGAAGCTTACCATCAAAAGCGAGTTCGGAGAGTTTAATTACTAAGTCAATCAATTACCTTTTTTAATTCATCAAGATTTAATGAGAAAAATATTTTTTTTTTTATGGGCATTGTTTTTTCAAGTGACAATGGCCCAATCGGATTCTTTAGTCGTGAAAACAGATAGCCTTGAAGCAAGCCTGCCTTGGGTGCAAAAAAATAAGATAAACCTGGATCTGAATGAAGTAGCCTTTGTGAATTGGAATTCGGGAGGAGTGAATTCGGTGTCGGCATTGTTAGGCGTCTTATCTACTCTGAAGTACGAACATGAAGACTTGGATTTAATATGGAATAGTACAATTTCTGGACGTTATGGCATTAACAAGCAGCAAGCGGAGGATATAAGAAAAACAGATGACCTAATAGAGATAAACTCTAGTTTGGGGTATAAGACCGATAGCCTTACGAATTGGTATTATACAGCCAAATTCAATTTCAAGTCACAATTTACCAATGGATATGCATATCCAAATACAACCAAGCCCATCTCCAAATTCATGGCGCCAGGGTATTTGTTCTTCGGGACGGGAATGGAATATGGGAGAAACATAGAAACATTTTCCTTGTATTTTTCACCATTGACCTTGAAAGGGACTTTTGTCTTGGATGATGACTTGGCGAATGGAGGAGCCTTTGGGGTTGATCCAGCTGTTATGGATGATGATGGCAATATTATACAAGAAGGGGAGAAAGTGAGAGCGGAAGTAGGGGTTTTAATAACCAAAGCCTATGAAACCGTGATATTTGAAAACATAGCATTGAAAAACGCAGTAAGCCTGTATACCGATTATTTCAATAGCTTTGGAAACATAGATGTGGATTGGGAAATTAATTTTGATTTCAAGGTGAATCAGTTTGTCAAAGCAACTTTGGGATCACACCTTAAGTATGATAACGACACCAAGACCCCTGTGGAGGTTGTTGAAGGTGAGGAATACGCAGAAGAAGGAGCTAAAGTACAATGGAAACAACAAATAGGCATAGGTGTAACACTGGACTTTTAAAAATGAAGACTAAGTGCCTAAGTAAAGTTTTTTAAAAGTATTAAAAAAGGGATGGTTATTATGCAATCCAAAAGGTATAAGGTGCCAAACAGCTTTATGTTGGACAACCCCACAATTTTATAAAACTTCAATTTACGTCTTACACGATTGTCCTTTAGTAGTAATAGTAGCAATATAACAGCGAACAACTTTGTTAGGATTGCAAGAATAATAATAGGTTTGATAACAGTGATGAAAAAAGTGATTATAAAAGACCACAAAGCCAAAGGTCTGTAATAATATAATATTGTGCGAAATTGATTTAGCATATATTATATAACGGAAAAATGTACGCAATATTTTCTAAAACCCTAAACGGATTATAAATCATTGCAATTTCATAAATTATCGTACTTTTGCCTTACAATTTTATAGATAGATGTTAGAGAAATTACAAATAGTAAAACAGCGTTTTGATGAGGTAAGTGATTTGATAATACAACCGGACATCATTACGGATCAAAAACGCTACGTTGCGCTAAATAGAGAGTATAAAGATTTACGGATCCTTATGGGAAAACGTGAAGAATATATAGAGTATACCAATAACATAGCAGAAGCTGACGAAATAATCGCTGATGGTAGCGATGCCGAAATGGTAGATATGGCCAAAATGCAATTGGAGGAAGCCAAAGAAGCCATTCCCAAATTGGAAGAAGAGATAAAGGTTCTTCTAATACCTAAAGATCCTGAAGATTCCAAAAATGCAGTGGTGGAATTACGCGCAGGAACAGGAGGGGATGAAGCAAGTATCTTTGCGGGAGATCTATTTAGAATGTATACCAAGTATTGCGAAGGTAAGGGGTGGAACGTGAGTACTGTTGATTTTAGTGAAGGAACGAATGGGGGATTCAAAGAAATCCAATTCGAGGTAAGCGGAGAGGATGTGTATGGGACTTTGAAATTCGAAGCAGGAGTACACCGTGTACAACGAGTACCACAAACGGAAACACAAGGACGCGTACACACAAGTGCGGCAACAGTTATGGTTTTCCCTGAAGCTGAGGAGTTTGACGTGGAAATAAATCCGAAGGAAGTAAGAGTGGATTTCTTTTGTTCATCTGGACCAGGAGGACAATCCGTGAATACGACTTATTCGGCAGTACGATTAACTCACATTCCAACAGGTTTGGTGGCACAATGTCAAGATCAAAAATCACAACATAAGAACAAGGAAAAGGCATTCAAGGTGCTGCGTTCACGTTTATACGAAATGGAATTGGCAAAAAAGAATGCCGAAGATGCAGAAAAAAGAGGGTCCATGGTAACCTCTGGAGATCGTAGTGCGAAAATTAGAACGTACAACTACCCACAAGGTCGTGTGACCGATCACAGAATCGGATTGACGCTTTACGATCTGTCCAATATAGTAAATGGAGACATTCAGAAAATCATAGACGAATTGATGCTGGCCGAGAATACTGAGAAGTTAAAGGCAAATAGCGATATCATTTAAAGTTCAAGCCTCTTATTAGAGGCTTTTTTATTTTGTGATTCTTAAGAAAAGAAAATAAACATAATGACTACAAGAGAATTAATTGAGCAAATAAAAAAAAAGAAATCCTTTCTATGCATAGGTTTGGATGTCGATCTTAATAAAATACCATCTCATCTTTTAAAGGAAGAGTATCCCATATTCGCTTTCAATAAAGCAATAATAGACGCCACACATCATCTATGCGTTAGTTATAAACCCAACATGGCATTTTATGAGGCATATGGTTTAAAGGGATGGAAGTCTTTGGAGAAGACAATCAATTATATAAATGAGCAGTACCCGGAAATTTTCACGATAGCAGATGCAAAACGAGGAGATATTGGAAATACGAGTACGATGTACGCAAAGGCTTTTTTCGAGGACTTGGGATTCGATAGTGTTACCGTTGCTCCATATATGGGACAAGATTCAGTGGAACCCTTCTTGGAGTTCAAGGATAAGCATACCATTATGTTGGCATTGACCTCCAATGTGGGGGCTTTCGACTTCCAAACAAAGACATTGGAAACGAAAGAGTTGTACAAGCAGGTTATGGAAACATCGAAGACGTGGAAGAATTCAGAAAATTTAATGTATGTGGTAGGAGCGACCAAAGCAGAATATTTTGAGGACATAAGAACCATTGTTCCAGACTCATTTTTGTTGGTGCCAGGTGTGGGTGCGCAAGGAGGAAACTTGCAAGATGTATGCAAGTATGGAATGAACGACAATGTTGGTTTGTTGATTAATTCGTCACGAGGAATAATCTATGCGTCCAAAGACCAAGATTTTGCCAAAGCCGCAGCAGAAAAAGCCAAGGAGCTACAAGAGGAAATGGAAGTGATTTTAAACAACGAATAGTTTTGTCTCAATAAGATAACGCTGTATGGCTATGGAAATTCAAGATCAAATGAAGCGGATGGTTTCCCTTAAGAACGCTCCTAGGCGAATTGTAAGCTTGGTGCCTTCTCAAACAGAACTACTTTACGATTTGGGATTGGAAGATAGCCTGGTGGGAATTACGAAATTTTGCATACACCCTTATCATTTAAAAAGTACAAAAGCGATTGTAGGAGGAACGAAGGCCATTAAAATTGAAAAAATAAGAGCGCTGTATCCTGATGTCATTTTGTGTAACAAGGAGGAAAATACAAAGGAGATTGTTGAGGCTTGTGAGGCCATTGCACCAGTACATGTTTCCGATATATTCACGATAGAGGACAGTTTGGAGTTGATTTCACAATATGGTCTTCTGTTTAACAAAAGAACGGAAGCTAACAAAATTTCAGACAAGATAGAATTCAATTTAAAGGACTTTAAAACTTTTATAGAGGACAAACCCATATTCAAAGTCGCTTATTTCATATGGAGAAAACCATGGATGGTAGCAGGAAATACAACATTTATCAATCATTTGTTGGCTCTCAATAAATTTGATAACATCTATGCTGATTTGGAACGGTATCCGGAAGTCGAATTGAAGAAGATACGATTGCAAGGAGATCCAGAATTGGTTTTGTTATCCAGTGAACCGTATCCTTTCAAGGATGAACATGCTTTTGAGATAGGCAGGGTTTCGCATCACGCAAAGACGATATTTGTGGATGGGGAATATTTCTCTTGGTATGGATCAAGATTGGTAAAGGCCTTTGATTACTTTAAGACTTTAAGAAACCGATTGTGAACTTTCTCTTGAAAGAAATTTCAATTTGTTCAATTTATTGAGCAGTTTCATTGCTCTGTATTCGGAAACATCACTTAGGGCGTGATCCGTCTGACGTAAATCGTAAGCTTGCTCTACAAGTTGCTTGTAGCGTCTATTGAGCTTTTGCTGATGTTGCTTTAAAATGTCTTTACGTTTCATTTTTAGTTAGTTGGACTATGTATTAAAGATACGTTAATTATTGGAGATTTAAAAGTTAACTTGTTATTTTTTAAGTCATTATGATTTGTTTTTTTTGAGTAATATGAAAAAGTTTTGCCTCATTGTATATTGATATGTTTTTAATGCGTGAATACAATTACAAAAACCAATCTAGTTAAAGATTGGTTTTTTCAATTGATGTTAAACAAGTAACTCAAGTAAAGTGTGAGAAAATTTACTTGAGAATAAAGGTATAATCATTTGTAAGTTATAATGTTATGTTAATGTTAGTTTTGCATTAATATTTATATGATAATTTGTAAAATAAAAGAAGAACCAACTATAACTATTATGAGATTAATTTTTACAACGATCATACTGTGTTTGTTTTCTATGACAGTCAGCTCCCAGGATAAATGTAAATGCTGTACGGAAAATCACAGCGCATTCGATTTTTGGATAGGAACTTGGGATGTAACCAATCCTGACGGTACTGCTGCCGGTAAAAACATCATAGACAAAATTCAAGACCAATGTATTTTAAGAGAGAATTGGATCAGTGCAAAAGGACAGTATACAGGGACAAGTAACAATTTTTACAATAGCGAAAAGAAACAATGGGAACAAATTTGGATAGATAATCAAGGAGGGAGCCTACATTTGAAAGGCAATAGGGTGGATAATCAGATGATTTTGCAAACAGATCAAGCAAAAAACAAAGACGGGAAGCCTTTTATTCATAGAGTCACTTGGACATTGAACAAGGATGGTTCGGTCCGTCAGCTATGGGAAACAATTACCAACGAAACAAACATTACCGTTGCCTTTGATGGATTGTATAAGAAGGTAAAGGAAGATGTAGAAGAGAGAGCCCCAATCATAAAGGAAATAGAGCTTAAGCAAGAGTAAAGTTCCAATATTAAGAATTATAATGAAAAACCCATTGATAAATTAATTTGCCAATGGGTTTTTTATGTTTGCAAAAGGGTATTTGCCTTAATCTTGTAAGGCAAAGACCTTCTTCAACAAATTGGTGGTACGGGATTCCAATTTGTTGCGTATTTGACCTTCTTCAATGGCGATCATCTTGTAAACCCCTTTTAAGGCTTCCGTAGTCACGTAATCTGTCAAATCGGGATTTACATCATTTGTAAAAGGAATGGCATTGTATTTATTGATGAGGTTTTCCCAAATTTGGTCAGCCCCTACTTTTCCAAATGAGTTTTTTATAACAGGGTTGAACTTGGCATACAAGGCAGTCTCCGTTTTGCCGGTCAAGTATTGCGTCGCAGCATCGTCATTACCCAACAGGATGTTTTTTGCATCTGCAAAAGTGATGTCTTTTACAGCGCCGACAAAAATAGGGGTAGCTTCCTTCACCGCATCTTCTGCAGCTCTGTTCAAAACTTTCAAGCCATCATCGGCTAGACTGCCCAATCCAATGTCGCGTAGTGCCTTGTCTACTTTTTTCAATTCTTCAGGAAGTAGGATTTTTACCAATTCATTTTTGTAGAAGCCATCTTTCAAAGTCAATTTGCTTACTTGCTTGTCAATTCCAAAATCAAGGGCTTCACGTAGTCCAGAAGCTATGTCAGCATTGCTAAGGACTCCTCCTCCTTGAGGTAGTTGATTGACAACTTGTTGTAATTCTGCACAAGCAGTTAAATTAAAAATTAAAATGAGAGCTAGAAATTTACGTATCATAATGAGTGTTTTTTATCTTTATCAAAGATATATTTTTTACAAATGAAATCATTTCAAATAGCGTGCCTAATTCTTAGTCTTGTGGTTTTTGGTTGTCAAACCGAAGAAAAAAGACGATCAAATGAAAAAACGAAGCAGTATATTACCATACTTGGTACGGCACAAGATGCTGGTTACCCTCAAATAAATTGTAACAAAAGCTGTTGTAGGGCATTTTATGAAGGAGAGGAGAGTAAGAAGTTGGTATCAAGTCTTGGATTGATAGATCAAACAGCAAACAAGAAATATATGTTTGATGCCACACCGGATATTGTGGCACAAGCACGAATCTTGAGAGAAGAGCATGTGGACAACGGGAACGTTGTGGATGGTGTTTTCTTGACACATGCCCACATTGGGCATTATACAGGTTTGATGCATTTTGGAAGAGAAGCGATGGGAGGGAAGAGAATTCCTGTCTATGCAATGCCGAAAATGAAACGATTCTTGATGCAAAATGGGCCGTGGAGCCAATTGGTAAACATAGAAAATATGACGATACGATCACTTTCAAAAGATTCTATGATCGTTTTGAACGACAATTTGAAGGTGACTCCATTTTTGGTGCCACATCGAGATGAATTTTCAGAAACAGTAGGGTATAAGATTGAAGGAGAAAACAAATCGGCATTGTTCATTCCAGACATAAACAAATGGGGACTATGGGAAAAAGCCATTGTGGAAGAGGTGAAAAAGGTGGATTATGCCTTTTTGGATGCGACCTTCTTCCAAGCAGGAGAAATTCCTAGACCGATGAGTGAAGTGCCACACCCTTTCATAGAGGAAACCGTAAGATTGTTTGAAAAGGAATCAAGGGAAACAAAAGAGAAGGTGATCTTCATTCACTTCAATCATACCAATCCGGCAATTTTAAATTCACACCCTTTACAAGATAGCATTCAGAACCTAGGATATGTATTCGCAAAACGAGGAATGTGTTTCCCGTTATGAAAGAGAGAATTTTAGAAATCATTTTTTTTAGATAATTACATATAATCAGTCTATTTTTTTGAATATTTCGT
The DNA here is from genome assembly GCA_947496215.1 of uncultured Bizionia sp. Lineage (GTDB taxonomy): Bacteria > Bacteroidota > Bacteroidia > Flavobacteriales > Flavobacteriaceae > JAHDHI01. The sequence continues at coordinate 52,563 of CANMCF010000005.1, forward strand.
AAATTGCATCACTAAAAAGCATTAAAAATCACGAATGATACAAGCAAAACCATATAAGCCAAAATACAAAGTTAGAATAGTTACTGCAGCAGCACTTTTTGATGGACATGATGCCTCAATCAACATAATGCGTCGTATTATTCAGTCCACAGGAGTTGAAGTTATACATTTGGGGCACGATCGTAGCGTGGAAGAAGTCGTTAATACGGCAATTCAAGAAGATGCCAATGCCATATGCCTAACCTCTTATCAAGGAGGGCATAACGAGTATTTTAAATATATGTACGACTTGCTTAAGGAAAAAGGAGCAGATCACATAAAAATCTTTGGAGGAGGTGGGGGTGTTATTTTGCCTACAGAGATAAAAGAACTAATGGACTACGGTATTTCAAGAATCTATTCACCAGATGATGGTCGTGAAATGGGATTGCAGGGAATGATCAACGATTTGGTGGAGAAATCCGATTTTGCCATTGGAGATATCTTGAATGGAGAAGTAGACATCCTTGAGACCAAAAACTCAAAGGCGATAGCTAGAGTTATTTCCTCGGCTGAAAATTTTCCAGAAATAGCGAAATCCACCCTAGATAAAATACATGGCAAAAATAAAGATTCCAAAATCCCAGTATTGGGAATTACAGGAACAGGAGGAGCGGGGAAATCCAGCTTGGTAGACGAATTGGTACGCCGTTTCTTAATTGACTTCCCAGAAAAGACAATAGGCTTGGTATCTGTGGATCCATCAAAAAGGAAAACAGGAGGAGCATTGTTGGGAGATCGCATTCGTATGAATGCCATTAACTCATCACGAGTGTATATGCGTAGTTTGGCAACAAGGCAGTCTAATTTGGCACTGTCGAAGTATGTAAATGAGGCAGTGGAAGTCTTAAAAGCGGCAAAATTCGATTTGATTGTTTTGGAAACCTCTGGAATTGGGCAGTCGGATACGGAAATCATGGAGCATAGTGATGTAGCATTGTATGTGATGACTCCTGAGTTTGGGGCAGCAACCCAATTGGAAAAAATCGATATGTTGGATTTTGCAGATTTGGTTGCCATCAACAAATTCGATAAAAGGGGAGCCTTGGATGCGTTGCGAGATGTAAAGAAACAGTATATGCGCAATAACAATCTTTGGGATGTCCCTCAAGACCAACTGCCTATATATGGTACGATAGCATCACAATTCAACGATCCAGGAATGAACACGCTATATAAGGCGGTAATGGACAAATTGGTGGAAAAGACAGATTCGGAATTGAAATCGAGTTTCCACATCTCCGATGAGATGAGTGAAAAAATCTTTGTGATTCCTGCAAGTAGGATCAGATATCTGTCTGAGATAGCGGAAAACAACAGGACATACGACAAGAAGGGAAATGTACAAGTTGAGGTGTCACAAAAATTATATGGAATCTACAAGACTTTGGAATCTGTTCTTGAAGTTACCCCTATATTGGATAAGACAGGAATAGATTTAGAATCGGTCAACTCCAATATTACCGAGGAGAATAAGGATTTTGTCAAACTACTTTTGGGAGAGTTTGATCGTGTCAAACTGAATTTAGATCCATATAATTGGGAAGTCATTATAGGTTGGGAAGACAAAGTAAACAAATACAAGAGTCCAATCTATTCTTTTAAAGTAAGGGACAAGGAAATAAAGATAGAGACACATACGAAGTCATTGTCTCAAGTGGACATACCAAAAGTAGCATTGCCAAAGTACAAAGCTTGGGGAGATATTTTAAAATGGAGTCTACAAGAAAATGTCCCAGGGGAATTCCCTTTTGCCTCAGGTTTGTACCCTTTTAAACGAACAGGGGAAGATCCAGCAAGAATGTTTGCCGGTGAAGGAGGACCAGAGCGTACAAACAGACGTTTTCATTATGTAAGTGAAGGGTTGCCTGCAAAACGACTGTCGACAGCTTTCGATAGCGTGACATTGTATGGTAACGACCCTGATCGCAGACCGGATATCTATGGTAAGATAGGTAATGCAGGGGTTTCGATCTGTTGTTTGGACGATGCAAAGAAATTGTATTCAGGATTTAACTTGGCACACGTCATGACATCTGTGAGTATGACCATAAATGGACCAGCTCCTATGTTATTGGGCTTTTTCATGAATGCCGCCATAGATCAACAATGTGAAATCTATATAAGGGAAAATGGTTTGGAAAAAGAAGTACAAACCAAAATAGCAAAACTATACAAAGACAAGGAAAGGCCGTCTTACAATGGAGATCTACCAGGAGGGAATGATGGTTTGGGGCTTATGTTGTTGGGAGTTACTGGAGATCAGGTATTGCCGGCCGATGTATATTTGGATATAAAGACAAAAACCATAGCACAAGTTCGTGGAACAGTACAAGCAGACATTTTGAAAGAGGATCAAGCACAAAACACTTGTATATTCTCTACTGAATTTGCTTTGAGGTTAATGGGAGACGTACAAGAGTATTTCATTGAAAACAATGTGCGTAACTTTTATTCTGTTTCTATTTCGGGTTATCATATAGCAGAAGCAGGGGCGAACCCAATCACGCAATTGGCATTGACATTGTCCAATGGGTTTACCTATGTGGAGTATTACTTGTCGAGAGGGATGGACATCAACAAGTTCGGACCCAACCTATCATTTTTCTTCTCAAATGGGATCGATCCGGAATATGCCGTAATAGGCCGTGTCGCTCGTAAGATCTGGGCAAAGGCGATGAAGTACAAATATGATGCGAATGCAAGAGCTCAAATGCTGAAATACCACATACAGACATCTGGACGTAGTTTGCATGCTCAAGAGATCGATTTCAATGACATTCGTACTACGCTTCAAGCACTATATGCTATATATGACAATTGCAACTCTTTGCATACGAACGCCTATGATGAAGCCATAACGACGCCTACGGAGGAATCCGTACGTAGAGCAATGGCCATTCAATTGATCATAAACAAGGAGTTGGGCTTAGCTAAGAATGAAAACCCCATTCAAGGATCTTTCATTATCGAAGAACTTACGGACTTGGTGGAAGAAGCAGTTTTGGCAGAGTTTGACCGTATTACGGAAAGAGGAGGTGTTCTAGGAGCCATGGAAACAATGTATCAAAGAAGCAAGATACAAGAGGAGAGCCTGTATTATGAAACATTGAAGCACAATGGAGATTTTCCAATTGTCGGTGTCAATACGTTTTTAAGCAGCAAAGGATCTCCAACGGTAGTTCCGAAGGAGGTAATTAGAGCGACAGAAGAAGAGAAGCTATTCCAAATAAAAACATTGGAAAATCTTCATGAGGCAAATGATACCGAAGCATTGTTGAAAGCCCTACAGTACAAGGCTATAAACAATGAAAATATCTTTGAAGCCTTGATGGATGTATGCAAAGTATGCTCTTTGGGTCAAATAACATCAGCCTTGTTTGAAGTCGGCGGACAGTATCGCAGAAATATGTAAGAGGACGGAAATTTTGAATGAAGAAGTTCAATCAGGAATGAAATTTTTCATTCCTGATTTTTTTTTGATATAAACTGGTAGGGTATAGCTCGTTGAAACTGTTTTTACTAAAACATTATAAAAACGGCAAAACATGAATTTTAAAATTACTTTTTTATTAGCATCCCTATTCATAGGATTCAATGGCTATGCACAACAACAGCGTACATGCGGAACAGACGCTTTTATGCAAGAACAGATGAACAACCCTGAGTTCAGAGCACAACACGAGGCACGTCAAGCTAAATTCGAAGCGAAATTTAAGCTCAACAAGACAGCTACCAGCAATAGAATGATGACTATGTACATCCCTGTAGCAGTCCACTTTGTAGCAGGTCTTGAAGCGAATAGAGCATGTTTGGAAGATTTGGCACAAAACCAAGTGGATATTTTGAATAATGACTTTAGAGGTACCAATGCAGATATTTCTCAATGGACAGCTGCAAGTGCCTTTTATCCAGGAGTAAATACAGGAGCATTGGATGTGCAATTTGTAATAGCTACTCAAAATCACCCAGCGAATACAGATCCTGATGTACTTGAAGGAGAAAAAGCAGTAACGATAGGTTACAATTTTGGAGGGGGAACAGATAATGATGCTAACTGGTCCGGTTATATGAATTTTGTTATTAAAGACATTGGTGCAGGTTTATTGGGGTATTCTCCATTGGGAGGTAGCCCAGCAGCAGGAGCCACTGTTGTAATGAATACGTTTGCTTTTGGATCTGGTGCAGGTTGTACAGGTTATGTACCTCAAGCTCCATTTAATCTAGGTCGTACCGTAACTCATGAATTGGGGCACTTTTTAAACTTGGATCATACTTGGGGTAATGGTTGTGCAGTTGACGATGGTGTAGCAGATACACCAAACATCAGTGGGCCAACATATAGCTGTCCAACCGTAGGAGGAGTTACAATGTGTGGAAATACCTCTTTGACTATGAATTTCATGGATTATGTGGATGATGCTTGTATGTTTATGCTTACAGAAGGACAAACAGATAGATCTGCGACATATTTGAGTACCATTGAAGACGAATACAATACTAATGTCTTAAGTGTGGAAGAGTTTGACGCAGAAAAGGTGTTTGCGATATTTCCAAATCCAGCAGACAATGAAATCACTATTCAGTCTACGAGCAATGTCTTGAAGAATGGTACAAGCATTCAATTGTTTGACATGTTGGGAAGAGTAGTTAAAGACGATAAGTTCGATTCTAGTTTAGAACAACAAAAGATAGATGTAAGTAGTTTGAATGAAGGTGTTTATCTATTGAAGATTGCATCAGAAAACTTTTCTACCACCAAAAGAATAATAGTTAAAAGAAGCTAAAATAAGAGCCCCTTTATTTAAAGAGCCCCTTAGTTTTAGTTAGATTAAAACAATTGAAATTAAAGCCTTTCATTAATTTGAAAGGCTTTTTTTATTAGATGAAATCTAACATAATATTGTTGAGGTCTGTAAAACCGGGTAGATGTATAGAGGATAATAATTATGTATATTATCTTTGATGACTATAAATTAAAGAAGAATTAAATTACAAGAGACTAGAACTTTAAAACCCAAGAGTGTTGAAGCTTTTTGAATTTCTTTAATTCCTTTCTCAGAATTGGTAAGAAATCCACCCCATCACTATTGGATTGTTCCAAGCGTTTGCAATTTCTGTAAAGCCTATTGGTAAGTAGTTTTACAGAAGTTATATGCCTATGTTTCTTGTCCGAATAGCGTTCAAGTTCAGCTTTTAGAATTTCTGGAGCCAAAGATTCGGATTGCTGTATGATGTCACCAGAAAAATAAATATTGGAATCTTCTGTTCCATCAGGCTTCAAATGCGCCAAGTCCTTGTTCATATAAGAAGAGATACGTCTTGACAATATAAAAATATCCAAGGCCTTTTTGTAAATAGGCAATTCAGAAAGATGTGAAGGGATATTCGCTAACATTTTAATTCTCAGATTTATATACAAAAATACAGACAAGATTTTATATTTGACTTTCGATTTTAAAGTAAAAACGTATATTTGATTTAATAATTAACGTATTTGTAATTTTTACTTCAATAATGAGCATAGATACTCTCAATTGGAAAATTTTAAAGTGTTTGCAGTCAAATGCAAGGCAATCCAATGTGGAAATTGGTAGGCAAGTAGGGATCTCCTCTCCTGCAGTTTCAGAGCGAATAAAGAAGATGGAGGACTTGGGAATCATAGAAAGTTACAACACCTTTGTTTCTTCTTTGGAAGCAGGATATCAGCTAAAGGCCATTATTACATTAAGAGCCTTCATGGGGATGTTAAAACCTTTTTTGGAAAAGGTTAAGACCTATGATGAAGTTGTTAATTGCTATAGGATTACCGGAAATGAAAATATTGTCATGGAGGTGGTCTTGAAAAATCAAAAGCATTTGGAGTCGTTTATAGACGAACTCATTGTTTATGGAGAGACGAAAACGCAAATTGTATTATCCCACGTAGTGAAGAACAATTCGATTTCTAAATTTTGATGAAGCGAGAGATTCGTTTCATTAAAACACTTCAGTACTTCCAATTTGATCAATTAAAGATTTAGATTTATCAGTGTTTTTTAATGTCGATTCCAGTTTGGATATTTTTTGTATTACCAATATTGCCAAAGCTATGGATAGAATGTCCCATATATCTGAAAAAATATAAATTTTGTTTGCTTCTACGTATTTTTCAATGGTATCTGCTCTTTCAATGAACTTTGATGCTACATTTCCGATAACTCCATTTATTAGATACGCGATCCACCAAACTAGAATAAAACCTATGTTTCTGTCTATCAATAATGATTCTTGGTACGTTTTAATTGCTTCTTGAGTTTTTATATAGATTTCTTTTACTGTTCTTATGGGTCTTACCCAGTTTAAGAACGGGATGAAATATCCCCAAACTGCTGTGTTTTCAGAATATTCCATAGGAATGTTCAACTTTATCAGGTTGCCATAGGCACGTCTAAACCATTGGATGAATAAAACGATTACCACTATTATGCAAACAAATTGCAATATACCTATTATTGCGACTATGGAATCTAATAGATCCACATCTTCATCAAAATACTTACCAGCATCGTAACCTATTAAGACTGAGTTCTGATAAATGGTAAGCCCTATGATATAACATCGATAAAAGCTAAAGCGGCGAAAGCCATAAGTGTGTTTTTGCCTCTTTGAGTATTGTCCTTCAGGTATTCCATTAATTTATTTTTTTACGATTAAATGAGGGATGAGATCCATATCCCAATCAATGACCAAGCCATCAGCTAGTTTTTTTGCAACTTCCTTTCCGTAGAGATGTTCGCATAGATACAAAGCAGCCTCAAAACTTTTTGCTCCACCAGCAGAAGTAATGTATTTGCCATCATGGACAAATAAAACCTCTTTTCTAATGTCCAGTTTAGGAAACATTTCTCGCATGGTATCTATGTCACTTGGGAAGGTAGTGGAAACAACATTGTCTAGTATCCCTGCTTTTGCCAATACAAAGGCACCATCGCAATGTGAGGTCATGAACATAGCTTCTTTGTCTATTCGTTTTATGAAACTCAACATTGTGTCGTCTTCCAGGTCGGAGTCTAAGTGATGCTCTGCGCTAGGAATGACAAGTATGTCTATTTTTGGTATCGAGTCTTTTACATAATTGTAATCTGGAAGTATTCGCATTCCTTCAAAAGACGTGATGACATCATCTGTATTGGCAACGGTGAACACATTCATTGCTTTGATGTTTTTTCTGAATATGGTATGTTGAAAAATATCGAAAGGAGCAGTAAGTTCCGTATTGTAAACGCCTTCCATAATTAAAAATGCTACGTTGTAACGATTGGATTCTAGTTTTGGATATTGCTTTTTTTGTTTGAAATTTTTATCGATTGGACTTTTTGTATGTGCTTCCTTTTTTTCTTCAGAAGAGTTACAACTCAATAATAGGAGAAAAGTCAAGATTGGTAGTATATGTTTCATTGCTAATTAATTCGCCAAGGTGGATTTTTTCTGTTTTCACCAGCTTTGTACAATATGATGGTATTTCCATCTAAATCTTGCAGCTGGGCTTCTCGCCAAAGCCAAGATTTGTCTTCTGGTAACTGTGTAAATGTAATGCCTTTTTTTTGAAGTGATTCAACCAATTCGTCCAAATCATCATCTTCAAAATAAATGCAGGTACCGTTGGATGTAGATGTTTTGTCGGTTTTATGAATTGAAAATGTGGCTTCTCCGTCTGGACATTCCAATCTGGCATATCTAGGAATAGCATCGACAATGAGTTTTAAACCCAGAATCTTGTAAAAATTCACGGCCTCTTCAACATTTGTCGATGCTATTGTAATTTGATTTAGATTCATTGTGCATCGTTTTTCCGTCTCATATATACTTTTAATCCAAATAATAAAAGCATACACAATGTAGCAAGAGCAGTCATGATAATCCAAGTATTGTCAAAACCAATACCAGCTGCCAACTGTAGTCCAGCATTATGTGCAAAGATACTGGCAATGGAAAATGACATGGCATATAATGCCATATATTCACCTTGATTCCCTTTTTTAGCACGTTGTAAGGCAAAAGCATTTGCAAACGGGAATGCGATCATTTCTCCAATTGTCATTAATATCATACCAATGATGATGACACCTACCCAATCACTAACAATTAGAATAAAGAAACTCAATCCTGTCAAGATGGCTCCAAAAAAGATTAAACCAACTTTAGTGTATTTCGTGTTCTCCAACCATTTAATTAAAGGCATTTCCAATAGGAATATGATAAAACCATTTGCGCCTAGTAAAAATCCAACTTCTGGCTCACTTAATTTATGTATTTCTCTATAGTATATTGGCATTGTAGAGAAATATTGAAAAAAGATTAAACCAAATAAGATCAATGCAAAAGTGAAAATTAAAAAGGGTTTGTCACTATAGGCTGAAACTGGGTTTTTTGTAATAATGTCATCCTGAATTTTGGCTTTTTTAGGGTTCAATACTTTTATCAACAAGAAGGTTGCTAAGATACATGTCACACCATCTACCCAGAATAAACCAGAATAGCCCAAAGTTGCAATTATCAAACCACCAAATGCTGGACCAGCAGAAAAGCCTAAGTTAATGGCCAAACGTATTAATGTTACGCTACGTGTTTTGTTTTCTGGTTTGCTATAAGCGCTAAGAGCCACAAACATAGCTGGCCTAAACATATCTGCAATTGCTGTAAGTACAAAAACACCAATGCATAGTGATTTAAAAGTAGTTAAATACTGCATTCCTATAAACAGAAAACCAGTAGACAATAAGCTGAAAACCATTATCTTGTAATAACCTATCTTGTCAGTGAGTTTTCCTCCAATCCAAGTTCCTACGACAGAACCCAACCCAAAGCATGTCATTATCCAGCCTACATTGGGAAGCGAGAAATGTAAATCTTCCGTTAAATAAATAGATAAGAATGGTATTACCATCGTCCCAGCTCTATTTATTAAAGTTATTAAAGATAACCACCAAACTTCTTTGGATAGCCCTTTAAAGGAATCTGCGTAATTTTTAAAAAGCGTTTTCATTGATTGATTTTTTTGATTGTTTTTAGTGTTTAAGTCATATTGAAAAGTTTAACTCGTTTGTGGACTAAAAATAAAAAAGTCCAACTGTGAAGTCGGACTTTTAATATTGTATTAATTGATATTTACATCATCATAAAATATAAGAAGTCCGACTCGTCATATAACGAGATCTCCATTGCTTACAATTTTTGATGACTAAATTCATTTTTATGAAATTTGAAGAAACAAAGCTAAACAAAAAAAGTATTAAGTCGTATTTTTGAATAGGAAATATTTTTAATGATGAAGAAAATGCATCATTCTTAAAAACTTATTAGGATAAAGATAAATTGAATCATATGACAGATAACGAGTTTATTAGCGTTAAAAGCTTAAAGTCTCCAAAAGGGGCATTCATCCTAGGGCACTTGCCTCAATTCAATACCTATAACAAGCATCAGGTACTGGAGCGTTGGGTGGAAGAGAGTGGGGAATTGTTCAAAATACATTTCGTCGGAAAGGAATTCGTTGTATCTGCCAATCCCGATTTCAATAATAAGGTTTTGAGAATGAGACCGGATACATTCAAACGTTTTTCCAAAATTGATGAGGTTTTGAAGGAAATGGGAGTGGATGGTGTTTTCAATGCAGAAGGAGATGTATGGAAGCGTCAGAGAAAACCAATAGCAGATGCCTTGAGTGTTAAGAACGTAAAAGCTTTTTATCCCATCATATTGGACAAGACAGAGACGATACTTGAAAAGTTCAAAAGATATTCTGAAAATGAAACTGTCGTAGATGTGCAAAAGGAATTTATGGCATTTACAATAGACATTACCACCGAGATTGCTTTCGGGCATAAATTGGATACGATAAACAATAAGTCTAATGGCTTTCAAAAACATCTGGAAGTCATTTTTCCGATGATTAATTCTCGTGTTACTGCTCCATTTCCAATATGGAGGTACTTCAAAAAGGAGAAAGACAAAACACTGGATAGGTCATTGAAGTCCATTGAAAAGGTTATCTATGAGTTCATTGATGATGCAAAAAACAGAATAGAGGAAAACCCGAAATTAAAAGAAGAGCCTTCCAATTTTTTAGAGGCTTTGTTGGTAGAGAACAAGGACGTGAAATTTACGGATAAAGAAATTTACGGGAATGTATTTACGATGTTGCTGGCAGGAGAAGATACAACATCCAATTCATTGTCATGGGCGGTTTTCTACCTTGCTCAACACCAGGAGATTGTAGCCGAAGTCAGGGATGAAGCCAAGGTTGTCTATGGAGCCAAAGATGTCCCGAGCACTTACGAGGATATTGAATCGTTGAAGTTTGCCAATGCAATAGCTCAGGAAGCTATGCGATTGAAGCCGACAACTCCCCAATTGTATTTGGAATCCAAGGAAGATGTTGTTGTCAACAATGTGTCAATCCCGAAAGGAACAAGTATCATTCTACAAAACAAAGTAGCTCAAACTGAAGAAGGGAACTTTTCCAATGCCAATGCTTTTGAACCTGAAAGATGGATGGCTAGTGAGTGTCCAATGCATAAAAAACATTCTCCAAACGTGATGCGGGCATTTGGAGGAGGAGCAAGGTATTGCCCAGGAATGCATTTGGCCAAAAGCGAAATGATAGTTTTGATTTCGACACTTTGCAAACACTTCGATTTTAAGTTGGAAGTGAAACCAGAGGAAATCAGGGAACGATTTGAGTTTACAATGTATCCAGAGAACTTGAAAGTAACTTTGATGCCGGCTAGGTAATTCACTTATATCATAAGACATTTTGAAAAAAGACAAAACAATGCAGAAAATTTTAACTCTATTCCTTTTGACATCCTTATTTGGTTGTGCACAAGAAAAAACATCACTTTTAGGCGAAACAGAATTTCAACGAACAATAAATAGCGAATATAAAGATGCCAGCAAGTCCCCTTTGAAAGAGAAGGACCTAAGGGATTTCAAAGGATTGGATTTCTTCAAGTTTGATTCCTCATACGTTGTTACGGCTACATTGAAACTAACTCCGGATACTAAATATCTTAATATGAGAACAACGACCAGTAGGCTCACTGAAAAGCGTATTTATGGAATCTTGTCATTTGATTTCAAGGGAGAAAGATTTAAATTGAATGTGTATCAAGGCAAGGATTTGATGATAACAGAAGGATACGAAGATTATCTGTTTTTACCATTTTTGGATAATACCAATGGTAATGGGAGCTACGGAGGTGGACGTTACATTGATTTGAGAATTCCAGAAGGAGATACCATCACAATTGACTTCAATACCGCATACAACCCCTATTGTGCTTATAATAGCAAGTATTCTTGTCCTATAGTACCTCGCGGCAATTATTTGGATGTAAGCATTGAGGCTGGTGTGAAGTCCTTCGACAAACATTAAACAAAAAAACCTCCGTAAATTGAATCACGGAGGTAAGTTTTTCTAAATAGAAGAGTTATTTGTTGACTATTAGTTTTTTTACGACTTTGGCTCTGTTCTTCATGGAGATTTCTACCAAATAGAGACCAGATGAAAGCTTTAATGGCAAGGTTTTTTGTCCCGTATCATTGATTTTATCTTCCAAAAGTAGTTTGCCAGACATATCGTAAATGGATATCTTTCCATTCCCAGATAGGGAAGGATATATGAATGTTACTTCGTTTGATGCTGGATTGGGAAACATTTTGAAGTTGACCAATTCATCTATGATGGTATCAGCACTCAATGTCAGGCCACCACTAATGAGCAAAGCATAATCTTCCACTTCACCAAAAAGGAACGAACCACAAGAAGGAGGTAATGAATCTGACTCAATTCCTGCAATTCTCATTCTAGCCCCACCATTTATTGAATTAGAAGGTATGGTAATTTGTGTGTTCACTAAATCGCTACTTGTATTTGGCGTGGAGAAAACAAGTTCTGAAGCTTCGAAAATAGCGTTCCTATTTGAATCCACCCAGACGCTCCATTTCATGTCACCTCCACCGTATGAACCTTCGGAAGAAAGTGTCAAATCGTACGTGTCACCCGCATTTACAGGATGTATGGTAGCTGTGTAATCACCATAACCACCATCATTTCCGGATTGGTTGACTGCCCCGTCGAAAGTAACTGAGTCTATGTAAGTAAAAAGAACAGAAGGTTCAGATGAACAATACCCGTCTGGAACACAGAGATTTTCATCGTCGGACGGGCAAATGTCGCAAGCGTCTGGAAATTGATCACCATCCATGTTGGCATTGTCATCTCCACCTGGGCAAGTATCTACATCATCACAGACACCATCATCATCTGTGTCAGGGTACAAAGGACATAGGTCACAATGATCCGGAATGCCGTCATAGTCAGTATCTACGTTGTCATCACCTCCATCACAAATGTCAAACTCATCACATATGCCATCGTTGTCGGCATCGTTTGGTGATGGGGTGCCTCCTGTACAATTGCAATCTGAATCATAGGTTTCTCCTGTAGTACATGGATCTCCATCGTTGCATTTATAACCAGGTATGCAAACATAGCTTGTAAAGGCAATGTCCGAGATTAGAAGGCTTCCTTGGGATGTTTGATCGAATAGAAAACGAAAAGAAGCTATGTCGGACAAATTGACTCCTTGAAAAGCACCAAGAGGTATGGCTACGGTATTGCTTATGGATCTAGGAAGCGTGTCACCTTCGTTGCCACCATTTCCTTGAGGTAGAAATAAAGCCTTGCTGTGATCCAGGGTTAACGTTTGATCGCTATTGCCGTTGACATCTGTAATTTCTACCGTAAAATTTTGAGCGTTTTGGTTTATTGTCGTACCTCCGGTGTTCATATTCACTGCCAATCTGAATGTCAAATGTGTGAAGTCACTCATGTCCCTCCCATCGACAGGAATGTCGTTTTTGTACCATCCACTCGTATTGTTCCATTCCAAACGTATTCTTCCTAAACTGGATAGGGTACCATTGTTGTTTTTGTAGTGATTGTCCAAATTGTCTGTCTCTCCACAAAAATTGTTGTCTGCACCACAACTTTCAAATAGGGAAAGACCAGATGTAGTCACTGCTCCTCCAACTGTATTCGTCGTTGTATTGGATGGTTCGGACATTCTGTTTACATCTGTTCTTTCCACTGAAGGCGCTTGGTATGACAGATGAATGTCTTCTGGATTGAGAGAGGACGATCCAGGAGGTTGTTGATTGACACCCCTAAGTATGTCATCCAAGTCGCTGTCATCTCCATTGGTGTATTTTTTTATGAACGCTGCTATGTATGGCTTGATGGCGTTGCGTTGCTTTTCTGGAGAGAAACGCTTGGAAGTGTTGGAATTGGCACCACAAAAAGGATTGTTTTGATCCATGTCCACGAATTCCCAATCATCTCCTGTGGCAGCTGGATATTCACCAGGTGTCCAAACTGTGTTGAAGTAGTTGTGATTGGCACCCATCATTAAAATATTATGATAGGAATTGGAATCATTGGAGTATTCATAACGATGCTCATCATAATACAACAATCCTTGTAAATCGTATAAGTCCCCGTCACAGTAAGGTAATATCGTAGCAAGGTTCATATTCTCGGATTTGTAATTGTGAAAGTTTGTTGGAGCAATAGCAAAAACCCCTTTTATCTCAAATGGAGTCGAGAGGTATTCATTGTATGCATGATGCCTAACAACACCTTCTCCTCCTCTGGAATGGCCAATTGTAATAATGTTTTGCAAGTCTACCTTTCCAATGAAATCGCTTCCAAAGGGACCGTTGCTGGAGGTGTTGTATTCTTGCCAGAGTTCCAGATGCTTTTGTATGAGTTCAGCTCTTGCCAAAGCATTGTCGTCATTTGGATAGTCGTATGTTCCTGCGGTACCTATGATGCCATTCGAACTAATGGAAATAACTATGTTTCCTTGACTTGCAATCAATTCTGCCAGATAATCATAACCTTCGTGGCTAGGTATTTCTATTTGCCCATCGTTGCAAGGGTAGAGTATTTGCCCATTGGAGCTTCCTTGGTCATGACATGTGCTATGTCTACCATGAAGGAACACCACTAGGGGGAATGGTTCGCTGCTTGCTACCGTAGGTCTGTGTACTACGGCTTTTACTTCGACCATGGTGTTTTGATAGTCGGATGGTTGAAAAGTGTCTCCCAAGTCATATTGTAATTTCTCGAAACCAAAACTCCCTGGTAAGCCAGGATCTTGGCCATAAAGGGACAATGAAAAAAGAACTAGTATCAACGGAACTATTGGATTGTTTATTTTGAATAATTTCATTTTAAATGAGGATTTTAAATGGATTTGAATCGATACTATTTTGTTTTGAGCATGTCCTTGCGGAAATTGTTCAGATAGGTAACGGATTCAGGTATGAGGTTCCCTTTTTTATCCAATCTTTTCCTTCCATAACACAACATGCTTTCCCCATTTGTAGGCATCTTGGCATAAGTTTCAGGAGATATGGTGAATATGAGATAGAAGGAATCGTCTTTAGACTCATATCTCGGATTCTTTATGTAGGTGTCTCCAACATACAGGTGATAATCTTGTGCACCTATGTAGAACTGTTCGGAACTTTTAATGGTCAATGCGACCTTATTGTCCTCGGTAATTTCAAGGGCTGTTATTTTAGTTTCCTTTTCTTGTGAAAATGAAAAAGATGCCATTGCCAGTGTCAATGTAAAAATGAATGATTTGAGTGTTTTCATTATAGTTGTTGGATTTGTTTCAGTATTGTTACTAATCAAAACTAATGAAATGACTTTTTTGGCGGGGTGAAAGTAGGTTTACATAAAATATACCTTGGGTATATGATAAGTATACAAACGCTTGTTAGTAGACAGGTTATGGGTATACTTGTCTGCTTACAATATTTTCTAAAGTAGTGTTTTAAATTGTAATTAAATGCTTGGGGTTTTCATTTGCTCTCATAAACTTGAAGTCTTTTTATCAGACAATTAAATTATTTCACTAAGTATAACCCTAAAAATACAGCTATGAATCCAATGACAAAACTAGAAATGGTATAAATGGCAAAGCTTACAAAATCTCCGGATTTCAACAACATTCCGTTTTCGTAGGCAAAGCTAGAAAAGGTTGTGAAGCCTCCACAAAAACCTGTAGCCAACAACAGGGTTTGATTTTGGGAAAGGGTATTGTTTTTTGCAGCCAAACCTAAAATGATACCTATGAGCAAACTCCCCAATATGTTTGCAAAAAAAGTACCATAGGGTATTCCTGTTTCCGGATTGTTGAGGTGTCTTCCAATGATGTAGCGTAGAACACTTCCAACCCCCCCTCCGACAAATACTAACAAAATGTGTTTCATCTAGTCTTGTATCGGGATGTAGATTTCGGTTATCCAATTTGCAGGATTTGGAACTTTGCCAGGGTCGTTCGTGTAGATCTCAAAAGGTTTTATTGCGGATTGGCTTAAATTGTTTTTGGCCAAATAAACCATAGTCTCCTCCCAAGCTTTTGGAAGATTGGTGTAATTGCCTTTCAATGTCGTTTTCAAGACTTTTGTCTTTGGGATGTATCCACATAGAATTTGGCTCTCTTTGGCTACGTCAACCTTGTCTCTGGTAGGAATGGCATTGCTCATGATCACATTGCCGCTTTCCGGATTCATTTCGTTGTATATTGTAAAAGGCATGCCGTTTGCTACAATGTTGTTTTTTGCCATGTAGCCCATGATTTCTCCATATTGTTGCCCCATGACTTGGCTAATGTTTGTGCCAGTTGCAGCAGTAGTCTTATACATATAGAATCCACCTCCATATTCTGTGAGTCCATCAATGTTCACTGTATAGGATTTCATGCTATTCACGACGATGCTGTCTAGTTTTTCCAAGCTACGCTCGTATTCGGGACCAATTTGTTTTTCCATTCCTCCGGTAAAGGCTGCAAAGGCTTTAAATCCAAATGGTAGATCTTTGCCAGAAATGTCCCAAGTGACATCTGTGGAGCCATTTTCATTTGTTTTGAACTTCCAAGAGACATCGGATGCAGGGAAATCTGCAAATTGCATTTGTTGTTGAATACTCTTGTTTGGATTGGTCTCAACGGTTTTCATTGTGCCAATGCCATCCTTGTCTTCCCAAGAATAAGAACCTCCAATGCCTTTTGTTTGCTCAGGCAGTGTAATTTTCATATTTGGGTCTTTTTCAACCCATGAAGACCACGCTCCCCAATTCTTGAAATCTATCACATTGTTATAAACGACTGCGGCAGGAGCTTTGATGGTCCTTGTTCTGGTAACATTGAATTCATTTGGCTGCACAGCAATGTAAATGGCTATTGCCGTTATGGCTATTAACAAAAGAAAAATTAAGTATTTGGCAATTTTCATAGTTGGCGATTTTGGTTTTTTATGGAATATAACATCAAATATAATGAAATTTTAAAAGTTGTTAAATAGTCTTATTTTTGTTTGAAACTAAATTAAACATATAATGATGAAACTAAAACCAATATTGGGGATGGCCTTGACGGTATCTGTTTTGTTTTCTTGTGGAAACGACAAGAATAAAGCAGAATCCAAAGATGAGGTTAAAACAGAAGTGACGATTACCAAGGACTTTAATTACAATGTCGAGCAATTTGCCGATATAAAAGTGTTGCGTTACCAAATTCCTGGATGGGAAAACTTGACCTTGAAGGAGCAAAAACTGGTGTACTATTTAACAGAAGCAGGTTTGGCTGGTCGTGACATCATGTGGGATCAAAACTATAGACACAACCTTAAGATTAGAAAAGCGTTGGAAAATGTCTACGTCAAATATGAGGGAGACAAAAAATCCAACGAATGGAATGCTTTCACGACGTATTTGAAACGTGTTTGGTTTTCAAATGGTATCCATCATCATTATTCCAACGGCAAATTGAAACCTGAATTTTCTTCGGATTATTTGACGACGTTGTTGAATGAAACCAGCACGGTTTTGGAAGGAGAGACTTTCGATGTCATTTTTAATGACAAGGACAATAAAAAGGTGAACAAGTCAAAGGGAGTGGACAATGTGGCGTTGTCTGCAATCAATTTTTACGGACCCAATGTCACTAATGAAGACATTGATTCTTTTTACGGAAAAATGATATCTCCAAATCCAGAGAAGCCATTGTCTTATGGTTTGAATTCGCAATTGGTTAAGGAAGATGGCGTTTTAAAAGAACGGGTTTATAAATCTGGCGGGTTATATGGAGCTGCAATAGATGAGATCGTGAAATGGTTGGAACTAGCAAAAGGAGTGGCAGAAAATGAAGCACAAGGAAATGCCTTGAGTTTGTTGATTAAGTACTACCAAACAGGAGACTTGCAAACTTGGGATGACTACAATGTGGCTTGGACGGCAGCGACAGAAGGAAATATTGACTACATAAACAGTTTTATCGAGGTGTACAACGACCCTAGGGGTTATAGAGGGTCATATGAAACTATCGTACAGATAAAGGATTTTGACATGTCTGCTAAAATGGCTGTGCTATCTGAAAACGCACAATGGTTTGAAGATAACTCTCCTTTGATGGATGCTCATAAAAAAGACAGTGTCGTAGGAGTTACATACAAAGTGGTCAACGTGGCAGGAGAAGCAGGAGATGCTTCGCCGAGTACTCCAATAGGGGTGAATTTGCCTAATGCCAACTGGATCCGTGCAGCAGTCGGAAGTAAATCTGTTTCTTTAGGAAATATTATTCATTCCTATAACAACGCAGGTAGTTCAGGACGTTTAAAGGAATTCGTACATGATGAGGAGGAGTTGAAATTGGAAGAAGAATATGGACAATTGGCAGATAAATTACATACTGCATTGCATGAGGTAATCGGGCATGCTTCTGGGCAATTGAATCCAGGAGTGGGAGAAACCAAGGAGACACTTAAAAATTATGCATCCACATTGGAAGAGGGACGTGCCGATTTGGTAGGTCTATATTATCTATATAATTCCAAATTGCAAGAGCTAGGCTTGGTGAAGGACTGGGAAAAAGTAGGTATGACTGCGTATGATGGCTACATTCGTAATGGATTGATGACTCAACTCATTCGATTGAACCTTGGAGATGAAGTAGAAGAAGCTCATATGAGAAATAGACAATGGGTTAGTGCTTGGGTATTTGAAAAAGGACAAGCAGACAATGTAATTGAAAAAGTAACCAAAGACGGAAAAACGTATTTTAACATAAATGACTATGAAAAGCTTCACGGTTTGTTTGGTCAATTATTACGTGAAACACAACGAATCAAATCTGAAGGAGATTTCAAGGCTGTAGAAGCATTGGTAGAAGGATACGGGGTGAAAGTGGATCAAGACATTCATGCAGAGGTCTTGGAGCGTAACAAACAATTTAAATCGGCGCCATATAGCGGTTTCGTCAACCCTGTTTTGGTTCCAGAAACGAATGATGCAGGAGAAATCACTACTATTAAAGTGACGCAGCCAGATACTTTTGATGGACAGATGTTGGAGTATGGTAAAAAGTATGGTTTTTTACCTGAAGTGAATTAATATAAAGACTATTCAACATCAAAAAAGCCTTAATCTTAATTGATTAAGGCTTTTTTGATGTTGAATAGTCTTATTTGGTAAGTTTATAAATGACTTTAAATGCTAGTGTACCTGCGTATCTATCGTAATAGTAATCATTGTCATTGGTATCTATGGTTGTAACTGCAGTTCCTCCAACCTGAAGCTCTTGCCCTTCCATATCCAATAAAAAATCTTTAGGCTTTCTATAAGATAGCATTTCATAACATATACCAATGCCAAAATCTTCGGAAAAGTTATATGACAACCCCAATCCACCACTAAGTTTTTGGTTGAATACATTGCCGGATTGTGCACCTTGAAAGGTTGCTATATTCACTACACCTATCAGACTCCATTCAGAAATTTTATGAACTTGTCCCATTTGATTACCATTGTTGTCTAGATACCGGTATGTTTTTCCATCATTGAATGTTAATGGAATGGAGATGACGGTAGACAATACAAAACTTGTCTTTTGGGCATCGGTTATCAATACGGTTTTGTCGACAGGGGATACTTGTGCCAATTTTAAATCTTCCATTGAGTTGTTAAAACCTAAACTCAATCCAAATGATATATTCTCATTTATTGTTCCAAATTCGTTCTCTGCTTCTGCCAAAGTCTTGGATTCGTTAGTTGAGTTTTCTTGATTGTAAAAATTTGCTGTGCTATTATCATCTTCAAATTCAAGATATGCCTTTTGCTGACTGTATGCAATGGAAGATAACAAAAACAAGACATTTAATAGTTTGATTTTCATATATGGTTTTTTAATAAATTAATAACTGTTTAAAACTTATACTTCTTCTCCAATGCATAACGCATCAGTTCTCCTTTGCCTTTCAATCCGAGAATGCGTACCATGTTCTTTCTGTGGGTGTCTACGGTATGCACACCGATGAAAAGCAATTTTCCAATTTCACGAGAGGTCTTTCCTTGGGCAATGAGTTCCAGTATTTGGATTTGACGTTTGGTCAATAGTCCTTTCTTGGAGGACTTGGCATCAGCTTGCAATGCATTGGTGTCTATGTTGGCATCATAATAGGATTCTCCTCTTCTCACAGTTTTAATGGCCTCCAGTACTTCTGTCAAAGAGGAATTTTTCAATAGGTAGCCAGAAGCACCTGCTTCAACCATTTGTTCAATGGCATCGATTTGATCGAACATGGTAAAAGCCAACACCTTTATCTCTGGGAATTCTTTTTTAATGAGCTTGGTTGCCGTTATACCATCCATTTTTGGCATTCTTATGTCGGTAAGTACCACGTTGGGACGTTTTAACCTTACTATATGCAATAAGTCTTCCCCATTGTTGGCATCTCCTACAATGGAAATGTCTTCCTCATATTCGAGAAGTAGTTTGATGCCATCAATCAAGGACTGATGATCTTCGGCTATGGCTAATCGTATCATATTGGAATGTCTATTATAATGGTTGTGCCTTGGCTGTCTTGAGATTCTATCTTTATGTCCCCTTCAAGGTGCTCAATACGTTTTTCAATGCTGTGCAACCCCATACCTCGATTTTTGGTAATTGAACTGGTGTCAAAACCTTTGCCATTGTCCTCTACCATAATGTTCAAACTGTCGTCATGATTGGTCAAACTGATGTGGGTTTCCGTGGCTTCTGCATGTTTTATGATATTTGTGATCAATTCTTGGATGATTCTGAAAATGGTGATTTCCAGACTGTTTTCCAATCTGTTCTCTAAGCCATGATCTGTGATTTCTATATTGATGTCGCTTGTAGAGGAGACATTTGTAGCCATATTTTTTATGGCCTTCAACAATCCTTGCTTGGCGATTACTCCGGAGTTCTTGGCATGGGCAATAGAACGTACTTTATTATAAGCTTCATCCAAAAGGTTGTTTGTTTTAGTAAACAAATCTGGGGTTTGCTTTTCTTTTAAAGTATTAAAATGAAGTTTTACTGTTGCCATTAATCCGCCTAAATCATCATGTAGGTCGTTGGCAATGCGACCACGTTCCTTTTCTTGACCTTCTATCATGGCATTGATACTGTTTATTTCTTGGTCTTTTAGCAACGTGGATACCTTTTGTTTTTGGATCTCTTTTTCTTGCTCAGCCAACAACTGCTTTCTTTTTGTGTTTTTTTGAATAAGAAAAGCGAGTAGTCCTCCAAAAAACAATAGCCCAATGGCAGCAATTAAAAGATTTTTGAATTGCTCACTTTTTGCATTGCTTTCTAGACGTTCTTTTTCTTTTTCAGCATTGTCGGCACGTAGCTTTTCATTGTCAAATTTTGAAATGGCTATGTTTTGAGCAGTAATATTTATTTTATCTTTAAGTCTATTCAGCTTATCCAGATATTTGTAAGCATTTTTAAAATCATCAATTTTATTGTAACAGATGGATAGCTTTTTGAATAAAACTTTATTTAAATTGTCTTTATATTCTGTGGGAGTTAGATTTTCTGCCTTTTTTAAGAAGACTAAAGCATTTTCATACTTTTTCTCTTTTTCATAAGAATTGGCATAGTTTAAATAAGTCGAAAAATAAGCATTGGTATTCTCTGGTTTATATAATTTGATTGCTTTGTTAAAAAATATTCTAGCAGAATCCTGATTTACAAATCCAGAGTACAATAAACCTAAATTCGTATTCAATTTTGCTTGCCTTAAAGTATCATTCGAATTTATTGATAATGATAGAGCTTTGTTGTAATAATCTATTGCTTTAGGATATTTCTCAGGTTTGTAATTTAAAGATGCATATGAAGCATATGCCTTTATTAACTTTACTGTATCCTTGTTTTTTTTTGCATATTCGAAATAAGAGTCTAGATAGACAATAGGGCTTGTGTTTAATTTCTCTTGAGAATTCAATAATTTGAATAAGGAATAGTTACACTCCATGAATTCTTCATATAATCCTAAATTTTTATATATATTTAATGCATTCGTGTAGTTTAAAAAAGAGGAATCTGCTTTGTTTTGTCTACTATATTCCTTACCAATTAAAAAATAATTAATTGCTTTGTGTTTTAGAGGGATGTCTTGTTTAAATTCTTTTTTTAGAGCTTTGATTATGGAATCGTTAGTACAATATGTATTGAAACCAACAAGAAAGATTGTTACATAAATGATATTTTTAAGAGTGTACAGCATTATAAATCTACAATTACACCTCCACATGCCTCTTTTGGCTCATCGTCTAAAATAGTCGATTTATATTTTTTACAATCAATTGTTCTGCTTAGTTTATATTCTTCTTTAAATTCATCAATGATTTTTTTTCTATTAACCCTTGAATATAAGTTAAACTCATCATTTAAGACTGCAACAAATAATTTTTCATCTTTTTTTAAAATAAAATTTGTTCCTCCATATAAATTTTCGACATCATTGTAGGAGAAAGTATGATTCGATAAGTATTCCATATTTTGATCTAAAATTTCGTCAGGAGTATTGTTGGTAATTACATATAGAATTGCTTTGTTGTTTCCAGAAGAAATATCAAAGGTTTTGAGGTGAGTGAAGTTGTTTTGGTGCAAAGGGGCTTTAACGGTAATGGTCTTATTCACCGAATTAAAAGAACTTTCTCCTCTGCGACCAACAATATGTATGTTGTTTTTGTAGCCCTTAATTACTAAGTCATTATGATTTACTTTGTCAATTCTAAAAGGAGAAATGACATTTTCGGGGGAAACAGTTACCACTTTGTTGGCTTCTTTTGTTTCTGAGGTTTTGAATTCAGGGATTTCAGATTTGGACTTGTCATCTTTACATGACGAAATAATAAAAAGGAGTAAGAATAATAGGGTGAGTTTTTTTAAGTGAAAATTAGTTTTCATATTTAAGATTTATGGTTGACAACTCAAAATTCAACAAAAAAGAGATACAAAAAAATACCTAGTAATAGGTATATGCTGTCAATTGTCGAAAATTATGATAGAAAGTTAATGAAAATCTCTTTCCTGATGAAGTATTCTTACTTAAAAATAATTTTGATGGCGACTATAAATCCGATAAAGGCAAGGAAAGCCAAAAGAACCCATAAGGTACCTTTGTAATTTTGTTTGTGGAGTTTTAAATCTTTTCTATAGGTATAAATCATCACTGCTATAAAAGCGATGGCAAATAAAACAGCAAAAATTAATTGTCCTGTACTAAACATATACCTATTTTTAGATTCTGAATAAAGTGCTAACTTTTAGCGCGACAAAAATAACAATAATATGCCTAATGCCATAATTTTTGGTGCCACTTCTGGAATAGGAAAACAGCTGATTCAACATCTTGTCAAAGATGGATACAAAGTAGCTATTACAGGTAGGCGGAAAGAGTTGTTGAAGGAGATGGAGGAAAAGTACCCCAATGTCATTTCAACATATAGACATGATGTTCAGGATATTGATGAATCCGTAGAGGTTTTCAAAGGTTTGGTAGCAGAGTTAAAAACAATAGATTTGGTAATTCATAGCTCTGGAGTTGGTTACGAGAATTCGAATTTGGAATGGGAAAAAGAATACGATACCATCCAAACCAATGTTTTGGGAGCCACTAGGATCTATGATTTGACATTCAATTTATTCAAAGAGCAAGGTTACGGACATTTGGTTGCAATATCCTCCATAGCATCACTAAGGGGGAATAGGGAATCTCCAGCTTACTTTGCCTCCAAGGCATATCAAGTGAATTACTTGGAATCATTGTATTTTAAAGCAAAAGAGGTGAAAGGAGGGAAAGTACACGTTACAGACATAAGGCCGGGGTTCGTAGATACCAAAATGGCGTTAGGAGATGGTATTTTTTGGATGGCCACATTGGAGAAGACAACACGTCAAATATTTAAAGCTATTAAGAGAAAAAAACGACGTGTCTACATTTCCAGGAGATGGAATTTAATTGCCTGGGTCTTAAAGATAGTACCTTCTTGGTTAATTAAAAAAGTGATGTAGTTCTGTGATGATGAAAAATAAAACAATATTAAGGACAATGAGATTCTCATTTCCTTAGGGACATAAAATGAATATTAGAATTAAAATATGAAAAACAAAATAGAAGCAGTAAAAGCATTTCATACAGCCTTTAAAATAGGACATAGAGAAACACCAAAGGCAAACTTGGGCAATGAAAAGAATACACTACGTTTCAACTTGATGAAAGAAGAGAATGAAGAATATCTTGAAGCAGCCAACAATGATGATTTGGTTGAGGTCGCAGATGCGCTAGGAGATATGCTTTATATATTGTGTGGCACGATAATAGAACATGGCATGCAGCATAAAATTGAGGAAGTGTTCAACGAAATACAACGCAGCAACATGAGTAAGTTGGGAGAAAATGGAGAACCCATCTATAGAGAAGATGGCAAAGTGTTGAAAGGACCAAATTATTTCAAACCCAACATTTTAGAAATTTTAGAGCAATAAATAAAAAAGCAACCTATCAAGGTTGCTTTTTTATTTATACGAAGTCGTAGTCAACTATATTTTATATCTCCATCCGTGAGGATCTTCCGCCGTATTGTATTGTATGGCATTCAGCTTGTCTTTGAATAAGGAAGCATAAGTCTCATCCAATTTTGGCAACTCGTGTTTGAAGTCCTTGTGTTTAAAGCCTAAGATAGGGTTTATGACTGCAGCGGTACCAGATCCAAAAATCTCTTTCAAACTTCCATTTTTGGCTGCTTCTATGAGCTCTCCTACTTTAATTTGTTTGATTTCGACGGTTATGCCATTGTCTTTTGCAAGTTGTATAACACTCTTTCGTGTGATGCCATCCAAGATTCTATCGTTGGTAGGAGCGGTGATCAAAGTATCATTGATTCTAAAGAACACATTCATCGTACCAGCTTCCTCCAAGTACTCGTGTGTGCTGGCATCTGTCCAAATAATTTGTTGATACCCTTCCTCGTTGGCCAATGCAGTCGGGTAAAATTGAGCTGCATAGTTACCAGCCGCTTTTGCGAAACCAACACCACCGTTTGAAGCTCTACTGTACTTCTCTGCAATTTTTACACGAACCTCTCCAGCATAATAAGATTGAGCAGGAGAAAGTATGATCATGAATTTGTACTCTGCAGCAGGCGAAGCGGAAATTGCGGGCTCTGTAGCAATGACAAATGGTCTGATGTACATAGCGCTTCCTTTCGTGTTTTTGATCCATTCATCATCAACTTTCAACAAAGCCTCCAATCCTTCAAAGAATAAATCTTTTGGAAACTCTGGCATGGCTAATCTTGAAGCAGAAATGTTTATGCGATCCAAATTGTCTTCTGGTCTAAACAACCAAACCTGATTCTCCTGATCTTTAAAGGCTTTCATTCCTTCAAAAACGGCCTGTCCATAATGGAATACCCTAGCAGAAGGATCAATGGTCAATGGTCCATAAGGCATAACTTTTGGTGCTTGCCACTTACCGTCCTTGAAATCACAAGAAAACATATGATCCGTAAAGACCTTTCCAAAATCCAAGTTGTTGAAATCGATACTGTTTATCTTCGAGTTTTCAGCTTTTATTATTTCCATAGCGTGTTTTGCGATGCTCCCCATTGTTTATTAACTTTTCAGATTGCAAAAGTAAAGAAATAAGATTTACAAAATGAAAATTTAAGGGTAAAATAGTATCTTTGAATAGGATATTTTTCAACCAATTAAAAGTTAAGGAACCAATGAGAAGATACACTTTATTATTAGTCTTTGTTTTGAGTTTAGTGGCGTGTAAGAACGAGAGCAAAACGACAGAGGAAAACAAATCTGACACAGAAACTGAATCTACCATCGAAAAAAAGGATATGGCGCAAGCTGGCTACAAGTCCTTCGGAAAAGAAATCATTGCAGATGATGCTATCGAAGCAAAGTCCATGATACAACATTATGAGACGCTTAAAGCAGGAGATAGCATAGATGCCAAAATGGTGGCAAAGGTAGATGAGGTATGCAAGGCGAAAGGATGTTGGATGAAATTGAGTTTGGACAACGGAGAGCAAGTTATGGTGAAATTCAAAGACTATGGATTCTTCATGCCCAAAGACATTGCAGGCAAGCAAGTTGTGATAAATGGAAAGGCCTATGTTAAGGAAGTGTCTGTGGATGAGCAGCGCCATTATGCAGAAGATGGAGGAGAAACGAAAGAAACCATAGCTGCCATAACAGAACCAAAGCGTACCTATTCCTTCGAAGCGGATGGTGTGCTGTTAAAACAATAGTTTGAAACGCGAAATAATTACAACTCAAGATGGCTCCAAGACCATACAAATAGTTGAATGGAATGAGCAGTACCATTCCAAGCATGGCGCGATTCAAGAAGCCAATTATGTGTATTTGGAAAAAGGATTACGTCATTACTTGACGGAAACTCAAAGGGAAAGCATTCAAGAAGCATCTATCTTGGAAATAGGATTTGGTACCGGTTTGAATGCTTTTTTAACATTGTTGCAAGCTGAAAAATTTAAGACCAACATTGAATATACAGGCATAGAAGCTTACCCCATATCATCCGAGGAATTAAAGGCCCTTAATTATATAGAAGAGTTGCATGTTCAAGACAAAAGTGTCTTGTTCGATGTACTTCACTCAAATTCATGGGAAGAAACCCACAAGATTTCTGAATACTTCAATTTAAGAAAGGAACAAAGATTGTTTTCGGAAATAAAACAAGTAGATGCCTTCGACATCATTTATTTTGATGCCTTTGGACCAAGGGTACAGCCAGAGCTATGGACGGAAATCATATTTGAAATAATGTACAAGGCTTTGAGGAAAAACGGTGTCTTGGTAACCTATTGTGCGCAAGGAAATGCCAGACGAGCAATGTTAAGTGTCGGATTCGAAGTCGATAAATTGAAGGGGCCTCCTGGAAAGCGACATATGTTGAGAGCAATAAAAAGATAATAATGTTAAACCTTACTTAAACAATCCAGTAACAATTAGGCTATTTTGTAAATTTATTAAAAAGGAAAAAGAATGCGAGTTTTAATTACAGGAGCTACAGGTTTGGTTGGCAGTGAAATAGTGAAACGATGCCAGGAAAGAGATATTGCTGTAAATTACTTGACCACCGGAAAAGCAAAACTCGCAAATAAAGAGAATTACAAAGGGTATTACTGGAATCCATATAAGGGAGAAATAGATGCTAATTGCATAAAAGGTGTAGATGCCATTATACACTTGGTAGGCGCAAGCATATCCAAGCGTTGGACTGATAGACACAGGAAGGCCATTTTGGATAGTCGATTGGAAACAACGGCATTGTTACACAAGGTGCTAAAGGACAATAGTCATGACATCACGCAAATAATTTCGGCCAGTGCCATAGGTTACTATCCTAGTTCGTTGACAAATTACTATGCAGAAGATGAAAAAGAAGTAAGTACTTCGTTTTTGGGAGAAGTGACAAGCAAATGGGAGGTCGCGGTAGATGCATTTTCAGAGTTGAAGATCAAGGTTTCAAAAATAAGGATAGGAGTTGTTTTCGCTAGTGAAGATGGTGCATTCCCACAAATAGTGAAACCGATAAAGTTTGGTGTAGGAGCAGTGATGGGCTCTGGGAAACAATGGATGTCTTGGATACATATCGATGATTTGGCAAATTTGTTTCTATACGTTTTAAAACATCAATTGGAAGGTACTTACAATGGAGTATCTCCAAACCCGGAAACAAATAAAATACTAACCAAGACAATTGCAAGACACATTAAACGTCCATTGCTTTTTCCAAGTATTCCAAAAGCGATTATGGCACTATTTCTTGGGGAAATGCATACCATATTGTTTGAAAGCCAACGTGTAAGCTCCAAGAAGGTTGAGGATTTGGGATTTGATTTTGAATACTATACTCTGCAAAGTGCGTTGAACGAGTTGCTTTAAAACATAAAACATATTAAATGAAAATGCCTTGAAGCGAACCTTCAAGGCATTTTTTGTTTTTCATGATTGTCAACCTAACAATAGGAAGGTTCAGATGATTAGGCTTTCTTTGCCTTAACAGCAATCTTAAGCTCTATGTTGTCATTTATCATATAATCACCAAGCTTTGCTGGATCAGCGAATTTTCCTGAATTGTGTTTGATGTCCCATTCAGTTCTGTCTATTGTAAAGGTTTCACTTGTAATGGAAACTTCATCTCCGGCAATAGCTACTATCGCAGGGAAAGTAACGTTCTTTTTAATGCCTTTCAATGTCAAGTTTCCACTAACGTTGTTTCCTTTAACGGATGTGATTTCAAAAGTTGCATTTGGAAATTGTTCAGCATCAAAAAAATCAGGGCTCAACAAGTGACCAACCAATTTGCCGTTACCTTCATCATCTGCAGGGATATCCGTGTTTTTCAATGTCTTGATGTCAAAGACAAAGTTACCACCAACCAAAGCATCTCCTTTAAAGTGGGCAATACCTCTGGAAATGTTTATGGTTCCTTCGTGTCCACCAACAACTTTGTTTGCTTTCCAACTAACCATGGATTCTGTGGCAGCTACTTTGTACTTAGCTTCCGCTGCTACCTCTTCTGCTACTTCGGTAATAGTCTTGGCTTCTTCGGTTTTAGCTTTTTTGGCATCATCCTTACATCCAGTTGCAGCTAGGAAAATCATAATTAGAGCTGAAATATTCAATAGTCCTTTTTTCATTTGTATATATATATTAGAGTTCTTAATGTGCCAAAAATAAAGAATTTGTAGAACTAAAATGGGATTTGAAAAAACTTTAAAAATTTGTGTGACATTTTGACATTTTCATAATATTGGCAGTACTTTTGCAAACGTTTAAATGTATTTAAAATTACAGGATACAAAATGAGTAAAGCAAAAAATAAAAAGCAAGACATAGTGGAAGAGCAAGTTGATGCTACACAAACAGAAACAGCTGAAGCAACGGAAACGGTGGGAATAACCGCAGAGGAGCAATTACAGCAAGAGTTGGCGCAAGAAAAAGATAAATTTTTGCGTTTGTTTGCAGAATTTGAAAACTATAAAAAAAGAACATCCAAAGAACGTGTTGAATTGTTTCAAACGGCAAGTAAAGATGTCATGGTATCATTGTTGCCAATTTTGGATGACTTCGACAGAGCTTATTCTGAAATTTCCAAAACTAACGAGAAGGATCTTTTGAAAGGAGTGGAATTGATTAGTCAAAAGTTGAAAACGACTTTGAGTCAGAAAGGCTTGTCTCCAATGGAAGTAAACCAAGGAGATGTCTTTGATGCTGATTTTCACCAAGCAATCACTCAAATTCCTGCACCAAGTGAGGACTTGAAAGGAAAGATAGTAGATGTGATAGAAAAAGGATATAAATTGGGAGAGACGGTAATTCGCTTTCCAAAAGTGGTGATAGGCCAATAAAACGACAAGATGGCAAAGAGAGATTTTTACGAGATATTAGGAGTTGGCAAAAATGCCACTGCCGCGGAGATTAAAAAGGCGTACCGCAAGAAAGCGATCGAGTTTCACCCAGATAAAAACCCCGATGACAAAAGTGCTGAAGGAAAATTCAAGGAAGCGGCCGAGGCATACGAAGTATTGAGCGACGGGGACAAAAAAGCCCGTTATGACCAGTTTGGTCACCAAGCTTTCGAAGGCGGCGGAGGCGGTGGTTTCAACGGAGGTGGAATGAACATGGATGACATATTCAGCCAATTCGGTGACATCTTTGGAGGCGGCTTTTCTGGTTTTGGTGGAGGTAGTAGTAGAGGAGGACAACGTCGAGTAAAAGGAAGCAACCTTCGTATTCGCGTAAAATTGACTCTTGAAGAGATTGCCAACGGTGTAGAGAAAAAGATAAAGGTAAAGCGTAAAACCCAAGCCGAAGGTACAACATACAAGACCTGTTCTGCTTGTAATGGTTCTGGACAAGTAACACGTATAACCAACACCATTTTGGGAAGAATGCAAACTGCCACGACATGTACGACGTGTGGTGGAGCAGGGCAAACCATAGACAAGAAGCCAGCCAATGCAGATGCACAAGGCTTTGTAGTGAAAGAAGAGACAATTTCTGTTAAAATACCTGCAGGAGTGGTTGACGGGATGCAACTTAAAGTGTCCGGAAAAGGAAATGAGGCTCCTGGCAATGGAATCTCTGGAGACTTGTTGGTAGCCATTGAAGAAGAAACTCACGAAACGTTGCAACGAGAAGGAGACAATTTGCATTATGATTTATATGTAAGTTTGTCCGATGCCGTTTTGGGAGGTTCCAAGGAAATAGACACGGTAACAGGAAAAGTTCGAATTAAGATAGAAGCAGGAATGCAATCCGGTAAGATTTTACGTTTGAGAGGTAAAGGAATTCCAAGCGTGAACGGTTATGGAAAAGGAGACTTGTTGGTGCATGTCAATGTATGGACACCAAAGACCTTGAGTAAATCTCAAAAGGAGTTTTTCGAAAGAATGAGAGAAGATGAGCATTTTGTCCCTAAACCAGAACGTTCAGACAAATCTTTTTTCGAGAAGGTAAAAGATATGTTTTCATAAAAAAATAGTTATGAAAATAACAAGTGATCCCGCATTTTAGCGGGATTTTTTTTACAGTAAATCAACTTATTTCAGGTCATTTTATGATTGTGTAAATAAAAAAGAGTATATTTGATTTATCGCTAGTGCAAACTAGTGGTAATTTTTCTTTTTCATAGCAATTTTTTCCCATCCTTGGTTTACCAAGGGTGGGTTTTGTTTTTTAATGGAATTCGTTAAAATAAATGCAAAGCAGGAAAGCACTCCTAGCAACATTTTTTATATTTACGCACAACATTTTTATCATATTCTTAAATACAAATTATGAGCAACCTATTGGAAGCACATTCGGTTTCTAAAAAATTTGGTGATTTCACAGCGTTGAACAATGCTTCCATAGCAGTTCCGGAAGGAAGTGTTTTTGGGCTTTTGGGCCCAAATGGAGCAGGGAAGACCACATTGATACGGGTAATCAACCAAATCACCATGCCAGACACTGGACACGTCTTGTTGGATGGGCAGCCTTTGCAGCCACACCATATCAAAGATATTGGTTATTTGCCAGAAGAACGAGGATTGTATAAATCTATGAAGGTTGGAGAACAAGCATTATACTTGGCTCAATTGAAAGGGATGCAAAAAACTGAAGCAAAAAAGCGTTTGTTTGAATGGTTTGAACGTTTGGACATAGGAGATTGGTGGAATAAGAAAATACAAGAGCTTTCCAAGGGAATGGCCCAAAAGATACAATTTGTGGTAACAGTCTTACATGAGCCTAAGTTGCTTATTTTCGATGAACCATTTTCAGGTTTCGATCCCATAAATGCAAATATCATAAAGGATGAGATCCTACGATTGAAAAATGAAGGAGCGACAGTTATTTTTTCCACACACAGGATGGAGTCTGTTGAAGAATTGTGTGACCACATAGCGCTGCTCCATAAATCCAATAAAATATTGGATGGCAATTTAATGGCAATTAAAAAACAATATAAGACCAATACTTATGAAGTCGGAATAAATGCAGAGAATCATAGTGTGGTAGAACGTGCTTTGGCAGAACGGTTTACTACGACTGCTGCAAATTTTAGAACGATAGGAGACGAGTTGAAGCTTAATGTGAAGCTATCCGAAAAGGATACTGCAAACGATCTGTTGAGTTATTTGACAACTCAAGGTCAAGTTTCTCATTTTGTGGAACAGATACCAAGTGCCAACGACATCTTTATTCAAGCTGTAAAGAATAACTAAATCATTATGAATCATCTACCACTTATAATAAAGCGAGAGTATTTAACCAAAGTTCGAAATAAGTCGTTTATAGTCATGACTATTTTAAGTCCATTGATTATGATTGGACTCATCCTCTTGGTGACTTATTTATCGCAATTAAACAACAACAAGGTAAAGACGGTTGCTGTACTAGATGAGTCCGGGATCGTTAAAGAATTATTTGAAGATACGGAGACTACTAAGTATCACAGATTTGACAACATCACTTTGGAAAATGCAAAACAAATTTCCAAGGAGAAAGAATACTATGGACTGTTGCATGTAGATGAACTGTCTAGCTTGGAAAGCATTTCAAAGCATATTAATTTCTATTCGGAAGACTCTCCTTCGTTGACATTGATATCCGATTTGGAATTCAAATTGGGAGAGGAGCTTACCAATCTAAAAATGATTGAAGAAGACATTGACCTTGAAAAAATAGAAGCGTCAAAGATTAACGTTAACATCAATCAAGAGAACTTCAGTGGAGAAAAAACATCGAAGATAGATAGTATTACGAAAATTGCTTTTGGAGTGGCAACAGGATACCTGTTGTTTATGTTCATTATCATCTATGGCAATATGATAATGCGATCGGTAATTGAAGAGAAGACGAGTCGTATTGTCGAAATCATCATTTCTTCTGTGAAACCTGTGCAATTGATGCTGGGGAAGATAATTGGAACATCATTGGCTGGTGTGACGCAATTTGTGATCTGGATAGTTCTTGGTAGCATACTGATGGTGGTTTTACCTTTTTTCTTGGGTATAGACATATCCCAAATGGAAACACCACAACAGCAGATGATACAACAAGCAGTAGAAAGTCAAGGCTCTGGGGATTTGATGCAAAACATATTTTTAGCAGTGCAAAGTCTACCGTTGTTAAACCTTGTCATTGCTTTTGTACTGTTTTTTTTAAGCGGATACTTGCTTTATAGCTCGTTATATGCAGCAATTGGTGCCGCAGTAGATAACGAGACCGATACGCAGCAGTTTATGTTGCCAATAATCATGCCTTTGATCCTGGCAGTCTATGTAGGAGGCTTCACCGTTATAGAAGACCCGCACGGTACCGTATCCACGATCTTCTCGTTCATACCATTTACATCCCCAGTGGTGATGTTGATGCGTATTCCCTTTGGAGTTCCAGTTTGGCAACAAGTATTGTCATTGTTGATCTTGATAGGGACTTTCATATTTACAGTTTGGTTTGCGGCAAAGATCTATAGAGTTGGGATTTTGATGTATGGTAAGAAGACCAGTTACAAAGAACTTATAAAATGGATAAAGTATTGATCATATGAAAGAAATCAAAGAGTTTTTAATGCAAGAATTCAATTATGGACACGTGAAATT
The DNA here is from genome assembly GCA_947496215.1 of uncultured Bizionia sp. Classification (GTDB taxonomy): domain Bacteria; phylum Bacteroidota; class Bacteroidia; order Flavobacteriales; family Flavobacteriaceae; genus JAHDHI01. Next base: position 85,171 of record CANMCF010000005.1, read on the forward strand.
CAATATTCTCGATGTTATGATAGCGATTGCGGTTCTTGTCGTCATTTATTTTATTTTGAAACTTATATATGGTGCTGTATCAAAAAGACTGCCCAAAGACGACAAGGACAAATTTACTTCCATATATTCCTATTTCAAATGGTTGGTTTACGTTGTGGCGATCTTGGGGATATTAAACTCTGTAGGGGTAAATCTAAATGCTCTTTTTGCCGCTTCGGCTGCATTGCTGATTGGTATAGGGTTAGCCTTGCAAACCTTTTTTCAAGATATAATATCCGGTGTTTTCATATTGATAGATCAATCCGTGCATGTAGGGGATATTATAGAATTGGAAGGGAAAGTAGGGCGTGTCGAAGAAATTAAGTTGCGAACGACAAGAGCTGTTACCATAGATAACAAAGTACTTGTAATACCCAATCATCTGTATTTAACCAACAGTTTGTACAATTGGACTCAAAATGGAGACGTAACACGAGAAAACATAGAGGTGGGTGTTGCATATGGGAGCGATGTTCAATTGGTGAAAAAACTACTTCTGGAAGCTGCTAATAACCATGAATCCGTATTGGAATATCCAGAACCGATGGTCTTGTTTTCCAATTTTGGAGACAGTGCTTTGGAGTTCAAACTCATATTTACAATAAATGATAGTTTTATGGGAGCAATTCCCAAAAGTGACTTGCGTTTTGAGATAGATAGATTGTTTAGAGAACACAACATAAGTATACCATTTCCTCAACGAGATATTCACATTGTTTCAAAAACAGAAAAGCATTTATGATAAATGTCACCAATGGTTTTTTAAAGATTGTTGTTTCAATGATTGTATGTTTCTCAATGTTCAATGTAGAAGCCCAGTTAACCGATTTGGCACGATTGGAATATTCATTTATACCTAAAAGTGATTCTGAAGACGAATACAACAGGTTTAGAGGGAGTTTTAACATACCAATTGAGGCGTCTGAAGATTGTTATTTCATTGTTGGAGCAGAATACAATCAAATCATCTTGGAATTGGAAGACAACTATCCTTTCAATAAAAGGGATTTGCAACGAATCCACATTGCAGATGTCAATTTGGCCTATACCTTCAAGACGAATGAACACTGGAGGTTGGGATTGAAATTCTCCCCGAGGGTGGCATCTACACTAACTGGACGTTTTGGTATGGATGACGTGTTTTTAAATGGCGGGTTTTTTGCAATCAATGATAGAAGAAAAGACGAGACGTTGAAACGGCCATATAGATTAATTTTGGGATTAACCTACAATAGTACCACAGGGTTGCCATTTCCGTTGCCTTTCGTTAGCTATTTTAGGCAAGTAAATGAACAGTGGTCGTTTAACCTTGGCATACCGAAAATAAATTTAAAACATTATATCAACGAGAAGAATAGTATACAAGCCTTCTCTTCCATTGATGGTTATTATGCACATATTCAACATAAGTTGTTGGTAGACGGGCAAAGAGCAAAACATATTTCCTTGTCGGCAATAGTTGCAGGCTTAGGGTATGAATATGCCTTTACAAAACATTTGGTGGCATATGCATACACAGGATATACTTTAAGGCTAAGTAATACATTGAGAGATAATAGTAACGATAAATTATTTAACTTAGACAACGTAAACGCATTTTACTTAAGAACAGGAATTAAATTCAAAATATAATGCCAAAAATATTAGTAATAGAAGACGAAGCAGCAATTAGACGAGTATTGGTTAAAATATTGTCTGAAGAAAATGATAAATACGAAGTGGATCAAGCAGAGGATGGTTTGGCTGGTATAGAAAAAATTAAAAAAGAAGATTTCGATTTAATCCTATGTGACATCAAAATGCCAAAAATGGATGGTGTCGAAGTATTGGAAGCCGTAAAGAAGATAAAACCAGAAACACCCATTGTCATGATTTCTGGCCATGGAGATTTGGATACTGCAGTAAATACCATGCGATTGGGGGCTTTCGATTATATTTCGAAACCGCCAGATTTGAATAGGCTATTGAATACGGTTAGAAATGCCTTGGATAGAAAAGAATTGGTGGTCGAAAACAAGATCTTGAAGAAAAAGGTAAGCAAGAAATATGAAATGATCGGGAAAAGTGAAGCCATCACCCAAATAAAGGAGATCATAGACAAGGTAGCACCAACCGATGCGCGTGTGTTAATTACTGGGCCAAATGGAACAGGTAAGGAGCTTGTAGCACATTGGTTGCATGAAAAAAGTTCGAGATCCAAAGGCACTATGATAGAGGTGAATTGCGCAGCGATACCTAGTGAGTTGATAGAGAGTGAATTGTTCGGTCATGTTAAAGGGGCATTTACAAGTGCGGCAAAAGACAGGGCTGGGAAATTTGAGGCAGCAAATGGGGGAACGATCTTTTTGGATGAGATAGGGGATATGAGTCTTTCAGCACAAGCAAAAGTGTTGCGTGCATTGCAAGAAAGTCGCATTCAACGAGTAGGTAGCGACAAAGACATCAAGGTAGACGTACGAGTGGTGGCTGCAACAAACAAGGATTTGAAAAAGGAAATAGCCGATGGTAGATTCCGTGAAGATCTATATCACAGGTTGGCTGTCATTTTGGTGAAGGTACCAGCACTTAACGATAGAAGGGAAGATATCCCATTGCTTGTAAAGCACTTTGCAAAAAAGATAGCAGGAGAACAAGGGACTGCTCAAAAAGAGTTTTCTGAAAAAGCCATAAAACTATTGCAAGAGTATGATTGGACAGGTAACATCAGGGAGTTACGGAATGTAATAGAACGCCTTATAATTCTGGGAGGAACAGAAGTAAGCGTACAAGATGTAAAGTTGTTTGCTTCCAAATAAATCAATAAAAAAAGACCAGCTACACAAGCTGGTCTTTTTTTATATGCCGAACTTGATGCCGATGCCCGTTTGCAAATCTGGGTTGTTGTTTACGGTAAAATCTTGTTGTAGATAAAAGGACGTTTGTATCTTTCGAGTAAACGTATAAGTTAAAGTCCAATAGTTGTTGTTTTTATACAAGTGCCTCGTACCATGTTGCCATGAATTATATGCGTCTTCATCACGGACATGTATTGCATATTCTCCTTCGTCTTTTTCATTGAGGCTTGTTTGCATGTAATAGCTTAAGCCGAAAGAATGAGTCGTATTGCCTTCAGATATGAAATTAAATTCCATATTGGTCTCCAAGCTACCGATGAAATCATTGGTGCCAAAATCTATGATTGTACTCTTCAAATCCAAGATGCGCTTTCTAAAACCATTTATACCGAAACCAAAAAAGGCGAAGTTACGAGCATTGAAATCCATTTTCTTGATCCCCGAGAATGAAAATCCTAGATCGAAAGAGCTATTGTATTTGGATAGGTTGGTGCCTAGGTGTGCTCCGAAATTCAAATATATCTTTTTGTCATTCAGAAATTCAGGGTAGTGATAATAATGAGTTTCAATACCTCCAAATGTGAAATCACCACTATTCATATCCAAGAGATTGCCATTTCTATCTTCATATTTAATACGAGCCTTGTCGTAACCGAAAACGTCACGATCAAAGGGATCTTTGCCTCCTGCAATGTTATTGTGAAAAAACTCAATGAAATCATCACTGGTAAGAATGGCCGTTGGAAACTTACCCTTGGTAAGGGCAAAGGCCCTAAATCCCAATACCAATTCTTGTTTTTCATTCAAAGGCAATGACAATTCCCCGCGTAACCCCTTTATTACACCATCGGTTTCGATTTCATAAGTATAGGCATCCAACTCTTCTCCGTCATAGTAGGATTGTCTCGAAAACCATGGGATTCCTCTAAGTCGCTTTTTTATGGCTTCATCTTTAGGAATATAGGTTTTAACATTGGGACCCCAGATATTTCCACTTTCCAAACTGAAGTTTAATTCAGGGCTACTTGAAGCTCTTTGTTTGAAATTATGATTTAAGCGAGAAATGAAGATGCCAAACGGGTTGGTGGAAAGAATACTGAGTTTGGATATTCCATTTTTTAGGGTAACAGTACCATTGTTTTTGCTTTTTTGAGCCATAAGTATTTGAACGATAGCGAATACTAGCAAGAGGGGTAGTTTTTTTAGCGACATTAAAGAAGTAATATGGTTAGTGGTTAAATATAAAAGTACAAAAACTGTTGAGAAATAATCGATTCAATGAAAAAGGAATTTGTAAGATATCACTTGACATTTGTATATTTAACAATATTAGAATAGAAAAAAATGAAAGCAATAGATATTCAAGATTTTAAAATCACTTCAAAAATCAAAATTAAAGAACAAAATACATTCTTAGACATTAGGGCAAGTAAAGAAGACGTTGAAGAAGAATTGAAAAGCATAAGGAGAAAGCTAGGAAAACTTCAAGATAAAATGTATGCACATGGTAAATATTCGGTTTTGGTGTGTTTACAAGGGATGGATACTTCTGGAAAGGATAGTTTGATAAGAGAGGTGTTTAAAGATTTCAATGCACGAGGAGTAGAAGTACAAAGCTTCAAGGTACCTACGGAACTGGAACTAAAGCACGACTACTTGTGGAGACATTATCTAAAGCTACCCGCAAGGGGGAAATTTGGAGTGCATAACCGTACGCATTACGAAAACGTATTGGTAACACGAGTGCATCCTTACTATATCTTGGGAGAGAACATTCCATCGATACAATCCTTAGATGACGTAAACGAGACCTTTTGGGATTCTCGTTTCGAGCAAATAAACAATTTCGAAAAGCACATTGTAGAAAACGGCACGATTGTCTTCAAGTTCTTTTTGAATTTGTCAAAGAAAGAACAGAAGAACAGGTTGTTGAGACGTTTGGAGAAGAAGGAGAAAAATTGGAAATTCTCAGCAGGAGACCTAAAAGAGCGAAAACTATGGGGAAAGTATCAAGAATGTTATGAAGATGCCATAAATAGGACTTCCAAATCATACGCACCTTGGTTTAACATCCCCGCAGATGACAAGCCAACTGCACGTTATATAGTGGCAAAGATATTATATGAGACCCTTAAAGAATATACGGACATAAAGGAACCTGAATTAGACGATGAGACAAAAGCCAATTTAGAATTGTACAAACAGGAATTGAATGAGGAACAATAGGCATCATATAATTCATCATAAAAAAATCCAGCTAAATGCTGGATTTTTTTATGATATCATTTTGGTCTCATATACATTGAAAATATTATCTTTAAAAATCAAAAAAAGAACTCCAATGAAAAAACTGATATTACTTTCGACTTTGTTATTCGCAATGACAATGTATTCGCAAACAGATGAAGAAAACATAAAGAAGATCTATTCGACATCGTTGACCAACGGAAAAAGTTATGAATGGTTGGATCACCTGTCCAATAACATAGGAGGAAGATTGTCAGGCTCATTAAATGCAGAAAAAGCTGTGGCTTGGGGAAAAGAAGAACTGGAGAAATTGGGGCTGGACAGAGTATGGTTACAACCGGTAATGGTTCCAAAATGGATACGAGGAGCAAAAGAATATGCATACTATGAAACGAATTCCGGTAAGACGACAACAGTTAACATATGTGCCCTTGGAGGATCGATAGCTACAAACCCGTTGGGTGTTAAAGCGAATGTTGTAGAGGTTCATGATTTTGAAGAATTGAAGACTATGGGGAAATCTGAGATAGAAGGAAAGATAGTGTTTTACAACAGGCCTATGCAAGCTGATTTGATATCTACCTTCAATGCCTATGGAGGTTGTGTGAATCAACGTTATTCAGGAGCAATGGAAGCTGCAAAATATGGCGCCGCAGGGGTTATAGTAAGATCTATGAATTTACGACTGGACGATTATCCTCATACAGGAAGTATGAGTTATGGAGATTTGCCAAATAGTCAACGTATACCATCGGCAGCAATAAGCACAAACGATGCAGAGGAATTGTCAAGTATGCTGAAGTTGGATAAGAACCTCAAGCTTTATTTCAAGCAAAACTGCAAGCAACTTGAGGATGTCTTGTCATACAATGTGGTAGGTGAAATTACAGGAAGTGAATTCCCGAAGGAGTATATGATTGTTGGAGGGCATTTGGATTCATGGGACCTAGGAGATGGATCGCACGATGATGGAGCAGGAGTGGTACAATCCATGGACGTATTGAGGTTGTTTCAAAAAACGGGAATAAAACCAAAAAGGAGCATACGTGTTGTTTTATTCATGAATGAGGAAAATGGATTGAGAGGAGGAAACAAATATGCAGAAGAAGCAAAAGAGAACAACGAAAAACACGTGTTTGCCTTGGAAAGTGATGCAGGAGGATTTACTCCAAGAGGTTTTAGCTTTGATTGTAGTGATGCTAACTTCAATCAAATCTTGAGTTGGAAGCCATTGTTCAAACCATATTTAATTCACTATTTCGAAAAAGGAGGTAGTGGGGCAGATGTAGGACCTCTAAAAAGCGATAGTAACGTATTGGCAGGGCTACGACCAGATTCACAGCGTTATTTCGATCATCACCATGCAAGCAACGATACTTTCGATGCCGTAAACAAGAGAGAATTGGAATTGGGAGCAGCGACTATGACAGCATTGGTGTATTTGTTCGATAAATATGGAACGAATCCCATTCCAAACAACAAGGAGATTAAGGACTAGTAATAAGAAAGGAAAGCAAGAGTATGGAGTTTAGTATGGAAAAAACCATAGAAACCTTGGAGCGTACACCAAAAGTGTTACAATCTATGATGGAAAATGCTTCTGAAGATTGGACTGCCAAAAATGAAGGTGGAGATACATGGAATGCATACGACGTGGTTGGACATTTGATTCACGGAGAGAAAACAGATTGGATCCCAAGAGCTGAGATCATTTTGTCCAATGGTAAAGAGAAAATCTTCAAACCCTTTGATAGATTTGCACAATTTGAAAACAGCAAGGGAAAAACGTTGCTTCAACTTCTGGAAGAGTTCAAAACATTGCGGGCTGTCAATATAAAGATGTTGTCATCTAAACAAATCAAGCAAGAACAACTAAGTTTGAAAGGGCAACATCCAGCATTGGGAGAAGTTACCTTATCTCAACTCTTAGCCACTTGGGTGGTTCACGATTTGGATCACATTGCTCAAATTTCCAGAATAATGGCAAAACAATACAAAGATGAAGTCGGCCCATGGGGCGAGCATTTGAGAGTATTGAAATAAAAAATTAGTATGAGAACAATAAATTGTAGAAAAGACTAAAAAAATAATTGTCTTTTTTCCTCCATCTCTTGTATTCAAAAACTTGATGATTTTTTTATCATTCCTGCATAACCTGATTGCTGTTTTTTTCTTCTTTTTTTTTGAAATACATATTCTCGATGAATTTTGTTCTATATCATAAGTGCTTTAAATGGATTGATGATCAATTGTATAGGGGTGGTTTGTGTGGTTTTTCTCAAAAATATCGAATCGTATTCATAGGTAATACGACCTTTTTAGAATAGGAAGAACATTGGTTTTTGTATCAGATTCTAAGTTTGAATTTCATTGTATATACATGGTAACCCTATGTAAATACTAGGTTTTTGAAGCGATTAAAAAGTTAAAAACGTGTTAAATTTTAAAAAAAAAGTCTATTTTTAAAGAATGTCAAATTAATTAATCCAAAATTATGAAAGTAAACACACGTTACATTTTTTTCATAACCCTATTTTTTTTAGCATGTTCCTTGTATGCTCAAAATGGTTATTGGAAACAGGAAACTTTTAAAGAAGGAACCCATGGGATATCCATGAGGAATCTAGATAGTGATAATTATCAAGTATTTCAATTGGATGTTTCAGCTTTCAAACAGCAATTGATTGGAGCCCCTTTGAGAGGAAATTTTAGTGGAAAATCTAACACCATTGTCAGTTTTCCAAATGAAAAAGGAAAATTTGAGAACTTCCGAATTGTGGAAGCTCCGGTTCTTTCCGAAGAATTGTCACAGTTGCATCCGGAAATCAAGACATATCTGGGGTTTGGTATAGACAATCCTGGTGCTAGAGTTAGGTTTAGTGTCACTCCTCTTGGAGTTAAAACAATGGTTTCCTACGTAGATGGAGCAACCGTTTTTTCCAATCCAATTTCTCCGGAAGCAATAAATACCAATTTCTTTTATACGAGAAAAGCGGATCTTGAATCTGAAAAGAGCTTCAAGTGTTCAACAGATGACAAATTTATGTCTTCAAAGAGTGGTAGAGGTGCTGGTGCAAGTACATTGAGAGATGCAGATGACCAGACATTGAGAACATTTCGAATAGCTATTTCCACTACGGGAGAGTATACTAATTCAGTTGAAGGAGGAGGGACGCAAGCTTCTGCATTGGCGGCTGTTACAGCAACACTAAATAGAAACAATGAAGTATTCGAAGTAGATATGGCCGTAACCTTTACCTTGGTTTCAGGTACGGAAATTATTTATACAGATGCAGCATCAGATCCATATGGAGGAGGTTTGAATGGAGAATTGCAAGCAACCCTTACCGCTGAGATAGGAGAAGCCAATTACGACATAGGTCACTTGTTCAATTTCGGAGCCAGCAATGGTAATGCCGGATGTATAGGTTGTGTTTGTGTAGATGGACAAAAAGGATCCGGATTTTCCACCCATAACTTTCAGGATAACGATGGAGGACCATATATGTCCGACTTTTTTGATATAGATTATGTTCCACATGAAATCGGTCACCAAATGGGGGCCAACCATACTTGGTCATTTGGCTCTGAAGGTACAGGAGTCAATTATGAGCCTGGAAGTGGTACCACCATTATGGGGTATGCCGGTATTACAGGTGGTAATGATGTTCAAGATCATAGTGATCCATATTTCCACTATGCAAGTATAGATCAAATATTAAATAATTTGGTGACCCGAACTTGTTGGGTAGGAACAGCAATTACAAATAATGCTCCAGTGGCAAATGCAGGTTCAGACTTTACCATTCCATTGGGAACGGCCTTTATTCTTAAAGGCGCGGCTACCGATGCTGATGGAGGGGATGCATTGACATATACTTGGGAGCAAATAGATGATGGAGTTACAACCAATGGAACCTTTTCTCCTACCAAGACTACAGGTTCGGTTTGGAGATCCAGACCACCTAATGCCTCTCCGGATCGTTACATGCCAATATTGTCTCGTGTAATAGCAGGCCAATTGACAGAATCCAATCCAGTGGAGACGGTAAACAATACATCATGGGAAACTGTATCGACGGTAGGAAGAAATTTAAATTTTGCATTGATTGTAAGAGATCGATCTGAAACAGGGGGTGTAGGCCAAATGCCACAAAGTAGCTTTGATACCATGTTGGTTAAAGTAGATGACGTGGCAGGTCCTTTTGTGGTGACTTCACAGACAACGAATGAAGTATGGGATGCAGGAAGTAGTCAAACCATAACTTGGGATGTTGCAGGTACGGATACAGGTTCAGTGAATACTGCAAATGTGGATGTATTCCTATCTACAGATGGTGGGTTGACTTTCCCTTTTACCGTGGCAACTGGCATTCCTAATACGGGAACGGCTAACATAACGGTTCCGCTTACAGGTGGAGATACGAGTACGGCACGTATAATGGTTATGGGGAACGGCAATATATTCTACGCTGTTAATTCATCCAACTTTTCAATTCAAGAATCTGAGTTCGTAATAAACTTGACAGAATCAACCATAGATGTTTGCAGTCCTACGGATGCAGTCTATGATTTTACATATAATACCTTCCTAGGTTTTACTGGAACGACCAATTTTACGGTTGAAAACCTTCCAGTTGGTGCAACGGGAACATTCAACCCTACGTCTGCCACGACTGATGGAACAACTGGGACATTGACTATTTCAGGAATAGGCGGTGTTGCAGTTGGAAGCTATACGTTCACAATAAGAGGTACCTCGGGAACAATAGAAAAGACAGTAGAAGGAACATTGAATGTCTACGATACCAATTTTGCTACGATAAACCTTACGGCCCCAGCAAATGGAGCTGCAGATGTTATGGGGGATGAAGCCATGTTCACATGGGATGCAGATGTAAATGCTGTTTCCTATGATATAGACATTGCCTTTGATGCTGGATTTGCAACGATTGTTGATGCAGCCAACGTGATGACAAATTCATATCTGAACACTTCGCTCTTGCCAGATACGCAATATTGGTGGAGAGTAAGAGCCATAAACGATTGTGGGAATGGAGCATACAGCTCAGCCAGTTTTACAACAGCCAACATTGTTTGTAATGTGTCCAGTTCTACAGATACACCAGTAGCAATTCCCGACAATGATCCGGATGGGACTAACTCTGTTATTAATGTAACCAATGCCGCTATCATAAACGATGTGAACGTTACCGTAAACATTACTCATACTTGGGTTGCTGATTTGACTTTGGTTCTAACCAGTCCTGCAGGAACTACTGTCGTATTGTCTGCGCAAAATGGAGGGAATGGAGATAATTATACCAATACTGTTTTTGATGACGATGCAACCAATGAGATTGCTTCTGGAGCTGCACCATTTACAGGATCTTTTCAACCGACTGGAAGTTTGGATTCCTTGAATGGAGAAACGGCAGGAGGTGTTTGGACGCTTAACGTTAGTGATGCTGCTGCTTTCGATACAGGAATGATTCAAAGTTGGAGTATGGAAATATGTGGTGTACCGCTTCCGGATGCAGATTCGGATGGTATTGCCGATGATGTAGACAATTGTCCTACGGATCCAAATACGGATCAGGCAGACAACGAGGGAGATGGAGTAGGAGATGTTTGTGATGATGACGATGACAATGATGGTATTCCAGATGCGACAGATAATTGTCCGGATATTGCAAATGCAGATCAACAAGATACAGATGGAGATGGAATAGGAGATGTTTGTGATGTCGAGTGTGGTAGTTTCCATGCATACGAGCTTCCAGTTATCCTTCCGGAGGACGGAACTCCAACAACTGTGGTAGAGATAGAAGTCAATGACGACATAGATATAAGAGATGTAAACGTAACCTTGGACATAGAGCACTCATGGCTTTCGGATCTTACCATTACATTGGAAAGTCCGACTGGCGTAATCGTTACCTTGGTTCAAGGAGCATGTGGAGGTGGCGATAACTTGGCGGCTACCTTTGATGATGATGGAGCAGCTCAAACATGTGGAGGAGATCCTGTGTTGAGTGGTACAATAAAACCTGAAGGCCTTCTTGCCGATTTCAATGGAGCCATAGATGGTTCTGCGCCACAATCGTCACAAGGAACATGGACCCTTACGATATCTGATGCCTTTGATTTAGATGGTGGACAAGTGAATGCTGTAGTTTTGGAAATCTGTGGTACAGGAGAGCTTACTCCGGATACTGATGGAGATGGTCACAATGATGTTTTTGACAACTGTGTTACGGATCCGAATGGAGATCAAGCAGATCTGGATGGAGACGGCATAGGAGATGTTTGTGACGATGACATCGATGGTGATGGAATCTTGAATACCAATGATAATTGTGTATACACACACAACCCTTTACAAGTAGATTCAGATGGGGACGGTATCGGTGACTTATGTGACAGTACTTGTACTACCACAGATTATACAGGGCCTAGCATTGATTTTGGTGCAGATCCTTCTTTAATAACACCTACAATCGAGGTAACCGACAACATGTCCATAGAAGATGTCAATGTTACCGTGGATATAACTCACTCATGGATTTCTGATGTAGCCTTGAGATTGACGAGTCCAAGTGGAACACAGGTTATCCTTCTTTTACCTGCGTGTGGAAACCAGGATGATCTTTCGGCTACTTTCGACGATGAGGGAACTGCTCTAGTGTGTGGAGGTACCCCTGCGATTTCAGGAACAATTATTCCATCAGAGCCTTTAAGTGCGTTCAACGGAGAGTACTCTGTAGGAACTTGGACCCTTGAAGTCTTTGATCTCTTCCCACCTGAGGATGACGGAGTCCTAAATGGTTTCTCTATAGAAATTTGTGGGCCGAATGGAGACGTGGACGGAGATGGTATTTTCAATGATGTCGACAATTGTGCAGAAACGGCAAATCAAGATCAAGGAGATCAAGATGGTGACGGTATAGGTGATGTCTGTGATGATTCAGATGGTGATGGTGTTTTTGATTCTGAGGATAATTGCGGATTACCTAACCCAGACCAAACCGATTTAAACCAAAATGGCGCAGGAGACGCATGTGAAGAATTGGTGGTGAACGATCTGTTGACGCCTAATGGTGATGGAATCAATGACACTTGGATAATCATAAACATTGAAAGCTACAAGAATTCGCTTGTACGTGTTTACAACAGATGGGGGAATGAAGTGTTTACCGCTCAGAACTACAATAATAATTGGGCTGGTGACCATGATGGAGATGAATTGCCTTCTGGACCGTATTATTATCAATTGGACGTATATGGAGATGGAGTTAGAGTCATTGATGGATGGTTGCATTTAACACGTTAAGAGAGTAGTTATTAAATTTAATAAAAGATAAAAATGAAACATTTTATAAATACATTAAAAATAGTTGTTTTTTTACTTGCTGGGAGCCTTTATGCCCAGCAAGAACCCAACTATGCATTGTATCAGTATACAATGAACGTTATCAATCCAGCCTATGCAGGAGCAGATGGTCAAACAAGTATAGCTGCCAACCTTAGAAGTCAATGGGAAGGAGTACGGGATGCTCCCGAAACTCAAAGTCTATTTTTTACGGCTCCATTGAAAAATCGTGTCGGAATAGGTTTGTCTGTTGTTAATGATGCCACATTCATAGAAAGGAAAACTGGTTATTTTGTTGATTTCTCATACAAAGTGCCAATTTCTGCTCAAACAAATGTTTTCTTGGGGTTAAAGGCAGGTGGAGATACATATTCATTAGATACTAATAATTTAGCCAATTTAGGCTTTCCACAAGATCCTGCCGTCCAGAACATAGATGAGGGATTCAAGCCAAATGTGGGTATAGGGGCTTACCTCCATAATGAAAAGTATTTTCTTTCGTTGTCAGCGCCAAGTCTCCTCTCTGCGGATAGGGTAGACGTATCCAATGGGTCTGTTACCAATAAAAATACTCACGTATATTTATCTGGAGGCTATAGCTTTGATCTAGGAGGGGAAACTCAGTTCAAACCATCTACAATGGCTAGATACGTAAGCGGTGCTCCTATATCTGTCGATATCACGGCAGCTTTCAGGTTTTTGGATAAACTTGAATTGGGAGTACTCTATAGAACAGATAAGGCATTGGGAGGTATTGCCAAATTCGAATTACATGATTGGTTGGATATAGGTTACGGATATGAAAGTTCGTTACGAAGTGAAATATCCAATGTTAGTCGAGGTACCCATGAGATTTTCGTTCGTTTCAATATTGCAAATAATAATTAAACCTGTGATGAATATTATTCTATAATTAATCCATTACTCAATAAAAAACGTCTAAAAATTAATTTTTAGACGTTTTTTTGTTTTGTAATAAGGTCAATAATCTATGATTTAAGGTACTGTATTATGAAGAAATGTAGGTATGAAAAGAATTGTTTTTTGAAATAAGTCAAGCAAATGATGAGAACAACGAATAAATTAACTGTATATTCGCCTTTTTAATACAGAATGACGCTAAAAAGATAGATTGTCATTTGCCAAACAATTTATATGTCATTTAAATCTTTAGGCTTATCCGAAGCCTTGCTAAGAGCTATTAGCAAAAAAGGATATACAACACCATCTCCAATACAGGCTAAAGCCATTCCTCCAGTTTTGGAAGGTAAAGACGTATTGGCATCTGCGCAAACGGGAACAGGAAAAACCGCAGGTTTCACACTGCCATTGTTGCACTTGCTATCCCAAGGTCAAACTTTGAGACGTAGACCGGTACGAGCATTGGTGTTGACACCAACGAGAGAATTGGCAGCACAAGTATATGCCAATGTAAAGGAGTATAGTGAGTTTTTGGATTTGCGTTCGGCTGTTATTTTCGGTGGTGTAAACCAAAAACCACAAATAGCACGTTTGCAACAAGGTGTTGATGTCTTGATAGCTACACCAGGAAGGTTGCTCGATTTGCATGGGCAAGGCGTATTGTCTTTGTCCAAAGTTGAAATCTTTGTATTGGATGAAGCTGATCGTATGTTGGATATGGGGTTCTTAAGGGATATTGAGCGCGTTATGAAAATAATGCCAGAACGACGTCAGAATTTAATGTTCTCTGCTACTTTTTCCAAAGATATAAGGAAATTGGCAAATGGGATATTAAAACATCCAGCACAAGTGGAAGCAACACCAGAAAACTCTACGGTGGATGCAATTAGTCAAAAAGTATATAGAGTTGCGAAAGGAAAGAAAACCGACTTGGCAATTAAGTTGATCTCAGATGGTGATTGGAAACAAGTTCTAGTGTTTACAAGAACAAAGCACGGTGCGAATAAATTATGCAAGAAAATGGTGAGTGCTGGAATTACTGCAGCTGCCATCCATGGAAATAAAAGTCAAGGCGCCAGAACAAAAGCCTTAGCAGGTTTTAAAAATGGGAGTATTCGCGTATTGGTAGCTACCGACATTGCTGCTCGAGGCTTGGACATTCCGCTATTGCCTCACGTGATTAATTTTGAAATTCCAAACATATCCGAAGACTATGTGCATCGCATAGGACGAACCGGTAGAGCAGGGGCAAGTGGAGAAGCTGTATCTTTGGTGAGCGCAGATGAAACTACGTATTTAAGGGACATCCAAAAGTTGGTAGGTATGAAAATACCAATGGAGATAATTGAGGGTTTTGAACCGGATCCCAATGCATCGACGGAACCAATCAAACAAGGACAAGGAAGAGGGAAGCGTCAATCCAAACCCAAGGGATCCAATTCTGAAAAGTCAAGTAGAAACAATAGAGGAGCTAAGAGTAACAATTCGAGACGTCCAAAACGTTCTGGAGGAAGACGATCCAATGATAGAAGAGATTAAAATGACACCCATTTTAAAGAATAAGATAATTGAGGTATGCAACAAGAAGATCGAGCAAAAGGGAACAAATGTAGGTTTGTCCTTCTATGCCTTCTTTTCCAATAAGAATGATAACCCAGAATTGCTTATGGAGGTGGCAACGTGGTGGATTATGACGCATAAGCTCGATCATTTCGAAAAAGCAATCAAAATAAAAGAGCTAGTAGGTTAATTATGGAGTCACAGCCAAACAATCCTTTGCACGGTGTAAAGCTCGAACAAATCATAATCGATTTAGAGGCTTACTATGGCTGGGAGTATTTGGGGTACAATATTAAAATTCGCTGCTTTACAGACAATCCATCCGTGAAATCAAGCTTGAAGTTTTTAAGACGTACACCATGGGCGCGTACCAAAGTGGAAAACTTCTATTTGCAAATGTTAAAGAAACGAACTGAAAAATAACTTGTTGTTATAGTTGCCTAGGTAAATCATTCAATTAAAAAGTTCTTTTGGCAAAGCTTTGTACAATTCCACTTTTATCATTTAATGCTTTGGATAGGAGATGCTCATCTGCATTTAACTCCCAGAGTGTTTCATAGCTTTTGGCCCTAACATGGGGTGTTTCATGAGACAAGGCAAGTTGTTCCAAAAGTTCCTCTGTCTTAGGTGTGGCTATTTCCTTGGCAAGGTCAATTAAAAAGTAACGTCCAGTACCAAAACCGGGGGCAATGTTAGTAATGGTATTCTTTTGTAAATCGAAATGATATTGCTCCTTGTCCAAAAAGGAATTTCCTCGTTTCATTATATTCAATGAAATGGAATATTCTTCCGGGGGTATTTGAGTATGTATGTCTTTGGAAGACCTATAGTACATTATCTTCCCCTTTGGAAGAGAAGTATGTTCAAGAAAGGTCAAGTCCACTTTTTCCCCAACATAACCTACAACCTTGTCATAGTCATATTCCCAAATGTCCGTTTTATAGCCTTTGCCATGACAACCCACAGTAATGAATGAAAAGTTATGGTCATGAGCACGAACATGATGATATAGTTCTTTTTGCCAAAGACCTACATCCTTATGCTCGGATATAGAAGGCCATGCATTTATGCGAACGTAGAAGAGGTCATTGACATGCAACAATGTACTTTGAATGCCATAGGCATTGTTATTCTGAAAATTAGCGAGATCTTCTAGTTTTCCATTGATGTGATCGGAAATGAAATGCGTATTGTTAGATAGCATTTTTAGATGGTCTGCACAGTCTAGCAACGATTCGTCATCATTCTCTTTGATTGTTTGTTTGGAAAATTCAATGAAGTCCTGAAAGGTGACTGTATCTTCTATTGTTGATTTGTCGATGGTAATTGCCATAATTTATGAGAGGTTTAAAGCCGATATTTTATTTAAAGCATTTTTAACAGACTTGCGAATGTCTGGATGATCGTCATTTTCAAGAAGCAATATGGCTTCCACACCTTTGTTGAAATCGATGTTCATTATGGCTCTGGCCGCTTCCCATCGTACGTTGTGATATGGATTTTTCAAGAAGTGGAACAAGTTGGGCAATGAGCTTTTGTTTCCGAGTTCTCCCAGCAACTTGCAGGTGTGTTCCAAGCGTGCAGATTGCAATACATTGGTCACTAGACGCAAAGGTAGCAAGGTGTTGGCATCATACTCCCAACCGTATGATTGAGTCTTTCTGCAGGAGAAAGAAAGTAAAATGGATTCGTTGCTTGATCCACCGTGATAAGAAAAGACATCTTCGTATTTCTTTATGCAGTAGGGGGTGTTCTTGTTTAATTTTCCTTGAATGGCATAAGGCTGTAATTTCTTGGTTTTATCTAGGGCTTCCAATGGAAAAGGTGAGGGTTGTTTGTAATGACTGTAGAATATGTCTTCAGTAAGAGGTACAATTATCTTGTCATATGGATACGAGTTGATGAATTTCGTGTCCTGCTCCTTTTTCATTCTAACAAGGGTCAATGTAAAAGCCTTTGTATTTAGAATATGCCAGTAGTTAATGGAAGAACGTGTAGGGTAAAAATGTTCTTGGGAGTTTAATTTTGACAAATGATCATTTACCAATTCAATTAAAAACGAGGTTTTTAAAAGAAGCTTTAAATGATCGAAAACCTCAAAAAGGAAATGCTTGTCCTCCAAGTCTTCAATGGCATCATGAAATTGTTTTAAGTATATGTTCATTTTTTGATGATATTAATGAAATGAGAGCCTTTCATTTCGATAGACAATGAAAGACTCTCATTAACTTTAAAGGATTAACCCTAAAAGGAGTGTTGTTACATCAATGACGGACATTGAAGAACTTTCTGCTGAGACTTGCGGACTTACAGGTGCGCTTAACTCATCTAAACGAAATTTGTGTTCATTTTGCATATTGCTATGTGTTTTTGAAATTAATAATGAAACAAATGTAGTTTACAAAAGCTTCTGAATAGAGTTGAGCTTCCGCCATTTTATAAAATAAAGTAACTTTTTAAATGATGTAATCTCCTTGTTTTTAGTAGGTTGTTTTGTTTTTTAAGGGTGATTGCTTATATGGTTTCTTGAGAAGAGAGTTACTGAAAAAGACTTGTTTGAAGGAGTGTTATAAAAGAAAACGGTACTCACAAATATAGAAAAACAAGAGAAGGAAGTGATTTTGAATTTGTTTTTAGGGAGAAAATATTGATATGTATTCTTTAAAAATATTCGATTTGCATAAGTTATTTTCAGGAAAAACACTTTGATGCTTTCAGTGTTTTACCTCTTTTGTCGATTACATTAAAGTTATAATATTGTAATGGACCTCATTACTTTTCAATTGATATGAATTTTAAAAATTGTCATTATGAAAAAGCAAGTCCTGTTTTACAATTTACTCATAGCATTTATCTTATTCATTTCTTGTGATCCCAACGAAAATGACAAGTTGCCAGAAAAACCAAGAACTCAATTGGAGTCAGCTCTCAAGGCTTGGAATAACAACTTTGGGTCAGAGGTGGTTTCTGATGGATGGAAATATTTGAAGAAAATAGACAATGAATCCTCTAGAAAGGACATTGTTGGTAAGATGACAGATGAAAAGGAAAGTTGGTTTCCAAGTATTGAAGCTACGGATTCCATTAACACTGCCACAGTTTTGAAAATTTCCGATGATCCAACAATCAGCTCTGCAAAAAAGGAAGCTTGGAAAAAAAAGATTGATGATGAAACAAAAGTGGGACAATACGTGGTGAAGGTTACTTGGAAGTGGAAAACGAGTAAAAAGAAATTTGTGACCTATTGTACCACCGATGAAGACAAGATATTAAATGACAATATGATAATGAACGCTACTGGGGTTAGAAAATCCAATAGTTGCTTTAGCTATAAAATTTGGTGGTTGTGGGAAGGAGACGATCCAGCTAATTGGACTCGAGGACACATTTTCACAGATTTGACACCTACTTGCGATTCCAATGGGATGCCTATTACCTGCAATAAGAATTGTACTTCTTCCATGACGGCAGGTGAAGCAGAAGTAAACTGCAAATCACGAATTGTACAAAATTGCTGTGAGATGGATTACTCATGGGCTTGGGCTTGTGGATTCAAGTCGGTTAAAGTTGCTGCAGATGGATTTACATTGGAAATAGAAGGAACATTGGGATCTGGTGGAAAAGGTAATGGAAGTTGTACCAGATGCTGTGAACGTGTTGGAGGTGCAAATTCCACTTCAACTTCAGATGGAGACATCGAAACAGATACGGGAACCATAGGAGATGGCAATGAGAAAATCGTAACCGGATACAGGGAAGACCAATCAAGACCGACAATTGGAGCAAAGCATGGGGCGTGGAAAAATCTGGAGGACTTTAAAAAATATGTAAGGGAGATGCTCGAAGATCCAGAATCTGATATGAATACACGTTGTTGGGAAATAACTGGGATATTGGTAGAGGACGATGGGTCTCCAGATGGACTGACCATAAAAGTTCAATCCATAAAGGAAATACCTTGTAAATGATTAATCATTTGTTCTTGGAATGATCTTCAAGCTTTTGTTTTTCCTTTTTGGATAGACTGTCAATCCCTTTTCGACTTATCTTATCAAGTAGCTTGTCCAGTTCTTTTTGTTTGCTCACTTCATCCTCATTGTATTTGTGATCCATATCCAAAGTTGATTTTCTTTTTTTGAAATTGTAACTGTCTACAAGCAGGATGTGAGGCTTCGTAATAATCAAATATATGAATACAAGTGTGGGTATCGCAATGATTGAAATCGTGATGTAGTTTTCAACTATGGCATTAGGATACAGGAAAATGGTGAGTAACATTCCTATCAAGACACCTCCTAAATGGGCTTCGTGGCCAATGTTCCCTTTTTGGGATTTAATACCATAGATGGAATACCCTACATATAGGATGCCATACAACCAGCTAGGAATCGATAAAGGTAATATTATAAAAACTATCCCTATTCCAGGAAATACAGCTATTGAGGCAAATATAACTCCACATACAGCTCCAGAAGCTCCTATGGCACTATAATCTGCGTGTTCCCTATGAACAAAAAGAGCTAGTAGATTTCCTCCCACTAGGCTTATGAAATAGATAAGTATGAAATAAAAAGCTCCTACCTTTTGTTCCAAAAGGCTACTAAACAAGTACAGGCTAATCATATTGAAGACCAAGTGTGACCAATTGGCGTGTAGAAAACCAGAAGTTACCAGTCTTTTGTAATCTTTGTCGATTAGTACTCTGTCTACTTGAAACATATAATTGTCGAAAAACAACTTGTCTTTGAAACCTTTGTAGGAAATAACTAGATTGATCAATAGAAGTATTATTCCGATTGTTTCTGGCTCAGTCATACCTCATCTTAATTTGTTTTCTTTGATTGTTTGAATGTGATGTGCTCTAGAAGTTGATAGACCTAAAATCAAGGTGAAATTAGTTCTTTTTTGATTAAAAATGATGCATTTGCCTTAAGCCTTCGTAAACGACAATACTTACTGCATTGGCAATGTTCAAGCTGCGAATGTGCTCACTGTAGAGCGGAATCTTGTATAGTGAATCGGGATGGTTCTCAGTTATGGATTTGGGTAAGCCCACCGATTCTTTTCCAAATATTAGAAAGAGATCTTCCTCGAAAGGTATGTCCCAGTGATCTTGATTGCCATGGCTGGATAGAAATACCATTTTGGCTTCACTGTTTCTATTGAAGAAATCTTCGGTGTCTTCATAATAATGAAGGTTTAAATGCTGCCAATAATCCAAGCCGGCACGTTTTAATCGAGCATCTGTGATTTCAAATCCAAACGGTTTCACCAAATGCAAATGAGAACCTGAAGCCAAAGTCAACCTTCCAATGTTTCCAGTGTTGTTTGGTATTTCAGGTTCTATCAATACTATGTTCAGAGGCATTTGCTATGCTTCGGTTTGAGGTTGTCCAATTTCATTTATTTCTTCTGCATTTGGCGCTTTTGGATCTGGTCCATACTCATTGGCTCCTTTGTCTCCTTCTGTAACAAGTAAAACAATTAACCAGATTCCTCCTATAAAGGGGATTAATGAAACAAGGTAATACCAACCACTCTTTCCTGTATCATGTAGTCTTCTTACTGCAACAGCCAAACCTGGAATGAAGACTCCTAGAGCATAAATTAGGTAAAGGAACATTAATGCAGTAACATCTGTA
Organism: uncultured Bizionia sp.; assembly: GCA_947496215.1. Lineage (GTDB taxonomy): Bacteria > Bacteroidota > Bacteroidia > Flavobacteriales > Flavobacteriaceae > JAHDHI01. The sequence goes on from CANMCF010000005.1 coordinate 105,786, forward strand.
AGACTGACTAGCAATCCAGAAACCAGAGCAATAGCTATTATAAAAAGGGTATTGAATAAAGTAAACATCCAATACTCTTGTCTTCTTGCTCTTCCTTCAAAGTTAGCATAATTGTCTCTTACGACTTTTAAATACCATTTCATAAAATTTAGTTTTAGTTAGTTTATAATAGATTAGTTGAAGAAAACTTCAACTTCAAATATATCATTTAAGAATTGAAATTGTGTAAAAATGAGTTTTTTTATAAAAAGACATCAAAGTTCAATTGTTTCAATCTGACTGTGTTTTTCCTATTTCATCTATTTCCTCATCACTATAGTAGGCCTTTGGATCTGGCCCATATTGATTGGGGCCAAAGTCACCATTTGAGGCAACGAGAACAATGTACCAGATTCTGCCGATGAGAGGGATGAAATTTATAAAGATGTAACCACCGCTTTTTCCAGTGTCGTGAAGTCTTCTCACATTTACGGCCAACCAAGGGATTAAAGTCCCTAAAAAGAATATTCCGAAAAGGATGGCAAAAAGATCCAAGTCGAAGAAATCCTTCAGAGAGTCGCATAAAAAACTCAAAAGAATGATAATTATTATTTGGAATAAAACAAACATCCAGTATTCCTGACGTCTTGCCCTGCCATTAAAATTCGCGTAATTTTCTGTCAATACCTTCAAGTACCATTTCATCTACCTAATATCTATTGTTTTTTACCAGTCAGGTGTAACATTCTATTAATCATTTCGCTGTGTACTCAATCTCATTTCAATCATATGCTTTTTGAAACCTGATTTTTCATAGGCTCTAATTGCTGGGGCATTATCATTGTAGACTTCTAACCTTACCTCAAAAATGTTTTTGGATCTTGCCCAAGACATTAATTTTTCGGTTATTTCCTTTATGATGCCATTGCCTCTATATTCTGGCTTGACATACATAAACCCCAAATAGGCATATTCATCATGTTTATGGTAATCTTTTGCCTTTACTACTTTTGCGTATCCAGATCCTACCACCTCATTTTCATTATGTGCCACGATCACCTCCACCTCATTGGACAAGACATAGGCTTTGAGATCGTAGTAGCTTATGGGATCTGGCTTTAAAGTACTGTCGAAAGGACGTTCGGCCTTTATGATGCCTTGTTCAAAAGAAAGTAACGACGCTAGGTCGTCTATGGTCGCAGTTCTAAACTTGATGTCATACATGGCTTTTTGATTTTTAGTTGATGATGTCTCTTACGAATTGGCTTATTTTTCCTACGCCTTTTGTGGTTAGGTGTTTGATGAATGCACTACCTATTATGGCACCTTTGGCATATTGGGTTGCTTGCGTAAAGGTTTCATTGTTGGAAATGCCAAATCCAATGATTTGAGGATTCTTTAAGTTCATATCTGCAATACGTTTGAAGTATTGAGTTTGTTCTTTTCCAAACCCGCTGTTACTGCCCGTTACACTTGCACTACTTACCATATATATGAATCCATTGGAAATGGAGTCTATGAAACGGATGCGTTCGACCGAGGTTTGTGGGGTTATTAAAAAGACGTTTGTCAATCCATATTTTTCAAATGTTGTCTTGTATTGCTCGTTGTATACATCGACGGGCAAGTCGGGGATGATCAAACCATCTATGCCTATGTCTTGGCATTTCTTGCAAAACGCTTCGACACCATATTGTAACATCGGATTGAAATATCCCATTATGATTAGAGGAATCTCAACGGTCTCCCTTATGTTTTCGAGTTGATTGAAAAGGAGATTGGTTGTCATTCCATTTTTAAGAGCCTGTGTCGAGCTTTCTTGAATGGTTGGGCCATCTGCCAAGGGGTCACTGAATGGCAACCCTATCTCTATCATGTCTACCCCATTCTTTTCCAAGTCTTGAATAATGGTAACTGTGTCGTCAATGTCTGGATAGCCGGCAGAAAAATATATCGATAATAACTTTTTATCGCCTTGTAGTTTTTTGTTTATTCTATTCATTTCTAAATTCTTCACTCAATTTTATAAATACGTTTTTTTGTGCCTTGCTAAGATTGTCTGCTGTAAATATTGAAATTCCCTCAGCTCCTTTTTCCTTTGTCAATCTAATGGCTCTTTCCAAGTCTTCAGGATCTTTCAAGGCAGGAGCGTACAATCCAGAATGGATAGGGAAGTCGACATCTTTTACCCCTTGTTCCGTGGCGAAACCAATCCAATTGACATTCTCGCGATAGAAGTTGTTGTAGACCATGGGGTAGGCGGCATCCAAATTCCAATCGTTCCAAGCTTGCCTAACCATTTGCCTCGACATTTCTGGAAAAGGGAATACTGCGGCAGTTATTTTTTGTTCCTTCTCGTGAGCAATGTCCACTATTTCGTTGACCAATGATGTTATTGCATTCAAGCGGTATTGTCTCCATTCGGTACTTAATTCCGGGTGTTTGAAATCTTGGGGATCTTTGTCGAAAATGGCTTTGAAACCAGCCCTGGCAATTGGATGGTAACCATAATCGTATTCAGGCATTTCGGTGGATTGAACAATGTTGTATTTAGGTTGGAGGTCTGCACCTAGAATGACGTCGACATAGCGAACATAGTCCAAATGGATGGAGGCCAAGCCTTTTATATGGGTTAGTTTTCTAACGTTGTTCTTTATATGTTCTCGAGCTTCTGGATGAAAGGGACTCAACCATTGGTAATAATCCACATAGGCTCGATACTCCAAGGAGTTTTTCCCAGCCCTGTTTACAGCATACCATTCGGGGTGTTTGTTGGCAATGGTATCGTTGGGACGGTTTAGAGTCCATATCCAAGCATGGATTCTTATGTTTTTTTCAGCCGCCAGAGGTACTAGTTTTGTTAAGAAGTCGGGGCTTCCTGCCACAAGAGCTTCTGTTATGCCCAAAGAATCGTACAAGGCTAACTTGGTTTCCCATTTGGCTTTGTCAAAAGGACCACTTGCTTTTGTCCAAGTTGCGAATGTGAATGTGGTCTTTACGACTTTTGGGGTTGTTTCGGAATGTTTTTGTTCCTTGTTGCATGAAAGCAACGCCAAGGTCAATAGGTATATGATTACTCTGTTCATAATGTTTTTAATGTCCCTTCGTTGTTTATGAAATGAATGCGATTTTTGTCTTTGTTTTCAATGCTGAACTCAAAACCAACATTTGTTTTGTAAAATGTGGCTTGTTTCGTTTTTCCCTCAGAAAAGGAGACATCGATGATTTGGGTATGACCATATTCGTTATCCAGAACATGCTTTAAATCCCCATACCTAGTTTTTCTAAACAAGGCATAAAGAATTTGCTTGTCAAGTAAGTCTTCGTCTTCAATGAAGGCGATGTCCTTGGAGGATGATGCTTCTGTGAATTGTAAATAGCCCCATTTTTCTGGCTCATGCATATTTATGACGTTTTGGCTGCTCCAAACCCAATTGTATTCCCTCAGGTATTTGTCATTTTCTTTTTTACGATCGTATCTATTGTTTTCAATGTCATGGTCCCATTGTACGCGAGAAAAATTAAGGCGCCATTGTTCGCCTTCCTTAGGAATGCCTTTTGGTCCTTTCCTAAGTCTTGTAAGCGGTTTTAGCGGAATGGCCATTTCTATTGTCCAAAGGGAGTCCAAGTCCGTAGGGTTGTTTAAGGTGCCGTGAATTTTTACGGCAGTTTTCAATTCATCCAAATTCCATTCGAAGTTGGCTTTTCCTCCAACGCGATATGGTTTGTCCAAAAATAAATCCCAAACGGTATTCAAGGCATTTATTTCGATCTCTCCATAGCCTGTTCCTGCTCCAGAAGGATCGATGAAGACCTCGAAGTCATTGTTGTAGTATATGATGGTATCCCTTTGCTTCAAGTTTCCCCATATGTGAGGTTCTTTCAATTCTGAATACACATATAGGTAACTATCATCCCAAAGCATTTTCACCTTTGTGTCGAATTTAGGTGTTTTTTCACCTTCTATGTCTATGAAGTCATCCGTATATGAGGCCAAATCCCAAGATGGTTCCATACTATTCCCATCAATGATCAATGGTTCTTTTACTTTGGATACGATGTAGTTCTTTGGAGTCACGATGTCTACAGAAACATCCACAGATAGGATGGAATCGCTTTCTTTCTTGTTTGCGCAAGAGAAATAAAAAAGCAGTATTGATAGAATGGCTAGCTGTTTCATCTTATAATTTGAAATAGTCGATGTAGTTTTGCAAATCTTTGTCTCCACGACCTGATAGATTAATTATCACGACATCGTCTGGTTTGAAATTCTTTTGATCCAAAATGGCCAATGAGTGTGATGTTTCGATTGCAGGTATTATACCTTCCAATTTGCTCAACCTCAAACCGGCAGTCATTGCTTCATCATCTGTAATGGATATGAATTCGGCTCGACCTGTTTTGTACAAGTGCGCATGCATTGGTCCAACACCAGGGTAATCCAATCCTGCCGAAATGGAATAGGGTTCTGTTATTTGTCCGTCATTGGTTTGCATCAACAAAGTCTTACTGCCGTGAATTATTCCTTCTTTGCCCAATACCGAAGTGGCAGCACTCTCTCCGGAATGAATTCCTTTTCCGGCAGCTTCTACTGCAATCAACTTTACATTGGTGTCTTCCAAGTAATGATAAAAGGCACCGGCAGCATTACTACCTCCACCTACGCAAGCTACCACATAATCCGGAGTTGAGCGTCCTTCCTTCTCTTGCAATTGCCATTGCATTTCTTCTGAGACCACAGCTTGAAAGCGAGCAACCATATCTGGGTAGGGATGAGGGCCAACGACGCTTCCAATGATGTAGTGGGTGTCTACGGGGTTGTTTATCCAATCTCTTATGGCTTCGTTCGTTGCATCCTTCAGTGTGCGACTTCCCGACAATGCAGGAACAACCTTTGCGCCTAGCATTTTCATTCTGGCAACATTTGGCGCTTGTCTTGCTATGTCGATCTCTCCCATGTATACGATACATTCCATTCCCATCAAGGCGCATACAGTAGCTGTAGCCACACCGTGTTGACCTGCTCCTGTTTCCGCGATGATTCGTTTTTTTCCAAGACGTTGGGCCATCAGGATTTGTCCAATGGTATTGTTCACCTTGTGAGCTCCTGTATGGTTAAGGTCTTCGCGTTTCAGGTAGATCTTGGTGTTGTATTTTTCGCTTAGGCGCTTTGCAAGGTATAAGGGGGATGGTCTACCCACGTAATCTTTCAGTAATTGATCAAACTCTTCCTTAAAAGAAGGATCTGCCATCACCTTTAAGTAATTTTGACGTAGTTCCTCTACATTCGGGTAAAGCATTTCTGGAATGTATGCACCTCCAAACTCTCCGTAATAGCCTTTTTCATCAATGTTATACTCCATAACCATGTCTTATCAATTGGTATTTGAAATCTTTTAATTTTTTTAAATCTTTAAAGCCTGATGCCGTTTCGAACTTGCTATTCAAATCCAGGGTGCAACATAAATCGGATTCTGGCCTTTTAAGGAACAATAGTAGGGCATCCAATTCATTTGGACCAATGCCTCCACTTAGGAAATAAGATTTGTTTGAATTGTATTTTTTCAACACGTTCCAATTGAAGGTATATCCATTGCCACCTGGTTCTTTCCCTTTGGTATCAAACAGGTAATAGTTGCAAACATCCTCATATGGTTCCAAAACCTTGAAGTCAAACTGGTTCTTGATAGAAAATACCTTGATCACTATCATGTCATGATCTTGAAGCTTTGCACATAACTCAGGTGTTTCCTGTCCGTGCAATTGCACACCTTGCAAATCGTATTTTTCAATTTTGTCCAGTATGTAATCGAGTTTTGCATTGACGAATACACCAATCTTTTTTATGCCTTCTGGCAAGTTTGGCATTTCGACATTGAAATAACGAGGTGATTTCTCATAGAAAATGAACCCCAAGTAATCAGGTTGCAATTCAGCAACATCCAAGATGTTGTTTTCGAGTTTCATTCCGCAGATTTTTAGTTTCATCTGTTTGTGTTTTTTGTTTTGATTTCCTGCCCAAGCAGAAATTATAAATTGTCTATTTCAATTGTTCTATGAACTGTTTGGCACTTTCACCGGCATTGTCCGTTTTCATGAAGTTTTCACCTATCAAGAAGCCTTTGTATCCATAAGCCTTCAATTCTCTTATGGCTTCAACACTACTGATGCCGCTTTCGGATACCTTCATAAAATCATCAGGTATCAATGTACTCAACGTTTTGCTGGTTTCTAGGCTAACATCGAATGTTTTCAAGTTTCTATTGTTTACTCCCAGCATATCCAAACTTGGCATTATGGACTTTTGCAATTCCTCTTCATTGTGAACTTCCAACAGGACATCCAAATGTAGTTGCTTCGCAAATTCTGAAAATTGTTTTATTTCGGACTTGCTCAAAATAGCAGCAATCAATAAAATAACATCAGCTCCGTAAGCCTTGGCTTCCAATATTTGATATTCGTCTATTATGAATTCCTTTCTAAGCAAAGGTAAATCACAACTAGCTCTGGCAGTTAGTAGATCGTCCAATGAACCACCGAAATATTTAGTGTCCGTCAAGACGGACATACCGGATACTCCAGCATCTTCATAACCTTTCGCGACATCGAAAACATTGAAGTCCTGATTTATGATGGCCTTGGAAGGCGAACGTCTCTTATGTTCTGCAATAATTCCCGAATGGCTTCCTCTCAGTTGTTTTGCCAATGAAACCGTTTCTCTTTCAAATAGAATGGATTGTTCCAATTGTGTCACTGGAATCAATGTTTTTCGTAAAGCGACTTCTTTGCGTTTATCTATTACTATACGCTCTAATATGTCCATTGTTAATTTTGACTCTTTTTTATGGTTTTGTTATCTGCTCAATTCTATCAGTTTCTTCAAACAGGTTCTTGCTTCCCCTTTCAGCAAGGATTCTTTGGCTAGTTGAAACCCTTCTTTATGATCTATTTGCTTGGCTGTGGCAATTGCCAAACCTGCATTGGCACAAACGACGTTGTTTTGTACTTCGGTACCAAGCCCATTTATGATGTCTGTAAATATCCTAGCAGAGGATTCCACTGTGTCTCCACCAAAAATGTCATCTTGTTCAACTTGATTTACATCAAGATCCTTGGGTGTCAACATCGTTTCGGATGTGTTTGAAATGATCTTGGTATTTCCTGTCAATGAAATTTCATCATAGCCATCCAAGGCGTGGACAATGCTATAGTTCTTATCTGTATTTTGATATAGGTAGCTATATAGCCTCTGTAATTCCAGATTGAAAACTCCCACCATTTGGTTTTTTGGAAAAGATGGATTGACCATTGGGCCCAACATGTTGAAAAAGGTCTTAACACCCAATTCTTTCCTTATGGGAGCTACGTTTTTCATGGCTGGGTGAAATAAGGGAGCATGTAATACACAGATACCTGCTTCGTCTATGGCCTTTTGCAAGAAACTCTCATCATTGGTGAATTTAATCCCCAAATGTTCCATTACGTTGGATGAACCACAGGCGGAGGATACACCATAATTACCATGTTTAGCTACCTTTACTCCAGCTCCAGCCGTAACGAAGGAGGATAGAGTGGAAATGTTGAAAGTGTCTTTTCCGTCACCTCCAGTACCACATAGATCTATTGCATTGAAACCTGAAAGGTCCACGGGAATGCATAATTCCAACAAGGCATCCCTAAAACCTTGAAGCTCTTCTAGTGTGATGCTTCGCATCATGAAAACGGTGAGGAAAGAAGCGATTTGGCTTTGGTTGTATTCACCTCTGGAAATATTGACCAAAACACTTTTTGCTTCTTGGCTGCATATGTTTTCTTGATTTATGAGTCTATTTAATAAGTGTTTCATGAAAAACTTGTTTTTCATTTCCACAAAAGTGGAAATCATAATGTTTTATTTTATCTTATCTAGCCTTGTGTGTCGTATTGACTACAAATTTATCCAATTTTCTAAAATTTGTTTTCCGTTTGGAGTCAATACGGATTCCGGATGGTATTGTACCCCTCTAACATCATAGACCTTGTGACGTAGGGACATGACTTGTCCATTGCAATCGAAAGAGGTTGCTTCTAATTGGTCTGGTAAATTTGCATCTACAACCCAAGAATGATAACGCCCTACCTCAATTGTTTTCTCTAGTCCTTTAAAAAGTTGTTCATCGTCTACAGTGATGTCAACTTCAGTTGCAATGCCATGGAAAACGGTATCCAAATTTATTAATGTACCCCCAAAGACTTCCCCAATGGCTTGTTGTCCCAAACAAACGCCAAGTATGCTTTTTGTTGCGGCATATTGCTTTATTATGGATTTCAACAACCCAGCCTCATCAGGGATTCCTGGGCCTGGAGACAGTACTATCTTTTCGAAGGCGTCTACTTCTTCCAAGGTTAGTTTATCGTTTCGCTTTACTGTGACTTCACAATCGAGGTCTTCTAAATAATGTACCAAGTTGTACGTAAAACTGTCGTAATTATCTATAACTAATACTTTTTTCATCTCTATTCTACACCCTTTCGATTCAAAAGGGATTTTTATGATTAAATGTCTTTGGCTAACTCAATGGCTTTTGTAAGTGCACCTAGTTTGTTGTACACTTCTTGGAGCTCGTTGTCAGGGTTAGATCTTGATACCAATCCTGCCCCAGCTTGCCAATGCAATTCGTGATTCTTACTTAAGAATGTCCTAATCATGATGGCATGGTTGTAATTGCCATCAAAATCCATGAAGCCAATGGCTCCTCCATAAAAAGCTCGACTGGTTTTCTCATACCTTTCGATGAGTTGCATGGCTTTATGTTTTGGTGCACCACTCAAGGTTCCTGCAGGAAAGGTGTCAGCCACGACTTCCATGGTTGGTGTGTTGTCGTGCACCTTTCCAGTAACTTTGCTTACCAAGTGTATGACATGGGAGAAAAACTGGGTTTCCCTATAGGTTTGTACCTTCACTTGACTTCCGTGCCTACTCAAATCGTTTCTTGCCAAATCCACCAACATGACATGTTCTGCATTTTCTTTTTCGTCTTGTGCTAGTTGTTTTGCCAGTTCTGCATCCTTTTCGTCATTTCCCGTACGTCTGAATGTTCCTGCTATGGGATGTATTTCGGCTATGCCATCGGAAACGACCAATTGGGCCTCTGGTGAACTTCCGAAAATCTTGAAATCGCCATAGTCGAAATAGAAGAGGTAAGGGGATGGGTTTATGCTACGTAAGGCTCTATATACATTGAACTCGTCTCCTTTGAATCGTTGTGAGAACTTCTTTGACAATACCAATTGGAAAACATCACCTCTGGCACAATGTTTCTTTGCCAACTCCACATGTGCTTTGTATTCGTCGTCCGTTAGATTGGAGGATATTTCAGAGTCTGTGGCAAAATTGTAGGAAGCATAGTTCTTCGATTTTATGAGATGTAGGACATCTTCTATGTTGCTGGCATTGTCGTTGAAGCAATGTGCAAAGATGTAAGCTTCGTTTTTAAAGTGGTTTATTGCTATTATGTTTTGGTATACGGCATAGTAAATGTCTGGTATGTCAAGTGAATTTGGTTTTTTTGAGATTTCAACATCTTCAAAGTATTTTACGGCATCATAGGCGGTATAACCAAAAATACCATTGTTTATGAATTTGAACTTTTCTTCTGAAGCTACTTTGAATCGTTTCGTGAACTTATGAATTCTTTCGATTACATTCTTGGTTCTGTTCGATAAGGAACTACCATCGGGAAATGTTTCCGTTATGGTATCTTGGGTAACCTTGATGGATGCGATGGGATTGAAGCATATATAGGAGAAACTGTTGTCGTTTGCGTGGTAATCGCTACTTTCCAAAAGGATGCTATTCGGAAACTTGTCACGTATTTTCAAGTAGATGCTAACCGGAGTTATCGTATCTGCCAATATTTTTTTGTAATGTGTGTATAGACTAAAGGTCTTCATAATTTCATTAAACGGTTAAGGTTCTGAAAACAAATCCAGAATACAAAAAAGGCTTGTCGTGAATGACAAGCCTTTTGTATTTTTAATTTAAAATATACCTATAGGTTTAGTTCACGAATTTGTTTTTTCGAGAGCTCCACCACCAAGTATTATTTAAAGTTGTATTCATAAATTTATTATAAAAATCAAATATATAAATGAAATTTTAGTTTTCAAACCTTTTTAAAAAAAGATTCCCAAATATTTTCAGAAATCTTTTTATAATGTTGTTTTTTTAATTAGAAAGACAATTCTACGCTTAAATCAAATTCATCTGAAATCACTTTGTCTTTCAAGTTGTCATAGAAACTAGAAGAACCATATTTTACATTATGTTTTGCTCTATTAACTTTCAATTTGGCAGTTGCAGCTTTATCGGCAACCTCCATCTCGAAACTTATGGTACTTGTAAGACCTTTAATGGTCATTTCTCCAGTAACATCATATTTTCCATCTTTTCCTTTTACAGATGTCGTCTTGAAGGAAGCAGTTGGATGATTCTTCACATCAAAAAATTCTGGGGACTTTAAATGGCCATCCAAGTTGGCTTTGTTTTCACCGTCCAAATCCGTTGTGTTAATAGAGGTCATGTCTATTGTGAAATTGGCGCTTACCAATTTTTTGCCCTCAAAAGACAATGTTCCTTCTTTCAAGCCGATGGTACCCTCGTGTTTTCCTGTTAATTTGTGTCCAGTCCAAGTGATCTTGCTATCTTTTACCTTCACATCCTTTTTAATGATCGATGTCGTAAAAGAGACTAGTGCCAATGCAAATACTATTACCAATGTGTTTTTAATTGTTCTCATTTTCTTAATTGTTGTTTGTGTTTATTTAAATTCTAATTTTATCCAGTAAATCATTTAATGTCTCCAGTTCTTCGTTCGTGAGTTGTTTTGTCAAGTTGTTTTCCTTTTCAATCAGTTCGACATTCAATTGTTCTATCAAATCCAATCCCCTGGATGTGATTAGGATTTCGATCTTTCTTCTATTGCTGCTACAAGTATTTCTGGTAGCCAACTTCTTTAGTATGAGCTTGTCCACCAAACGAGTCGTATTGCTCATTTTATTTATCATACGTTCTTGGATGGTGCTCAGATTGGCAGGGTTTCCCCTTTGCCCGCGAAGAATCCTAAGTACGTTGTATTGTTCCATCGATAGATCGTAAGTTTTGAAAAAACGACTCAAATCCTCTTTTAAGATATTGTTCGTATATAGGATGTTGATAATTGTCTTCTGGGAAAGAGGCAATGGAATCGTGTTTTTTATTTCTTCTTCTATTTTCATTTGTTTATACAACTATTGTATGTACAAATATAGTGTGATTATTGAAATCGAAACTATAATTTTGTGTTAAATTTTAATTTAAGATTAAAAGAGAATGATAACTTCATGTCATGAAAAGAATTCTACTGATAGCCATACTGATTATTTCTTCTTGCAAATCCGAGGATAGAGAAGTCGTCGAAGAGTTGAAGGTCTACGATTTTGATACATTGGAACCTCTATTGAATAAAATAGACGACAAGGTATATGTCATAAATTTTTGGGCTACATGGTGTGCACCTTGTGTAAAGGAACTACCTTATTTTGAAGAATTGAATGCCAACTACAAATCCAAGAAGGTGGAAGTGGTTTTGGTGAGTTTGGATTTTCCCAAGCAATACGAAAAGAAGTTGAAACCTTATATCGTCAATAACAAGTTGATGTCCCAAGTAATCGCCTTGGATGACACCGATACCAATACCTGGATTCCCAAAGTAGATGAGAATTGGTCAGGAGCAATACCTGCCACCATTATATACAACAAGAACAAACGACGTTTTTATGAACGTTCCTTCAATTATGAAGAATTGCAAGAAGAAGTTAAGACCTTCTTGAATTAAAGTGTAATTTAGGTTTCAAAACATAGTGTTAGAGCAAATGAAAGCATTAATAATCGAAAACAATTAATTATGAAGAAAATAGCAAAATTAATGATTGCCGCCATCCTAGTACTAGGAGTTAGTGCTTTTACGGATGGTAAGAAAGAGGCTGGTGATGGTTATAAGGTTGGTGACATCGCTACAGATTTCAAATTGGAAAACATCAATGGAAAGATGGTATCCTTATCTGATTTTGAAGGCGCGAAGGGATTTATAATCACATTTACATGCAATACTTGCCCATTTGCCGTGGCCTATGAAGATAGGATTGAGGCTTTGAACAAAAAATACGCCAAGCAAGGTTACCCGGTAATTGCAATAATGCCAAACAATACGGATGTAAAACCTGGGGACAATATGGAACAAATGAAGATAAGAGCCAAAGAGAAGGGGTTTACCTTTCCTTATCTAATGGACAAAGGTCAAAAGGTATACCCAGAATATGGAGCTACGAAAACACCACACATATATATATTGCAAAAAAGCAAAAAGGGTAATGTGGTCAAATACATCGGAGCCATAGATGACAACTCCAGAGATGCATCGAAGGTTAAGGAAAAATATGTAGAGAATGCGGTTGATGCATTATTGAAGGGAGAAGAAATACAAGTAAAGGAAACTAAGGCAATAGGTTGTTCTATAAAGGTTTAACATATTAAACAAGAAATTTTGAATAAATTAGCCCGAAGTGTGTAACACTTCGGGTTTTTTGTCGTCTATATCTTAAAGAAAAGTTAATTTTGCGTAACTTTACCTTTTAAAAACATAAAAATGGCAGATTTATCTCAAGAGGCTTGGAGAGAGCAACTTAACAATGACAACAACGCAGTTATACTAGATGTTAGAACCGAAGAAGAGGTTGCAGATGGACATATTCCAGACGCTACGAATTTAAACATCTTCAAAGGTCAAGCATTCATCTATGAACTGGAATCCTTGGATAAGGCGAAGAATTACTATGTGTATTGTAAATCCGGAGGAAGAAGTGGTCAAGCATGTGTAATAATGAATCAATTGGGTTTTGACAATACATACAACCTAGTTGGTGGATTTTCACAATGGGAAGGAGACGTGAAATAAACTAAAAACATCATCAATCATGAAACAATCATCAATTATCTTAAGCCTTTTACTAGTAATATTTCTATCTAGTTGTACAAATCAATCCAATGGGGAAATAACAGTGATTTCTCCTGAAGAAATGGAAACACTCTTGGATTTGGAAGATGTACAATTGGTAGATGTCAGGACAGAAAAGGAACACGAAACTGGACACTTGGAGAATTCCCAAAACATAGATTTTAACTCACCAACCTTTGACGAGGACATTAGAAAACTGGACAAATTGAAACCAGTGATCCTATATTGTCAAGGAGGAGGAAGAAGTGCCAAGTGCGCCAAAAAACTGAAAGACGCAGGTTTTGTAAAGATCTATGATTTAAAAGGAGGCTTTTCCAAATGGCAACATGAGAAATTCGACCTTAAATTGAAATCTTGATAACCTATAAAGAATAAGAATATAATAAAAAAGCCTTGTGATCACAAGGCTTTTTTATATGACTATTTCTGGTATGCTATTATTATCCAACTTTTTTCTTGATGGTATCCAAACTAGCTTGAATCTCATGTATGGCTTGGGTAAGATCACTTATTTTTTCATCTTGGGCCTTTAAAAAAGAATCTATTTTTTTCTCGGCAAGTTTCTCTATGATGCGTTCAATGTCCCCTTTTTCCTTTGTAATGTAGTGGGACCTACTTTCACTTACCTTGTTTACCTCTACATCTTTATTGTATTTCTCTCCTTCTCCAGTCATTATCCAGTTCAAATTATATTCTGGATAAACTTCAATTATTCTAAGAATCAAATCCACGCCGGGCGTACTTTTGTTTTTTTGAATAACATTGAGATAGCCACTTGTCTTTCCGATGCTTAATTCAAAAGAGCGCTGACTCCTAGAGACTTCCTTCTGTATTTCGATTATTCTATTAACTATCTCCATTTATTGGATGCTTATAATTATCCTAATGTGTACTTATAATAATTTGTATGTATAGAATATTATTTGTATTTTAGTACTCGCTACACCTCAAATGTACCAAATATTTACCTAGCAATCAATAATATATTTTATGATAACCACTGAAGAAACAAGAAAACTGAAGGTCCATCTCAAAACGAATTACATAAAGGATGTCTTAAGGGAATTGGAAAATAAAAACATAACCAACAAAAACGGAGATATATTTAGCGATACATACATAAGTGCCGTATTGAATGGGCGAAAAGAAAACTTGGACATCGAAGATGCCATCTTCAGGGTATACCAAAAACGTGTATATGAGTTCAACAAGAGGGAAAAAGAAAAGAATGTATTATTGTCTAAATAGGTACTATAATCTTCATATTCAATTTTGGTTGTCACATGAATTTTGATAGAAAAATTGGTAGAATGATTATGGATGTATGAACGAACCTACTTGAAGCGATTGATGAAAGGTTGATGTATTGTTTTGAATGACCTCATGAATTTTTGTTCATGGGGTTTTCATTTTTAAAAAGGGAGGTTGGTCCTTTAATGGTACAACGAAATCATAAATGGAATCGACATTCTTCACTTTTGTCAAATCCACGGTTTTCGAGATTAATGTTTGTGAAGACCTTCCATTCAAAGAAGCTTTGGAGTTTGCATAAATGGAAAGCGATTGCATGCCTCTACTTTTATATATGTCCTCCAGATATTTGCCATATTGCCAAATCATATCTGGTTGGAAACTCATCTGTTTTTCTTGAATGCTAGTTAGCCGTTTGGAAGGGTATTCAATCCATTGCTTGCCCGTAGCATTGTCTTTTACCGTGTAAGTCACATAGCCATTTTTTTCCATTACCATAACGTGCCAGGCAAAGCGGAACCCATTTTCTGACCAAAGTACATTTTCCGTGAGGAAGTAATGACGTAATGGAAGGATAAATTGGATGATCAAGAAAACAAAAAGCATCGATTTTATGGCTGCCGAATTTTTTGGTTGAAATCCATTCCCCATTGAATTGTTTTTTGCTTTTCTTCTGAATATTTGCCTCCATTCATCTTCTGTGATGAAGATTAGACTTCCAAAGATCATCAACCACGGAAACATTCCTATATTGAACAGGAGATAGGTCAATATATGAAAAACAACTACTAGGCAGTAGGCAAAAGGTCTTGTTTTTCGTGTCCAAAGTAGAAAGGGGATTGTTAGATCGTATAACATTCCGCTCCAACTAAATAGGAATGGGGTGATGTCATGTTCGAACAATTTCCCAATCAAAGGAAGATCGGTTCTGGCCTTCAACCAAATGTTCAATGGCTGGGCTTCCAACAACCAATCCGATTTGAGTTTTGCAATGCCTCCAAAAAAATAGACAGTGCATAATTGTAGTTTAAAGATCATAATGGTCCAGATTGGAACAGTATTGCGTTTCAATGTTGAATGCATTTTACAATCCAATGCATGACTCCTGTTGGCAGGCACCCAAATAAGCAAGAAAGCCATTAGGGAAACAAAGTAATAATGATTGAGATACCAGGATTTTTCAATAAGTTCCAAATAGGTGAAGGATAGAAAAAAGAATATGGATGAAAATTTGTAAAACAATCCCAAGCCGATGCCAATAGCAGACAAGGCACAACAAATAACCACAACATACATCCCATTAACCCCCAATGGTTTTACCCATTCGAGATGTTGGTATGTAAAATGAAAATCGGGAACAATGTAACAAGCTTCGATCCAGCCTTTGCAAATAAAACGAAATATGGAAAAAGCCATTAAAAAACCAAATGCCATTCTAAAGATGGCAAGTGGTAAAATTGAGGTTTGATCATTCAACCTAGTGATGGACTTTTTAATCCCCATCATTGTCATTGATTGTAATTGTAGTACCTATGGCATTTGCCATGTCCACTTTTATCAAAACAAGTAAACCATTGAATGCATCTTGTAGGTCTATGACGTTTTGTGGAGTATCTTGCAGTTCTTGTTTCAAGCTTCCCGAAATCACATCTAGTTTCTCTTGACAATTGTCAAAACTGGCTTTAATTGCGTCATTTAGCGTTGTTCTATCTATTAAGTCCAAATAATCATTAAACCCCCAATTGATGGAGCCTTGATTGAAATTGCCAGTGTATAGGTTTTTCAATGCTGTTAAATGTTCCTGAATGATCAATAGTGAATTCTCACTTCTGCGAGCTTCGAGGTCTTCTATGTTTATCTCGCCTCCATTGCCGTTACCAAGGGGATTGCCCAATTTGCTTATGATTATTTCTTCTATGAGTGTAACCATGGCATTGGTCAATTGATTTTGACTCCCACTGATTCCATTCTCCAAGGACGATATGAAATCCGTTTTATGCATGGTCCATAACGTTTGCAACGCGATGGCTTTTATCTCCAAGTTTTCAGAAAGCGATAGGAGGTAGGCCTGTCTCCTTTCAAAATTGGGGTTTGTTGTGAATTGATCAAGTATTTCTTGATTGTTTTCAAAGGAAAACAATAGGTATTCCATAGCCGAAACCCCCTTTGAGGAAGAGCCATTTCCTGCTATGAAATCTGCATCGATTGTTTCTGTCCCCTCAATGAAATTGTTTATTGTTTCTGTGTTGGTCGGCCATCTGTTTATTTCAAAGTGAATGAAGCTATCTTCAATAATTCCTAGATTGTACAATTCCAGATGCTTCCAGGTTTTTAGGGTGTTGACCCATTGGGTTTGAAGACCCTTTAGGTTTTCGATGTTTGGTTGTTGTACAAATGTTTGAGTTCTAGTTTCAAGCTCTTTTGTATTGAAGACAAATGAACTGTTCAACGGTGTTATGCCATTGATGTATACATTGTTCAATTGGGCTTCTCTGCGGTATTGGATTTGATATTCATCTTCGGAAATACCGTCTTTGTCACAGCTAACGAAGAAGGCAGCAATTAAGATGATGGAAAGAAATGTTATTGAAAGTGCTTTTATGTTTAAGATTTTCATTTTACAATGATTTAATGAAATTGATGATTCTTTCTCGATCACTATTATTTAGGTTCATGAATGCATTTTTAGAATTCATGGCTTCACCATCATGCCATAATATGGCTTCTTCTATGTTTCGGGCTCTACCATCGTGTAGGAGGTTGCCATGACCATTAACTGTTTCGATCAGTCCAATGCCCCAAAGAGGAGGTGTACGCCATTCTGTGCCAGTTGCATCGAAGTCGGTGCTGTTATCTGACAACCCTGGTCCCATGTCATGCAAGAGCAAATCCGTATATGGGCGAATGGTTTGATTAGCTAGTGCTTGTATGGGGTGAGATCCAGTCTCTAACTTGGGGACATGGCAAGCAGCGCATTCAATGCTATTGAACAATGCTTTGCCTTGAAGGATGTTTTGGTCATTGACATCTCGTCGTCCAGGGACGGCAAGCGTACTGGAATACAAAGCAACCTTTTCCAAGTTTTCATCAACTATTTCCGGTGTACCTCCATTTGCAAAATCATCACAGTTTACACCTGTAGGACAATTTTCGTCGGGAAACAGAGAAGATGTTATTCCCATGTCTCCAGAAAAGGCACCTGCGACTTGTTGGAGTATGTTGGGTTGATTGGCTTTCCAGCCAAAACGTCCAATTTTTGTAGATTGACTTTCTATGTCCCATACGTAATTCGGTTTTCCAGAAATACCATTTCCATCAATATCGGCTTCGTCTGCCAGACTCAACAAAGTACTTTCCGGGATGGCTTCCAAAAGCCCCAAGCCTATCATTTGGTTTGCTACCCTGGGAGAAATTTGAACAGCACTGTCTACAGAGCCATAGGAGAGGTCGACAAGTTCATAGGAAGGTACTCTTAGATTACGTGTAGCACCATCTGAATAGGTAACTGTCGTTGTGCCATAAATTACCTTGAAATGGCCTTCAGGATCCGCATCCAAAATGGATTGATCTTGAAGTTGACCACCATAAGTCGGTTCAGGGGTATTAGCTCCTGTACTTTGTACACCAGCTATACTTAATCGTAACAACAACCCATGATTTATTTCTCCGTCAAAATTCGGCGCTCTTCCTCTTCCATCCTTAAAGTGGCAAGAAGAACAGGATTTAGCATTGAAATAAGGGCCCAAACCATCTCTAGCCGTAGTTGATGCTGGGGCTGTAACCCAGTTTTGATTGAACAATGAATTACCTGTAAAGAAAAACAAGGCATTGTCACCTTCCAAATTGGGAGCTTGAAAACCGAAAGCATTTTCGGAAACATCGAAAACGGTGGTATCTCCTCCAGAAAAGGCTTCTCCATCTTCAGCAATCAATGGTTCATAACTAGCTTCGTCATCTTTTTGACAACTAGGAAAAAGAAAGATGAACATTATGCTTAGGAAAATGAAATTGTTGTTTTTTAAGTATATCATAAATTTATATAATGAGTAAGTCAGAACGCTTGAAAAGCGTTCTGACTAAAAACTTTGATGTTGTGAAAAATTACTCAGCAGTAATGGATAGGCCTAATGAGGTTCCTCCTTCTACGAACTTGTCTCCCAAATCTTGCAATGCATTTATTGCCGTCAACACCTTTGGGCGTTCCGTAGCATCGGAAATGGCAAGATCAAATGGGTTTGCTGTTGCGTCTACTGCAGTTTCTGAAGCAGTCAGTTGTGCAGATACTTCTGCTCCCAATGTTGCATTGCTTTGTGTTATCAAATCTTCAAAAGAAGGACCGTCTATGTTTCCGTAGCTCCCTCTATATACATTTGCGATTCCTTCCAAATTCAAGCGAATGTCTCTATGGGTGTTGTCACTAAAGCATGAGTGTTCATCTTCTTGATCTTGATTGTCGTAAGCAACAAACATACGTTCTCCTCCTAATTCGGATTTTGACAATGTCGCGATTGCCGTCAACATATTTTTCAGTGCAGCATTCTCATTCAAATCCAAGAAAGTTGCCCTGTATGCTCCTCCAATCTTCCATTCATCCAGCATCAATTGCAAATGATCCGTCAAAAGGTCTGCACAAGCTGCAAGATATTGTCTTCTTCTATCTTGGTTGGCAGCAGTGCCACCATCTACAAAGTCCGTATATGGACGTTGTCCAGCTTGTTGGGCGGAAGGAGCAGTATTGTCCTGCCCCCACAACAAGAATTCTATGGCATGATATCCAACGCTTATGTTTGCTTCACCACCAACTTCATTCAAGCCTTCCAAGGTTACCTTGTCTATGGTAGGAAATGTCGTTGGGTCATTTATAATCCCTGTATTGGCATCTCCATTCACATAATCCACATAGTTCTCATCCAAAGGCCAAGCATTCAGCAGTCCTTCAGGACCGTCATTGTCATCTATGGGACCATTGGCAAAACGGTAAGCTTCGGTTGGACCATAACTTTCCCTAGCTGTTTTCCAAGCACTTTTTGCAGATGCGAAATTGTCATCGGTTGGATTCGTTACGAATGTACTGATGGCTGTTTCCAAGTCCATGGCATCGTCCATGGCATCTTGATAGCTTTTGTACACTATGTTTGCATAGTTTTCTATTACGGCAGACTTTGTTATCGTGTTTGTTGGAGTTGCTGTATCATCATCTGATGAACAGGATAGCATTGCTATTGAAAATAGTGATAGGATGCTTAATTTTTTAATAGGAAATCTCATTTGTTTTTATTTAGACTAATTATAAATAATACGCAAATATATTTTCTATAATCAGTAAAAGCAAATTTAATTTTATTTATTCTAAATAAGAATAATGTATTTTTTTTATAGAGAAAGAAACTAAAGGACAACCTTTTGAATAATAGTTTGTTATGGGGGGATGTCTACGATTCTTAGCTGGCAAGTCACAATGACATTGAGTTTTTCATAAAACATTGAATTGGAAAATGACTGAAAAAATGTTTTAAAACGAATGGTAGTAGTGTTATCTTTGGTTTTCGTTAATCAATTGAAAAAGCAACCAAGGCAATGTATATTTCCCTAGCCCCTATAAATTACTTCCTATGAATTTTTATTTTTTACCTTTTGCCGGTGGAAGTGAAATTTCATATAACCCACTAGCAAAAATATTGTCTTCCAAAGGTTATGGTTGTTATCAATGTAGCTTGCCAGGAAGAGGAAGACGATTCAAAGAAGATTTTTTGAAAACCGTCCCAGAGATGGCGGAAGACCTATTTTTTCAAATCAAGGATAGACTCGCACAGGATTATGTCCTTTTTGGTCATAGCATGGGGGCATTGTTGACTGTGCATGTTCTAGCCTTGATCAAGGCGTATAACGTTCCAATGCCAAAATATGTGTTTCTGTCTGGTAGAGGTGGAGAAATCAAAATGCCTTCACTTCCTTATAAAAGTGAAATGGACTCAGCTTCTTTCCGTTCCGAATTGAAAAAAATGGGAGGCATTCCAGACGAGGTCTTCAACGAGGAAAGCATAATGTCTTTTTTCGAACCCATCATCAAGGCCGATTTCAAGGCCATTGAAAGCTATGAACCCATTGATGTCACATTGCAAGATTTGGAGGTGATTGTATATTATGGCAAAGGCGATGACTTCAGTCTTGAGCAAGTGGAATGCTGGCAGCGTATTTCTACCCAAAAGATAAGTTGCAAGGCTTTTGATGGTGGACATTTCTTTGTTTTGGATAAAAGCAATGAGGTTGTAAAGGATATTTTATTGAGAGTGGGTTGATTGTGTTGTCTGTCTTTTGTGCTCACGATTTTGCCCTTTCAATGAAATCCTTGGATATGAGTTTATAATCACACCTTTGAATTTCTCATTCCATATTCCATTGTTTGAATAGGTTTTCAGTTTTGTTTCCTTAAACGCTTTTTTCAAAGTCTGACGCAACCATCCCCACCGTTACTTTTCCATGATGTTGCAATGTCTACTAACGGAACAGCACTGACCACTTTCAATCTGATGTGTCTTGGTAAGTATGCTGCCATTGATTCAGCAAAACTTCCACAAAGGCATTAAATGGACTAGTAGCCCTATTGTAGGAGTTAGAATGGTGGTTTAAATAACCACTGTACAATGTGAAAGAACCTTTGTCATTTATATGTTTCAAACCTTCCAGTACCAAGCCGACTTGACTTAGTAGCTTTCTTTCTTTATACCCCCAGATTTAAAATGATTCAATTGCAATTTAAATAGCTATTGAGCCTAAGCTTATAGCACAATGTCGATGAAGGGGTAGACAAAAAAGCAACTAGGGTTATTTGAGAAATTGCCATTTAAAATGAAAGGTTTTATTTTATGTGATTGTAATCTAGTCTTTTAATGAAGAAATGCCGTATATATCTTTGAATATTTTATAATAATTAATTAACCATTAAAAACCAGCGATTTATGAAAATCAAAATTTTACTTTTAGCTTTACTTTTTTTTAGTATGGGTTTTGCTCAACAAAGAAATTGTGGAACGGAACAAATTATGGAAGAAAAACTTTCGGATCCTGCATATGCAATTAAATATCAAGAGCTCCAAAATGCTTTCAATGTTGAACTAAATAGAGTTGATGTCAATGGAAAAAGATCAAAAGCATTATTGACAGTTCCCGTTGCGGTGCACTTTCCAACAGGCAACAATGCCGATAGGGCATGTTTGGTGGCTTTGGCGCAAAATCAAATAGACATTTTAAATGCCGACTTCAATTCGACCAATGCAGACCAATCCAATTGGGGGGATGCATCTTCATTCTATCCAGGGGTTACTCCAGGAGTTGCAGAATTGCAGTTTTGCATCGCAACATTGGATCATCCTGCAAACACGGATCCCAACCTTGTAGAAGGAGAACCAGCAGTTACCGTGGGATATAACTTCGGAAATGGGAATGATGCCGACATCAAATGGCAAGGGTATATGAATTTCATCGTCAAGTATGCAGATGGATACCTAGGTTATTCTCCGTTGGGAGGTAATTTTGATGCAGGTGAAGCTGTGGTAATGGATACTGCTGCCTTTGGTTCTGGGTCAGGGTGTACAGGTTTCGTTCCTGGCGCACCATACGACTTGGGAAGAACGGTAACCCATGAATTGGGGCATTTTTTCAATTTGGACCATACATTTGGAAACGACAATGGTTGTAGTGGCAATACGGACTATGTAGATGATACTCCAAAGGTAGGTAATGCCACCTATGGGACTCCAGCTCCAGGATCTGTAGCTGGTTGCAATTCTCCAGAAAAAGCATTGACCATGAGTTATATGGATTATGTGAACGATAGCCACATGTATATGTTTTCTACAGGTCAAACAGATAGAGCAAGGGCTTTTCTAGATGCCAATGCCTCCAAATTGAAGCAAGGGGTTACCGAATGTGGAACTCTGTCCGTGGATGATTATGCCAACCAAGGAATACCAGCCATCTATCCCAACCCGAACAACGGAAACTTTACAATAGAGTTCAATCCAGATCCGAATACACCAATCAAGGTGATGGTATATGATTTGGCAGGAAGAACAGTTTTGGAAAACACTTACAATCCTACAACAGCATTGTTTTCTCAAAAAGTTCAATTGAATAGAGTTCAAGCAGGTGTCTATTTGATATCCATTGAGAATGGAAGTGGAACGACAGTGAAAAAAATCGTTGTTGAATAGCAAACAGAATAGTCATAGGGATAACTGGAGATCTATTCTCCGGCAAATTTAGCGCCTATGATTTCTCATTGAAGAAATATTAAGACAAAAAATCCGATCAAATTTACTTGATCGGTTTTTTTTGTTTTCTACACCCTTTCTTATTAGCAACACTAGTTTCCAATGGAACTGTTACAATATACTGGACAGCGAGTTAAGGTGTCATTTCTAGAACTTAAATTGGCAAAATGTCAAAAAAGAAAAGAAGCGACACAGCAGCCTTCAAACGGAATGTAGTGAAGTTGTCAGAAAAAGGGCAATGTTTTAAAAGCAGCACGAGAGTTGGGCATCGGAGTAAAGTTGATCCTCCAACTGTTCCTCGTTTGCTAGCCCTTTACTCACCAATTCAGGATATGTACATATGGGCGCAATACAAAAAAGAATTTGTTTGGTGTTTGGGAGAAGTGTGATATCTTTATGGTATGGAAGAATAATTAAATAGAAAAATATGAAACGTTTTTTTGGACTTTTAATATCAATAATCGTTTTGACTTCTTGTTCAGAGACTTTTGACGTAAAGGATCCTACTGAATTCAATGAAGAAATTGAGAAAAGAACAGACATTGAAACAGCAGAACAACTAATTGAAATTTATTACAACTATCCACCTAATGAAGGTACGCCCAAACTTGATATAACGAGTAATGAATTAAGTGACAGATTAAAAGAAGTAACTCTAATACATGACGAACAAGAAGATGACTCACAAAGGGCAACTAAAATAGTTATGGTAACTGAGTTGGATGAAAAAAAATGGATTGTTCATCAAATCAAAACAAATAGGAAGTGTTGGGATGGACGCGGACACACTGATTGGGGAAATGAATGGTGCAACTAAAAAATGAATGAGCGAACTAAAATATCATGGATTTGGATTGTTGGAAATGTAGTATTGTTGGTTAGCCCTTTCTAGACAAAGTGAGCATTTAATGAGAATCCTGTTCACCAAACACACCTTGTCCACCCTATCAGACAGAATTCATACTCAAAATATGGATTTATCCAATTACTTGGAATGTAGTTGCCATAGTCTAATCATGGATAAAATTGAAAAAATAAAACGTATGGAAACACTATATGTCACAAATAGGGCGATTAGTGTTTAATCCCAAGGCGGTGCTATTTGCAAAGTTGTCAAATCTTTTGATTTACGATTTCGTTTTTACTTCATATTTTGATAGTCGTAGTCCTTCGGTAGATATTAAATGAGAGAAATTAAAACAAAATAAAAAGCTTTGGCTTGTGGCTAAAGCGAAAATAAACGCTTGTTCTTGCCCTACTTGCCATATGTTTAAGGTTAACGAGCATAACTCAGAGAAAATGCAGTGAGTTTAAAACAGCAAATCAATATGTTTTATGATGTAAACATAGTCAAACGTTTTCAACAAAATCTAAAAATACTTTTTTATGACGTTCAAGATTCATGCTGGGAGAAAGTGCTACACGAGCAATATAATCTTTGTCTCTTTCTTTGGTCGTCCCTTGGGTAGATGTTGCAGGAATCGTCCAATAGCATCCGTTTAACTGCCCATAACTCACACAATACTTACTTTCATTGGGGATTTCTGTAATCATTAAATTAATTAACTTATGATTTAACGCCCTTTTGTAAGCTTCTTTTTCTTCGGTAGTATTCCCCTTTGTGGGAAGATCCAATGAAAACACAGATGGTGTAAACCCTTGTTTTGCCAATGCCTCAGAAACAAAATTTATTTTCGCCTCTGGTAAAGTCTTGTTGATGAAACTTACAAACTCGCGTGTATTTTGATAAGCATCCTCAATTCTTTGATTCATGGAAGGTAATTGTTTTGCCAATATTTCATATTGAAGATGTGTAGCCTCATTATCGCAAATATTGAGGTGCAATTTTATTTTTTCAATCAAAGCATCTGCTTTTTTATTTCCAACGCAGTAGCCGGCAGTGCAGAGTCCGCCACTTGGGAATTTTGATCCACTGGCATATGAAATGGCCCTGACCGTAGAAAGTATTTCACCATCATCCAAGAAGCGGACATTGGGGCAAAATGTTTGATCTAAAATGAAAACGGGAGCGATGGCAATGTTGCCAGTTGCAGTCTTGCGCTCTTTGCTTAAAGCTTCTTTTAACTTAATGAGGTCTGGAACTTCAACTCTAGGGTTTGTTGGTATTTCGGCGATGATGTATGGGATGGCATCTTCGTTGGCAATTTTATCTAAGACGATGTCAATGCTTTTAACCATGTCATTATCTCCATCCACAGGTAAGTCCATCACTTCCACATTGTCAATGCAAGCTGCAACTCGTCTTGCTTGATCATTCGTACCACCATAACAGTTTGGAGGAACAACAAATTTAATGGACTTTCCTTTATGTCTTTCTAGTGCATCGTGAATAAGCCCCATCATAATGGCATATTGAATAGATAGTCCACTAGAACCAACCAGAGCATCTGTATGGGCTCCAGTTATGGCTGCAATTGAATCTATGACCAATGTTTTGTTTACTTCTACATTATTTTTACTAGCATTAAAAGATGAGGTGTCAATTAGTGACTTTAACGCCATAAAAGAGTTCGCAGGTGTCATTGCTATGGTTTCTCTTCTTCTTACGTGTTGAATTTCTGCTATATAATTGTCGTTTTGTTTACCATTTACCAATAGAATACTTCCAAGGAGAGAATGACCATTAATAAAAAAGTCAATATTTGGAGTGAGATCAAAATTGCAAATTTCTTTTTGCTGTGAAATGAAAATGGTACTGCCATTAAACTTAGAAATAGTAGATGAACTTTCAACTTTCTTTAATTCAAATTTATATCCATAGATGTTTTTTAATACTTCAGCATCAAAAAAGGCTGGTAATTCACCTATATAAATGATTTGGGTGTTTTTATTGGCAAGTGAATTTTTTCTTAAAACAGCCAAAATAGGAGGAGTCTTTGATGAAAAACTGATTACATTTTCTGATTTTATATCATATAACTTGGCAATTACCCATTCTAGTATACAAGATAATGGATGGCCTAGTCGAATATAATCGTAAGCAGTAGGTAATTGATTGAGTGCAGATGATTCAGAGTTATTGTTGTGAAATAAGTTTTCAAACTGTTCTATGAATTGGATTTTGGCCAGTTTTTCATCATAAATGTCTAATCGATGGGTTGTTAGATCCAACCAGCTAGTTGGCATGTTTTCTAATACATCTTCAATATAATTTAGCATGTTGCTTGCTTCCATAGTTCCCTTCTTTAAATAGGGCAGAAAGTTACATTAATTAGCATTGTTTTGAAAGTGTAACTAGACGTTTTGTTACATTATGACTTACTGCGATAGTATTAGTACTAAAATAGAAGAAAGAAACATTGGAGATAATGAGGTGACTAGTGTTGAGGTTAATTTTGATGTTGATTTTGGTAATGTAAACAATTATACATGGATAGGGAGTTTAACAACAAACCAACAGACAACACATTCAACAATCCATTGAATTCCGTGTTTGGGGGCCTTCAACATTAACCTATGTGTTTGTGGAACAATTGCCAGAACATGATTAAACAACAATTGCATGATTATGAAAAAGCTCATTTGAATACTTTGGTATAAATGGACTTTTTTAGTATTCAATGCAATGTTGACAATACTCTTTTGTTGGTTTTGTAAGTAATTGAAGTAGACCAAGATGATTTGAAGCAAGAACCGAGCTTGTACCCAAACCCTTCAAGCGAATCGTTTGAAATGACAAACATTACACAGAGGTAAAACTGAAGGTCTATGACTTGAATGGCAAGGAATTGATTATGGTTCCCAATTGCAAGGGGGAAGTTGTGGATGTTTCATACTTGGATCTTGGAGCATACTCGGTGAAAGTTGATTCCGATACAATGCAGAGTACTCTGAAATTATTGAAAAACTAAAATGTACAATGTAGTTGGGATATGGTCTCTTATTGTCAAAGACCACTTTGAAAGAAGTGAGTTTGCCTTTTTGACTTGAACAATTGATGAGTTCAAAAGCAAGGTTTTATAGATGTTATTTCAATTTTTGGTTTTTGTGAAGCCTTTCAAAGATCATTTTTATGAGAGGTGCTTTTATTTTTTCAATGAAAAGGAAGTTTTGAAATATTATAATGAAAGATTTCTCATTTTTTCAACTGGATTAATATGCAATGTGAAATCTTGTTTTCAGCTTGTTGTGTGGGATTGTATGAGCCTCAAATGGTCTTGGTCATAAGCTGATCAATGCAATGTGAAAAAAAAATATAAAAAAAATAGGGTGTTTCCTTTTTTAACAGTCTACAGTATATAAAACAAATGATTTTAATCCCCAAGAAAATGAAAAAACAACTACTCTTCATTGTGGTGCTAATATTTAGTCTAACCACATTTGCGC
This sequence comes from uncultured Bizionia sp., assembly GCA_947496215.1. Lineage (GTDB taxonomy): Bacteria > Bacteroidota > Bacteroidia > Flavobacteriales > Flavobacteriaceae > JAHDHI01. The sequence goes on from CANMCF010000005.1 coordinate 132,670, forward strand.
AATCTTTCAATTATCAAGCAGTCGTTAGAGATGCTTCAGATATCCCCATTGCAAATCAATCTATAGGTGTACAAGTAACACTAGCTAGAGCGGGAGCAAACATTTTTCAGGAAACACATACAGTAACGTCCAATGCCAATGGACTAATAACATTGGCAGTTGGAACAGGTACAGCTACACTAAGCACTTTTGCTGTAATCGATTGGAGTACCCAAGATTTTATAATGGACATTGCTGTAGACATTACAGGAGGATCGACTTATAGTAGTTTAGGAACGACGGTATTGCGTCAAGTGCCATATGCCATGTATGCCGCATCTTCACCAAGTTCTAATTTTTTCTTTAAAAATAATATGTTGGTTACCAATGTCGACATCAATGCTCCTGGAGGAACATTAAATGACGACTTTGTATTTGGAAGTTTTCAGTTAGATGACAATGGCCTTAATAGTATTTTCAATTCCAGAATGTTTTACGATAAAAGTAAATCGGCATTTAGAGCAGGGTTTACTTTTGGTGATGCTTGGAATGAAGACAAGATAGGGGATTACTCGGTAGGCCTTGGAGAAGGAGGAGTAGCAAGTGGTGAGAACTCATTTTCCATGGGGCGTAATGCCAATGCAACAGGAGCTTATGCTATTGCTTTTGGATTGAATGCTGGAGGATTCGCAGATTATGCTAGAGGTTTTGGATTGAATGCTAGAGGTTTTGGACAACACTCAACTGCTATAGGTAGACAAGTAATTGCAAACTCGTTAGCAGAAACTCAGTTAGGGCAATACAGTACTTATGTAAGTGGCTCTGCAGATACATGGGTGTCAACCGATCGTTTATTCGTAATAGGAAATGGGCAAGAAGACATAAACTTGGCTTTAAATAGCGATGCTTTAGTTATGCTAAAAAATGGTAATACTACACTTAATGGAACATTAACCATAGATGGTGACAACCAAGGAGCTGGAACAGCATTTACGCTACCAGCTCAAGATGGAACATTAAACCAAGTGATGTCTACCGATGGCGCAGGAAATGTTTCTTGGGTGTCCCCAGCTGCAATGGCCATTCCCAATGGAGGTAACAATGGAGAAGTATTGTCTACAGATGGTACAGGAACTTTATCATGGATTAGCAACGATATATTGCCAGCAGGTGGAACCAGTGGATTTGTATTGAGTACAGATGGAACAGGAAACTATTCATGGATTACTTCCAATGATGCAGATGCCGATGCAACCAATGAAATAGAATTGCCAACAGGAGGAAACAATGGACAAGTATTGGCTACAGATGGTTCTGGAGTATATAGTTGGGTAAATCAACCAGCAGTTGGACCATTTACAACAACAAGCAATGTAACAAGTAATTCGAATGGAGATACTGCTACAGACGATTTTGTATTTGGAAGTACACAATTAGACAATGTTTCAGGAGCAGCTGATAACTCCAGGATGTTCTTTGATAAAAACCTATCGGCTTTTAGAGCAGGAAACATGGTTGATGGCATAGGTGGATTTGATCAAGCAAATTTAGGTCCGTATTCAGTTGGGTTTGGACAAGTAAATAGAGCAACAGGATGGTATGCTGCAACAATGGGAATAAATAACACATCTTCTGGATGGGGAAGTTTAACGGTCGGAGATACCAATGTTGCTTCAGGAAATCAATCGGTTGCGTTAGGAAGAGAAAATACTGCTTCAGGAGCAAGTTCAATGACTTTTGGTAGTGCTCTTACAGCAGAAAGTGTAGTGCAAACCACTCTAGGTATTTTAAATACGTCACAAGCAGGAAATGCTAATGCTTACGTAGCTACAGATAGATTGTTTGTTATAGGAAATGGAACATCAAATTTTGAAGGTACAACTAGATCAGACGCTTTAGTAATGCTTAAAAACGGAAATACAACATTAAACGGAACATTGACCATAGACGGAGATAATGCAGGAGCTGGCGCTTCTTATACGTTGCCTACACAAGATGGAACAGTTAACCAAGTGATGACGACAGACGGTTCAGGTAATGTAGTATGGACTGATGCTTCATCTGGAGGTGCAGCGTTACCGTCTGGAGGCACCAACGGACATATACTAAGCACAGATGGTAGTGGGAATTATTCTTGGATTATTGATGCAGTAGATGATGCTGATGCCGATGCTACCAATGAGATTGAATTACCAGTCGGAGGAGCTAACGGACAAATATTAAGCACTGATGGTTTTGGAAACTATTCCTGGATAAATGATGCAACAGGGACTACAAGTTCATTTTCAACAACAGCTAACGTTACTAGTAATGCAAATGGAGATGCAACTACGGATGATTTTGTCTTTGGTAGTACTCAATTAGCGAATGATACTAATACTACCAATGATGACAATAGGATGTATTTTGACAAGAGTAAAGGAGCTTTTAGAGTAGGTAGAGCTTTTTCAGACCAGTGGGATGATTCAAATACTGAACGCTATACTATTTCAATGGGTAATAGTAATGTGGCAAAAGGGATTTATAGTGTTGCCATAGGGGACCGTAACACAGCAAACTTTGATACCTCGATAGCTCTTGGGGATAGGAATCTTCTTAACAGTGCAAATACTTATGCTTTGGGGTCGAATTTACTTGCAGAAACACCTCTTCAAGCTAGTTTTGGGGCTTATAATACGTCTTATACATCAACAGCACCGAATTCTTTTACAGAACCTACAAATAGAATATTTGTAATTGGAAATGGTACTTCGGCAACAAGAAGCGATGCATTGGTAATGCTGAGAAATGGTAATACAACACTAAATGGACAATTAACGATAGATGGTGATAACACAGGATCAGGAACTTCATACACCTTGCCCGCGCAAGATGGAACATCAAACCAAGTAATGACTACAGATGGTTCAGGAAACGTGGCCTGGGCAGTTAGTAATGGCTTACCTTCAGGAGGTACAAATGGTCAATTGCTAGGCGTTTCTGCAGAAGGAGTTCAATGGTTGGATTCGAGTGCGGTAATTTTGGATGATAGCCCGACAAATGAAATTGAATTGCCAGAACAATCAGGGCAATCAGGTAAGTTTTTAACAACGGATGGAACAAACCCGAGTTGGACAGATACCGTTGAAGCAACGAGTCTGAAAATACTTAGCTTGCCAGCTTTTAATGTAACATCCAATGGAACAGCGTATACCACAGCTGGTGAAAAAGAAGTTGGGGACTGGAATAATACACACAACACAGATCTTTTTAATGATGGAAATCACCTAAATCTTACTAATGGACGTTTTACAGCTCCTGTAGATGGATTGTATTTCTTTGCTGCACAAGCAAGGATCGATGCGGTAAATGGTGCTTCGGGTTCAGTATATTCTCGATTGATGATTGTTAAGAACGGAAATAAGCAAGGCTTTAGAAATGGCTTGCATTCCATTAGAAATGCAGATGTAGGAACTGCAAGTTGGGATACACAACATGTAAGTGGTATTTTAAAGTTAAGTGCTGGAGATTATGTCTCTGTGTTAGTTGAAACTACAGGAGATACAAACTTTACATTGCAAGTAGAATCTGGATTTAACGGATACCTAGTCAATAAGATGTAATAATAGGAATAGACCCCAAATCTATCTAAATGAACTAATAACCAATCTTTCCCTAACATGAAAAAACTAACAATCATACTATGTTTATTTCTAGGCGGTCATGCAATGGCACAGAAAAACGCCAATGCCCCAAGCTGGTCCTCGTGTGCTAGTGCTCGTCTGTAACAAGTGCGTTTAAGTTTTATACCCAATATTAACCACTCCTAGTCGAGTGGTTTTTTTATGTGCTATTTTAAGATTTCAAGCTCCCTTAGTTTAGCATTATGGAAAACACGATTTCTTTTTCTAACCAATTTACCGGTCAATGGATTCTTAACATAATAAACTATTTCCCAAGTGAGGTTTTCTTTTAATTCTGCTGGAATATAGTCTACAAATATACTTACGTTACGATTTTGAGTAGAGGACATTTTTTTTTACATCAAGAATGTTCTTGTTGTAAAATATTAATAATAGATGTGACACGCTTTTTATAGTAATCCCTTATAAGGCCAGTGTTTATAAGGGATTACGTAGTGGAGTCGGAGGGAATCGAACCCTCGTCCAAACAAGTAATCAAAAGGCTTTCTACACGTTTATTCTTTGATTGGGTTTTCGACGATGGACTGGCCAAAAACAACCCATCCATCACTTATCTTTTTAATTTCGATAGTGCACCAAAGCTTTACACTATCTATATTGACATTTACGATGCCTCAAAATGGAACGCCGTCAATCAAGGCTTTCCGGAGACATAAAGCTTGTACACCTTGTGTACCTAGGCTAATCCTACTATGATTCGGATTAAGCAGCTAAAGCGTAGTTATTCTCGCCGTTTAAAAAGTTGACTTAGCGTTTAACGAGTTCAATGTCATTACTCGACGTGCTTACCATTTCATTAATCTCGCTGTCAAAACCAGTCGACCCCGTTTTCAATAGAATGATTTACTAAAATGTAGGTCGCAAAGTTACCAAAAAGTTTGTATAAGCTTGCAATTCCCATTACTTTCGTGCAAAAATTATTCCAATGCATTGCTTTGTCAGTCTCTGTCAGCAATTTAGAATAAACTAACAAAAGAATTTTCCGTCTTCACGGAAATGGAAATAAAACTATTTTTATGAAATTCGCACTAATAAAAGAACGTAAGAGCCCACCAGATCGTCGTGTGGTATTTTCACCACAAGCCTTGGAGAAGCTACAGTCTGATTTTCCAGATGCAGAATTGGTTGTTGAGTCTTCGGACATTCGTGTGTTCAAAGATGCCGAATATTCCGATTTGGGTTTTACGGTAACGGAAGATGTCAAGGATGCAGATGTCATGTTGGGAGTCAAGGAAGTTCCCATTGACGCACTTATTCCAAACAAGTCTTATTTCTTCTTTAGTCATACCATAAAAAAACAACCTTACAACCGTGATTTGTTACGTGCCATCTTGGCAAAGAACATCACAATGTACGATCACGAAACCATAGTAAATGAAAAGAACAATCGCTTGATTGGCTTTGGGTACTATGCAGGAGTGGTAGGAGCATACAACGGGATAAGAGCCTATGGGGTGAAGTTTGGGGGATTCAATTTGCCCAAGGCAGAAACGTTGAAGGACAAGGATGCCTTGAATGCAGAATTGGACAAGATCAGTCTTCCGAAAATGAAAATTGTGTTGACTGGAAATGGAAAAGTCGGTACGGGTGCCAAGGAAATCTTGGATCATTTGAAAATAAAGGAAGTTTCCGTCGATGAATACTTGAACAATGAATTCGATGAAGCGGTCTATGTTCAAATCGATGTGTTGGATTACAACATCCGCAAAGATGGGCAGGATTTGGGAAAGAGTGACTTTTACAACAATGCCGAAGCATATGATTCCAACTTCTTGAGGTTTGCCAAAGTAAGCGATGTTTTCATTGCTGGACATTTCTTTGGAGATGGGGCGCCATACTTGTATACTCGTGAGGATGCTAAATCACCAGATTTCAACATCAAACTAGTTGCAGACATCAGTTGTGACATAGATGGGCCAGTGGCTTCGACATTAAGGGCATCCACCATTGCAGATCCTTTATATGGTTACGATCCTCAAACCGAAAGCGAGGTGGATTATAGGGATGACAATGCCATTGTCGTCATGGCGGTGGACAATTTGCCTTGCGAGTTGCCGAACAATGCAAGTAGAGGATTTGGATTTATGTTTTTAAGAGACGTTATACCTGCTTTCTTCAATGGAGACAAGGATGGCGTTTTGGCTAGGGCAAAAATGACGGAGAATGGCAAGTTGACTGAGCGTTATCAATATCTACAAGATTATGTGGATAGCAAAGAGTAGTTTGAAACTAAAAGATATTATTTAAAAAAAGGCCTCTACTTTAAAGTAGAGGCCTTTTTTTATACAATGGCATTTGTAGCCACCGTTGTTTTTTTATGGGTTAAGCATCCCAACCATTAAATCTATTTCTTTGATGAGTTTCTCGTTTTGACCACCGAATCCAACGGATTTGAAGTTGATTCTTCCACTAGGTCCAATGATTACCTTGGTTGGAATTCCGTTGACCTTGTAGCTACTGGCAACATCAAATTGTTCCGTTTTTTCATTTTTGGTATCGAAAAGTACCCTGAAATCATATTTGTTGTCCTTGATGAATTTGGCAACTTTTGTTTCTCTATCCTTACCGTCTTCCATCGTATCTATGAATAGCAAGACAACATTCTCATTGTCCTTGTATTTCTCAACTACTTGTTGCATTCCAGGAAAAGAAGCCTTGCAAGGCCCACACCAAGTAGCCCAGAAATCCAGGATTACGGTTTTTCCTTTCAAGGAAGCCAATGTTACTTCTTCACCATCTAAGTTTTTCAAGGCAAAAGCTGGTGCTTCTTCATCCAACATGGATTTTTTAAGGTCTGCCACTTCCTTGTCATGCGCTTTCTTTTCTATGTCCGCTATGATGGTATCGAAATCACCATCTGGATTGACTTTGCTGTAAGCGGTCTTATACAAGGCTGTCATTTTTTTTGAGCCTTTGCCATCTGTCAAGAAAGCATTGGCTTTGTCACTTGCCAACTTGTATTGCTCGTCGGCAACCAGAAATTCCACGTAACGTTCGTTTATGTCTGCATTGCCGGCTTCTCCAATGGCTTGAGCTTGGTATGTTATCGCGTCCTTGACATTTCCTTGTTTGAACAATATGAGCGCATAGGTATCTGCATACATGCTATATGAACTTTCTATGTTCTTCTTGTATTGGTTGTCCGTAAAATAAGAAGGCTTGTCCTCAGTGGAATTTCCAGCAGATTTTACAAGATCCAAGGAGGATTTCGAGATTTTTGCTGCAAAATCCAAGTCTTTTCCTTCTTCGGCAAGACCCCAAGCTACGTTGTTGTACAAACTGGCCTTGTCTGTTGGTTTTGTTATACCGTCTGCATACTTGTTAAAGGCTTCGATGTTACCTGCCTTATAGCTTGCAGAAGCCAAATTACTTACCATGTATCCCATATTTGGGTTTTTCTTTCCAGTATTTTTCAGCTCTGCATATATCTTTTCCTTCTCGGTCAAGTCTTTGGTTCCAAAAAAGCTGTTTACCAAGTTGTTGGCCTTCATGTCACCATTGGGAAACTTTTCGATGGCAACTTTTGAAATGGAATCGGCAAGATTTTTTTTCTTTGTCATTCTATACAGACTGAACAATCTTTGGTAGTCTTTTTCCTCTAAAGACGTTTTGGATGTCAAGCTTTGTATTTCGGTTTCAGCCAATACCTTTCCTTTTGCCTTGTCATTTCTGTACAAGGTATTGAGGTAGGTGTTTCCCCATTTCTCCTTTAGGTCCGGAGATGTTTTGAGGTCACTTTCCATAGCCTCTACCAAAAGTGCTTTGTCTCCTTTCAATCCATATTGACTTCCATAGGATGTTGGGTAATATGCAGCACTTGTGCTACTTCCATTTACTTCATTCCCTTCAGCATCGTGTACCTTGAGAATATACCCTTTTTCACCGTTGTCATCGTATTTGCCATCAACCTTGAAATTGAAGGCAATCGCAGAAATAGAATCCGGAATTGTTATCGTGGCTTGATTGTTCGTGAAGTTGATGTCGTATGGATAGGCTTTGAATTGATTTATTTGATGATAAAAGCTTTCCATTTTAGAATCATCACCATTGTAAGTAATGGTAAAAGGCTCATTTTGTTTTACCTTGTCTGTTGAGATTTCAAAATCTCCTAGAACAAGGGGAGTGAGCATTGGTTCCTTTTTTTCTTCTTTGCAAGAGAAAAAAGCAAAAACAGAAATCAATGCATAAATCGAGATTTTTTTCATTTTTGATTGTGAATTTTAAGTTAAACAGGTATTAAAATTAACGAAACCTTTTAAAATGGGCTAATAAATAATCTTATAATTTCTTTAAATTCAAGTGTGATCTGTTAAAAATGAGAAAGCAAATGCCTAAAAAGAACCCGAAGCAAATTGTGAACAACCAAGCACCATAATGAAGCCTAGGTTGCGTGATGATGTTTAGGATATCCATGAGCAAATGTTGAGATCTGTTTAATATTTCCCAAGAGTTATAACGCAAAAAACGTCCAAGATAGATCCCAAAGCCAGTAGCGAAGCATACAATGATCATTGTGATGTTTACCACAGCTTGATTGAAATGTCTTTCCAGCAGCGTTTTGAAATCCTGCATGGATAGATGGAAGAGTAGCAATCCGTTCAAGGCAAAGGAAGAGATCATCAAGACGTCTAACCATGGCATTGGCGTGTTGCTTATTTTTAAATGTAGGAGGTCGGTAATGATATATGGTGCATTGGGCAAAAATAGAATCCAGATGGAAAATGTCATTGCCAATGTGAATAGATTGGTTTTCCTCAAACCCATCAAGTAGGTTGTTATCGCATATGGAATCGTTGCCAAGAATAAATTCCACATCAAAAATTGAAAATGCGGTGTATTGGTTATTTTCATTCTAAGAACGAGCAAGGCTATGCTAAATAGCATGGCTACCGTTAAAAGGGATAGGATTGGGAATCGTTTTTGTATCAATGCTTTCATGTCATGTTTGATTGTTTTTTGTCTATGCATACGGAACAAAAAGCTCCTAAAGTGTATGCCATTAAATCTCCAATGCTAAAATGACTGCCAAGAATCAAGGTAGCCAAACGATTGCCTTTCATATTCAGGAAATCCAAAAGATTGGCGAGTTGTAAAAATTCAATGGTATAGGCAAATACCAAAACCGACAGAGCTATTTTAATGTTGTCGATAGATGTGAAGGCCTTTATTAAAGCATAGAGCATCACCACGATCAGGAAATCCCCAAAGGTATGTCGAATAAAACCTCCTTTTAAAAAGATCGCAATAAGCACTTCCACCACGAATAGGATGACAAATGCCGTAAAGTATTTGATGTTGAATTTCAGTTTCATTCAATTTCAATTTTTTTACCAAGAAACTTTGGTTTTACATTTAACAAGATGTCAATTACGGCTTTGGTCTTGGCCAAGTATTCTCGCATTTTCGTTTTAAAGCCGTAACGACCAGTCACATCCTTGGCATTAAAACCAATGGCTTGGATGCCGTGGTGCTTTGCAAGGTAGATGGCGCGACTATTATGAAACTCTTGAGAGATGACAATAAAGGAGGTCAACCCAAAAATGGCTTTTGCTCTAACAACGGAGTCCAAGGTTCTAAATCCAGCATAGTCCAAATAAATCCTATTTTCAGGGATTCCCTTTTTAATGAGGTCGTCTTTAAAGGTCGAAGGTTCATCGTAATTGGTTCTTCCGTTATCCCCGCTAACCAGGATGTAATCTATCTTTCCTGCTTCGTACAATGCCACGGCGGCGTTGATTCTGTACTTGTAATATAAGTTCAACCTTCCGTTTGGTAGTGTTTTTACTGCCCCCAACAGCAAGCCAACCTTGTGTTTTGGTATTTTTGAAACAGATGCATATGTTTTTGACTTGGCAGCACGTCCTACCAAATAGTTGGATGTAACGATGAAGCCAAAGCATAGAATAAATGCCATCATGATTCTTTTCAAGTATTTCAATATGTGTTTCATAGTGTATCGATGACGATTTGAAAATAAACTAAGGCTATTGGTATGTTTAAAGTGATAACTCCCATGGATTTAAGGGTTTCCTTCCTGTCTTTTGCTGTAAAGAGCATTATGGCCAAAGAGATCAATATCAAGCCATTCAGGATAGTAGCGAATACTACGTATGCATAACCAAGTCTGATGATGTTGAGAGAGGTTTTTAAAATGAGGTGCAATATCAATAATAACGTGCCTATTGAAAAGGACCAAATGGCTATCTTCTTTGAAATTTTAAAAGTGTTCATGGTTGTGCATTGTGTTTAATTGTTCTTTTATGAATATGGCAGCTCTGAAATCATCAATGGAAACCTTCAGTAGTTTTTCGAAATCCAAATGATGAAATGCATTGGCGCCCTTACCGATACTATAAGATTTCAAATAGTATTTCAAATAATCGGGAAGAAGGATCGTCCCCAAAATAATTGCTCCATACAAATAGGGACTTTGTTTGCCATTTCCCAAACTTAAATATTGCAAGGCTATCTCATCCTCCACATTGGTGCCGTATCCTGTCAATACGTGATATGCATCGTGCCGTTCCACCTTGGGTATTAATTCGAAATCGTTTTTTTTCAAGAATAACCCCAAATGCTTGCCAAAGGTATGATCTGGATAGGTGAGGAGTTCCAGTTTGCTTATGCCCCAAGGTTTTTGATTTTTGAAAACATAGGTGTATACGGTCTTTGAAATTTCGAAAAGCCATATGATGAGTTTTTTTCTATAGGTTTTCATTGGCATCGTTTTTAGAATTCCATACCCAGGTTTGCATCAATGTGAAAAAAGCAGAAGAGAAGAAACCAATCGCAAAGACCTCACAATTGAACTTCCAAATGGCAAATGCACATACACAGAAAACAGCAATTGCATAATAAGGGAAATACCTTTTGAAGATGCCAGAGTTTCCCAGACTGTCTTCCGAAAACCAAAAGAATGGACATACCGTGAATATTATTGCCAAAAGACAACATAGGAAGATGGGGATTATGGATGGTATTATCCAAAAGAACATCGAGTCGGAGTATTCCTCGGTGAACAATACGAACCAAAAAATCACTGTTGCCATTAATGTTGCTTTTATTGCTGTATTTCCAATTTTCATGATCTATTCTTTTATTGTGATGTTGTCATACTGCATTTCTTGCCAGGAATTATCACTTAGAACCCTCAAGTAATCGTAATACTTGTCATTGATTTTATTCATATCTCCGGAATTGAAGCCATTGTTGTCTGAGTACGATTTAAGCAAGAATGTGTTGTTGTTGGACAGGCCAATCAGATACTCCATGTCTGCGGCTTTGGCATAGTTTAGGTTATAGTGTGTGATAACCCTATCCCAATTGAATAGACTGGCGACAATTAAAACGACAAACGCCGTTTGTATGTTGACACGTAGCAAATACCATAGGTTTTTAATGGAATATACTTTTATCAAAGTGGTCAACAATCCAATGGAGGTTAACAACAAATAGATGTTAACTCCAATTCTCTTGTAGGTTATACCAAAAGAATGAATGTACTGGTAGTTTTTAAATGCAATCACGACAACTAGTAATACATTCAATGCAATCCACAAATAGGTCAAGCGCTTCAAGATTGCATTGCCTTTGTAAAAGTTGAGGTTTGCTCTGAAAAAATATAGAATGATGACAATGGCAAACACGATCGAGGCTATCAAGGCATTCACTCCACTATGAACCTGATTGGACAATTCCATGGCATTTAAGTTATCTTGTTGTATAACATAAACAACATCCGTAATTAAGAAGAATGTGATCAAGGTGTTTAAAAGTGACATCAGGACGACCCCCAATTGCTTTTCGCCATCCAGTTTTTTTGCTGTGACTTCTTTGACCTTATGCAATGTGTTTTCCGTAGATAAGTCCAAAGCTGTTATCGGATACACAGCAATCGGGGCAGAAATGTTGTTTAAAAGATAGTATCCCAACAAACCGAAAAGGAGCCATTGCAGATTTATGAAGCTAAAGTCTATTTGGGAGATTAGATCATTGAACATGGGATTCCCATTTTTATATAGACTTATGAAAATGATTAATACCACCATCGGTATGCCAATGATCTTAAGCCAATGGATGTAATCTATTTTTCGTTTAGTACCTGTATCCTCTTTTCTATGGAATTGTTCGTAGCAACGATGAAAAAAAGCAGCTATCGTGGTATAGCATCCATTTAGCCAGTTGACGTATATAGATGCCTTGTGTTCCGAAATGCTCCCCACCAATATGAAAAAGGAAACAACGTTGGCTGTGATTGCCAAATTCGATTTGTAAAAGAAAACGGCAATTCCGGTAACAAGGTAGGCAAGAGATTTGATGATGACCACCCTGTTTGAAAAGGCATCCTTCCTGTTTATTGCCAATATCAAAATGGTTAGCAAGCTAAACAGAGATAGATTCAAACCGAGGTCTTGTTTGTAAAACAATGTGCTGAACAACGCAGCTCCGATGATGTTGAATGTATGTTTCATATAATTATTTTAAAGTACTTTGTATTTCAAAGTAAAATGATAAAAAAAATGTGTTATTGTTTTTTAATTAGTTTTTCAAGGGCACTTATATGCTTTTTGAATTCAGCTTTACCCAAAGAGGTAGTGCTATAACGTGTATTTGGTTTTCGACCTATGAATTGTTTCTCAACTGCAATGTATTCTGCCTTTTCCAATGCCTTGGTGTGACTAGCTAAATTGCCATCTGTAGCACCTAACAATTCTTTCAATGTATTGAAATCTGCATATTCATTTACCATCAATATGGACATGATGCCCAACCTGATACGATGATCGAATACTTTATTTATGTTATGTATTATACTCATGTCATTTCCTGCCGAGGTAGGAATTTTAATTTTTTTCAATATGCTCCTTGAGCCTTGCTGCCCTTCTAAAAAGGAAAATCATAGAATATGTAAATAAACCAATAATTATCGAAACTGGTATCAACACCACTGCGGTTTGTTCAACTTCTTGACCCTTGTATAGGGAAATGGATAAGCCAACAACATATGTTATGCTAGAAACAACAAGTATAGTCTTTATGGCCTTGATCATTTCACATCGTATTTAAAATGCATCCAAGTTCCATAGACGATATGCATGACTCCAAACCCAAGGGTCCAGAGCCAAAACCCGTAGCCAGGATACAGCGCGCAGATCAAGCCCAAGGTGATTTGAATGAAACCCAAATAGCGAATGTCCCCAATACTGTATTTTGATGCATTGACCAATGCCAAACCATAGAAAATAAGCATCAAGGCTCCTGTTTGTCCGTATTTATGCTGATTGAGAATGATTAAAATATAGATTCCTCCAGTAACCAATGGTATCAGGAAATTGAAAATCAATCGCCTTGAAGAAGCGTCCCAGAAATCCTCGCCATTTTTCTTTGCCTTTCGAGTGGTTAGGAATATACCGGTTACAACACTGAGGAACGCTATTAAAAATAAATCAAGCAATACCAAATTAAATACTTTACCATCCAAGAGAAGTTTCCCATAACTGTATTTAGACACCAGCCAATACGCGACTGCAGCACCAATTAAAGCATATATGCCTGCTAAAATTCCAGATAGCCCGCTAAGTGAAATAAAACGAGACGACTTGTTCATCAAGTTCTTGATCTCGCTGATGTCTTTTAAATAATCTTGATCACTCATAATTAAAGTACTTTGAAATACAAAGTAAAAGGATTTAATTATAAAACGCAAGTTAAAAATTCCTTAATTTTTTGAAACATTACTACATTTAATTAGACATATATGTAGAAACCTTTTGGATAAATGGGGCAAAAGGTTATAAATTAGTGTCTAACCAATTAAAAAAGCAAAAAGAAATGATCACATTACTATTGAGCATAGCAAACATATCAGGCGGAATATTATTAGGATTGGCAACATTGGACAAATGGGACGGAGAAAGTAATTTCTTCAATAAGATTGCTGGTTTCTTGGCACCGTTTCAAACCATCATTGGAGGAGCATTGGGAGTATTGGCAGCCATAAGGCTTTTTGGCGGACATGGTATGTTATTTAATATTGCCAGCATATTGGGAGCGCTATTGTTATTGACACACTCCTTGGGAAAAGCTCCAGCGTTTGGAGATACACTGAAGAAGTTGTCTGACAAGTTGATGCCTTTCAAGGCCATAATCGGTATCGCATTGATAATTATAGGGTTGATAGGAATATTCTAGGTTACATATGAATCCAGCCGAAGATTACATCTTTAAACAACCAGAACCCTATAGATCCATTTTAATGCACTTGCAGGTTTTGATAGAGCATACGACAACGGAAGTTGAGTTGAAATATAAATATAGAATCCCCTTTTACTACATTAAAGGCAAACCGTTGTGCTATCTTAATGCAAGTCACAAGGGACAATTTGTGGATGTCGGCTTCTGGAAGGGGAATCAAATAAAAATACATAAGGACCATCATGTTACCGAAAAAAGAAAAATGATGTTTTCCTTGCGGTACAAGTCTTTGGCGACCATAGATGATGCAATCTTCATGGATGTATTGAAAGAAGCGGTTTCCCTATACTGAAACACAATGCGATTTCAGGAATAATATTGAACAATAAAAATGGGCGATGATTTTTTATCATCGCCCATTTTATATTAAAGGGTACTTTTCTTAAAAGTTCAATCTTCCAAAATCGTTACCATTGTGGTAATAATCCCAACCACTGCTTGTGTTGTTGTCCAACCAAACATTTGGATAAGCTATGATTGCAGAATATCCACTTGAAGATATTGATTGAATGGATGTATATACTTGCGCATAGAAGTGAGTAACAAACCATCCGTCGGTACCTTGTAGAGCTAGGGAAGCATGGTTTACCTCTACCCAACTAACCGCTTGACCAGGGTAAGCCGTTCTGAAGATGTAATAATCCCAGTCTCCTTTTTCTCTGTCGTTTCCAAAGTTGTTCAATTCCTTCCAACCTGCATTAATGTTGCCTTTGTCCGTTTTGAATTGAACTCTACCCCATACATTTGCATCTGTATCATTGTAGGATTGGGTACCTGTATGTGTAGCTATTCTGTAAAACCACTCGGTACTAACTCCTTTGTTGTTTTTCTTGTACTCTTCTATGAAGGTCTTTACGTCTACCTCAAATCTAGCATTTGCTTCCTCCTCGGAAATGTCACCACCATATTTCATGTGAAATAAAGGTTTTTCATCGCTAAGTTCCCCTATTTCGGAATCATTGTTTCCTGTTTGACTTTTGAATCCTTCCATTTGTTCTTCCTGAGGGATGGAAGTCTCTTCATTCAGTTCAGATTTTTCACATGACGCGATAAATAATGCCAACGCTGTTAATACCAAGTACTTTTTTAAATTGTTTAAAGTTTTCATTGTTTTGATTTTAAATTGATTTACATACTTTTTAATGGATCAGGGTCGAATTATTCCGCTAGCAAGAATTAAAAACCCATCTCTAATTATCTGTTATGCAAATCTATTCTGAAGGCAAGAGTTGTGTAAGAGGATAATGTCCCAAAAGAAATAATAAACACCTCAATGAAAAAGGGTGGTTTTCCTTGTTGTTTTTTTTAGATTAAATGATATTACATGCAAATCATATAAGATGAATGTAGGAAATGAGAAGATTCGGTATGAATGACTTGTTATATGATTGTACCGAAGTTTACAAGAAGAGCAATGAAATATGGCTTATGTAGGTTTTTATGTGAAGTTTTAACTCATTGCAGGATCAATCAGCCTCAATGGGCTGGATCCTCACGTTCCGGAATCTAACCTCTCCCGAACCAGTTGCTTGCAAAGCTATATGCCCTAGGGGATGGGCTTTATCTCTAATGTCTGCCATCAAAACACCATTGATCCAAACCAAGAGGTGATCTTTTTCACTTTTAATTCTATAGCTGTTCCATTTGCCAATTGTTTCCACGATTGCCAAGGGTTTGGATTTTAACACTATTGCTCCAGTTCTATAATCTTGGTTTGGGTGTAAATCCCAAATATTTGCCTCATAGCAATTCATTGGGTTGATTTCAGAATCCTTGCACCGTATGAAAACCCCAGAATTTATGGTGCTGTCCGGCTTGAACTCCATTTCCAACAAAAAATCCTCATATGTCTGTTTTGTCAACACAAATCCAGACCCTTTGTCAATCTTGCCAATCAATTGATTGTTGGAGAAACTCCAGTCTGCATCTCCTTCAACATTCCAATCCTTGGTGTTCTCTTGAAATAGGTTTTGTGAATTTTTGCACGAAAGGTTGAATGATAAAAGCAAGATTGCAAAACAGTAAAAGGAAACTTTCATAATCCGTATGTTTTTTTTGCACTTTCTATTTGTTCTTTTTCCGTAGTTTCTGGATAAAGAAGGTATTTTGGGGCAATGATTGGTTTTACTTGTTGAATCTCTATTTTGGTAATCGTAGCAAAGGGGAATTTATCGTGTGTCAATGTAGTCAATGCTTTTTCCATTTGCGAAAACTCAGGATCGATTTCACCTATGATTTCAGCATTTCCTTTAATTTGAAACCCCTTTTGTATGAGTACGTCGATAAAACTGATGCAAACATTTTTATTTTGCTTTATGTTTTGGACCGTTTGTGGCGATGCGATATTTGCTATTATTATGTTGCTTGTGCCGTGATGAATGAATACTTCCTTAGGGGAAACATTGGGAATGTTATCATTCGATGAAGTTGCCAACCAACAAAGCACACTTTTTTCAATGTATTTTTTTATTTCTTCCGTTAGTTTCATTTTAGTCAATGTAAAGCGATGAGTGAGGACTTTGTTTCAAAGTTTAATGTGAAAATACTCGTTTTTTCTCAGTTCTTTACTGCAAACAATTATTTTTTTACTCTAATGTATTCAGTATAATTAGGTGTTGGTGGGTTTTCTTCATAACAAAAGCAATTGTCTGTATAATGTCCCAATAAAAGTCTATCTTTTGATACATCGAAAACCGTATAAAAAGCTATAACATTTTCGCTGTTTTCAGTTAATTTCAAATATTCTCCATCAAATTCCCACGTACCAACATAATTGTCTGCTTCAACACAGTTGCCTGAGCCATCGAAAAATACCGACCATTCAAAGTTGCTGTTGGATGATATTGACAATCTGGATTTTTGGAGGCAACTATTGAAGTTAAATATTTTTTCACTGCCGTCT
The DNA here is from genome assembly GCA_947496215.1 of uncultured Bizionia sp. Classification (GTDB taxonomy): domain Bacteria; phylum Bacteroidota; class Bacteroidia; order Flavobacteriales; family Flavobacteriaceae; genus JAHDHI01. The sequence goes on from CANMCF010000005.1 coordinate 149,488, forward strand.
GAACAAATTCTAACTGTTTTTATGGGTTTCCATATGCCATTAACAGATCGTAATTCATTTGAAATTGGGCTTTGGCTTTCTTTTGTTTCAAAGTCATCGTTGCTTGTGCAAGATGAGAATATTATTAGAACGATCAATGTTAGGTTTAGTCTTAGTTTCATTTTTTTTGATTTTAAACTCTTTAACCTATAGACTGAGCATTTGAAAAGGGTTGCGTCGAAATGATGAAAATAAAATGTTCAAAGGGATTGGTGGTTGTAATTTTAACTTATGTAATGGTTGCCAATTCAATCTGTCAATGTCTTGATGTAGAACCCATTGTCCTTAACCAACTTGACAATGTCATCTTCGGTTAAATTGACGGTAGCTTCAATTCTAAGCACGTTGTCTATGTCTTCCAAGTCTACAGACCAATCCAAGATATCTATATGATTGTTGAACATCGGTTTCAACGATTTTACTTTCTTCTTGGATTTGATGTCCGTTCTAAATAATAGTAATTCCATGATTTATGAGAGGTGACAAGGTTTAAGGTTATTCTGTTTCTGAAGTATCTCCTTCATTTTGTTTGGATTGGCGCTCGACATATTGTTTGTAATGATCATCTCCTTCTTCTTTCCAAAAGTCATCATAATGTTTCCATTTAGAAAAATCGCTTTTTGAGCTTCCTTTGCATTTGCGGTCTGACTTCTTGGAAGATTTTTTGCTTCCACCGTCCCCACCACAACCACCAAGAAGTAATTTCAACAATATGAATAAACCGACAGCTTGCCAATATGTAAGTGTGGTCAATCCAAAAATTTCAGGCATGAGCCAGTTCCATAGCCACATGATTACATAGCCGAACAAAATGGCTAAGCCAGTTATGGCAACAATGCCAAAGAGAATCATTCCTGCAATCTCCAAAGGAGATCTCTTTCTGATTTTGTGAGTGAAAAAGTTTTTCATGATTTATTGATTTTATTGATATCCAATTTTTTATATAGCATCCCTATGGCTCTGTGTCTTCGAGACATCAATGTGCCCTCTGGGACTCCTGTTTCCTTTGAGATCTCCTTGTATGTGTAGCCTTCGAAATCTACAGCTATTATGATGTCTCGGTAAGCTGGTTTCAATTGATTTATGGCTTCTTTCAATATAGAGATCATTTTTTCTGAAGTACTATCGTCATTGGCTTGATGTAACACTTCCGTTAGATTCAATAAACTGTTGTCTGCGTCTATAGAGTCCGTTGTCGTTGGTTTGGAAGTTCGCATGACATCGATAATCCTATTCTTTATGGATCTGTATACAAACCCAGCAACATTATTTATGGGGGCATATCTGTCTGCTCCTGAAAATAACTTTAAGGCAACGTCCTGAATGATGTCCTCTGCGGTTCTATTGGCAGTATCTTTTATTCTGGAGTTCACATAAGTTTTGAGAGCGTGATACTCTCTACCAAAAAAAGCCTTAAGTTTTTTGCTGTTTTCCGATTCCAATTCAAATTCGTTTAATACCGCTCATCTTGTAACGGCTCTTCAATTAAAAAGACGATACTTTTTTAATCTATTGCATTTTTTTCAATATTATTTTTAAAAAAAATATATGAATGTCTCCAAAATAAAAAAGCCAGACATGAAAGAGTCTGGCTTGGGAATATTTTTTCTACTCGAATAGAATAGGGAATTTCTGTTATTTGTGTGAACCATCGCAATATGGAGGATTCTTGGTTAACTTGCAAGTGCACAGATGCGCTGTTTTTTCTTCTTCAGTGGAAAAAATCATGGGAGATGTGGCATTCTTCTTTTTATGCATGCCATTGCAAAAGGGTTGGTTTTCACTATGACCGCAAGTACACCAAGCATAGTTCTTGTTGGCTTCCAGTTCGCATTTAATGGGAGTGTCTCCTCCTCTAATGTTGTTTTCCATAACCTTTGATGTTTAGTTTTCAACACCAAGATAATGGTTATTATAGATTATTAATAGTCTTTCTAATGGAAACTAGGTTAGTCAATAATGATTCTAAATTATCCAAATGCAACATATTGGCTCCGTCACTTTTTGCATTGGCAGGGTCGAAATGTGTTTCTATGAACAAGCCATCCACATTGTTTACGACGCCAGCACGAGCAATGGTTTCTATCATATCCGGTCTACCTCCAGTAACACCAACGCTTTGATTTGGTTGTTGTAATGAATGTGTTACGTCTAGGACAGTGGGAGCATACTTGCGCATTGTTGGGATACCACGAAAATCGACAATCATGTCTTTGTAGCCAAACATGGTTCCTCGATCTGTAATCCATGCCTTGTCGCTACCAGAGTCCTTTACTTTTTGTACGGCATGTTTCATGGCTTCAGGACTCATAAATTGTCCTTTTTTAAGGTTTACGACCTTTCCTGTCTTTGCTGCGGCAACCACCAAATCGGTTTGTCTTACTAAAAAGGCAGGTATTTGCAAAACGTCTACATATTGTGCAGCCAATGCAGCGTCACTGGATTCATGGATGTCCGTTACGGTTGGAACATCGAATTTTTCCGAGACCTTGGCTAAAATCTCCAAAGCTTTCTCATTTCCAATCCCAGTGAAACTATCTATCCTGCTTCGATTGGCTTTTTTAAAGCTCCCTTTGAAAACATAGGGGATCTCCAACTTGTCGGTGATGGTTATCACGCGTTCAGCAATTCTAAATGCCATATCTTCACTTTCTATGGCACAAGGACCACATAATAAAAAGAAATTGTTGGAATTGGTATGTTTTATCTTAGGAATGTCTTGAAGCTTCATTTTGCGTGTGTTTCATATTAGATTGCAAAGATAGTATTTACTCGACTATTTTATTTAATAATTATGAATTCCTGAATGGGAGGTGTGTGGAAATGAATTATGATGTACTTGACCATTAGGGGGAGAAGCGATTCTCCTTTTTTTGTTATTGGAACGGAACTATGTAATATCCATAAGTTAAGCTTATGTAAAATAATGCTGAATAAGAGGTTGGTAACTCACATTGAAAAAAGATATGACGGATGGCCAGATGCTTTGTTGCCTAGTTACTTAGGTTGATTTGAGGTTTGAACTTTATCAGCAAAAAAGCGGAATGTCCAAAAAAAATATAAAAGGTTATAAATCCATAAAAATTAAGTACCTTTGCACGCTTAAAATAAGGCACTAAGATTATGGCTAATATTAAAAACATCGCAATCATTGCGCACGTAGATCACGGTAAAACGACTTTGGTAGATAAGATCATGTACCATTGCCAACTGTTTCGTGAGAATGAAAATACTGGAGATTTAATTCTTGACAACAACGATTTAGAACGTGAACGTGGTATTACCATTACGTCTAAAAACGTTTCTGTTATTTACAAAGAAACGAAAATAAACATTATCGATACTCCTGGTCACGCCGATTTTGGTGGAGAGGTAGAGCGTGTATTGAATATGGCAGATGGTGTTTTATTATTGGTTGATGCTTTTGAAGGGCCAATGCCACAAACACGTTTCGTATTGCAAAAAGCAATTGACTTGGGACTTAAACCTTGTGTGGTCGTAAATAAAGTGGATAAGGAAAATTGTACGCCAGACGAGGTACATGAAAAAGTATTCGATCTAATGTTCGAATTGGGAGCCGAAGAATGGCAATTGGACTTTCCTACGGTATATGGTTCTGCTAAGAACAACTGGATGAGTGATGATTGGAAAAATGAAACAGAAAACATCGAACCGTTGTTGGATATGGTAATCGAGCATATTCCTGAGCCAAAGATTCCTGAAGGGAATACGCAGATGTTGATTACATCTTTGGATTTCTCTTCATTTACTGGTCGTATTGCGATTGGACGTTTAACAAGAGGGGAATTAAAAGTGGGGCAAAACATTTCTTTGGTAAAGAGAGATGGTTCCATTGTAAAAAATAAAATTAAGGAACTTCACATATTCGAAGGTTTAGGCCGTAAGAAAGTGGAAGAAGTACAAACAGGAGATATCTGTGCCATAGTTGGTTTGGAAGGGTTTGAAATTGGTGATACCGTTGCCGATTTCGAAACGCCAGAAGGTTTGAAGACCATTGCCATCGATGAGCCTACGATGAGTATGTTGTTCACGATAAACGATTCACCTTTCTTTGGGAAGGATGGGAAATTTGTTACATCTCGTCATATCAAAGATCGTTTGGCAAAAGAGTTGGAGAAAAACTTGGCACTTAGAGTGGAAGATACGAATAGTGCAGACAAGTTCATGGTTTTTGGACGTGGTGTATTACACTTGTCGGTTTTGATAGAAACTATGCGTCGTGAAGGTTATGAACTCCAAATTGGACAGCCTCAAGTAATCATCAAGGAAATTGATGGTGTAAAATGTGAGCCAGTTGAGGAAATGACGATTGACCTACCGGAGAACGTTTCTGGTAAAGCGATAGAAATGGTAACACTTCGTAAAGGAGAGATGTTGAGCATGGAAGCCAAAGGTGAGCGTATGGTATGTGAATTCATCGTGCCTTCTCGTGGTATCATTGGTTTACGTAACCAATTGTTGACTGCTACTGCAGGAGAGGCTATCATGGCCCACCGCTTTAAAGAATACCAACCGTTGAAAGGAGGTATTCCAGAACGTCAAAATGGATCTTTGGTATCTATGGAAAAAGGTACGGCTATTCCTTATTCCATAGATAAATTGCAAGATAGGGGTAAGTTTTTCGTCGATCCAGGGGAAGACATCTACGAAGGCCAGGTAATCGGGGAAAATTCTCGTGGAGATGATATGGCTGTAAACATAACCAAAACCAAAAAATTAAGTAATGTACGTTCTTCTGGAGCAGATGACAAGGCGAAGATCGTTCCTGCAATCAAGTTCTCTTTGGAGGAAGCATTGGAGTACATACAAAAAGATGAGTATGTAGAAGTAACACCAAATTTCTTGAGATTGCGTAAAATTTACTTGACAGAGGTAGAACGTAAAAGAAATAAAATCATCTAATAGAAAACTGTTGGAGTATCATAGATAAGAGGGGTTCTATTTTTAGAGTCCCTTTTTTTGTGAAAATAGATTAAGGTAGAATAAAGAAAACTCATTTTTAGAAAGAAGGGAATTATGGAATTATTCGGAATTACAGGGACAGAGTATATAGGCTATCTAGCCTCTTTAATGGTATTGTTGTCTTTTATGATGAAAGACGTAAAGAAATTGCGTTTGGTAAACATGACAGGTTGTGTATTGTTTATAATCTATGGCTTTTTGATGCCTACATTAAGGATTGGACTTCCAATAATTATTGCGAATACAGCTATCTTATTTGTTAATTTCTATTTCTTGGTTAAGAAGAAAACAACATGATTGATAAAATATGTTATTTGAAAACTTAAAAAGCTTGCCAATTCAAAGAAAAAACTAGGATTGGCTTCTTTTTTATAGAAAGTAGAATAAGGGCAGTCATACGCTAATGCTAAGTTTTTTACTAGCTAGTTCTTGTTTTTTAAGCCCAATACACTGAAAAATAAACTGAATAAAATTATTTGTAACCCTATTTGCAAACTTGTAATAGCAGGGATTACGATTCTTAACAATTTACTTGGATTGGTTTCCATAAAATTGTTGTCACTCCAAATGCCTACGCTTTTAAAACTTAGCAAAAAGCCAAGAATAACTAATAACCCTCCAATAATAAGCCCCTTTTCTAAATTTAAGACTTTGAACAATCTATTATATCGATTGCTTTTGGGAAGCAGTCCATTTTCTACAGAAAATATTTTGGTTAACCCATAAAACAATATGAACTGAAACCCTATAATAATTGAAGACATACTATAGAGTAATGTATGTACATCTAATATAAATGCCTTAAAATGTACTGGTTTGATGATAATCATTATAGATAGAATTAAGCCTATCATACATAACAGTAGTCCTGGAATGAGAAATAACCAACTAGGGCTATAAAGTAATAGAAAACGCAAATGTCTCCAACCATCTCTCCATGTGTTTAGATGTGGAGGCCTAGTTCTGCCATCTGGTGATAGTATGGTAGGGACTTCGGTTATTTTTAAATTATTCAGTTTGGATTTTACAATCATTTCTGAAGCGAATTCCATTCCTGTAGTCTTTAGGTTCATTTTAATAAATGCATCCTTGGAAAAACCTCTCAAACCGCAATGAAAATCTCCGATGTCTATTTTGAAAAATAAACGACCTAAAAATGAAAGGACAGGATTTCCCAAATACTTATGCAAAAAAGGCATGGCTCCTTCTTTTATACCTCCCTTAAAACGATTGCCCATAACCAGGTCATTTCCATTTCGGAGTTGTTCTATGAAAGGTTGTAAGGAAGAGAAATCATAGCTGTCATCTGCATCTGCCATAATAATAAAAGAACCATTAGCAGCGCTAATTCCGCCTTTTAAAGCACTTCCATAACCTTTCTCTTCTATGCTTACAATCGTTGTATTTAAACGTTTGGCTATGTCTTGAGATCCATCGGTACTACCGTTGTCAGCAATGATGATCTCTCCTGCTACATTATGTCTCGTCAAAAAAGAGTTAGCTTTTTTTATACATATTTCTAAAGTTTCTGCTTCATTCAAGCATGGCATTACAATGGATAATTCAATTTTTGAACTCACGATAAAGTAGTTTTATGGTTATTAACAACGTTAAAAAGATTAAGCTATAATTATAGAAGATATAGCGTTGAATGGAATGGCAAGCAAAAGCAACGATAAAAGAATTACTCATTGGAAAAATACTTAAAAGGAATAACAAGGGAAAATGTTTTTCTTTTGAAGTAAATGTTTTATAAAGAGAGTAAACTGAAACAATGATTAAAAAGAAAAAAAGATATTGTGAGTATAGCCCATTAATAATGTTGTGGTAGAATAACTTGATATACTTATTAAAGTTGTTTTTAACTAAAGTAAAATAAATGTTCTTGGCAGTTTGCTCATTTTTGATAATGGCTTCCCTGTCTGTCAAGTTATATTTGTTTCTATAATAATTACGTCCAACAGGTGATAGGGTTTGATTGCATATTGGAATTAGATTGTTATGAAAATGCATATAATAAGCTTCATAATTCTCTCTCTTCTTGCTAGAAAGAATTAATCCCTTATTACTAATTGAATTATAGGTGGTCTCAAAGATAATTTTGTCATCCTCTTTAAATAAATTGTTATCTGCTTCGTTGCTTACATACAGTGCAGAAGTAGAGGCGTTTATGTATGTGAAAGGGGTAGAGACAAAATAATCATTTACGATTTTATGGTAAAGTTTGTCAATGAATACAGAAGAAACTATGGATAGAAGCAATAAGGCTATTTTAAATAAATTAGTTTTGAGTTTTATTGTTTCTCTGTTGATCAAGATGTATATAAATGCAATTATTAATGGTGATAACAAGAATTGACCTCTCGTCAAGCTCAATAGAACAAAGGAACCCAAAAGGAATTTGAAAGATTTTTTGTTATTAGAAAATAAAAAATCTAGAGCGAAACTTATCATCAAAAGATACAATGGATAACTCAAGCCTTCCGAACAGATGTTGTTGGCTACATAAAGAGGGGAGAAAAAAGGAAAAAGTAATATGAGAAGTAGTCCTATTTTTTCGAGAACGTTTAGTTTTAGGAGGTATGAGACTTTTGTTATGAATATATGGGTCGATAAAAAACCAAACAATAATTGGAAGCTTACTACGGCTATGTCAAAATAATTTCTGAACAAGTTTTTAAAAAAGAAAAGGAAAGTTGGATATCCGGAAGACCTATATATTAAAGACTTTAAATAGCTATTGGTGTCTGGGGTATAAATAGCATCTTGAAAGATTAAAAATAAGAAACAGAAACCATAAACAAAATAAAAAAGTAAGCTAGTGTTTTTAGAGCTCAATGTTATAATTTTAAAATAGATTTAATAGGGATAAATATATAATAATTTAATTGTGTTTTCTGATTTGAGTATTAAAATATAAGGATTTAAAATTAGTGAAGACTATATTTATTTAGTCCTTCTTTATTCAATACCTTTATGGTCGATATTTTCGTATAAGTTAATAATAATAATGAAAAGAATAATTCTATTAAGTGTTTTAATAACCTCATTAGTTACAAATGCACAAAATACATTTCCAACGCCGACAGGTAATGTTGGTATTGGAACGAATACTCCATCTACAGAGCTGGAAGTCGTGGGTAAGGTAAAAGCAAAAACAGGAATTTTCACCAATGATGACGGTAGTGATTATGTATTCCAATTGGGAGAAGAATTAACGACCAATTCCCGTAATATAAGGTTTTATATTAATAATAATGCTACAGATAGCCAATCAATTTTTTCTGAAGGGTGGTACGACAGCAACAATAAAAAAAGATTTATTGGTCAATTCAAATCGAATGGAAGAGCATATATTGGTTATTATGATCAAAATGGCTCTGAATTCTTTAAATTGAATTATAGTTCAGATACCAATAAAGTATATATGCATTTTCCAAAGCCAGATTCGAGAGTAATCATTGGAGGCTGGGCTAGTTATATGCTTGAGCATAAGCTTGTCGTAAAAGAAGGTAGTGCAATGATAGAGGGTAATATATTGACGAATAGCAACATCGGGATAGGAACGAATTCATTTACAGATGGTGCCAAGACATATAGGCTGTCCATATCTGGAAATATGAGAGCCCACGAAATTAAGGTATATACGGATTGGGCAGATTTTGTTTTCGAAAAGGACTATAAGCTGCCAACTTTGGAAGATGTAGAGTTATTTATAAATGAGAACGGGCATTTAAAAGATATCCCAAGCAATGAAGAAGTTGAGGAAAATGGAATTGAAGTAGGAGAAATGAATAAATTGCTATTGCAAAAAATTGAAGAATTGACATTGTACCTCATTGAGCAAAACAAAGAAATAGTGGATATGAAAAAGCAAATTGAAGCATTGAAATCTAAAAAATAAAATGCTATGTCAAATTTAAAATGTATGTTATACATTTTGTGCGTGGTTTTTTTAAAAAATATTGAAGCTCAAAATTATAAGCAGTTTTTTATTGAAATACAAGATGAAAATCTTGTGCCAGAAGTTTCTCATACTTATGATGGAATTAAAATTAATTCAACTCGTACTATACATAAAGAACTGAATAGTATATTTAATTTATATGAAATATATAGTAATGAAAAAGTATTTAAGAGCTCTCAAAAAGCATCATTGCAAAATATATATATAATTAAATGTAATGATTTAGAATTAATGAATGTGCTTTATGCCAACTACAGCAATCATTACCCCAGAGTAGTAGATGCCAATGTTGATTTATTGACTTTACCTGATGATTTTGGAGTTTTTGGAGGTTACACGAGTGTAGATCAAGATGAACTTACTTATATTAGAGGGCCAGAGGCTTGGGACATAACTACAGGATCAAGTGATGTGATTATAGGAATATCCGATAATAATGTTCAACCACATCATGAGGATTTTGTTGGAAAAATACAACATGTTTTTGGAAATAACGATCCTGATAGTTCCATTAGTCAGCATGGTAGTTTTGTAAGTTCCGTTGCTTCAGCAAACACAAATAATAACTTAGGGATGTCCGCTATAGGATATGATTCATCAATTTATTCAGCAACCAATAATTGGGTAAATGGAGTAGACACACTTTCTTTAATGCCAGGTGTTAAGGTTATAAATACAGCTTGGGTTTCTTCGGCTATGCCAGAAATGTACGACGAGGTTGTTGAAGACAGAGGAATCGTTGTTGTAGCTTCAGCTGGTAATGGACAGCCTAATGCTGATGCTTATATAAACCCTGCAGCTTTTAAAAATGTAATATCAGTGTCGGCGATAGGACATCATACTGCTAGTTTTTATAGAGGATCTAACTTTTGGGAGATTGTTGAAGATTCGCATGAAATAAAGTTGAATGGAGAGGTATTTGTATTTCAACACAATGATTCTGTAGATATAGTAGCTCCTGCATATGGTATTTTATTAGCAGATCCAAGATTTGGGTTAGACACTTATTTGGATAATGGAATAGGAACTTCTTATGCTTCTCCTATGGTGTCAGGAACTATTGCATTAATGTTTTCTGTTAACTATTGTATAGATCCAAAGGAGGTTGAATCTATTTTAAAATTAACAGCAGTAAAAATAGACGACTTACCTGCAAACTTACAATATTCGGGTAAGTTGGGAGCTGGTAAATTAGATGCATACGAAGCGGTGAAGATGGCTAAGGATATGGCAGACGAATTTGGTACAGTAGAAGTTAAAGATAGGGTCTTATATCGTTGGTTTTATAAATTAGAAACTGCTCCTTATGAAATTAAAATGACAAATAATGACGTTACTGGAAATGCCAGGTTAAAATTTAAGGCTAGAAACAATATAGAAATATTAAGTGGTGATTATTATCCAGAGTCTGGAGGCTATATAGATTTGTCTATAGATGAAAATCTTGTTTTAGATGATTGTCCGTCGCCGCCATATGCTAGTTTAAGAACTTCAAGCAAAAGTGTTAGGAGTATAGGAGATATAAGAAATAAATTAAAATTATATCCAAATCCTACTAATGGAGATATTAATGTTTTAGTAGAAGAAGATTATTTGGATGAGATAATAATAACTTCTCTAGAAGGAGTAGAACTAATTCAGATTAATAATTTAGAAGAAACTTCTTGTGATATAGATTTAAATAGCCTAGAAAGAGGTCTTTACCTTGCTAATGTATTATTGAAGTCTGGGGAGCGTTATGTGAAGAGAGTTGTTAAAAATTAGCTATTGTTCAATTGACTTAAGTTTTTTGTGTTTAATATCTTTTATTATTATACTGAAGGAAAAATCGGTTATGATAAATGTTCCAATTAATTAAAAGCTGATCCGTTTAAAATTAGTATTTTCATACCATATAAATTAACTAAATAGATCATACTTATTTTTTCAGTCGAAAAATATAAACTAGACCATAAACAACTTTGGAATAATTTCATTTCTAAAGCGAAGAACACTACGTTTTTGTTTCAGCGTGATTTTATGGAGTATCACAAAGATCGATTTGTAGATGCTTCGTTGCTGGTATTCAAAGGAGAGAAGTTGATCGCTGTGATTCCTGCAAATAGGGTAAAGGATGTTGTGCATTCACATCAAGGACTTACCTATGGAGGATTTGTAATTGATGGAGCGCTTAAATTGAAAGACACGATGGAAGCTTTCAAAAGCGTTTTGAAACATATGCAAAATGAAGGAGTTTCTAGTTTCAATGTAAAATTGATTCCATCAATCTATGCTATGGTTCCAAGCGAAGAATTAGACTATCTCTTATTTTTGTTGCAAGCACGACTGATTAGACGGGACGTGTTGTCAGTAATAGATTACAGTGCTTTTCCAATGAAAATATCCAATAATAGGAAAAGAGGATTGAAACGCGCAAAGGCAAACGGTTTGATTGTTAAAGAAGGAACTGACTTTCAATCGTTTTGGAATATTGTTTTAATACCCAATTTGAAGAAGAGATTCAACAGGGCTCCAGTTCATTCATTGGAGGAGATAGAAAGGCTACATCAACAATTTCCAATGCAGATAAGGCAATTCAATGTGTATCGTGATAATGTCATCGTGGCTGGAACAACTGTTTTTGAAACCGAAACGGTGGCCCATGCCCAATACATATCTGCAACAGAGGACAAGCAGGAATTGGGGAGTTTGGATATCTTGTTTCACCACTTAATCAATACGGTTTATAAGGATAAAAGATATTTTGATTTTGGGATCTCCAATGAAAACCAAGGAAAGAATATAAACGAAGGCCTATTGTATTGGAAAGAGAGTTTTGGGGCAAGAACAATAATACAAGATTTTTATAGTTTAGAAACGCATAATCACACCCTTTTGGACCAAATAATGCAATGATAAAGTTTTTGGATCTACATAAGATAAATGCTCGATTTGAAACAGAGTTTCAGGAACAATTTAAATTGTTTCTAGACTCTGGGTATTACATTTTGGGAACAGGCGTTTCCGGATACGAAAACAATTATGCCAATTATTGTGGTGTAAAACATTGCATTGGAGTTAGCAATGGGTTTGATGCCCTTGTTTTAATTCTCAAAGGTTATATGCAACTGGGGAAATTGAAAAAAGGAGATGAGGTCATAGTGCCTGCGAATACATTCATAGCTTCAATCCTAGCAATATTGGAAGTAGGTTTGACCCCAATTTTCGTAGAGCCGAATATGGATACATTTAATATGGAAGCCTCTGAGGTGGAAAAGAATGTTTCAGGTAAAACGAAAGCTATGATGGTAGTGCATTTATATGGGCAACTTTCAGAGATGGACACTCTGAAAAGGGTGGCAAAAAAGTATGATCTATTGCTTGTTGAAGATGCAGCACAAGCACAAGGAGCAACAAACGACTTAGGAAAGCGAGCTGGAAGTTTGGGAGATGCTGCCGCGTTTAGCTTTTATCCAGCCAAAAACCTTGGAGCTCTGGGAGATGGAGGTGCCATTACTACGGATGATGATGAGTTGGCCTGTGTTTTGAGGCAATTACGTAATTATGGAACCATTTCCAAATACGAGAACGAACGATTGGGCGCAAATAATAGATTGGATGAGATACAGGCATTGTTTTTAAATGTTAAACTTCAAAAGTTGGATGAAGACAATGAAAAGAGACGAGAAGTAGCCAAACGTTACATAAGTGAAGTTGAAAACGACAAGGTCAAATTACCTTTCTACGATGGATCTAAAAACCATATATTCCATTTATTTGTTGTAATGGTTGAAAATAGGGAAGGTTTCATTCAGTATTTAAAAGAGAATGAGGTGGAAACTCTAATTCACTACCCCATAGCTCCACATAGACAAAAGGCTTTGGAAATGTTTAACGCTTTGCAATTGCCAATTACCGAACGAATTCACGAAACTTGTGTGAGTTTACCCATAAGTCCAGTGATGGATGATGCGGATGTGACAAAAATCATTAACGTAATTAACGGTTTTTAATGTCTCCTAAAAAAATAATATCCTTTTTTAGAAAACATACCTTGCTTAAGATAACATCTCTTAATTCCCTAGTTATCGGAATACGTTTAATTATCTCTGTATTCATTCAAAACTTGTTGGCAGAAACCATAGGAGCAGCTGGGTTGGCAAAGGTGGGACAGATTAGGAACTTGTTGGGGATCTTGTCTAGTGTTTCCGCTCTAGGTGTTTTCAATGGAGTGGTAAAATACACATCGGAATTAAAGGACGATACTTCACAATTGCAAAAAATGTTTTCTACTGCATTTGTATTTATATGCATAGGGTCAATTGGTTCTGCGGTAATCTTGTTTGGTTTTTCAGAATCAATCTCAAAATATTTGTTCAACACTATAATCTATGCTTACATCATAAAGATAATAGCATTCGTAGTACCAACCATTGCGATAAATAGGGTGTTCAGCGGCGTTTTGAATGGACTCACTGCTTATAAGAAATATGCGAAAATAGAACTATTGTCTTATGGATTGTCGAGTCTTTTACTTGTTTCTTTCTTGCTTAAATCTAATTTGGAAGGCGTATTGATGGCAATAGCAATAACACCGGTTTTGCAATTGTTGGTCATTGTATTGGTTTTTGGAAAGACCTTGAAAGCATATATGAGGTATCAAGGATTGAAATTGAACAAGCATTTTGCGAAGGCATTGCTGGTATTTACTGTGATGTCTTTGGTGTCCACCGTATTGTTGAATTACATAGAGATAGATATAAGATCACAGATTTCCACTAAAATCAATGAAGAAGAAGCAGGGTATTGGACGGCAATGCTGTTTGTTTCCAAAAATTATATGGTTTTTTCTTCGGGATTGTTTACGCTTTATGTAATTCCTCAATTCGCTAACATATTCAATGGAGGAGTCTTTAAGAGCAAGGTATTGTACATCTATAAGACGTTACTGCCACTTTTTGGACTAGGAATGCTTTTGATCTTTCTGTTTAGAAACCTTATTATAAATATGGTATATCCAGGGTTCGAGTCTATGGAAACCTTGTTCAAATGGCAATTGCTTGGTGACTTCATAAAGCTTGCCGCATTGGTTTTGGCTCATCAGTTCTTAGCAAAGAAAATGCTTGTTAGCTTTGTGGTCACGGAATTGGTATCCTTGGCATTGTTTTATTTCTTATCGATGTTTTTAGTAGATGAATATGGAACAGAAGGAGTTGTTATGGCACATTTTTTCAGGTACATAGTATACTTTTTCATAGTGTTGTTGGCTGTAGGGTATTATTTTAAGAAGCAGAAAAACTAGTTGCTCCAATAACTTAAATATTGCTTTGCAGAATCGACATAATGATGCTCTCTTTCTATGAATTCCCTGGCATTCTTCGAAATCTCCATTATTTTTTCTGGATTCAGAATTAGCCACTCCAATTTTTGTACGATGGAGTTTGTATCAGGCAATGCATTTATTGCTACGGTATCTTCTCTTAGGTTGTAATGGGAGAGCCATTCTTTTTCGGCACCAGTAAAAACCACTTTTCCCTTTGCCATGGCTTCCAAGGCATTATAGCCTTGGTCATAACTGTATGCTTGATCCATTAAAATATGGGTGTCGTCATAAATCTTGATATACTCATCATATGGAATGTCGTAAGTACTCTTTATGGAAACTTTGTCAGGGTATTTGTTGGCAATGATCTTTAGAGCTTCTTCAATTATTGTTCCTCCTTTTTTTATGGTGTTGGAGCTATTTATACCGTGAAAAATATTTATTTTTTCTTTGATCACCAAGGGAGAATATTCAATAATGTCCGTATTGATGGGGTTGGGAGACATTCCTAGATACTTGGGGTGTCCTAGCAAGGGAATGTGATAATCTACATCAGATGCGATAACCCCATTCATTGCATTGAAGACGAACGTGTGTAGTTTAAGATGAGATTTACTCAAGTAATGCATTACAAATTGGTACTCTTTCTGCAAGTTGTTCTTATGGTGAGGAGTTAAGATGGAGTATCTTAATTTTTTGTCATTGGCATATTTTATGCTGGTATAGTCTATGCCGCAAGACAGAAGGAATAAGCTGTCGTTTTGTTCTTTTATTCTTTTTAAGAATCGTATTTCTAAATTAGGATAGCTTTTTAAAACACTTTCATTGATTAATTGTACGACATCATAATCTTTCAACTTAGGTAGTATTACCTTGAATTTATAGTAGTTTTCAAGTTTGGAGATGTTTATTCCAAGGGTTTTAATCAATACTTTGCTGATAAATTTTAAGAAGGGATATTTTGAGATTGTGGAATTGATCTTAATGTCAACCGGATAATCTTTAAAACCGTCTCCAGTCCCTACGATTGTAACCTCGTGTCCCAATTCTATCAACCCTTCCTTTAAAGAGTTATGCAATCTACTATATTCTCCAATTAATAGTATCTTCATTTAGTATATTTGTTAAAAAAATTCAACAGGTGCAAAATAACAATAAAAAAAAGATTTGCATAGTTGCTTCTTCTCTAGGAAAGGGAGGAGCACAAAAATCATCGGCATTATTATCTATTTTGCTAGATAAGGAAGGATATGATGTCCATATTGTTAGCGTCTTGAACATCATAGACTATCGTTATGCAGGAAAGTTGTATAATCTTGGAAAGGAGAAGGAGTTGGAGGATACTCTGGTAGGAAGGATAAAAAGATTAATGTTATTCAAGAAATACCTGAAACGACATGCCTTTGATTGTATCATAGATAATAGATCCCGTATACAGGCTTATAGAGAATTCATTATTACCAAGTTTATTTACACGGTACCAACCATTTATGTAGTTCACAATTATAAAACGACACACGCATTCACCAAGTACAATTGGTTGAATACCTATCTATATAAAAACGAATTTATGACAGCAGTCTCTGTTGAGGCAAAAAATAAGTTCAAAAAAGAGTTCAAGCTAAATAATATATATTCAATTTATAATACTTTTGACTCAAAGGATATTAAGAAACAATCTGAGGCTGATAACGATGAAGCTTTGGCAATTGGAAAATATATCTTGTTTTTTGGTAGGATGGATGATAAGCATAAGAATTTGAAGTTATTGATAAGTAGTTTTAAAAGAAGTATGCTTACAGAGGCTAATTATAAATTGTTGTTGTTGGGAGATGGAAAGGATTTGGGCGAAATTAAAAACTTTGTAAGAGAACTCAATTTGGAAAAGCATATTGTTTTCAAAGGGTTTGCAACCAATCCATTTCCGTATATAAAACATGCACGTTATACGGTGTTGACTAGTAGGAATGAAGGCTTTCCAATGGTTATCGCTGAGTCTTTATGTATTGGAACACCTGTTGTTTCCGTAGATTGTAAATCAGGACCTAAAGAAATAATAATAAACAGAAAAAACGGTTTATTAGTAGAGAATCACAACGAACCCGCTTTGGTCGATGCTTTGAATGAATTAATAGTAGATGAAGAGCTTTACAAGCAATGTAAACAAAATGCAGAGAAAAGCATTGAGAAGTTCTCTATGAAAGCCATAGCCAAAGACTGGGTGACTTTAATTGAAAAGGTAAAGTAAATAAATAAAATAGATGAAAAAGAATACAATCCATTCTACGACCTTAATCGAAATTCCGAAAATAACAGATAAGGAAGGACGTGGAAATTTATCTGTCATAGAAAAAGATTGCTTGCCATTTAAGATAGAGCGTGTGTATTATCTTTATGATGTTCCTAGCGATGCATATAGAGGAGGACATGCTCACAAGAATCTAAAACAATTTCTATTGCCTTTAAGTGGAAGCTTTGATGTTATTTTGAAAGATGGCGAAAACAGCAAGACAGTAACTCTGAACAAACCAAATAAAGGGCTCTTGATTGTTCCTGGGATTTGGCGAGAACTAGAAAACTTCTCATCGGGAGCTGTATGCTTGGTGTTGGCTTCGAATGTTTATGATGAAAACGATTACATTCGTGATTTCGATACGTTTGTAGCTCAAAAAATGTCTACTCCATAACAGGTGTTCCATTTCTGGAAATGTAGCACATATACGAAATCCTATAGAGTTGTAATACTTTGATGGAAGGGTTGGAACCTGTCAAGTTATATTTCATCAAAGGCCTTAATAGTTTATGGATCCCACTGAAAATGACTGCTAATCCATAGCGATTCAAATAGGAAAACAATGAAAGTAGATCATTGTCGTGTGTTGTGATGGTATTGGCACTGTACAACCTGATCAAAGTCTCGGCAGCCTGCTCTTTTTTGTTGAGATAATTGCTGCTTTTCTCTATTCCTAAATGATACACTTCATTGTCTATGTGTAGAATGCTTATCTGCTTTAGTTTTAACAAGGCCCCAAAGTAATTGTCATAACCATAGCCGTTATTGGTCATCTTGGAGTTTATAGTCTCAAAAGCTGTTTTTTTTATGAGGTAATTCGCCGAAATAATAACTTTGTATGGGTTCAAGTTTCTTTTATGGGCAGGAACTTGTTCTTTGTTCATACCGTATTTCCAACGCAGGACATAATCTTTTTTCGGTCTTTCATTATAATAGGTGAAACCTCCAAAAACAGCCTCATAACCAGAGTTTAATTGATTGATGTAATCAGAAATGAAACTATCATTTTTGGGAAGGACATCTGCATCCAAAAATAAAAGCCAGTCGTATTTTGATGATTTGGCTAAGAATTGACGAGCTTTTACTCTTCCCAAGTTGTGTTTGTGAACTAAAATTTTGGTGTGTGATAAATGAATCTTAGTATTTATGTCTTGTGAGCTCCCGTCTTCAAGTATGATGATTTCAAACATTATTTTGCTCGCATTGAGTTGCATGTGTACTTTTCGTACAAGTTTGCCGACGTCGTAATTATATGTGGGGATTAATACTGAAAGCATAATGTTTTGATAGGTTAAAAGTACATTTTTTTAAGCGTTCAATTACAGAATTTTAGTTTTTTTTAGAGATAAAATAGTAACTTGCAAAGAAATAAAAATCTAGTACCCGTTTGAAGAGCAAACCTATTTCAGAACTCATTTATAAGCAAATTCTCGAAAAAAAAGAAGAGTTGGCAATACAGTTTGATAAAACAAAAACTGCTATTGGTTATTTTTTTTTAGACGACTTGTTACCAGAATCTCTGGCGAAAGAATGTTTTGATGTGTTTCCATCAAAATCAGAAATGAAGCAATTGAAGTCTCTTAAAGAATATAAATATGTCTCTGCACAAATGGATAGGCACAATGATCTTTTGGAATCAGTCGTATATGCTTTTCAAGATGAAAAGATAGTGAGTTTGATAGGTGAAATATGTAATATAGAATCCTTATGTCCAGATGATTCGCTGTATGCGGGAGGATTGTCATTAATGGGGCATAAGAATTTTTTGAATCCACATTTGGATAATTCTCATGATGCTGAAAGAGAACGTTGGAGAGTTTTGAATTTGTTGTATTATGTCACTCCAGATTGGAAAAAAGAAAATGGAGGTCATTTGGAATTATGGCCTAATGGTCCAAAAAGAGATCCTGTCGTGATAGAGAGCAAGTGTAACAGGTTGGTTGTTATGGCTACACATCAAGACTCATGGCATTCTGTAAATAAAGTGACGGTGGATAGCAATAGATGCTGTATCTCCAATTACTATTTTAGTGATGAGCCTTTAAAGGAATCTGACAGATTTCATATCACTAAATTTAGAGGTAGGCCAAACGAAACATTGACAAACATGGTTTTGGATATGGATGCTTCAATTAGAATGTTGGTTAGGAAGGTATTTAAAAAAGGTATTCGTAAAAATCCACATATTTATAAAAAAGAATCTTAATATAAGATTTACTAGCTTTAATAGATGTTATTTAATACAATAGATTTTGCGGCATTCTTTCCCATTGTTTTGGTATTGTATTGGTTTGTTTTCAATCGTAACCTGAAGTTTCAAAACATATTTTTAATAGGAGTTAGCTATTTTTTTTACGCGTTTTGGGATTGGCGTTTTTTGGGGCTCATATGCTTAAGCTCAATCATCGATTATTTTGTAGGGTTGCAGCTTGGAAAGGTTGGTGGAAATAGGAAATATTGGTTGTGTTTTAGTTTGTTTACCAACTTAGGATTATTGGGATTCTTTAAATATTTTAATTTTTTTATAGATGGTTTCAAGGATGTCTTCATGCTTTTTGGACAACAAATTCAAGGCACTACGTTGGATATTCTATTACCTGTAGGTATTAGCTTTTATACGTTTCAAACATTGAGCTATACAATAGATGTCTATAGGAGTAAAATAGAACCAACAAAGGATGTGCTTTCATTTTTTGCGTTTGTCAGTTTCTTTCCACAGTTGGTAGCTGGGCCAATAGAGAGAGCTTCAAATCTATTGCCACAATTTCAAATTCCACGCCAATTCAATTACGAAAGAAGTGTCGATGGCTTGCGTTTAATCCTATTGGGGCTATTTCAAAAAATGGTAATCGCAGACAATTGCGCAAAAGCAGTAAACAATGTATTCGATAACTATGAATCCTACAATGGTAGCACTTTGTTTTTTGGAGCTGTATTTTTTGCATTTCAAATCTATGGAGATTTTTCCGGATATTCCAATATAGCAATAGGGACTTCTCGATTGTTGGGTTTCAATTTGATGCAGAATTTCAATTCACCTTACTTGTCTCGAAATTTGGGCGAGTTTTGGAGGCGTTGGCATATATCTTTGTCTACTTGGTTCAGGGATTACGTATATATTCCTTTGGGAGGCAACAAAGTTTCAAAGCCAAAATGGATTAGAAACATATTTGTTGTTTTTCTCATTAGCGGTTTTTGGCATGGTGCCAATTGGACATTTGTAGTTTGGGGAATGATGCATGCTGTTTTTTTCTTGCCACTTATTCTTTTTGGAAGGAATGAGAAAGGCAGTCTGATTGCAGATCAAGGAAAATATTTTCCATCTATCAAGACCATAATGCAAATAGGAGTTACATTTTTGACGGTAGTAATGGCTTGGGTTTTTTTTAGAGTCGAAAATATGTCTCAGGCATACGGCTATTTTGAGGTGTTATTTTCCGAATCATTGTTTATGTCTCCTCAGATTTCCAAAGGGATGGTGTTGTTTTTATTTGTCTATATGATTTTTGAATGGCATCAACGTGAGAAGAAGCATCTTTTCGATTTTGATTTCATACCTCTAAAAAGTGTAAGATACATATTGTATTATGCTTTGATCTTTATAATATTCTATTTTGCAGGAGAGACGCAACCATTCATTTATTTTCAGTTTTAAAGGATGAAAAAGTTATTGAGACATATAATCATATTTTTACTGCCAGTATTTTTGGTTTGGTTTGCGACAGAACTGTTCTATCGGACGACTCCTAATAATTTTACTTATAAGAACAAACAATTAAAAGCATACTATGACACGGCAGAAACAATTGTTTTTGGTGATTCACACGCATTTTATGGAGTAAATCCAGAGTATTTAGACACAACAACTTTCAATGCTTCAAACATTAGTCAATCTTTGTATTTTGACAAGTTGTTGTTTGAGAGGCATATAGATAGTTTTAAAACAATAAAACAAATATTGATAACAGTAGCGTATACTACATTGAGTGAAGAGGACAATAAATTGGATTTGGTCACTAGAAAGTATTTCTATCAAAACCAAATGGATTTGGATGTGCCTTTGATATCTGCTTTTAACCCCAGGAAATATAGTCTTGCATTGAGTAGGAGTTTTAGAAAGACAGCTGATCTAATAGGTGAATATTATGAAAAAGGGACATTGGTGACAAGTCATCCGAATGGCTTTCTAACAACAAACACAATAGAAAGGAGTTCGAATGATTTAGATCGAGTAGCAAAAATTGTAACAAAGAGACATGAAGACAATCTATTGGATTTTGGTAAAAACACTAAACGATTGCAATCAATAATAAATGCTTGCAAACAGAGAGATATAAAAGTATGTCTAGTATCATTTCCCGTAAATTATAGGTATGTCAAATTGGTGAACTCGGATAAAGTAGATAAAATGTATGCCACGTGTAACATTTTAGCCAAAGAAAATGAGAATGTAACGTACATCAACTTGTTTGAGGACAATAGATTTAGAGATGAGGATTTTTATGATGCAAACCATTTAAATGTCAAAGGAGCAGAAAAGTGTTCCAAAATTTTAAATGTTTTGTTGCAAGAATCAAAGTAACAAGCATATATTGAATAGAGGCACCTGGATGGATGAGATTGGTTAGGTGTGATTTAAAGAATAGCAAAACGACAACAATGAAGTTCTATAGAAATTTTGTGGTATTTTGGAGTATCATTTATTTGTCTTTCGCCTTTTCAGGGCGCTTTTTAAGTAAAAAGAAAGAATGGGTGCCTTTTTTTAGGTGGTCACTGTATTCAAAATCTTATGATGAATTAAATATGTCATATGTAATTGTGACAAAGTTGGGAGATTCTGTTTTTGACGAACCAAAGCGCTTGATGGAATTGAAATCCATTCATAAATTGAGTGAACCAGACATCTATGATGAGTTTTTGAAAATAAACAAAGATTTGGAACAAGGAAAGGAGTTTGACAATCTTTTTTTTAATAGTTTTTTCAAGGAAGGAAGTGAATACATCATGTATTCAAAAACGTTCGATTTAAGCAAGGAAAATTACTCGGAACCTAAAATTGAGAAGCAGTTGGAATATAAAAACGATAAAATGAAAATTTATGTTAAGTAACCTGAAGACACATTTTTTTTGGAAGTTCGCTTTTGGTGACAATGCCATTTTTTCGGGCAACATGGATTCTGCTTATGACATTGTACAAAATGCGGTAAAGTATTCTTATTTGTTTTTTATGATGTTGGTGTTTTTGCAACTTTCAAATGTAGAAGACTATCAAAATATGGAGATACTTGATCCTGTATGGCCCATTGTACCCTTTTCAGGCATACCTCCAGTTGCTTTGGCATTGATCTTTAAATCAACAATGATAGTTATGCTCACAGTACTGTTTTTCCTTCCAAGGAAAAGATTGTTCAGAGGTTTGTTCTTTATATTCTTTTTCTTGGACATTTCTTTGGGGAATTCATTTGGAAAGGTAGATCATGGAACATACTTGCCATTGCTATTGGCTTTTTTCTTGGCATTGCTACCCGGAGAAAAGGAAAGCAATCATGAATATAAGAGCATCTTAATGTATGCAACGGCTCAATTCTTTTTGCTTATGGCATATTCCTTAACGGGGTTTTGGAAAGTGTTCTGGGGAGGCATAGAGCTTTTTACCAAAGATGTTAGCTTGTTTTCTCCATTGACGTTGCGCAATACCATAATTTATAAGTTTGAGCTAACTGGAAGCACATTGGTTGGGAGTTGGTTCCTAGAGCACTATGTTATTGGTTACATCGTATATCTAATAGTGGTTTACATAGAGTTATTTGCAATTGTCATTTTTTTCAAGGGCAATCTACACAAGATTTGGGGGGGGTTATTAATGGCAATACATATAGGTATAGAACTTATTCTAGGAGTGAATTTCTATCAGAATGTTTTTGTGTTGGGAATACTATTGGTGTATTCTCCCTTCCATATGCAAACCAATTTCAAGGACACATTGTTGTCTCTACCTGTTGTAAGTTTAGTTAAGGGGATGATTTCTAGAAAATAAAGGTTTAGCCTCTACGTTGTACTACTTCAAACACCTTGTTTTCATCGCATTTCAAAGTTTTGCTAGGATACTTTAAAAGCAAGGCATAATCATGGGTTGCCATTAATATGGTATTGCCATTTCTGTTTATTTCTTGTAACACCTCCATGACCTCCACACTGGTTTGAGGATCTAAATTACCAGTAGGCTCATCGGCTAGGATAAGCTCAGGCTCGTTGAGCAAGGCGCGGGCAATGGCAATACGTTGCTGTTCTCCTCCAGATAATTCATGTGGAAATTTGTATCCCGTGGTTTTCATTCCAACCTTGTCGAGAACCTCTTCGATTCTTGAACTCATTGCAGATCTGTCTTTCCAGCCTGTAGCCTTCAGAACAAATGAAAGGTTGTCGTTTATGGTACGATCGGTAAGTAATTTGAAATCCTGAAAGACAACACCAAGCTTACGTCTTAGAAAAGGAATGTCTTTTTCCTTCAATGTCTTCAAATCAAAGTCGACAATGTTGCCATCACCTTTTTTTAGAGGGAGATCAGCATAAAGTGTTTTCATGAAACTACTTTTCCCAGAACCGGTTTTACCGATTAAGTATACAAAATCGCCTTTGTTCACTTGCACATTTACATCGGAAAGAACTAAACTTTCTCCTTGGAAAATGGAAGCATCTTTAAACTCTAAAATGGTATTGGACATAAAAATTCTTATTTTTTTAACTTGAAAGTTTTCGTAAAAGTATCACTAAAAAGTAAAAAGGCAAAAAGGCGAACGACGAAAGTTGGAATTATATGAACGATACTGAGTTATTTTTATTTTAATAAGTCGGTTTATAATTATAATGGATTTCTATCGTTATCAAATTAAGATTGATTTATCTTTGAGTTTAAATTAAAACAGGTGATTTAATGACTAGGAAATATATTTTGACAAGTTTATTGTTTATAGCATTCAGTGTTCAGTTATATGCTCAGAAATCGGCTGCTTATACCAGTGATTTGGTGGGCTATCAAAAGGCTTTGATGCTATACAACAATCAACAATATCTTGCTGCACAAGCGCTTTTTGGAGAAATAAGGAAAGAAACCGATGTCGAAAACATAGCGTCGGATTGTGCTTTTTACATAGCAAATTGTGCAGTTCGTCTCAATCAACAAAATGCGGATGAATTGGTAGAGGGATTTGTAGCCGATTATCCAACGAGTACAAAGCGAAATACAGCATATGTGGATGTGGCCGATTACTATTTCGAGAATGAAAAATATGCATATGCCCAAAAATGGTACGAAAAAGTAGATGAAGAATCCCTAGGAAAAACGGAAAGGGAAAAATACAATTTCAATAATGGCTATGTGTCCTTTGCAACCAAAAACTACAAGGATGCCAAAAAATATTTGACACGAGTGGAAACGTCAGAAAAATATGGAGCACAGGCCAAATACTATATTGGGTTCATGGCTTATGAAGGGGATGATTATGACAAGGCGAACGAATATTTCGATCAAGTAAACGATCAAGAGAAATACAAGGAGAAACTATCTTACTATCAAGCCGATTTGAATTTCAAGCTGGGGAAGTTTGAAGAAGCCATAGAGTTAGCCAAAAGCAAGCTGGATACAAGTGACGAAGAAGAAGTGTCGGAGTTATCCAAAATTATTGGAGAAAGCCATTTTAACTTGGAACAGTATGAGGAAGCCATACCATATTTAAATGCATACGAAGGGAAAAATGGGAGATGGACGAATACGGATTACTACCAACTTGGATATGCCTATTACAAGCAAGGTGATTATGAAAAGGCAATTTCGGAATTCAATAAGATAGTGGATGGAAACAATGGTGTTGCACAAAATGCATATTATCACTTGGGAGAAAGTTACATCAAATTGGATAAGAAACAAGAAGGTCTCAATGCTTTTAGAAATGCATCGCAAATGGATTTTGATCTTGAGATTCAAGAAGATGCTTGGTTGAACTATGCCAAGATCAGTTACGACATTGGTAACCCATACCAGTCCGTGCCACAAGTATTGACAGGGTATATAGACAAATATCCAGAAACGAGTTACAAGGAAGAAATAGAAGGCTTGTTGATTGATTCTTACATAACATCCAAAAACTACAAGGAAGCTTTCATCCTATTGAAAGGAAAAAATAGCTTTGAAAGCAAGCAAGCCTACCAAAAAGTGGCTTTTTACCGAGGAATCGAATTATACAACGAAAGTAACTATCAAGAGGCAGAAGACATGTTTGATGCTTCATTGAAGGAGCAACAGGATTCTAAATATACGGCTAGAGCGACATTTTGGAAAGCAGAAGCAGATTATAACCTGACGGACTATGAAGATGCCTTGATTGGTTTCAAGCAGTTTCAACAACAAACGTCATCAGAAGAAACCAAAGAGTATGAAAACTTGGATTACAATTTGGCGTACACGTATTTCAAGCAGAAAAACTATGTGCAGTCAACAGAGTATTTCAATAGATTCATATCCAATCACAAAGAGGACAAGATAAGATTGAACGATGCCTATTTACGTTTGGCGGATGGTCATTTTGTGTCCAGTGAATACCAAGAAGCGATAGATACCTATGAAAAGGCAATCAAAGTAGGGAAGATAGAATCCGATTATGCATTTTTTCAAAAGGCAATCAGTTATGGCTATATAGGGAAGTCCTCACGCAAGGTTTCGGAATTGGAGCAATTCATTGCAGAATATCCAAAGTCGAAACTTCAAGATGATGCCATGTATGCATTGGGGAATGCCTATGTGAAAAAGGGGGAGAATGACAAGGCGATGGCAATTTATGATAGATTGGGTTCAGAACACGAAAAAAGCTCTTTCTTGTCAAAGGCATTGTTGCGACAAGGTTTGGTATATTACAACAATAGTGAAAACCAAAAGGCATTGACAAAGTTCAAAAGGGTAGCTGGAGATTTTCCAGGTTCACCAGAAGCGAATCAAGCAGTATCCACAGCACGATTGATATATATAGACCTAGGTCAAGTAAATGAATATGCGGCATGGGTAAAAACCTTGGATTATGTGGAAATCACCGATGCCGATTTGGACAATACGACCTATGAAGCTGCCGAGAAGCAATTCTTGGATAACAATACGGACAAGGCAATAAAGCAATTCAATGGTTATATAAATGGATTCCCTAATGGGCTTCACATACTGCAATCCCATTTTTACTTGGCTCAATTGTATTTCAAAAAAGATTTGAAGAACAATGCGGCGCCACATTTCAAATACGTGGTGGAAGCATCACAAAGCGAATTTACGGAAGAAGCATTGTTGCGTTTGTCCCAAATAACATTGGAAAACAAGAGTTGGGCAGAAGCAATACCAGTGCTGGAACGATTGGAAAACGAAGCGAACTTTCCTCAAAACATCGTATTTGCACAGTCCAATCTAATGCAATCCCATTACCAGTTGTCCAAATACGAGGAAGCAGTGACCTATGCCGAAAAAGTGTTGGGTCACAGCAACATTGACAACAAGATAAAGAGTGATGCCCATGTGATCATTGCGCGCTCTGCCATCAAGACGGGAGATGAGGCGAAAGCCAAAACAGCTTATGCACAGGTAGAATTGACGGCAATAGGGGAAACAGCAGCCGAAGCCTTGTATTACAATGCCTATTTCAAGAACAAGGAAGGTAACCATGCAGCTTCGAATGTTACTGTACAACGTTTGGCAAAAGATTATTCAGGTTACAAGTACTATGGAGCTAAAGGCTTGGTAATAATGGCCAAGAACTTCAATGCATTGGGAGATGCTTTCCAAGCAACCTATATTTTGGAAAGTGTGATCAAGAATTTCTCGGACTATGAAGACGTTGTCGAGGAAGCCAAGGAAGAGTTGACCAAGATAAAGGCAGAACAGGCAAAGACAAATGCTTCCGTTGAAGAAGATTAATGCAGCCAGAGCAAGTTAGATCGAGTACAATCGAGAATCGAACCCCAGAAAAGTAATAAAATCATCAGTCGTAAATCGTAATTTAAAATTATGTATAGTAAAACAAAGCAGATACTTTTAATGGTCATGGCATTGGTAACAACAGTGGTTTTTGCGCAAGAGCAAGAACAGGATACCATTAAAACCGATGTCATAAACGTAATAAAACCATATAAGCCAACCATTTCTGATGCCTTTAAGGTAAAAGAGGTTCCTACGTTGGATGATGAGGAAATAGCCAACAAGAAAGAAGTTAAATACAATATCTTTTCATTTCCAGTGGCATCTACTTTTACACCGGCAAAAGGGAAGGCGGCAGTCGTGGACAAAGCAAAAAAGGCAAAGTTGTTTGATAATTATGCAACCTTGGGAGTCGGCACGTATACGACCGTTTTGGGGGAAGTATATTTAAACCATGAATTGGGAAGAGGAGAAAGCGTCAGTGCATATTTGGGACATCATTCTTCTGGAGGAGAGATAGAAGGCGTGTTGCTGGATAACGATTTTTCCGATTCGAAGCTTAATTTGAATTACAGCAAAAGAGATAAAAATCTCACTTGGACCATAGGAGGCGGATTCCAACTGCAATCATACAACTGGTATGGGTTACCACAGCCTGAATTTACGCAAGAGACGGCAAATGACTTAGATGTGGGACATGCGTTTACCAATGGTTATGTTTCTGGAGATATCGATTTTAAAGATAGCCGTATAAAATCCGGTAGTGTCCTGTTCAGGCGTTTTGGAGACAACCAAGGGTCGGGAGAAAATAGATTCAAGGCAAAATCGGTAATAGATATTCCTGTAAAGGAAGAAATAGTTTCCACTACGGTATTTGTGGATTATTTGGGAGGAGCTTTCGATAGGGATTACCATACGAATACAGAGTTGAACTATGGTAACTTTCAAATAGGGATAACCCCGACATATCAATTGAAAGAAGATGACTTAACCGTGGATGTAGGTTTTACCGCGACCTATTTAAACGATACGGAAGCCAGTAAGAGCAAGTTCTTCATCTACCCCAACATAAGTGCGTCCTACCGTTTGGTGGACGAAGTCCTTATTGCATTTGGAGGAGTGAAAGGTGGATTGATCCAAAACTCGTATTATGGTTTTGCCTCAGAAAATCCGTTTGTGTCACCAACACTGTTCATCACACCGACGGATCAACAATATAATGCCTTTTTGGGCTTGAAGGGGAAGTTGTCCAATACAATGAGTTATAGCATCAGTGGAAAATATATGGCAGAAAGAGCAAAGGCATTGTTCGTAAACAATGACATCATTGTGGATACAGAAGATTATACCTATGGAAATTCCTTTGGAGTCATCTACGACAACGTGTCTACATTTGGCATAGGAGGAGAACTGAATGTGGATGTGAATAGAAATTTCACCTTGGGAATAAAAGGGGAGTACTTTGCCTACAATACCAAAAATCAAGAGGAAGCATGGAATTTGCCGGACATAAAGGCGTCCGTGTTTTTGGATTACCAAGTCACAGACCAATGGTTTACAGGGGCAAACTTGTTTTATACAGGAGAGCGTAAGGACATATTCAACCAAACGAATACGATTGTCCCAGTTACAAGGGTTGTAACCTTGGACAGTTATTTCGATGTGAATGCCCATGTCGGATACCATATAAACGACAGGTTTTCCGTTTTTGTAAAGGGAAACAACCTCTTTGGGGAAGAATACACGAAATGGCAAAATACGCCAGTACAAGGTATCCAGTTTTTGGCAGGCGCCACTTATAAGTTTGATTTTTAAATCAACTTTTATAGTATCTTAAAACATAAAAAACGTCCTCTTTAAAGAGGACGTTTTTTATGTCTATATTTATACTCAAAATCACAACCCATGAAGAAAACGTATCTAAGCCTTGCACTGTTAATACTTCTTTCCTCTTGTCAAAAAGGAAAGGTGGAAGTAGATCGCATCATAGTGAATGCGAATGTCTATACTGTGAATGCAAACTTTGAAAAAGCAGAAGCATTAGCCATCAAAGACGGGAAATTCGTAGCGGTGGGAGCTACTTTGGACATCAAGGACAAATATGAGGCAGAAGAAACAACGGATGCCAAAGGGCAAACCATAGTTCCTGGCTTTATAGATGCACATTGCCACTTTTACAACTTGGGATTAAACCAATTGAATGTGAATCTGGTTGGTACGAAAAGCTTTGATGACATGATGAAACGTGTCATAACGTTTCAGAATAAGAGACAAGCCAATTTCATAATAGGACGAGGTTGGGATCAAAATGATTGGGAGGACAAGACATACCCAGACAAAGGTTTGTTGGACAAGTTGTATCCAGACACTCCTGTTGCCTTGACGCGAATAGATGGGCACGCCATGTTGTGTAATCAAGCAGCCTTGGACTTGGCAGGAATCACGGAGGAAACCAACGTTTCCGGAGGAGAAATAAAAAAGGGCAACGGAAAGCTTACTGGGGTGTTGATAGACAATCCCATGGAGTTGGTTGAAGCCACATTCCCGAAACCGACTAGACGACAACAAATAGATGCACTTATGGAAGCTCAGGAAATTTGTACCAAATTGGGACTTACGACCGTGTCCGATGCAGGTTTGGATAGGGAAGTGATAGAGCTCATAGATAGCCTACAACAAACCAACACGTTGAAGATGCGTGTCTATGCCATGATTAGCAATAAGAAGGAAAATTTGGATTATTATTTGAAAAAGGGAAAGATAAAGACAGAACGATTGAACGTACAATCTGTCAAGGTCTATGCAGATGGAGCTTTGGGGTCTCGCGGGGCAGCTTTAAAGGCGCCTTACAGTGATGAGCATGGTCATTATGGAGCAATGGTGATTCCAACCAAGGATTACGAAGCCTTGGCAACCAGAATAGAGGCAGCAAACTATCAGATGAACACGCATGCCATCGGGGATTCTGCAAATAGATTTGTATTGCAAACCTACAACAAGGTTTTGGAAAACAAGACGAACAAGAGATGGAGAGTTGAGCATGCACAAGTCGTCACGGACAATGATTTCGAGTATTTCAAGAATGAAAACATAATACCATCCATACAGCCTACCCACGCCACAAGTGATATGTACTGGGCAGAAGATAGAGTGGGGGAGGATCGTGTAAAGGGAGCCTATGCATACAAGACATTGTTGGACAAGAGTGGGAAAGTCGCTTTGGGAACAGATTTCCCTGTAGAGAAGGTCAGCCCATTCTTAACATTCTATGCAGCAGTTGCAAGAAAGGATTTGAAAAATTTCCCTAAAAATGGATTTCAAAAAGAGAACGGATTGTCCAGGGAGGAAACACTTAAAGGGATGACGATTTGGGCAGCCTATTCCAATTTCGAAGAAAAAGAAAAAGGAAGCATAGAAGTAGGAAAGTACGCAGATTTCATTATCTTGGGTAAGGACATCATGCAAGTGCCAGAACGGCAACTACCTTTCATAAAGGTGAAACAAACCTTTATTGATGGTGTGGCACAATAATTGACACTAGACATAGAAGAACAAACATTCATGAACTAAAGAACTGGATTTACAGAAGGACGATTATAAGAATGTTACAGATGACCGATAAAAAGCAATAGACACACACAAATGAGAAAGATACTAACCGTTTTATTCTTTATAGGAATATCATCAACTACGCTAGCACAGACGGAAGCATACAAAAAAGCAGTTAAGAAATGCATTGAAAGCAATGGTACGATCTCCTATTATGAAGATGTCGTAGACCAAATGTACACCATGTTGGAAAAACAGTTTGAATCCAAAGAAGTGCCTGCCAGCGTGTGGAGTGAAATCAGAAAAGGGAAAACGGCAGCAATGGAAGATCTGGCAGATATGATCGTATCTGCATACCAAGGGTATTTCACAATAAGGGATGTGAAGAAGATGAATGCCCTTTACAACACGCCAGCAGGCAAGAACATGTTTAAAAAGGATGCTCTTTCAGAAGACGATAAAGTTGTTTTAAATGAATTCTATCAAAGTGAGACAGGTCAAAAGATCGTTAGCTCACAAGATGATATGACGGCATCCATGAGCAAGATTTCCGAAACATGGAGTGGGAACTTGTATAAGAGTGTCATCGAACAACTCTCGGTCAAAGGTTATAATTTGTAATGTTGAGATTGTTTAAACATAAAGTTTTGCCAAATAATCGAAGTGCACACCATCTATGACCTTTTCGCACTGCAACCCAACAGAGGTACACGCAATGGACAAGGTGTCAAAATCTAGATAAAGCCATTTCATAGCCTCTTCTTTTTCTCCTTTGTAGCTTAGGAAATAATCGAGTTCCCCATAATAATTGGAATTGGCATCGTGCCAAAGACCACCATCCTCATCTTCATACATATATTTGATGTCACTGGAATCTATTAAGATTTGTCCGTTGGGATTCAGCAGGTTTTTTAAATGATTCAAGTAAATGGGGGTTTCCTTTATGGTTTGGAATATTCCAGTGCCATTCATCAATAGTAGAATGGTGTCGAAGGTCTCGGTTTCCTTCAAAAGCGGTTTCAATTCGGCTTTCTGGATGCCTCTTAGTTTGCAAACTTCGATGGCTCCCTTGGAGCTGTCAATGGCTTTGATTTTCAATCCTTTGTTTTGCAAATGTAAACTGTGGTTGCCAGCACCGGCCCCAACATCCAAAACCGATCCTTTGGATAGTTTTAGTGCTTCCTGTTCCAATTCGGGCATTTCAGAATAAGGCCTGAACAAATATGACAATGGTAAGATGTCCTCTTCCGATATGCTGGTAGAAGTTATTATGTCTTCAGTACGATTTCCATTTTGATGATCCAATAAGGCCTTTCCGAAGAGATCCTTCATAAAAAATATGTTTTCATTCTCCAATGGTAGGAGATATAAGTTCCAAACTTTAATTATTTTTGCGTTATGCAAGATGAAATAGACAACCTGCCAAAGCTGGCCAAAGATAAGCATAAGGAAAACAAAACCTTTTTTACCAAGCTAAAAAAAAAGCAGCCTAAACAATTGGATTATCTAATGCAGGAATTGCATGAGGAAGAGTTTGAAAGAACGGACTGTTTGAAATGTGCCAATTGTTGCAAGACGACCGGTCCTTTGTTCACCGATAAGGATGTTGAACGCATAGCCAAGCATTTTAAAATGAAAACCCAGCAATTCATAGATCAGTTCCTACGAGTGGACGAGGATAACGATTATGTGTTGAAAAGCGTACCCTGCACTTTTTTGGGAGCAGACAACTATTGCTCCATATACGATGTGAGACCAAAAGCTTGTAGGGAGTTCCCACATACGGATAGGAAGAAGTTTCAGCAAATATCCAATCTTACATTGAAGAATGTGGCAATTTGCCCTGCAGCATTCAACATTGTGGAAGCTATGAAGAAACGAATCAAGGTGTAACCTTTAGATTTCCGATTCTTGTTTTTTCCTATTTCATTATCTTTACAAGAAAACACAAGCCTTGGAATCTATCTTAAACTATTTTGAAAACATACCATCACATCATAGAAGCATTATTCTAGTTGGAGGGATCACCCTGTTTTGGTTGTTGGAAGGAATAATGCCGTTGTTCAGGTTTAATTATAAGAAATGGAAACATGCAATCCCTAACATCTTCTTTACCATGACTACGGTAATCATAAACTTTTCATTGGCTTTTTTGTTGCTCGAGACATCGGATTGGGTTACAGTCAATGACTTTGGGATCATAAATTGGTTGCCGGAAATGCCATTGTGGTTGTATGTTGTCTTGGGAGTTTTGCTATTGGATTTCATAGGGGCCTATTTGGCACATTACATAGAACATAAGGTGAGTCTTCTATGGAGGGTGCATTTGGTACATCATTCGGATCATAAGATTGACACTACCACGGGAAATAGACACCATCCCTTGGAAAGCATTATCCGTTTTGTGTTTACGTTGGTTGGTGTTTTTATAATTGGCGCACCAATGGGGATCATCATGTTGTATCAATCATTGTCCATTGTCTTTACCCAATTCACACACGCCAACATCAAACTACCAAAGAAAATGGATAACATCATTGGGTTCATTTTTATTTCACCAGATATACACAAGGTGCATCATCATAACATGTTGCCTTATACAGATTCCAACTACGGAAACATATTTTCCATATGGGATCGTTTGTTTGGAACATTTATGATGTTGGATACCGAAAAAATAGTCTACGGGGTAGATACCTTCCCAAACGAGTCTGAAAATAGTAGCTTGAAGCATTTGCTGCTAAAACAACCCTTCTACAAAAAAAGGAATCCGACCATAAAATAGAGTCAATTATAAAGTTCAATGTAAGATTATTTGCTACATTTACGCTTTTTTACAATTGACAGATCGACTTCTATGAAAATCATTATGTTACTTTTTGTATTGCTAACCTGCAATATTTATGCTCAAAATAATTATATATCGGGAACTATAGTTACAAACAATGATAAGACTTTAAAGGGGGAAATCAATTATCAAGATTGGTTGATAACACCTGAAGTTATAAAATTTAAAAGTGGAGAATCAATAAAAAAGTTTGATGTGTCAGAAATCAAATCTTTTGAAGTGGAGGGAGATAAATTTATCAGTAAAAAGGTGAAATTAGATGTTACGGAGCAAAAGTTAGGTAGAATGAAGAAAGGTGATAAACCCCTATTTGTAGATAAAATAGTTTTTCTAAATGTATTGGTAGAAGGCGCTATTAATCTATACGAATTCTACGATTCTAGACTCCATTTTTTTGTTGAAAAAGAAGGTGATTTCATTGAGTTGATAAATAGAAAGTATATAGGTGAAGACAACAACGACTTAATAACCTATAAGAAGTATTTGGGACAATTGAGTTTTTTGCTAAATGAATGTACTTCAGTAAAAGTCAAAGGAAACCTAAGCTATGAAAGAAAAGAATTTTCAAAATTAATTAATGAGTATAATTTATGTGTCTCTCCAAATAAGCAAGAAGAGGATTTATATGTTAAGAGTGTAGATAAAAAAAGAAATCATTTTTATGCAACAGGAGGTCTTTTATTCACAAATTTTTCTATAGATAGTGAAAACATTTTATTGAAATATTTTGATGGAGGATCAATATCTTCTGTAGGTTTTGGAGGCGCTTATGAAATTACCTTATCTAAAAATTTGGAAAGATTGACTTTGTACAATGAGTTGGTTTATAGTAGTTATAGTGAATCTTTTAATAACGCAACCCAGGCTACAGTTCATATACTATACGATCCCTTAAAGATTGAATATTCCTCCATTGGTTTTTTTTCCATTTTTAGATATAAATTTATTAAGGGGAACAGTAAAGTGAATCCTTTTTTTAATGTGGGAGTTGGTTATAATTTTGTTGTTTCTCATAATGCTTCTGTAACGCGGACTAATACGTTTAATTCAACAGAGCAAGTTTTACCAATTGATTTGTTTAACAAAAAGTATTTGAGCCTTCCAATGGGAATAGGTGTAATTTATGATAAGTTTTCGTTAGAATTGAGGTATATTTTATCCAATCAAGTATTAAATGTTTTCACAAATGAAAACAAAGTGTCGAGTATTGGTTTAATGTTAGGTTACAAGTTGAATTGATTTTTAGCCAAACGAGTCTGAAAATAGTAACTTGAAGCATTTGCTGTTAAAACAACCCTTCTACAAAAAAAGAAATCCGACAAATGAATGTTTGAATTAATTTGTTGATTGTTAATGTTTTATGTTTGAAATGATCTAAAAACAAGCGATGAGTCATTCATTTCCAAGAACAAAACAGTTAGTTGTCAATGAAAATAGTGTTTCAGCGAGTTTTTTATAATATCTAGTGAATACCTTTTAAATTGTGCCCTGATAACATAGGTATACCATACTTTTGAAGCTTTTTACGATTAGTTGATTTTTAGCAATACAAACTAATTTATAAATTTTACGTTATGAGCTCCCACAAAACATTATACTTATTTCTATGCTCAATCCTGTTGAGCTTTAATTCATATTCGCAAGAACCGGCTACTCTCATAGAAAAGAATATTATGAGAACTAGTTTGTTGCAAACGCTTAATGAAGCAAAAGACACGCTTACACTTAAGAATGAAAGCGACATTTTAAGGGTTACTTTCATCAATCATAAAAATGATAGAGAAACCGTAGTGGACATTATGTCCAAAGAGGTTAAGATTCCGTTGTATCATTTCGAGGTAGGTAGGTTCACCATATCCACTTACATAGACAACGACATTGTCCTTTTGGGAATGACCAGGGTGTCCAATATTCGCACGCCAAAAGATGCCACTGTAGATTTGGAGGAAAGCATACTTAGGTCAAGTTTGTCGGAAGAGGAACAAGTATATAGAAACCTCAAGCCATTGAAACCAAATGCCGGGGCAGTGGCCAAGTCGAATCCTGAAAAAACGAGGAAAGCTAAACCCAAGGCGTTGGATGCCAAGATGAATGTTCGAGAGTCCAGAATAGCCGAGTTGGAAAGAAAGAGAAAAGAAAAGTTGAAAAAACGTAAAGCCATCATCGAAAGAAAGATTAGAGCTAGGAAGTCTAAGAAAATTAAAAATGAAAAAACCAAAGAAGGCTTGTTGGCACTATCAACAAAAAAAGAGGTAACAGAAAAAGAGGATATAATTGCTGAGGCCTCAGACACCAAGGAAGTAATTGACAATGATAAGAGAACTGGAAGATTGGCTTCAGGTAAACGTAGGGAAATAGAACAAGAAAAGGTAAGCTATAACATTTCTGTTGCTAGAGATGAAACAGTGATGATTCAAACTAGAGAGGAATACAGAAAGAATCATTTAAGACCCAATGGCAAAAAATATGATGACTAATCATATAGCAAATAAGAAGCTCTAGTTCTTTTGAAATTATCCAAGCCACTTTTCCAAGTGGCTTTTATTTGTGCTTCGGTAAAGCCATCTTCAATTTGTTTTTGTAGTTTTTCGGTTCCAGCCAGTTTAGTGAAGAATCCATTGGAATTAAAGAATGTACCTTTGTCCTTGGTCGTGTTGTATGCATTTATCAAATAGCTCAAATTCAATCCATTAAAAGGAGAGGCGTCAGTAAGATCGTAACCATTGCAAACCTTGTTTTCGTGTTTTGGGTATTTGGCACCATGATTGGGTTGAGGTGTAAAACTATAATTTGTAGTAGGTAAAAAAGGAGAGCCGTAAACTTGAAACTGCATAGAAGTACCACGGCCTATGCTAATAGAGGTGCCTTCGAAAAAACACAAACTAGGGTATAGATTAATGGAAATGTCGTTAGGTAGGTTCGGAGAAGGTTTTACGGGAAGGCTATAAGTCATCTCATGCGAATAATTTTTCATGGGAATAACCGTAATGTCACATTTCGCATTGTTGGACAGCCATCCTTCACCATTTATCATTTGTGCATATTCTCCAATCGTCATAGCGTGGACCACGGGAATAGGGTGCATTCCCACAAAACTCTTATGGGCAGATTCTAGAATGGGGCCATCTATATAATGTCCATTGGGGTTGGGCCTATCCAGAATGAGCAAAGGTACATTGTTTTCAGCACAGGCCTCCATTACATAATGCAAGGAAGAAATGTAGGTGTAAAAACGTGCGCCTACATCCTGGATGTCGAAAACAACAAGATCCAAGTCCTGTAATTGAGCCTTGGAAGGCTTTTTGTTCTTCCCATATAAGGATACTATTGGTAAGCTCGTTTTGGTGTCCAAGCCATCTTTCACCACTTCTCCAGCATCTGCATTGCCACGAAAACCATGTTCGGGAGCAAAAACCTTTTTAACTTCAATACCACCATAATCATGTAGATAATCCACCAGATGATGGGATACCATTTTGCTTCCCATCGTACTCGCATTTATTTCCACTCTTTGCAAAACGGATAAGACAGAGGTCTGGTTTGCAACTATGCCAATGTGTTTGCCCTTTAGTAGAGGTATGTAAAGCCCTATTTGGTCTGCTCCTACAACAATGGGCTTGTCATCTGTAGTAACTTGATTTGTAACAGTGCCTTCCGTTTTGGAGTCGTCAATGCCAGACTTTGTGTTTTCGACTTCCGATCCAGTGGTACTTCTACAAGAAATTCCTAAAAAGATAAATAATAAAACTGTATTTTTGAACAAAGTTAATCGCATACTTATAAATTGAATTTCGAATATTTTATAGCTAAACGCATTATTGACAGTAAAGCGTATAAAAGTAGCATTTCAGCACCAATAATAAAAATTGGAGTTGCAGCAATTGCAATTGGTATTGTCGTAATGATGATTGCAATTGCAACAGGTATCGGTTTACAACAAAAAATAAGAGACAAGGTGGTGGCCTTCAATGGGCACTCCACCATTTCCAAATACGATGCCAACAATACACAGGAAAGTCAAAACCCGATTTCCACGAATCAAGAGTTCTATCCCAAGTTCAATGATGTAGCAGGCGTAAGGCACATTCAGGCAGTAGCTACCAAATTTGGGATTATTAGAAAGTTGGATGATTTTGAATACGTAGGAGTAAAAGGTGTTGGAGCAGACTATGATTGGAAGTATTTCAAAACGTTCCTTATAGAAGGTGTGCTGCCAGATTATACGAAATCAAGAAACGAAGACGTCTTGATTTCAGAATATTTGGCAAACCGTTTAAACATCAAGGTGAGTGATACGTTGAACACCTATTTTACAAAAGCGGACATAAACAAGTTGCCTAGTATAATCAGCTACAAAGTCGTTGGGATCTACAATTCAGGATTTAAGGAATTCGATGAACAATATATGATTGGAGACATAAGGCACATACAGCGCCTCAACAAATGGAAGAAAGATGAGGTAGGTAACTTCGAAGTGTTCATAGAAGATTACAATGAATTGGAAAACCTAGGTGAAGAAATTTTCAAGGCTATACCATCAGAACTAAATTCCATAACGGTAGTCCGAAAATTTCC
The DNA here is from genome assembly GCA_947496215.1 of uncultured Bizionia sp. Lineage (GTDB taxonomy): Bacteria > Bacteroidota > Bacteroidia > Flavobacteriales > Flavobacteriaceae > JAHDHI01. The sequence goes on from CANMCF010000005.1 coordinate 186,996, forward strand.
CCTCGTCTTCGAGTGGATAGGCATTTTCGATAAAAACATATATGGGATCATAGGCATAATGATTCTGGTGGCTGGAATAAATATGATTACGGCATTGTTGGTATTGATATTGGAACGAACACAAATGATAGGGATATTGAAAGCATTGGGAACCAGTAATTTCGGAATACGCAAGATATTCATCTACAATGCCACCTATTTGATAATCTTAGGATTGTTTTGGGGGAATCTTATAGGCTTGGGGTTGCTTTTCATACAAAAGTACTTCAATCTTTTTCCGTTAAACCCAGAGACTTATTACGTGTCTACGGTTCCGGTATATATAAACATCGGGTACATTCTGTCGCTAAATGTCGGGACGTTCGTACTATGTTTGTTAATGTTGTTAATCCCATCTTATATCATAACACGCATTTCACCAGTAAAAGCAATACGATTCGAATAGTATTTGGGTGTTACCACAAGGGTCGGGCTTTTCACTATATCTTTTGCCAAGAAAAGCAAAAGGATGCCGTTACAATCCCTAACACGAGAAAAAGCCGATATTTAACTTTTTAACCTATAAGATTTAACTATTTTTGCATCAGTAAAATAACAAAATGGACTACGCGAAAAACATACTTGAAACCATTGGGAACACACCATTGGTAAAACTAAATAAATTAACGGCAGAATTGCCGTGCTTGGTATTGTCAAAATATGAAACCTTCAATCCGGGGAATTCCGTGAAAGATCGCATGGCATTGCAAATGATCGAGGATGCAGAGGCAGACGGACGATTGAAACCAGGAGGGACAATTATAGAAGGTACTTCTGGAAATACAGGAATGGGTTTGGCTTTGGCAGCAATAATAAAAGGTTACAAGTGTATTTTCGTGATGGCAGATAAGCAATCCAAGGAAAAGGTGGATATCCTCAAGGCGGTTGGAGCAGAAGTTGTTGTATGCCCTACGGCAGTGGAGCCAGACGACCCTCGTTCTTACTATTCCGTATCCAAGAGATTGGGGGAAGAGACACCCAATTCATGGTATGTGAACCAATACGACAATCCAAGCAATGCCAAAGCACATTACAAAAGTACAGGGCCAGAGATTTGGAAACAAACAGAAGGTAAGATCACTCACTTTGTAGTTGGAGTGGGGACAGGAGGAACCATATCTGGAGTTGGAAAATATCTTAAAGAACAAAACCCAGATGTTAAAGTATGGGGGATAGACACCTATGGATCGGTATTCAAAAAGTATCATGAAACAGGAGTTTTCGATGAAAATGAGATTTACCCATATGTCACTGAAGGAATTGGGGAAGACATATTGCCTAAAAATGTGGATTTCAGCATTATAGATGGCTTTACGAAGGTCACAGACAAGGATGCATGTGTCTATACACAATTGCTGGCCAAAGAAGAAGGTATGTTTTTGGGTAATAGTGCTGGAGCAGCCGTAAAAGGTCTATTGCAACTTAAAGATCATTTCAAGAAAGATGATGTGGTGGTAGTGTTGTTTCATGATCACGGTAGTCGCTATGTGGGCAAGATGTTCAACGACGATTGGATGCGAGAGAAAGGATATATAGAGTAAAAGAATTAAAATAAAAAGAAGAGGTCAAACATCATGTTTGGCCTCTTCTTTTTGTGAGAAATGGAATATTATTGTTGTAAGGCTTTTTCAATGGAATTTTCTATGTGTTCACCTATTTGAGGAAAACCACCACTGGTTATGTCCGAATAGTTTCCGTTTTTGTCTATGACTATGTTTGTTGGGTAACCACTAATTCCAAAATTAGTTGTCGTTTGTTCGGAATTGGCTACTACTGGATATTTCAAAGGATGTTTTTTTAAAAATGTATTGACTTCATCCTCCTTGTCGAATGTAATAGAAGCAAAGATGATATCTTCACTGTCCTTGTATTTGTTGTAGACTTCATTTAATTCCGGGATTTCCATAATGCAAGGTTTGCAAGTTGTAAACCAAAAATTCAATACAACGATTTTTCCTTTTGTGCTCTCAGAAGAGATGATGTTTCCGTCGGTGTCCTTCATTTCAAATGTTGGAGCCTTGGTCCCAATGAGTTTTGAAGATTCTCCTTGCCCTTTCATCATTGTTTTCATCATTACTTTCTCTTCTTCGGAGGATTTCCTCAATTGCATGTACTGGTTGCCATTTTCATCCTTCTTGGGGTCTATCATCCAATCTCCCGAATTCATCAGGGTCATAAAAGACATCATATCGACCTTCTTGCCGTTTTCATCTTTTATTACAGTGTTTTCGTCAATCATTATTTGTTTTTCCATACCTATTCCTGGTTCCTGGGAGTATCCAGATTGAATGGTGCAAAACAATGTTATCAGTGAGATGTAAATTAATCGTTTCATTTTTTAGGTTTTATTGTTAATGCAAAAATGGCATATTGATCTCGCACAAATGGTTATTGCACAGTTGATGAGTGTTAACGATTGTTAATTTGGATGTAAGTTTGTTAGTGCGGTATCAAATCATATAATAGTTGCTGTACATATTTGGAGTAGTTGCCTACTGGGAATTTGTTCCTGTTTACCAATATGATGACATAAGCCTTGTATTGCTTGTTGTCTATAATAGGAGTGCTTAGCGTAACGTAAGTACTGAAACCTGCCAAACCACCATCTTTGGAGTACCTGTCAAAGCTGGTGTCGTTATATGTTTTCATATCCCGATTGACTACCCAGGCCATAGCTTGTTTTGCATTGTAATGATTTCTTGAAACCTTGCAAGTATCTGCCCAAACTTTGCCTCGAATAGCCAATAAGGTATCAATGTCCTTTCTGTTGAGGACTTTTCCTTCCCCAATCATGTTCTTTGAGAATTTTTTCATATCTGCAATGGAGGAGTACAAGCCGCCAGCGGCAAGGTTCATAGGCCAATTAGGATTGTTGTAGCTGACTATACCTCCATTTTCAGAATAAGGAATAGCTCTTCTTTTCATTTGTATGGAGTCTAGAGTGATGCGTGTATCGTCCATATTCATTGGATTCAATAAAGAATCGACGACAACTTGTTCGTAGTAATTGTAGTAATCTTTTGTATTTGGATAAGATTGATAACTCATGGTCAACCCAGCTACTCCAAAGCCTAAGTTGCTATAGACATTGCATTCGCTTCCTGGTTTGTAAAGCAATGTCGCTTCGTTCTTAAGGTAAGAAAAAGCATAGGTGTATGGGGTGCTATGTGTATTCGGTTGTATGGGGGAGTTGCGCTTTAAGCCAGAACTCATAGTTGTTAATTCTCCTATGGTTATGGTAACGTCGTTACCTTTAAAAGTATCAGGAAGCACAGGGTTGTCTTTTGGCAAATAGCCTTGGGCCGAAGCATTCATATGCATTCGTCCGGAATTTACTTGTTTGGCTATTAAGGTCGCTGTGAAAGTCTTGGTTACAGAGCCCAGCTGGAAAATGGTGTTCTTGTTAGGAAGCGGCATTTTGTTGTTGCTGAAAAAATATGACTTATCCACTAGAATGGAATCTTCTTCCTTTAAAAATGTAGCTATGGCGACCATACCGCTATCGCTTGATTTAAAATTTTGATCGATCAAGGGTTGAAACGTATTGGTTATGGAGTCAGTTAAGTCGCTTAAAGGGTAGGTGATGGGGAACTTTATGTTGTCTTTTGTTTTTTGAGAACAAGAATTGATGATAAGGAACAGTGATAGAATACCAATCATTATTGAATTGATTTTTAAAAAAGAGGCTTTTTTTTGAGTGCCGTGATGTTTCATGATGTTGAATGCTTTTGAGTTTTACATTAGAAAGCTGATTGATGAAGTTGTAGAGTCAATAGAGGTCTTGAAGTGATGGTTTTATGATTTGATCCAGAGCAAAATTAAAACATTTTCCTATAGGTCAAATACGTAGAATTACGTGTTTTACCTTATGTAATCTCGGTAACTGCTAAAGAACAGGTGAAGAATGTATATTTATGACACAATTATGGGAATACTCTGTATTAGAGATAAGATGGTCAAACGGTCAGTATAGAAATGTGCTCATTGCTTTACGAAGCATTCCTTTAAGATGGATATGCCTTTTTTTAGAATATGATCTTCATCCACAGTAGTCGCCTTTACATTGTATTCAGGAATAAAGTCCTCTCTAGGAGTACTGTTGAGGTGATACATTTTTTCACCAGATAACTGGTAGCCGTATTTTCTGTTTTTAAATGAATAACCATACATGCTCCCTTTAAGCTTTGCCATTTCCGTACCTACGATTTTCGCTCGCTTCATAGCATCAAAGCCAATGGTCAGTCCTTCTCCCATGCTGCCAGTCCATCGGTTAGCAAGAACTACCAAGGGTTTATTGTAAATGTCCCCCCTAGGACTAACTAGTGCTATCGAAGAGCTTTCCACTAGTGGTTGATCGGAAAAGTTCTGATAGGTCCAATGTTTTTGATATGGGGTGGTTTTATTGATGAAGCGTCCCATGATCCCCCTAGCTACGTAAGTATTTCCACCACTTATTGTATTGCGTAGATCCAAGATGAGTCCATCGGTATTCATTACGGTTTTAAGAGCAGAATCGAATTGTGAAATGAGTTTGTTTTTACCAAGAGCATCATTAATTCTTATTACACCTATGTTGTCGATCTTATGAACTGACACAAAACCAACATCTTCTTTGTACTTTATGTTATCTAGGTTAATCGACACTTGTTTGCCATTGCTCAATTTCAAGTCTAAATTACGTGGTTCGCTATAGCGTCCAGCCAATATTTTATTCCCAATCCAACTACGTACATCGTCACGTGTTTTGTCATTACAGCTTGTAGGGAAGGAATCAATCATTTGATTGAAAGCAATACCGTTGAAACTTAAGATTTCGGCTCCAATTATATTATGGGGCATTTTGGAAGCAATCTGACTTTTCCATACTTGAGTGATGAGGGTCACATTACTTTTCGTTTTGGAAAATATTGGGGAGTGGAGACGATAGGACTTTTTATTATGTGAAGTGAGTGTTAGATGGCTGTCATAAAACTCATCCAACAAATATTCAAAATACAAAAGCACATCATCTTTACTCTTCAATGCTTTTATTTTGGCTGTATAAGTTTTTTTAATGCAGTCCATATCTACATGTTTGTCGTTAAGGTAGATGTAATTATAACTCAGATTATTGTATATGTCATTGAAATCTTCGGTAACCTTGCTTTTGGATTGCCCATAAGATACAAGGGTAAAACATATGATAAGAAAGAAAGAGGTAAATGATTTGTTCATGGTTTCATTTTGTTACTTTAATATAGAGAAGGCTTTTGAGACAATGTTACAGGTAAAAATAAAGATTTAATTCATAATGTTTTTTACTAGAATGTGGATGTCTTTTTTTTAAGGATGATTTTTTATTCGTTTTAGATTGAAGATTACGTCCTTTTTTATCACAAAAAAAATTACATTAGAAGATTATAAATAAAATTGTAATTTCATCCATGCAAGAAGATTTTCTCCATTATCTCTGGAAACATAAAAAAATAGAACTACTTAATTTAAAGACAGTAGAAGAAGAGGTAGTTGAATTGATTAATGTTGGAGAACATAATCATAATGGAGGTCCCGACTTTTTTAATGCACGTTTGAAAATTGGAGGACAGGATTGGGCTGGAAATGTAGAGATCCATGTTAAGTCCAGTGATTGGTTTTTACATAACCATGAAATGGATAGTAATTATGACAATGTGATCTTGCATGTGGTTTGGGAATATGATGCAGAAGTATATAGAAAGGACAATAGTGCAATGGCCACTTTGGAACTGGGTAAGTATGTAAACAAAGAGGCGTTGGAAAATTATCGAAAACTATTTGATAAAACGAAAAAATGGATTAATTGCGAAAATGATTTTGAGGCGATTGAACATTTTACAATGAACAATTGGATGGAACGTTTGTACTTTGAACGTCTAGAACGAAAATCTAAAAACATAGAAGATGCCTTAAAGAAATCTAAAAACGATTGGGAAGCGGTCTTCTTCAAATTATTGGCTAAAAACTTTGGTCTCAAGGTTAATGGCGATGCTTTTTTTAGCATTGCAAATTCATTTGATTTTTCGATAGTGAGAAAGCAGCAATCCAAGTTGTTGAGTTTGGAGGCCTTGTTTTTTGGGCAGGCCAATGTTTTGGAGCAAGACATGCAGGAACCATACTATTTGGAACTTCAAAAGGAGTATGGGTTTTTAAAGCAAAAGTTTGGAATAACCAACATAGGGGTAATGCCTTTACAGTTTTTTAGGTTGAGACCAGCCAATTTTCCCACGATCCGATTGTCACAATTGGCCAACCTATATCATTTGCACCAAAATGTGTTTTCAAAAGTAATAAAGGCGAAGACAAAAGAAGAAATCTATGATGTATTTGCTGTGACGACTTCTGGGTTTTGGGACAATCATTACACTTTCGGAAAGGCATCCAGAGCAACGAAAAAGCGAATGACAAAAATGTTTGTGGATTTACTGATAATAAACACTATCGTTCCATTGAAGTTCAGCTATGCAAGATATCAAGGGAAACAGATAGAAGACGATGTCATAAACCTCATTCAACAAATGGCGCCGGAAAAGAATGGCATTGTCGATGCGTTTAATGCTTTGAAACCAATTTCAAAGACGGCCTTGCAGTCTCAGGCCTTGATACAACTTAAAACAGAATATTGTGATAAGAACAAGTGTTTGCACTGTGCCATTGGCAGCGAAATTCTAATGCAACGCAATTGAGTGTTTTTCATACTCATTGAAAATGGCCTGATTTTAGCGAGAAAACAACATTTGGACTTAACACATACTTTTTTTATTTAACTTGCAACTATGAAAATAATCTACAAACCTTTATTGTATTTTCAAAAGCATGGATATCATGTTTGCCAGCGAATTGCAGATCGATTGGGTATTAGGGCAAAAGTGGTGAGAACCTCTTTTATGTATCTAACCTTTGTGACGGTAGGATTTGGCTTTGCGTTGTATTTGTTTTTAGCTTTTTGGATGCGTATCAAAGATATGTTGTACACCAAGAGATCATCAGTTTTCGATTTATGAGCAATCGTTTAATTCAACTTTTCAGAACTAGAATATACAAGGCAATAATGCTATTGGTGGTATTGATGTTTGTAGGTGTGATAGGATTTAAGTTGCTACCTGGGTATTCTCTGGTAGACGCCTTGTACATGACTGTGATAACCATTACCACGGTTGGCTTTGGAGAAGTAGCTCCTTTGGATGACAATGCCAAGGTATTTACGATATTTTTAATACTGGCGAGTGTATTTATAGTTGGTTATGCGTTGACGGTAATAACAGAGTACATTTTGAGTAGCAACAATATTGAGGAATTAAAACAAAAGAAGATGAAAAAGAAAATAAACAACCTTTCCAACCATATCATCATTTGTGGATATGGTCGTAATGGGAAACAAGCTGCGAAAAAGTTATTGGCCCATGAAAAACCTTTTGTGATTATTGAGAAGAATAAAGAGATCATCGAAAAATTTCAACGCGAACATCTTGCTTTTGTATATGGCAATGCCAATGAAGATGAAGTGCTGTTGGAAGCGGGGGTGGATAGGGCAAGTACATTGATTTCAGCATTGCCAAACGATGCGGATAATCTGTTCATCGTACTTTCTGCAAGACAGATAAACAAAGGAATGAGAATTATTAGTCGTGCTTCTCAAGAAACATCTTATAAGAAGCTAAAACTGGCCGGTGCCAACAATGTAATCTTGCCAGATAGAATAGGAGGAGATCATATGGCATCTTTGGTTGTTGTTCCGGATTTAATAGAATTCATAGACAATTTATCCATAGTAGGAGAGGACAACATAAACATAGAAGAAGTCGGTGTGAACAAATTGTACAATACATCGAGCATACGTACAATAAAAGACCTCGATCTAAGAAATAAGACAGGGTGTACGGTCATTGGGTTCAAAGGGAGCGACGGGGAGTACATCGTGAATCCGGAAGCAGAATTGAAACTGGTTCCCAACTCTAAAGTCATAGTTTTGGGGCGACCAGAACAGATACAAAAACTAAATTCCATTTACAATCTGGATTGAGTTTCTTTTTCAAATTAATAATTTAGGAATTTATAGTTAATTTGAAGATATACTTTTAAAAAGTCAGCATTTTTTTGCATCTTGCTGGTCTTAAATTAAAAAATTAACTAACGATAATAGATTATGAAGAAATATCTTCTTTCAATTTTTACCTTAATATTACCATTTTTAACCTTTGGACAAGAAGTTGCCGAAAAAGGATTGGATCAACGTATAGATGAAGGTTTTAAACCTATTTCGGATACTGTTTCAAAGATTGTTTTCTTTGAGATTGGAGGTATACCATTCGTACTCATACTATTGGTTGGTAGTGCATTGTTCTTTACCATTTATTTTGGTTTTGTAAACATTAGACGCTTTCCAACGGCAATAAACGTAGTTAGGGGTAAGTATGACTCCATAGACAACCATGGTGTTGAAAAGACAGAATTGCCTATAGATGGAGATATTCCTGATACGATAAGAGATGAAAGCGAAGAAGGAGAGGTAACTCACTTTCAGGCATTGGCAACGGCTGTTTCCGGTACAGTAGGAAATGGGAATATTGCAGGTGTCGCATTGGCTATAGCATTAGGTGGGCCTGGAGCAACGTTTTGGATGATCGTATGTGGATTGCTGGGGATGTCTTCTAAGTTTGTGGAGTGTACGTTGGGGGTACAATATAGAGATGTAGGAGAAGATGGGACAGTATATGGAGGACCTATGTATTACATAAGCAAAGGTCTTAAGGAAAAAGGGTTTGCCATGTTAGGAAAGATAGCAGCGGTTTTCTTTGCAATCTTTTGTATTGGAGGATCCTTTGGAGGAGGTAATGCTGCTCAATCAAATCAAGCAACCATTGTATTGAAAGATTTGATGGGGCTTACAGATGCTGGAGCTGGATTCTGGATTGGAGTAGTATTGGCCTTGTTAGTGGGAATTATCATTATAGGAGGGATTAAAAGGATTGCTTCTGTTACAGAGAAAGTGGTGCCATTTATGGCGGTAATGTACTTGATTGCTTGCCTCTACATCATATTGAGTAATTTCTCTTTAATTGACGATGCAATAGGTCTAATATTAAAAGAAGCATTCAATCCAACTGCGATAGGAGTTGGTAGCGTTATAGGAGTATTGTTGGTCGGATTTAAAAGGGCGGCATTCTCAAATGAGGCAGGAGCTGGTTCAGCTTCCATAGCTCACTCCGCAGTAAAAACTAAATATTCTGCTTCTGAGGGGCTTGTGGCCTTGTTGGAACCGTTTATCGATACAGTTGTAATTTGTACGATGACTGCTTTGGTGATCATCATATTCAACTTCGGTGGAGCATTCGAATACGGAGGAGAAGGTTCTGTGATGATAGATGGTGTGGCTTATGAGGGAGCAGGAATTACATCTAAGGCTTTTGCTCAGTATATTCCTTATTCTGATGTATTCTTGACGATAGCCGTGGTATTGTTTGCAGTATCTACAATGATTTCTTGGTCTTACTATGGATTGCAATCATGGAAGTTCTTGTTTGGAAGAGGCAAGACTGCGGATTTAACGTATAAGTTTTTATTCTTGACATTCGTCATCATAGGAGCAGCAGCAAGTATGGGATCCATATGGGCATTCTCCGATGCGATGATCTTTGCTATGGTGTTCCCTAATATGGTAGGGTTGTTCTTCTTGTTTCCTGTAGTTAAACAGCAATTGAAAAGATACCTTGATGCCATAAAGACAATAAAGGAGTAACAAATAAAATATATGAAAATCAAATCCCTTTTCGTTTATACAAGACAACAACGAAAAGGGATTTTTTTATTGTTGCTGCTCATATTTGCATTGCAGTGTCTATATGCTTTTGTTGATTTTTCTACAGAGGAACCAACAGTCAATCAGCAGAAGTTGAAACAATATGTGGTAGAAATCGATTCGCTGAAAGCCATTGAAATAGAAAACCGAAAACCGAAGGTCTATCGATTCAACCCTAATTTCATTACAGATTACAAGGGATACACTTTAGGGATGGGGACGGCAGAAATCGATAGACTGCTAAAATATAGAGAACAAGATAAATGGGTGAATTCAGCCAAAGAATTCCAACAGGTCACCAAGGTGTCAGATTCTCTATTGGCAATGATTTCTCCATATTTCAAATTTCCTGAATGGGTAACGCGTTCCAAGTCCAAGCATAATTCAAAATTTGTTCATGGAAATACTTTAAAAACCGAAAGGCAGAAAATAGATTTAAATGTGGCTACAGTTGTCCAGCTTCAAAAAGTACATGGTGTAGGAGAAAAATTGTCACAACGGATAGTAAATTACAGAGACAAGTATAAAGGCTTGACAAGCCTTGTTGAACTATCCGATGTTTACGGATTGAGTCCTGAAGTGATAGAATCCATAAAGAAGGAATTTAAAATTGGAACTCCAAAAGCAATTGAAAAGATAAGTCTCAATGATGCTACCGTGGATGAATTGGTGACCATTAGACATATAGATTACGAAATAGCCCATGCCATAATTGAACAAAGGACATTGAGAGAAGGTTATGAATCCATGGAGGAATTAACAAAAGTAAAGGACTTCCCCATTAAAAAAATAGAGATAATTAGATTATATTTGACCCTATAATAATAATAATATAACGAATTACATCATAAATGGATAGCAGATACTTCACGGAAGAACATCAATTGTTTAGGGAAAGTTTACGAGATTTTTTAAAAAAAGAAGTTGTTCCCCACATAGACAAATGGGAAGAAACGGGAGTCATAGATCGTTTCATATGGGAAAAGTTCGGAGAGATGGGGTTTTTTGGGATTGCTTATCCCGAGGCTTATGGAGGACTAGGGCTGGACTTGTTCTATACTGCAATATTCTTGGAGGAATTGCAAAAGATAAACTCGGGTGGTTTTGCAGCGGCGATGTGGGCTCATGCTTATTTGGCAATGACACATGTTAATGCCGAAGGAGGAGAGGCAATAAAGGAGAAGTACCTGATCAAAAGCATCACGGGAGAAATGATAGGAGCCATGGCGGTAACTGAACCTTTTGGAGGAAGTGATGTTGCGGGTATGCGAGCCACTGCAGTCAAGAAAGGAGACACCTATGTACTCAACGGATCAAAGACATTTATTACAAATGGAGTTTATAGCGATTATATTGTAGTTGCGGCTAAAACCAACCCAGAACTTGGGAACAAGGGAATTAGCATATTTATAGTGGATAGGGATACACCAGGTGTTTCTGCGACAAAGTTGGATAAACTGGGATGGAGAGCATCGGACACAGGAGAGATAGCTTTCGATGATGTTGTTATTCCTACTAGTAACTTGATGGGAGAAGAGAACAAGGGATTTGGATACATAATGCAACATTTTGCCTTGGAGCGTCTTATAATGGGTATAAATGCGCACGCTAGGGCAGAATACGCTTTGGAGTATGCCATACAATATATGTCGGAACGCCAAGCATTTGGCAAGACGATAGACAGGTTTCAAGCACTGAGACACACCATAGCAGAGTTGTATGCAGATATGGAAGTATGCAAAGAATTCAATTATTCGGTTACGGCAAGGTTGGACAAAGGAGAATATGTGGTAAAAGAAGCCACAATATCTAAATTGAAGTCAACCAAAATGGCAGATGAAGTTGTTTACCAATGCTTACAAATGCTAGGAGGTTATGGTTATATGGAGGATTATCCGATGGCACGATTGCTAAGGGATAGTCGTTTAGGCCCCATAGGAGGAGGGACTTCTGAAATCTTGAGAGAGATTATCGCCAAAATGATTATCGACAAGAAAGAGTACAAACCTGCGGTCAAGCACTAATGAGATTATGATTTTGGTGAAAATAACCAAAGATTATCGCCAAAATGATTATCGACAAGAAAGAGTACAAACCTGCGGTCAAACACTAATGAGATTATGATTTTGGTGAAAAAAACCAAAGATTATCGCCAAAATGATTATCGACAAGAAAGAGTGCAAACCTGCGGTCAAGCGTTGGTTTTATTATGGTTTTCATGAAAAAAAAAGCTGCTATCACTCTCAATATAATGGTTGGTTTTATAAGTAATATAACAAGTAATTAAAAAATGGTTCGATTGTTGTTTTGTATAGAGCAATACAATAATTAATGAAATTGATTGTTGATAAAGTAAGAATTGAAAAGCAAATACATATAATTCTTTAATCATAGCGAACAAATTAATTAACCTCATTATATAAAATGTTACAAGTTCATTACAAAAAATATCTAGCGTTAATCCTTTTATGCTTTTGCACTTCATTGGCATTTGCTCAAATGGTATTGAAAAACAAGGTGACAGATTTCAGTAAAGGTATTCCAATAGAAAGTGCCAGTGTTTACATAAAAAATACGACAATAGGTACAATCACCAATTCCGATGGGAAATTTGTGCTTCAGGTGCCAAAGGAAAATATGAAGGATACCCTTGTCGTATCATCAATAGGGTATTCAACTCTTAAGACACCATTGGAAGAATATGATGGAAGTTTGGAGATATATCTGGATGAGGAAGTCGCATCATTGGAAGAGGTTTTGATAGTAGGGGAGCCGAGGCCCAAAACAGGAAATGGAATCATGGTTAGAGCATTGGAAAGATTGCCAAGAAACCTGCCAGATTCCTCTTATATGCAAAAAGGGTTTTTACGTCACAAGGAGAGAAACAAAATAGAATTCAAATGGCTCATAGAAAGTGCCATCACGGTATACGATTCCGGTTTTGCCTCAGCCTCAAAAGATCATTTGAAGATAAATGTCGATCAAGTAAGGAAAAGTTATGACCTCAGGAACATAGATAGTTTGTTTACTTACCGTTCGTATCTCAATCAAAACTCCTATAGAAAACTCAAATCAAAGAACTTAAAGAGAGATACGATCAAAACGGCCTCGTTGGTCAAAGCCATAAAATGGAACGACAAGAGGGTGAATGGGTTACAGAACATCTTTCAAGGGAAATTGAATATGCTTCGAAATGCCAATAATGCAAAGGCTTTGTTTGGAGATGGCATCCTTGAAACACACCAATTCGAACTGGATACCGTGCTAGTGGACAACGAACGAAAGATCTATAAGATAAAGATAACTAAAAGCGCCGAATTCGTTGGGCTGGGAACCAAAGGGATCTATAATGAAGGATTTGAGGCCAATGGATGGGTTTACATCTATTGGGATAATTACGCCATCAAAAAGATAGAATACGAGCTTGTAGCTGCCTCTAAACAACAAAAAATTAGAAGCAAGCGTCTATTTGACACACAGGTTAATCATAAGTTGGTTATTACTTATAAGGAATATAAAGACAAAATGTACCCCAACTACATATACTATGAAACGCCTAAACTGGTTAACGTGGCATATAGAGGGAAAGGGAGACTGGATGAAGAAGAGGAAGCAAGGTACAATAGGGAAGAACGTTATTACTATACGGTTCAAGAAATCCTGTTTTCAGAAATTATTTTGGATAAGGAGGAAATCAAGACAGAGCTTCAAGGAGAATGGGATGAGGATATATTTTCACCTAAACCATACAATAAAGAGTTCTGGGATACGTATAACATCTTGCTTGAAAGTGAAGAAGATCAAAAACTCATTCAAGACCTGACTAGAAGAGCGTCGTTGTTCAAGGAATGATGAGTTTGTTGCAATTGCAAATATGTTCGATAACAATACTGATCCCACTTTATATAGTTAAGTGGGATTTTTTTGTGGTATAAATACAATCGACTTCTAAAAGTTGTTATATTTACTTTAATCGATACCTTAAATAAATCAAGATGTCCATAAAATCGTTTGCAGAATATTTGTTGTTGGAAAAAAACTATTCCAGATTAACTGTGAATGCGTATCAAAAAGATATAGAATCCTTTCAGGATTTTTTGTGCTCAGAATATGAAGATTCGGTTTTGAAAGACGCAAACTATGCACAAATAAGAAGTTGGATAGTTGGCTTGGTAGAAAGTAAATTAACAAACCGGAGCATAAATAGAAAGGTCTCTGCATTGAATTCCTATTACAAGTTTCTGCTGAAGATTGGGGATTTGGAAGTCAATCCGTTGGCAAAGCACAAGGCGTTGAAGACAAGTAAGAAAATACAAGTTCCATTTTCGGAATCGGAAATAAACGAAGTCATAGATGAACTCAATCATGAGAATGATTTTGAAGGCTGTCGCAACAAGTTGATTATAGAACTGTTTTACTCAACTGGGATACGAAGGGTTGAATTGGTGGAAGTAAAGCTGTCTAGCTTAGATTTGGCGAACAAGACTTTGAAAGTGTTGGGAAAGAGGAACAAGGAGAGGTATGTGCCATTGTTGGACTCGGTAATAGCTTCCATAAAGGCATATGGTGAGCAAAGAAAATCGCTGGATGTAATAAAGGATCAAGAATTTCTTTTTTTAACAAAAAAAGGGGTTAAAATTTACGAAACACTTGTCTATAGAATAATAAATGAGTATTTTAGTAAGACCTCCACAAAGGTGAAAAAGAGTCCGCATATATTAAGGCACTCATTTGCAACTCATTTACTAAACCAAGGAGCAGATTTAAATGCTGTGAAAGAACTTTTGGGGCATTCCAGTTTGGCAGCGACACAAGTTTATACGCATAATAGTATAGCAGAATTGAAAAAAGTATATTCCAAAGCGCACCCAAGAAGTAAAAAATAAGACAGCAATCATTGTTTAACCAATAAAAATGAAGAATATGAAGGTGAACACACAATCAGTAAATTTTAACGCAGATCAGAAACTATTGGATTTTATCCAAAAAAGAATGGATAAATTGGAATTGTTCTATGATAAGGTCATTAAATCAGATGTGTTTTTGAAAGTAGAAAATACAAGAGATAAGCAGAATAAAATATTTGAAGCCAGGGTAAGCGTGCCTGGAGATAGTTTCGTTGTGAAAAAGCAATGCAAATCATTTGAGGAAGGTGCTGATATTGCCGTAGCATCATTAGAAAGACAACTAAAAAAGAGAAAAGAAAAGCTGAGAACGCATATATGAAAAAAAATATGAGAAATATTTTCAAAAAATGTTTTGAATAAAAGAATAAATATATACATTTGCAGTCCGTTAGAAATAGCGGGCTTTTTTTATGATAAAAATCGCCAAAAAAAAGCCGATGTAGCTCAGCTGGCTAGAGCAGCTGATTTGTAATCAGCAGGTCGTGGGTTCGAGTCCCTCCATCGGCTCAAAAATCAAGCAAGGATCCTAAGAAATGGGATTGTAGTTTGAAAGTTCTTTAAAAGAGTGAAAAGTTTAAGATAGGGGAGATACTCAAGCGGCCAACGAGGGCAGACTGTAAATCTGCTGACTATGTCTTCGCAGGTTCGAATCCTGCTCTCCCCACTAAATTTTAAACTAAAAGGATTTTAAGTAATTGCGAGAGTAGCTCAGTTGGTAGAGCGTCAGCCTTCCAAGCTGAATGTCGCCGGTTCGAACCCGGTCTCTCGCTCTAATATTTAAGCCGGTGTAGCTCAGGGGTAGAGCGTTTCCTTGGTAAGGAAGAGGCCACGGGTTCAAATCCCGTCATTGGCTCTATATTGAAGAAATAGAAAAATAGAACACTAATATTATTATATAACTAAGATTAAATTATTAAAACATGGCAAAGGCAACTTTCGATCGTTCAAAACCACACTTGAATATTGGTACAATTGGACACGTAGATCACGGTAAAACAACTTTAACTGCTGCTATTACTAAAGTATTAGCTGATGCAGGTTTATCAGAAGCAAAGGATTTCGATCAAATCGATAACGCTCCTGAAGAGAAAGAGAGAGGTATTACAATTAATACATCACACGTAGAATATGCGACAGCTAATCGTCACTATGCTCACGTTGATTGTCCAGGTCACGCCGATTATGTAAAGAACATGGTAACTGGTGCCGCTCAAATGGATGGTGCAATATTAGTAGTTGCTGCTACAGATGGACCAATGCCACAAACTCGTGAGCACATCTTGTTAGGACGTCAAGTAGGTATTCCAAGAATCGTTGTGTTCTTGAACAAAGTAGATATGGTTGATGATGAAGAGCTTTTGGAGCTTGTTGATATGGAGGTTAGAGAATTGTTGTCATTCTATGAGTATGATGGTGACAATGGACCTGTAGTATCTGGTTCTGCTTTAGGTGCGCTTAATGGTGAGCAAAAATGGGTTGATACGGTAATGGAATTGATGGAAGCTGTAGATAACTGGATTGAAGAGCCGTTGAGAGAAGTTGATAAAGATTTCTTGATGCCTATCGAGGATGTGTTTTCTATTACAGGACGTGGTACTGTAGCAACTGGTCGTATCGAGACTGGTATCGCTAACACGGGAGATCCTGTTGAAATCATTGGTATGGGAGCTGAGAAATTGACATCTACTATCACAGGAATCGAGATGTTCCGTCAAATATTGGATAGAGGTGAAGCTGGAGATAACGCAGGTATCTTGTTGAGAGGTATTGAGAAGACTCAAATATCAAGAGGTATGGTAATCTGTAAGCCAGGTTCTGTAACACCACATAAAAAATTCAAGGCAGAGGTTTATATCCTTAAGAAAGAAGAAGGTGGACGTCACACTCCATTCCATAACAACTACCGTCCACAGTTCTACGTACGTACAACTGACGTGACAGGTAACATTGCTTTGCCAGAAGGAGTAGAGATGGTTATGCCAGGAGATAACTTGACTATCCACGTTGAATTGATCCAAACAATTGCAATGAACGTAGGATTACGTTTTGCAATCCGTGAAGGAGGTAGAACGGTAGGAGCTGGTCAGGTAACTGAAATTATAGAATAATTATTCTAATGATCATATAAAAGTTAAGGTGTTTCTTTTTTTGGAACACCTTGACTTATATTTACGGGTTTAGCTCAGTTGGTAGAGCACTGGTCTCCAAAACCAGGTGTCGGGAGTTCGAGTCTCTCAACCCGTGCTTAATGAAAAATGAAGTATTTGGATTTTGTTTTTCAGACGTTAAATTAAAAGTATAGAGGAGCGATTTGTTTTAATCCTTATAAAAAGAATATAAATGGCTGGAATAGTAAATTACATAAAAGAATCATTTGGTGAATTGAAAAACAATGTAACTTGGACACCTTGGTCTGAAACACAAAGTTTGACTGTTTTGGTAGCGGTGTTTTCAATTATATTCTCTTTGGCTATATGGGGCATAGATACTGTTTTTAGTAAGGTTATAAGTCAGTATTTTAGTTTAATAGGAGGTTAACATTAAAATTAAGATTCCATGGCTGAAGTAGGTGAGAAAAAATGGTACGTTGTAAGAGCGGTAAGTGGTCAAGAAAATAAAATCAAAACTTATATCGAGAATGAAATTGCTCGATTGGGTTTGCAAGATTATGTTGAGCAAGTATTGGTTCCTACAGAGAACGTAGTGCAAATCCGTAATGGGAAAAAGATAACCAAGGAAAAAGTGTATTTCAGTGGTTATATAATGATTAAGGCAAATTTGACAGGAGAGATTCCTCATATAATCAAATCAATTACAAATGTAATTGGTTTTTTAGGCGCAACAAAAGGTGGTGATCCATTACCGTTGAGACAATCCGAAGTTAACAGGATGTTAGGTAAGGTGGATGAATTGACTGTAGATACGGATGCCAATGTGGCCATTCCTTATACAAAGGGAGAAACAGTCAAGGTTATCGATGGACCATTTAATGGTTTTGATGGAACCATAGAGAACATAAACGAAGAAAAGCGTAAGCTTGAAGTAATGGTAAAGATATTTGGAAGAAAGACGCCATTGGAGTTAAGCTATATGCAAGTAGAAAAGATATAATAATTGTTACAATAAAGATGGGATTGATTTATGCTTCCAAAAATAAATTGATACCGAACTAAATTATTAAAAATGGCAAAAGAATTAAGTAAAGTAGTTAAGTTACAAGTAAGGGGAGGTGCTGCGAATCCGTCGCCACCGGTTGGACCCGCTTTAGGTGCTGCTGGAGTTAACATTATGGAGTTCTGTAAGCAATTTAATGCTAGAACACAGGACAAATCTGGTAAAGTATTACCAGTTGTTATCTCGGTTTACAAAGACAAATCTTTCGAGTTTGTTATTAAAACCCCTCCAGCTGCAGTACAATTATTAGAAGCGGCCAAGGTGAAAAAAGGATCAGGTGAACCTCACGTTAAGAAAGTAGCAAAAGTTTCTTGGGATCAAGTTAGAACAATTGCAGAAGACAAAATGCCGGATTTGAATGCATTTACCATTGAATCTGCAATGAAAATGGTAGCAGGAACTGCAAGATCTATGGGTATAACTGTTAAAGGTGGTGAAGCACCTAATTAACCTAAAAAGATTTTAAAATGGCAAGATTAACAAAGAAACAAAAAGAAGCTCAAGCAAAAATCGTAAAGGACAAAGTGTATTCTTTAGAGGAAGCTTCAGCATTAGTAAAAGAAATAACCAATACAAAGTTTGATGCTTCAGTGGATATCGCTGTACGTCTTGGAGTAGATCCAAGAAAAGCAAATCAAATGGTAAGAGGTGTAGTATCTCTTCCTCACGGTACAGGTAAAGATGTAAAGGTGTTGGCATTGGTAACTCCAGACAAGGAGGAAGAAGCAAAGGCAGCAGGAGCAGATTACGTTGGTTTGCAAGAATACCTAGATAAAATAAAATCAGGGTGGACAGATGTAGATGTAATTATCACCATGCCTAGCGTAATGGGTAAATTAGGCCCATTGGGACGTGTATTAGGTCCTCGTGGTTTAATGCCTAACCCTAAGACAGGAACGGTAACTATGGATGTTGCTAAAGCAGTAACAGAAGTGAAAGCTGGTAAGATTGACTTCAAAGTTGATAAAACTGGAATCGTTCATGCAGCAATTGGAAAAGCGTCTTTTAGCGCAGATAAGATAGCTGGAAATGCAAACGAATTATTAACAACATTAATGAAACTGAAGCCAACAGCGGCCAAAGGTATCTATGTAAAGAGCATTTTTATGTCTAGTACAATGAGCCCTAGTATAGCTGTTGATACAAAAATCGGTTAGTAGTTAAATAACTTATTATTATGACAAGAGAAGAAAAATCACAAGTTATTGAAGAATTAACTGCTCAGTTAGCCGATAATGCTAATATTTATTTAGCAGATATCTCAGGATTGAATGCAGGTAGTACTTCGGCTTTACGTCGTGCTTGTTTCAAAGCAAACGTAAAATTGGCAGTAGTTAAAAATACATTGCTTGAAAAAGCAATGGAAGCTTCAGACAAGGAATTTGGAGACTTGCCAACAACGCTTAAAGGAAATACATCAGTTATGTATTCTGAAACTGGTAATGCACCTGCAAAAGTCATCCAAGCCTTCCGCAAGAAATCTGAAAAGCCTTTGTTGAAAGGGGCATTCATTGAGGAAGCGGTATATATTGGAGATGACCAATTGGATATGTTAGTCAATATCAAGTCTAGAGAAGAATTGATTGGAGATATCATCGGATTGTTGCAGTCACCTGCTAAAAACGTTATTTCTGCACTTCAATCTAGTGGAGGGAAACTAGCGGGTATCATCAAGACTTTATCCGAGAAAGAAGGATAATTTAAAGAGTACGCACTTTATTACAAATATATTATTACAATTACAAAATTATTAAAACGATAGAAAATGGCAGATTTAAAAGAATTCGCAGAACAATTAGTTAACCTTACAGTAAAAGACGTTAACGAATTAGCAAACATACTAAAAGATGAGTACGGTATCGAGCCTGCAGCTGCTGCTGTAGTTGCTGGACCTGCTGGACCTGGTGCTGAAGCTGCTGAAGAGCAAACTGAATTTGATGTAATCCTTAAAGCCGCAGGTAGCGCTAAGTTGGCTGTAGTGAAATTGGTTAAGGAATTAACTGGATTAGGTTTGAAAGAAGCTAAAGGATTAGTTGACGATGCACCAAGTGCAATCAAAGAAGGTGTTTCTAAAGATGAAGCAGAAGGTTTGAAAACTTCATTAGAAGAAGCTGGAGCAGAGGTTGAGCTTAAGTAAGCTTTACTCTAAAACATTACAAAGGTTTAGGTCTGGAGGAATAGCCTCTTAGACCTAGACCATTTGTCGTATATAGTGATAAGCTATATGCAATCATATTTTTTTTAATCAAAATTTCGTCCATTGATGTTAGTAACACAAGCTGAAAGATTAAATTTCTCGTCTATTGTCAATAGAACTGAATATCCGGATTTCATGGATATTCAAATAAAGTCCTTCCAGGATTTTTTCCAATTAGAAACAAAATCTGAAGAAAGAGGTGATGAAGGGTTATACAACACCTTCATGGAAAACTTTCCAATAACAGACACACGTAATCAATTCGTCTTAGAATTCTTAGATTACTTTATAGATCCACCAAGATACGCCATAGAAGAATGTATTGAAAGAGGACTTACATATAGCGTTCCGCTTAAAGCTAGGTTAAAGTTATATTGTACAGACCCTGAACACGAGGATTTCGAAACTATTGTTCAAGATGTGTACCTAGGAACCATACCTTACATGACTCCAAGTGGTACTTTTTGTATTAATGGTGCAGAACGTGTTGTAGTTTCTCAATTACATAGATCTCCAGGTGTATTCTTTGGACAGTCTTTCCATGCCAATGGAACAAAGTTGTACTCAGCGAGGGTTATTCCTTTCAAAGGATCTTGGATTGAATTTGCCACAGACATCAACCAAGTGATGTATGCTTATATCGATAGAAAGAAAAAGTTGCCAGTAACAACTTTATTCAGAGCCATCGGATTTGAGCGAGATAAAGACATTCTTGAAATTTTTGATTTGGCTGAAGAAGTTAAAGTATCAAAATCAGGACTTAAAAAATACCTAGGAAGAAAACTTGCAGCGCGTGTATTGAATACATGGCACGAGGATTTCGTGGATGAGGATACAGGAGAGGTAGTATCGATAGAACGTAACGAAATCGTATTGGATCGTGATACGGTATTGGACAAAGAAAACATAGAGGAAATCCTTGAAGTAGGTGTTAAAACCATTCTTTTGCATAAAGAAAGTGCAGAACAAGGAGATTACGCAATTATACATAATACGCTTCAAAAGGATCCAACAAATTCAGAAAAAGAAGCGGTAGAACATATCTATAGACAATTACGTAATGCTGAGCCGCCAGATGAGGAAACAGCACGTGGTATCATAGACAAGTTGTTCTTTAGTGACCAACGTTACTCTTTGGGAGAAGTTGGACGTTATAGAATGAACAAGAAATTAGGTCTTGACATTGGAATGGATAAGCAAGTGCTTACAAAGGAAGATATCATTACCATCATAAAATATTTAATAGAGCTTATCAACTCAAAAGCAGAGATTGATGATATTGATCACTTGTCAAATCGTCGTGTACGTACGGTAGGAGAGCAATTGTCTCAACAATTTGGAGTTGGTTTGGCCCGTATGGCACGTACTATTCGTGAACGTATGAACGTTCGTGACAACGAGGTCTTTACACCAATAGATTTGATTAACGCTAAGACATTGTCTTCAGTAATCAATTCTTTCTTCGGTACGAACCAATTGTCTCAATTTATGGATCAAACCAATCCTTTGGCAGAGATTACGCACAAGCGTCGTCTATCTGCATTGGGACCAGGAGGTCTATCAAGAGAAAGAGCAGGATTTGAGGTACGTGATGTTCACTATACGCATTATGGACGTCTATGTCCTATAGAAACACCAGAGGGACCGAATATTGGTTTGATATCCTCCCTTTCTGTTTTTGCAAAGGTTAACTCAATGGGATTCATTGAAACACCATATAGAAAAGTAACAGATGGTGTTGTAGATATTAAAAGTACTCCGATCTATTTAAGTGCGGAAGAAGAAGAAGAGAAATTAATAGCGCAAGCAACCGTGAAAGTCGATGAAGATGGTAAAATTCTTCATGACAAGGTAATTGCTCGTATGGAAGGTGATTTCCCTGTAATTGAGCCAACAAAGGTCGATTATACTGATGTTGCTCCAAACCAGATATCATCCATATCTGCATCTTTGATTCCTTTCTTGGAACATGATGATGCGAATAGAGCCTTGATGGGATCCAATATGATGCGTCAAGCAGTACCATTGTTACGTCCGCAAGCTCCAATCGTTGGAACAGGACTAGAACGTCAAGTAGCATCGGATTCTCGTGTATTGATCAATGCAGAGGGAGAAGGAGTTGTACAATACGTAGATGCAAAAGAGATTGTAATAAAATATGATCGTACAGAAGATGAAGCCAAAGTGAGTTTTGACAGCGATGTGAAATCTTATCCATTGGTTAAATTTAGAAAAACGAATCAAGGAACCTCCATAAACTTGAAACCTATCGTCAAGAAAGGTGATAAAGTTTCTAAAGGACAAGTATTGTCTGAAGGATATGCAACTCAAAAAGGAGAGTTGGCTTTGGGAAGAAATATGAAAGTAGCCTTTATGCCTTGGAAGGGGTATAACTTTGAGGATGCAATTGTAATTTCTGAAAAGGTAGTACGTGAAGACATATTTACATCCATACATATCGATGAGTATTCATTGGATGTTCGTGATACCAAGTTAGGTAATGAAGAATTAACCAATGACATACCTAATGTTTCTGAAGAAGCCACAAAGGATTTGGATGAAAATGGAATGATTCGTATTGGTGCGGAAGTGAAACCTGGAGACATTCTTATTGGAAAGATCACTCCAAAAGGGGAAAGCGACCCAACACCAGAAGAAAAGTTATTACGTGCAATCTTTGGAGACAAGGCAGGAGATGTTAAGGATGCCTCTTTAAAAGCATCGCCATCCTTGCATGGAGTAGTGATCAACAAGAAGTTGTTCTCCCGTGCTATCAAGGACAAGCGTAAAAGAGCCCAAGATAAAGAAGACATTTCTCAGTTGGAAGGAATTTACAATGCCAAGTTTGAAGCATTGCAAGCTGTATTGGTAGAGAAGTTGTTTAACATAGTGAATGGGAAAACATCTCAAGGTATATTTAATGACTTAGGAGAAGAAGTCTTGCCAAAAGGTAAGAAGTTCACCTTGAAGATGTTAAATGCAGTGGATGACTATACTCACTTGACCTCGGGAACTTGGACAACAGATGAGCATACTAACAAATTGGTAGCAGATTTGATTCATAACTACAAGATCAAGGAAAATGATTTGCAAGGATCATTGAGACGTGAGAAGTTTACGATTTCTGTAGGAGATGAGTTGCCAGCTGGTATTATAAAATTAGCTAAAGTTTACATTGCTAAAAAACGTAAACTGAAAGTAGGAGATAAAATGGCAGGACGTCACGGTAACAAGGGTATTGTTGCACGTATCGTTCGTCAAGAAGATATGCCTTTCCTAGAGGACGGAACACCGGTGGATATCGTATTGAATCCATTAGGAGTACCATCTCGTATGAATATTGGACAGATATATGAAACAGTATTGGGATGGGCAGGACAAGATCTTGGACGTACCTATGCTACTCCAATTTTCGATGGAGCAACAATTGATCAAATCAATGGATTTACAGATGAAGCTGGAATTCCAAGATATGGTCATACCTACTTGTATGACGGAGGAACAGGTCAACGTTTTGATCAACCGGCAACAGTAGGAGTTATCTATATGCTTAAATTGGGGCATATGGTGGACGATAAGATGCACGCACGTTCTATTGGACCATACTCATTGATTACACAACAACCTCTTGGTGGTAAAGCACAATTTGGAGGACAACGTTTTGGAGAGATGGAAGTATGGGCATTAGAAGCCTACGGAGCATCTGCAACATTAAGAGAAATCTTAACTGTAAAATCTGATGATGTAGTTGGTAGAGCCAAGACTTACGAATCTATTGTAAAAGGTGAACCAATGCCAGATCCTGGATTACCAGAATCTTTCAACGTACTTATGCACGAATTGAAAGGATTAGGATTAGACATTAGATTAGAGGAATAATATACATTCCCGCGAAAGCGGGAATCTTTTAAATTGAAGCATTTGGCTTAAACCAAGTCGTTTCAATTATAAAAAAATCAAAGTTTCAGCATTATGGCAAGAAAACAAGATAAGAATACAGTAAAGAGATTTAATAAGATCTCAATTGGTTTAGCATCTCCAGAGTCTATTTTAGCAGAGTCCAGAGGAGAAGTTTTAAAACCAGAAACTATCAATTATCGAACACATAAACCAGAGAGAGATGGTTTATTCTGTGAGCGTATTTTTGGTCCTGTAAAAGACTACGAATGTGCTTGTGGTAAATATAAGAGAATACGTTACAAAGGTATTGTATGTGACCGTTGTGGGGTTGAAGTAACAGAAAAGAAAGTACGTCGTGATAGAGTAGGACACATTAACCTTGTCGTACCAGTTGCACATATTTGGTACTTCCGTTCTCTACCAAACAAAATAGGATACTTATTGGGGTTACCATCCAAGAAATTGGATATGATTATCTATTATGAACGTTATGTGGTAATTCAACCAGGTAATGCTAAGAATGAAGAAGGAGAACCATTGCAGAAGATGGATTTCCTTACAGAAGAAGAATACTTGACGGTATTGGAAAGTCTTCCACAAGAAAATCAATACCTAGAAGACACGGATTCTGAGAAGTTCATTGCTAAAATGGGAGCTGAATGTCTTATTGAGCTATTGTCAAGAATAGATTTGGACTTGTTGTCTTATGAGTTGCGTCACAAAGCCAATACCGAAACATCAAAACAACGTAAGACTGAAGCATTGAAACGTCTTCAAGTTGTTGAGGCATTGCGTGAATCGAACAACAACAGGGAAAACCGTCCAGAATGGATGATCATGAAGGTTGTTCCAATCATTCCGCCAGAATTGCGTCCATTGGTACCATTGGATGGAGGTCGTTTTGCTACATCTGATTTAAATGACTTGTATCGTCGTGTAATTATACGTAACAACCGTTTGAAAAGATTGGTGGAGATTAAGGCTCCAGAAGTAATCTTACGTAATGAAAAGCGTATGTTACAGGAATCTGTAGATTCATTGTTTGATAATACACGTAAGTCTTCAGCAGTAAAAACAGATTCAAACAGACCATTAAAATCATTATCGGATTCACTTAAAGGTAAGCAAGGACGTTTCCGTCAAAACTTATTGGGAAAACGTGTTGATTATTCTGCACGTTCAGTAATTGTAGTTGGACCGGAATTGAAATTGTTTGAGTGTGGTTTGCCAAAAAACATGGCTGCAGAGCTATATAAGCCTTTTATTATTAGAAAATTAATAGAAAGAGGTATAGTAAAGACTGTAAAATCGGCCAAGAAAATCATCGATAAAAGAGAACCAGTGGTTTGGGATATCTTGGAGAATGTTCTTAAAGGGCACCCAGTATTGCTAAACCGTGCGCCTACGCTTCACCGTCTGGGAATCCAAGCATTCCAGCCTAAGCTTATCGAAGGTAAGGCAATACAGTTGCACCCATTGGTATGTACGGCCTTTAATGCCGATTTCGATGGAGATCAAATGGCGGTTCACTTACCGTTGGGGCCAGAAGCAATATTGGAATGTCAATTATTGATGTTGGCATCCCATAATATTTTGAATCCAGCAAATGGATCACCGGTAACTGTACCTTCTCAGGATATGGTGCTTGGTCTTTATTATATGACCAAACTACGCAAATCTACACCAGAACTAATCGTAAAAGGTGAAGGATTGACATTCTATTCTGCAGAAGAAGTAACAATAGCTTACAATGAGCAACGTGTTGATTTGAATGCACAAATTAAAGTAAGAACAATCGACTTTAATGAAGCAAGGGAATTAGTGCCACAAATTATAGAAACTACTGTAGGGCGTGTACTTTTCAACGAAAAAGTGCCAGCAGCTGCAGGATACATAAATGAGGTCTTGACCAAGAAATCACTTAGGGATATCATTGGAGATATTCTGAAGGTGACTAGCGTACCGGAAACGGCTGCATTCTTGGATGAGATCAAGACATTGGGTTACAATTTTGCATTTAGAGGAGGACTGTCATTTAGTTTGGGAGATATTATAATCCCACCGGAAAAGCAATCTATGATTGATGCTGCCAACCAAAAAGTTGATGGTATTACAGGTAACTATAACATGGGACTTATAACCAATAACGAACGTTATAACCAAGTTATTGATATTTGGACATCGACAAATGCAGAATTGACAGAATTGTCCATGAAACGTATCCGCGAAGACCAACAAGGGTTTAACTCGGTGTATATGATGCTTGACTCTGGAGCACGTGGATCTAAAGAACAGATTCGCCAGCTTACAGGTATGCGTGGATTGATGGCAAAACCTAAGAAATCCAATGCAGGAGGAGGAGAAATCATTGAAAACCCGATTCTTTCCAACTTTAAGGAAGGGCTTTCAATTTTGGAATACTTTATTTCAACGCACGGTGCACGTAAAGGACTTGCCGATACAGCACTTAAGACTGCTGATGCAGGTTACCTGACACGTCGTTTGGTTGATGTATCGCAAGATGTGATAGTAAACAGTGAAGATTGTGGTACGTTACGAGGTGTTGAAGTAACAGCATTGAAGAAAAATGATGAAGTTGTAGAGAAATTAAGCGCAAGAGTCGTAGGACGTATAGCACTTAATGATGTATACAACCCATTGACTGAAGAGATAATAATAGAAGCTGGAGCGCTCATAGGAGACGATATTGCCAAAGCAATTGAAACATCACCTCTTGAATCTATAGAAGTACGTTCACCACTTAGTTGTGAAGCCAAAAAAGGAATTTGTGCTAAATGTTACGGACGTAACTTGGCAACGAATAAAATGGTACAACGAGGAGAAGCTGTTGGTGTGGTAGCTGCACAATCCATTGGAGAACCAGGAACGCAGTTGACACTTCGTACATTCCACGTGGGAGGTATTGCAGGAAACATTTCTGAAGAGAACAAGTTAATTGTGAAGTTTGATGGAATCGCTGAAATTGAAGAGTTGAAAACAGTCAAAGGAGAAGATAAAGAAGGAAACGAGATAGATATCGTTATCTCTCGTACTTCTGAGTTGAAACTTGTCGACAAGAAAACAGGAATTACCTTAAGTACAAACAACATACCTTATGGTTCAAGTATATTCGTAAACAATGGGGATAAACTGAAAACAGGAGATGTAGTTTGTGAATGGGATCCATACAATGGTGTGATTATTTCTGAATTTGCTGGAAAAGTCAGATATGAGAATATCGAACAAGGTGTGACTTATCAAGTAGAAATAGATGAGCAGACTGGGTTCCAGGAAAAAGTGATTTCGGAATCAAGAAATAAAAAGTTGATACCAACGCTTATAGTGGAAGACGGAAAGGGAGAAGCAATCCGTTCATACAACTTACCAGTTGGAGCACACATAATGATAGACGATGGAGAAAAAATTAATATCGGTAAGATATTGGTTAAGATACCACGTAAATCTGCTAAGGCAGGAGATATTACAGGAGGTTTACCACGTGTGACAGAATTGTTTGAAGCACGTAATCCATCTAATCCAGCAGTAGTAAGTGCTATAGACGGTGTCGTATCTTTTGGTAAGATCAAGAGGGGTAATCGTGAGATCATCATAGAATCTAAATTAGGAGATATTAAGAAATACTTGGTGAAGTTGTCAAATCAAATTCTTGTACAGGAAAACGATTTCGTTAAAGCAGGTATGCCATTGTCTGATGGTTCTATAACACCAAATGACATATTGAACATCAAAGGGCCAGCAGCTGTACAACAGTACTTGGTTAACGAAGTTCAGGAAGTATATCGTTTGCAAGGTGTGAAAATAAATGATAAGCACTTTGAGGTAGTCGTAAGACAAATGATGCGTAAAGTAAGAATAATTGATTCTGGTGATACCATTTTCTTAGAAGATCAATTGGTGCACAAGTCTGACTTCATTGAACAAAATGACGAGATATTTGGTAAAAAAGTTGTTGAAGATGCAGGAGAATCGACAAATCTCAAAGAAGGACAGATTATTACATCTTTCGAATTAAGAGATGAAAATTCTTTGCTTCGCCGTGAAGACAAGAAATTGGCAGTGGCTAGAGAAGCTCAGCCAGCTACGGCAACACCTATTTTACAAGGTATAACAAGAGCATCATTGCAAACCAAGTCATTTATATCAGCAGCATCTTTCCAAGAAACTACCAAAGTACTTAATGAGGCGGCAGTAGCAGGAAAAGTGGACTCTTTGGAGGGGCTTAAGGAAAATGTAATTGTAGGACATAGAATTCCAGCAGGAACAGGAATGCGTGCTTACGATAACATCATAGTAGGTTCTAAAGAAGAATTCGATGAAATGATGAAAGCTAAGCAAGAAGTAAATTATAATTAATTGTTGTTTTTTGCCAATCTTGTATTTAGGATTTTGATTAGCTAGAAATTTCAAATAACTTCTAAAATCCTGCTTCTCGAAGCAGGATTTTTTTATTAAGAAAATTAATAATGAGACTTCCTTATATAAGGAAGCATAAAAAACGTTTATTATGGCAGATCATAAAGGAGACAAACCCAAACAAGGGCAAATAAATATAGAATTGGATGAGAAGATAGCAGAAGGTATATATTCCAATTTGGCAATTATAAACCATTCAGTATCTGAATTTGTTGTCGATTTTGTTAGTATTATGCCTGGGACTCCAAAAAGCAAGGTTAAATCCAGAATTATATTGACACCGCAACACGCAAAACGATTGCTTAAAGCATTGAATGACAATGTGAATCGATTTGAAAAGGCACATGGAGAAATTAAGGATTATGAACAACCTCCAATTCCTTTAAACTTTGGTCCCACAGGGCAAGCATAAAAAAAAACTCTTGAAAATTTTCAAGAGTTTTTTTTTATCTCTATGTATTGTTATTACTGAAATGATGCTTTTTATTTCAATAATTAATTGGTTTCTAGTTTTTTACTAGTGTATAAAGAGATATAGACTATGTTTAATATGGGAAATCAATATATCTTTCTGAAAATCGAAAAGAATATATTTGTTTTTATAGATAAAAGCCTTAGAAGTCGAGTGGAATACAATTCTTCAACGTTGAACTACTGGCTTATTGCAACTTAGATGTATTCAGTAGCATTCTTTTTTTCATTTAGAAAAAGAGATAAGCGCATATTTTGTTCGTTCTTCGTTTATACTAAAAAGTAGTAATCTCTCCCTCAGTCAAAATATGCAAATAAAACTCTTGTTTTTATAAAGGTTTTATTTGCGTTTTTCTCATTCTAATTGTTTGCTTTTCAATTGATAATGTCAAATAAAAAATAAAAAAACATCAATAATTGATTTCTTAGATATTAAAATGTAGGAATTAACCTTCTTTAATAAGCTTTTAAATTTAGTTTTTCTCATAAAAATGATTGTGAATAAAAAAAATATTACAGCTGAAGAGTCAATAAAATCGGATTAAACGCTGTTTTTGCTTTGTGAATTTGTTTCTAAAATCGTTTAAACGGTGTTTTTGTGATATATTTTATATATATTTATGGAAAGCGATAAAGATTATTTTTTTGACTCTTTAAAAATCGCTCCCAATAAAACCCCATCAAGTAAATATTTCATATCTCTTTTTATAATTACGAATTAGTCCCCAAACACTATGATTCGAAACAACAGAAAGAAATATCTATTTGGTAATGAATGCAATAAACAGAATATTGCTTATGGTATAATATCAATACTATGCCTATCCTTTCAATTAACCTATTCTCAAGTGGGTATTAATACGCAAAGTCCTAAACAACAACTTCATATTGCTTCTACTTTTGGAACTGAAACCATACGAGTGGAAAGTTTAAATGTTACAAACAATGTTTATAATGGAGGAGATATGGACATGGATATGGATTTGGAAGATAATACCTATCCTTTGTATGTTGACTCCAAAGGAGAATTTACTTTGGAATACAAGCCATTATTAAATAGTGACGGATATGATGCGATAGATGATTCTAGCACATCTGAAAGCTTTGCTGCACTTGAGATAGATGATATTGATGGTAAATCCGATGTGCAAATAACAATTTTGTCTGTTACTGTAAATAGACCTTCTATACTGGAAGTCAAATATAACATCAGCTTTGATGTATACCTTGATTCTAATAAATCACCGATAGTAGATAACCTAGCCAGACGCATTAGTACCTATTTTGTTTTAGATGAGATAGGTACGCGTAAGTATGGTCCTTCTTCTAAATGTTATACCAGTGGTTCGACTTCAAGTGTTAATGGTACTTTGTACAATGCGTCTTCTGCCTACATAAAAATACCAGAAGCAGGAACATATGTTGTTAAGCTTTATGGAGAAGTGTCATCTAATGTCAAAGGAGATGGAATGGGAACAAACTCAAAGGGAACGTATGTAGAGTTTGCTACTGGAAACGATTCTATTTTTTTGACGCTGCATTGATTTCTGCAAGTATACAAGTCAATTAACTAACTAAATTAACTAACTAATGAAGATTAAAGCGTTTAATATAGTAATTGCATTAGTGTCTTCTATTGCTTTTGCTCAAGTAGGAATAGGCACTTTGAACCCGCAAGTGGAATTGCACATTTCAGGAAGTAAATCTACGATTCGAATTGAGAGTTTGAATTCGGAAAACAATCCAATAATCAACGATGGATCAAAGATAATCCCATTGTCGGTTGATGGCAAGGGGAATGTTTGTTTTGACAAAGGATTTGGAGCAAGTGAAAAGGAACCATTGAATTTTTTGATAGATGTACCAAATTTCATAGCTGATGATCCATACGAATTGGGGTTTGGTTCAGGGGTCGTTGTAAATAATAATAATTCTGGAGAAACTACTGCAGAGGGAGAAATAGCCAGAATAGAAATATATGTACCTCATAGTGCTACTGTTGAAGTGAAATATGGAATAACACTTTTGATTGCTGGAGCAAACATAGCATCGGGAACATTGGTATATGCAGCATATAATCAGACAGTAAGTATACAAACCTATTTTTGTGTTGATATAGATGGTAATGGATTGGATGTAGCGGAGAAAGCTAGACGTCATGGTTACAAGGGGCTGTCCTATGAAACGAATTATGGAGGTAGTATAGGCTACCCATATATGAATAGTCAAGGTTATTTATCGTTACCAGCAGGAACACATCAGTTGTATTTTTATGGTGTGGTAAATGATGCAGCCAACAAGCATACCAGTGTGGGGTTTGGAGGAGATAAGGATTTTTTAAAGATTAGAGTGTATAATTAAAATAGTAACAATGTCTATGAAGATAAGATCAACAATTATTTTGCTATCGGTTTGCAATGTATTAGCTGGCCAAGTGGGTATAAATACGAATAATCCGGAACAGGCAGTACACGTGGCTGGAGAAAATGAAACCGTAAGAATTGAAGGGTTGGACGTGATAAACAATATGAATAACTTAGGTAATGGACTAACTACAAGGGTCTATGTGGATAGAAATGGAGATTTGATTTTAGGGGCATCATCAGAAAAGTTGGAGATATTGGTCGATTACGAAAATTATTTGGAAGACGTCGAAAATGATACGAATAGAATAGATCAAGCTAATGATCCAATAGGTTTTACTACAGCTGGGATACCCATAGATGGATTGATGACGTCTTTTACATTAACGAAAACGGCAATAGTGGAAGTTAACTATTCTGTATCTTGGTCAATATACAAAACGGAGGGAGGTAGCTTAGGAAGAGTTGAAGATGAACATATCAGGGTAGTGAAAACTGGGCTTTACTTTAGAAAGGACAATTATTTGGGAGCAGCAGTGGTTTTTGATGTAGATGGCAATGCCATTAATGATGGACCATGGTGTATAAAAATGAATGCATCTGGTAACTATTGTCAAGAAGAAGGAGGATTACTGGCAATTGATGGACAGTTTTATAATAATGCAGAAAATAACAATGGTGAATATGAAAACTTTCATAACACAGGCTCAGATTATGTTAAATTGGAGCCTGGGACTTATTGTGTAATGTTTTCAGCGAAGTTGGAAGTTGAAGATCCAGGAGGAACAGGAGATGTCAAAATGTACTTGGGATCTGGAAATGATGACCTCCAGGTAATAGCTCATTATTATGACTAAGAATCGAAGCTTTGCATCAAGAGTTCAAAAATCACTTGAAATACAAATCAACAGACATAAATTAAAAAAGACACTAAATGTCTTAAAGTAAATATTGTTATAAGTTTTGTTTATTTTTTTTAGTTAAATAATTAATTTTAGCTATTGTTAAGTGTTTTTTGTCTTTCATAAGTCGATTTTAAAGCACTTTTTTAATGTTACATATATAATTTGTTTATAATAAATATAAAAGTCGTCAAACGAGCTTAAAAGTGCTTTAAGTTTATTTGACGACTTTTAATTTGTCAATTTGAGAAGAAAATATGAGATTCGTTTATTCTCTGGATTTCTCTTTCAATTTAAGAGTAGCCCCTTTACTTAAATTCACTTACGAAATGAAATTTGATACTCGGGTATTTTTGTTGAGTCATTTGTAAAGAAAAGGAGGAATCTGCCAAAAAGACTAATTGTCCTTGTTTGTCTTTGGCTAGAAAGCGTTGTTTTACCCTTAGAAATTCTTTGTATTCTTCATTTTTAGGATCCTCTGGATCAACCCAACAAGCTTTGTGGACGTTCAGGTTTTCATAGGTGCATTTAGCCCCGTACTCATGCTCCAACCTGTATTGAATAACCTCATATTGCAATGCACCTACTGTACCAATTACCTTTCGGCCATTCAATTCCAATGTAAATAGTTGGGCAACTCCTTCATCCATCAATTGGTCAATGCCTTTGTATAGTTGCTTGGATTTTAATGGATCGGCATTGTTGATGTATCTAAAGTGTTCAGGAGAAAAACTTGGAACACCTTTGTAATTTAATATTTCACCTTCGGTTAATGTATCTCCAATTTTAAAGTTTCCAGTATCTTGTAGACCAACAATATCACCAGGATAAGATATGTCTACAATTTCTTTCTTTTCAGCAAAAAAAGCATTGGGGCTAGAAAATTTTACTTTTTTGTTGTTTCTTACATGGAGATAAGGAGCATTGCGTTTAAATTCACCAGAAACAATCTTAACGAATGCAAGCCTATTTCTATGGTTAGGATCCATGTTGGCATGGATTTTAAACACGAATCCAGTAAATTTTTCTTCTTCGGGATCAACTAAACGTTCTTCACTATGTTTGGGTCTTGGTTTGGGGGCAATGTCTACAAAACAATCTAAAAGTTCTCTAACACCAAAATTATTCAAAGCAGAACCAAAAAAGACAGGTTGTAAGTTACCACTTAAATAATCTTCGTTATTGAAATTTGGATATATGCCTTCAACAAGTTCAAGTTCTTCCCTTAGGGTGTCAGCAGTTGTATCTCCGATCAGAGTATTTAACTCATCAGAATTCAAGTCAGAAACTTCAATGGTTTCTTCTATGTCTTTTCTACTGTCTCCACTAAATAGATTGATGTTCTTTTCCCAGATGTTATATATGCCCTTGAAGTCGTACCCCATACCTATGGGGTAGCTTAAAGGAGTGACTTTTAAACCCAATTTTTGCTCTATCTCATCTAATAATTCAAATGCATCCTTACCTTCACGATCCATTTTGTTGATGAATACAATCATGGGAATGTTTCGCATTCTACAAACTTCAACTAGTTTCTCGGTTTGCTCCTCGACACCTTTGGCGACATCAATGACTACAATTACACTATCTACGGCAGTCAATGTTCTAAAGGTATCTTCTGCAAAGTCCTTGTGCCCAGGTGTATCTAAAATATTAATTTTAATGCCATCATATTCAAAGGCTAAAACAGAGGTGGCAACAGATATTCCACGTTGGCGTTCTATTTCCATGAAATCACTGGTAGCTCCTTTTTTTATTTTGTTGCTTTTTACAGCTCCAGCTTCTTGGATGGCCCCTCCAAAAAGTAAAAGTTTTTCTGTAAGAGTCGTTTTTCCAGCATCTGGGTGAGAGATTATTCCGAAGGTTCTTCTTCGTTTAATTTCATCTATGAATTTCATAAAATTTAATTTTGGCAAATATAAATTTAAATATCCAACTCGTCTTTACTTTTTGTTTAAAACCAGGAGTTTTTGGTTTTAGATTAATTGAAAACTATTTTGAAAATAAGGTTGTTGCCTAAAGAGGAATAGTCAATCTAGAGTTTACATTGAAATATTGTAGACTTTTTATTTTGAAAACGAGCTATTTTATATTTTAAAAAATAAGTAAATCTGTTATGAATAATCCTTCAAAACTAGTGAATTGTATATGAGTATTTCTTCAAAATTGGCAATAATAGACGTTTTAACGTTTTAATTAACCCTTTAACAAATTTTTAAGTTTTTTTTTTTTTTCGTAAAAAACTATGTATGAATAAAACTATACATTTGGGTAAGTGTAAAAAAAATTAACAAAGATAGTGTAGTTAAGTTGTTAATTTTCAAATGTTATGGTTTTCATCATAATTATATAAG
The DNA here is from genome assembly GCA_947496215.1 of uncultured Bizionia sp. Classification (GTDB taxonomy): domain Bacteria; phylum Bacteroidota; class Bacteroidia; order Flavobacteriales; family Flavobacteriaceae; genus JAHDHI01. Next base: position 221,551 of record CANMCF010000005.1, read on the forward strand.
ATAACATAAATAAAGTATATAGTAATAATATTTCTCCCGAATATGAATGACTTTACGCGCTTAAATGTGACGTCTAATGATATTGGACGTGCCACATCTTATTTGAATAAAGAATTGAAATCTTTATCAAATCCTTCAGCTATTTCAACTAGCAAATCAAAAAAAACATTCACCCTTATTTATTTGAATATGAAAAACTTTACGATTTTTTCGTTTGGTAAGACTGTATTGTTAAAAGCTATGCTTTTAGTATTCTTTATAGTTGTTACTATAAATATTTCTTTTGCTCAAGATTTACATACAACACCTGTGTGTTCTGGTGCAAGCCAATCAGGTTCGATTAATTGGGATTCTACTCCGACGACCTCCAGTGATTTTATTTGGGTGGGAGGGACACTATCTCAAACATTAACGAACATTTCTGGAACTGGGATAGATGCCTTAGTTACTTTTTCAGGAAGGACGGATACATTAGCCCCTTGGAATGGAGGAGTCAATGTTACACCAGGCTTGTATACAGATGCAAGTGGTGGAACTCCTGAAGTTTTGGAGTTTTTTTCCAATGGATATCTAAATGATGAAGACATAACAATTACAATAGTCTTTTCATCGCCATTAGATGCAATCGGTTTTGATTTGTACCATATTAATGGAGCTGGACCTAATGGTGATTCGTTTACTATAACAGCTCAAGAAGCGTTTGGTGGAGGGACGCTATTTCCTACATTCACATCTTCGGCTACTCCATCTTATATTGTTGACAATGCAACTGGCGTTGTAAATTCTAATAATAATAGTACAGTAGGAAACAATGATCAAGTCGGAGTTAATTTTTCTAGTACGAATAAAATATCTTCTATAACACTGGTATGGCAAAATTGTTTGACATGTACTTCAAATGCAGTACACGGCTCATCATTGAGTAATATGGAATTTTGTGCAATAGCAGCTACTCCGGATTTGCAAGTTTCAAAAACTGCTATTCCCTCAGGAAATGTGAGTCCTGGAGATACAGTCACCTATAACATTGAAGTCGAAAATACAGGAACTGTTGAGGCAAATAATATTGTGGTAGGAGATATGCTACCTTTGGGAGTGACATATGTTGCGGGTACGGCAACTGCTACATATTGGGTTGATGGGACTGCTACAGGAACGTATTCTCATACATTTGTACCCGCAAATTCAACATTTAATAGTACTGGTTTTACCCAAGCATATACTGTGACTGCAGCAGATGTGCCTACGGGGGCAATTATAACGTCATATGATTATGATGTAACTGTTAGCACTACAGATTGGTTGTCTGAAATATCTTTGGTTGGGCTATATCCTGGAGGGAGCATCAATGGAAGTTCTTTTGGAGGGGACGTAGCAGGGACCAATGTGAATCAAACAGGGTCTGGTACGATATCAGGTACGCCTTCAGCTATAGGGGACTATACATTTACTTGGGACGATCCAAACGACTTTGGTGTAAATACGATTAATAGTGCGACATTCACTATAAATTATGAAATGCCAACAAGAATACAAGTGACAAATTTGGTGAATGCTCCAACGAATATGATTACTGTTGCTAATGGTATAAGTTTGAAACCAGGGGAAGTAATGACAATATCATTGCAAACAACTCTAAATGCAGGAACGGAGGGGACAACAATTGTCAATGCGGCAAATATTGATGCAGATAATTTTGGAGGCATTAGCGATACTGCATCCAATAATGTAATAGCTATTGTAGATCCTTGTGATGCGATGGCATCTGGAAACCCAGATAATGACTTGGACAATGTAAGTGATAGTTGTGACTTGGATGATGACAATGATGGTATTTTAAATAGTGCTGAAGGGCAATCTTGTTTCGTTCTAGATTGGGAATCGGTTAGTTATACGGAAGGGAGTCTAAATGAAACTATTGCTGTTGGTGGAGTTGATTTTACATTTACTTATAGTGGAGATATAGATAGTTGGGGGGCATTTAATGGTACGTCAGCTCCAGCAAACACAAATAATTGGACAGAATTATCTGGTGGGGTTTCAGGGAATGGTATCGGGCTTACCTTGTTTGTTACTCCAGATACGACACCTTCGAATACTATAACTAATATCGCTGTATCTCAAGATATTTACAACCCAACATTTTCAATCGCAGATATAGATAATGCTTGTCCGAGACAAGATGATATTAGAGTGTATGGTTTTTTAAATGGAGTGAAAGTAAAGCCAGTGGGCTCTACCTATTCTTCTATACCAACTTTTTCAATCGATAATAGTTTTAATGGGAATACAGAAGTAAGAGCATTTGCTCCAGATTGTCCTACGGTAGCTAGTAGTGATAATAACTCTTTGGGGACTTTAGATATTGCTTTTTCGGGATATGTCGATACTATTGTGATTGAATATATTGAAAGTACAACGACAGTTAATCAAATTCGTGGAATTGAAATTAAGGATATAGCCTTTTGTTTGGTTATTGACACTGATGGAGATAATATTCCTAATCATTTGGACTTGGATAGTGATAATGATGGGTGTAACGATGCAATAGAAGCAGGGCATCTAGATGTTAATAACGATGGAGAAGTAGATGGAACAGGTTATGATGTAAATGGACAAGTAACGGGAGCTGCAACGTCATATACAGGAACCAATGCAAATGTAACGACGGCAACTCGAGTAACAGTGAGTTCGATACCTACCGATCAAACTGAGGTAGATGGAGATCCAACAATGTTTACAGTTGTGGCAACATCAGATTCTGCAACGAGTTATACCGCAGGAACACCTAATTATGGCTCACCAGGAAATGCAAATGCAGGGGTGAACTATCAATGGTATGTAGGAGATCCGAATTCAGGAGGAACAATGTTGGCAAATGGAAGTGTCTACAGTAATGTGAATACAGCGACTTTGAACATAAGTGATGTATCAGGGTTGGGGGGCACACAATATTGTGTGTTGATTACGCATGACGACAATGCTTGTATTAATGAAGTGAATTGTGCAACACTAACAGTGATAGGTGGTATGGATCCTTGTTTAGATGGAGCTATTCAAGGAATGGTTACTGCAAATGATCCAGATGCAGACGGTATAAATAATCTATGTGATCAAGATGATGACAATGATGGGATACTTGATATAGAGGAAGATTTAACCTGTTTTTTCGGTTCAACGACCGAGACGATAAACACATTGCCTCATCCGCTTGATAATCAATTCAATGTTACATCGACAAGTACAGCTGTTGTTAGTGATTTGGTTAATGGCAGACTTGCAGTCACAGCAACTTTATCAGGTACTGCTGTATGGGGAAATGGAGTTCAAATTCAGAATAATGCAGCTTTAGGAGACTATATATATTTTCAGCCAATACAAGCTTCTTCTTCTTTAGCAAACTTTGCTACTTATACTGTAGACTTTACAAACCCATCTAGAGATGTTTCATTTGTTTCTGCTGGTTTCAATGGAGACGATTCCTATGAGATTACGGCATTCAATGGTACAACACCTGTACCATTGACCACGGCAAACCTTTCAAACTTTGATACAGGTGGAGCTCAAGCGTGGATTACAAATAATGTAGGTAATGGAGTTTTTGTTACGAATCCTGGAGCAGGTGGAGGAACCAGTGTTGAGGTAAATTATTTTACAACAACTATTCCAGGAGTGATAACCCAAATTGTTATAAAATCATATAAAGCCTCAGGAGCAACAGGAACTTGTACTACAGGTATAACTTCTTTCCGTTTTTGTGATGAAGTACCAACTGATACAGATGGAGATGGTATACCAGATCATTTGGATTTGGATTCGGACAATGATGGCTGTAATGATGTCATAGAAGCAGGACATACAGATTTGGCTCCTGTAGACGGACAAGTTGATGGAACGGGTTATGATTCAAACGGGCAAGTAACAGGAGCGACGACAGCATATACAGGAAATAATTCAAATGTAATAAATGCAACCCAAGTAATAGTTGGGACAGCACTAACAAATCAAACGGAGTTAGCTGGGGATCCAGCTGTCTTTGCTGTTGTGGCAACAGCGGATACGGCTACTAGTTATACTACAGGTACTCCTAATTATGGTACTCCCGGAAATGCAAATGCAGGGTTGAATTACCAGTGGTATATAGGAGATCCGAATTCTGGAGGGACAATATTGACAAATGGTGGAGTATATGGTAATGTGACAACTCCTAACTTGAGCATTAGTAATGTAAATGGTTTGGATGAGACACAGTATTGTGTTTTGATAACACATGATGACAATGCTTGTATAAATGAAGTAAATTGTGCTACACTTACTGTAAACCCTTTGGTAACGGTGACCATTGCAGATGGAACGGTTGATGAAGGAGCAGGAACGATAACGATTCCAGTTAGTATCGATGTGGCGTCAAGTGAGGACACGGTAATAGACATAGTGACCACGACAGGGACAGCAGGGACTTCGGATTACACGGAGACGATCACGACTGT
>CANMCF010000006.1 GCA_947496215.1 uncultured Bizionia sp.
GATCACACATAGGATGCGGAGCAAGTTATATTAAAAGAAAAAAAAGGTGGTTTAAGCAAAAAAACAAAATATTAATTCTCTTTAGAGAACTGGACTAGGGCTTTTCATAGGACACGTTGTTGGCAACTGTTTTTTTATTAATCAATAGTATTATTCCCAATATCACGAATTGTAAAATTGGAAGGAAAGCAAGGTAACCTCGCAACATTAAACTCCCTTTATTTGCTTTTGCATAATTTTCAAATTCCGTTGAATATTTTTCCATCAAAAAGTCAGTTCCGAAATAAGAGAATAGAAATTGCAATATCAAAATTCCAAAGAATATAGTTATTAAAGATTTTAGAGTTTTTCGTGTGTCAATTTCAATCGGTCTGTTGTATTTTTTTATTCCCCAAACCACAATTATTGTAAAAAGAAAGAGACTCATTATTTCAGGTAGCCAAATTGTTGTTATGGGTTTTGTTCCGGCAATTATTAAAACGTTCTCAAATAAGTATTCAATTAATCCACAAAATTCACTAATTGAAATATAAGCAAAAGCTCCAATTCCTAATTTGTTAATAAAGTCAGTTTGAGTTTTTTCCAATTTTGGTGAGTTTAAATTTTTGGTAATATTTTTCCTTTTAATCGCCTTTTCCTTCTGGAACTATAACAAAAGCCCATTCTGCCTCATCAGGAACATTATATTCATCTAAAAACTTTCCGCCAAGACCACTAACTTGAGATTGCTTATCCTCAATTTCAAGACCATAAGTTTCTCCGAACATAAATTTCACTCCGTTGTCTAATTTAAGTGTATCAATGTCTTTTAAGTTAAAAACACGGAACTCATTCGGTTTTATTTTTAGGTTTTCAATAATTCCAATTTCGTCAAAAGTTTCATTGTAAATAAAAACTTTGTATGTTTTTCCAGTTTTATTGTATTTGGCAGGAATTATAGAAATTTCATTTCCTTTTTGGGTGAAAACGTTGCCATTCGAATCAGTCCATTTTTCCACTTTTTCAGATTCAGTTTTTTGTTCCGATTCCGCAGATTTTTCATTCACATTTTCTTGTGTTTTCTTTTCAGTTTCTTTTTGTCCGCAAGCAGATAATGTCAAAAGAATTATAAAAATTTGAATGTATTTCGTCATTTCTTAAATTGTTGCCAACTATTGTATAAGTGCAATAGCGTAAAATTTATTGAATCCATAAATACTATAGTTTTTATTTATGAGAATAAAAAATGTAATATAAGCTATTGTTGTTATGAAGAGACAAGCCTTTTGTAGCATTGCCTATGTCTCAAGCCTTTTCAACTCTTTATAGTTTCTATTTAGACGTTTCACCAGAATACCGTAGATCAATTTGTAGAACAACCAAATGATCAATACGAAAATGGCCGTGAAAACTACAAACAACAAAGATATAAGTAACAATTTCGTGTCATTAAGAGTATCCAATTTGGCTATAAGTCCGGGGTCGTTCTGAGATGCATAATAAAATCCTGACAACATGGAAAGGGAGGCTATGACCAAATTGTATACCACATAGTACTTAATGATCTTTCGAGTCTTTAAAATGTTTTCTATCAATTTTTTTGCATTGTCGGTAACAGAAATTGATTTGTAGGACTTGTAGAGCAAGAAGACAAATAATACGATGACACCATAACTCAAAATAGATAGGATGGTTAGACCTAGGCTGTCCCCATATATGGTTTCCACATTCTTTCTATAGGTGTCGGACATGAAGAATGGAAACATGTTGATAAGTATCCAAAATGCAAGTTCACCGATGCTGATGTAAAATAATGTCTTTACGATAGACGATGATTTTTTCAATAGCATTGGGTAAATCTGTTTAGATGTCAACTGTTTATCTTCGACACCATCTTCCTGCCAATGCTTTTTTAATAATTCTAATTCATCCATATTATCACGGATTTAATATGGTTCTTAGCTTTGTTTTCACTCGATTCATCTTTACACGAGCGTTTACTTCGCTAATACCCATTGTTTCACTTATTTCTTTATAGCTCTTGTCTTCCAAGTAAAGGAAAACGAGTGCTTTTTCTATATCATTTAATTGATGCACAGCCTTGTATAATAACTTTAGCTGTTGTTCCTCGGTATCGTCATAGTCTTCAGCCGAAATCTTAAACTGAACGGTGTCGAATTCCTGAGTGTTAATAGTCCGTTTGGATTTACGGTATAGAGTAATAGCGGTATTTAACCCAACACGATACATCCAAGTACTAAATTTTGAATCCCCTCGAAACTTTGGAAATGCTCTCCATAGTTGAATCGTAATCTCTTGGAACAAATCATTGTGGGCATCATAGTTGTTGGTATACAATCGGCAAACCTTATGTATGATGTTTTGATGTTTCTCAAGTAATTCTACAAAATTATGTTCAAGTTCTTTGTTCAATGTTGATGGTTAGGTTATAAAATATAAGTAGCATAAAAATAAGATATGTTACACTAATGACATTGAAATATTTGATTTGTTCTTGAGGGGGGTGTGGTAATCATTTGGTTTTTAGTGTGTTGTTGTGGTTTTGTTTTTTGTTTTTTATGAGTTGAAACAGCTGTTTATTTGGCGAAAAAGTGAAAAAAGATGTATATGAGGAGTAAAGGAAACGTCTTTTGGATAAGGTGGCTCCATAAAGAAAAACGACTAATGTCATTTAAAGATGAAGACTATGGTTTTGTATGGTTTGGAGAGAAAAACAAAGAATGAATCTCATATCGGATTGCACAATGAAAATCACCTTGGGAATGGGAATGAAAAACTAGGGTTTGACAAGCGTATTTCGTATCTTTGAGAACAGTAGATCCAGACTTTTTTCATATGAATATTCCTAAATCTAATTTGCCCAGAATCGTCATTGTTGGTGGTGGTTTCGCGGGTGTGAGCATGGCCAAGGCGTTGGCAAATAAAAAGGCTCAAATCATCTTGTTGGACAAACACAACTACCATACGTTTCAACCACTTTTATATCAAGTGTCCTCAGCAGGTTTGGAGCCCGATTCCATAGCATATCCGTTGCGAAAGATCATAAAGAAGCATAAGACCTCTTTTTTTCGTTTGGCAAAGGTGGAAAACATCAACCCGAAAATAAAGGAGATACAAACAGACATTGGTAACCTTACCTATGACTATTTGATATTGGCCACTGGTACCAAAACTAATTATTTTGGGAACGAAGCGATACAGGCCAATAGTATGCCTATGAAAAAATTGCCTCAAGCCTTGAATATACGTAGTTTGATACTTCAAAACTTTGAAAAGGCAACAATAACCAATTCGTTGGAAGACCGACAAGCACTATTGAATTTCGTGATAGTGGGAGGAGGGCCAACAGGAGTGGAATTGGCTGGAGCCATAGCAGAACTTAAAAATCACATCTTGCCAAGGGATTATAGAGATCTGGACTCCCATACGATGCAAATACATCTATTGGAAGGTAACAAGCGGGTCTTGCCACCTATGAGCGAACACGCTTCTAAAAAAGCAGAAGAGTTTCTGAAAAAGCTAGGAGTGAAAGTACACTGTAATACTTTCGTGAAAGATTATGATGGGAAGACGGCACATACGAATACAGACTTGGTCTTGGAGTCCAAAACCCTAATTTGGGCGGCAGGTGTCACGGGAGCTCCAGTGAAGGGATTAAAGGCAGATACCCTAATGGAACGTTTTAATCGTTACAAGGTTAATAGATTCAATCAAGTAGAAGGCTATGACAACGTCTTTGCCATAGGAGACATCGCATTGATGAAAACCGAGACTTACCCCAATGGGCACCCCCAAGTAGCCCAACCAGCCATACAACAGGGAAAGTTGTTGGGAAAGAACATCTTACGACTCATCGAAGGAAAAAAACCTAAGCAATTCACCTATAACGACAAAGGTTCCATGGCAACAGTAGGAAGAAACAAGGCGGTCGTGGACTTGAAGCATTACAAGTTTGCAGGCTTCTTTGCTTGGTTTGTATGGATGTTTATTCACTTGATGTCTTTGGTAGGCTTTCGCAATCGAGTAATCGTATTTTTCAATTGGTCTTACAATTACATCAATTTCGATAAGGCAGCCCGACTCATAATAAGACCTTTCAATAGATCGTGACAATTTCCATAGGTTGTCTATTCTTGTTTTAAAAGTCCAAAGACAATTAACAACTGTGCCAAGGCATATGTGAACATAATACCAAAATCAGCAAAGTCAAAAGGGGAGTAAAACTTGTTTATGGCCAGTAGGCTGTCGGATAGCATGAATACAAGCGCGCCTATGAATATCTGGTTGTAACTTGAAGGATTTGTGCTTTTATGTCTTAAAAAAGCTGAGACGGCCATTAGTAGTATTATGAACATGTATATGACCACAGGAACAAGTAAATCTCCTAGGCCAGGTTTTAAAAGGTAAAACAATCCAGAAGCATAGATTAAAAGCAAAAAGACAAAACCATAGGGTTTCATTTCTGTATTGCGTTGCTTTAAGAATACTATGCTATACATGATATGGGCAATTAAAAAAGCAAGCAATCCTGCAATGAAAAATAATCCAGATCTATAAACAAAAAGCAACAATACATCTCCAACCAAAGAGAAGGACAATGCCAATATCGTAAAGGTTTTTGTATGCGGTTTAAGATGCTTGCCATATTTTGAAAAATAGAACAACAAAAGACCTACAATCAAAGGTTTTGAGACAAAATGCAAATTCTCCAACCCTTCAAAGTTTGCAATTATCGTCTCAATGAAAACTAAAATGGAAAATACAATTAAAAAGTAGGACTTATGCATTGGTTTCATTTATGGGGTTATTTCGATAATAGTAAAAGTACTCATTTCATCTCCAAAAAAAGACGGTTCAGTAAGTATAAGTTTTGAAATAGTGATTACTGAGGCATTTTTGTGCAAACAATCAAAAACAAATGAACAGAATGAAATTCGCATTAACGCTATTAATTGGTTTAATCACTTTGCAAGGTTACGCCCAAACCAGTATAAATGGAAAGGTCATAGATGGAAAAAACAACCCCATAGAAGGAGCAAATGTATATCTAGAAGGGACTTATGATGGAAGTACAACCAATGAAAAAGGGGAGTTTTCATTTTCCACCACGGAAACGAATACGCAAACATTGGTTGTTTCTTTTGTATCCTTCGAAACTGAAAAAATGCAAAGCGATGTTTCTACATTGAATAATCTGACAATAAGATTGAAAGAGGATGTCAATGCACTGGATACGGTGGTATTGTCAGCAGGAACATTTGCTGCGGGAGATAATAGTAAGATTTCTGTATTAAAACCATTGGATGTGGTTACAACTGCAAGTGCATTAGGGGATTTTGTAGGCGCATTGCAAACATTGCCAGGTACAACGACTGTCTCCGAAGACGGGAGGTTGTTTGTGCGTGGGGGAGATGCGGATGAAACACAAATATTCATAGATGGCATTCGTGTATTCACACCATATACGCCAAGTCCGAACAATAGTCCAACCAGAGGACGCTATTCCCCTTTCTTGTTTGATGGGATTACGTTTTCCACAGGAGGTTACTCGGCGGAATTTGGACAAGCCCTATCCAGCGTGTTGTTGCTGAATACAATAGACGAACCAGAGCAGGAGAAGACAGACATAGGGATAATGAGTGTGGGAGCGACTCTAGGGAATACCCAGAAATGGGGCAAAAACTCGATAAGTGTCAATGCGTCCTATATAAACCTAGAACCATACAATGCCATTTTCAAGGATAGAAACGATTGGAAGAAGCCTTATGAAGGCGCTTCAGGAGAGGCGGTATTCCGACATAGGACGAATAACGGAATCTATAAGCTATATACAGCATTTGATACATCTCGTTTTGATTTGATTCAAGAGGACATCAATGTCATGGAAGGAGTCCGTTTCAAACTCAATAATAGCAATCTATATTTCAATGGTTCATACAAAGGGGAATTAAACGAGGTTTGGCAATTGTTTGGAGGTTTGAGCTATACCTATGCAAAAACCAAAGTGAATGCCATGGAAGCCAAGATTGAGGATGCAGAAAATTCCGTTCATGCCAAGTTTAAGTTGAAAAGACGTTTCAATAGCAGAATCAAACTCAATTTTGGGGCAGAGTATCTTTCAACACGTTTCAATGAAGATTATAGCGACGATTCTGTAATCCCATCAAGTTATGGTTTTACTAATGGTATTCTTGCCGCCTTTGCGGAAACCGATGTGTTTTTTTCTAAGAAGTTGGCTTTAAAAGGAGGATTGAGGGCTGAGTATAGTGAGTTGTTCAAGGAGACCACCGTATCTCCTAGAGTGTCTTTGGCATACAAAACGGGAACAAGGAGTCAGTTGTCATTGGCTTATGGAGACTTCTATCAGAATCCTAGTAGTGCAATTTTGAAATTCGATCAAGATTTGAAAGCGCAAAAGACGCAACATTATATTTTAAATTACCAATTGAATGACAATGGGAAGATATTTAGAGCCGAAGCTTATTACAAGGATTATGATGGACTGATAAAGTATGATACGGGTTTTCCAGAACCCAATAGCAATTACAGCAACCTGGGAGATGGTGTTGCAAAAGGTTTGGATTTGTTTTGGAGAGATGGTAAGAGTATAAAGAATGTGGATTATTGGTTGAGTTATTCGTATTTGGATACTGAGCGAAACCATAGAAACTATCCTGTTGCAGCACAACCAAACTTCGCAAATGCGCATAATATCTCCATAGTTGGGAAATATTGGATAGATAAATGGAAAAGTCAGGTTGGATTGAGTTATGGTTTTGCTTCCGGTAGGACATATACCAATCCAAATGAAAGCGGTTTTTTAAATGCCAAGACCAAAAGTTACAACAGTCTAAGTTTGAATTGGGCCTATTTGTTGACACAACAAAAGATATTGTATTTCTCAGTAAATAACGCGCTAGGCTTTAAAAACATCAATGGCTACCAATATGCCAATGTTCCAGATGCAAACAACAATTTTGCTAGACGAGCCTTGCAGCCAGCAGCAGATCAATTCTTCTTTGTTGGTTTCTTTTGGACCATCAGTGACAAGGGGACGGACAATCAGTTGGATAACCTATAGTCCGGAAATAGTTGTTATGATCACCTGTTTTTATGATAGGGTTAAGCAAAATAAAAAAGCAGTTCCAAATTTTATGGAACTGCTTTTGGGTTAAGAGCAATAACCAATTATTTCAAACAAACGGTAATGTGAGCATCGTCACGAGTACCTTTGGTTACACTATTTAAAATTGCTTTTTGAGTTGCTCTCAAGTGAATGGAACCACAGTTCAGGTTCGGGTTGGTTTGAATTTCAAACTTACCAGCTCCAGTATTGGTACCAGATTGATCCAATCCAGTTCCAATTCTTGTATAGGTTCCAAGCGCTCCTATTGTTATGGCGTAGTTTTCAAGATAGTTGTCGGCTACCGTGAATTCGCCTTTTATGGTGTCTCCTTGGTTGTAATGCGTACAGTTTCCACCATCGTCAATGGACATTGTTACTTTTGGTAATGTACTATCCATTTGAATGATTTGACTATCCGAAGTACCATTGCCATGTTCTATTGTAACTCTGATCTTGTCGTTTGTACCTGGCGAGAATCTTGCGAGAACGCTACCAATGTTATTGTTATAAGGTTGGTATGTGTATTCGTCTCCCACTGCACTAACTACGGGATGCGTAACAGTTCCTCCAGAGAAACCTATTAATTTTAGATCGTCATTCAAGTAATAACTGCCGTTGGTCGCAAGGTTGGTAATCTTCACTTTGTATTTTTGACCAGCATAAGGAGCCGAAACACCTTGTATTACTATGACACCTCTAAATGGGCTATTGTTGAATGTCCCTATCTGATTGAATTCGAACTTCGCACCCGGTACCGTCAAACCAGTAACAGGATTGATGTTGTCTGTGGCAATACCACCTACTGTTATCATTTTTGGTGCATTTCCGATAACCGTCACTCTAGGTTTAAGCTGTATGTATGATTCCACGACATTCCCCCAATTGGAACAATCCATTCCTTGTGGAGGAGTATTCCAAGACAATATGGCTCTTACCTTTAAAACTTGAGGTTTTGTACATCTCTTTTTCAATTTTGAAAAGTCATAAGGCAATATGGCTGAATAGGATAGACCACCTTTTGGAAGTGGATTGATGTCATGTACTTCCACGAAAGTGGTACCAGCATGTATCCATTTACAAGTTCTTTCCTCTTGTATCCAAAACGAAACATATTCCTTGCTTCCTTTATTGCAAAGGTTACCACTGTATCCTGAAGGTTTTTTTACTTTGAAGGTACCGACTAGAGCCTCTTGGTTGTAGTCTGCTCCAACACAAAGGAGTTCCTCGTATGTGGTATTGCAATTCAATTTGTTCAAGTCGGCCATGCTCTCAGCCAAAGATAGATTCTTGGAGGCGAAAAGGTTGGTTATGTTTTTGACTATGGCATTGCTTGTCGTGGATTGGGCTTCTTTCAGTAATTTATAGCCAAAGCGATGAGGTTCGATCTTTTCTTTCTTGTAAGTTTCTGCCAATTCTAGAAAATCCACTTTTTTAGGAATGGCTCTCTTGCTGGAAAGACTGGAAAGTGTAAAGTTCGTAGCTACTGGGAATGTTGGAAAAAATAACTTTATGGGCTTGATTTGAATGTTTTCGACCTTGGCATCTCCCCAAGAGTAATTTCCAGCAACCTGATTTGGATCGTTTGCTGCAGGAATGGAATTCCAAGACAATATGGCTTTCACCTTTGGTAAGTTGGCTTTGTTGCAGAATAGTTGTTTTGGATCTATTTTAAGTCGTACTACATAGTCAATTGGTTTTTCTGCTTTTTGAGAGCAATCTTTCTTTGTCGGGATGTCATGTACATTCAAAGCGACGTATCCCATGTCCTCCCATCCGTTTCCATCTTGATAGTCCAGGTAGAAGCGCACATATTCATAAGATCCTTTGCTACATAGATTACCCGAGTAACCATTAGCTCTTTTTATTTTGACCGTGGCAGTCAATTCTTCGAATTCGGGATTGTACCCTACACAACCTAAGGACTCGAAAGTCGTATTGCCTTTCTTTTTAAAGAAATCTAAAGGTGTATTCAAGTTCAATTTTGAAAACCCTACGTTTCCAACGGCCAAATAGGAATTGTATTCCTGTCTGGCAACCATCAATTGTTTCTGATTTAATCTTGGCATTTTTTCTAAGTATTATATTAGCCTACTCTATTTTGATTTAAAGACTTTTCGGCTTCCGTCAATGGATTCATTAATTTGTGCAAAGTTGTATAATGTGAATGGAGTATTCAAGAGGTAATAAACTGATAATGAGTGGGTTTTTTGGCTCTTTCTCTTTTAGGTGTTTTTCCTTTTATTAGCAATTCGCCGAATGGATGAGATTTGTGGATGCTAACCGTTTTACGCGAAAAAGCCCTATATGATTGTCGTAGAACATCATATAGGGCGACTGGGTAATAGCAACTTATTTCACTAGCAATTTCCTTTGCGACATTGTGGATTTTGAAATTTTGGATTCAAATTGTGCTGTCCAAAAACAAAAGATATAGATCTACAATGTGATTATTTTTTTACGACTCTGTTTATATGCTGGAGGCTTTTCAGTTTTGTTAAATGAGGGAGAATTTTAAAAAAAAAGGCCTAATTTTATAACATATCCAACTTGGAATTAAACCTGTTTTTTATACTTTACTATAGTTGTATATTGTAATAACAAGCTAGAATAGAGGGCAGCAATCTTCTATTATTCCATAGGAATTGTTTTACTAAATTACTCAGAGACGACTGTAATTCGATAAATATAGGGGTTACATTAAGTCTACAAACAGGAATGTGATGACTGATAATAGTATACAATTCTTATTTTAGCGTATACAATGGCTAATTAATTTCTTTGAAACAAATGAAGCACACTATATTGAAATGGAATAATTATAATTTGATATTGCTATTGTTTTCAATGGTATTCTACTTGAAGGTAGAAGCCCAATCTGGTGTTAGCAAAGACGAGTTGATGAAAACCTACACTTCTCTGGTGGTAGAAGGAAACAAAATTTATAGGGATGAACCAGATAAGGCAATTATCCTATACAAGGAAGCCGATTTGATTGCTAGGCAATTAAGTGATGAGGGCCTTAGGATAGATGCATTAAACGGGCTAGGGTTGAGTTCTGCATCGAAATCCGATTATGCCAATGCATTTCATTACTATGATGAAACATTGAAATTGTTGGAGGGGTCAAAAAACTATAGTATGATTTCTGCTATAAACAACAACTTGGGGGTTATTTATGAGTCTTTGGGGCTGTACGATCTTGCATTGGAGTATTACTTGAGCGCAGAAAAGGATCTATACAAGTCCAATACGGGAAACAAATTGAAGTTCTTAAACAATACATTGGAAAATATTGCACTCATACACAAGTTTCAAGATAACTATGAAGAAGCCTTGTTGTATTTGGAGAAGTCATTGAATGTGTTGAAGGAAGTGACAGACATTGATGAATCCACACGCATCTATAGAAAGGCCAGGGGGTTGATGGAGTATGGAATGGTGTATTTGAAGCAAGGTCATATGGAGAAGGCAGAGCCTTATTTGAAAGAAAACATACCCTTGATCGAGGCTAATGGAAATGAAAGTGACAAGGCGATGGGATTTTATTATCTAGGAGAATTCTATGCTGCCAAAGAGAATTACACCGAAGCTTTGAGCTATGCAAAAAGAGCATATGATTATGTGAGTAAAACAGATCAGCAAAAAATAAAAAGGGATATTTACTTGTTGTTGGCCAAACTTTATGAGATGACTGGTGACATAAAAAATGCACATTGTCACTTTAAGAAATACACAGAGATTGATCAAGATTTTTTTGGAATACAGAATACATGGAGAATCTATAAGATAGATCAAGATTATAAGTTGACAAGTCAAGAACAAGCTTATGAAGTCTTGAACAAGGAAAAAGAAATCAATAGGATCATGAAATCCTTTTATGCATTCATCGCATTGTCCATAGCCATTATTGCATTCTTTCTAATCAAGTATTTAAGAAACAAGCATAAAAAAGAAAGAGAACTTATTGAAAGGGAAAAGAAGAAAACTGAAGGGCAATTGGAACAAGTCAAAATAAATTTGGAGTTGAAACAGAAGGAGTTGACTACGGCTACACTGCAAATCATAGAGAAGGGAGAATCCTTGCAACAATTCAAAAGTGATTTGTTTGATTTGAAAAAAGACTTGGGTAAATCACATAACGAAAAGATAGATAAGTTATATTCTTCCATTTCAAACAACTCACAAAAAAACTGGGAAGAATTCAAAGTAGCTTTCGAGAAGGTCAACGATGGCTTTTTTGATAAGATAAAGCATGTACATAAGTCTTTAACGGCAAACGATTTGAAACTATGTTCTTTCTTGAAACTCAACTTGACATCCAAGGATATCTCCAATTTGATGGGGATTTCTACGGAAAGTGTCAAGATGAGTCGTTATCGTCTACGGAAGAAGTTGAATTTGCCAAGAGAAACCAATTTGGTGGATTTCATCAACAGGTTCTAAAGCACGGTTAGTATTTAAAATGACTGTTTATCTATTGAAATTGGCAAAACCAAATGAATGAAGTACTTATGTGGGTTTTAAATATTGTTTCCAGTATGGGTGGTAGGTAAAGCGTTGTTCAGCTGTGTAATGGTGTTTTCTGGAATTGACATTTGCAACGAATACATTTTCCACCTTCTGTCTATAGGCATCACGAATACCACTGCGATCCTTGTTGTCATCAATGACGGAAGCTATGGTTTCTGCTCCCCGGACACCACTATACAATGCAAAAAACATACCTTGGGAGGAAATGGGGTCCAAAGACAATGCAGCATCTCCTACGGCCAACCATGATTCACCAATAACATCGGAGCTTTTGAAAAAACCAGCATTTCTAGCAATGACGCCTTCTAGGATTTCATCCTCGGCAATGGGATCCACAAGTGTTTTGCTCTTGTTGGTTTCGGAGACGAACAAAGTTTGGGATTTCACCATTTTGGCAATGTCACTTGGCAACCCATGAAAAGAAACGACTCTCGTGTTATCTGGCAACTTAGCACTATACCACCAGCCGTTTTCAACAGATTTGATTCTAGTGGTGCTATCTTCATTTTTTTCGGAGGAAGGTTTCAGCCAAGCAATTGCGGCCATTTGTTCCTCGAAGGCAAGACGTTCTATACCAAATTGTTTGATGATGGCACTTGCTCTCCCCGTTGCATCAACGACCCATTTGGAGGATATGGTTTCGGGAAGTGATGCATCCTTGGTTTTGAAATTGATGGAATAGTTCGCTTTCTCTTGTTTTACTTCTGTCACTTTTCCCAATTTAGCATTGTAAAAGGGAATTCCATTTTGCGAAGCCAGTTGCCTCAAAGCATTGTCAAACTTATGGCGTAGTATGTGCCAACCTCCATTTTCTGGATTCCTTATGGCATCATTGTACGTCCATTCATCCATTCCCCATGCGGAAACATTTGCGATACAAGGGGAATAGTCTGATTGCGGCAATAGTTGATTCATCTCTTTAATTCCCAGTCGGTTGAGCAATCGTATTGCTGCTCCAGGTAAAGACTCTCCAACTTTCAATGCGGAGCTTTTGGCATTGTCAACAATGCAAACGGATAGATTTAATTGTTTCAGTCGTATGGCCGCAGTACAACCTGCTGGACCAGAACCTGCGATGACAACGTCGTAATGCGGTATCGTCATTAGTTTCCTCTACGCTTGATGGTTGCGAATTCATTGCGTTTTTCTTCACTGAACCATCCAGCTTCGGTCAATGCACGATCGGTATCGTTCAAGTTGCCATAGTTTTCCATGAATAATTTATGGGCTTCATCCAATTCGGCTCCTTTTACCTGTGTCAAGTTCTCGACGTATAGTGTTTCTGGCAACCATTCAAACCCTTTTTCCTTGTTGGGGGATGGCATGGCCTCGACAATTCCCATTTCACCGAAATGTTGAATCATATACATCATTTGTTCCGACACGGGGTTTGCTCCTGGCAATTGACGCAACCAACTTGGTCTGTTTTGGAATGCCGCAATGCGCTCTTCATATTCTTTGTTCTTATCCATCAGTGTACGATAATCTATTCTGGTCAATACTTGATTTGGAACTCTTGCAGGCCAAAATGTCGGTAGGTAGGGATCGTATTCCATATCATATCCAGAACGACAAAATGCAGTGTCTCCTTGCCATGGTACAGCCATCCAACGAGTCAAGTCACCTGGTCCTTGATCGTAGAGAGGGCCATTCATTGCTATGACTTGCTCTGTGGTTAGCGAAGCTCCGTAGGTAGGGTCGTCTTTTCCTGCTGCCCGCATTCTTATTCGGTATGGTGCGCGATACATGGAGGCGTTTCGCATGGGCCATGTCAATTCTGCTCCAGGATGAAAGGCATCGGCAATGCAAAAATGCATGTTTGCTTGATCCAAGGTATTCGGTTGGTCTTGTAAATTGACCTCTTTGAAAATTTGATGTTTTGGGGTTTCAGGATTGTAGTCACTTACGAAATCTCCTTTTACCCAAGCTGCCAGTATGTAGTCATACAACGCTGGAAGTTGGAGATAGGTACTTGCAGAAGGAGCTACTGTCGGGTCTGGATTGGTATAACCAAAGGCATCTCCATAAATCCATGGCCAAGCAGCTTCTTCCACGGATTTTGTATTAAGGGACCTAAAGCTATTGTATATGGTACGTCTCAGTTCTCCATTGGGATCAGGATATGACATGCTTACTGGGGCTATTGCCAATTTTTTTAGTAATTCTTCATCTGTGAAGTTCATTGGAGCACCAGCTCCGAACATGGATAGGAATCCTTTGTTAACCCATTGCAGTTCACTTAGACGTGTTAAGATTGGTAGTACGTGACTTTTAAATGAAACTCGCTTTGGCAATGGGATCATCCCTGAGGACATGTATACGTTTTGCATGAGGTCGTCCATTGTTCTCCAACCAATGATGTCTGGCGCATAGTTTGGAGGAGCTGATGCCACCCATGCCGGGTCAGCATCAAAGTCCTTGTCACCTATGGTCACCTTGGCTCTTACCGGACCATCTGCAATGTCATCATACCATCCTGCGGGATTGTTGAAACTGCTTGGATTGTCCGGACTGAAAACAGGTTTGTTCGCAGGGCTTGCAGAAACTCCAAATCCAGGCATGAACAACAAGCGCCCAACGGAATCCGTTCGTAATTGCCCCAACATGACAGAGGTACCTTGAAAGTCCCCGGTTAGGTTGTAACTTGAGTCATTCATACTTAGCCCCATTATCTTCTTTTCTCCTGGATCGATTGCCAAAGCAGATCTGGCACTACCTTTTACATCTGGATTTCTTAGAGGCACAGTTAAGTTTACCGTCGCAGGAATGTCCATGGCTGCATTGAATTCATACCAAGCTGATTTTTTATTGGCGACGTGCACGGCCCATTCCACCTTTGTATTGTCGGATTGCTGTACTTCGGCAACCACATTTCCATTCTTGTCATAACCATAGACACGAAAACGAGCAGCTTGTCGTTTTATGGCTCCACCTTTGTCTCTTGTTGCTCCAAAAGGAGTTGGTTCTGGGTTGGAAACTTCTGGTCCGATGTAATGTTCCCTTGCACTGTTTCCTACACGGGCAATTCCTATTCCAGGATGAATGCGAACATGTGTGATGCTATCTATTTGTTCCTTTGTCAATGGTTTTGATTGCTCCTGTGGAGGAAGTTGTGGTTTGATGCCGCTAAACGGGCATTTTGGATTTTTTATCTCCGGTTTTCCTGGAGCTGTTGGTTCTTCAACAGGTTGGTCATTCATTTTCCTTCTATAGTTGGCACTGGTTTGGTAGACACGTACACGTGCTTCGGCTACACTGCTTTCTTTTGCAGGTTTGTTCTCTTTTGGAACTCGACCGATGTTGAAAGCCAACCAATCACCGTATATCTTTTGCTCATCCTTGGTGATGATTTGCTTCTTCATCTTTATGGTAGCCACTTTTACGGGTACCGCTTCTTTTTCGTCCCAAACCACCGTGGCCATGTCCAATGGAAAATGTTCATCTATGTAGGTTTGACTATATCCATCGCTAGGAGTAGGGCGTTTTTGAATGTAGATGTCCAATGTCGCCGATCCGGAAGCCATACGACCAGCCAAATCCTTTGCCAAGAAATCGGGATCGTTTATGTCAGGCTCTTCGTAAAAGGTGGAAGTGCCAGGTCTCAAGATGTATTTGCAATATCCGTTACCCAACTTGAAAGGGACGACACTCCATAACGAGGTGTCGAAAACGGAACGAATGGGTTTGGCCATGTCATCCAGCAGTTGATTGGTGTTTGGTGCATTGTCTTGAATCCACTCGTCTCCCCAGCCTTCAAAACTGGCTTTTGTGAAATTGCACATGTCCCTTGCGGTATCCACAAAGAAATTGGGTACGTTTTGTAGAAGTAAATCGGCAGTATCCGATTTTACCGTTTTCTTTCCCTTCTCTTCTGGCTCCGTACTGTCCACATTGAAAATCTTTATACCGATTCCAATGGTGCTTTTCCAATCGGGTCTACCATCTGCAAGATCTGATGAATAACGTACGTATACTGGATGTTTCGATGGCTTCTCAAAAATACCCTGTCTATAATCCTTGGTAATCTTGTCGTTTTCGAGAATGTTTATTTCACCTTCTATGATGCCGTGTGTTCGTAAGAATACTGGACGTCTTGCTGGACATTGACCTTCGAGTACCACCCGACGTTCTTGCGTCATCGTACAAAACATATGCTCCAAACAATCTATGGGATCTTTGCAACTGCAAGTCGTGTTGTAGTACTTTGCATCTTTAGGAGCTAATTCCCGTTCTTTTTTTCCGTCTTCTCTTTGTTTGTCGTTATACAGGCTTTTCATAAATGGATGTGGTTTTTTCGAAACTTAAAGTTAGTGGTTTCGAAAAACAAAAAAACACGTAGTTATACGTGTTTTTTTGAGGTTGTGTTATTGATGTTGTTTTTTCCAGAACGAATTCCCATTTTTTGTCAGATTCGCCAGGGTTTTGGGTTTGTGAGAAACAAGGTTGGTGTGTGTTAAAAGCAAGACCAGTAAAAATTGAAGTATTGGTTTTAGCATTGAGATGGGTTTTATGTTAAAACTAAAGTAATGATGCTTTTATTATTGATGGGCGTTTAAAAATCGAAAGGGAGACGTTCATTTTGTGCAATGAGGAAGAGTTTGCCACATGCGCGAGCATCGGACAAGGCATCGTGATGTTTCAATTGTATGTTGTGTACTTTGCAACAAGCATCCAGTTTGGCAGGCTTGTAACCTTTGCTTCTATAGATTTTTAAGGTACATTCCCATTTTTCAGTAGTCTTCAAATCGGAATGTGGAATATTGTAGTGTGACATTGTCTTTAAAAGCACGCCTCTATCAAAGGATTCGTTGTGAGCCACGACGACTTTTCCAGAGATGCGTTTTTTGATTTCCGGGTAGACGACCCTGAAAAAGGGAGCGTGTCTCGTGTCACTTTCCGTAATGCCATGCACACGGATGTTGTGCCAGTTGTATAGGTTGTCGGGAGGTTGTATCAAGGCATGGAATTCTTCAGTTATCTCCCCATTCTCTATGGTGACGATGCCTACCGAACAAATATGATGGCCTATGGCGGTTTCAAAGTCTATGGCTACGAAGGAAGTATTCATCTAGGTTGTTTGTTGACGCGGGTTTTCATATGTTCAATGTAAATGTCTCACGGCATCTTTGCCGTACAACACCTTTCTGAAATCGCCTGGTTTTTTGTCGTTCAATAGTTTCAACCCTTTGCTCTCGGCAATGATCTCATCAAAGTGGGGTTCTCGGTCATCATATTGTGCCTTGTTGGAATAGGTGGTTATCAAAATCAAATGATAGGGAGCTTCTGGTGTAGCCTCCATTTCCATAAGTTGAAACGAATGGATGTAACCTCTTTTTATGGCTTCTTCCCGTAGTACTTTCCAGTTGTTTTTGTAGTAGAATAGCGCCTCGGTCTTGTTGTCATTCAATATTTCGACGAAATCGATTGTGGAGCGTCTATCATCCAGTTGCGAGTATCCGAACATACAAACCAGAAGGGCCATTGCCATTAAATATCTTTTCATGATGATGAGTCTTTAGTGTTTGTTTACTCTTGTCGAATGTAGCATTTGTAGTCTCCAACCATCTTTGGTCAATATGGCCGTGGCACTTTCCAGCCATTGCATCTTGCCTTTTTCTTCACCTTCTTGAGTCCACGTCGCATAGTTGTGGTAGGCCAACCAAGCCATGTTGCCTTCTATTTTGATACTAATGAATTCAAAGCTGTTAATACGTTTTGTCAAGCGTTCCTGTTGTTTTGCCTTTATCGTATAATCTGTGATGGTTTCATTGGTCCATATCTCTCCATGTTCCAACAATATGAAATCGTCGGTGTGGTAGTCTTTAATCTTCGAGGCATCCAAACCAGACCAAATGTCATCGAAAGAACCCGTGATCAAGGCTTTTACTTTGTTCTCCGTATCTGTGTTTTGGGCTGATGTAATCGTGATGACCAACATAGCCATCAACAATAGGGTAATTCGTTTCATCTGTTTGTATTTATTGCTTTTTATCTATCATCTGTAACATTCATTGATAATCATTCTGTTGTTCTAATATTTAGTTAAGAATGTTTCATTGTATGTGGGTTGATGAGGTTTAAAGGTAATGATTATTACGACTTGCTTTCCAAATATTTTTTTAGCTGTTGCTGTATGAAGTATTCCCAACCCAGTGTACAACTTTCAGTTGTGAATTCTGGGATGTTGGAAGGGAAATCGCTTAATATCTGGTTGGTCAATTTTAATTTGGTGTTATTGTCCACTTCAAACAATTCAAATGATACGATGGCTTCACCTGAGTAGTTGTCGTAAGACCAATGGTAGCTTATCTTTTTATTGGGGATGACCTCTGTAATGCGCCATTTGTGCGGGAATTTACGGTCTTTGGATTGGACTTCGAATCGTGTTGTGAAACCTACTTCTGGAATAAACCTTGGAATGTTGTCAAAATACCAAAGTATCATTTCGTTGTGTTTGGTTATGGCGTTCCATAAACGTGTAGGTGTTATTTTGAACGTTTGCTCTACTATGATTGGTGGGTCTGTGCGTTTCATCTTTAGAATGTTTTGATGAAAGATACTAATTATTCAGAATTTGAATTTTGGAGGTGCCGCTTTCTTTTTTCAATCTGAAGAAACTAATCTTGATTCATAAAAATGGAAACGGAGTAACTGATGCTTTGGAATTAAATCGAGAATTGAGTTCTTTGTTGTACAGCGTTAAATATATGGCAAGTTGGGCAGAAAACAAACGATTGTTTTCGGTTTAGCCACAAGCCAAATCTTTTGTGTTTTGTTTTAATTTTTTCTATTAAATACCAAATCAAAAGATGTGGAGACTTTGAAAATAGACAATAACCTTTTGATTAAACACCAATTGCACTATCTGCTATATATAATGTTAGCGGTTGTTATTATTTTCCAAATAGTTTCGATAGAAATCCTTTTTTCTTGTTCTTTATTGCCCAAACTAGTTCAGTTGGGTGTCTTACTGTAAATTGATTAGAACCAAACTTTCCCCAAGCGAAACCATTCTTATTTTTTCCAACTCTTAAATCTGCTATAGTCCATTCATCTCCATCAAATTTTTTCAAAAAATCTTTGAATTCAGGGTTTCTATTTTCAAATTCGGTTTTAGAAGAACATAAACTATTTTCATTCCAAATTGTCATTACTGTTTTGTCGTGTATTTCATTTAAGTGACATTTGTCTGGACTATCATAAAATTCTAAGAGGTGATTTAGGTACTCATTCAGGCTTTGTGAATGAACAACAAATACGGCTGGGTCGTGACAAGCAAAAAAAACTTTATTAGCTTTTCCGTCCTCGCCTAAATCGAGAATCCAATGATTTCCATATCCATCGTGTCCAAGAGTTATAGAATTAGGCGATAACTCCCAAAATCCGAATTGACCAATTGAGTCGAAATTAACCATTTCAAGGCCATAACCATCCCAACCTCTAGTTTCTTTTAGTATGTCAATTATTTCGTTGTCAATAACTTTACTTGGAAATTGTTCTTTTAGCTGGTCAATTTCTGGATCTGTCAATCCATCTTGAAATTCAAGTTGGTATTTTTCTCCATCCTCATCTGTAAAGCTAGATTCTTTGAGTTTCTTTATTATTTCAAGATTCGTCATATTGTTTTCTCTAACAACCGCTAACGTTTAATGTATGGAATGTGCGGTTTTGTGTGCGAGGATTTTCCGAAGGAAAATCAGAAGCTAGCAAAAAAGCACAGACCTTTCGTTTAGCACTAAAATAAGCATTTTCTATACATATTGTTAGCACCAGTTTCTATTTTCCCGATTTGTAACAACTAATTCCCCAAATATTTAATTTGTCCAAAGAGTAATCTATCTCAACCGTATTTTGGTCAATGACTTTAAATTCATTTCCTTCTTTAAAGTTCGAGTCAAAAAGGTCATTTAAATTCAGCGTGTCTTTTTTTCGTTCCGCAAAGTTTAGCGATACAGTTTTTCTATTTCCGTTCCAAATTCCATTTGAGTTTATTATGTCAGATTCAGGTTTAGCGTCATGCATTGGTTCAGGATATATGCTCATATAAAAATCAAAAGTTCCATTAGGAATTAAAGTCAGTTTTATTAGAGCCAAATCATTATCTCCGCTTAAATAAACAACTGTGTCGTTAAGTATTAAATTTTCAGGTTTGATAATTTTAGATTCAGTATTTAATTCTGCATTTTGAGTTTTTTCAGATTTCTTACTTTGGCAAGAAAAGACGATTAAATTCAAAACTAAAAATATTGGTTTTCTCATTGTCGTTCTTAAATTGGTGCTAACTATTGTATAAGTGCAACTAATTGTATTTTTTCCTTACATGTTCAATATGAATCTCAAATATAATGGTTCTTTTAAAACAAGGAACAATACAAAGGAATAATCGGAATAATACTGCTTTTGCTTTGGATGAGGTAGGATTGTTCCATCATCCATGAAACTCGGCTTTGGTTATGTAAATCTAATTATTCAATATATATCTTACCGAACAATTCTGGGAGGTTGTCCTTCAGTATCTTATCTATGTCAAAGGCATTCTTACGGCCCATGAATGGGCGTCTAGGATAGATTCTGTCGTTTGCCCAATGTGCATTCCATTCTGCGGTAGAACGAATGAAATCTATGGTGAAATGATCCTCTTTGGCCTTGGGGAATGCGTTTTCGATCTCCAAACAGCCATTGATGCAAATATCCACGTAGGATTGCACGATAGGAAATTCCTTGTTCGGGTAAACAGTGGGAGGTGGAACAATATTTGGGAATTTGTTGACGTAAATCCAAACTTTGTCATCGTCTTCCAATATGGGGTAGTATTCTTCAAGATTTGTTACTTCTTTGCGAGTATAGCCCATTTCTCTTTTGTCTGTGGCATCCAATTCCTCGGGAGTTACTTCGTAGATGACACCGTTTGTATGGCTTTTCGCTTTTGGGTAGCATCCTAGGTAGGTTGGGGAGATGCTTGCCAAGCTTTCTGGCATTCTGGCATACCAGCCTCTTTGAAATCCGTGTGCTATGGCTGGGAAGGCCACTTTTGCCATAGGGGCAGCTCGCAACCTGGACTCCGTTTCTATTAGTGATCCGTATCCGAAAATATAATTTTTACCATTTTTGCAATCTTTCATGTCTTAGTATTTTTATTGTTTTAAAAATAAATAGATTAAGATAATTGGATACAGGTGTTTTTACCTGTTTTCATAGAAGAATTCATATTGAAATAAAATGAACTTACGGTTCAGTCATGGAAAATGACAATTCAGCAATGCTCTTTTTCAAAGAATTGGATTCTATGAGATATTTGCTGTGTAATCAAAACAAAAAAACAACATGTACAAAATTGCACTAATTATCGTGTTTATGGTAACATCTGTGTTATCTGCACAAAACAACTATGAAAAAGGAATGCAAAAGGCGTTTGACCTATGGGAAGAACAAAAGACAGAGGAGGCCGTTAACCTATTCGAACGCATAGCCAGTGCGGAACCCGACAATTGGTTACCTTCTTATTATGCTGCCGAAGTACTCGTATTGGATGGCTTTACCATTTTAAAGGACAAAGAGAAATTGGAAGCACAATTGAAACGAGCACAGGATTTTATAGACGACGCAACAGCCATTTCCAAGGGTAATCCGGAAATCTTGGTAATGCAAGCCTTGCTGCATACGGTATACGTGGCTAGTGATGGTGCTACCTATGGAATGACGCTTTCTGGTAAGATAGTTAACTTGTATGCAACTGCTCGTGGGATAAGCCCCAACAATCCAAGGGTACTGTTGAGCAAGGCAGAATGGGACATGGGGGCAGCAAGGTATTTTGGAAAAGATACTGCACCATTTTGCAAGGACGTGGAAAAAGCTGTGGAACTTTTTGCTAACTTTAAACCGGAAACGAAATTTCATCCGAATTGGGGGAAGGATCGTGCCGAAGAAGTATTGAAATCGTGTAAAGAAAACTAAGATGTTGGAATTTTTCAAAGACCTGGGGAAGGCATTTACCATTGGAGTCATCATATTTTTGATAAGAGGTGTGATAATGTATTTGAATGGTTTCGAAATAGAAATGGACGAGAATTTCTATTTGGACTTTGCCTATAACCAAATGTATGCTGTCGTATTGTATATGGCCAATGCACACGTATTGTCCTATTTACTGCGACGCTACAAGAATAGGGTCTTTGAGATTAGAAACCTATTGCTTGCGGCATCACTGTCGGTATTGATTTCCATAGCAGCCATCTTCCTAATGCGCTTTTTCATAAAGGTAATCATTTACGACATCCCTTTGTCAGAGTTCATGGCAACCGAGAAACTGATGCATTATTGGTTCTCTTTGACCATATCCATAACGGTAACTACTGCCTTCTACATATTTTATTACTATAGATCAAAACAAGAAAACAAGGTAAAGGAACAAAAGGTCATTGCGGGAACTGCAAGTGCAAAGTTCGATGCCTTGAAAAATCAATTGGACCCTCATTTTTTGTTTAACAGCTTGAATGTCTTGACCAGTCTAATTGATGAACATCCTGAAAATGCACAACGATTTACCACGAGTTTGTCGAAGGTCTATCGTTACGTCTTGGAGCAAAAAAATAAAGATCTGGTAACTGTGGATGAAGAATTGAATTTTGCGAAGACCTATATGTCTTTGTTGAAAATGCGTTTTGAGGATAGCATCGTTTTTGAGATCCCTGAACATTCCAAGGACCCAGAAAGCAAAGTCGTGCCTCTGTCATTGCAGTTATTGCTGGAAAACGCGGTAAAGCACAACATAGTTACCAGTAGCAAACCATTGTACATTAAAATCTATGAACAGAACGGCACCTTGGTCGTAGAAAACAACTTGCAAGTAAAGCAAGTCATTAAAAAGAGTAGTGGTGTGGGGTTAAGCAACATTAGACAGCGCTATCAATTATTAACAAAAAAACAAGTAAGCATAAAGGAGGATGGAACCCATTTCAAAGTGGCCATCCCTATGCTTACAAAGCAAATAAAAGTCATGAGACAACAGCAACAACAAGAAAAGGAATTTGACGACTCTTACATAAGAGCACGAAAACACGTAGAGGAACTAAAGGGGTTTTATTACAACCTCATATCATATTGCTTGGTCATACCATTTTTGATATTCATTAATTACAGAACTTACTGGGAGTTCAAATGGTTTTGGTTCTCGGCAATAGGATGGGGAGTGGGACTTGCTTTCCACGCGTACAAGGTGTTTGTGAACGACGGTGTCTTGGGAAGCGACTGGGAAAGACGAAAGATTCAGAAATTCATGGACGAGGAAAAAGGCAAGCCATGGGATTAAATGTCATAGAAAACAAAACGAATGATTTGATGCGTGCGACAAATTAGTCTTAAACAAACACATAAAGAGATGAAGAAATACAATATAGAGCCCTATGAAGGGGAAGATTCGCAACAATATTTTGAGCGGGAAGAAGCTTATTTGAGAGCAAAGAAGAAAGTGGAGAAGATTGTCGGGTTCTATTGGCATTTGGCTTCCTACATAATCGTAAATGTCTTTATCATCGTAATGGTAGCCAGAAACTCTGGAGAAGACTTTTGGAGCTTTGGTACTTTTGCCACAGCCTTTTTTTGGGGAATAGGCATTGTTTTTCACGCTTTGGGTGTTTTTGGTAAAAGCATAATTTTCAACAAGAAATGGGAAGACCGTAAAATAGCGGAGTACATGGAAGAGGAAAGGAAACGTTGGGAATAACCTTTTTAAAAAAGAAGACATAAGAATACCCTGTGTTTTTTTGTTTATTAGGAGATATAATTTTTCGACTTTTAAACAAGAAACAAGGTTATTCGTTCTAAAATCGTATTCGACCTCTAGAATTACAATGGAGACAAAGGAAACATTTTAGATCATCAATACTAAAATAAAAAGAATCAAGCAAATAATGAGAATAATAATAATAGAGGACGAAAAACCATCTGCTCGTCGTTTGCAGAGAATGTTGCAAGCCTTGGATATGAAAGTAGAAACCTTATTGCATTCGGTCGAGGAATCCGTGGAGTGGTTTAAAGCTAATGAACACCCGGATTTGATCTTCTTGGACATACAATTGAGTGATGGCTTGTCCTTTGAGATATTCGATGCTGTAGATGTGCAATCTGCCATAATATTCACTACGGCCTATGATGAGTATGCCTTGCAAGCATTTAAATTGAATAGTATTGATTATTTGTTGAAACCCATTGACGATGACGATTTGGAAACAGCTGTTTCCAAGTTCAAGATGCGATTGCCGCAAAAACAAAACGTCACTTTGGATTTCAATGACATTAAAAAATTATTGATCAACCCAATAGAAAGAGAATATAAAAAGCGGTTTTCGGTAAAAGTTGGACAGCACTTGAAATTGATAAACATTGATGACATAGAATGTTTCTATAGCGAGAACAAAGGAACCTACCTCTTTACCAACGAGGGAAGGAATTATTTGTTGGACATGTCTTTGGATCAATTGGAGCAAGAGTTGGAACCACAAGCGTTTTTCAGGATAAACAGAAAGTTCTTTGTCAACATCCAAGCCATAAAGGATATGATAAGCTATACCAACTCCCGATTGCAAATAAAACTCAAGACCTATGGAGAACAAGATGTAATAGTAGCAAGAGAGCGGGTCAAGGACTTTAAGTCATGGTTGGAGTGAAAAAATGAGATTGTCTGAAAATAATTATAACTGTCATTTTGAAACTTTGAGCCATTCAAGGTAAACGATAATTGAAAAACTGTAGTGGCAGGTTTCAATTTGTTTTCGATGTGCCTTTAGACAAAAGTTTACAAAATTATTTTCAAACAATCTCATTTTTGATAATGATTATAAAAGTTTAGTTGATGATCAACAATTTGGACTTACTTATCGTTTCGGTACTTACTTTCACTATGAAAGTTCCACTAGGGTTCGTTATGTTCAAATCACTGATCTTTATTTTTTTAAACATCAAATTTCCATATACCGTGCTTTCATTTGCCTCATAGGCCAAATTACCGGAGCTATCGTAGATGGAGATGTTGTAATCGCCAGGTGCTGGTAGTTTTCCTTTTATGAAAGTAATGTAGTGTGCCGGGTTAGGGAACACATTGAATTTTATCTTTGGTCTTTCGTAATCGGAAATGTCGGATATCTTCCTTACACTTCCATTGAAGTATTGGTTTACATACAAGGCATCTTCGTTTGCGTCATAGATAATGCCGGCAGGGTAGGTGTAAGTGGCTTCGGTGTAATCGCCATCCGTTGTACCTATTGTGCTTCCAGAAAATATGGCTACATCGTCAGTTTTTTTAGGTCTTACCGTGTAAATTTTTTGCTCGCCATAGTTTGTGGCCCATAAGAGTTTGTTGGCATAGGTGATAAAGGCTAAATATGGGAAGACGGTACCAGAATCAGGAATCGTGGCAATGTATTTCACGTCATTGTTTTTTAACCTATAGATCTTTCTATCCAGATAGTTCCCTATGTACAACTTACCTTGATTGTCGTAAGTTAGGCCAACAGGAACATTCAATGGTTCTCCAACAAACAGTTTTGTGATGGTGCCATCTTGTTCCAATTTGTTTATGCTATGATCGGATACATTGGTGAAGATCATGGCATCGCTATCAAAGGACTTGATGATGTTGGAGGGGAAGCCATCCGTTACATCATAGGATTGCAACAAGATACCATCGTGTGAGTACTTGTGTATCTTTTGTGCTGAATATTCCACGATGAATAGATTCTCTTGAGAATCGAAAGCCAAGCCGTTGGGGTTTGCTAAACCTGTGGCAAAAGTTGTTTGTGTACCGTCTGGTGTTATCTTGTAGACGGAATTACCTGCAAAATTGGACCCATAGAGATTGCCTTCGGAATCCTTCACCATGGCATCGTCTATGATTGCATCTGGGTTGCTGAAAAAAGTGGAAACTGTTTGGGCTGCACATAGGCAAGACACCATTAAGGTGATTAAAAAGAGGGTTTTTTTCATGATTGTTAGTTTTATGATTAATGTTTTTGGTTTGAACTAAAAAGGTACTTTCTTTAAAAGGGGAGAGCAAGTAAGAATGAGTGAATGTGTTGAATGAGTGAGTGAAACCTTGTTTTGAGTGAGTGAACGGGAATCTGTTTGAAATAATGACAAACTGGATCAAGGTACAAGGTTTTTGAATATGGGAATCTGTTGGTATTAGAAATATTACAATGCTTTTGAGTCTGGGAGAAAGAGAAACAGTGAAGTCAAGTTATTTCCCTTCTATTCTATTGTCGTCAAAGCTGGATGGGAGGAGTTTTGGGATGAATTTTATTACCAAAGGTAACAGTATGGCACCTCCAGGCAATATGAAGATGGCCAGACTTGGTATGGACTTAAAGATATCCAACAATTGTTCTTGGACTTGCTTTTGTTCTTCGATCGTTAGCTCCCTAATCGTGGATTGAGAAATTAAAAACATCAATTCCTTGCTTTGAGAGAGTTCTTTCTGTAAGCGCTTGCTGTTTCTCGAAATGAGCTTGCTTACCATTTTGCTGGAATTGTCGTAAAAGGTCTTTACAATGTTTTTGGACCCTAGCAAGACGATGTCCTTTTGGTGTTTTGTAAAAAAATTGTGCATGACGCTTATGGAATGACCAACCATATCTTGCTCTATTTTCAAATCCTTGCCTAATTGTATGAGGAAGTGACGTTCCTTGTCGTCAATCGTTTTATCGCTCCAAGTGGACATACAGGCCAAATCGAAAATGTATTGCTTGTCCAAATCTGTCTTTAATAGCGCTATGGCTTCAAGGTATCCCAATTTCACTTCTTTCTGATAACGTAGAGATTGTTCGAAGAAGTTAATCAAACTGGAATCGTATTCGGTTTTGTCTACCTTGGCATTCAGCGTGTTTAAAACTATGGTTTCTATTATGGCTTCCTTTTGTTTTATGTCCTTCTCAGAGACATTTCCAGTAGCTAAGAAATCCCTGAAAGCCAAAATGTCTATAAACAAAAGGGCATTGGTGATGAAGTAGTTGAAACTCTTGTCTATTAGATTGTCATCTATTTGTATCCGTTTATGTATAATGCTTTCCAACAATGCTTCATCTTCTTTTTTTCCCAATATGTCAGAAAGAAAAGAAGTCCTGTATGCATTCACCTTCGAGTAAAAGGAAATGGCGTTATCCAAAAAACTACTGGGATCTTGTGTTTCGTTGTTAGAAATGTATAAGGCTATCGTATGGTTGATTTTACAAATCTCTTCAGAACTAAGATCTCCTTTCTCCATACAGTTGTTAACAACTCCGGTATTGCTACCGTATATGTAACCACATAAGCGTAATCCATTGTATAGTTCTACTATGGATGTAGAATGCGCTGTGTTTTGTAGGGATTTTATCAGTTTTTTTATCCAACCATTGGCTGATGGATTCATAGCGTTATATATTTTGCAGCATAAAGATAACTTTTAAAGCTTAAAAAGTGAATGTTTTCTTTAACATCAGCTTGATTAAATCTCTTTTTTTAAGGGTATGAAAGAGAATCAGAAATATCTACTATTCACAGGCAAGACAAAAAGTATTAGGAAAATCGGTTATGACTATTGTTCGTTTTTATGGTCATGGCTAAAAAAAGCTACCATATTGGTAGCTTTTTTGGGACTATGGAAAATGATAGTCTTATGTTTGTTTTATTCTGAGAGATTAACCTTTTCTTAGGTAAGTGTCTACCTCAATAGTTACGTCATCCCATGTTTTGCTTACTCCATCTGTTCCTTTGTGCAAGTCGAAACAAGCCTTGTTCAATACATCCAAAGCTCCCAATGCGTCCCAGTCCTTTAGAAGCATGGTTCCTTTCATACTAACACGTCTCTCTTCGGTTATTGTTACATCCAAAGGCAAATCATTGGTAACACCATTCATTGTAATTGAAGCTACATATTTGTTGTTGTTGTGTTTTATGGTCCCTTTTAAAAATTCCGTGTCTAGCATGGCTCCAAAAAAGGAGGCTTTCAACTTTGCGTCTCTACTTTCATCTTTGGTAAACAAACTACTTACAGGAATGGAGAAACTTAAATTGTTCAATGCTTCTTGGGGAGTAGATCCTGTCTTGTCCTCAAAATTTAAAACATTGAATTGGCCACCTACAGCTTTTTTATCGGTAGTTTTATAGGCTGTCCATTTTACTGATGTAGCCTCAGGTTTTACAACGAATTGTTGAGTTGCAGCCGTTTCAGTCGTAGAGTCTGTTTTAGGCTCTTTTTGGTCATTTTTACAGGAAATTAGGCCTAGTGACAAGACAATTAACAATATGCTTATTCTATTCATTTTATTTAGTTTTTATTAAAAAAATAAAGTTAAGTATTTTTTAGTCCATACTAAACGATTTGGTGTCTTTAAATTCGGATACCTTTAAACTTTCAATGGTATCTCGATAAGATTTCCAGTCCTCTTCGTAAAAGGAATTTATTTTATTCAACATGTCATTCAGGCTTTCTTTAGCTTGTCTTATCAAAGTGGTTTCGGTAGCAGTCATTCCATTTTTTCTTGAGCCTATGTAGTTTCTGGCTTTGCTCAAACGAGATCTTACAGTAGGTACGTTGCTTCTCGTAATGCCTTGCCGCTTGTCTACCTTGCCAAAATAGATGGCTAAGATGGAGTCTATTTCCTTTATGATTTTCTTTGATTCCTTTATTTCCTCTTTGTATTGTTTGGAGTCTAGGGTTTTCAAGTCTTTTTGATACTTTGAAGCCGTGTTCTTGCTTTCAACCAGTTGCTTTATGGCATTGGCGGCAGTTTGCTGCATGGATTCCATCGACTTTAAAGTTGAATAGATGGCATCGGTGTTGGATGGGGAAACCTGTGTCCTTGGGTCGTTTTCTATCGTTATTTTTGTTTCGGAAGCATGGTCTCCATAATGCATGACTACGCGATAGATTCCTGGTTTAACGGAAACACCACTTGGTTCTCTCGTACTTTTGCTAATTCTTTTCGAAGCCCTTCTTTTTCCACTTTCACGCATGAACCAAGTCCATTTGTGAACTCCTGTTTCCTTAGGAGTTTTACGTTTCAAGGTTCTTATCAAACGTTCACCATCATAGATTTTCATTGTGATGGAATCCCATTTTACAATATTCTTATCCTTTTCAGTGTCTTTGCCTACATTTTCTTTTTCATCTTCTTTCTTTTCTTTTGAAGGTTTGTCAACTTTTAGGTAATAGGAAAGTTTCGCTCCAAAACTTCTATTTTCTCCATTGTATGTCGCATCTCCTCCAAAACGACTTCCAGTAGGCTGTTGGTATGACGCTTTGTAGGCTATTGGTGGAGAGAAGAGTTGTAATTTCTTGTTTAACAATTCGTTGTCTCGAGCAATTGCTCTTAACGGATGGATGTCATCCAAAACCCAAGCAGCACGTCCAAAGGTTCCTATGACCAAATCGTGCTCACGTGTCTGAATGACTAGATCTTTAACAGGAACTGTCGGGAATCCCTCTGTCCATTTTATCCATTTTCCTCCTGCATTTGTGGATACATACAAACCATCGTCCGTTCCTAGAAACAATAGGTTTGGTTCTTCAAGATCTTCAACTATGGATAATGCATAGCTTTTCGTGTCATTGACATTGACGATGCGTACCCAGGTTTTTCCATAGTTTTTTGTACGATATGCATATGGCGCATAATTGAAACGCCTATAGTCGTTGGCTACCAAAAGGGCTTCGCCTTTGTTTTTGTTCGATGCCTTTATTTGTACTATCCAGCTACCTTCTGGCAAGCCCTTCAGGTTTTTGGATACTTCAGTCCAAGAGTTTCCTCCATTTTGTGTTATGTGCACACGACCATCATCTGTACCTACCCAAAGCATGTCTTTTTCCAATGGAGATGGTTCGATTACCAAAACGGTACAATGATTTTCTGCCCCAGTGGCATCTATGGTTAAGCCACCACTGTCCCTTTGTTTGAGTTTATCGGGGTTGTTGGTAGTCAAGTCTGGAGAAATGACTTGCCAAGTATCCCCTTTGTCATTGGATTTGTGGACAAATTGACTTCCAAAGTAAACCGTGCCATTGTCAAAAGGGTCTATGTTTATTGCAGCATTCCAGTTGAAACGCAATAGGACATCTGCATCAGGATGCGTTGGCCGTACCGTATAATTGTTTCCAGTTTGCCAATCATATCGACTAACATAACCTTGTTGACTCATCGTCCAGCCATATCTGGAATCGTCTTTGTCTGGTATTACATCAAAACCATCTCCAAAGGAGAGTTCTTGCCAATATGAGTTTCTTATACCTTGAGAGCGCCAAACATAAGCTGGTCCTCTCCATGATCCGTTATCTTGCATTCCTCCATATACGTTGTATGGAATGTCATTATCCACATTTATGTGATAGAACTGGGCAACAGGCAAGTTACCTATGAAACGCCAATGCTTTCCACCATCCTTTGTAATGTTCAGCCCACCATCGTTGCCGTCTATCATGAAATTACCATTTTCAGGATGAATCCACCATGCGTGATGATCTGGATGCACACCATTGCTTACACCATAGGCAGGCATCAATTGGGTGAAGTTCTTTCCTCCATCTTCACTGACGTTGATATAGGTGAATACGGAATAGACACGGTTTTCGTTTTGAGGATCCACATAGATTTCCGAGTAATAGAATGGTCTATTGCCAATGTCGCTTTTATCGTTTGTCTTTTTCCAATTGAAGCCGCCATCCTCACTCTTGTACAAGGCATTCTTCTTGGCTTCGACGAGAGCATAGACGACATTGGGTTTGTTTCTGGCTATGGCTACACCGATACGTCCCAAATTTCCTTTGGGAAATCCCTCTTCATCAGTGATTTTTTTCCAAGTATTCCCTCCATCGTGCGTAATGTGCAATCCTGAGCCTTTTCCTCCAGAATTGAAAAACCATGGTTCTCTTTTGTGCTCCCACAATGTGGCTATCAACTTATTGGGATTTGTTGGATCCATGACCAAATCTGCAGCTCCTGTCTTTGTATTCGCATATAATATCTTGGACCATGTTTTTCCTCCATCGGTCGTTTTATAGACACCTCTTTCTGGGTGTTCACCCCAAGGTGATCCTATGGCAGCCACATAAACGGTATTTGGATTGGTGGGATCTACTACGATGCGATGGATATGGCGTGTTTTTTCCAACCCCATGGATTGCCAATTCTTACCACCATCCAAGGATTTGTATATGCCGTAACCTCCATTCAAGCTATTTCTAGGATTGCCTTCACCTGTCCCCACCCATATGACACTTGGGTTGGATTGTTGTATGGCAACTGCTCCAATGGAAGCCGTAATTTCCTTGTCGAAGAGAGGTTTCCATGTAATACCTCCAGAATCAGATTTCCATAAACCTCCAGAAGCCGTACCTACATACATGACATCCGGATTCGCATGTACAGCATCTATGGCGGTGACACGACCAGACATCCCGCCAGGACCGATGTTTCTGGGTTTCATGTTTTTTACCAAATCCATGGAGAAATCTTGAGCGGACATGGCAAGGGACAACAGTAAAAGGAATAGTGATGAAAAGTGTTTCATTTGGAGGTTTAATTAGTTAGAAACTAAAGGTAATAAAACCGATAAACATAAATCATAAAGAGTTGTTAATATAAAATCGCAACTCTATAAAAAAATTGTATTTTTATACAGCTATGGAAAACAAGAAACAGCAAAGAAAAGGATTCGTTTTCAAACCCTATGAAGCACCTTCACAATCTCATTTTGAGAAGTTATTCGATATTTTCAAAGAATTGATAACACACACTTCAGGAGATTTCGATGAGGCCATCGATTGGCTTCGGGAACTTGACAAGGAATATGGATTGACCACGCCTGAATATACCATCGAGAATTTCATTGAGGACTTGAAGACGAAAGGATACATTAGAGAAGAAATAAGACCAGATGGGAAAGGAGGAATGGGAATTACGGCCAAAACTGAGCGTGCCATCAGACAATCTGCATTGGAACAAATCTTCGGAAACATTAAACGAAGCGGTTCAGGACAACATAAAAGTAAATCTCCTGGGATTGGGGATGAACACACTGGGGATTTTAGAAGTTATCAGTTTGGTGATGCTTTGGACAAGGTATCTATGACCGAAAGCCTGCGTAACGCACAAATAAACAATGGCATAGATAACTTCAAATTAACTGAAGACGATTTGGTTATAGAGGAAACAATGCATAAATCGCAAATGAGTACAGTATTGATGATAGACATCAGTCATAGCATGATCTTGTATGGGGAAGATCGCATCACACCAGCAAAGAAGGTGGCTATGGCTTTGGCCGAATTGATAATTACACGGTACCCCAAGGATACTTTGGATATCTTGGTATTTGGAAACGATGCTTGGGCCATAAAAATAAAGGATTTACCCTATTTGAATGTAGGTCCATACCATACCAATACCGTTGCAGGGTTGCAATTGGCCATGGATCTACTTAGAAGAAAACGTAATACCAACAAGCAAATCTTTATGATCACAGATGGGAAACCAAGCTGCTTGCGATTGCCGGATGGGACGTATTACAAGGATAGCAACGGGCTCAACCCACACATCACGAACAAGTGTTATGCCATGGCGCAACAAGCAAGAAAATTGCATATCCCGATAACGACGTTCATGATTGCCAGAGATCGCTATTTGATGCAATTCGTTCAAGAATTTACACAGGCCAATCAAGGGAAGGCCTTTTATACAGGGTTGAAAGGATTGGGGGAAATGATTTTCGAAGATTACGAAACCAATAGAAAGAAACGGATAAAAGGGTAGCATAGGCCATTGGAGATATGGGATGGGCAAATACCTTTTGAATCGAAATAAAAGTCAAACTAAAAATATACCCGTATGCTCGGGCATCAAATGAAGATAGAAAACATAAAGACACTTGGCGAATTACTAAAAGCCGGCTATGAATCGAAATCGATAAAAAATGAGTTAAGAGACAATTTAATTGAAAAGATAAAAAACGAGGAGACTGCATTTACAGGTGTTCACGGTTATGAAAATACAGTGATTCCAGAATTGGAACGTGCCATCTTATCTCGCCACAACATTAATTTGCTAGGTTTGAGAGGACAAGCAAAAACAAGACTGGCCCGTTTGATGTTGAATTTGTTGGATGAATACATTCCAGTAGTCGAAGGTTCTGAAATAAATGATGACCCATTGAGCCCCATTTCACGTTACGCCATAGAGAAGATAAGGGAAGAAGGAGACGATACGCCGATCACCTGGTTGCATAGAAGTGAACGTTTTGCTGAAAAATTGGCCACTCCCGATGTCACGGTTGCAGATATCATTGGGGATGTCGACCCCATAAAGGCAGCCAATTTGAAATTGAGTTACGCAGATGATCGTGTCATTCATTACGGAATGATTCCACGAGCAAACCGTTGCATATTTGTAATCAACGAATTACCTGATC
Organism: uncultured Bizionia sp.; assembly: GCA_947496215.1. GTDB lineage: Bacteria > Bacteroidota > Bacteroidia > Flavobacteriales > Flavobacteriaceae > JAHDHI01. Next base: position 33,092 of record CANMCF010000006.1, read on the forward strand.
TACAGGCTAGGATTCAGGTAGCATTGTTCAACATCCTACAAGAAGGAGATATTCAAATCAGGGGATTCAAGCTGCGTTTGTCATTGGACATGCAATTCGTCTTTACGGCCAACCCAGAGGATTATACCAACCGAGGAAGCATTGTGACACCTTTAAAGGATCGTATAGGGTCTCAAATCTTGACACATTACCCGTTGGACATCGAGACGGCAAAATTGATAACGGAGCAGGAAGCAAATTTGGATGCTCGTCAAAAAGAGGTTGTAGTTATACCAGAGTTGGCAAGGGATCTATTGGAGCAGATTGTATTCGAGGCACGTGAGAACGAATACATAGATACCAAAAGTGGGGTTAGTGCCAGATTGAGCATCACTGCTTATCAAAATCTGTTGAGTACTGCCGAACGTCGGGCATTGAAGGTTGGTGATGGTAAGACAATGATACGTTTGAGTGATTTTGTTGGAATCATACCTTCCATTACCGGTAAGGTAGAATTAGTTTATGAAGGGGAGCAGGAAGGAGCAGCAAAAGTAGCTCATAACTTGATAGGGGAGGCCGTGCAAAGTTTGTTCCCGGAGTTCTTTCCAAAGATAGAGAAATTGCAAAAACAAGAAGATGAAAGTCCCTATGATGATATCGTATCGTGGTTTTTCAACAATAGTGATGGATTTGAGTTAATGGACGATTTAAGTGACAAGGAATACAAAAGGTTATTGGATGCCATTTCTCCGTTGGATGACTTGTTGGGAGAATACCAACCGAAGTTGTTGAAGGAAGAAAGCTATTTTGTCAAGGAATTCGTGCTCTGGGGTTTGGTGCAATTCAAGTTGTTGAGCAAATACCGCTACACGGAAGGCACCCAATTCAAAGACCCTTATGGAAGTTTTATAAGTGGATTGTAAGTTGGTGACGTAAAATAAAAAGAGATGTAGTTTAAAATACTTATAGAAATTGTATACGTAGAATGTGATTTTTGAAATCCGTTACATGATTCGCACCGTATATTGAAAAATCAACATTCCAACTTCAAATATGAAAAAATATTACACTTTGACCTTGTGTTTTCTACTAGTGTTTTCATTGACAACCTATGCTCAAATTTCTGCTGTGAGTTTCATAAATGCGAATTATGACTTCGGAAAACAACCTACAAACATTCTACCTAATGACATATATGATGTTTATGTCTCTTGGCGAAATACTTTTGCTTCACCTTGTTCCAACGGAAGGTATCGTATAAAATTCGATACGTCAACAGAAACGGTTTCTGAAGGTGTAGCCTATGGAATGTTGCTATCCGTCTATGCGAATGATAAAGAACTGTTTGATGGGCTATGGTTGTATTATCAAGATTTCTCCAATGAAAATGGCGTAATGAATTGGAAGATCAATGAGTGTACCACGATCATTGGTGAAAATGGAGCTTCTGATGCCGAGTTGGATGCAGCTTATGCATTGATCGTTGCAGACAAACGTTGGGGGAATTCAGGAGTGATTGACTATCAAGGTGATGCTATGGCATTAATCAATGCCATAAAGACATATGAAATAGAAAACGGAACTAAGGTCTTAAAGCCAGGAGATGCCTGGGGTGGAAGCAATAATACAAATCCGTCATACTTGTCCCCAGGATATTTTAGAGTTTTTGGGACATATGCTAACGATATGGCATTTTGGAATGCTGTAGCCAATAAAAGCTATGACATTTTAAATTCCAATCTTTCCCAAAATGGAGCTGTATTCAATTTGGTTTCTGATTGGTGTAAGGCAGATGGGACTTACTCTGACGAAGTACCTTGGGCTTACGATGAAGGAAAGTCGTATTATTATGATGCTGCAAGAACCCCCTGGAGAATGGCTATGGATTATGTTTGGCATGGTGGCTCACAAGCTTACGACTATATTGGGCTATGCAACGATTTTGTAAATGTTCAAGGTGGATTTAATCAAATTTACCCAGGTTATTCTCAAACAGGCATAGCAATAAATACGACTTATAAGGACCCAACATTTACAGGAGCGTATGCTGCAGCTGCAATGTCCTCTGCAAGTCAAAACTTTGTAAATAGTGGTTATGTCGAATTGAAAAACCAATCTAGCGACACCTATTTTGGAGCTACCTTAAGAGTGCTATATATGTTTGCCTTATCTGGAAACATGTACAATGCGTTGAATGAAAATGTGTTAAGTCTTCATGAGGTTGGGCAGCAATCATTCAAAATGTATCCTAACCCTATTTCGGATTATTTAAGCATTTCTTTTAAATCGTCAAAACCAAGAACCATTGGCCTATGCTCCATCAATGGACAGCAATTGATTGTCAAGAAGGTGAATGGCTTACAAATACAATTGGATTTTAGCCAACTCGATGAAGGTGTTTATTTTTTGAAAATTGATGAAGAAAACATTAAGGTTGTAAAGTCTAATATAATTAAATAAGTTTGGTTATAATCTGTACATCGTTATGCAAGGTTTTATGTACAGGACATTTATCTGCAATTTGCAAGATGCGTTCTATTTGTTTGTCATCAAGATTTCCTGTCAGTCTGATCTCACGATTGAAAGAGTCTATTTTGGTTGAGGTACCGTAGGAATCATCAGTGTGTATTTTTGCATAATTGGTATGTACCTGTACATTTTGCAAATCCCAACCTTTGCGTTTCACATACATTTGTATGGTCATTGCAGTACAAGCGGAAAGCCCGGCAGAAACCAATTCGTAGGGAGAAGGACCATAGTCATTACCTCCATAACTGATAGGTTCATCTGCAGTCATGGGATGATTGCCTACCTTCATTTGCGTTGTGAACCCGTCTGAAGCATCTAAACTCGCTATGACTTGATGTTGTGTTCGCAATGCTTCCTTGTTTGGTGTTTCCACATAGCGTTTTGCCCAATTTGCAATTACATTTCCGACATAGACGGAATCATTGCTGTTCATCAACAAATGGTCTGCACCATCAATGGAAACGAAGCTTTTTGGATGATGTGCTGCCACATATATGTCTTCGGCATTTTTAATGTCAACGGTTGCATCCTGTGGAGAATGCATCACCAACAATGCCTTGCGTAGTCCCTTTGCGACTTCTGGAAGCGATTGTGACTCTATGTCGTCCAAAAACTGCTTTTTAATGGTGAAATTGCGCCCACCAATGTTAACGGATGCTTGTCCAGAAGCTTTGATGTTCTCGATGCTATCGTGCAACAGGTGTTGAACGTGCTTTGGGTTGGAAGGAGCTCCTATCGTCGCCACTGCCTTTATGGATTCGATCTTCGAAGCCGCAAAAATGCTCGCTGCTCCACCTAAAGAGTGTCCAATGAGTAGAGAAGGGGCATTGTAATGATCTCTTAAAAAATTTGAAGCACTTATCAGATCTTCGACATTTCCAGAAAAATTGGTATCTTCAAAGTCTCCATCACTTTCTCCCAATCCGGTGAAATCGAAACGCAACACCCCAAAGCCATTGGAAGTCAAGGCACGGCTTATGTTTTTTACTGCCGATAGATTCTTGTTGCAGGTAAAACAGTGCGCAAATATGGCGAAGTTATGAGGGTACTGATTCAAAGGCAGTTCCAAACGACCGACCAATTGTTGTCCTTCGTTATTCGAGAATGTTATTTTATTTATGTTCATACTAGCATTGGTCGTAAAGAAACTATTCCATTACAAAAAAGTCTTCAAGAACAATTTTAAGAGCCTTGTAATTTATGGGTTTAGTCAAATATCCATCAAACCCGATGGCTATTGCTTTATTGTAATCTTCTTCATGGGCATAAGCGGTTTGAGCAATGATGGGTATGGATTTGTTGATGGACCTTATTCGTTTCGTGGCTTCGTATCCATCTAAAATCGGCATCTTTATGTCCATGAAGACAATGTCGAAAACAGACTCCTCTATCTTTTCCACAGCTTCTTTGCCATTCTTAGCCCAGGTGACTTCTTTGTTGCCAGGAATGATCTTGTCCAATGTTTTTTCAAGAACCAAGTAATTCAACTTCATATCTTCGGCGATGAGTATCTTTACTGGTGAATCCATTTTTTTAGGAATGCCTCCGTTGCTTTTAGAAGAAGAGGGGGAAGCTATGAAAGGAAGTGTTATCGTAAATGTAGCACCTTGTTTTTCGGTCGTATTCAATTCGATGCTACCTCCAAGTGACTTTATGTTTTCATTGGCTATGGACAAACCAATCCCTAGACCATCATACTTTTTTGACAATTCTTTTTCTTCTTGATAGAATTCATGGAATACATCTTTGGATAGTTCCGGTCTTATCCCGATTCCGGTATCGGAGATCGTTATCTTCAATTTGTCTTTCAATAGCTTGGATTTCATTTTTATTTCACCGTTTTGTGTAAACTTTATGGCATTGTCCAATAGGTTGCTAATGGCTTTTATCAATCTGGATTTGTCTGAGACTATATGGTCGAATTCCTTTTTTATGCTATTGTCAAAATCGAAACCAAGGCCTTTGTAATTGGCTTTGGATCTATATATATCAGATAGGATGTTCAATTCCTTGTCCAATGAAATAGGTCTGTTTTGAGGCTTGGGTTTCTTTATTGTGAGTTCAGATATCTCAATGATGTTGTTCAAGATGGTTGTAAGCTTGGAGCTTTCTTGAATTATGGTATCTATGTATTCTTTCTTGTTATTGGATTCTGCCTCTTCTTGTTTCAATAGATTGGAGAAGCCGATGATGCTATTCAATGGTGTTCTGACTTCATGAGAAATGTTCTGTAAGAACAAGGTTTTGATGTCATTGCTTTTTTCTGCTTTGAACTTGGCTCTTCTCAATTGTAAAGTCTTTTTCTTTACAAGCCTTTTTAGATACGAACTGAATAGGAAAGAGAGTATTAATATGGAGAAGACTATAGCCAATAGGCTTTTCCAAAAGATGAATTTTTTATGGATTGGTTTTACGATGTTATATAACCATTTGTCCAGAATTTCGTTTTTTTCGTCCAATGAGATTGCATTGCTTCCTTTACGTATTATTTTTGTCAATGTGGGTTTGTTCTTGTTTATTCCCATTCCCAACTCATACTTGAAATCTATTGGAGAGTCAATTTTCAAGTTGGTGAAATCTTCCTTTTTTATGGTATAGTTTGCTATGGATTTCAGTCCTATGAAAGCATCTACGTCATCGGCTACCAATGCTTCCAAACAAGTCTTCTCATTGACTAGGGGAACCAAGAACAGTTCAGGGTGTTTTTTTCTCAAATATTCCTCTATGGAATATTCATCACCTACGGTAACCTTTTTTCCTTTGAGATCTTTTATGGTGTTGATGCCACTACCTTCTTTAGAAACAATGACATGGTCGCCAAAAAAAATTGGTTTTGTGAAGGTTAGGTAGTCGCGCCGCTCTGGTGTGTTTTGAATCTCGAGAATGACATCGATGTTACCTTTTTGTGCTTCACTCATTAGTGTTTGCCAACTAGAATACACCTTTTTTTTGAATTTGTATCCAATCTTGTCTTCCAAGACCTGTAGATAATCTATTAGTATGCCATCTACATTGCCATCTTCGTTGACAAACTGATAAGGAGGGTAGTAAATAAAGATGGCTATCATCAAATCCGAGTTCTCAGATAGATAGTCTTTTTGATTTTTATTTAGGCAGGATTTTTTTTCACAAGCAAAAAAAGAAGAAAAAATAAAGGCTAGTAGAAGTAAATGAAGCGTTTTTCTCATTTTCTGGGAAGGTTAGCGTGCTAATTTACGTTTTTTTACTTAAAAAACTGATAATATGATAGTTGTATCGGTAAAAACGTTAATTATCTATTGCTTCTGCTTTTTATGTTTGCTTCACATAACCTTATGATTTCCTCAATTCTTTTTTGCTTAGTTTCTTCTCTTTTGGCTTGGTTTAACCAATATAGGTAGTTTTTTCTGTAGGATGGGGAAAAGCCTTTGTAATTGTTGAAAGCTGTTGGGTTTTTATTGAATTCAAGTAGAAGGTCTTCAGGGATTATCCCATTTTCAACGGCATCCAATGCTGTCCAGGATCCATTTTTCTTACCAATTTCTATTATCGTCAAGCCACTTTTATGCATTAAGTTGGATGCGACCAATTCCTTGACATACCTTTTGTTCAAGGCACTCCATACACTTTTTGGGCTTCTCTGGCAGAAGTACTGTCTACGTTTACCATTGCCAAGGCTCTTAACAGTAGAATCTATCCATCCATAGCATAAAGCCACTCTTACGGCTTCTTCCCAACGCATGGAAGGTTCTATGTTTTCTACTTTATAGAAAATAAGATAGATACCTTTTGTTTGGGAATGGTTGTCGTGCAACCATTCCCTCCATTCCATATCTGTTTTGAAATAAAGTTCTAGAATATCCATCATCGGATTTTTTTCACGTTGACATAGAAATTGTCATCAACTTCAATTCCGGATGCCTTAGTAGGTAACTTTAAAGTCTTGGAGGTTGTTTCTGGTGTTATCCATTGTGGTTTTCCATCCACTGTGATTTGGATTGGCATCTTGAAATGGTCGATGGTGTTTGTCCATTTGTATTCTAATTGTCTTTCTTTGATGGAGTATTCCAAAATAGGAATTCTGATGTCTCTTAGATATTGATCGAAAATAAAGTCCAATTCCAATCCGGATTGTTCCGACAAATAATTTTCAATTTGTTGGGTGGTCACTGTTTGATGATAGAATGTGGAATTGAGTCCTCTAAGGATTTTTCTCCACTTCTCATCATCATTTATCAACTGTCTAATCATATGCAGCATATTTGCTCCCTTGTAATACATGTCTCCAGAACCTTCAGAATTCACATTGTACTCGCCTATGATCGGACGATCGTTTTGTACGCTCCTACGAGTACCAATGACATATTCCGAAGATGCTTTCTTACCATGGTAGTAATCCAAGAATAGGTTTTCGGAATAGGCAGTGAAACTCTCATGTATCCACATGTCTGCAATGTCTATGTTTGTAATGTTATTTGCGAACCATTCATGTCCAGCCTCGTGAATGATTATAAAATCGAATTTCAAGCCCCACCCAGTTCCAGAAAGATCACTACCCAGATAGCCTTTTCTATATTGGTTGCCATAGGTAACGGAGCTTTGATGTTCCATTCCCAAATAAGGGACTTCGACAAGTTTGAAGCTATCTTCATAAAAAGGATAAGGTCCGAACCAGTGTTCGAAGGCTTTCATCATTTTGGGAGCATCGGTAAAATGTTTTTTCGCTTTTTCCAAGTTATCTCTCAATACATAGTAGTTTAAATCCAAATCTCCTTTTTCGCCTTTGTAAATCTCAGAAAAATTAACATAGTCACCAATGTTGATGTTTACTCCATAATTGTTTATTGGATTCTTGACTGACCAGTGGTAGGTTGTCGTGTTGTCATCTTTCTGTTGAACTCTATCAAGTCTTCCATTGGATATGTTCATTAAACCCTTGGGAACATTTACGCTTATGTCCATACTATCAACTTCATCGTACATATGATCTTTGTTGGGCCACCAGACGCTAGCACCCAAACCTTGACATGAAGAGGCAATGAAATGATTGCCGTTTTTGTCCTTTTTCCAAGAAATGCCACCATCCCATGGAGCTTTGACGGCCTCTCTAGGATTACCTTCGTAGTAGACCTGTATGGCATTGATGTCTCCTTTGTTTTGGGCCTCTACCAGTTTGACGAAATGAGCATTTCCTATTTTTTCGACTTCTAACAGTTTATTGTTTTGAAGCACTTTGGTGATTGTCAATGGTTCTTGTAAATCTACTTGCATTACCGTATTTGGTTGCAATACTTGATATTGGATCGTATTTTCTCCTTTGATGAATTTGTTTTCAGGATCTACGGAGATGTCTAAATGATAATAATTCAAATCCCACCATTCACGTTCTGGAGTAATGGAACCGCGAAGCGTATCTTGTTTGGTGAACTTCTTTTTGTCAGAAAGTAGGCCTTGTGCGTTTAGGGATAAGACGCTTATAATTAAAGTCAATGCGATTGCAATTTTTTTCATATGCCAATTACGTATGTTTGTATCGTTTATAATTATTAATCTATTTGGAAAAGCAATCTTGTCTTAACTTATCGCTTTTCCTCATCAAGGTTGTTTCAAAGAAGAAATATCAATTACCATACCTGTTTGAAAACACCGATTAAGTATTTGATGTTTAAGTTTATGGGGTAGTTTTGTTTCAATATGTCTTAATGGAAATACAAGTCGCTAAAATAAGAAAAGCTGCTTCATTTCTAAAGCAGCTTTTCTTAAAATTATGGTATTTGTTTTATTCAGATGTGCTTTCTTCCTGTACGTCGTTTTCGGAAACATCATCTGCCTTGCCCTTGAAAAAGAGTACGGCACCAATAACCACAAGTCCAATTTTAATGGCCCAAGCAGGAGTTTCTCCCCATTTGTAGATCCACATCAGTATCGTTGGTACTCTTCCTAAAAAGTTAAGTACGATTGCGAATAGGCCAAAGAAGACCATGTATCCTCCAATTTTTTTCATTTAGATATGTTTAGTTGGTTAACAGTTATAGAATCTAAATGTAATGAAAAAATAATGCTTCATTTTTTGAAAGATTTATAAAGTTTATTATAGACTTGTTTTTTTTTTATATTTTAGCAGCTAATTAATTAACTAATAACCCCTTAATCCCCTCAGAAGATAATGAGACTATTGTATTGCATTATAGGTATGTTATGCATATCTATTGGTTACTCTCAGGCAGATTGTAACACCTCTGAAAAACCAGAAGATGAAGCGGCCATTACGTTAGCGGAGCTTTCCAGTTTAATTCTCACACCAGGTTTTTATGATGCCGATCACCGTTATCCCGATGATTTGGGTACACGAGGAGGTATACATTCGGGAGGTTTCTTGGATACCTTTTTGGGGGAGACACAAATCATGTTCCCATATGACAATCTACCTATTACCGTTAATTTGACGGATACGGAATTTATTAGTGACAGTAGTAATTATATGTATTGGATGACTATGGCCATGGGGCAGGAATATATGAATGTGGATATGCAGTTCATGATGGGATTTGGTGCCAAGGAGACGTTTTCCGGAACCCCATTTGCAGGAGTTCCGTTCAATACGAATCTGGAAGGAGCCTATGGTCCATTTGAAGTGGAACTTTATACGGGATTGGATAGAGCCATATCCTATCCAAGTTTTTTTCCTGAATACCAAACTCAACTTGAAGCTGCATTGGATGGAGCTACCTCAGGAATTGATCCATGGGATTTAATGAATGATTACATAGGTATTGATCCGACAATGTTGGATGAATCTCCAGTAGTAAATGCCTATATGTTGAGCATCATAAATTTTTTCAGCATTTATAATTTTTATAGTTATGCCGAAGACCTTTGTTGGTCCAAGATCATTGAAGCTCCAGCTGATCCTTATTATGGACTTGGAGCAATAGCAGTTGCATACAATTTGGGGATGTTTGCCACGGATCCCATTGCAGTGACGATGAACAAATTCAACTTTGAAGCAACGAGAGACGATCCTAACGCAGGAGATCTTTTGCCAGAAGGCAATAGCTCCTATAGAATTCATATCACAGCAGTCGCAAAAGCAATTGTGCAAAGAGCGGAAGATGCAAATACAGATTTGTCAATACCACTTTGGGACTATCAGATAGATTGGCCTACCGTGGAACGTTTTTTCTTGGGTGAAGGAGGTACCGTCAATGTACAAGGAGCTGGAGGTCTGCTAAAACAATTTGAAATGAGCGACTTGGTTGAAAGACAGTCAATAATGACGACTTTACAAGCTGCATTCGATATTTTAAAGGGGCAAGCACCATCAACGACAGCTACAACAATTAGTTATAGATACGATTGGTTGTCCTTATTGAGAACGGTAAAGCAACATTTTTCCAATGAAGCCATCTTTGAAGAGCCATTGAAAGGTGATGCAGCATTGAGAATAAATGCCTATACAGGAGTTGGAGGATGTTGTGACGACCCAGAAACCATAGATTTCGATGGGGTGGACGATTACATTAATCTAGCTGCTTTCATAGGAGATTCAGATAGCACAAGTCAAATGTCATGGATACGATTGAATCCGTCATTCAATAGTGTTTCTACGATTATGGAGCAAAACAACGTGAAACTATGGGTAGGAGCAGATGGTAGATTGAATGGATCGGTAGTTACGGCTAATGGTACCTTTACTGCCCTTGGGACTACAGTGATCACCAAGGATATTTGGACTCACGCAGCAATAATCTATGATGGTGTGAAACTAAAATTATATCTGAATGGAGAAGAGGAAGTAAGTGTGTCTGCTACTGGTAATTTGGTTAGTCCAGCAGGAGATTATGAAATTGGTAGATCCATTTCTGGAAATGAATATATAAATGCATTCATAGACGATACCAGAGTGTATGACATCGCATTGACCACAAGTCAATTGCAAGAGCAAGTGTACCAGGAAATAGAAGTCAATGGTGCTGCAATAACAGGTTTGGCAATATCCAAGGATATCGTAGGAGTGCCTTCGTCGAGTTTGAAATTATATTACAAGATGGACCCAATAGAGCTAGGAAGGGTGATAGATCAATCTTCCTTTGATCGTGACGGAACTCTTAACAACATAACCACCGTTGAAGAGCAAAATGCTCCAATGCCTTATGTGGCTTATACTTCTGGTGATTGGACTACAGCTGGGACGTGGGAAAATGGAACTGTTTGGGATATTGCAACTTCAACCAATAAAGATTGGGCAATTGTGCAGGTCGTTAACAATGCCAAAGTAACGACTACCAATAGTCACACACTTTTGGGACTGTTGGTAGAGACAGGATCGGAATTGGAAATGCAGAACGATCAGTTGTTGAAAGCCACAAGCTATGTCAAGTTAAATGGGCAAATAGATTTGGTAGGAGAATCACAATTCATACAAACGGTAGGGAGTGACCTCGATGTTACTAGCACTGGGACACTGGAGCGTGATCAGCAAGGAACGCAAGATTTGTATACGTACAATTATTGGGCATCACCAGTTGGAGCAAGTAATACAGCTACAAACAACAATGGTTATACCCTGCCAGATGTACTTACAGATGGAACCAATGCCGATTTGCCAATAGACATTGATTTCATAACCAATGGATATGATGGTAGTTTAGGATCTCCGATTGGTATTGCAGATTACTGGATATGGAAGTATAGCAATGACATCAATGATTATTATAATTGGCAACACGTGCGCAGTACGGGAACGATACTTGCTGGGGAAGGTTTCACGATGAAAGGGGTGAACGATACCAGTGGAAACATATCTTTGGAACAAAATTATACCTTCAAGGGGAAACCGAACAATGGAGAAATTACCTTGCCCATAACTTCCGGGAATGGCTATTTGGTTGGTAATCCTTACGCTTCAGCTTTGGACGCACATCAATTCATCATTGACAATGCCCCAGTAATTGAAAGTACGGGAGCTACTTCTGGAACATTGTATTTTTGGGAGCATTGGGGAGGTGGTTCGCACATTACTCAGAATTACCAGGGAGGTTATGCCACATACAACCTATCTGGAGGTGTACCCACAGCCACGATGGGGACAAGTACGTTGGGTACTGGTGATGGCCCTACCAAACTACCTGGACGATACATTCCCGTATCACAAGGTTTCTTTGTAAATGGAGAAAGTACAGGTAACATTGTATTTAACAATGGACAGCGTGTGTTCGAAAAGGAAGGTGTCAATTCTGTATTTATGAAAAACGGTACTTACACCAACAACAACCCACCTGAAGAGGCGGATGATAGAATGAAAATCAGGTTGGGGTTCCATTCCGTGAACACGATGTATAGACAAATCCTAGTTACGGTAGATGAAAACGCCAGTCCGATGATCGATCACGGATATGATGGAGAAAACATTGATGGACAAGTAGATGACATGTATTGGATGATCGACAATGAAAAATTCGTGATTCAAGGTATTGATGACATAGATACTTCTTCTGTACTTCCATTGGGGGTGCATACAGATGCAAATGGAGTAAATAGTTTTAGTGTCGATGAATTGACAAACGTTCCTGATGATTTGGATATCTATGTCTATGATGTGCTTACAGATCAATATCACGACATCAGACAAGGAGATTTCTCAATAGAATTGGCTGCTGGAGAGTATTTGGATCGTTTTGAGTTGAGGTTTAGCAATAATACATTGGGCGTAGATGATTTTGAAGGAGATAATGGCATGGAGTTCTACTTTATCAACAACAATGAGACCATCGTGATAGAAAATCCAAGATTGGAAAACATAGAGTCTGTGGAGTTATACAACATGCTAGGGCAATCCATAGTTAAATTTGATGCCATTGTAACCCAGGAACAGATAGAACTTAAAACAAGTGCCATATCTGCGGGGAATTACATATTGGACATTAACACGAAAACAGACAAGTTATCAAAAAAGGTATTGATAGAATAATAGACTTTACATTTGGCAGGTCACGCCACATGTGTTTTTATTGATTGAGTCTATAAGTAAAGCATAAATGGAATAAAGGGCACATGTCTTTTATTCCATTGTTATTTTATATCAGAAAATCGTTGTCAAAAAGAGAAAACTATTTGATCTTTATTGGCTAAATTAGGAGTTTGAATGCGCAATATGGCATATACGAGACGTTACCTGAAAACTAATATGAATTCCATTTCAAACCTAATTGATAAAATAGAGAACAAAAATCTTTGGGACAAGGAACTAGAGTTAGAACGAAATGAATACTTAAAAGTAAAAGGGAGTATTGATACGAATGTCTATTTGGTGAAAAACGGAAGTTTAAGAATCTTTGTAGTAGACAAAAATGAAGAGCATACAATTAGATTTGGGTATAAAGACAATCTAATAGTATCTTTAGATTCATTTTTAAATGAAAAGCCATCAGATTTCTATATTCAAGCATTAAAAAGAACAACTGTAAAAGTCATCAATAAAGAAAAATATACATCTTTTATTGAATCGTCGGATGAGAATAAAAGAATGTGGTTGGACATTTTGGAAAGTTTCATTTTGCAACAAATGGAAAGGGAGAGGGACATTTTAACGTCTTCACCTCTTGAAAGATATAATAGGGTCTTAAAGAGAAGTCCCCAACTTTTTCAAGAAATCCCCAATAAATACATTGCCTCTTATCTTAGAATGACTCCTGAAACACTTTCAAGAATTAAAAAATCTTAATTTCAATCAAGTTTTTTAATAGTCAATATGTTGAAATTTGCAATAAAAAAACAATGGAGTTGACACCTGAAAAGTTATTGAAAGCACTATTAGAAACCACACTTGAGAATTTAAAGGCAGTGGAGCACTTTAAAAGTGAGCCCATGGAAATATTAAATTGGAGACAAGACTCTGAAAGTTGGAGCATTTTAGAATGCATTGAGCATTTAAACAAGTATGGGGGGTTTTACATTCCTGAAATAAAAAATAAAATAGAGACTTCCAAATATGTGAGTTCAGAGTTGTTTAGAAGCAATTGGCTTGGGAGGTACTTTAGCAAAATGGTTTCATACAACGAGAATTCAAGCAAGATGAAAACGTTCAAGTCAATGAATCCTTTAAATTCTAAGCTAACCATCCAAACACTTGAAAAATTCAAAAGTCAACAATACCAAATAATTGAATTGTTGAACAAATCAAAAAATGTAGACCTGGACAAGACAAAAACTGCAATATCCATATCTAAACTGATTAAACTAAGATTGGGAGACTCTTTGAGGGTATTGGTGTATCATAATGAAAGGCACGTGAAACAGGCCGAAAAAGTGCTAGGCAAGGCCTGCAGGTAGTACTTAAAGCATTTAATGTATGCATTGAAAGAAGATAACACTTATCTTTAGGCGTTAAAACATTCAATTTGCCATTTGAATTGTCAATGTGAAATCAATTTTCAGTTGCAATAACAATATTTAGAAAAATAAAAAACAGTTTCATTTAAAGTTAATGGTAGGTCAATTGTTAAAGGAATATAAAAATCAAAATTGGGCATACCTGAACATTGATGAAAAAATACTGAGAGACCGATACGATTGGATTAAAATGTCTTTTCCACCCATTGACATGAATGAACCATGGGCGATAATGAATGACATTAATAGATTGTTTCATTTATGCATTACATGCAATTCTAGAAAGGATGTCTTGAATTGGATTGAAGCTAATTTGGAGGTCAATTTAAATAAGATACATAGAGAAATGATTGATTCCTTCTGTTACGGAAAGGATCTAACGGATAATGATTTGGATTTTCTGATTGAAGAAAGTGATGATCTCTCTTTACTTGATTTTATTCACTCAACACTTGAAAGAGCAATGTTATGGTATGATCCAGAGCCTTGTTGGTCAAGTGATTTCTTTTATTTTTTGACGGCAGGGAAATCTGTAATAGACAAATTGGACAAAGCTGAGTTGATAAGTACTGAAGCATTGAAAACAAAAGGTGAGAATTTTGTCTCCATAGACGAACATACTCATGTGTTTTACAAATTTCAAAATATATGTTTGCAACTCGAGGAAAAGAAAATTTATTCTGAAATGAAGACGATAGCCAAACAGTCACACGTTGCACTTCTAAAATCAATCAATCTTTTTTTTGAACATAGAATTTCAACACTGGATGAAATAGGGTTTGAAAGAAAATTGGATGATATAATGAATAAGGAGACTTTGTGGTGCAAAACAACAATTAAAAGGCAGGGGTAAGGATAGACTGCTTAAAAAACAAACTTAGAGAAAGCCAATTCAAATTGATGAATTGGCTTTCTGAGTAATTTAATTTATTCTTTTGGATAGCGATTTACATCTTTGTGTTGCCAAATAAGATTTATGACACTCCATTCACCATCTAATTTGATCAAATGCAAATATTCTACCCAATTGTCAGAAACCAATTTGACGTTGGCTATGCGATTATAGATATCCATAATTTCTATCTTGTTGCTAGGCTTGAAAGGAAATTTGTTGTTGGCCTTGTTCCATGAGGCTGCAAAAGCGATCATTTGATCTTTTGTTGTTGCTCTAGCATATTCTTTTTTTAGGGATCTGTCATACCCAATGGTAACTTTGTTCAAGCTGTCATTAAGAACTTCGTTCATTGATTCAGGCTTTAATTGCTGCAAAGCGATCAAGTATCCCAAAGCTTTTTTCTTGATTGCCATAGAATCTTTTAGTGTTGACTTGGAGGCCAATTCGGCTTTTGTATTGGAATATATCGGTCTTTCTCTTGTTTTTTCATTCTTGGTGTCAAATTGTTCCAATCCAATTTGGTTTCCGACATGGTCATACTTCTTTTCCCCATATGCGAACCCCCATTGATTCAAGACAAGTTTGTTGTCAGCATCGTGATAACTATATGTAATGTGGTTTCCTATGTCATCATAGACATCTTGATATGAGGCAGTTCCTTTGTCGTTGGCTATCACTTTTAAATTGTCGTCCAAATTGTAATGGGCTTTTGGAACTCCCTTTTTGTCTAGAAGAATACCTGTCGTGCCAAATCTGAAGTAAGGAGAAAGTGCTACAGCTTCATTTTTCAAGTTGAACCGTTTTTCTATGATTAATTTTTTATGCTTTTTCCATTGGTATTCTGCAACTCCCCAATTGGACTCCATGGGTTTTTCATTCACATCGAAAAACTGAAGTTTCGATTTGAGCCCTTTTTCATTATAATGGAAAATCTCTTTATATACGGCTCTGTCATTGGTTATGCGTTTACCATTTTTATCAAAGAAAATTCTTGTTTCTTCATTTTTTGAATAGTTGATAACTACTTTATAAACACCCAACGATGCCAAGGGGTGTTGTTTTTCGGTGTGATAATGATTGTTTGTGATTTCAACTATTCTATCTGAATTATCGTATTTAAAGACATAATGTGATGTGGATTGTGCCGTTTGTTCATCTATTGGGTAGATACCTTTCAGTTCTATGTATGGTGAAACGTGATTGTATCTCAAATGTCTGAAATATTCTGTCTTTGTATTGTTTTGGCCGTGCAATGTACAGGTAATGCATAGTAGGTAGAGTAGTTTTAAAAACTTCATGATCGATTGATGTTTGTTAGTGCGTTATAAAATTAAGAAATGATTTTTATCGGAAGAGATAGCATCAATAATAGTACCAAAAAACGCTTCGAATTATCGAAGCGTTTTCCAAACTAATTGGTCATATGTGATTTGATTGTCTAAAAGCAATATTTGTTTTCTTCTTTGACCTTTTCTGCAATTTCGTTGCGTAAATCTACAATATCTGGGTAGTTCGTATATTTGGTGAAGCGTTTTAGCCCCATGAGCATCATACGTTGTTCATCTCCCTCTGCAAAGGATATGATACTTTCTTTTCCTTTGCCTTCTACGATACTTACAGCATTGTAGAGGTATAATTTAGACATTGCTATTTGCACAGCCTGTTCTTTTTCTCCAAAACGTTTTGCGTTTTTCTCAGTTCTTAAAATCGTGGATTCCGCCATATAGATTTCAATTAGAATGTCTGCCGCAGCAATCAATAGTTGTTGATGCTCTTCCAACTCTGGTCCGAATTTTTGAACTGCAGCTCCTGCAACCATCAAGAATACTTTTTTAAGTCTACCTATCATTGCTTTTTCTTCAGAAAACAACTCAGAATAATCAGGAGTCTCAAAAGAAGGGATTCCCATTAATTCATTGGCTACTTCCGTGGCTGGCGTCAACAAATCGACATGGCCCTTCATAGCTTTCTTTACAAGCATTCCAACAGAAAGCATCCTGTTGATTTCGTTTGTTCCTTCATAGATACGTGCGATACGCGCATCTCTCCAAGCGGCTTCCATAGGGGTTTCTTCCGAGAACCCCATACCTCCAAAGATTTGGATGCCTTCATCTGCACAATTCTGTACATCTTCAGAAACGGCAACCTTCAATATGGAACACTCAATGGCATATTCTTCTACCCCTTTGAGCTCTGCTTCTTGATGTGTGTTTCCTGCTGCTTGACGTAAAGCTATACGATCTTCAATGTTCTTGGCTGCTCTATATGTTGCAGATTCCCCAGCATATGCACTTGTGGCCATTTGGGCTAGTTTTACCTTAATGGCTCCAAAATCTGAAATAGGAGTTTTAAATTGCTTACGTTCGTTAGCATAGTTCACTGCAATGGATAGAATTCGTCTTTGGGAATCCAAACAGGCACCAGCCAATTTTATACGTCCTACATTCAAGGCATTCATAGCTATTTTGAATCCTTCTCCACGGCCAGCCAACATGTTTTCAATGGGAACGATCGTGTCGTTGAAGAATACTTGACGGGTGGAACTTGCTCGAATACCCAATTTATGTTCTTCTTCCCCCATGGTAATACCATTGGCAGCATCGTTTTCTACGATGAAACCAGTAATGTTCTTGTCGTCTTCAATGCGAGCAAAAACAATCATCACGCTACAGAAACCTGCATTGGAGATCCACATTTTCTGTCCGTTGATCTTATAGGATTTTCCATCTGCGGACAATTCGGCAGTGGTTTTTCCTGAGTTTGCATCACTACCGGCTCCAGGTTCGGTTAGACAGTAAGCTCCAAACCATTCTCCAGAGGCTAGTTTGGGTACGTATTTTTGCTTTTGTGCCTCAGTACCGTATAATGTTATCGGCATTGTTCCGATACCTGTGTGAGCTCCAAATGCTGTACTAAAAGAACCAGTTCCGCTGGAAATGTAATCGCAAGTAAGTAATGTGGAAACGAATCCCATTCCCAAACCACCATATTCCTCAGGAACAGCTACGCCCAAAAAACCAAGGTCACCTGCTTTGCGCATGCATTCTTCCGTCAATGCAAAGTCTTTGGCTTCGAAACGAGGTTTGTTGGGAATGATTTCACGATCATTGAATTCCATGACCGCGTCTTTCATCATTTTTTGTTCTTCTGAAAAATCTTCAGGAGTAAATACGTCTTCACAGTTTGTTTCTTTTACTAGGAATTGACCACCTCTTAAGATGTCTTTTTCAGTTGCTTCCATTTTATATAATTCTATTGGTTCTTTTTTAATTTAAAAATTCGAATATTCCACAGGCGCCTTGACCAGTCCCCACACACATGGTAACGGCTCCATATTTACCCACCATGTTTTGTTTTCGCATCTCGTCAAATAGCTGTACGGATAGTTTTGCTCCAGTACATCCCAATGGATGCCCCAAGGCAATGGCTCCGCCGTTGACATTGATGATGTCCGGGTTTAGATTCAATTCTCTGATTACGGCCAACGATTGCGACGCGAACGCTTCGTTCAATTCGATCAAAGCGAGGTCTTCTTGTTTCAAACCTGCTTGTTTCAATGCCTTTGGAATGGCTTTTACTGGGCCAATACCCATAATTCGAGGTTCGACACCTGCTGCTGCATAGTTGACCAATCGTGCAATAGGTTCAAGGTTCAGTTCCTTTACCATATCTTCACTCATGACCATAACGAAAGCGGCACCGTCACTCATTTGTGATGAATTACCGGCAGTAACACTTCCTCCTTGGGCAAATACTGCACGTAATTTGGCCAAGGCTTCCTTGTTGGTTCCCTTACGTGGTCCTTCATCTTTGGTGACTGTATATTTTTTCGATGCTTTCTTTCCGTTCTCATCAATGTAGGTCTGTTCGACTTCTATTGGGACGATTTGATCTTGAAAACGATTTTCCGCCTGTGCTCGCAAAGCTTTCATATGTGAATTGTATGCGAATTCATCCTGATCTTCACGAGATACCTTGAATTGGTTTGCTACTGCTTCTGCCGTATTTCCCATTCCCCAATAATAATCCTCGTGACCAGCTTTTACTATGTCATAATTCAATTCTGGCTTGAATCCGGTCATTGGCACGGCACTCATGCTTTCTGCTCCACCAGCAATGATGCAATCTGCCATTCCTGCTTGGATTTTTGCTGTAGCCATCCCAATCGTCTCGATTCCCGAAGAACAAAAACGATTTACAGTCACACCAGGTACGTCTACCGTATCCAACCCCATCAATGAGATCAAACGCGCCATGTTCAATCCTTGAGAACCTTCCGGCATGGCATTGCCAACGATGACATCGTCTATGCGTTTAGGATCTAAGGTTGGCAATTCCTTCATCATATGCTTGATGGTTTCTGCTGCCAATTCATCTGTTCTTTTAAAACGGAACACGCCTTTTGGTGCTTTACCTACTGCGGTTCTATATGCTTTTACTATATATGCTTGTTTCATTTCTTTAGTTTCTTAAAGGTTTTCCTTTGGTTAACATATGTTGAATACGCTCTAGAGTCTTACGTTCTGTACATAGACTCAAGAAAGCCTCTCTTTCTATATCCAACAGGTATTGTTCGCTTACCAAAGTTGGCTCCGACAAATCACCTCCAGCCATGACATAGGCTAATTTGTTTGCAATTTTATGATCATGCTCACTTATGTAATTTGCAGCTTCCATGGAATCGGTACCAACAAGGAACATCCCTAAAGCTTGCTTCCCTAGTACTTTTACATCTTTTCTACGAACTGGTTGCGTGTAACCAGATTCTGCCATTAGTTTAGCATGTGCTTTTGCTGTTGCTATTTGTCGATCCTTGTTGACCACAACGACATCTTTTCCTTTTTGAAGGATTCCCATATCGAATGCTTCGTATGCGGAAGTTGCTACTTTTGCCATACCAATTGTCAAGAAATATTCTTGCAATATATTTAACTCGACATCTCCTTTTCTAAAAGTGTCCGATGCCCTTAAAGCCATTTCCTTGGAACCACCACCGCCAGGGATGACACCAACTCCAAATTCAACCAATCCAATGTAGGTTTCTGCGGCAGCAACTACTTTGTCGGCATGCATTGATAGCTCACAACCTCCTCCTAATGCCATTCCGTGAGGAGCAGCTATTGTAGGGATCGAAGAATAACGCATACGCATCATCGTGTCTTGGAAATATTTTATGGCCATGTTGAGTTCATCATATTCTTGTTCGGCAGCCATCATGAAAATCATTCCGATGTTGGCTCCTACCGAGAAGTTTGCTGCTTGATTTCCTACAATCAGACCTTGGAAGTCTTTTTCGGCCATATCAATGGCTTTGTTCAATCCAGCCAAAACATCTCCTCCAATGGTGTTCATCTTGGATTGGAACTCTACATTGAGAATGCCATCTCCCAAGTCTTGAACGGAAACTCCTGAGTTTTTGAATACCTCTGTCGTTTTTCTTATGTTGTCTAAAATGATGAATGCATCCTGTCCTGGTACTTTTTCTTGTGATTTTTTTGGTATGTCATAGAAGTACGTTGCACCGTCCTTGATGGAGTAGAAGGAGTCACTTCCCGACTCCAACATGTCCATAACCCAATCTGCAGGTTTTAGACCTTCGGACTGCATCATTTCTATCCCCTTTTCCACACCGATGGCATCCCAAATTTGGAAAGGACCGTGTTCCCAACCAAATCCTGCTTTCATAGCATCATCAATCTTGTATAGTTCGTCTGTGATCTCAGGAATGCGATTGGATACATAGGCAAACAACGCAGCAAAGCTTTTTCTGTAAAATGCTCCTGCCTTGTCTTTCCCTTTTACCAATACCTTAAAACGATCAGCTACCTTGTCGATGGATTTAGTTAATTCCAAAGTGGCGAATTTTGCTTTTTTTGCAGAGCGATATTCCAAAGTATTCAAATCCAAGGATAGAATTTCTTTTTTTCCCTCTGTTGAAACCGTTTTCTTATAAAACCCTTGTTTTGTCTTGCTTCCCAACCACTTGTTTTCCACCATCGTATTGATGAAATCCGGTAATTTGAAAAGCTCCAAGCGTTCGTCACCCTTGCAATTTTCCGCAATACCATTGGCCACATGAACCAAGGTGTCCAAACCTACAACGTCCACTGTTCTGAAAGTAGCCGATTTTGGACGACCTATCACTGGACCAGATAGCTTGTCGACCTCTTCAATGGTTAGATCCATTTCCTTGACTGCGTGAAACAAGCTCATGATACTGAAGATCCCGATTCTATTTCCAATGAATGCTGGTGTGTCTTTAGCGATTACTGATGTCTTACCCAAGAACTTCTCACCATATCCATTTAAAAATTCCAAGACAGAAGCATCTGTCTTTGGCCCAGGAATGATTTCGAACAGTTTCAAGTAACGTGCAGGGTTGAAGAAGTGCGTTCCACAGAAATGTTTCTGGAAATCTTCACTACGACCTTCATTCATGAATTTAATAGGGATACCTGAGGTATTGGAAGTAATCAATGTTCCTGGTGTTCTATGCTTTTCAAGTTTTTCGAATACTTGTTGCTTTATGTCCAGTCTTTCGACAACGACTTCCATAATCCAATCTACATCTGCTACTTTAGCAATGTCATCTTCAAGGTTTCCCGTAGTGATGCGTTTTGCAAAGGACTGATGATAAATGGGAGAGGGTTTTGATTTCAATGAAGCCTTCAAAGCATCATTTACCAAACGGTTTCGTACTATTTTGTCTTCTAGGGTTAACCCTTTGGCCTTTTCCTTGTCATTAGGTTCTCTAGGAACGATATCCAATAAAAGAACGTCTACACCAATATTGGCGAAATGACAAGCGATACCACTTCCCATGATTCCGGAACCGATAATCGCAACTTTTTTTATTCTGCGTGTGTTCATATTTATTTTAAAACAGTTTGTTTTTGATTGTATATTTTTTTGTTGGAGATGAGTTCGTTAATGACCTCTGTAACTTCGTAGAAGTGTTTCAGTTTTTCCTCTGAAATATTGTTTCTTACGGTTTCATTGAAAATTAGAACGCGATCTCTGGAATATTCTCTTTTTTCTCTGCCAAATTCCGTTAAATGGATCAATACACCTCGACCGTCTTTTGGATTGGGTTTGCGTTCTATCAATCCCAATTCTTCCATACGTTTTAAAATACGAGATAAACTTGTGGCTTCCATTCCCATTATCGGGCCTAGAGAAGTTGAGGGAGTACCATTTTCAGGATCTATACTCAATAAGGTGAAACCCGTAGCCATCGTCGTATCGAATTTGGCTGCTTCTTCATTATACATCTTGTTTACTGCCAACCAAGTTGTTCTTAGTAAGTAATCGATTGTTTTTTCTTTCATTTTAAAGGGAACTTTTTATTAGGTTCCCAAATATAATAAAAATTTATTATGCGTGCATAGTAAATAGTGAAAAAGATTGTACTGAATACAAAAATAAGTTTGTTCGGTAGATTATTTATTTACCAGCTCATTCCAAGCTTTGTAGAAATCTCTATTGTATAGGACTTCATTTTTAATCGCATCTAGATTGGTCAACCAATTTGTTTGCTTTGGACTTAGGTAGGGGAGTGGTGATTTTCCACTTCCCAAGGCGCTGTTTATTTTTGTTTTTTGTACTTGGCTTAAAGGTAGGTATTTAAATTGACTATGGGCCAGATAGTAATCTTCATCGCTTTCTGCCCAAGTAAAATTTGCCTTATTCTTAACTGGTTGCATCTTATTGGCCATGGCATAAGAGTTCAATTGTTTTTCGGAGATTTTTGAGGCATCATATTTTACTTTTACTACTTCTCCATTCATAAAACCTGCTTGCGTAAGCAATACACCGTTTTGAGAACCCAATTGCTTTTCACCGGTCCAAAAGCAGTACATCTTATAATGTGTTTCTTTTAAATTTGGATTGTTGAAATTGACAGTGAGTTCCTTACCTAAAATTTTAACGTATTCTGGAATATCCTTTTTTTCTGTTTTCAAGGCTTTTAACATTGCATTGTACAAGCGCCTTGCTGAATAATCGTTGGACACTCGCTTTATGATGTCGTTTCCGTTTTTGTCCACTATGCGCACCACTGGGTTGTTCCAAGTTGGTTCGTTGTATTTCTTCAAGGTTGTCAAATCCTTGCCCTTTTTGTTATTGAAGATTGCAAGTGGAATGAATTCATTCTCTATGGCTTCGGTCATTAAAGGGTTGCTTAGAACGTTATGACCATAATTTCTACAGGTTGCACATCCTGGTACTTCTTGAAACAGTATTAATATTGGTTTCTTTTCTTTTATGGATGCAGAAATAGCCTCATCATAATCACGATACCAACTTACCTTGCCTAATTCTTGATCTTGATTTTGAGGGTTTGTGCGCTCTTGTGCATTGTTATTTTGAACGAACAAGGCTAAAAGGAACAGTATGGTCAACTTGATTTTATAAGTCATGGCTATTTGTTTAACTATTATTCTAAGTCTCTGATCTTATGAAAATCTTACAAGACGAAAAGTTAAAATATGTTATTCCATATCCAAGACTTCCTTTCTTGATTTGACATTTAGTTTCGAATAAATGTTGCTGACATGAGATTTTACCGTGCTCAATCCGATATTGCATTCATCAGAAATTTCCTTGTTGGATTTTCCTTCTTTTAACAACGAGAATATTTTTCTCTCTTGTACACTCAATGATTTTAAAAGTTTTGTTTTAACCTTGATGTTTTTATTCAAAGCCTTATTCAAGAAGAAACCTAGAAAAAAAGAGATGATAATGGCAATCCCGATAATAAGTGTATTGCTAATGGTACTTTTTCTCGTAGGAATCTTTTTTTGAAACTCAATAAAATAATTGGAGTCATCTTTTGACCATTTATTCAAAAAGTTATGATAAAAGACTATGTTGTTTGATATATCTGTTTCAAACTTGCTTTTGTGCAAGGCGTATAATGAAGCTAAGGGGTAAGAACAAGTATCCGCTATTTTTCGAATTTGTTCGTTGAATGCCTTGGCTACGAATTCACTTTTTACCCTTGATTCGTTGAAGTTGGTACTATCTATGTATTCAACGATGTCATCGATCCTTCTTATGATTTTATTTTGCTCGTCGTCTATCGAAACAGAATTCATCCCTCCTTTATTTCCCATAATCCCAATATGAGAGTTTTTGTTGGCAACAAGGAAAAAATGGTTTTCATCCTTCCCACCAATAATCAGAGATGCAGGAGAGGCATTTCTCTTGGAAATATGAATACGATATAAATTGTCTTCTTTGGGAAGATATTCTGTGTTGAAATGAAAATACCCATTCTCATTTATGTTTGTCTCGGCTATGATCATACTTTTCGACATTGTATGCATTTTGCCAAAGGATGGAATATGTGATAGGTAGATTTTTGGATTCCAAGTGCTATCTAATTTTATTGTACCACTAATTTCATTAGTGATATTCTGAGCAATACTTGTGATATGGGAAAATATAAATAAACAAAGCAATAAAAGGTAGGTACGATTAAGATTGAGTTGTACAGTCAATTTTCTTGTTGTTAATTAGAATATATTATAGAAGTATACTGTACTTGACCAACTGCTTTTTCTGTAACCATCTTAATTTTCCATTTACCAGGAATTGGGTCTTTGATGCTTTTAGTGATTTGCCCAGTTACAACCTCTTGTATGTTGTTTGTTTTAAAGTCATCTAAACGTGTAGTTTTATTTTCTATTGAAAACTCGTCCACAATTTCATCTTTTGAGTTGAATATTATTATGGTCAAGGTACCAAAATTAATTTTAGATGCGATTTGCAATGTCATAAATGTAATGTCCTTTTTAACATTTAAAGAAATATTCCTTGTTTGAGAATCTGGTTTATGCATATAGACTTGTCTATCTAAATTAAAAGAAGATTCTTGAGCATAACTCAAGACTACAGATACAAACAATAGAATTGATAGAATATATATTTTAATAAATTTCATTTCGCTTTTCATTTTAAAATAATTTTTGATTAACTGAAGATGTAACCGTCGTGTATTAAAGATATTTAAAATATCGATTTATGACTAGCCTTAGCAATTCTGAGTGGATTCGGACCTAGTTGAATCCACAGTAATTGTGGTTATACATTGTTGAGAAAATTTATTAAAAGTTAGATAATAGTTGAATAACATCTGTATTTAATTCTTCGCTCATTATTTCAAGTAGTTTTTCAATATTCATATCTTGCTTTTCCTTATATATTGAAGCTAGTATATTTACAAGTTGTTCTTCATTCTCTTGGAAAGTTTTTTTGAAGAACATAAAAGCTCTTCCATATTGACCATTTTTATTTTCATAAATATATTTAGAACCATATAAATTCCCTACGTCATCTACCTTATTTGGGGCTCTTCCACGCCAATCTAATAAATGACCATCTTGTTTGTTTAATTTATAATCGTCTAATCTATTATGCATAAAATATGAACTAGCTGATCTTGGGGCTATTTTAAGACTAAATTTATAAGCTAAATATTCAGAAAGCCCATCTCTAAACCATCTAAATTTTACGTTACTTAAATTATAAGTATCAACTAGAGTTCCTTCTATAATTTCGTGAGAATATGTTGTAGCCATCTTTTCTGTCAAATAAATCGAATTCGTTGAATTGCCATCTGGTAAGGAAATCACCCAAGGAATGTCAGAACTTTCTCCAACAGTAACAACATTGTTAGAGTTATTATTTGTAACAAGAAAATCGTCTTTATTGATGGATTTAAATTTATATTGACTTAATAAAAGACTGTCAAGTACTTTTAAATGTGAATTGATTAAATCTACATATTTTAAATGATTTTCACTATCATAATATACAGTATATCCAATATTGGTAGTTGAGTCATAGTTTAATTTATCGAACACTTTAAGATTTATAATATTTTCACGTGGACTATTTCCAATAATTTCTTCAACTGTAAATGATGCACGAGTTATCAAAGTAAAATCAATTGGTGTAAAAGAGTTGGCTTTATATATCTTCCAAGCATTATTTTTCCTTAAAAGGTTCAATTTTAGAGGTTTTTTGGTTTTATCTTTATATATCTCTGTTGAGAATAAAACTAGAGTTGAATCAGAAATGTATTGGGTGCTATCAATTTGGATTGCATTTAATTTTTTATTTCCTGTATAGTTTATATAAGAGTAAAACTGAAGCCAAGTAGAAATATAATCCATATTTTCAGCCTTTAAAGAATTGGATAAATGTGGCTTGATAATATTGTAGTCGTTGGTATTAATTGCATCCTTATAATCATTTACAATCTCCACATAAGAATCCTTTTTCTTTTGACTTATACAGCTTATAAGGATAATACTACTTATCAGAATAATTATATTTTTCATTGATTTTAATTCTTTTAAACATTAAACTATGATGCTAAATTATATCATTGAGTATGTCCAACACTCTTTTTTTAGTATTAAAAGAGGATGAAAAAAGAATGAAAACCAGTTTTAATCAAAAACTCACCCCTTTTTTGGGAGTGAGTTTTTTTTTTTGTAAGACATATAGTCTTTAAGAGCGATAGATCTTTTCGTAAAGATCCTTATAGATGTCTTTGATGATGCTTCGTTTCATCTTCATGGTTGGAGTAAGGTGTCCTCCATCTATGGACCAAACATCTGGTGTTAATTCAAAACGTTTTATTTGTTCCCACTTCCCAAATTTTTTGTTGCAAGTGTTTACTTCTTTCTGTATTCTGTCTATGACTATTTGTGAAGTAGAGATATCTTTGCTTGACTGCCCAATGTCATGTCCTTTCTTTTCTATCCAATCTTTTATGAAGTCAAAGTTAGGTTGTATTATTGCTGCCGGCATTTTTTCACCTTCTCCAATGACCATGATTTGCTCGATGAAAAGCGATTGTTTCAAATCGTTTTCCAGAAGGGTTGGGATCACATACTTTCCTCCAGAGGTTTTGAACATTTCTTTTTTTCGACCAGTAATCTTCAAGAAGCCATCTTTATCGAGCATTCCTTTATCTCCAGTATGAAAATAATCTCCAGTCATGACCTCTGCCGTTTTTTCTGGATCTTTGAAATAACCCATCATCACATTTCTTCCTTTAATGAGTAATTCACCATCTTCGGCAACTTTGACTTCCACACCATCTATGGGTTTTCCAACTGTACCAATTCTAAACATGCCATCAGCATATTTTCCAACAGAAACCACAGGCGAAGTCTCTGTCAAACCATAGCCTTCCATAACTTGCATTCCAGCGGAGCAAAATATTCTTGACAATCTAGGTTGCAATGCTGCGCTACCTGAAACCATAGTTGTTAATTCTCCTCCAAGTGCCTCTCTCCATTTACTGAAAATAAGCTTATTTGCTATTTTTAGCTTAAACTCGTACCAAGCTCCATTTTCTCCATAAGGTTTCCATTGTTCGCCCAAAGCAATTGCCCAGTGAAACAATTTACTCTTTATGCCAGATAAATCTGTTCCCTTGGCATAGATTTTATCATATACCTTTTCCAAGAGCCTAGGAACGACACTCATTAGGTTTGGTTTTATCTCTTTGGCATTGTCACCGATCTTGTCTATGCCTTCTGCAAAATAAATTGATGCTCCGGCATGTTGGTATACGTATATGAGTACACGCTCAAAAATATGACAAATTGGTAAAAAACTCAAGACCTTGGGATTGCCATCGGACAAAGGTAGCCTAGTAATGCTATTTAGTACATTGCTGGTTATGTTATCATGGGACAACATGACCCCTTTAGGTTTTCCTGTAGTTCCTGAGGTATATATTATTGTTGCCAAGTCATTTGGAGAAACGGTATCTTTCCTTGCTTCAACTTCATGTTGATTGCTATTGTCCTTGCCCAGTTCAAATAATTCAGAATAATGTTTACAACCTTCTATGTGATCGAAAGAATAGACTTCTTTTACTTTTGTATTTGCTTTTACCTTGTTGACTTTTGCCAATACTTCTCCATCAGAAACAAAGCAGTAAATGGATTCACTATGATTCAGGACATATTCATAATCCTCAGCACATATGGTTGGATAAATGGGGATATTTTGAGCACCGACTTGCAGGACACCAATATCCATTATGTTCCATTCTGTTCTATTGGTTGTGGAGATGACAGCAATCTTGTCATCCTTTTGAACCCCCATTCTTATAAGTGCACGACTTATAGCATTGGCTTTGTCTATGTATTCCTTAGTAGAGGTTTTTATCCATTCTCCATTGGATTTTGTAACCAATGAAGCATCTAGATTGTGTTTTTCTAGTTGATAATAAGGGAAATCAAAAAGTCGTGTAATTTCTGTCATTATTTTATTCGAAGTTAATATCATACGCAAAGTATGAAAAATAGAAGGATTATCAAATGTGATAAATAAAAAAAGAAATAATTAACAAGATTGTTCTTCTTGAAGTCTTTTGGTTGAAAATCTAGGAGGAAACCTTTACTTGAAACTTACTTTGTTATTATTTAAAAACATTGCAAAAATAAAGGAGCTATTAAAAAATAGCTCCCTCTGCTAATTGAATGATAGCAAAATTTATGCTTCCTCGTATATATTTAATAACTAACTGTTTTTAAATGAACCCCTTAACTTTCATTTGATTAAATATGTAGCATAAATTCTGGGTAAAAATAGCTAGAATTTAGTGAATTAGATTGTAAAAAATCGTAATTATTATTTTTTTAAGTATTCTTTGGCAAAAATATAATCTTCTTGGAAGTACTCTTTTGGTGATTTTTTCATAAACAATTTAAAATCTTTGGTAAAGTGGGATTCATCATAATAATCATACATGAATATTAGATCTTTGATTTTAGTGTTTTGATTTACATATCTCCTCATCAATCTAATAAACCTAAATAGTTTCATGTACTTGCCTGGGGTTATACCAACGATTCTTTTAAATGTTGTTTCCAATGTTTTTTGGGATACGGGGATTTCTTTCAAAAGATCACTGACATTGAGAAGTCCTTCCTTTTTTCTAATGAGCTTGATGGCTTGATCGATGTTTTTTGTATGCTTGTTTATTAGGAGAGGGATTGATTTTAAGCTAGTTTTTATTGCGTCTAAGGCAATTCTGTCTTTAAGTTCCGATTCGAACAGAGGTAACAATAGATGATGTAAATCTTTGGAAACTTCCTTAAGAGGAATATGACTGTTTTTAAATTTTGAAACCTCATAACCAATTAGCTTGTACAATGCGGTTGGGTGTAAAGCAATACCAATCGAACTAGCCTCTTCGTTAATTTTTAGAGGGTAGGAATTGGAAAACAGCCCAGTTAGCATTAAGCCGTGAAGATCTACGTTCTTATTAGCTTCTATAATGGCATTTTCTTTCTTTATGTAGGTGATAAGAGGCAGAGCAACAGGTGTTATCGTTGTATTGAAGGAAATCATGTCTTCGTTAAAAAACAATTCAAAATATTCTTCAATTAAATCCAATTCATCTTTTGCCTTAAAAGCATTGTATACCATAGGTAAGTGTAAAATTATCAAACAACTAGCGTTGCAAAATATGTTTTTTTTATTATGTTACCCTATATTAAATACGATTTTCTACAATTTTAACAGTTTTGAAGAGAAATAATACTCTATTTATTAGTTGGTTATCTTGAGGGGACGTTGGCTATATAGTAGATGACTTCTTTGTTGTTTTTATTTTTCAATTGAAAAAAAGAATTTAGACTGTAGTTTAAAAAATGAGTAATCATTATTTAGTCTTATTTGATGGTGTATTCAAAAATATAGTCATTCATGACATATCCATTTCCTATATCAAAATTTTCTTCGCCTATAATTTTAAATCCTACTTTTTTATAGGCTCTAATTCCTTTTTCATTACCCCTGTTTACTGTTAGATACACAGCTTTGCAATCATTTGTTTTTGCATATTCTTTTACTCGGTTAAGTGCCAACTTACCCAAACCTAAGCCTTGAGCTGTGGTTTTTAAGTAGATTTTACTTAAAAAAACTCTATTGTCATTTTTCATTACATATGCTAAGTAGCCAACAAGACTATTGTTATGATAGATAAATTCCCATTGATAACCATCATCTAAATCCTTTTGAAGACGTTCAGGGTTATACATCATGTCTAACATATAATCTATTTGATCTTGAGTGATCATATCACTATAATTGTCATTCCAAATTTCTTTGGATAGATTGAAAACCAGTTCGAATTGGTTTTGTGCAATAGAGATGAAATTGGCCATTGATCTAAAGTTATTTATGAGTAAAAATAAAAAAGACCTCATAAGTATCAAAAACTTATGAGGTCTAAATAGAATACTATTATTGGGAGCATTATTTTTCCTCGATCCATAACCTTGCATTGACAAAAGCCTCTAGCCATGGAGATACTTCATCTTGTCTGTTTTCTGGGTAATTGGCCCAATTCCATTGGAATGTAGAACGTTCTATATGTGGCATCATTACCAAATGACGACCTGTTGTATCACAAAGCATTGCAGTATTGAAGTCTGAACCGTTTGGGTTGTTTGGATAACCTTCGTAACCATATTTTGCAACAATGTTGTATTGGTCTTCTGTTTTTGGCAAACTGAACTTCCCTTCTCCGTGTGAGATCCAAACTCCTAAAGTAGAACCCTCTAGAGACGATAACATTACTGAATTGTTTTTCTGAACAGCTACAGATGTAAACGAGCTTTCGTGCTTTTGAGATTCGTTATGAATCATTTTACCATGCACATCATGTTCTGGATTGATAAGATCCAATTCCATAAATAACTGGCAACCGTTACAAATACCAACAGAAAGGGTGTCTTTTCTATTAAAGAAGTCGTTAATTACCTTATTTGCTTTTTCATTGTATTTAATAGCACCTGCCCAACCTTTGGCAGAACCTAAAACATCACTATTGGAGAAACCTCCTACGGCTCCCAAAAACTGAATATCTTCCAAGGTTTCACGACCAGAGATTAAATCGGTCATATGCACATCTTTTACATCGAAACCAGCTAAATACATAGCATTAGCCATTTCACGCTCGCTATTAGATCCTTTTTCTCTTAATATGGCTGCTTTTGGTCTTGCTTTATTAGCATCTATTACCGGGAGTTTTCCAGTGAAGTGATTAGGGAATGTATAATTTAAAGGTTGTACTTTATAATTGGTATAACGTGCTTCTGCTAAATTGTTAGCCGTTTGCTTTTGGTCTAACAAGTATGATGTTTTATACCAAACATCTCTTAATCTAGATACTGTAAGTGTATATACTTCAGCATGATTAATAATGCTTAATGTATCACTTTCTGTTACTTTTCCTATGTTGAAGAACTCAATGTTAGAATCTGTTAATACCTTTTCTATCGAAGCGTCTTTAGATTGAATTACAATTCCTGAATTTTCAGAGAACAACAACTTGATCGAATCTTTTTCAGCTAAAGCAGTAACATCCAATTCAGCTCCTAAGTTGACATCTGCAAAGCATAATTCTAACAACGTAGTAATTAAACCTCCAGATGCAACATCGTGCCCAGCAACAATTTGCTCGTCTTTTATTAAATCTTGAATGGTATTGAATACGGTTTTTACATAACCAGCATCTTTTACATTTGGTGCATCGTTACCTATGCTATTTACTATTTGCGCGAAAGAACTTCCTCCTAATTTAAATTCGTCTTGCGAAATGTTGATATAGTAAATATCACCCGCATCTTTATTGAAAAGAGGTTCTACTACTTTAGAAATAGCATCACAATTTGCAGCTGCCGAAATAACTACCGTTCCAGGAGAAATAACATCTTCATTAGGGTATTTCTGCTTCATGGAAAGTGAATCTTTTCCTGTTGGAACATTGATGCCTAAATCTATGGAAAATTCTGAAATGGCTTGTACTGCTTCGTATAAACGAGCATCTTCTCCTTCATTTTTACAAGGCCACATCCAGTTGGCAGATAATGAAATCGATTGCAAGTTATCTTTTAAAGGAGCCCAAATAATATTGGTCAGTGCTTCAGTAATACTATTACGACTTCCTGCTACTGGGTTTATTAATCCAGAAATAGGAGAGTGCCCAATAGAGGTTGCAATACCTTCTTTTCCTTTATAATCCAATGCCATTACACCAACGTTGTTCAATGGTATTTGCAATGGGCCTACACATTGTTGTTTGGCAACTTTACCACCAACACAACGATCTACTTTGTTTGTTAACCAATCTTTGCAGGCAACAGCTTCCAATTGTAGTACCTGGTCTAAATAGTTCAGAATATTATCTGCATCGTAGGTTACGTCTTTATAATTTCTATTAACCGTTGTATCTGTTAATATTGTTTTTGGAGAGCTTCCAAACATGTCTTCCAAAGCTAAATCCATTGGTTTGTCTCCTTTGGTTTTAGATTCGAAGGTAAAACGATCATTTCCAGTGACGTCTCCAACGGTGTACATTGGCGAACGCTCTCGCTCTGCAATTTTATTTAGTGTTTCTATATGTTTTTCTGCAATGACCAATCCCATACGCTCTTGAGATTCGTTACCAATGATTTCTTTTGCCGATAGAGTCGGATCTCCAACTGGTAAAGCATCTAAATCGATGTGTCCACCTGTATCTTCAACCAATTCACTTAAACAATTCAAGTGTCCACCAGCACCATGATCGTGAATGGAAACAATGAAGTTTTCATCACTTTCTACCATACCTCTTACGGCATTGGCTGCACGTTTTTGCATTTCTGGATTGGAACGTTGTACAGCATTTAATTCTATTCCTGAAGCAAATGCACCAGTATCTGCACTAGAAACTGCGGCACCACCCATACCAATTCGGTAATTTTCACCTCCTAGAATTACAATTTTATCACCTTCTTTTGGTGTATCTTTCAAAGCTTGATCCGCTTTACCGTAACCAATACCTCCGGCCTGCATGATTACTTTGTCAAAACCTAGTTTTCTAGCGTCTTCTTCATGCTCGAATGTTAATACCGAACCACAGATCAATGGTTGCCCGAATTTGTTTCCGAAGTCCGATGCCCCATTGCTGGCTTTTATTAGGATGTCCATTGGAGTCTGGTACAACCATTTACGCTCGTCCATACCGTTTTCCCATGGTCTGTTATCTTCCAAACGTGAGTAAGAGGTCATGTAAACCGCTGTTCCTGCCAATGGCAAAGATCCTTTTCCTCCAGCCAATCTGTCTCTGATTTCTCCACCAGAACCAGTTGCAGCTCCATTAAAAGGCTCTACTGTTGTTGGGAAATTGTGTGTTTCTGCTTTTATTGAAATAACAGACTCATAGTCTGTTGTAGTGTAGAAATCTGGTTTGTCTGCCGTTTTTGGAGCAAACTGCTCCACTTTTGGGCCTTTTATAAAGGCTACATTGTCTTTATAAGCAGAAACTATATCGTTGGGATGTTGTTTCGATGTTTCTTTTATTAATTTGAAAAGTGATGTCGGTTTTTCTTCGCCGTCGATAATAAACGTACCGTTGAAGATTTTATGACGACAGTGCTCTGAATTTACTTGAGAAAATCCAAAAACTTCCGAATCTGTCAATGGACGACCAATCTTTTTCGATACACCTTCCAAGTATTCAACTTCTTCGTCACTTAATGATAGACCTTCTTGCTTGTTGTAAGCCGAAATGTCTTCAATGTTCAAAATCGCTTCTGGATCTATGTCGATTGTAAATGATTCTTGATTCAGGCCATTGAATTTTTCAGAAATCATAGGGTCGAAATCAGAGAAATCCTCTTTGCATGTTTCGAACTCCTCAATCCTAATGATGCCTTCAATTCCCATATTCTGAGTTATCTCCACTGCATTGGTACTCCAAGGTGTTATCATCGCAGCACGTGGACCAATAAAAAAAGCGTCCAAAGACGCTGCATTTATTTTAGGTTGATTGCCGAAAAGCCAGTTAAGCTTTGAGATTGTTTCAGCTGTTAATTCTTTTGTTACTTGAACAGCAAATACCTTACTGTTTTGGTTTCCGAAGAAATGAATCATTGTCTGTTGATTTGTGTGTTGTTTTAAAAATGCAAATTTAAGTTTTTTAGTGGTATTCCCTTAGTAAAAAGTGTACTTAATTTCATAGTTATCCACTGGGTTGTTAACCAAAACTAAAGAGTCGAGGTTCAAAACCCAGAAATGGATGATTTAGGGGGAATTGGACAAGTTGAAATTTTCAACGGCATACTTCAAAAATTGTATGTTTTTCGACGAATTGACGATTTGCAAGTCGTACACGTTAACTTATAGATACCCTTCAACAGCCAAATCCACGATACTTTGCCTGCTGTCTGTTTGCCATTAAAAGTCTCGTTTGAGAGCAAAGCTTAAAATGGTTGCGTTCATAAAAAAAAACACCACTGTCTTTGACGGTGGTGTTTATGGAACAATGAAAAAAAGCTATATGGGATATCCAAATTTCTGTCTATGAAAAACAATGTTGACCTATGGGCGTGGAATCAAGCATTGCTGAAAATATTTCAATGTCCTTGCAATTGGTTTTAGCCAAGCTATTTATTGCTTGATGAACTTTTTTGTGGCCGTGCCATTCTTGCCGCTCAACCTAAGCATGTATAACCCGGATTCGAAATCACTTACATCGATTCCATTTGCCGTCAAGATTCCCCTTGCCACTTCTTGCCCCAACATGTTCATCACTACATAGGAGATGTGGGAGGAGTTCTCCCTTTCCGAGGATTTGACATACAGTGTCTCCTTTGCTGGATTTGGATGGGCATCCACTTCAAAGAGATTGACAACCTCCTTGAAAGCAATCGTTTGGGAGGAGAAGGCTCCAGTAATGTTGACAGTGTAGTCCTCGACCTCCCCATAGGAGAAGGATTCGCAAGGCGAGGGTATGCCGTTGTACTTCATGGACACGCGCATCCTCGTTTCACCAATTGGAGTACTTGCAGGTATTGCAAATGATCCAACTATTGGTGTCGTCTTGGAGGGGGCCTTTGTCCATACTTGCTCTCCGGAATCCGTGAAATCCCCGTCCTTGTTGTAATCTATCCATATGCTATAGCCCTCTGGGTATACTATGCCAGTCCAAGAAGGTACTATATTAACAAAAGTAGAACTACCTGCAATCAGATTCGCGGATGTCGATGTGAAGTCCGAATATCCCGTGCTGGTGGTACCTGCTCCGGATGTCTTGTCTAAGTTCGCGATTATGACTCTTGAGATGTATTCGTCGTTGGTGTTCTGCCCATTCGAGCTGCAGTAGTCGACTGGAGGGGGAGCGGCCCCAATGACAACGGTATAGTCCTCGACCTCTCCATAGGAGAAAGATTCGCAAGGCGTAGGTATGCCGTTGTACTTCATGGACACGCGCATCCTCGTTTCACCAATGGAAGCATTGGCAGGAACGGTGAAGGTTCCACTTGCCGGTGTCGTCTTTGAGGGAGCCTTTGTCCATACCTGTTCTCCTGGGTCTGCAAAGTCACCATCGTCGTTGTAATCTATCCATACGGCATAACCCTCATTGTATTTGGTACCTGTCCATGTCGGAGTCACCGTGATCGTGGCAGCTACTCCCTTGGACAGATTCGTGGAGGTCGAGGTGAAGTCCGAATACCCCGTGCTGGTGGAGCCAGCTCCGGATGCCTTGTCTATGGTTCCCAACTGCACTCTGGAAATGTACTCGCCATTGGTGTTCTTCCCATTGAAACTACAGTAGCCACTCGGGGGCGGAGGAGCCACGCCATCGATGATGACGGTATAGTCCTCGACCTCCCCATAGGAGAAGGACTCGCAAGGTGTGGGAACACCGTTGTACTTCATGGACACGCGCATTCTCGTAGCTCCGTTGGTAGCGTTGGCGGGAACGGTGAAGGCCCCACTTGCAACCAAGTCCTGGGAGACGGCCTTTGTCCATACCTGTTCCCCGGGATCCTCGAAGTCCCCATCCTTGTTGTAATCTATCCATACGGCATAGCCTTCGTTGGATACCACGTTCACCCAAATCGGCGTTATGGTGATCGTGGCGGTTGCTCCCTTGGACAGGCTCGTTGACATCGAGGCGTAGTCCGAATACCCCATGGGGCCTGCGAAAGATCCATTGTCTATGGTTCCTATCTGCACTCTGGTGATGTATTCCTCGTTGGTGCTTGCTCCATTGGAATCGCAATAGGGAGCTCCAACGGGACCGACACCAACGGCTGCCCATGCTGATAATGAAAATGTATAATTGTAAATCTGTAGTATGACCTTACTATCGAATTTACATTTTTTTCTTTGATTACTCCATAGACTTGCTTCAGAGGGAGAATCGTTTATTTTTCAATAGAAAATGAAATTTGGTTTTAAGAAATAATTATCTAACTTTCATAAACAAAAAAGCGATTCGAAGAGAGTCTCTTTTATTATAATGCTATGATTTTATTACTGTTTTAATTTTGAGCCTTCTGGCAATTGTTGTACAAAAGTAGAAGTCGGAGCCCCTCCAAATACTGAATTTGAAGGATTGTTGAAAACGTTGCCCCTTATGTACAATACATAAGCTTCAGTCCATCCTACGTTTAACCTACCAATGTATAATGATATTCTGAAGTTCCACCAGTAACTGAAGCATTCCATATCCCCATAGAGGGTGATGTTACATAATTAGACCCAATGAAACATGCAGTGAGAGAGGCCGTCATATTAGATCGGGTTCTAAATAGAAGCTGACACTTATGCTTTATTAGTCATATTCAATACGATAATTACCTAAAGTTAAATTATAGATTAATTCATTATTCCTTAACATCTAAAAAAAAGGATATTGATCTTTATGACATAGTTTTGTATCAGTAACAATACCTGTAAAGCCAAATGAACTTAGGCTTTCAAATAGTAGATATGTAATTATAGGTTTTTACAACAACCAGTGTCGCACATTAATAATTAATCAATTAAAATTTTTAAGCCATGCTCGTACATAACATGGTAATATAGTAGGAGCAACATAAAACTAATCATACCACATCTGGACCATATCGACAATAAGGAAGAAAGTACTTATTCATTAGATAGACATCTTATTTACCAAACCGGTTAATGACTTGGCAGTAATAGCTTTATATTTTTAAGTTTTACTTCAAATTAACATAGTTAATCTATAGGATAAATGCATTAAATAAAAAAACACACAAAAATCAATTAATACCAAACTAAACTTTAAATCAATGAAAACAATTACAAAATTATTAACGCTGGTTTTGCTTATGGCCTTTCAAGCAGCAGTAAGCCAAGAAAATGAATGCTCATCGCATTATTGCAATGTTGCGGTAAAAGAAGGGAACAACTACATCACCAATGTTAGGTTATCCGATTTGGACAATTCGTCAGAGTTGGGAGCCAATGGGTATTCCAACTTTGAAAGTGAAAAAGCCTCAGTAGGTCAAGGGCAGAGATACGACTTAACAGTAACCACCAAGTGGGGGCATTGGCCACACTTAACAGTACAAGCTTGGGTAGATTGGAATGGGAACAAGTCATTTGAATTTACAGAAAGAGTATTGTACAAGAATGGTACGGGGCCAATTTCAGGACAAATAACAGTACCGAACGATGCCCAGCCAGGAACAACTACAATGAGGGTAAGATATAGCTATGACAAAGAATTGGGTCCATGTGAAATAGATTTCTACAATGAAGGAGAGGTCGAAGATTACACCATTTTTGTTTCGGAAAATAGATGCCCTAGTAACAATGAAAGACCTGTTGGACAATATATTACCGAAGTCGAGTTTTCTGGGGTAAGAAATATCACAACCTACAATAGTGGTTATGAATTTTATGATTTTCCTAATGCAAGTGTAGAGGCAGGACCTTACACCAATACTCATGAAGCTTCTATAATGTCTATAAAAATACATCAAGGTTGGGAAGCTACTCAAGTTGGAATTTGGGTGGATTGGGATCAAGATGGGGATTTCAATGATGTGGCTGAAGGAAGAATATTGTACAAATCTACTCCTACAGTAGATTCTTGGACTATGTTTTTCCCTGTCCCAAGTTGGGCAAAACTTGGAAAGACAATTATGAGAATTAGAGCTGTACATGGAGAGGAATTGTCGCCTTGTGGAGATGCTTGGTTTGGTGAAACAGAGGATTATGTGATAAATGTTGTAGCTCCGTCTCCAAAATACGATTCTATCTCAGGAGATATTTCAAATCTTGTGTATGGTCAATCGGGAGTATCATCTAAAGTAGTCGTAAGCCCTAATCCTAGTGTAGATGGGATGTTTAATTTTAATTTTGAACATTCATTGGAAAATGCAACTTTTAGAGTATTTAACGACAATGGGTTGGAGGTTCATACATCATCTAACCTTTCAGGAAATAGGGTAAGATTAGATTTATCAATTTTGAACTTCGGTTTGTATACGGTCCAGATTCAAACTAGAGACAACTTGGAAACGGTGAGAGTCCTAATAAAATAAGAATAGCTTACCCATTCAAGAACAAAAAAGCGACTCGAAGAGAGTCGCTTTTTTATTTTATGTTATGGTTTTATTACTGTTTTAATTTGCCCCTTCCGGCAATTGTTGTGTGAAAACATAGGTTGAAGTCGGTGGTCCTCCAAATACTGAATTAGAAGGATTGTTGAAAATGTTGTTTCTTATGTACAATACATCACTCGCAGCTCCAGAATATACACTAACTCCATCCATGTCAATGTCTGTTGAATTGTAACCAATTGATGGATAGGTGGCTACTGGAGGTCCGCCGAATACGGTGTTGTTTGGATCGTTGAATACCTGGCTTCTTATGGGTGGAACATCGGATAGTGCTCCAGAATAGTTTAGCCTACCATCATTGTTGGCATCTCCTCCCCACATTGCCAAGATGCTACTAGGCATTCCGGAAGTAGTTTGTGCTTCGGTACCAAAAGTAATTGGAGCATTGGCATCGGTAAAGTCGACAGTTGTCACAACCGTAGACAATGTTATGGCATTAAGTGTCATCACTCCTAAATGATTATGGTGTTTAAGGGCAATATGATAATTGCCTGATGCCAAAGAGAAACTCAAGGCTGAGGTGCCGTCTATAGAGACAATGTCTCCGTCACGCTGTATTAGTGCCGACTGGCTTTCCAAAATGGAAGTGTTGTCATTGGCATCTCTTAATTGTACCAATATCCAATCCACTATGGCATCGCTACCTGTCGTGTTGAATACACTAGAGTTGCAAGTTGTGGCATCATAAGGACTTGTGTTAGGGATCAAGTTGTCTGTTCTCAAGTCATCTCGCATCCAATCTTCTTCTCCCGAAACGGTACTTCTATTTAAAGCAGGGCCTTGTAAATAGGCTTTTGCAGACACCTTTATGTCTGTAGGTACGGAGTAACAGGTCCATGATAAATCGTCTAATATGACACGAGCACTTCCTCCAGAAGTATTGTCATCTTGTATTAAAATCGTAGTCGTTCCTTCAACATTAATACCAGATATCGTTGTTGTCTGTGCTACTGTACCGTATGGTATGTCTCCTTTGAAGACACCATTCACATACAAACTGAGGTTACCAGCAGTACCAGTGAAGATTTGTTGTGTTGTAATTGTAAAATCTCCAATACCACCTATAACGGCCGGAGAGGTTAGTGTTCCATTAGTATTACCTCTAAAATCAATAGCAATTGCTCTGGTATTCAAAGTTTGATCTGTCCTTGCCTCTGTAGCATTCCAAATTCCATTTGTTCCTGTCCAGGTTCTATTTGAATAGCCTGAGGAATCAGCTGGTATGTCTTCAAAATCTTCATTGGCGCAATTTCCATCACCTCCAGAACCAGCAAGTGTTGTTTCATTCACGGAGGTGCTTAGTCCAGACATGTTGTTGGCAGCATCGACTGCAAGAACAGTAAAGGCATGTGTTGTTGAAGGAGCCAGTGCTGTAACGGTATAAGAAGTCGCTGCTGAATTTGTGGAGACATAAAAACCACCATCCACGTAAACATCGTATCCTGTGACCGCAGTATCATCTGTCGATGCAGTCCAAGTCAAATCTACAGTATTGGATGTAGGGTTCGAAGCAACCAAATTTGTTGGAGTTGTAGGTGCTTGTGTATCTGCTGAGCCTCCACCCCATATCATATTCACATAATTAGGGTTGTCTATGAAAGGGTTTCTATTGTTTTGTCTAGCGAAAATAGCATTGTTTCTATCTTGTTCTCTTGTAGACACTGGGTCTTGAGCATGCCATTGCAACAAAATGCTTAAAAAGGTATCAGTAAATACTTGAGTACTCGTGTTGTTGAACATTTCATAGCTATATCCAGCAACATTGTCTTCATATCGTGTTACAAAATAAAAGTGCATTCTAGC
The DNA here is from genome assembly GCA_947496215.1 of uncultured Bizionia sp. GTDB lineage: Bacteria > Bacteroidota > Bacteroidia > Flavobacteriales > Flavobacteriaceae > JAHDHI01. The sequence continues at coordinate 73,133 of CANMCF010000006.1, forward strand.
GATGTCGCCTTTAAACTCATCTATGGGTTCGAACACCGTTCCTGAGTACCCTGCGGAATATCCTGAGTCCAAGTTGTTGCCTTTTTTTGAACCGTTTGTGTAGGTGTTGCTTGCTGGTGTGTCAACAACTCCGAAAGGAAAACTCGCTCGTTCACCGTTTATGTATTTATCCGCTGGTATTACGAAATGAGCATCATTGCGTTGTGGTGTTGCTTGATTGAAAACAGATTGCGGAATGAGGTGTTCTCTATTGAAGAATTGTCCTTCTGCGGTTCCTCCAGAACCAGGATCTTGATCTGTAATGTGGTCATATTCTTTTACATCCGTACCACTTGGGTTTTCCGTATACATATCCAACAAAGAACCATTGTTTTCATAATAATTGTCTACGTCAGATGTTTGATAGGTAACATACAATCCTCCATATCCAGGATCTGTAGCTTGATATTCTGGTGACAACCCATCGCTATTGTTGTCGATAATATCCTTTAATTGTGTTTTCAATGTATAACCTGTTCCCGTTGCAGAATTGTAATAGCCGTTGGGAGCTTGGGAAAAAGCAGTTAAACTTAATAATAGTAGGGTAATGTTTAAGTAAAAATGTTTCATCGTTTGGTTTCAATTAATTGGACTGTTTCCTTTCCAGCAAAGCCATATAGAATCCATCGAAGCCAGATTCGTGAGCCAATACCTTCTTGTCTTTTACAAATGTAAAGTCTTTTCCGTTTTCCGAAGTTAAGAATTTGTCAACTTGCTCTTGATTTTCAGAAGGTAAGATGGAACAAGTGGCATATACTAGTTTTCCACCTGGTTTGACCATTTTGGAATAGCTATTTAGAATTTCCGCTTGAGTGTTCTTTATTTTGTCTACAAACTCAGGTTGTAATTTCCATTTGGCATCTGGATTTCTACGCAATACACCCAAACCAGAACAAGGAGCGTCTATCAGTACGCGATCTGCCTTGTCATATAATTTTTTTATGGGTTTTGTAGAGTCAATAACACGCATTTCTATATTGTGAGCACCAGCACGTTTGGCACGACGCTTCAATTCCTTAAGCTTGTTATCATAAATGTCCATGGCAATGACTTGACCTTTGTTCTCCATCAATGCAGCTATGTGCAATGTCTTTCCTCCAGCTCCTGCACAGGTATCTACAACTTTCATTCCAGATTTTACGTCCAAAAATTCTGCAACCAATTGTGATGAAGCATCTTGTACTTCGAAAAATCCTTTTTTAAATGCTTCAGTTGTAAAAACGTTTCCACGTTCTTTCAATTTCAAGGCTGAAGGGTATCCTTTTATGAATTCGGTTTCTATGTCCAAGTCAAATAACTCGGATTGTAGCGTCTCTTTGTTGGTCTTTAAAGTATTTACCCTTAATATGACATCTGCTTGCTCATTCAAAGCCATTGCTTCTTTGCTCCAAAGGGTTTCTCCCAATTCTCTGGAAGCTAGTTCATCCATCCAGTCTGCAAAGGATTCCTTTATTTTTCTGATTTTGGATAATTCATCAAAACGACCTTTTATCTTACGGGTAGGTGTTCCTTCAAAATATTTCCAGTCAGGAAGTTTAACGCCTTTCAAAGTTGCCCAAACAGCAAATAGCCTCCAAATGTCATCTCTGGAAAAAGGTTCTTTCACATTTGCAATCTCACCATATAGACGCTTCCATCGTACAATGTCGTAAGTGGTTTCTGCTACAAATCCTCGATCTCGACTTCCCCAACGCTTATCACGTTTCAAAAGTTGTTGCACTACTTTGTCAGCATATTGACCTTCGTTAAATATTTGTAATAAACCATCGACGGTTGCAAAGCATAAGTTTCTATGTAATCTCATTTTTTATTTTCAATATACTGTCTTTACTCCTCATTATTAATGAAGAAGGAGACAGTTGTTCAATTAAATGAATTAAAATCAAAGCATTATCTCTTTTAATTCGGCCTGCAAAGGTAAGATTTTAGATGGAATATATAATGTTATCTATCAATTAAACCTTTTTGGATGAATAAGTTATTGATATGGATTTGGACGAATGTCTAAAAAAGGGAGAAGGTGAAATCTACATATAAAAGCATAATGTGTTTAAATGCACTATATTTATTAGCTCAATTAAAATAAAAAACATGAATAAACCCATCATAGCATCATTGGCATTGCTTCTTTTGTTTTCTTCTTGTGGAAAAAAGGAAGCTAAAAAAGAGATTGAATTCGAACCGAGGGATTTTTCCAAGGTAGAAATTGAAACGCTCATACAAGATTCTACTTTGAATGTCAGGGCTTTGGAAATTGATGAAAAAGGGTATGGTAGCTTTGCTGCATCAAATGGTAAAATAGGAGGAACTACTGCAGGAGTTAATGGAACAAATGATTCTGCTAATCTTTCTTTTCAGTTGAAACACGATACCATAATTCCAAATTTTCGTTCACTTTCGATTACCAAGAAGGCCGGTTTTGTTCTTAGCATAGCTTCACCTGCATTACTTTACAAAATTGATGGAGATTCGATACAGGTGGTTTATAAAGAAACACACGAAAAGGCCTTTTACGATGCAATGGATTTCTGGAATGACAAAGAAGGCATGGCCATTGGTGACCCTACGGAGGATTGTATGAGTATCATAATAACTAGAGACGGGGGGGGCACTTGGACCAAGATACCTTGTGATGTTTTGCCAAAAGCCAAAGAAGGGGAGGCAGCCTTTGCGGCAAGTGATACCAACATAGCCATTGTTGGAGACAAGACTTGGGTTGCCACGGGAGGCAAGGCAAGTCGTATTTTGTATTCACCAGACAAGGGGCATAGTTGGGAAGTATATGAAACTCCAATTGTACAAGGTGTTGAAACTACCGGGATGTATTCTGTGGATTTCTACGACGAACTCAATGGTTTCGCGATAGGAGGAGATTATACTAAACCAGATGATAATGTAGCCAACAAGATCAGGACGAAGGATGGAGGGAAAACATGGGAGTTGGTAGGGCAAAACCAAAGCCCTGGCTATAGAAGTTGTGTGCAATACCTACCCAATGGAAAAGGAAAGGAGCTGGTTGCAATCGGATTCAAAGGGATTGATTACTCCAATGATGGAGGTGACACTTGGAAGCATTTGAGTGACGAAGGCTATTATACCATTCGCTTTAAAAATGATAGTGTAGCCTATGCTGCTGGAAATAAAAGAGTTTCCAAGCTAACATTTAAATAGTAATTGAGAAGATTATTGAAAAAAGCAGCCAAAGGCTGCTTTTTTCAATGTCTAGGTTCTCCTTTTTTCCTTCTGTGTCTATCCTTGAATTGCTCGATCATCTTTCTTCTGAATGAGCGTTCTGCATTCATGAGTTTCATTATTTTTTTTGCTGAAAGTATGTTGAGAAGCTTAGCATAATAGTCTTTTTGAAGTTTCAGACGAGCTTCTTCCATCTTTATGATGTTGTCCAAGATCATTTTTGCCTCCGCTTCCGTTATTTCTTCAGGTTTCTTCTTCTTTATGAGATTTTTGTAACTTCCGGAACGTAGCTTTTCCCGCTCATCTTCATTGGTGTTGTAAACTGGCCAAAATGCTTGGGCCTCTTGTTCAGTCAAATCCAATTCTTGCGTGATATGAGCAATTTTGAGGGCTTGAATCTTGTCTTTGTCTATTTTTCTTTGAGCATAGGTACCGATGGAAAGCATTAGTGCAAATATGGAAAGGAGTATTTTTTTTGTTTTCATCTTATTCTGAAATTAATTCATTGTCTTCTAAGTCTTCTAAGTATGTGTCTATACTATCATCACTTAAATCATAATCTATAAAGTTGGCTTCGTTTAATTCCGTATCTGTGAACAAGGAAGCTAAATCGTTCAACTCGGTTTCATCCAATATGTAGTTATCCACTACTTCTGTATCCAAAGAATCGAAGGTGATGGATTTTTTTGAAGTGTTCAAGCTAAAAAACAATACTATGGCTGCTGCTATGCTTGATGCATAGAGTATTGTTTTTCTATTGAACAAGGATATTACCTTTGATTCTTTTTTTGATGACATCTTGTTCAAGATGGTATCTTCCAATGTGTCAAAATAGGCCTCTGGCGTTGTATAACCAGTTGTTTCAACATTTTGATTGAGTTTTATTTGACTTAAAATGGAGTCTTCCATTCCTTCGAAGTAATTCTTTGGCATTTTTAAACCACTGCCCTTAACTTTATCGCCAAGTTTGATTTCCTCTAAGAAGGTATCTTCCAAACCTTCGAAATAATGGTCTGGGGTTTTGAAGCCAGTTTCTTTTATATTATGTAAATCTTTCTTTTTCATTTTTGCTCTTCACAAATATAGGAGTCTAATATTAAGACTTTTAAAGTATTAAATAGTTTAATGTGATGTTAAATAGATTTCTATTTTTTTTATTGCAATGTGGTAAGAAGCCTTCAAAGCACCTTCACTTGTTTCCAGAATCTCTGACATGTCCTTGTATTTGATTTCCTGAAAATATTTCATATTGAACACCAATTGCTGTTTTTCAGGCAATGTGGCAATGGCGCGTTGTAACTTCAATTGAATGGCATCTCCTTCAAAATAAACATCTGCCTGCATATTGTTTATCGCCATGTTTTGAACGTCTCCACTTGTAATCTGTAATCGTTTTGCATTTTTGTTTATCAATGTTATGGCTTCATTGGTTGCTATGCGATATAACCAAGAATATAATTTGCTGTCACCTTTGAACTTGTTAATGTTCCGATATACTTTTATAAAGGTATTCTGTAACACATCGTCCGCATCGTCATGAGATTTGACAATGTTTCGTATATGCCAATACAAACGCTCCTTATAAAGCTTTATGAGTTCTTTAAATGCTCTGTCTTTATTGTCTTTGTTTTGTAGTTGTCTTAAAAGTTCGGTGTCTTTGGTCACAAAATTAATTTTCTATTTGACTATAGAATTCGATTAAGGTTTAAAATTACCATAGTTTTTTTATTTTTCATTGTTTTTCATATGAAAAAAGGATTAACAAATATTTCACATTTACTAGTTATACTCACTAGTTAGCACGATTAAGTGTGTGTATTTGACGATTAAAAGCGTTTTTTTTTTGATTGTATACTTTTTTATCATACTTTTGGGCTAACAAACATACTTATGTTGTTAGTCGTCCCCAAGTCTAACACAGAATAAAAAAGGATAAACATAATGTTTATCCTTTTTTACATTCAAGTATTTTGTAGTCTATTCAAAGCTTTGCATATCTACTAGTTTTTTGTAGACTCCGTTTTTTGCAATTAACTCATTATGTTTTCCTTGCTCGCAGATTTCCCCTTTTTGCATCACAATTATTTCATCTGCATTTTGTATGGTAGATAACCTGTGTGCTATGACTATGGATGTTCTGTTTTTCATCATGTTTTCCAGAGCAATTTGTACTGAACGTTCGCTTTCTGTATCCAGAGCAGATGTAGCTTCATCCAATATCATTATCGGAGGGTTTTTTAGTACGGCCCTGGCTATGCTTAGGCGTTGCTTCTGTCCTCCGGATATTTTACTTGCAGAGTCTCCGATGTTTGTATCTATACCTTTGGGCAAATCCTTTACGAACTCCCATGCATTGGCTATTTTGAGTGCTTCTATGATTTGATCATCACTTGCGTCTACTTTACCAACCAATATATTGTTTTTTACAGTATCGTTAAATAAGATGGAATCCTGTGTAACCAATCCCATCATAGCTCTAAGAGAGTTTTTGGTAAGGTCTTTAATGTTCTCATCATCTATGGTGATGCTGCCGTCCGTTACATCATAGAAACGAGTTACAAGGTTTGCAATGGTGCTTTTTCCACTTCCTGATTGTCCGACCAAGGCAATGGTCTTTCCTTTGGGAACATCTATGGAGAAGTTTTTGAGTACTAGATTTTCTTCATATTTAAAGTTGATGTTGTTCACTTTTATGCCTTTATCAAAACTTTTCTTTGTTTTCGCATTTGGTGAATCCTCAATCGGACTTTTACTTTCTAAAATTTCCAAAACGCGTTCTGCTGCCGCATTACCTCTTTTTACACTATAGGAGGCTTTGCTAATGGCTTTTGCTGGCGTCAAGATGTTATAGGCCAATAATAGGAATCCTAAGAATTCAGCTTCTCCCAATTGGCCTTGAAATACCATTCTACCTCCATATACCAATATAGTGGCAATAGTCAAGATTCCTAAAAACTCACTGGCAGGAGAGGCTAGGTTCTGTCTATTCATTAGAGAGTTGGAAAATTTATATAATCTATGGGTCGAATTTTCAAATTTGTCTCTAAAAAGGTTTTCTGCATTAAATCCTTTGATCACTTTCAAGCCTCCCAGTGTTTCTTCCAGTGAGGAGAGAAATATTCCCACCTCGTTTTGCACTCGGTGTGATTTCTTTTTTAAACTTTTGCCTATGAATGAAATGATAAACCCAGAAATTGGGATGAAGACAAAAACAAACAATGTTAATTTTGCACTTAAAACCAACATTGATATAATGGCGAATAATATCGTTAAAGGTTCTCTTACGATCAACTCCAAAACGGATAGAAAAGACATTTGTACCTCTCCTACATCTGATGCTATTCTAGATATCGTGTCTCCCTTGCGTTTTTCTGAAAAGTATGAAAGGGGTAAGTTGACCACTTTTTTGAACATTTCATTTCTTAAATCCTTCAAAACTCCATTTCTTAAAAAGGTAATAAAGTATAAAGACAAATAACCAAATAGATTTTTTAGTAGAAAAAGGGCTACTATTAGAGCAACAATGTACAATAACATATTTTCTTGTCCTATGGTTCCTAACTTTTGAGTCAAGAAGTAATAGAAGGAGTTGGATGCGTAGTCTTTAAGTTCTTTAATTCCAGTCCAAATGGGCTTTACGTCGACTTGTTGACTTTTGTCAAAAAGTACATTTACCATCGGAATTAAAGCAATCATTGACAATGTACTGAACAAGGCGTAAAAAATATTACATACAATGTTTAATATGCCATACTTTTTATAGGGCAACGCGAAGCGTAGTATTTTTTTTAAGTAATTCATTTATATGAGTTTCATATCCTTTAAGATGTCATCGATTTTCATTTCCAATTCCGCTTCTGTTTCAATGAAGTCTTCAGCAGAATTCAAAGTCATATTCACACTTATGTAGAACTTTATCTTTGGTTCTGTCCCACTAGGACGCAAGGCAATTTTACTACCGTCTTCCGTATGATAGATCAATACGTTGGATTTGGGGATTTCTATGGTAGAGGTTTCACCTGTAACCATATCCTTTGAGATCGACAATAGATAATCTTCAATGATGAGCACTTTAGAATGGTTTACGGTCTTCAATGGATTTTCACGAGCATCGATCATCATCTGCTTGATTTCTTGAGCGCCTTCTATTCCTTTTTTCGTTATGGATATCAAACGTTCTTTATATAAACCGTGTTCAACATACAATTGTATTAATTCTTTGTAAAGGCTGCTCCCTTTTGCTTTTGCCTGTGCTGCAATTTCACATGCCAATAAAGCTGAAGTTACTGCATCTTTGTCTCTAACAAAATCCCCAACCATGAAACCAAAGCTTTCTTCTCCTCCGCCGATGAAATTCAATTCGGGGAAGTCTTTGATCATTTTTGCGATCCATTTGAATCCTGTTAGTCCTATTTTGCATTCTACAGCATAGGATTCGGCCAAGACAGACATCATTGGTGTGGAAACAATGGTACTGCCAATAAATTCCTTGCCTTTTATCTTACCATCGGTTTTCCATTGCTTCAATAGGAAATCCGTCATCATTATCATTGTCTGGTTTCCGTTCAACAAAACCAATTCGTCGTCTAGGTTCCTAACGGCTATGCCAACACGATCACTGTCTGGATCTGTTCCGATGACGATGTCACCATCCACTTTTTTCGCTAGATTCAAAGCCATTTTCAAAGCTTCGGGTTCTTCTGGATTTGGTGATGCCACAGTAGGGAAGTCTCCATTTGGTTCACGTTGTTCTTCGACTATGTGAACATTGTCGTAGCCAGCACGTTTGAATGTTTCTGGAATTGTAGTTATGGAAGTACCATGTAAAGATGTGAAAACAATGTTCAAATCGTTTTTGGCTTCGTTTGGTGTATTGAAACTTCCGTTGTCCACAGATGCATCAATGAATACGTCGTCCACTTCTTTTCCAATGTATCGTATCAGATTTTCGTTGGCTTCAAATTTTATTTCTGAATATTCCAAGTTGTTTATCGTCTGAATGATTGCTGAATCTTGTGGTGGAACCAATTGCCCTCCATCCTGCCAATAGACTTTATAGCCATTGTACTCTGGGGGATTGTGTGATGCCGTTAAAACGATACCGCAATGGCAGCTCAAATGCTTTAGAGCAAAGGAAAGTTCCGGGGTGGGGCGTAAGTCTTCAAATAGAAATACTTCGATGTTGTTTGCAGAAAAGACATCGGCTACTACTTTGGCCAGTGATTTGCTATTATGTCTACAATCGAATGCTATTGCTACCTTAAGAGATTCACCAGAAAATACAGCATGCATGTAATCGCTTATACCTTGTGTGTTTTTTCCCAAAGTATATTTGTTGATGCGATTGGTACCTATTCCCATGACACCTCGCATTCCACCAGTACCGAATTCCAAATCCTTATAAAAGCTTTCCTTCAATTCCGTTGGGTTTGTAGCTATCAAGTTTTTGATATGGTTTTGTGTAGCTTTGTCGAAAGCCGGGGCAATCCAAGTATTTACTCTTTTTAGTAGTTCTGGTTCTATGTATATCATAGGTGTGTTTAATAGAGTGCAAAAATAAGCAATTATGAAAATGTTAAAACCTATGGCGGTGTTAATTTGAATATTTCGATTAGAAATTTAATTCATTTTTAATTAAATAGCGTTTTTTATTGCGCTTGGCGGTTAGAATGATTTCACCTAAAAAGCCTGCAACGAAAAACTGGGTACCGATTATCATGGTTACCAATGCTATGTAAAATTGTGGGCGTTGTGTAATCAACCTGCCATCTGGATTAAAAAACAACTTGTCTACCCCCAAATAGGCAGCAAAACTAATACCGACTATAAACATGATAACACCCAATGCCCCAAATAGATGCATAGGCCTTTTTCCGAATCGAGAAATGAACCATATGGTTATCAGGTCAAGAAAGCCATTTATAAAACGCTCCATCCCGAATTTGGTTTCTCCATACTTCCGGGCTTGGTGTTTCACGACTTTTTCCCCAATGTTGGTAAAACCTGCATTTTTGGCCAACACTGGAATGTATCGGTGCATTTCCCCGTTTACATCAATGTTTTTAACGACATCGTTATGATAGGCTTTTAGTCCGCAATTGAAGTCATTCAGTTTGACACCAGATGTTTTTCTGGCTGCCCAATTGAATAGCTTAGAAGGGAGGTTTTTGGTAAGCTTGTTGTCAAAACGTTTTTTCTTCCAACCGGAAACCAGGTCGAACTTGTTGTTGACAATCATATTGTGAAGTTCAGGGATTTCATCTGGATTGTCTTGTAGGTCGGCATCCATCGTTATGATGACTTCTCCCAAGGCTTTTTCGAATCCAGCATGTAGAGCTTGTGACTTTCCGAAGTTCTTTAAAAAGCGAATACCCTTTACATTGTCGTCTTGTTGCGAAAGATTGGAAATAATATCCCAAGAACCATCAGTACTGCCATCATCTATAAAAATGATTTCATAAGAAAAATGATTGGATTGCATAACCTTTGCAATCCAATCATATAATTCTTTTAGAGATTCTTTTTCGTTAAGTAGTGGTATGACTACTGATATGTCCATATATACATTTGAAATTTGATACTTCAAATATATAATTATTCTGCGTTTTCTGGGTTTCTTTTCAGAATTAAAGATACAATAAGACCTATTACAGCAAAAAAGATTAAGTTTTGAGCCAAGGAAAATAATTGAGCGCTAATTGATTGGGTGTCTTGTTTTTCAACAGCATCTAATTGTTTTGCTATCTCATCAGGAGATGCACCAAAATTAGCTAGTGTTGTTGCTGTTTTTTCGATTGCTAGTTCTTTAAGTTGAATAGCAGCTTCAGGATCAATGAAATTAAAAATGATAAGACTAACAATTGAACTTATAATCAATCCTATGGCAATTGTAATGAAATATGATGAAAATGCATTTTTAAAACTGATGAAACCATTTAAAAGTCTTTTTGCTTTTATTGTAGAAATCATTCCAAAAGTGATTATTGTTATAGGAAGAATCAAAAAGATCAACCAAAAATTAACAAGTAATTCAAGTTTTACAGCATAACATATTACAGTAATGGCAGTTAGTGTAGCACCTAGATAAAGTCCATAGTTAATTGCTGATGATTTAATAGAAGTTTTCATGTTTTATAGTTTAATAGTTAATTATGCAGGTTAGTACTCAAAGATAACGAAACGTTACAAAAATAAGTTTAAAATTATTCTAATAAATTTGTTGTTAGTTTGTAAAAAAGGATTAAATTTGCACCTCGAAAATAGAATAGAATTAAAGCATTTAGCGATGAAAAAAGGTATACATCCAGAAAATTATAGATTAGTAGCATTTAAAGATATGTCTAACGATGACGTGTTCATCACTAAATCTACAGCCAATACAAGTGAAACTATCGAGTTTGAAGGAGCTCAGTATCCATTGATAAAAATGGAGATTTCAAGAACTTCTCACCCTTTCTATACTGGTAAATCTAAATTGATCGATACTGCAGGACGTATTGACAAGTTCAAAAACAAATACGCTAAGTTTAAGAAATAATTCAAGCGAAATCATATGCAAAGCCTTTCAAATTATTGAAAGGCTTTTTTTGTTCTATACATTTAGGTTATTTTTGAGCATATAAGTCTAACGGAACAAAGACTCTTAAATAGATATTTAATTTTTTTAAATTTTTACAATGAATTACATTCTTTTCGATGGCCCTTCACGTAATCAATTATTACCATTTACTTATACACGACCAGTAGCAGACATTAGATTTGGCATCTTGACTATTAGAGAGAAATGGGAAAAATACCTTGAGGTTACGACTACTACGATTACCGAGGAATATCTTTCGGAAAAGTATCCAATGGTAGAATTGGAACATAATGTAATGATCAATGCGTCGTATTGTCCAAATGCCGAATTGGTAGCCATAATTAAGAATTTAAAGGAAAATCAAGCTGTCTTCAAAGGGGAGGATGTCATAGCTTTCTTTACCTTGGAAGCACAGGAAAATATAGATTTAAATACGTTTGAAGCCATAGAGTTCAATGGAGATGTGTTGCTAATAGAGCACACTTGGGATATCTTTTCGAAAAATGGGGAAGCAATCATTCAAGATTTCAGCTTGCTTATCAAAGGACGTAAATCCCAACCAATTCCAACTTCCAACAATATAATTGCTCCAGAGAACATATTCATCGAAGAAGGGGCTTCGCTGGAATTCGCCACGCTAAATGCAAGCAAAGGACCAATCTACATTGGTAAGAATGCAGAAATAATGGAAGGCGGTCTAATCCGTGGCCCCTTTGCCTTATGCAACGATGCAACACTCAAGATGGCCGCAAAAATTTATGGACCTACAACGGTTGGGCCGTATAGTAAAGTAGGAGGGGAAGTCAATAATTCTGTTTTATTTGGATATTCCAATAAAGGTCATGAAGGGTTTTTGGGTAATTCGGTAATTGGTGAATGGTGCAATTTGGGAGCAGATACCAATAACTCCAACCTAAAGAACAATTACGCGGAAGTGAGGTTGTGGGATTATGAAACGGAAAGCTTTGCTAGAACTGGTTTGCAATTCTGTGGATTAATGATGGGAGACCATAGCAAATGTGGGATCAATACAATGTTTAATACAGGAACCGTGATCGGAGTCAATGCAAACATTTTTGGAAGTGGGTTTCCTAGAAATTTTGTGCCAAGTTATAGTTGGGGAGGAAGTTCGGGCTTTACGACATACCAAACCAGAAAGGCATTTGAAGTGGCAGAAGTGGTTATGTCGAGACGCAACATTGAATTCTCGGAACAAGAGAAGAGCATATTGCTGACTGTTTTTGAGGATACCAAGAGGTTTAGACGCGAATAATTTCTAGGAAGGTAACAGAATACTTATTTTGTTTTTTACATTTTGATTGGCAAATCAATGTAAGTGAATTCTTTTTTCATATGGTTTGAATGAATAATTAAATTGTTCAAACGATAATGTTGGTTTTCATTGATCTGTAAATCAGTATGTAAGGTTGTGTGCTTGGTGTTTTTTTTATATTGCTTATGATTCCCCAGCAATTATATGAGATTGCTCTTTAAAAAGCATTTATATTTTTCAATACTATATTTTATTGTTTTCATCGTAGATTGATATATTAAAGTCAATGCTAATCTTTTTGTTGTTGATTTTCTTTCTGATAGAATCAACATTCTCAAGGTATTCTATGACGATGACATAGCTTATAATAACATTTCGATCATGTTGTTTTATGGATTGTCTCAATATCTGATTATCTTAGGGATAGTGAAGGAAAGGAAAATGGATGATAAGAAAATAGTTTAATTTTATAAAGTTCTTTTATTGTATTCGCAGTGAGCAAATTATTTGAAAATAAAAAATACTTTACCTTGGTCTTTGGTTTTATCCTATTTGCGGATATTCTAGTGAAACTATATCTTGAAGTTTTTCCTTATCGGTTTGTTTCAAAGCCTTTGATAATGATTTCATTAATTGTTTTTTACGTGATTAATCAGAAAGAAGATAGTAGGAGGCAATTTAACTTAATGTGTATTGCCTTATCTAGTTTTCTAATTGGAGATGTACTTTTGATAGCTTATGAGATAAACATCCTATATATCATAGGAGTGCTTTTATTTATTGTGGGCAAACTATTTTATATTTTTAGGTTCTCCAATCAAAGAGATTTTAACCTATTGAGGCTAATTCCCTTTTTTGGAGTTTGCTTTATCTATATGATTGTCATAATGCTTTTGGTGATGGAGAATCTGGGTAACTTCTTGATCCCTATATTGATATATCTTTTTGCTTGCTTGATGCTGATATTGTTTGCTTTTCTAAGAAAAGACGAGGTTGATAGAAGTAGCTATCTATTCGTATTGATTGGAGTTGTCCTTGCCATCATTTGTGATAGCATCATTGTTTTACAATCCTTCTACAACCCGGAGATACCTTATCATAAGGTATTGATAATGCTAATATATGGCACTTCTCAATATTTGATTGTCAGAGGCATTGTAGATGAAGGAAAAAGTAAGACAGGGGTCAAAGCTTCTTGACGTGTTTTAAATCTAAAAGATTTATTGGATTGTTGCCCAAACCAGAAACATCCTTTCTTGTAAAACGGACGACTTCATCATAGTACAATGGGACAATGGGGGTTTCTTGCATTACTAGGCTATCCATCTTCGAATAGAGCAACTCCCGAGTTTTCATATTGATTTCTGTAAACGATTTAGTATACCAAGAATCGAATTTTTCATTTTTGAAATGTGTGTAGTTTGGTCCATTAGGAGCAAAGTTTTCACTATAGTAGAGGGACAGGTAGTTTTGTGCATCTGGGTAATCTGCTACCCAACTGGCTCTAAACATGTCCAACTTGCCATTGGCTTTTGAGGATTTTAAAGTGGAAGCCGGAATGACATCGACATTGACCAATAATCCTGTTTTTTGAAGCTCACGTTGTATGTATTCGCAGAAATTCAAATAATTGCTAGTCGTGGTTATGGTGATTTCTGGATTGGCATTGCTTGTTTCTTCTTTATATTGTGCAATGAGCGCTTTGGCTTTTTGTGGATCATAGGAGAAACCAATGGATCCATCGTGTCCAGGAAGGCCTTTCGGGATGAATCCTCCATTGGCAGGAATTCCAATGCCATTTCTTAGGAAGGTCATCATTTTTTGCCTATCAAATCCGTAATTAACAGCTTGCCTAAGCAATTTGGATTGCATTTCTGGAGTGTCGGATTCCATATAGAAAGCCAAGTATTCCGTATTGAGGTAAGGTCCACGAATCATATCTATGTTTCTTCTGTATTTTTCTCGTAGCTCTCCCTTCGTAGTTAGTATGTCATCTTGATATGATGCATCCAAGGAATTCAAAAAATCCAAGTTTCCTTGTACGAATTGAAGAAATTCGCTTTGTTTGTCTGGTAGGAAGGTAATGGCAACGGCCTCCAAGTAGGGTAAAGGCTTTCCGTTTTTGTCCTTTTCAAAATAATTGTTGTTTTTCCTAAAGACGAGTTTGATGTTTTCTTCCCATCTCTTGAATTTAAATGGGCCTGTACCAATGGGATTTGCTCTGAAATCACTGCCATGGTGCTCTACGACTTCCTTGGGAACTACGGAACAGTACTTCATTGTCAACAATCCTAAAAAAGCAGGAAAAGCTTGTTTTAATTCTATCTTGAAAACGGTATCGTTTACTGCCGAGAATCGATCTACCTTGTTCATGACCCAACGACCGGATGAGGCAATCTTGTCGTCAATGAGCCTATTCATACTGTACTCGAAATCATATGCGGTTACAGTTCTTGTGGAATCTTTTCCAAAAAGGGAATGTTTGTGAAATTGTACATCATTGCGCAATGTAAAGGAGTAGGTCAAGGCATCTTCCGAAATTGTCCAGTTCCTAGCTATGCAGGGTTGCACATTCAAGTTTTCGTCCATTTGTACCAATCCATTGAATAATTGGTTTACAGCCCAAATATCTGCATTGTCTTTTGCAAATGCAGGGTCGAGAGAACCAATGTTCTTATGTTCATTGTATCTAAATACAAGGTGATCTTCATTTGTGCTCTCATTGTCTCCACATGAGAAATAGAGAAAAACGAAACAACTCAGCAATGAAGGAACAACCCATTTATATTTTAATATGTTCTTTTTCATTTTTAATGATTTAAGCTTCGGTCATGGCTTTCCATTTTAGAATAACCTTTGAAAAGAAAAGGACGAATATAAAAGCGATTATAAAGAATATATAACTCCAATAGAAGCTTAGGTATTCTATCAAAACGAAGCAATCTTCGGTTTCTTCCGTGAGTTGAAGATACCTGGTATCCCTACAGGCATCTTTTTGATGCATTGAAATTATTCCGACTATTAAAAAGATGTAAGGGATGAAGCCAACAAGCGATATGTTTAGGAATATGGCTGCAATTGTCTTTCTTAGCTTGCCATTTAAAAAGAGCGTAATAAACAATATCGTTGAACCGATGAACAAGACCAAATATGAAGCGAAATACTCTATGCTTTGCCCTCTTGAGATAGATATGTAGCTATACAAGGCAACGATCAAACCTACTATTATTATTAGAAGTCCAATGACTACTGTCGTAAACAACAAAGGCTTCAAACCAGTGGTTCTAAATATGAATATTATGATGGCCATGAAATAAGAGAGCCATAGGAAAAGGTGAATGTTTTCTGAGATGACTTCGGTTTTCTTTATGTCATCGATGTTTTCAAAAGCGTTGTTCAAGTTATCGGATTCGAGATAATATTCTGTAACCAATTCATTGTATAGTTTTTGAGTCTTCGTCAGGTTGTCATGATTGTATCTCCTATTGTTGTTTATTCTGTATTCATCTTGGATGAGCGCTTTCAATTTGAAGTCCATTGGAGTGTAACATAAATCGAACCACCCATTCGTGGTAAGATTGTGCTTTATCTTGTATTTGTTGGCAAGATCTATGAAATTGGATAATATTTCCTTTATCTCATTGGGGTTGTTTCTGGTAAGCAATTCTTGGTTTTCTCTTTGGATGAAGCTTGAGAGTTTCAAATCCGTCCTATTCTTGTGGCCGTAGTCATATTGGTCATATAAGACCAGGCTATTTTTGTTGTTGTCGTCATTGTTGCTTCTATTCGAATAGAAGACATCTGAATAATTGTAATAACTTGGTTCGGTAGACTTCAAGTTGTCCGTGACATCAATTATCTTGTCTTTAAAATAATAAATGATGGAGGAGTCCTTCTTCATCGTGTATACGCTGTTTCTATACAGAGAATCTACATATGAGGTATTTGCTTTTCTAGTTTTTTTGCTGAGACTATAAAACTGGTAGTCATTGTTTAAAAAGTGATAATAGACTCCAGCATAGTCAATGTGATCATCATTGGTCTCGCAAAACAAAGAGTTGAAAGGTTCTGGGTATACAAGGTTGTCTATGGTATAGTCTGTGATGTTCTCAGAAAAGAAGGGGGCAGTCTTGTTTGCCAATGCAATTTCATCTTTAATGGTCTCATTATCATATGTATTGACGATATATGTCTTCAAGCCACTTTGAAAAGAATAGTAAAATGTGGTGCAACAGAAAATTATTGTAAAATACAATGCGAACTGTTTGAAGAGGTCAAAATGATTGGTGGGATAAAAACTTTTGAAGGCATTGTTCTTGAATAGGTATATCAGCCATATCACCAGCATCAAAATGGAAATCATGACACTGAAGAAAACAGCTCCGTTTTCAAAGAAGATGTTGTCTGCCCTTCTGTAGTGGAGGGTTTCAGGATTAGTCAAGGAAATGAAACCGAAAATATAAAAGAAGATATGCAATACGAAGGAGGTCGATAGCATCCATAACGTTTTTGTATTCCAAATCAAAGGATGCTTCTCCAAAAGGTATTGATTTGTTCTATATATGAATTTTTTCATTGAATAAGAGAGTTTAGGATACGAAGAATCTGCGGGTTGAACTGGAAATGTTACGTATGTAGGTAACATCTATGCTGTTTTTTCCGAGAGCTTCCAGAATAGAAGGGAACAAGGTGTCATTTGAGAAATAGGCGATGAATATTCCGCCATTGTATATCAGTTTTTCCAAGCCGATTGTATTGAAGACACTCAATAGCTCCTGTCTTTCACAATTGGTATCTATTTCCACGATGAGTTGACTATTCTTGCTTTCTGAGACAGTACTGTTGTTGTCCGTGTACTTTCCATCTTTCAGATAGATGACCTTGTCTGATATCTTTTCTACTTCATACAGCTGTTGTGAGCTTAATATCAAGGCGATGGGGTTGTTTAGGGAGTTGCAGATGGATTTTAAATCCTCCAAGATCACTTGTTGCGCCAACACATCCAAATTGGCCAATGGTTCATCCAACAATAATACTTCAGGTTTTCTAAGTAGTGTTCTGGCGAGTTCAAAACGCATTTTATATCCAGAAGAAAGCTCACTCCATTTTAAATGTTTGTAGTTCCATAGACCAAGCCTGGCAATCATCATTAAGACTCTTGTTTCATTTTCTTCTGGAGGTGTCCCATAGCTTGAAAGGACGAATTTTAAATTATCCTTTAGGCTGCCATACCATTTTTTAGTTCTTTGGGGAATGTAGACGAGGTTGGATCTTAATTCGAATTCATTGGTGTTCCTCTTGTCGAAATCATAAAGTAAATTCCCCTCCGTATGTTTCAATTCCTTGGCCAAAACTCTCAACAAGGTTGTTTTTCCATTTCCATTTTCACCTACTAGCCCATATACCTTTCCTTTTTTCAGCTCCAAGGATATTGGACCTAGTTTAAACCTATTGTGCCCATAGCTTTTCGTGATGTTGTTTGCTACGACGATGGGTTTGGATATGTCATACTCCTCTATTGGTGCCTTGGAAATTTTGTCCAGTATGGAGAAGGATCTTTCAATGAGTTCGTCTTCTTCAGTCGGGAACTGCTCTTTCCAGTCGGTCAATGCAATTATGTCATTGTATATGCCTAGATTTTGAGTATCTATGGCACAATCCATTAATTTTCGAAAACCGAGTACAGTATCTCTATTCTTTAAAAAGACGGATACTTCGTTAATTCTCCCTTGTTTTTTGGACATGTTTGTTTATGGTTAAGCTATGTTTTATAATTTTGAATAGTAAAAATAAATAGAGATTACTTACTTGCAAACAATTACGTAAATTTGCAATCTCTAATTAAAAGAGATGAAGTAAATATAATGATTCTAGATATAGGATAAATTTTAATTTTTGAAAGTGAAAGATAAAAAGAAAGTCGCATTTTACACTTTGGGTTGTAAACTCAATTTTTCTGAAACCTCCACCATAGCTAGAAACTTTAATGAAGAAGGTTTCGATCGCGTGGATTTTTCTGAAGATGCAGACATATACGTAATAAATACGTGTTCGGTAACAGAGAATGCGGACAAACGCTTTAAATCCATAGTCAAGCAAGCACAAAAGAACAACCCAGATGCGTTTGTTGCAGCTGTAGGTTGCTATGCCCAATTGAAACCACAAGAACTGGCAGATGTCAATGGAGTGGATTTGGTACTTGGTGCGACCGAAAAATTTAAGATAACCGATTACATCAATGATTTGTCCAAAAATGATTTTGGCGAAGTGCATTCCTGTGAAATAGAAGATGCGGATTTTTATGTAGGGAGTTACTCCATAGGAGATAGAACACGTGCTTTTTTGAAGGTACAGGATGGATGCGACTACAAATGTACCTATTGCACAATACCACTTGCACGCGGAATTTCTCGTAGTGATGCTTTGGAAAACGTATTGAAGAATGCCAAGGAGATTTCTGAAAAGAACATAAAGGAAATTGTCTTGACTGGCGTAAATATAGGTGATTACGGAAAAGGAGAGTTTGGAAACAAGAAACATGAACATACATTCTTTCAATTGGTTGAGGCGTTGGATACCGTTGATGGGATCGAGCGTTTGCGAATTTCATCGATAGAACCCAATCTTTTGAAAAACGAAACGATAGACTTTGTGTCGAAGAGTAGAACTTTCGTGCCTCACTTTCATATTCCATTGCAAAGTGGAAACAATGAGATATTGAAATCGATGCGTCGTCGTTATATGAGGGAATTGTATGTGGATCGCGTTCAAAAGATAAAGGAGGTAATGCCACACGCTTGCATAGGAGTGGATGTCATAGTCGGTTTTCCTGGAGAGACGGAGGAACACTTTCTTGATACCTATAATTTCCTTAATGCATTGGATATTTCCTATCTGCATGTCTTTACATACTCAGAAAGGGACAATACCGTAGCTGCTTCGATGGAAGGTGTCGTTCCTAAAAACGTAAGGGCAAAACGTAGTAAGATGTTGCGTGGTTTAAGCGTGAAAATGCGTCGTGCGTTTTACGAAAAGCAATTGGGAAGTACACGAACCGTACTATTTGAGAGCGAAAACAAAGAAGGTTACATTCACGGGTTTACGGAAAACTATGTAAAAGTGAAAGGGCCTTGGAATCCAGAATTGGTGAATACGCTACAAGATGTGGAACTTACCAGAATAGATGATGATGGCTTGGTGAGGTTCGAATTCGTAAATGAATGGGCATAAAAAAAGCTGAAGGAATTCCTTCAGCTTTTTGGTTTTTATAAGCTGGTTATATTCTTACGCCTACTGGCAACAAGCTTTTGTATTGTCTATTCCGCCTAATGAATTTAGCAATCTCTGGGCTTGTTGGAACAATGCTCAAATTTCTTTCTTTTACATTTTCAAAGACTAACTTTAAAAAATCTTCAGTAAAGCCTTCGTCAGTAATGTTCTCAGGAATAATTAGTTTTGTTAGGAAAATTTTGCGATCTTGAAGGGAATATTCAATTTTTGCAAAATGTTCATCGTTCTTTAATTCAAATTGACGTAAAAAATCATTGTCAACTAGTTCAGCAGCATCAATCATAGTATAATAAAATTTGTTTTTAAGTAGGAATTTTAAAAATAGTGTGAACTATTTTTTTAGCTTTACGATGCGAATTTACAAAAAAATATTGGTAATCGCGTTCTTTTTTTTGTTAAATACTTATGAATCAAGACTTAATACACGTTTATTTTATGCCGGGAATGGCGGCGAACCCTTCAATATTTGACAACATCAGTTTACCAGAAACACAATTTAAAATACATAAATTATACTGGTTGATTCCACTGGAAAAGGAATCGTTAGAGGAATACGCCTTGAGAATGACAAAAAACATAAAGCATGAAAATGTAGTCTTGTTGGGGGTTTCCTTTGGAGGGATTTTGGTTCAGGAGATGAGCAAGTACATAAAGCCAAGGAAGCTCATCGTGGTATCCAGCGTCAAGACAAAACATGAGCTACCAACAAGAATGAAGGTGCTAAGGGCTACAAAGGCCTATAAGCTCCTACCGACACAATTGATGAGCAACATAGACCTATTGGCGAAATACGCCTTTGGAAATACAATTACCAAACGTATAGAATTGTATAGGAAGTATCTTTCTGTAAACGACAAGCGTTATTTGGATTGGGCAATAGAGCAAGTCATCAATTGGAATCAAGAAGAGGCCATGCCAGAAGTGATACATGTCCACGGGGAGAAAGATGCCGTTTTTCCATATGCAAATATAAAGGAGTGCATAGCCGTCAAAGGAGGAACGCACATTATGATTATTAACAAGTATAAGTGGTTCAACGAGAATTTGCCACAATTAATTTTATCCTAAAACCGAAGCTATTCGGTAAAATATTTTAATTTTACATAAAAAGTACTGAAGATGAAGATTATGAAAAAGACACTGACATTATTTGGACTGGCATGTTTGGCAGGTTTGTTCATCAATGCATTTCAAGATGCACCCACGGATGAAAACTATGAAACGAAAATTGTAAACGACTACAATGTCTATGCATTGCAAGTACCAAATCATTTGGATTTTGCAGGCGAAGGGGTACCTTTGGAAAATCCAGACATCCTTGAGAGAATGGATAAGGAGTTGCTTGTAAATACCTATTGGCAATCCAATGGATTGTTGATGTTCAAGCGAGTAAAAAAATACTTTCCCATAATAGAGCCTATCTTGGCTAAGCATGGCATACCAGATGATTTCAAGTACTTGGCTGTCATAGAAAGTGGTTTGACCAATGCAAGGTCCCCAGCTGGAGCAAGTGGATTTTGGCAAATAATGAAAGCCACGGGACGTGAAAACGGATTGGAAGTCAATTCCAATGTAGACGAGCGCTATCATCTAATAAAGGCAACGGAGGTTGCTTGTAGATATTTGAAGAAGTCCAAGAAGCGATTGGGATCTTGGACACTGGCTGCAGCAGCATACAATGCAGGAAACGCTGGCATCTCAAGACGTTTGAAAAAACAAGACGTCAAAACCTACTATGATTTGTTGCTAGGAGAAGAAACTGGACGCTATGTCTTTAGAATAATAGCCTTGAAAGAAATTCTATCCAATCCCAAGAAATATGGATTCAATTTCAGGAATAAAGACCTATATTCATCTATTCCTACCTATAAAGTGGCAGTGGATACTGCAGTGACGGATTTTTCACAGTTCGCCAAAAAGTTCAAGATCAATTATAAGATACTGAAACTGCATAATCCTTGGTTGAGAGAAAAACACCTTAACAACAAATCAAGAAAAGAGTATTTGATAGATATTCCTCGTGAAGGACACTACAAGGTTGTAGATTAAATTGTCCCTGCCCTATAAATATCAAAGCTTTGCCCCATAAATAATGAAAACAAGAATGGATTTATCTATTATACTTACCCTGATGATCGTTGGATTGTTGGCAGGAATCTTTAGTGGAATGTTTGGAATAGGTGGAGGTGTGGTAATGGTGCCTTTAATGGTATTTGCCTTGGGGTACACACAACAACAGGCACAGGGAACAAGTTTGGCCGTATTGGCAGTGCCCGTAACGTTTTTGGCTGCCTATACCTACCATACTTCTGGGGATGACCCCATTAACTTCAAATATGCATTCATCATAGCAATCTGCTTTGTTTTGGGAGGTTATTTTGGGACTAAGATTGCCATTTCAATCAATGAATCCTTGCTTAAAAAACTATTTAGCGTACTGCTTGTCATAGTGGCCATAAAGATGTTTTTTAGCAAATAGATCGTTCGGTACGCGTAGATATAAAACATAAAAAAAGCTGCTTGATTTTTCAAGCAGCTTTTTTTATGTGATTTTCGAAACGAAAACTATCTACGAGAACGGCGTTGTTGCCTCATGGAGCCTCCTTGTCCGTAATGTTGATTCGGCATTTGGGCACGTTTCATATTGTTCTTCATTTCTTTTATTTGCTCCTTGAGCATACCTTGCTTGTCTAGTTTTTGAGCTTCGTTTATCAATAAGGTTGCTTCTTGTTTTCTTCTTTTTGAAAAAGCAATTCCTGCCAAGTTGAGTTTTGCCATTGCCATGTCTTGATCCATGGACAAGCCCAAGGTAACTGCCTTTTTGAAGTAGCGCTCAGCTTCATTCATATCCGTTTGGGATACTAGTATCCCGTTCAAGTAATTGAAGTAACCTTGTTGTTTCGTTACCAAGGCCGCTTCAGGGTTTTTGATCTTGTCCAACCAATTTTTCGCTCCTGCCATATCTTGCTTTCTAAGCTTCAAGAAAGCCAAAAGAATGAACTCGTTCTTGAAATATAGGAAAATGAATATCAAGGACAACAATATCAGCATGATTCCATTCCCTATGCCTCCTTCTGTAAATTGCCATACGGCAGTAGCTATGATTAGACCAGCAATTATTAATTTGAATGTTTTATTGTACATTTTAGTGTTTTTATTGAAGTAGAAAGCAAACAATTGCCTTTAAATCTTGTTATTTGTTATTTCAGATTGCAAAGAAACTAATTTTTGTCGAAATATTAAGCTTTAGAAAACGTAATTTATGCTTCAGTTTTTCTAGATTTTATGCAGGATTCATTCAAAATGAAAAATAAAGACAACAAGAAGGTAAATATTTTTTAAATAAGATTTGTCAAATAAAAAAGTCGTTGTATATTTGCGCTCAGTTTTAGAGAAATACTATAAACTATTTTAAAAAATACAATTCAGACTTTAAAGATATTATAAAATGAGCAAAAGAACGTTTCAGCCATCAAAAAGAAAGAGAAGAAACAAACACGGTTTCAGAGAAAGAATGGCATCGGTTAATGGTAGAAAAGTATTAGCTCGTAGAAGAGCAAAAGGAAGAAAGAAGATATCTGTTTCATCTGAAACTAGACATAAAAGATAAATGATTAACAATTGTTAATATATTGGGGCGTTACTTAGGTGTAACGCCTTTTTTTGTAGCTAATTATTATTATTTTTGAAACTCTATAAATCAACACAATGCCTAAGAATTCAAAACTAAAATCTATACTTATCATTGGATCTGGTCCTATCGTAATTGGCCAAGCCTGTGAGTTTGATTATTCGGGAACACAAGCTTTAAGATCTCTAAGAGAAGATGGAATCGAAACCATTCTAATCAATTCCAATCCAGCAACGATCATGACGGATCCTTCCATGGCGGATCACGTATACCTGTTGCCATTAAACACAAAGTCAATTGTAAAAATATTGAAGGAGCATCCGCAAATCGATGCTGTCTTGCCAACCATGGGAGGGCAAACAGCTTTGAACCTATGTATCGAAGCTGATGAAAAAGGTATTTGGAAAGACTTTGATGTAGAGATTATTGGTGTAAACATAGATGCTATAAACATTACCGAAGATAGGGAGCAGTTTAGAGAGTTGATGCTTAAAATTGGTATTCCAATGGCACCTCAAGCAACTGCTACTTCTTATTTGAAAGGTAAGGAAATCGCACAAGAGTTTGGTTTCCCTTTAATAATTAGAGCATCGTTTACTCTAGGAGGAGCAGGTGCATCATTCGTATACAAAGAAGAAGATTTTGATGAATTGTTGACACGTGGCTTGGAGATCTCTCCTATACACGAAGTAATGATCGACAAGGCCTTGATCGGTTGGAAGGAATACGAATTGGAACTTCTAAGGGATGCCAATGACAATGTGGTCATCATTTGTTCCATAGAAAACATGGATCCTATTGGAATTCATACAGGAGACTCCATCACCGTGGCCCCAGCAATGACGTTAAGTGATACGACATACCAAAAAATGCGGGATATGGCCATACATATGATGCGTAACATTGGAGACTTCGCTGGAGGTTGCAATGTGCAGTTTGCGGTGAGTCCGGATGAAAATGAAGACATCATTGCCATAGAGATCAATCCTCGTGTATCTCGTTCTTCCGCATTGGCCAGTAAAGCAACTGGATATCCTATTGCAAAAATAGCAGCAAAGCTGGCTATCGGTTATCACTTGGATGAGTTGGAAAATCAGATAACGAAATCCACATCTGCATTGTTCGAGCCTACATTGGACTATGTGATCGTGAAGATACCTAGATGGAACTTCGACAAGTTCGAAGGATCGGATAGAACCTTGGGACTTCAAATGAAATCCGTAGGAGAGGTAATGGGGATTGGACGTTCTTTCCAAGAAGCATTGCACAAGGCAACACAATCCTTGGAAATAAAGCGAAATGGACTGGGAGCAGATGGGAAAGGATATACGAATTACGATCAAATCATAGAAAAGTTGACCTATGCCAGCTGGGATCGTGTCTTTGTGATATACGATGCGATACAAATGGGAATTCCGTTGAGTCGTATTCATGAAATCACAAAAATCGACATGTGGTTCTTGAAGCAGTACGAAGAGCTTTATCTTTTGGAAAAGGAGATTTCCACCTTCAAGATAGATACCATTGAAAAGGATTTGTTGTTGGAAGCCAAACAAAAGGGATATGGAGACAGACAAATAGCACATATGTTGGGTTGTTTGGAAAGTCAAGTCTATACTAGAAGGGAAGAGCTTAACATAAATAGAGTTTACAAACTTGTAGACACCTGTGCTGCAGAGTTTGAAGCGAAGACACCATATTACTACTCAACATTTGAAAACGATGTTGAAACAGCAGATGGTAAACGCCAAGCAGATAACGAAAGTATTGTTACAGATAGGAAAAAGGTAATAGTTCTAGGCTCTGGCCCAAATAGGATTGGACAAGGAATAGAGTTCGATTATTGTTGTGTACACGGTGTTTTGGCTGCTGCCGAATGTGGGTACGAAACCATAATGATCAACTGTAATCCAGAGACGGTCTCAACAGACTTTGATACAGCGGACAAATTATATTTCGAACCTGTTTTCTGGGAGCATATCTATGATATCATCAAGCATGAAAAGCCAGAAGGTGTCATTGTGCAATTGGGAGGGCAAACTGCTCTTAAATTGGCCGAAAAACTAGAACGTTACGGTATAAAGATTTTGGGATCCAGTTTCAAATCGCTTGATTTGGCTGAAGATAGAGGAAGTTTCTCCAACATATTGAAGGAAAACAACATTCCTTACCCGGAATTTGACATTGCTGAGACGGCAGAAGAAGCATTGCAAGTAGCAGATAAGTTGGATTTTCCAATTTTGGTGAGACCTTCATATGTATTGGGAGGACAAGGAATGAAGATCGTGATCAACAAGAAGGAACTCGAGGAGCACGTTGTGGATCTATTGAGAAGCATTCCTGGAAACAAATTGTTGTTGGACCATTATTTGGATGGAGCCATAGAAGCAGAGGCAGATGCCATTTGCGATGGGGAGAACATATACATCATTGGTATAATGGAGCACATTGAGCCTTGTGGAATTCACTCGGGAGACAGTAATGCGACATTGCCACCATTCAACCTTGGAAACTTGGTGATGCAACAAATAAAGGACCATACGAAGAAAATAGCCTTGGCATTGAATACGGTAGGTCTAATAAACATTCAGTTTGCAATCAAAGACGATGTGGTCTATATCATAGAAGCCAATCCTAGAGCTTCCAGAACAGTACCTTTCATTGCAAAGGCATACGGAGAACCTTATGTGAACTATGCGACGAAGGTGATGTTGGGGGAGAAGAAGGTGACCGATTTCGATTTCAATCCACAGTTGGAAGGTTATGCGATCAAGCAACCAGTATTCTCATTCAACAA
Organism: uncultured Bizionia sp.; assembly: GCA_947496215.1. GTDB lineage: Bacteria > Bacteroidota > Bacteroidia > Flavobacteriales > Flavobacteriaceae > JAHDHI01. The sequence goes on from CANMCF010000006.1 coordinate 98,934, forward strand.
GTTCCATAACGTAAACAAGAAGTTGGGGCCGGAAATGAAAAGTACTGGTGAGAGCATCTTGTTTATAGACGATTTGAAGGATGATGAATTCTACAACCTATACTCGAGACGTAAGATGTATTTGAGCAAGTAGTTAGATCCTATTTGTCAGGTGATCATATAAAAAAGACTGCATTCGATTTTTAAAAATCGAATGCAGTCTTTTTGCTTTTCAGAATATTCATTTTATGCAACAATGAAACTTGAATGAAGGAAGTTGTTTCGAGTTGATTTCTGAATGATGTCATTGATATTGTCTTGTCAGTATCGTTGTAAAACAAAAAAAGGATTGCGCTAACAATCCTTTTTTCAATAAACAATATTCCTTTAAGCAAATATTATTTTTTAATGATTCTAAAAGTTCCTTCAGTGTTATTGGTACTTGCCTTTACGAAATAAACCCCACTACTTAAATCAGAGAAATCCAATTGGTACTTGTTGAAGTTGGGAGTTGCCACTTTTACGGTTTGCCCCAAGGCATTGATTACCTTTAAACTATCTATCCTGCTTTTTGCTGAAACATTTAAAACATTTTTTACGGGATTAGGGTAAAAAGTAAAGTTTTTTTCGTCTTCTATATCTTCAACGTTCAAGGTTGAGTAGGTTAATATTTTAAAGTTATCGATGAAAAAATCATAATCCACCACATCGTCTATGCTTCCATCGCTAGCCCAAAAGGCGAATTTGGTAGTAGAAGAGGTGTATCCAGCTAAATCATATATCTTGGTTTCTCCCAAATTTGAGGGACTATTTGATGTATTGAATGTTTCCAAGTTAATCCAATTGACTCCATTGTCATTGGAAATTAATACCTGTACTTCATCGTCACTACCCATATTCGAATGATTGGTTGTATTCCACTGGGTAATTCCTACATCGAAAACTAAACCATAATCTCCAGCAGACAAGTCGAATACAGGAGAAACCAACCAATCTTTTTGTCCAGCAGAGTACAAATTTATTTTTGCAGCACCTGCTGAGCCTACATTTAAAAAACCATCACTTGTCCAACTCCCTTCCTGCTCATTAGGCCCTTCTGCTATACTAGAATTGTTCCCCTCTATCCAACAGGATTGAACACCATAAACTTGAAAGTCATATTCATATTCCGGTGTAAAGGCATCGCATTTCGTCCTAAAGTAATGTGGCCCAGCCCACGAACTATAATTCGCTCCTCCACAAGTGACTCTTACATAGAATTCGTAGCTTGTATTTGGAACCAATGAGGAAATGGAGTGTGGAATTGTACCACCAATTGGCGTTCCTGCTCCTGTGGGCGTACCAGACCCATAAGGCTGCACTATAACCTCCCAGTCCGTCTCTAATCCTGTTATCGTAGCCCAGTCTAGTATCGCACTTGTGTTGGTAATGGCAGATGTGGTCAATATGCCTGGCTCATGGCATGTAGGTACCGATCTTACATTGAAGTTGTCTACGAAAAAGTCGTACTGCTCTGAGTCAATAATGGTTCCTTCATTCACCCAAAAGGCAAATTTTGTGGTAGAGGAGGTATAGGCAGCTAGATTGTATACTTCTACCTGGCCCAGATGTGATGGTGTATTTGTTGCGTTGAATGTTTCTAGACTAATCCAGTTTGCTCCATCGTCGTTGGATATCAATACCTGGATCTCATCATCGCTACCCATGTTTGAAGAATTGGTCGTATCCAATCCAGTAAGTCCAACATCATACCTTAATTCATATCCTCCAGCAGATAGATCAAATGTGGGAGAAACCAACCAATCTCTATCTCCAGCACCATTGATGACTATTTTTGCCGCTCTTGAATAATTGTATGCATTTAAAAAGTCATCGGTTGTCCAATTCCCATTTTGTCCATTTGGTCCATCAATTACGAATGTGTCATTTCCCTCTGCCCAACAGAAATCAAAACTATAAGACTGGAAGCCATATGCATACTCCGGTACAAAAGGCCCACATTTTGTCCTAAAGTATTGTGGTCCGGCCCAAGAGCTATAATTACCTTCTCCGCAATTGGTTCTTATGTAAAATTCGTAGTTTGTATTTGGAATCAACGATGTTGCGTTATGGGAAACTGTTCCTCCTATAGGTGTTCCTGCACCAGAAGGTATGCCAGAGTAGCTGGTTTGAACCACGATTTCCCAATCTGTTTCCATTCCTGTTGCCAAAGTCCAGCTGATAACAGCGCTCGTAGTAGTTATATCTGTTGCCGTTAAGGACTCAGGTTCAAAACATACAGTATTGGTAATCGAAAAATTATCGATGAAAAAATCATAATCTTGTGAGTCATCTATACTACCATCACTAGCCCAAAAAGCGAATCTAGTCGTAGTAGAGGTGTAAGCAGATAAATCATATGCCTTTTCTTCACCTAAATGAGAGGGTATGTTTGAATTATTGAAGGTTTCCAAACTAATCCAACTAGCTCCATCGTCGTTGGATATCAATACCTGTACCTCGTCATCACTACCCATACTTGAATAATTGGTAGTATTCCATTGAGTAACTCCGACATCAAAAATTAAATAATAATTCCCTGCGGACAAATCTAATGTAGGTGAAACCAACCAATCTTTCTGTCCAGCAGAATACAAATTTATTTTTGCAGCCCCTACAGAACCTGCATTTAAAAAACCATCGCCTATCCAACTTCCATCCTGGCCATTAAACCCTTCCGCTATGCTAGTATTGTCACCTTCTGCCCAACAGATGTCTATATAGTTGGAAAAATCAAAATCATAATTGGGTACGATGACTTCACAATTTGCAGAAGCTTTATGATGTAGTTCCAACGAGTCAGAAAATTTGAGATTGTCTTCACCTTGGTTGGTCACCTCAAGAAAATTCCCCCGTTTTGAATGCGAAGAGATCAATTCCGTTTGAATCGTTGGCCCATTGGTCTCCACAGGGGCTTTTGATTCAATATTGATATTTGATGAATTGTGGTGTGCAATCGATTTGGAGACTCCAAACAATACAACGATTAGTAGTAGTTTTTTTTTCATTAGTTCTTTGTTAATATTTATAAGTTTTGTTAAGTGGAAGTGATTTGTTTTTTTTGCAAACCTATATTCTTAACTATTGGGATGTCTCACCCAAAAGAGGTGATTTTTTATGTTTTTATAAGTTATTGTCTATTTAGGGTGTTGATTTATTTAGATACTCTCTGCCTGTGATAACTGCTATTTGAGGGAAGCGAAAAGCTGAGTTTTGTTGTCGCATTTTCTCGTAAGTGTGCCCATCATATTGGCTTATTTTAGTAGCTTGCATTAGATTATTAATCCATATAAATCATACAATGAAAAAATTACTTCCCTTGACTTTTATTTTAATGCTATTTCAAGGCATTTGCGCACAAACGACAACCACCAGCAATGCAGCTGTTTTCGATGGCGACAATGTTGTTGGAAGCGATCCCATAGTTGAATTTGGAAAGGCTTCCAATGGAGGCACGTATAAGTTCAGTTCAAAAATTTCTGGTAGTGGAGGTGAAATACATCATGCTTTTTATGACGCCAATAATTTAGCTAGAAATTCTTATGTAGCTTATGATACTGCAAACGTAATAACCTATTCAGGTATTAATGGAGGGTATTTTTATCAATTGTTCGACTTGCCTAATGGTACATTCATGTCTTTAACTAATTCTAAATCTCAATTGGTAATTGGAGCGGATGTAGCATGGGGGGCGTCACATAAATTTATCGTGAACTCTGGGAACTCATTTTTTGATGGTAATGTAGGGATCGGTACCGAGTCGTTTGTGGATGCCAATGATAACCTGGAATACAAGTTGTCTGTAGAAGGCAAGGTGAGGGCACACGAAATAAAGGTATATACCACTTGGGCGGACTATGTATTTGAAGACGATTATGATCTGCCTAGTTTGGAAGAAGTGGAAGAACACATAAAAACAAAAGGGCATCTCAAGGACATTCCAAGTGCAAAAGAGGTTGATGAGAATGGCATTGAAGTGGGAGAAATGAACAAGTTGCTTTTGCAAAAAATAGAGGAATTGACTTTGTATGTGATTGAACAAAACAAGGAGATGTCTATAATGAAAGCCCAATTGGAAGCCTTGGAATCCAAAAAAGAGTGTGTATCCGAATCAAAGCGTTAGTTATTTGGTATATGATTTTTAAAGTGAAGAAAAAAACAAGTGATTCAATTAGAGTTTCTTGTCGTTTAAAACCCTGTTTTTTCTACAAAAAAAGTAGGGTTTTATAACTGTATGCTGTTATATATACAAACTAAAAAAATCTTAAAGAGTATTATATGTGCAAAAAAAACAGTAAATTTACTAGTATGTATAATATAAAAGATCTAGCTATTGAATAAAATTACATCCCCCAATTGTATGACAAAGAAATTATTACTGCTCTTCGTGGTAACCTTATCCTGTACCTCATTATTTGCCCAAAAAGATGTTTTCGATATCAGTCGATCTGGTACCGTGGAAGAACTGGAGCAACTATACAAAGAAAAACCGGAGATCATTAATACCAAGAATGAAACAGGTTATACCCCTTTGGTCTTGGCCTCATACAGTGGGAACGAAGAAGTCGTTTCCTTTTTGGCGGACAAGGTGGATAACATTGATGGAGCCTCTACCTATGGCACACCATTGATGGCAGCCGTCTTCAAAGGGTATATTAAGATTGTCAGCATATTGTTGAAGTATGGTGCCAACCCGAATATGGCGGACGACAAGGGGACTACAGCGGCACATTATGCCGTAATGCTTAAAAATTACAATGTGGTAGAGCAACTTGTAAGGGCAAAGGCAAATTTCGACTTAAAAGATAATGCGGACAAATCAGCCCTGGATTATGCCAAGTCGTTTAACGATGAAAAATTGAATAAGATATTGCAACTATAAAAACAGAAACTATGAAGAAAATTACTTTTTTATTACTATTATTGATGGCTAACATAGCGTTGGCACAAACTTGGACTACGGGTGTAGTTACTTTGGATTCAGGGTCTAATTACACGGTTCAGTTCGATGTCAACACAGGGACCAATACAGTTACAATGACTATGGTTGGCCCAGATAACGTATGGTTAGGTGTTGGGCCAGGTATATCCGCTGGCAACAGTATGGGGAATTTAGATGATGATGCCATAGTATATAACAGTGCAGGATTGCAAGATAGAAATATGCCAGCTGGATCTGGTACTCCTGCCTTGGACAATTCTGGGTCTCCAATAGATGAATGGACATTGGTAAGTGACAATGTTTCTGGAGGGATGGTAACTGTGGTAGCTACAAGAGCTATAAACACAGGAGATTCCGAGGATTTTGTTTTCCCTACTTCAGCACAGTCATTGCCGATTTTATGGGCACATGGAGATGGTTCTACGACTTTCGGGTACCATGGAGGTGCTAATAAAGGAGGAGTAGTAGCCAACCTTACCTTGGGTACACCAGACTTCGATTCTGAATTGAAGGAATTTTCAATCTACCCGAATCCAGGTGCATCAACTATGAATATAGGATTGCCTAGTTTGGTTGAAGGTGGTTTGGAGCTTGAAGTGTACGATGTATTGGGGAAGAAAGTATATTCGGATCATTTGAGTACTTTGTCTTCTAGCGTAAACATTTCCAAATGGAATAGCGGAATGTTTTTGGTAAAGTTGACATCAACACAAGGAGACATATCTCTAACCAAGCGTTTTGTAAAGCTGTAATAACAGACTAAATCAAATAACAAAATATAAAAAGGCCTTTGCCGCTATCAGTAGCGTCGAAGGCTTTTTTTTGTGGTGATGTGATTGTGACAACAAGAAAGACATTTGAGCTCTTATAGCATCTCTAATGGCTGTTCTAACTATTGTAAACTTTTGGATTCGAATTGGACGATGAAGTGATTGGGTTTCTTTACAGGGCATTGCAATGGGTGTTTTTTAGGTTTTTTTGTCGAGGAGGCACTGAGGTGTCAAAAGAACAGGAAGCTGTATCATAGGCAATAAAAAAGCCTCCAATGACACTTTATAGGTCATTGAAGGCAATATGTCGTTAGAAACGTGTTGTTTCTTATTTCTTGTTCAACTTGAAATCAAAGCCCACATCCACATTTTTGGACAGTTTGTTGCTTACCACTTTGGGGATTTCTATGGCAAAGTCCGATACTTCTACAGTGAAGGTGCCAGAGATTGATATGACGCCATCTACCATTGCGATGGATAGCTCCTGATTTGTCAATGTCTTCGTTTCTCCATGGAACGTCAATTTGCCCGTAAAGGAATGCTTGGTTGCGGTTTCTCCAAGTTTGGAACTGTCAAAATCGGAGATGGTACCTTTGAAGGTAGCCTTTGGAAAATCATCGGAATCGGCATAGTTCTCATTGAAATGCTCTTCCATCAGTGCGTTTTTAAAACGAAAACCCTTTACTAGTACCAGTGCTGCAAACTCTCCGTTGGATGTGTTCAATATGGCGGTGGTCGACTCGTTTTTTGCCTTTACTTCCTCAAAGGAAGGAACCGAAGCTTCAAAGGTCGTTAGTCCGGTTTTTGTGAAATACTTGTTTTGGGCGATGGCACTCGTACCTATCAATACCATGGCCAGTAATACAAATGTTTTTTTCATAACGTGGTTTTTTTATTTGTTAATAATCAAATAGCTTGCCAAAGATCATTTAATCCTCCAGTAGTCCGTCTGCTTGCCATTGCACAACCAAATCTATCAGGTTTTGTGGCATTCTGGGACCACCCAATGGCATGGCTCCAGCTTCTCCTGCTTGCGCAGAAATACGAGGTATGAGATTGTTGTTGTTAACGCGATCCTTTACGTTGTCGTATGTAATCAAAGGGGTGGAAGCTCCATTTACTGGAGGGTTGCTATGGCAACCAATGCAATTGTTGTCTATGATGGTCTTTATGTTGTCCGTGTAGGTTACGGATACGGTAGGATCTATTATCACTGGTTCCGTCAAATCATTTTCGCTTGCATTGTCACAGCTCATGAAAGCCAGTAGGGCAATATATATTATGTAGGTTGTTCTTTTCATCTGTTTTTTACTTAGAAGTTTCTGCTTAGGTTAAATCCAAAAAAAATGTCGCCATCACCCCAGTCTCCTGTGGCCTGACCTAGAAATCCATTGGCATTCATGGCTTGGGCGTTGCTCAAATGCATTTGGAAGACGTGTCCGCCAGTTTCCAAGTCGAAACCTATGGATAGTGGATTTTTAAAAGGAGAGCTTCCTGCTCTGTTTAAATGCAACCCATAGTCGGCATTTACAGACCATCGCTTGCCTAACTTGTAACGTCCTCCCATACCCAAGGCAAATTGGGAATTGTTTTGGTCATCGTTAACAACGAAGTTGTCATGGAAAAATGTTGGAGCAAATTCCAAAGACAATGTTTTGCTTACTTTTCTAGCAATCAACAGTTGGGCGGTGTAACCAATGCGATGCTTGAATTCCAACTTGGGTAGATTGGACTTGTCCAAGGCTGTATTGATGAAGGCGGAATTGTAACCGACCACGGTAAAGGGAAAACCGTTTTCTTGTTGCCTTGTCAGCCTATATTTTAAGGAAGCTTCATATATTTTTTGAAATGAACTTCTGGAGACACTGATGTTTAAATTGTCTGTAAGGCCATAGATGAAATTTAACCGCGTAACGGCATCATCTAGTCCAAAAAAGCTGTCAAAACCGTTTTCGATACTTCCAAACCTGTGGGAAACCACAAATGTGAGTTCTTTTTTGGCTACTAGCTTGGTAGACTCGAAATTCACGATTTTCAAACCTTTGAAAGTTGCGGATGCATAATTGTCTTCGACGACATCCGAATCTATTTCATCCAATAAATCATCTTGGGCAAAGAGCATTAGTGGGAGACATAGAAAAATAAAAAATAATTGCTTCATGGTTTTTGTTTAGTTTTTAATACTACATTGATCTAATTTAACAAGTTCCAACAGGTCGTCATAGCCAATGAAACGGCCTTTGATTGTCAGCTTGTCGTCTATTTTGAGTTTAGTAGTCTCATAACCTTCACTCAAATTACAAAAAATGGTGTTGTTTAATGTAACGTCGGTTTTTGTGATTTCTGTTATGGCTCCATTTATCTCTAGGGTTTTGTTTAAATACTTGGTTTCAGCCGTTGTGGAATTGTCTTGAAACTCTTTGTTGATGGCCTCGGAAGTTACAACGAATTCCGGTTTTTCAGTTTCGATGTCCCGGTGATCCTGGTAAATGTAACTGTAACCGAAATAGGCCCCTAAAATGATTATTAGAAGGATAATCCAATATTTTTTTTTCATAGCTTTTTGTTTTGAATTAAATCAATGACAAAATAGATAAAAAAATCTAAGGTTTTGGATGAAATGAAAAAAATTACAAGTGGTAATTGTCTGGCAATTCTATTTTGACTTTGTAGCCTTCCAGTTGGGTCATATAATCCTTGAAGGAAAAGTTTTGGTGGTCGAATTCCAATTGACGTTGCTTTTTGGTTTCTGCCCGTTTCAACGATTTCAAAAAACGTTTAACCTCCGACTTGTCATTGAGGATCAATCCAGGGACATCAACGGATTTGCCCTCTTCGTTCTTGGCCACCATCGTAAAGTATGAGGAGTTGCAATGTTTTGTCTTTCCAGATTGAATGTGCTCGGCCTCAACTCGGATACCTACGACCATGGACGTCTTGCCAACATAGTTTACAGATGCTTTCATCGTAACCAGTTCCCCAACCTCGATGGGATTTAAAAAATCGACGGTATCTACTGAAGCGGTTACACAGTATGTTTTGGAATGTTTGGATGCACATGCAAATGCAATTTGATCCATGAGATTGAGAATGTAACCACCGTGTATCTTGCCGCTGAAGTTGGAATGCGATGGCAACATCAATTCCGAAATACTGATGCGTGAGGCATCTACCGTCTTGTATGTGTTCATATGAGTGTCGTATTTGGAGAGTTGTCTTCTGGGTTATGATCTATGTAAATTCATTGACAGAAATCGACTCTCGATTAATTTTCCTCCTCAGCTCGTTTTATGATGGATTCAGGCAAGGCCTTTTTTGCTTTGGCTCCCATTTTCTTCAACTTTTCAACACTTGTAATCAGGTTTCCCCTACCATCTACCAGTTTGTTCATTGCTGCAGAATAATCAGCCTTTGCGGAATCTATCTTCTTCCCAACGCCAGTAAGATCCTTTACCAGACCTTCGAACTTGTCATACAGAGCCCCAGCCTGTCTAGCGATCTCAATGGCATTTCGTTGTTGCTTCTCGTTGTTCCACATCGTATCTATGGTGCGCAAGGTTGCGAGAAGGGTAGAAGGTGTCACGATTACGATATTGCGTTCGAAAGCCTTGTTGTATAGTGAATTGTCCTCATTGATGGCTACGGCAAATGCAGGTTCTATTGGGATGAACAACAACACGAAGTCCGGAGACTCTATATCATACAGATCTTGATAGTTCTTGTCGGAAAGCTGTTCCACATGTCGTTTTATGGAATTTATGTGAGCTTTCAAGTATATCACCCTGTCTTCTTCATTAGCATTGACATAGCGTTCGTAATCGGTCAAGGATACTTTGGAATCTATAATCATCTTCTTGCTGTCAGGAAGGTGCAATACCACATCTGGCAAGGCACGGGAACCATCATCCAAGGTAAAGTTTTGTTGTACGTAGTATTCTCTGTCCTTTTCCAATCCCGATTTTTCCAATACGCGCTCCAAGACCAATTCGCCCCAATTCCCTTGCATTTTGCTATCGCCTTTCAAAGCCTTTGTCAAATTGGTGGCTTCTTTCGTCATTTGGAGATTTAAATCCTTCAAACCCAACAATTGCTCCTTCAAAGCCGAATGCATGCTTATGCTTTCCTTTTGAGTGTCATCCACCTTCTTTTCGAATGTTTGAATCTTTTCATGCAAAGGATTTAGGATGTTCTTGATGTTCTCTTTGTTCTGAAGCGTGAATTTTTCCGATTTTTCATCCAATATCTTGGTCGCTAGAATTTCAAAGTCTTTGCGAAGTTGTGCTTGTCGTTCTTCCAATTCCTCATCTTTCTTCAAACTCAATTGCTGAAGGTTTTCAAATTCCGAATTTCGTTGTGCCAATTCAATGTTCAATCCTTCTCTTTCATCCCTGAAATTGTCACGTTCTCTTTCTGTTTTTGAAACAATGCCACGTAACTCTTCCAATTGAGAGTTGAAGTTCTCGTTCGACTTTGTTTTTTCAGATTCGGTAAGTTGCTTGAAATCGTTGAATTGAAGTTGTAGGTTGTTGTTACGTTCCTCCAACGTACTTTTTTCGCTCTTGCTTTTAAGCTTGGAAAAAAGCATTCCCAAATAGCCACCAATGGCAGCGGAAACAAGTATGGCAAGGATAAGAATGAGGTTGTCGTTCATTTATGAATTTAATTTGCATCAAAGATAATTTTTTTAGTTGAAAGGAGAATGTGGATTGCCTCAAGTTTACTTTTACTTGTTCACTCTAAAGCTTCCTGTGACTTCATCGAATATTATCAAATCTTTTGGGAATAGACTGTTGAAGGCACCTTGTTGTATTAGGCTTTTTGGTGAGTCGGTAACAATCCCGTCTTTGGTCATTACAATGAGCTTGTCGCACAATTGGATGGCCAAGTCTATTTCGTGAGAGGAAAACAAAATGGTCTTGTTAGTTTCTTTTGCCAGCTTTTGAAGCAATTTCAATATGTAGGCCTTATGGTACATGTCAAGATGGGTCGTAGGTTCATCAAGAACGATGATCGAGGTATCTTGAGCCAAAGCACGGGCAATCATTACTTTTTGCAATTGTCCATCGCTGAGCTCGTAACATTTCTTGTGCTTCAACTCGTGGATGTTGGTTTGCCTAAGGGCCGTATTGACGATATCGATGTCGGTTTCGGATAGGTTGCCCACCCAATTGGTGTAGGGTTGTCTGCCCAAGGCCACCAGTTCGAAAACGGATAGGTTCTTGGATGCGACTGTTTCAGTCAATACCAAACTCAGAGCCTTGGCCAAATCCAAGGGACTATAGGCGTCTAGTATTTTTGAGTGAATCGAAATGCTTCCACTCAAAGGCTGTTGGACACGGGTAAGCGTTCTCAACAAGGTAGACTTCCCGATGCCGTTGGCACCAACCAAACCTATTAATTCACCTTCGTGCAATTCCAAATTGATGTTGGAGGAAACTATGGTTTCATTTTTCTTTGAAACATAGCCAATGTAGAGTTTTTTGGTTTCTAGGGTGATATGTCGGTTTTCCTCTTTCAATTTAAAACACCATTTTTTTCTTTCTAACCAATAGCCAAACGACGACAGGGGCCCCAATCAATGATGTTATTGCATTTATGGGCAAGGTGTAGTCGGTGTTGGGCAATTGCGCGATACTGTCACAAACAAGCATTATTATGGCTCCAAACAAAAAGACGGCAGGTAACAACACCTTATGATTGGAAGTATGGAATACTTGTCGTGTTATATGTGGTATGGCCAAACCTATGAAGGCTATGGGGCCGGCAAAGGCCGTAATGGTTCCTGCCAACAAACTTGTGGATATGATAATGATCAAACGACTTCTTTTGATGTCCAATCCCAAGCTCTTTGCGTAATTCTCACCCAATAATAAAGTGTTGAGTGCTTTTATGGATGCGATGCTGAAGACTATTCCAATGCAGTAAATGGCAACGAATATCTTGAGTTCATCCCATTGCAAGTTTCCTAGGCTACCAAATCCCCAAAATATGTATTGTTGCAATTCCTCTGCCGAGCTGAAATAGGATAGTACGCTAACCACTGCTGCTGTAATGCTGCCAAACATCAAGCCTATGATGAGTATGGCCATTGTATCCCTTACTCTAGAAGAGACTATCAATACAGTGAGCAAAACGAGAAAACTACCTAAACTGGCAGCCAAGACGAAGCTCCACTTGGAAATTAGCATCGATGCGAAAACGCCCCCTATGGCAGAAGTCCCCATGATGACGAGAGCGACGCCAAGACTGGCTCCGGATGTTATGCCCAATACAAATGGGCCAGCCAAAGGGTTACGAAACAAGGTTTGCATCAACAGACCGGAAATGCCCAAGCCAGAGCCAACGATAATGGCTGTGATGGCCTTGGGAAGCCTATAATCGTGTATGATGTACTGCCAAGACTTGTTTTCAAGGACACCGCCTATCAAACTATTGAAGATGTCCTTTGGAGGAATGTGTACAGATCCCAAGCTTATATTCAAAAAAAAGAAAGCTATCAGCGATAGGGCCAATACCAAAAAAGGTGTTTTATATGTTTTAGTGGTTGGCAATTATTCTAAACGTTTAAAAAAGAAGGGTTCATAATCTTTTAAAAGCCCTGGATGCGATATGTGTATGACGTCTTTCAAGATGAGATCCGGTCTCAACGGTCCCAATTCAAAATAAAGGAGACCTCCTTCTGGGCCTATTTTGTTGGTATATGTATATATGTCGCCATTCTTGTAAGCATTGAAAAACGAATAGCCTTTGTGCTTTTCCATCATTTCGACCTTGTTCTTAAAACTGCCGGCTCCTATCCATAATTCTGCATTTTGAGCTTTCTCCAATACATTTTCGAAATTTAACTGAAGGCTTCCATTGGAGTCGTCGTCTTTCCAAAGATAGTCGGTATTGGCATCTTCCAAATATTTAGCAACAAAACTCTTGCCTCCGGGGATGTTCCAAACGTCCTTGAACATGGAGCCGGAAAAGACTACAGGCCTTTCATTCACTTTCGATGCTGTGGATTTTGCTTGCAGGTAATCGGCTTCTATCTTGTTGAATATTTTGTCAGCTTCATCCCCTTTGTCAAAAAAAGCAGCTATGAATTTTATCCATTCTGCACGTCCCAAAGGGTGTTGTTCCGTCCAAGCTCCGTCCAAGACAACAGGGATTCCAAATTTTTCGATTTGATTCAATGTCTTGTCGTTGCCATTTACGGAGAAACCGATGACTAGGTCGGGTTGTAACTCCAAAAGGAGTTCCATGTTGATTTCCAAATCGTTGTTTAGGTCTTTGATGCTGCCATTTTCAACATTGGCTCTTGTTTTTTCGGAAGAGATGTAACTGGTATTTGGAAAACCTACCAATTTGTCGTCCACATTCAAATATTCCAAAGACGGAATGTTGGTCGTGGACATGGCAACCAATTTTTCAATGGGCATTTTAATGACAATGTCCTTTTCTTCATGTTTGGGAGTGTTTTCTCCTTCCTTGACCAAAAGATAACGAAATGTTTCTTCACTGTTTGGCCAAGCGGAAGTAACGACTAGCTCTGTATGGGTCTTATGATGATACATTGTAAACCCTTTGGCATACTTGACCTCCAAGGATGCAACTTCCGTTTGTTCCTCAAGGGGAGCCGTTTTGTTTTTTTCGTCTTTGCATCCCGTTAAAAGGGAGACACCCAGCAATAAAAGAAATAGACTTCGCATATTTTTTCAATAAGACTCAAAGGTCTTCATTTTTTTTGTAATACAGTAGGTTTAAGGCTATTTTTGACCGATCAAAATATGTTTGAATGAATTTTTTATGTTCTTGGAGTGGAGGCAAAGACAGTTGTTACGCCTTTTGTAAAGCAGTCGAACAAGGTTATGTGCCAACTGTGCTTTTAAACGTGATGAACGAATTTGGTGATCGTTCACGTTCCCACGGGATTACAAAGGGAATTTTGGAAGCACAAGCGGATGCTATAGGTGTTCCCATTCATTTTTTCAATAGTACATGGAAAGATTACGAAGAGAATTACATTGAAAACCTTAAGCAATTGACAAAGACGTTTCCCATAACCCACGCCGTCTTTGGGGACATTGACATTGAGTCACACAGAGCATGGGAGGAAAAGGTTTCGAAAGCTGCAGATTTGAAAGCAGTTTTGCCTTTGTGGCAAGGCGATAGAAAACAATTGGTCTTGGATATGATCGCAGCGGGATTGGAAGCTATGATTGTATCATGTAATCAGGATTTGGGATCTGATTTTTTGGGAAGGATCGTCGATGAGACATTGATAGTTGATTTGGAAGATAGAGGAATTGATGTTTGTGGGGAAAATGGAGAGTTCCATACTCTAGTTGTCAATGCGCCTTTTTTTAAACAAGGAATTGAAGTGGAGATTACAGAGAAAAAAACATCAAGCAATTATAATTTTGCCGATTTGAAGCTTAAACGTTAACAGGGGTGATCAATTTGAATGTATTGTCTTCTTTTTTAAGATGAAAATAATTTCCATACTCCAACTTGATGCTGAATGATTTGGTCAAGGGGATACCCAAAAGGTTTGAAAGGAATGCCCTGATAACACCGGCATGTGTAACGATGATGAGGTCGTTGGTATCGTTGGAGTGTTTTAATTCTTCAAAAAAAGCATTTGTGCGTGATGCCAAGTCTATATAGGATTCTCCATTTGGTACGGTTACATTTACAAAATCTTGCATCCAAGGATTAATTTCCCCTTCAGGTATGTCATCCCATTTTTTTAGTTCCCAATCGCCAAAATTCAGTTCTTTCAAACGGTCATCAAGAACAACGACATCGTTAAATCGCTTTGCCAACAAAGCACATCGTTTCAATGGGCTGGAAATAACTTTGAAGTTTTCATTGCTAGGTATGTCTTTAAGGATTGCTTCGCTTTCTTTTGGGAAAGTAGGAGCCAAGTCCAAATCTGCCTGTCCATAGCAAACCCCTTTTTCGATGTCTGGAGTCGTGTGTCTGATTATATAAATTTCCATAATGCAATAATGCTTAAATAAAAGACGACTTCCGTTAATTGTTGGACCGCCCCTGCGCAATCCCCAGTTTGTCCACCCAGCCATTTTTTGAATTTGCTCCCTAAATACATCTTTGCCAAATACATTGGGATGATGGTCAGGAAAATATAAGGTGTTTTAAAAAGAAACAAAGGTAAGATGCCAAAAATGCCACTAATGGTTAGCATACCAATATTAACGTCTTTCGCAGCTGGTTTGGCCTTGCTGTTTTCCGTATCCCTAACATAGGGATGCGTGTATAGCAATGTGGTCGCAATGAAACGACTTAGGCCGTGCCCTGCGATAAGTGTCAATGGTATAAGATGTACGGGAGTTTCTCTCAAGGCCGAGAACTTAATGGCCAAGAGCAGTAACAATCCAACTGTTCCGTAGGTTCCAAGGCGAGAATCCTTCATTATTAGAAGAATTTTTTCTTTAGTCCATCCTCCTCCTAGTCCATCACATACATCTGCAAAGCCATCTTCATGAAATGCACCTGTTACATATATTGTTGAGCAGATGCTTAACAAAAGTGCTATTTCTGTTGAAAACAAGAAAGAAGAACCATAAAAGACCAAGGCTCCAATACCTCCTACGATAATACCTACCAACGAAAAGTATTTTGCGCTTTTCTTTAGATACTCAGCCTTGTGATCCACCCATTTTGGACAAGGAATCCTTGTAAAGAACATAATGGCCGTTAAAAATATTTGAAGTTCTTTTTTCATTGGGTATTATATTTTATCGTTCTTTTTTATGATAAAAAAGACGATTGTTCTTATGTTTCGCTACTTACACCAGCGCTCTCAAAGCTAGCCATGTCGTTTAAAAAGTCAACGGAAGCCCTTAATAGAGGAATTGCAAGAGCAGCTCCTGTGCCTTCTCCCAATCGCAACCCCAATGACAAAAGTGGTTTTGTATCCAAAAAATCCAACATCTTGATATGGCCTTGCTCGTTGGAGTTATGTGCGAAGACACAATAGTCCATCACATTCTTGTTTATGGCTTTTGCAGCCAATAGTGCTGAGGTAACGATAAAACCATCAATGATAACACACATTTTCAATGTGGCTGCTTTCAATATGGCGCCACAAAGCATTACGATTTCGAAACCGCCAAAAGTAGCCAAGGCCTCCAATGGTGTTTTTGGATCATACTTGTCATGGACTTCGGAAAGGATGCGAGTTTTCATATCTATGCCACCTTTGTCCAATCCAGTACCGGAACCAACGCAACTTGCTATGGATTTTCCTGTAAAATAAGACATGAGAAGTGAAGCAGAAGACGTATTACCAATTCCCATTTCACCAAAACCAATTGTGTTACAGCCTTTGTCATGGATTTCTTTTACGACATCACCTCCTTTTTTCAAGGCACTTTCGCACAATTCCAAACTCATTGCTGGTTCATTTTGATAGTTTTTTGTACCCAATGCCATTTTTGCATTCACAATGTTGGAACCTTTTGGGAATGTATGGTTTACTCCAGAATCGATGATTTTCAAATCCAAGCCATTTGTCTTGCTAAAGACATTTATGGCTGCTCCTCCATTCATGAAGTTGTAGACCATTTGGGAAGTAACCTCCTGCGGAAAGGGATTTACTTCTCCTTTAGCCGCAATGCCATGGTCTCCAGCAAAAACAGTTATGGTGGGATGTTCTATTTTTGGGCTTTCAGTATTTTGGATGCACCCTATTTTAAAGGCTAAATCCTCCAAAACACCCAATGAACCTATGGGTTTGGTTTTTAAATCAATTTTTTTTCTAAGAGAGGTTTCTAATTCAGGGTTGCTTGTAGTAGCTATGTCAAACATCAATTTATTTTAAAGTTAAAGGGATTCCGGATACCATCATAGTTGCCTTGTCTGCATGTTTTGCGATATGTTGGTTCATCCAACCTTGCAATTCGGTGAACTTTCTGCCGATTTCCGTAGTGGCGTGCACACCCATTCCTATTTCATTGGAAATGATGATGATGGTTGCATCCAACCCCAAGAGCTTATTGAATTCTTCTTTGGCTAGGGACAAGGATTCTTCAATGTCGTTTTTTGTGTCGACAAAATAATTGGTAAGCCATAAGGTAACGCAATCCATAACCGCAACGTCTTTGGCTTTTATAATAGACGAAATTGCCTTTTCTTCTTCTACGGAAGTCCAGCGATGATCCCTGTCTGCTATATGCCTATCTATTCGTTTTTGATGGTTACCATCCCAAACACGAGAAGTTGCAATGTATTTTGGGGTCTTGGAAAGAGACAATGCCAAATTTTGGGCATAACTGCTTTTACCTGAACGCTCGCCACCAGTTATATAATAGATCATGGTCAATGGTTGATTATTAGAAGACAAAGATTATTCTTTTTTTTAGAATAAAGGAATAAAATGGTTTCGATTATGATAATAGGTAGTATATTTGCAGCGAATTTTGGTTTTGTACCGTATCTAACGGTATGAATTAAAAGGGAATCAAGTGAGTCGATTCTTATTGACAATTCTTGAGCTGTTCCCGCAACTGTAAGCTACAAGCTTTATGTTAACTACTAGTCACTGCTCGGTAAATGGAGTGGGAAGACAAACATAGAGACGCAAGTCAGGAGACCTGCCAAATTCAAACAAACAAGTAAAACTTTCGGGATAAAAGTTTGCGTATGATCATCCATGCGATTCTCGATTAATTTTAATTAAAATGAACAAAAAGACAAGTGTATTTGGTGTGCTATGCCTTGGTATGTCAATTTTTGGATTTGCTCAACAGCAAATCGATTCAACAGCAGTAGAACAACTCGACGAAGTTGTAATTTCAGATTCACGTTTCAAGTTAAAGCGTGAAAATTCTGGTAAGACGGTAATTAAGGTTTCGAAAGAGGAGATAGAAAGAAACCAAGGTAAAACGGTTTCTGAATTGATTAATACGAAATCAGGAATTGAAATCAACGGAAGCAGAAGCAATGCAGGGCAAAGTTTGGGGATTTATGTGCGTGGAGGCCGAAATCGTCAAGTTTTGGTATTGATAGATGGTGTACAAACAGGAGACCCATCTCAAATCAATGGACAATATGATTTTAGATTGTTGAACTTGAGTCAAATTGAATCCATCGAAATTATAAAAGGAGCTGCCAGTACATTATATGGAAGTGGGGCAGCAGCAGCAGTCATAAACATTACAACTAAAAAAGCAGGAGAAGAGAAGATTAATGTAAACTTGACCTCAAGCATAGGAACGAACCAATCGGAGGCTGATCAAAATTATAACATTGCAGATTTTCAAAACAATGTTTCCATAAATGGGACTGTAAATAAATTTACATACCGTACGGCTTTCAGCCATCAATTCGCAGACGGGTTGTCAGCAGCGATTACCGATGAAAATGAGAAAGACCCGTATTCCAAGTATGGTATCGATGTGAATTTGGGGTATGAATTCAGCTCTGCTTTTTCATTGAATGTGTATGGTAACATTACTGATATCGACTCTAATTACGATGGAGGTGCCTTTTTTGATGCGAACAACGAGTTCAAGAGCGAACAATCCAGAGCTGGTTTGTCTTCAAGATACAAGTATAGAAATGGTAGCGTGAATTTAAATGCGGCATACAGCAAATACGATAGAGAATTCATTTCTGATTACCCATCTACATTCGATTCTGAAAGTTATGTGTTGGATGTATTTAACAAGTATGTGTTGAACAAGACATTCTATACCATTGTAGGATTGAATGCCATTGAAAACTCGGCACTGTTCGAAAAGGAGGCAATTTTGAGTGAAGAGACATATACGAACATAGATCCTTATTTGAATTTTGTGTACGTTTCGGATTTTGGTTTGAATATCAATGCTGGAGCTCGTTTGAACAGTCATAGCGAGTATGGAGAACATTTGACTTACAATGTAAACCCTTCATATGCGTTAAAGCTGAATGGAGACGAGTCTAAAGGGAGATATGTGAAATTTTTCGGTTCTTATAGTACTTCTTTCATAACTCCATCTCTATCCCAATTGTTCGGTATTTTCGGACCAAATCCAGAATTGAAACCAGAAGAGAACGTAACAATAGAAGGAGGTTTGGAATTTAGACAATCTAAAGAGTTTAGAGTAAGTGCTTTGTACTTCAATAGAGAAGAAACAAATTTCTTCATATATGATTTTACCTTGGGGTATTTAAATTCCGCTGAGAAGGTGAAAACTCAAGGGGTTGAACTTGAGGTGTATGCCTCACCGATCAAGAACTTGGATGTCACAGCCAATTATACATTTGTGGAAAACAAAGAAAATGCAGCTGTACGCATTCCAAAACACAAAGCTAACTTGCAATTGGGCTATGATTTCTCAGAAAAGACTTCTGCCTCGATTGCATACCAGTACACTCATGATAGGTTGGTAAATGATTTTAGTACCTGGCCAGCAACACCAGTGACTTTGGAAAGTTTTAGTTTGGTAAACCTATATTTTAGTCATTCATTCAAAAATGAGAAGTTTAAATTGTTTGCAGGCGTAGACAATGTATTGAATGAAGAGTATTCTGATCTTCTTGGGTTTGTTTCCAGAGGGCGTAACGTAAGGCTTGGATTCAGCTTGAATCTATAAGAATTCAAATCATATTTCATCAAAGCAAAATGTCCAGATTGTTAACAATCTGGACATTTTATTTTAGGCAGGTATTAAATCACAATACCATACGCCATATTTGTCGCTTTTGCATATGGAATCGTCTTTGCTAGGTGAGTTGTATTCACGGTATACTTTTTCTCCAATGGTAAATGAGATGGGATTTTTAAAAATGGGCCCGTCGTAGCAAAATGTATGGAACTCTCCATTTTCGCCACAAGGATCAACTCCTTCCGGTAAGTTTTCAATGATATCCTTGTCTATTATGGTACCAACGAAGTCTTCTCCGAAATGTTTTGAATTGGCACAAACGACGATGGTTTTAAAACCTAAATCCAAAAACTCGTGAATAAGGGCTTTGGTATCCCTTTTCCATAAAGGGAAAACAGCTTGTACTCCCATTGTAGCCAATTGTTTCTCACGATATATCCTAAGATCTTCAAGAAAGATGTCTCCAAACGCACTATGCGTGAATCCTTCGCTCTTAAGTCTTGTGACGATTTCGGTCATTTTCTGTTCGTAAACCTCCATGCTAGGTTGCTCAGGTAACTCGATAAGACTGGATTTTATGTTCAGGGCTTTGGTTTGTGCCATCAATAATCCATTTCTAAGCCCATGCATGGATACACGATCGTAATGCGTATTTACAGAAGTTATCAATTCTTCTATTGAATGGTTTTCGTCTTTCAGCAAATGATATAATGCCAAGGCGGAGTCTTTTCCCGTACTCCAGTTGAAATAGGTTTTATTCATTCGTGTTTTTATAAATATGTATAAACATAGCTAATAATTGAAGGTGAGCTATTCGTTGTCTATGTACATTTCATTGGACATTGGTAGTAAATCATTGCTGTCACCAATATCTTTGATGTTTTTGTAGTTATAATCTATATATGTTTTGTTGTTGTCTCCTATATGGGACAATGCAACAGCAAGGAGCGGCTCGTTTTCATTACCCAAGACACCAAGGTTCCCTATGGCTTCAGTAAAAAGGATGTCTGGAATTAGGCCATCCGAATCAACTTCGTCATTGAGCTTGTTTACAGAAATGGCCACTAGGGGTTGCAAGGCATAGGTGTGACTTGGATTGGCTCCTGTTCTACCAAAGTTTGGAGAATCGTAAAGGGTTACCGAAGCTTGAGATTTTCCTGTGGTATTAGTGCCAATTTGAATGACGTTTATATACGGTTTCAAGCTATTTATTACCATTTCGCTTGCTGAGGCAGTACGACTAGTTGTCAATACATAGACCGTCTCTAGATTCAAGCTGTTGACATCTGTCGAAAAAGTATAGATGGCATTGTTGGATTGTTGCAAGTTGTTATACATTAGTTTTGAAAACACTTGGTTTCCAAATTGACCAGTAACCATACTTCCCAAAAGACTGGCCGAATTTACGGACCCTCCTGGATTGTAACGTAAATCCAAAACCAGATGTTGCACGCCATTGGATTGAAAAGTGGCAAAGGCATCGTTCAATTGATCGTTGAAATTGGACGTAAAGCCATTATACATCAAGTAGCCGACCTTGTCGTTTTCAACAGTAAGGATTTCTGTCTTGAACACAGGGTTCTTTGTGTAGGATGTCTTGGTTAACAAAGCAGTTTCGGTTGTCGTATCTATGCTGTCATCGTCAGTTGGGGTTGTACCATTGTCATTGTATGTCGCCAAATTCAAAGTGAAAGAGTTTTGCCCAAGCAAAGTTCTCCAATTGCTAACCGTCAAAGGCGTACCATTTACCGCATAGAACAAGTCACCTCTTTCCATGTTTTCATTTTCAGCACTTGTATTTGGTAAAATGTAACGCACATAGCCATAAATGTCATCACTGTCGTCTGTATACCGCCTCAAACCAAATTCCATTCCTGTTGTCGTGCTTATGCCGTCAAATTGTTGTTCGAGAGCAATGTAATCGTCTGTGATCCAGCTAAATCTATCTACAGTTTCTCTGTCGTGTATCAAACTTTCAAACAGAGCTTCTGGTTGGGAAAAGCTATTTAGATAACCTATGTAATCTGGATCTAAAGCCTTGTTTTCCATTAAGTTTGGGACGTAATCCCTATATACGTAAAAGGAGTGCATTGCCCTATATACGAAATCGTTTATTTGGGTCGTGGTAATGGGATTGTCATCCCTATCCTCGAAGCAGCTTGTAAAAAACAAGGATGCCATTAGGAGCAATGTCAATATTGAAGTATTTTTCATGGTGAGTATTTTTCCTTTTTCACCTTAAAAATAGGTACTTTAATTGAGATTAAAAATTTTTTGTAACAAAATTGAAACTCGTTCGTCGTAATAACATAGAGCGATAAAAAAGCTTTTATAACCACAACCAAAAAATGACACAGAAGGAATTTTTAAATATTGTAACACCTTTTAAAGACAAGGTCTTTCGTTTGGCAAAACGACTGTTGGTTTCGACAGAAGAAGCCGAAGATGCAACACAAGAAGTCTTGATAAAGTTATGGAACAATAAAAAAAAGATAGGAGAATATAAAAACATTGAAGCGTTTTCAATGACCATGACTAAGAATTTTTGTTTTGACAAGTTGAAATCCAAACAATCACAGAATTTAAAGATTGTTCATAGCAACTACCAAGATCACAACGTGGCATTGCAAAAACAAGTAGAGCTAAACGATAGTATAGATTGGGTAGATCGGATAATGAAGGATTTGCCAGAGCAGCAAAAATTGGTGATACAATTGAGGGACATAGAACAATACGATTTCAAGGAGATTTCCAAAATGCTGGACATGAACGAAACAGCAATACGAGTAACCTTGTCAAGAGCAAGAAAAACAATAAGGGAAAAATTAACAAAAACACATAATTATGGTGTTAGATAATATAGAAAATTTACTAGAAAAGTACGAAAATGGTGAGACATCACTAAAAGAAGAGCAGCAGTTAAAAGACTATTTTTCGCAAGAAACTGTAGCGCCACATTTAGAAATGTACAAACCCATTTTTTGCTATTTTTTGGAAAACCAGCAAGAACAGTTCACCAAACACCTACCACTAAAAACTAAAAAAGTATTTAACTACAAGTGGTTATCGGTTGCAGCAGTAACAGTTCTTATGGTAAGTATATTCAATTCTTATGGGAAAGATGTGATCTCCCAAAAAGATAGAGAAGACTATGGTAAGGCTAAAGCAGCGTTGGAACTGGTTTCCAAGCATTTTAACAAAGGTGTTTCCAAAGTGAACTACTTGGGAACCTTAGACAAAGCCGGAGAGCAAGTTGCCTATCTTGATGAGATGAACAATCCCATGGGGAGAATCTTTAAAAACAACTAATACAAAAAGACTAAATTTTAAAAACAAGAAATCATGAATACATCAAACATAAAAATGAACACAATGAAAAAATCCCTGATCTTATTTGCCTTTGCAATATTGTTGATGCCATTAACAGCCATGGCTCAGAAAAACGTATTCGATAAATATAGTGACAACGATGACGTTACCTATGTGTCGATAAAACCAAAAATGTTTCAAATGTTGGCAAAGATAGACATTGATACCGATGACAAGGATGCAAAGGAGTTCTTGGAAATGGTAAATAGCATTACAAGCTTTAAAACTATGGCCACAGATGACAAATCAATTGCAGCAGACATAGCCAAGTGGGTAAAGTCCAGATCCAATTCTTTGGAAGAACTGATGGAAGTGAAAGATGATGGCATGGTGGTCAAGTTCTATGTGAAAGAAGGAAAGGATTCGGATCATGTAGCAGAACTTTTAATGTTCGTCAATGGATTGGAAGAAAAAATGAAAGATGCGAACATCAACATCAATGGAAAGGACAGAAGCATAGAAACTGTCGTCATTTCTTTTACTGGTGACATCGATTTAAATCAAATCTCCAAGTTGACTAGCAAGATGAATTTACCAGGAGGTAAGGAATTAGAGAAAAAAGATAAAAAATAAATAATAAAGACAACTCATCAATTATGCGAAAACTAATCAAGACCATATTTCTAACTGTTTTATTTGCAATGACAATTGTTAGCTGCAAGAATGAAGGCTCCATACAAACCTATTTTGTTGAGCATCAGGATTTGCCTGACTACAAAGCCATTGACATATCTGCCAAAATCGTAGATTTTTCGAAAGCAGATTTAACAGAAGAACAACAGGAAACACTAAGCTCTTTGGAGAAGTTCAATGTTTTGTTGTATCGTTCAAAACAAGATGACCTAGAAAAATACAAAAGTGAATTTGCCAAAGTCAAATCCGTATTTAAAAACGAAAAGCACAATGAACTGATGGAGTTCAATACGGATGGAATGAAGTTTAGGGTGAGTTCCATTGGAAGCGATGAAGCAGTAGATGAAATATTGATACTTGCTAGTTCCAGCAAGACCGGTTTTGGATTGGTCCGTATTTTGGGAGATGAAATGAGTCCTGAAAAAATGGTTGCATTAATTGACAAGTTACAAAAAGCAAATGTTGACGATAGTCAACTGGAAGGTATTATGGATTTCTTTAAATAAAAGAATTTTATAGTTTATATGTTTATAAAAAAAAAGGATTGTTGGCGCAATCCTTTTTTGTTTTTATGATAAGTACGATCAACTCTAACTTTTAATGGTTCGTGTTAATCTTTCTTGATGTTATATTCCAGTATAGTTACTTGGAGAAATAGCCTTCAATTCAGTTTTTATGGTATCGTCAACTTCCAAGGTGTCAATGAAGTTGGAGATGGATGTTTTTGTAATGACTTCGTTGGTACGTGTAAGGCCTTTCAATGCTTCATAAGGGTTAGGATAGGCTTCACGACGCAATATGGTTTGTATGGCTTCAGCCACGACTGCCCAGTTGTTCTCCAAATCTGCAGCAAACTTGTCTTCATTCAACAATAACTTGTCCAATCCCTTCAAAGTAGATTTAAAACCTATCAACGTGTGACCAAATGGAACACCTACATTACGTAAGACAGTGCTGTCTGTAAGGTCACGTTGTAAACGGGATACTGGAAGCTTGGCAGACAAATGCTCGAAAATGGCATTTGCAATGCCTAGGTTACCTTCACTGTTTTCAAAATCTATAGGATTTACCTTGTGAGGCATTGCGCTACTTCCTACTTCTCCAGCTTTGATTTTTTGCTTGAAGTAGTCCATGGAAACGTATGTCCAAACATCACGATCCAAATCAATGATTATGGTATTTATGCGTTTCAAGCAATCGAACAAGGCAGCCATATGGTCATAATGCTCAATTTGCGTAGTGGGGAAGGAGTGGTGTAAACCTAATTTCTCTTGTACGAATGTACTTCCAAAGGTTTTCCAATCTATGGAAGGGTATGCTACTTTATGTGCATTGTAGTTACCAGTTGCTCCACCAAACTTGGCAGCGCTAGGGATGTCATTCAACAAATTGAATTGCTCTTCCAACCTTACGACGAAAACTTCGATTTCCTTGCCCAAGCGCGTTGGGGAAGCTGGTTGTCCATGTGTTCTTGCCAACATTGGGATGTCTGCCCATTCCTTAGCCAAAGCTTTCAGTCGTTTCAAGACCTCGAAGTATTCAGGAACGTAGACATCGTTCATTGCTTCTTTTATGCTTAAAGGAACTGCAGTGTTGTTTATGTCTTGTGAGGTCAGCCCAAAGTGTATAAATTCTTTGTATTCACTTAACTTCAATATGTCAAATTTTTCTTTGATGAAATATTCAACTGCTTTCACATCGTGGTTGGTAACCTTCTCAATGTCTTTTATTGCTTGAGCATCTTCAGAGGAAAAATCCTCGTAAATGGCTCTTAAATCCTTGAAGATGGAAGCATCTACATCGGAAAGCTGAGGTAGAGGCTGCTCGCAAAGCGCAATGAAATATTCAATTTCCACCAAGACCCGATATTTTATAAGCGCCTCTTCAGAAAAATATTTGGTTAAAACATCTATTTTGTTTCTATAACGACCATCTATGGGTGAAATAGCATTTAATGTTGATATTGACATAGTTGTTGTGTTGTTGTTTTTTGAAAGATGCAAAGATAGGTTATTGTATCTCGAATTGCGAATTGTGAATTGTGAATTTTTGAAGTAGCTTCAAACCATAAATTGATGAATGATCTCTATGTAGGAAATCATTTTAATTTTTTCAAAATATGCCTAGCTCTTGCTTTGAAACCCGAACTTTGCATTTGGTAGTCCCTCTCTAGAATCATTACCAACTCAGGGTGAATCCAATCATAGTCTTTACCTAGCATATACAAGATATTCATAGAATATGCTTTTGGAGCTATCTTTTCATCGTTGATCATCCAGTCAAAGCAAGCTTCAATGATTTTCTCAAGATGCTCTGGTTGCAATGCAGATTGTATCTTGTTTTCGGTCTTGGCGTAATAAGCCGTTACCAAGTACTCGCAGATCTTGGCTACTGGACGTACGGCAGAGTCCAAATGTACCTTGTGGATGTTGTTGGTAAATGTATCCAGATGGGGAATGGCAGTTTCTATGCTTTTGCCACACATAAACTCGAAAACCCAAGCAGCCCTTGGAGATGTCTTGTCATTTACCATAAATAGAATTTCTAAAAGCCTTGGGATCAAGTTAGGATTGTCGATTACCAAATTGGCGTAAAAAAGGCGTTTTTCACGAGAATGATTTACATAATTTAATTCTTGATATAGAGCGTCTGTAGTCAAAGGAATTTAGTATTTTTAAAGCTCTAAAATAATAAAAATGAGAATACTTAAAAAAATACTTTTGGTTTTACTTGTTGCCTTTATAGTAGCTCAATTTTTTGGTCCGGAAAAAAATGAGGGTGACATTGCTTCTTTAAACGATTTTTTTGCAGACACTAATCCTCCAGAAAATGTAAAGGCAATCCTAAAGGAAAGCTGTTTTGATTGCCATAGCTCAGTTACTCGATACCCTTGGTATAATAGCATTACACCTGTGAACTATTGGTTGGCAGATCATATAGAACATGGGAAGAAACACTTCAATGTTTCCAAATGGAAAGGGAGTTCCATAAAAAGAAAAGACCATAAGTTCGAAGAACTAGTGGAAATGGTGGAGGAAAAGGAAATGCCGTTGCCTTCCTATACATGGACGCATGGTGAAGCCAAATTAACAGACGAGCAAATTGAAGCTGTCGTGACTTGGGCAAAACAGGTGAGATTTAAATATGCCTTGGCTCCAAAACCAGAATGATGATCAATAGAATTTGTTAATTGGTTGTCAGATAGTTGGTTGTCAATTATGTGGCGGGTTGTGATTGTGTTTTGTAGGATAAGTACCTATATTTGTATCTGAAAGTATCGAATAATCCCTATTAATTAAATAATTTAATCAAACCATTCCTCATTTGAAAAAAGAATTATTGATCATTGGTTTTGTTTGGCCAGAACCCAAAAGTTCTGCTGCGGGTAGTAGAATGATGCATCTCATAGAGATTTTTAAATCTAAAGATTATGATATAACATTTGCCACATCCTGTGCAAAAAGTGACAACGCCTTCGATTTGAAAGGTATTGGGGTAAAAACTGAATCCATAGTTTTGAATGATTCCAGTTTTGATGACTTCATAAAGAAGCTAAAACCTGCAATCGTACTTTTTGATCGGTTTATGATAGAAGAACAATTTGGATGGCGCGTTGCAAAGAACTGCCCTGATGCTTTACGGTTGCTTGATACGGAGGATTTGCATTGTTTGCGTAAAGGAAGGCAACAAGCATTGAAGGATAATACCGTATTTGATATTGGTTATCTATACAATGACGTCGCCAAACGTGAAATAGCTAGCATATACAGGTGTGATTTAAGCATTATGATTTCAGAGGTAGAGATTGAAATACTCAAGCATCAGTTTAAGGTAGATGAGCATTTGTTGCATTACCTTCCTTTTTTGTTGGACTCCATATCTTTGAAGTCTCAAAAGGAATTGCCAAACTTTAGGGATAGAGAACATTTCATAACCATTGGTAATTTTTTACATGCTCCCAATGTCGATGGACTTTTCCATTTGAAAGAGAACATATGGCCATTCATTCGTAAGAAGTTGCCCAAGGCGGAGATGCATGTTTACGGTGCTTACGAATCCCAAAAGGCGAAACAGTTGCATAATGAAAAAGAAGGCTTTCTAATTAAAGGCTATGTAGATGACTTAAATGATGTCATACAGCATTATAAAGTGTGTTTGGTGCCACTACGTTATGGGGCAGGTTTAAAGGGGAAAATAATAGATGCCATGCTAAATGGGATTCCTTGTGTGACCACAAGCATAGGAGCTGAGGGGATGTATGGTGATATGGAACCCAACGGTTTTGTAGAAGATGATCCCAAGGAATTTACAAAAAAAGCGATAGAATTATACACAAACAAGATTTTTTGGGCGGGAAAACAAAAAAATGGAGTTGACATTATTAACATTCGTTTTGACAAGTTGTTGTTCACCACCGATTTCCTACATCGGATAGAAATGCTTCAAAATGGCATGGAAGCACATAGAATCAGTAATTTCACAGGAAGTATGTTGATGCATCATACTATGCAAAGTACCAAGTTCATGAGTAAATGGATAGAGGAAAAGAATAAGAATCAACATTGAAAGAAATAAACCAACACTACACTAATTTTTAATCATCATCATTATGAAAACTCTTTATGCGGTTTTGTGCTCATTGTTAATGTCTGGCAGCATATGTGCACAAATGAATTCCAAACAAATAGATTCATTGGTAAACTATGCCATGAGTAAATTCAATGTAGCTGGAGCTGCCGTTGCAATAGTAAAAGACGGAAAAATAATACATAATAAGGGATACGGGATAAAATCGATTGAAACGAAGAGCCCAGTCAACGAGCATACACAATTTGCAATAGCGTCCAATAGCAAGGCCTTTACGACAGTTGCACTGGCTTTGTTGGTTGAAGAAGGGAAAATCAATTGGTTGGATAAGGTAAAAGACCACATTCCTGAGTTTACCATGTATAACGATTATGTAGAAGACAACTTCAATGTTCAAGACCTGGTAACACACCGAAGTGGATTGGGCCTTGGAATTGGAGACTTGATGTTTTTTCCTGATGGCTCAGATTTTACGATGGATGATTTATTGTCCAGTTTTCAACACTTCAAACCAGAATCTGCCTTTAGGACAAAATGGGATTATGACAATTTGTTGTATCTAGTTGCAGGGGAGCTCATTGCCAGAAAAAGTGGGATGACTTGGGAAGCGTTTGTCAAAACCCGTATTCTGGATCCTTTGAATATGGATAATACATATGCTTCTTTGTCAGAAATCAAGGATACTAGCAATTTGTCATCATCACATTCCACGGATACCGGTACCATTAGAATAATACCGACCTTTAAAGAAATGATAAATGGTGCAGCAGGAGGAATCTTTTCCAATGTAGACGACTTATGCGAATGGATGCTATTACATCTCAACAATGGGAAATACGGTGAGAATTTAAACAAACAATTGTTTTCAGGGCTTAACCATCGAGAGATGTGGAAAATACATACAGTAATGAGAGTTAATCCAGATTCGCGTTACAATTCCCATTTTTCGGGCTATGGCTTGGGTTGGTTTTTGTCTGATGTAAAAGGAAATATGAAGGTTGAACACACGGGAGGTTTGCCTGGAATGCTATCCAATACGGTTATGATGCCCGATTTGAACCTTGGAGTGGTAATCCTGACAAATACAAGTGATGATGGAGGGGGATTGTTCTCATCGGTAGCAAATGCGATAGTCGATGATTATTTGGGGTTGGATAACTTCAATTGGGTTGATAAATATGCAGCCTATTATAAAAAAAGAGCAAAAGGGAGTGATGATTTTACTAAAAAAGTTTGGGAAGATGTCGGAGTTGCCGATGCATCTAACATCAAACGCAAAAACTATATTGGATTGTATGAAGACAAATGGTTTGGAAATGTTGAGGTATTCCATGACAAGGGGAAGATGTACATTAAATCATACCGCTCACCAAAGCTAAATGGCGAGTTGCAGTTTTACAAGGATCAAACATTTGCAGTAAGGTGGGAATATCAAGATATGAATGCAGATGCATTTGTGACCTTTGACCTAGATGAAGTGGGAAAGGCACAGCGTATTAAAATAAAGGGAATATCTCCAAATATAGATTTCAGTTTCGATTTTCAAGATTTGGATTTGCAACGTGTAAACAAAGATTAGTTATGAGTTGGATAAAAGTGATACCATACAATGAGGCGAAATCAAGCCTAAAGAAGATTTATGACAAGGTAAAAGGGCCAAACAACAATGTGGACAACATATTGGCCATACATAGCTTAAGACCACATTCTCTAGTTGGGCATATGGCGTTGTACAAGAATGTGTTGCACAACACCAACAACACCTTGCCAAAATGGTATTTGGAAACCATTGGAGTGTATGTGAGTTATCTTAATGCATGCAGTTATTGTGTCGATCATCATTTTACAGGATTAAAACGTTTGTTGAAAGATGATGAGAAATCAAATAAGATATTCCAAGGGATTGAAACTGGTACTTTAAAGACGCATTTTGATGCTAAGCATGCAATTGGAACAGAGTATGCAAGAGTATTGACAATGGACCACACCAACATAAAAGAAAGTTTGATATCTGAATTGAGATTCAATGGTTTTACAGATGGTGAAATTCTAGAACTCAACCAAGTAATCAGTTATTTCAATTATGTGAATAGAACGGTTTTGGGACTAGGGGTCAACATCGAAGGAGATGTTTTGGGGCTGTCCCCAAATGATGGCCATGATGAGAACAATTGGAGCCATTCTTAACTATTCTTCGGTAATCAACTCTTCGATGACCGAGTACATTAAATTGGTTGTGGAAAGCAAATAGTCAAAGTTAATCGTATCATAGGTGTCACTAGGAGCATGGTAGTGAGGTGTGGTATCCCTGTTTTTGTACTCTTCGGTCAGCCCAATGGCATTGTATCCCAAATTTCTAAATGATTTGTGATCCGTGTAATCTACATCCGAAATATGAATGGGAATATTATGCTTTTTTGCAATTTTGGAATATTTGCTTTTTAGATAATCGGTAGGTAGTTCCAACTCAATAGCCCTATCTCCATCTTTATCCCATCCCATTTGATCTACTGTGTGAACGGAATGAACGTTGTGATTTTTTCCTTTTAACATTTTTGCAAACGCATCACTACCTATCAATCCTTTTTCTTCATCGTCAAAGAATATGACCATTACATTTTTATTTCGAACTTCCAAGTTTTTTAATTTGGTAAGCAAACTATATATCATAGCTACTCCAGTGGCATTGTCATTTGCTCCAGGACAGTTTTCCACAGAATCGAAATGAGCACCTAGAATAACATATTCATCACTTTTTTTAGTTGAATAAAGAGTTGTATGTATGTTGGCCCCTTTATAAAAGTCAATCGGGATGTTGGGGCTCCTCTCTTGAGCTATGAACTGATGTTTCTTGGCCTTTAAATCCAAATCCATAATAAGGTCTTTTAGGTATTCCCTAACCAGTACCTTGTCGTTTTTTGTAAATCTGCTTTTTAATTTGATACTTCCATTTATGGTTTCATTTCCTGTAAGTTTGCCTATAATTTTTTTTTGAAGCTCTAAAGTAGATGCATTTAATTCATAGTGGGGATTTGGAATTTCTTTTTTTGAAGAAGATGAAACATTGAAAATGAATAAAAAGAGTAGGATTGTCGAACTATGTTTTATGAGTATAGGATTCATATGCTTTTTAATGAAAAATAATGGTTTCATAAGTTACCATTATTTTTTTATTTTAAATAAGCAGCTACATTTGAAAATGAAAAAACCTTGACTCCCATCCGAAGGAATCAAGGTTTTTATAGTAAATAGAATATTTATTAAGCTTCTTGTAAGCTTTTCTTTATTTTTCTGTATGTATAGGTTTTGAAGATGTTTCTTTTTGCAAAACGTGTTTGTTTGTCCGATTGAGCAAACTTTATGTATAATGCTTTGTTGACTCCAAAAAACTCATAGGTATTGCCATCCAAGAAAGTGATTTCCAACAATAGTCCTTTGTGCTTCCAATCCATTATTGGGCTATTGATGGTTGTATTGTATTCTTCTAAATTAGCCGAAATGGTCTCTGGAGCAATACTTACCAAAAAGTGATATCCATCTATGATTTGACGACTTTTCAACTCTGCTTCCTTTGCTTTCTCATCACCCTCTTGAAACTTGTCAGGATGCCATTCTTTCACTAAATTTCTGTAAGATGTCTTTAGAGTTTTAAGAGAAGTGTCTTTCTCAACATTAAATAACTTCTTGTATTCATTAATACGCTTCATAAGGATGCTTTTTTCTAAATAAGGCGCAAAGGTACTCTTTCTTTTTGCATTGAGCATGAGAATGGTAAAAAAGAATTTTCACTGGTCGTATTGATGAGCATGAAGTACTGTCCTAGTCTTGGAATTAGATATACGAATAGAGGATGAGTTTTTATTTTCTGAAAGGCTCTAGATAAGTATTGTCATCATTGCTAGTGTAATGGTGTCTTAATCTTCGAAATTGAGATTTGTGGGCTTTAGTAGAATGTGATTGGAGTTGCCGACGCTCAACAAAGAATCAAAACGTTCTGTCGAATTTTCCAAGATTTCAAAACTCAAGTTGTCCAGCCAAACTTTCCCGGTGCCATGTAGCAAAACCCCAAAGTTCATTGAATTGCTGTTTTCTGGGACGTCCAATGTTATTTCATATTCCGTCCAATTCGTCGAACCTTTGATAGGTCTCTTCTTCATATTGTCAAAATAAGGGGAAGCACAGCTTTTAATGGGATTTATTCTTAACCACATTCCAGACCAGTTAGACACATTCTCAGTCTTGATGTACCCTTTCATTTTGATTTTCTTGCCAAGAAACTCTTTGGTGCTGCAGGATTGCATTATGGCTCCAAATTCCTTTGGGCTGGATGTTTTGGATTCTAAGCATATGCTTTTCTTTCCATTTTGGGATACGGAATCGTCTAAGTTTAAGAGGTATTCTTCGTGACTGTTCCCAGTTTTAAACCATACTATTGAAGGAGTTTCATAACAGGAAATCATACTGATTAATAACAATAACAATGGCAATAAAGGAGAATTTATCACTCTTTTTGGATGTGGTATGATTGACTTTCTTTTAACTGGCATTTACTATAGTGTGTCAAAAAACAAACCAAGGGTTTATTGAATGGAAAAACAGTTTGCACATAGCGCAATTTCAAGTTGTTAATTTACTAAATAAAAAGAAATATAGAAACTAGATGTATCTCTAAATGTTTAGCTTTTTGATATTGTTCATTGCTTTTATCACTACAATGATTGGTCTTGAAGTCTAAAAAGAAATAGACTAGAAGAAACTTGCCTACTTGCTTGTCCAAAAATATTGTAAATCCTTGTCTATTTCCCAACCGAGGCTTTCATATAGATGTTGTGCTGGGTTCGAAGTCTCGGTTTGTAACCCTACTCCCTTGTAATCAAGTTCTCTACATAGCTTCTTGGCTTCGTTCATCAATGCCACACCAATTCCTTTTTTACGATGGTTGGAAGCTACATACAAATCATTTAAAATAAACAACGGTTGCATCGAAACGGAGGAGAAACTATGGAATAGATGTGTAAAGCCAACAGCTTCATCATTGATGTATGCAATGTATAGGATGGTATCTTGATTAGTTAGGCGCTCGATTAAAAAAGGTTTTACCGCTTCGATATTCGAGGGTTGTCTATAGAAAACACGATAACCATCAAATAGAGGAGCCAAATCGTCAAGGTGTTGTAATTCTGCTTTAATAATTTTCATATGGATCAAAAAAA
Source organism: uncultured Bizionia sp. (assembly GCA_947496215.1). Taxonomy (GTDB): domain Bacteria; phylum Bacteroidota; class Bacteroidia; order Flavobacteriales; family Flavobacteriaceae; genus JAHDHI01. The sequence goes on from CANMCF010000006.1 coordinate 132,067, forward strand.
ACTGTAATCGAAATTACAGTTTTTAATTTAAATATTACTATCTACCACAAGGAGTGTTTCTACTTGGCATTCGATTTATGTTTGTTTATTTCGTCTTGCAATTGGCGTCTTACCTTTTGTTCGCGTTCCAATGCAACACGCCTATGTTCTTCAAATTGCTCTTCTGTCTCTGCCAATGTGATCTTGGCTTGTTTGGTAATGGTGTTGCTGTCTTTGAATTTGTATATGAAAAACAAGAGGAAAACCAACAAACATCCAATTATGGACCACATTAGGCTATTGTATCCACTTTTACTCATTTGTATTCCAAACAAGGACATACTGTCTTTTTCTATGTTTGTCTTGTTCAAGGTGCCTTGGGTATTGGATAGATTGGTTTTTAAAAGAGTTATTTCCTCTGCTTGTTTGTTGACGATGCTTTGGGTATCGTTTAGATTTTTATGAACCGCTTTCAAAGAATCCAACACATGGGACTTCAAGGTAAGTATCCAATTTCTTTTGATTACTTCATAAGGCTGTCTGCGCTCATCATTCCAATTGCTGGATTTTGTTATGACATATTCAAATTGGCTGTCTATGGTGCCTCTATCCAATGAAAGCTCTTCGTTTTGAGTCTTGTTTGCTGTATTTTGTGCTTGGATGTTTAATGAAAAAAAAACTATGGCTAGTAGCGTGATGATGAATTTATGGTTGCTCATACTGGGAATTGATTTAATTGTACTCAATATTACGAAAAAAGATTAATTTTTGAAACGTATATAGTAAAAAGCCTCACTTTTGTGAGGCTTTTTACTATATACGTGAAATCTATGGATCTAGATGTTGATTGTACTTAATTCCGTTGTGTTCTGTATGTTGTTTTCATCTAGATTGTATTGGTACAATCCAGTTTCACCTATTAGGATGAGTAAATTTTCGTTGATGATCACATCGAAGGCATTCTTATCGATGTTGTGAACCAATTGTAGGTTCTCTGGATCGGTAATGTCAAAAATCTTGACTTCATCATCACAAACGATCAAGTAATCACCGTACAGTCCCAAACCAATTGGACGTGTCAAGTTGCGTGTGGAAATCAATATGGGGTTTTGTAAATCTTCAACGTCATACACTTCCAAGAGATTGACGTTATTTCCACAACCTATATCCGAATGCAAGGTCACAAAGGCATGGGTGTAATTTGAAACCACAGGATCGCATGCTGTGAAGTGTTGGGCCTGTGAAAGGTATTCTGGTAGCTCTGGACTATCTACGCTATAGATGTACATGCCATTTCTAGAGCCGATGAATAAATATTCCTTGTAGTTGAAAAGCGTTTCTATGTCGAAACCTATGTGTACTTCATTGACCTGTACTGGGTCTTCGTTGTCGGCAATGTTGAAAACATTCAAATCTTGATTGTCTACGGTATACAGATAATCATTAAAAGTCGTAAAACGTGCAAGGGATCCACTTTTCCCCGTGTCGGAAAAGGATTCGTTGTTGCTCCCGCTGCTATCGGAATTGGAATCGCAATGTAACAGTGTCAATGCTGTTAAAATCAATATGTATTTTTTCATGATGTTATTCATTTAAATTCCAATCAATAATTACTTCGTTTGCTTGTGTGTTATGGTAGCTGAAGTTGTCCGGAGCTACCAATTCTGGAAAAGCATTTACAATACGTTTTGTGATTTCTATGCTGTTTTCCAAGAAATTTGGCTTTATGGCAATAAGATCCGTGGCATTGTTTATATATAGGATCTCTCCTTTTATGCTTATGTCCGAAGAACCCAAGACCTTTAAAAAGGCCAAGTTGACCGGAGAGGAAGGGTTGGAGTTGTCATAGATGTGAAATCCCTTGTTAGGTTCATTGATGAAAAGATAATCGTCCTTTACATATATCTTGCCTGAACTGTCAATGGACTTGGGAGGTAACAAGTCTGTGGAGTTTTCGAATTCCATCCTTAACATTGTTACTGCCTCATACCTTGGACTGAGAGGTGTGACATCATCATCATTTGTTCCCCAAGGGAAACATGAATAGAGACTCAAAATCAAAATGGAAAAAATGATTTTGTTAGTTGGTTTTTTCATAATGAATAGCTTTTTTTAATAGATGCCTATTATATGAAATGGTTGCGTTTCTAAAGCAAAAAATCTCACATTGTTGTGAGATTTTTTGCTTTGTCATAATATTTTGAACTCTACTAGTAATAAGTAAAGCGTCTTACTTTTGCAATGTATTTCGCTAAACGAATAACTTGATGGCTATAACCATACTCATTGTCATACCAAATGTATAATACGGCATTTTTACCGTCCTTGCGGACAATGGTTGCCTTGCTGTCGTAAATGGAAGGAGCTGAACTACCGATTATATCGCTAGAAACCAACTCATCACTCATCTCATATTTGATCTGCTCTACCAAATCACCTTCCAAAGCATACTTTTTTAAAGTTGCATTCATACTGTCTACACTGGCACTGGCTTCCAGTTCCAAATTCAAAATGGCCAAAGACCCATTTGGTACGGGTACACGGATGGCGTTGGATGTCAATTTACCTGCAAAGCTAGGCAAAGCTTTGGAAACGGCTGCTCCAGCTCCAGTTTCAGTGATAACCATATTCAATGCAGCTGCACGACCACGACGGTATTTCTTATGGAAGTTGTCTACAAGGTTTTGATCGTTTGTATAGGCATGGATTGTTTCCAGGTGTCCACTTTTTACACCGTAGGTGTCTTCGATGGCCTTCAAGATAGGTGTGATTGCATTTGTGGTACAAGATGCAGCAGAGAAGATGTCTATTTCGTCTGGATTGTTCTCAAGGTGATTTACACCATAAACGATATTAGGAACACCTTTTCCAGGTGCTGTCAACAATACTTTGTCTGCCCCTTTGGATGATTTTAATCTACTTAATGCTTCTTTGTCTCTAAAAACACCAGTATTGTCAATAATCAGTGCATTGTCGATATCATATTTCGTATAGTCGATATCTTCTGGTTGGTTGGCAGAAATAATTCTCACCGTGGTTCCATTGATGATCAAGGCTTCTTTTTTTACATCTATGGAAACTGTTCCAGAAAAATCTCCATGTACAGAATCATTACGCAACAAAGCAGCTCTTTTTTCTAGAATGGTAGCATCTATTTTTCCACGGGTAACAATGGCTCTCAAACGTAATTGACTACCTTTACCTGTTCTAGTCATCAATTCTCTTGCAACCAAACGACCAATACGTCCAAAACCGTAAAGAACGACGTCTTTCGGAGTTATGGCTTCATTCTCATTGGCAGCTTTAAGCTTGTTGGCAACAAAAGCCATGGCATTGCCATACTTTTTCTCTTCCAGATGGTATTCGTAAGTTAATTTTCCTATGTCCAATTTTGCGGGTGGAATATCCAATGTTTTGATAGCTTGTGCTATCTCTACAGAATCGAAAACCGAAATGGGTTTTTGAACAAATTCTCCAGCATATTCATGAAGATTTAAAATCTGGCTTACGTTTCTGTCTATCAATTGGTTTCTGAAAATCACCAATTCTATAGATTTGTCGTACCAAAGATCGCTTACAATTTTAATAAATTCCACAGTAGCTCTACGTCTGTCTGCTTGAAATGCTAATTCGCTTTCGTAAGTTTCTTTAATTGGCATTAGTATAAATGTTTAGGGTGTTGTTGTTTTTTTTTTGCAAAAGTATAGTTTTCAAACGTTTTCGTAAAACTTTTAACGTAAAAAAACAAAAGCACCTCAAGACTGACTCGAAGTGCTTTTGTTTGACTTTTTTAAAGTGTTCTATTTTAGACCGTACCTGCTTTTTTGACCACGTGAGTTGATAAGTTCAATGCTCAATGGTTGATATGGATCCCTGTTTTTGATTATTTCCTGTACCTCTTCAACGGAATTTACCTTGATGTTGTTGATTGCAGTGATGATGTTTCCCTCTTCAACGCCTTCTTTCGCAAAGTAATTCGAATAACCGCCGCTTATTCTTGAAATCTTTACGCCATTTTTGGTTTTGTATTTTCTCAGCTCCTTTGGTTTGGCATTTTTTATAATCCCAATTTCTGGAAGCGTGTACGTGTTGTTTTTCAATAAAGTGACTTTTACTTCTTTTTGCATACCATTGCGCAGCAAACTCACATTTACGACGTCATTAGGTCTCTTTGTGTCCAAAAAGCCTCTCAAGTCGGAGAACTTTCTGATTTCGATATTATCGATTTTCTTGATGATGTCTCCACTTTTAATACCAGCTTCAAAGGCACCTGTATCTTCCTCTACGTCGTCTATGTAAAACCCTTCGGTTTCATTGATGCCTAGCTTTTCTGCATAGGAGCTATTTAAAGAGCCTCCCGTTACACCTAGAATTCCATTTTGGACATTGCCAAATTCCATGATGTCTTGTATCACCTTCTTCGCAATGTTGCTAGGTACGGCGAAGGAATAACCAACATAAGAACCGGTTTGGGAGCTAATTGCCGTGTTTATTCCAATAAGCTCTCCGTTTGTGTTTACCAAGGCGCCTCCTGAATTTCCAGGATTTACGGCAGCATCTGTTTGTATGAAGGATTGATTGCTCTGTCCTGACAGATCTCTGGATTTTGCACTTATTATTCCTGCAGTAACGGTAGACGTCAAGTTGAACGGATTACCTACGGCAAGTACCCATTCTCCAATTTTTGCAGAGTCGCTATCTCCAAACGTAGTATATGGTAAATCTTCATTCGTTTCTATTTTTAACAAGGCGATGTCCGTTTTTGGATCAGCCCCTATGATTTTGGCTTCCAACGTTCTATTGTCATTCAAGGTGACGTTTAAAGTCTCGGAGCCATCAATGACATGATTGTTCGTTACGATATATCCGTCAGGTGAAATAATGACACCACTACCTGTTCCCAATTGCTTTCGTTGTGGAACTCTCCCCATAAACAAGTCCTGTAGCGTCGGCTGGCTGTTGTTTATGGTTACATTTTTAACGTGTACTACGGCATTCACCGTTTTTTCTGCAGCTTCTGTAAAGCTGATGCCTCCCGTTGTAGCCAAGATAGTCTTTGGTGTTGTGTTGTTTGTAGGTATGAATATCGGTTGTGTTTGCTGTTGGTCTACGACTACTTTTTGTTCTTTTTCAACAAAGGTCTTATAGGCTCCTAGAGTGATTGTTCCTCCCAATACCGAAACTAAAACCAGCGATAAAATCTTTCTCATTTGTTAAGTGTTTATGTGTTAAGGTTTTCAATTGATTTGATTATGGAATGCTACTTGTCAACAATCCATAAATTCATAACATTAAAATTAAAATTTTATTGAGTGCCATTTTCAACTTTAACGAGTATTTAACAGCATGAATAAATTTCTAAAACATTATATTTGTCGAAATAATTCAAGCTAGATGACATATACCTTCTATAAATACCAAGGCACGGGAAATGACTTCGTTTTTATTGATAACAGACAAAATAAATTCAACAAAAAAGATGCCAAATGCATTGCCTTTTTATGTGATAGGCGTTTTGGCATTGGAGCAGATGGTCTAATACTGTTGGAAGAAGATGAAACAACCGATTTCAAAATGGTTTACTTCAATGCCGACGGAAATGAGAGTAGCATGTGCGGAAATGGAGGGAGGTGCATTGTCGCCTTCGCAAGGCATTTAGGAGTGATAGGTAAAAAAACAACATTCAATGCAATAGATGGCATACATCATGCTACCATTGAAGACGATTTTGTGAAGTTGCAAATGCAGAATGTAGAGGCCATCGAGGAATATGATACTCATTTGTTCTTGAACACAGGATCCCCACACCATGTCGAAATTGCCGAAAACCTCAAAACGGTAGATGTTAAAGAAGAAGGTGCAAAAATTCGTTATGGAAAGCTATACGATGAAGCTGGAAGCAACATAAACTTCGTAGAAAGAATAAATGCGGAAACTTTTGCGGTACGTACCTATGAAAGAGGAGTGGAGGATGAAACATTCTCTTGTGGAACTGGAGTCACTGCTGTTGCCTTGGGTATGCACTACATAGGAGAGACCGTAAAAAACGAAGTAGCATTGAATACTGAAGGGGGAGCTTTGAAAGTCTCTTTTGATAAAACAGAGAAAGGCTATGAGAATATTTGGCTTCAAGGTCCAGCAAAACAGGTTTTTAAAGGAGAGATAAAATGCTAACGTTAAAAGGTGAACATATCTATTTGCGGCCATTGGAGCCTGAAGATCTGGATTTCATTCATACTATTGAAAACGATGAGGCCATTTGGGAGATTAGCAATACCATTACTCCATATTCCAAGTTTTTGATAAAGCAATATCTTGATAACGCCCACAAAGACATTTATGAAGTCAAACAACTGAGGTTGGTTATTTCCAATTATGATGACGTCGCTTTGGGGATGATCGATATTTTTGATTTTGACGTAAAAAATAGGAGGGCAGGCATTGGTATCTTGGTGAAGGAATTCGAAAATAGACAGAAGGGATATGGACGCGAAGCACTTCAGATGTTGTCGAACTATTGTTTTGTACACCTGGATTTACACCAATTGTATTGTAACATTTCAGAAGAAAACCAAGCCAGCATCAAGTTGTTTACCAGTCAAGGCTTTGAAAACATAGGATTAAAAAAAGATTGGAACTTCCATAATGGAGTTTTTAAAAACGAATATTTATTTCAACTCATAAATACCAATGTACATTAAAAAAATACTACTTGCCATTGTAATCATTGGCTTAATCGTTGCAGGATACTTTGCATATTACGTCTATGGGGCAATGTTTGAACCCAACACCAGCTTTGAGGCGGAAACTACTTTTGTAAATATTTCCAAAGGTTCTGACTACGAAGATGTCAGGGAACAATTAAAGCCTCTATTGAAGGACATAGAAACATTTGATGCCTTGGCGAAGCAGAAAAAATACACAGACCGCATCAAGTCTGGACGTTTTCTCATTAAAAGGGGAATGAACAACAATGATATTATCAATTCCATAAGAGTCAACAATGTTCCTGTGAAAGTGACTTTCAACAATCAAGAAACCATCGCGAAGTTGGCTGGTAGGATAGCGAAACAAATAGATGCGGATAGCTTGTCGTTGTTAAATGCAATGATGGACAAGAACTTTTTGGATGAAAATGGATTTAAGCCAGAAACTGCTTTGGGAATGTACATTCCTAATAGTTATGAGTTATTTTGGAATAGTTCGGCAGAACGATTTAGAGATCGCATGCTCAAAGAATATAAGGCATTCTGGAATGCATCTCGAAAAGAAAAGGCAAAGGAGATTGGTTTGTCCGAATCCGAGGTTATTGCACTGGCTTCGATAGTATACGAGGAATCCAAGCAGCCAAGCGAACAACCACGAATAGCAGGAGTGTATCTAAATCGTATTAGAATAGGTATGCCATTGCAAGCAGATCCAACAATTCGTTTTGCTGCCTACAAGCTTCCAAAATATAGAAATACGGTGATCAAGCGTGTGTTGAATGTCCACAAGGAAATTGCATCTCCTTACAATACTTATATGAATAGAGGGTTGCCTCCAGGATTAATAGCAATGCCAGATGTGTCTGCGATAAATGCGGTTTTAAACAATGAGAAACATCAATATCTATACTTCGTGGCAGATGCCAAACGCTTGGGCTACCATAGGTTTGCAAAGACGTTGGCACAACATAACGCAAATGCTAGAGCATATCATGCTTATTTGTCATCGCAAGGGATATATAAATAACATTGAAATCTGTTTTAACATACCTGACCTTGGTTCTAATGTCGGTATCGGCATTTTCACAATCCAAGTTCAACAATTTTTTCAAGCCCAGCGATTCTTTGAATGTGATCAGACGCAATGCAGTTGTCATTTCTGAGGCGTCCATAGGAGCGTTGACGCTTGTTGGTTTGAATCAGTTATGGTATAGTGATTTTGAACGTTCGAGGTTCCACACCATAAATGACAATGAGGAATGGCTTCAAATGGATAAGTTTGGGCATGTATTTACAGCTTATCAATTGGGAAAGTTTGGTGCACAAACTCTGAACTGGAGTGGAGTAGGGGAAAGAGATCAACTGCTATATGGAGCAACCTTGGGTTTTTCCTTCTTGACAGCGGTAGAGGTATTGGATGGCTTTTCCAAGGAATGGGGGTTTTCTTGGGGGGATTTCCTAGCAAATGCATCAGGAACGGGAATTTACGTTGGACAAGAGTTGTTATGGAAAGAACAACGTATTACATTAAAATACTCCTTTCACCAAACACGTTATGCCACGCAACGACCAGATAAGCTAGGAGCAGGTTTTTTGGAGGAAGCATTAAAGGATTACAATGGGCAAACTTATTGGTTAAGTGCAAACTTGCATTCGTTTTTCAAACAAAGCAAGCTTCCTAAGTGGCTGAATGTAGCTTTTGGTTATGGAGGGGAAGGGATGTTGGCTGGAACTAAAGCTGTAGAAAAGGAATTGTTTCCCAATCAAAATAGGAGGCGACAATACTATTTGAGCTTGGATTTCGATCTTACAAAAATTAAAACTAACTCGCAGATTTTAAGGGTTTTACTTGATGTTTTTAATGTGGTAAAAATACCACTTCCCACATTGGAGTTCAACGATGAAAATGGCATAAAGTTCCACGCCATATACTTTTAATTGTAGTTGAACGATTAATTTTGTTATATCAAATATTATTTATAATTTTGCACGCTGAATTTTTTGGCTCGCTTTTTGAATAAAGCAGCCTTAGAAATTAAAGAAATTATGAACAAGAAGAGTATTGCAAGTTTTTTATTGCTGGCGTTTACAATTTGTGTTTTAATAGTTGTGTCGCTATCAACAGAAGAGAAAGTGGAGAGTACGGTTTATTATTACTCTACAAAGGGATTGGATTTGGATTACACAGTTAATCTGGATGACGAGGACGGCATCGATTTTTTTGAAATGGAAAAATCGTTTTCCCCTGAGTTGGGGAAATCTTTTTTGGGATTTAAGGAAGCCTTGGGTTTCAAAGAATCTCAGAATAATTATTTTTCGGTCAATACCCTAGGTTATTTGGGTAAATACCAATTTGGTAAAAGCACACTGAAGCTAATAGGTATTACAGATGCAAAGAAATTCCTCAAAACACCAGAATTGCAGGAAATGGCTTTTGTGGCAAACACAGAACGAAACAAGTGGGTGTTGAGAAGGGATATCAAGCGTTTTGACGGAAAATACCTCAATGGAATAAAGATAACTGAATCTGGTATTTTGGCAGCAGCTCATTTAGCTGGGCCTGGTAGTGTTAAGAAATATCTTAGAAGTTATGGGGTGCAAGGTTTCTCTGATGCCTATGGGACTTCCATAAAATCCTATATGAAACGTTTTTCAGGTTATGATACATCACAGATCAAACCAAACAAAAGACCAAAAGTTTCATTGAAAGCTTAATTAGATCTTAGATTTTATGAATAATGAACAGGGTTGGTCTCTTATGGAGGTCAACCTTTGTTTTTTTCCACTCGTTTGCAGTCATGGTTTTTATGTACTCGGTTGGCAACGTGATGTCACAAGCAACACATATATCAGTATTGCCATTTAAAACACTGCATAGATCCTCCAACATCTTGTTGTTTCTGTATGGTGTTTCAATGAATAATTGTGATTGGTCTTGATCAAAGGACAAGCGTTCCAGTCTTTTTAGTTCTTGTTTGCGTTCTCCTTTGTCTATTGGTAGATAACCGTTGAAGGCAAAACTTTGGCCATTCATGCCAGAGCCCATCATGGCAAGTAGTATAGAAGATGGGCCTACCAGCGGAATGACTTTTATGTTGTTTCTATGTGCAATCTTCACTATGTCTGCCCCAGGATCTGCAACACCTGGACAACCAGCTTCGGAAATGACTCCGATGTTGATGCCTTTCTTGCAAGGTTCCAGATAGCCTGGGAGTTCACTTGCGTCTGTGAATTTATTGAGAGGAAATAGGGTTAAAGATGATTGTTGCTTGCCAGAACTTATCTTTTTGATGAATCGCCTAGCTGTCTTTTCGTTTTCGACAATGTATATATCTGTTTGTTCTATGATCTTTTTTACTGTTAAAGGTAATACGTTCAAAGGTTCCGTATCCCCCAAAGTTGTGGGGATAAGATATAATTTTCCAAGTTGATTTTCCATTAATTGATAATTAGTTTTCTAATCGCCTTTTCACCATTTCCAGTTGAAACCTCTATCAAGTACAATCCACTAGGAATCTTACTTGTCGAAATGCTTAATTGTGCTGTATTGTTAGGTTTAGTCTTTTTAATTGTTTTGCCTCGAACGGTATAAATCGTAACGGATTCGATGTTTCTATATTGCAATGGGAAGCGAATGTTTACAATGTTGTTGGATGGATTTGGGTACATTTCGAAATGTAAGCCCTCGTTTTCTGGAACATTCAAATTAGGATCCAAAATCTTATATACCCTTCCATTTCCAGCAATATACAACTCCCCGTTTATATCCTCTCCAAATGTAGTCCAAAATTGTGTAATATTAGGAGTTTGGAAAGTCATATTCCAAATTCCTGAATTTTCCGTTAGAATACCTATCTCATTGCTGCAATAATCTGCAAAGAAGTATTTGCCATAAAAACTGGGGTACATGCTGCCTCTGTACAGGTAACCTCCGGTAACGGAGCATCTACCATTAGCCAAGGCATAATCGGCAACTGGCATTACGGTATTACTGAATGCTGGGCAACTTCCATCATTGTTATATGGAGCATTGCCTTCATAACATCTCCACCCGTAATTGTCTCCAGGTGTTCCAGACCCCACTACTTTGTCTATTTCTTCGAAGGCATTTTGCCCAACATCGGCAATCCATAAATCACCGTTCAATGTATCGAAAGACAACTTCCAGGGATTTCTAAGGCCAATGGCATATATTTCAGGAGAGCCACCAGAATTTGCATATGGATTGTCTGCCGGAATATCGTAAGTCGATCCATCGACGTCAATTCTCAATATCTTGCCTAATAAGGTGTTTGTGTTCTGAGATCTATTCCCTGGGTCTCCAGCAGAACCACCATCACCAGTGGCAATGTAGAGGTAACCATCTGGTCCAAATGTAATCTTACCTCCATTGTGATTTGAGTAGGGTTGCGTTATCGTTAACAATATAGTAGCTGAGGTGTTGGCCACATCGGGGTTTGAGCTTACTGTATATCTCGATATCACGGTGTTTCCGGAGTTATTGGTATAATTTACATAGAATCGACCAGAAGAGGAATAATCGGGAGCGAAAGCCAAACCCAACAATCCACGTTCACCACCGGAGCTAACCAAGTTATCGATGTCTAGGAAAGGGGTTGGATTCGCTGAGCCATCTGCATTCAATATCTTGATGACACCTCCTTGTTCCACTATGAAGAGTCTATCGTCTCCTGCGTGTGCAATTTCCACGGGACTTGAAAATATGGGACCAAAAGTTTCCAATGATACGGTTTGAGAAAAGCTTAGGTAGGATAATACGATGAAGAGACCAATGTGTAATTTTTTCATTTTTGCGTTTTTTAGTAAAGTTAATACTATTTATACGCTGATTATTAGTAGTTTAGTCTATTTCCTATGATATTGCAAGCTTCATCGAGCATTTTGAAAACGTTGTCAAAACCAGAATCTCCACCATAATATGGGTCTGGAACGTCAAGGTTTTCGTTGGGAAAACTTTCGTTGAGGATAAGCTTCACCTTGGTTTTGTCCTTGTCGTTATTGGCCAAGGCAAGGATGTTCTTATAATTGGAATTGTCCATGGCATAGATGTGGTCAAAACGATCAAAATCCAAAGATGTGAATTGACGACCTCTTTGTTTATCTATGTTTATACCATAGTGCCTTGCAATGGCAATGGAACGTCTATCTGGTTTTTCACCAATATGATAGTTGCTTGTGCCAGCAGAATCTATGAAAAAGGAATCTTCAGGTAGTTTGGATTGCAATATGCCTTCCGCCAAAGGGGAACGACAAATGTTTCCTAAACAAACCATCAGTATCTTGGTCATAATGTTATCTGTGAAAAAGGTAGGTTTTAAAAATTAAATCTATACCGAAAGCTTCTTGGTAAGGTCCTCTACATATTTTCTAAACTGCTTGTCTGTGGAAGATAGATTGTCTACTGTTTTGCATGCGTGTAATACAGTAGCATGATCACGCTTTCCTATTTGAGAACCAATGCTAGCCAAAGAGGCCTTTGTAAATTTCTTTGCAAAGAACATTGCCAATTGCCTTGCTTGTACAATATGACGTTTTCTGGTTTTGGATTGCAAAGTGTCCACATCCATTTGAAAATAATCCGATACTACTTTTTGTATGTAGTCTATGGATACTTCCCTTTTGGTGTTTTTTACAAATTTCTCCACAACTTGTTTTGCAAGTTCGATGTTGATCTCTTTTTTGTTGAAAGACGATTGTGCTATAAGGGATATGATTGCTCCTTCCAGCTCCCTTATGTTGGACTTGATGTTTTTTGCGACATATTCCACTATGTCATTTGGCATCTCAACACCATCTCTATACAATTTGTTCTTCAAGATGGAAACGCGAGTTTCGAAATCCGGTGTTTGCAATTCGGCTGACAATCCCCATTTGAAACGGGACAACAAGCGTTGTTCTATGTCTTGCATATCCACTGGAGCCTTGTCGCTTGTAAGGATGACCTGCTTGCCGTTTTGATGCAAGTGATTGAATATGTGGAAAAAGACATCTTGCGTTCCAGATTTTCCTGAAAGGAACTGTACATCATCTATGACTAGTACATCGATAAGTTGATAGAAGTGGATAAAGTCGTTTCTATTGTTCTTCTTTACGGAATCTATGTATTGCTGGGTAAATTTCTCGGCAGAAATGTACAAGACTGTTTTTTCGGGATATTTATCTTTTATGTTTACACCAATGGCGTGAGCCAAGTGTGTTTTTCCAAGACCCACACCTCCAAATATCAACAATGGATTAAAGGATGTTCCTCCTGGTTTTGCTGAGACCGCCAAACCTGCACTTCTTGCAAGACGGTTGGAATCACCTTCAAGGAAATTGTCGAAATTATAATTTGGGTTGAGCTGAGATTCAATCTTCACATTGCGAATGCCAGGAATAACAAATGGATTGCGTAATTCAGGATTCTTGTTGTTTAAAGGGACATCTACATCTTGTGCTTTTACAGAGCTTCTGTTGGCACTAGGAATCTTTTCTGTGAATGGCTGTTTGTTGCCATAGGTGTTTTCCATTTTTATGATGTAAACCAACTTTGCGGTTTCACCCAATTCCTTGGTCAATGCCACTTTTAATATCTTCACATAATGCTCTTCCAGCCACTCGTAGAAAAATTTACTAGGGACTTGTATGCTCAATGCATTATCTGTAAGCTTCACTGCTATAATTGGTTCAAACCATGTTTTGTAAGCTTGTGGTTGGATATTGTCCTTTATAAAATTTAGACAGTTATTCCAGACCGATTGCGCAGTTACACTCATTTGTTATTAAAAGGCTTTTTATTGTTAGTTGTATGTAGCACAGAATCGGATTAAAAACTATGCTGTTTTATAGCGTGACAAATATGTGAACAAATTTCTAAAAAAAAAAATCATTTACTATTGAATTTGTAGTTTTTTTTCCCCATGTTTATCTTATCCCTAAGCTACAAAAAAATAATCAATTACAAGTATGAAAAATGATGAAATAGAAATAAGAGTCAGATATGGAGAAACTGACCAAATGGGAGTGGTTCATCACGGGAACTATGCTTTATACCTTGAGATGGGACGTATTGAATGGTTGAGGAAATTTGGCCTTTCCTATAAAAGAATGGAAGAAGAAGGTGTTGCTCTTCCAGTTGTTTCAATGCAATTGAATTTTAAAAGGTCTGCGTACTATGACGATGTGATAAAGGTGAGGACGAAGCTCAAAAAAAAACCGCTAGTAACGATAGAGTTTGATTACGAAATATTGAATGAATCAAATGAAACTATATCTACTGCAAATACGGTCTTGGCTTTTGTGGATTTAAAAACGAATAAACCTATGAGACCTCCTAAATATATTTTGGATATTTTAAGTTAACCTTCGAGTGTTTTGATGTCTACTTTGTAAAGGGTGTTGAAAATGGTTTCGATTTCCAGAGCATTTTTCTTTCTGACTGAAATGGAGATTTGACAATCCAATTCCAGTTTTTGGGCGATTATGTTCAAGTTCTTTTCCTTTATTATTCGCATTACCTTGTTCATATTTGGATAATCGAAAGAAATAAGGAAATCGATGTTTATCGTACGTTCAATAATTTCAGAGGAATCAAGAGCCATTTGGGCCCCAGTGCGGTAAGCATTGATAAGACCTCCAACTCCCAGCTTTACACCTCCAAAATACCTGACGACTACTATCAATATGTTGGTAACGTCATAGGACTGTATTTGCCCATAGATGGGCATTCCTGCACTATTGCTTGGTTCTCCATCGTCATTGGCCCTATATTTTACGAATTCTGTGCCTAATTGATAGGCATAGCACCAGTGTCTTGCCGAGTGGTGTTGTTTCTTTAGGGTGTCTATATGGGCTTTTACGTCTTCTTCTTCCGAGATGGGAAAGGCGTAACTGAAAAATTTGCTGTTCCTGTCCTTGAAAAGGACTTCTTCTGAAGACTTTACAATTGTTTTATATGTATCTTTCTCTTCCAAATTATGTGCTTGCTACTAATATTATGCTTATTATGGCTAGGCCTATGCCGAACCAATTTTTTTTGATCAATTTCTCGTTGAAAACGACAATCCCCAATAGCGTTGAAATCATGACGATGGCGACGTTGTTAATGGTAAATACCGTAGAGCTGTTCAGGTTTTGATTTTGTAGCGCCTTCAATAGGTAAATTATGGAAAAGTAGTTTGGAACACCCAAAAGAATGCCACCCAAGACATTTTTCCACTCAAATGCAAAATCCTTCTTAATTACCAATGTGACCATCCCTATCAATCCTGCAAAACTGAAAACGACTGCAGAAAAATAGGGGATTTCCTCAGAAGAAACATAATTGGTCTCCATATATTTTATAAAGGTGTCTATGATTCCAGAACCTACGAACAGGAGAATGGGGTAAATCAAAGTTCTTTTGTTCAAGGATGTCTTACTGCTTTTGGGCCTGACGGAAGTAAAGTACACGGCCAAAAGAGCAATGATGATTCCGAACACTTTAAATATGCCCAGATGCTCCTTGTAGACTATGACTGCGAACAATATTGGAACCACAACGGACATCTTGCCAGCTACAGATGCCACGGATAGCCCATTTTTTTGAGACGTAAGAGCCATTATGTTGAAAATAAAAATGAATAATAATCCCAATAAGATGGCTCCAAGAAACCATTGTTTTTCTGGAATGTGGGCAAAACTCACATTACCTTCAAAGAACCAAAATCCGCAAGAGGCAGCAACGACATAGTTTACAATTATGGCATGTAACGTGTTGATGTTGTATTTCTCGAAGTATTTGAAAAACACATATAGAGAACTTGAAAATGATATGCTGAGAATTAGATTAATCAAAACAAATCACTTTTAACCTTGAACAAGTCAATGATGTCATCATTCTTCGGGTCGTTGTTCCAAACGTTAAGACCTAGTTTGGATGCAGCATCAGTGTTTTCTTTGGTATCGTCTATAAAGAGACATTCTTCAGCTTCAAGGCTATTCTCATTCAAAACGAATTCATAGATATCTGCATTGGGTTTTCTCAATTGTATTTCATGTGACAAATAGAAGGCATCGAAGCAATCTTTGAATTCTTCGTAAAAGGGGATGTTTTTTTTTATGCTATCTATATGCAATGCATTGGTGTTGCTCAATAAGATGAGCTTGTACTTCTTGTCTTCGGACAACTGTCTTATGAAATCCAATCTGCGTGGAGGAAAATCACATAGAATGTAGTTCCAAGCCTCTATTACATCTGCTTCGGAAAGCTTTGGGAAGTTGTCGCAATAAAATTCCAAAAACTCACTTGTGGACATGAAGCCTTGTTCATACAAGGCATTTATGGCAATTATATCTTCAGAAAAGTCATCTATTTCAAATAATTCCAACATATTTGTTCTTGAACCTTCCTTGTCAAGGTTTATAAATACATCTCCAAAATCGAATATTATGGTTTTTATCATGGTTTTTCCCAAACGAGTGGGAGTTTTTAAAGGTTATTACTATATAATCTAAGTGTATCTTCCAATATCTTTTCTTCAGAAATCAAATGTCCAGAAAAATTTGGGGCTTTTATGCCTTCGTTGAATTTGATGGTACCTGTGAATACACGAGCTTCATCCCAAAGATTCTCATCTATGAATGTTTGAAGCATTCTTGCTCCACCTTCTACGATGACAGAATTGATGTCACGGTCGTATAGGACGTTGCAAATTTGCGCAGCTATGCTTTCATTGGCTTCGAAGTCTATTGTTTCGATATCTGCTTTAGAATTCTTGGGATTAAGCTTTGAGCTTATCACGATGGTTTTGGCTTCAGCATTGAAAATGGAAGCATTGGCATCTAATTTCAAATCTTTGTCCAAAACGATGCGAGTTGGATTTTGTCCAGTCCAATCACGTGCTGTCAAACTCGGGTTGTCTTGTAAAACTGTATTGGTCCCAGTTAGGATGGCTTGCTCCTCTGTGCGCCATTTATGTACCAATTGGCGAGATAGGTAATTGGTAATCCAAACTGGCTTTCTTTCCTTTTTGGATTTTGGAGCTATGAAACCATCATTGGTTTCTGCCCATTTCAATATGATGTAAGGTCGCTTTCTATCGTGAAATGCAAAGAATCGTTTATGGTGAGCCTTGCAAGCTTCTTCCAAGACACCGATGATCACCTTGCAGCCATTGTTTTGAAGCTTTAGGATACCTCTTCCAGCAACCTTGCTATGCGTGTCCATAGTACCGATTACTATGTTGGGAATGTCGTTTGCAATTATTAAATCACTACAAGGAGGTGTTTTTCCAAAATGAGAGCAAGGTTCCAACGTTACATAGAGTGTAGATTTCTTTAAGAGGGGTTTGTCTTTTACACTATTTATGGCATTCACTTCTGCATGGTTGCCACCATAAGCACTAGTATAACCCTCGCCAATGATCTTGTCATCGTACACGATGACACTGCCGACCATTGGGTTTGGTCTAGCGCTCCCCAAGGCATTTTTGGCAATTTCAATACAGCGTTTTATGTAAGTTTCGTGAGATGTCAATGCTAAAGTTTAATTTTCACATCTTCTGTTCTATCTATGTCATATGTATGGGAGAAACCTAGGACTTTGTATTCGATCACTCCCAGATATTGCACTTTGATCTTTTGATTTAAAATGCTATTGAACACACTCTCAAGAGTATTGGTGTTTAATATTCTCTTTGAGGGGATGTTGGCTTGCAATGGAATTGAAAATTCCTCTTTGGCTGGGACTTCAAAGGATTCGGAAGAAATAGTGGTCATTTCCTCATCATTTACGAATACTTTGATCCCTTCGGATTTCAATTCTCCTCCGATGTCGTTTGGGTTAAGAAAAAAGGCATCTGCACTTAATGTAATGTGCTCCGAAGTGGACTCTACGATCTTAATGTTTTCAATTCTTAAGAACTCTGGTTTTTCGTTGACAGAACAGCTTAAAAGACCAATGGCAATTGTTGATAACATTATAAATTTCTTCATCGTACATTTTTTATATTTCATGTATCTTCACTTGCGTAAAAATAGTATAATAAAGTGAGCAAAAATAATATTGTCATAAGAGAAATCCAAGCAGGGGACAATACTCAAATGGAAGCTGTCATCAGAGCTTGTTTTTCCGAGTTTGAATTGCCTTTGGTGGGAACAGCGTATGAAGATGATGAAACTCCAAAAATGTTTGAAGCCTACCAGAATGAGAACGACATCTATTATGTCGTTGAAGAGAATGGTGAAATCATAGGAGGAGGAGGTGTAAAGCCATTAAAAGATTTTGAGGCAGATGTGTGCGAGATTCAAAAAATGTATTCATCTCCAAAAATGAGAGGGAGGGGGTTTGGGAAATTGCTATTCGAAAAATGCTTGGAATCGGCAAAAGCTTTGGACTACAAGCAATGTTATTTGGAATCTGCCTCACAACTCAAGGCAGCAATACATATTTACGAAAAGTATGGTTTTAGGCATTTGGAAGAGCCTCTTGGCAACACAGGGCATTTTTCCTGTGGTGTTTGGATGATAAAAGACTTATGATAACACTTGAAAATTAAAACTACTATAATAGTGCTGTTAAAAGACCTTAAAAATATATTCCACAAGGAATTGGATACCATATATGGAAAGGAAGAAGTGTCCAGTTTCTTTTTCATATGCATTGAATCCTTTTTTGACATTTCAAGATTGGCATTGGCAATGGATATAGGTATATCCATAACAAAGGAAGAGCAGGTTCCAATTTTTGAAGCTTTGGAAGGTTTGAAGAACGAGAGACCCATTCAATACATTTTGGGAGAAACGATATTCTATGAGTTGCCTTTCAAAGTGAATGAAAATACATTGATTCCAAGGCCAGAGACAGAAGAATTGGTTGAGTGGGTCGTTCAAGAGAGTAAAGCCAAGGAAGAGAGCCTAGCCTCAGGCATAAGAAAGAACAGTTTCCATATTTTGGATGTTGGGACAGGTAGTGGTTGCATAGCTATTTCTTTGGCCAAGAACATACCAAGCGCAAGTGTTCATGCTTTGGACGTTTCGGAAGGGGCTTTGAAAACAGCCAAGGAAAATGCAGAACTCAACTGTCAGGATGTAACTTTCGTAAAAGCTAGCATACTAAATGAAGAATCTGTTAAGTCTGGTTTTAAGGAACTGGGCATTGAAAACTTGAAATTGGATGTTGTCGTATCCAATCCACCTTACATTCGCAATTTGGAAAAAGGAAAAATGAAAGCCAACGTACTTGAAAACGAGCCACATTTGGCATTGTTCGTGGAAGATGACGATGCATTGATTTTCTATGAGGCAATAACTGGTTTTGCAGAAAAGCACTTAAAACCCCAAGGGCAATTGTTTTTTGAAATTAATGAGTATCTGGCAGATGAAATGATAGAATTGGTGAATTCATACGAATTTGAGGGCATCGAAATCAAAAAAGACCTATTTGGCAAAGATAGGATGTTGAAAGCAACAAAGAAATAATTAACGGTATTCCAATTAAATATAACAGATGAAAAGCATGGCAGTGTTTTGCGGAGCAAGTGAAGGCAACGATAAAGATATTGTGGCAGAAGCCTATCTATTGGGAGAAACCTTGGCGAAACGAAACATAAATTTGGTATATGGTGCAGCTAAAATTGGTATCATGGGACTAGTAGCCAAAGGAGTCTTGGATAGCAATGGGACAGCTATTGGTGTAATACCAGAGTTTTTGAAAACGAAGGAAATAGTAAACAATGATCTTTTCGAGTTGATAGTAACTAAAAACATGCATGATAGAAAGGTTGTTATGTATGAAAAATCCGATGGATTTATGATTGTTCCTGGAGGCTTCGGTACTATGGATGAGTTTTTTGAAATTGCAACTTGGGGGCAACTGGGGTTGCATACAAAGCCAATAGGGATATTGAATGTAAAGGGGTATTACGATGCTTTGATCAAGCAATGTGAAACAATGGTGGAACGAGGTTTCTTGAAACAAGAAAACCTAGATGCCATTGTTATGGATGATACTATAGATGGCCTTTTGGAAAAGATGGGGCAATTTAAACCATTGCCCAAACCTACTTGGTTGAATATAGATAAGTTATAGATTTTTTGAATTGGAAGTAAAATAAAACAGATGAGTAACATAAAAGAGATTATACAAAACCTCCGTAAAGAACTTCGAGAGCACAATTACAATTATTATGTTTTGGACGAGGCAACCATAAGTGATTACGAATTTGATGTGAAATTGAAGGAACTTCAAGCTTTGGAAGAACAACACCCGGAGTTTTACGACGCCAACTCGCCAACATTGAGAGTTGGAGGAGAGGTTACCAAGAATTTCAATACGATAGTACACAATCATAGAATGTATTCTTTGGATAACTCATATTCTCTAGAAGACCTAAAAGACTGGGAAACTAGAATAAGAAAACTAATCGATGGAGACATCCAATACACCTGTGAGCTCAAATATGATGGTGCATCCATAAGTTTGACTTATGAGAATGGAAGCTTGACAAGGGCAGTAACCCGTGGAGACGGTTTTCAAGGTGATGAGGTAACAGCAAACATTAAAACCATAAAGACAGTGCCTTTGCAATTAAAAGGAGATTATCCACAAAAATTTGACATCCGAGGAGAAATCATCTTGCCATTCGACGGATTCAACAAAATGAATGAAGAGCGCGTGGCCAACGGAGAGGAACCTTATAGAAACCCAAGGAATACGGCATCTGGGAGTTTGAAGCTACAGGATAGTGCAGAAGTGGCAAGACGCCCTTTGGAGTGTTTGTTATACAATTTAACAGGAGATAATCTAGGAATAGACTCCCAGTTTCACAGTCTTGAAAAAGCTAGAGCAATGGGCTTTAAAGTGCCAGAAGCAGCAAAATTGACGAATTCCATAGATGAGGTTTTCGAGTTCATCAACCATTGGGATAAGGTAAGGCATGATTTGCCGTATGAAACAGATGGTGTGGTCGTAAAGGTGAATAGCCTATTCCAACAAGAGGAGTTGGGATATACCTCCAAGGCACCACGTTGGGCAATGGCATACAAGTTCAAAGCAGAACAAGTCTCCACGAAGTTGAATTCCATTTCCTATCAAGTAGGAAGAACAGGAGCCATTACACCAGTAGCAAACCTGGAACCAGTGGAGTTGGCTGGTACAACTGTAAAACGAGCATCTTTGCACAACGCGGATCAAATAGAGAAATTGGACATCAGGGTAAATGATGAGGTCTTTGTGGAAAAAGGAGGGGAAATCATACCAAAGATCATAGCTGTCGATTTAAGCCAGCGCCCTTCAAGTTCCCAAAAGACAGAATACATCTCAAACTGTCCCGAGTGCAATACGGAGTTGGTTAGAATAGAAGGAGAGGCCAAGCACTATTGCCCCAATTACAATGGTTGTAGCATTCAGGTCATAGGAAGAATCCAACATTATATATCCAGAAAAGCAATGGATATAGAAGGGTTGGGAGGAGAGACCGTAGCACTTTTGGTAAAAGAAGATTTGATTGCCAATTATTCCGACCTGTATGAACTTACAGTGGAGCAATTGATGCCATTGGATAGGATGGCTGAAAAAAGTGCCGAAAACTTGGTGAATGGAGTGGAAGCATCTAAGGGAATTCCATTCGAGAGTGTTTTGTTTGCCTTGGGCATTCGTTTCGTAGGGGAGACAGTAGCCAAGAAACTAGCAAAGCATTATAAAAACATTGACGCATTGGCAAATGCTTCGATTGAAGACTTGGAGCAAGTAGATGAAATAGGGGTGAAGATTGCGGAGAGCGTAGTAGCCTTTTTTACAGTAGAAGCAAACGTGAAAATAATTGAACGATTGAAAGCTTTTGGTGTGCAATTGGAAATTTCAGCAGATGTGTTGGCCAATCAGACAAATAAACTTGAAGGTTTGGCTTTTGTCGTTTCTGGAGTTTTTGAAACGGTATCCAGAAATGAGTTGAAAAAACTGATTGAAGATAATGGAGGTAAAAACGCCTCATCGATATCATCCAAGACTAGCTATCTCATAGCAGGGGACAAAATGGGGCCAAGCAAAAAAGAAAAAGCGGAGAAACTGGGGGTAACATTGATTTCTGAAAAGGAATTCTTTGATAAGTTTCAGTTATAGATATCTATTTTAGAGGTTGACGATTAGGGTTTGCCTCTAAAATAATTCTTGTCAATGTTTTTATGCATAACATTGACTTTTATTACTTTATGCTTATAGCCTATAGGGCATCTATCATTATTCTTTTATTATGCAATCACGTTGAAAAAGTAAATAGCTAATGCGATATTTTTTTTGTTAATTAATTGGTTTTTAGTATATTTAAGTTCCCTCTCCCCAAATTTTAAAAATGATTGCTGATAGATTTAAGTTGATTGAAGGGGCAATAATATTTCTTGTCGCTTTGTTTGTAATTAGTATATTGTTAGGTTATACTTTGGTTTCAAGTATTACCAAAGCATTTATATTTCCTGTTTTTTTGCATTTGTATTTTACGAAATCGGACATTGAAAGCAAATCTTTCATTGGTTTCTTGTTGATGCTCTCATTTTTAGCAGTGTATTGTTTGTTGGTAATGAAGAAACCAATAATGCCTCCATATTTAATAGGTATGTTATACATATGCCTATTGATCTGTGTAATTAAGGGTTTCAATTTCAAGCAACAACTAAATTATTTGGACTGCCCTACCCAAGATGGAGTTTTTGTTTTTGACTAGTGTTTGCATCGTGTTTTCAGAGATGGTTGAAGTTGCTTGTATATTTATCTCTGTAGATTATATTATAAATATTACTTATTCCTTGTTGTTGATTATTGGCTTCTATTTTTATATGAAATCAGAATCCAAGATTTATAGAAGCTACAAGGTATTGTCTTAAGACTTGGAATTAGGCTTATTGAAATGGATGAGCTCCAAGATATTGGTTTATTGGTGGTTTTTGTTTTTATTGAATATGATTATACACCCTGTTTTTCAAATGAAAGTAGATCAACCTATGTTGATTAAAGGCATTGCGTACCTCTCAATTGTTACATATGTTATTTTTGCATTATTCGATCTTTGGTTTGTGTATGTTTTTCCACAGGCATTAATGTTTCCTTTGCTTTTATATTCTTATCTTAAGAGAGCTGATGCCGTAAGCAAATGTTTTATAGGTTTTTTACTTGGATTTACTATGTCTGGAATTGATGGGGTAATGGGTGTGTTATTTGAGGAAGATGTCTTCAGTTCCCATATTGCAAATTCATTCTTTTTATTTGCTTACTTCTGCTTGTTTGTTTTCTTTTTGAAGAAGCTTAAATTGTTGGACTTGATAAGACGCTTTTGGGCGTATATGATCGTTTTATTGGTATTTGATGTTTACATTGTTTTTAATTTCAATCTGATGATGTTGGAATGTGAATGTTTTTTGGAGGATTCTTCTGGTCTCATATTTGAATATACATATAATGTGTTCGTAATACTGGTGCTTTCGTTTTCCTTGTTAAACTATTTATATAATGATACAAAAAGAGAGTTATTCTTGTTCTTGGCCATCGCTAGCATAGCGTTTTCGGAAATGGTACAAGTCGTCGTTCTTTTTTCGGCTCAGAATACTGATGCATTGGTAACACCATATCTTTTATTGTTAGGTGTGGGGTACTATTTTCTTTATAAATATACTTATTCATAGAGGCAGACTACGATGGTCAAAAGACATTGTCATAGGTGCTAAGGTATATGTTACACCTTTTTATGTGATCTTTCGGCAATAACAAGATGTCAGAAATTATTTTCAATACATATATTTTTTTGTGTAACATATTGGTTTTTAGGTCTGTAGTTGTTTTTTTATTATATTGTATTCCGCAATACTTTACAAAATGATTGTTGATAGATTTAAACTGTATGAAAGGACTGTTGTTTTGTTGTCCACCTTATTTGTTATTAGCGTCTTGTTTGATTTTATTTTAATGTTAAACATTACTCTATCATTGATATTCGTTGTTTTTCTGTATTTGTACCTTACAGAATCAGAAAGAAAGAGTAAAATTTTTATGGGTTTTTTATTGGCGTTTCTCATAGGTGATATATATGCTGTTGTAATGGGGTTGTTCCATTTGATTTCTTCATATCTTGGAAATGCATCTTCTTATGTTGAACTTGAACCTTATGTTGGAAATATGCCATTTGTTATAGCGTATATTTGTTTAATTGTATATATAGCTAGAGATTTTAATTTTAGTCAATTGATAAAGCGTTTTAAATACCATTTATTGGTATTGGTTATTTTTAATGTCTATGCCATTCTTACACTTAATCGAATGATGTTGGAAGCTGAGTTTTTTGAGATGTATACCTTGGCATTTTTATTCGAAAGCATATATAACTCATGTATTATTTTGGTACTCTCGTTTTCGTTGTTAAACTATATCTATTACGATACTGAAGTCAGTTTTTTATTATTGTTGGGAAGTATATTCGTAGTGTTTTCCGAAATGGTACAGGTAGCCTATTTTTTTATTCCTCCAGATTCCGAAATGATGCAGTTGCCTTATGATTTTATTTCTACTGGCCGTATTCTTTATATCACTTATTCTTTGTTGTTGATTATAGGCTTCTATTTCATTTACAGGTATATTTTAGCAGAGATGGAATTGAAAGTAAAACTTGATTTGTAAAGTTAAGGTAACAAATTTAACTAAAAGGCAAACTGTTTCTGATGATAAAGAGCATACTTCCATTACAACCTGAATGTGAAGAGCGCTATAACGAGTTTTAAACAGATTTAAGATGAAGATCGGTGAAAATGAATCTTTGCATTTAATTTAAAATGAGCTATGTTATGGCTGAAGACAAAATTGGGACCAAGTAAAAGAAAGTAGAGAAAACAGGAGTAGTTTTGATTTCAAAAAAAGGAATTATTTGTTAAGTTTTGACATATAGATCAATAAAATGTTTTTTTGAGGTTAAATCATTTGATTTAGACACCAAAAAAGAATTTCTTCTGATTTTTAATTTTGATATAAGATATTGATTGTTAGTGTTTTGTTGTTTTGTTTTTAATAAAAAGGAATATCATTGGTCTTTTTTAAGTAATTGCGTTAAAAAAGTGAATTATCGATAAAAAGACATGTTTTATCGATTAATTGTGTGGTTTTCAATACATTTGCATCCCCAAGTTTACAAAATGATTGTTGATAGATTTAAGTTGATTAAAGGGGCGGTGATTTTTCTTGCCGCTTTGTTTGTAATTAGTGTTTTGCTAGGTTATACTTTGATTTCAAGTATATCCAAAGCATTTGTGTTTCCTATTTTTTTATACCTATACCTTACGGAACCAGGTGTTAAAAGCAAGTCTTTTATTGGTTTTTTGTTGGTTTTCTCACTTTCGGGGATATACGCTGTGATTTTGTCTATGTGTTCGATATTTTATTCTTATTTAACCAGTATGCCATATATAATGGCGTATCTATGTCTATTGGTTTATATAATTAAAGAATTCAATTTTAGACAATTGGTAAAACGCTTTAAATATTATCTATTGGTTTTGTTGGTGTTCAATGGATATGTGATTTTTACCCTTAACCAAATGATTCTTGAGGATGATTCTCTTAAAGTAAATACATTGGAATTTGTCATAGAGGGAGTTTACAATCTATGCATTTTGCTAGTGTTGTCCTTTTCGTTGTTAAACTATTTGTATCACGATTCTAGGACAGGGTTTTTATTGTTCCTGGCTAGTGTATGCATCGTATTTTCAGAGATGGTACAAGTTGCCTATATTTTTATCTCTGCAGATTATATTTTAAATGTTATTTATTCCCTGCTGTTAATCATTGGATTCTATTTCATTTATCTATACATTGAATCCAAGACCGACGATTATCAAGCAATACGACCTTGATCGTATGACTAGAAAGATGAATGAGGTTTCCTGTTGAATATTTACGTAATACGTTCATAAAAATGAAAGTTGATGAAATTAAAATAATCAGAGCAATAATATACTTGTTGATAAGTATGTTGACTATTTGCATTTTGCTTGATTATTCTTTGTTGGCTAACATTGCAAAGGCTTTTATATTTCCTGTTTATTTGTATGTTTATCTTAGGCGGCATACCGAAAAAAATAAATACTTCATATGTTTCCTACTTGGTTTTTCCTTAACAGGAATCCATGCAGTGATAAATGAGTTGGATTCAGGCGTTTATTCTTGTATTGGTAGCTTTCCTATTGTTGTGGCTTATTTAAGCCTGCTCTTTTTTCTTGTTGGAAAGTTGAGATTTAGGCACTTGGTAAAGCATTTTGGAGCTTATTTGCTTGTGTTGTCCATATTCAATGTATATGTCATCTTTACGCTCAATCAAATGATGATGGAAGATGGATATCTACAAAGCTCTTGGGAATTCATATTCGAGTGTGTATATAATATCTCTGTGGTATTGGTGCTTTCACTTTCGTTGTTGAATTATCTATATGACGATACTAAAAAGAATTTATTGTTGTTTTTGGCCATTACATGCATTGCATTCTCCGAAATGGTGCAAGTAGTCTATATTTTTTCGGATGTGAGGACATTGAAAGCACCTTATCTACTATTACTAACCATAGGGATTTATTTCATATATCCATATATGAAATCCAAAGTAGATAATGACGATATGATGCCCTTGCCTTAAATTTCTATAGTTTTAAAAATGGAATGTCTTTTCGGTAGAAAAACAATACGATGGCAGATAATATGAAGGTAACCACGGCAGTAATAAACAATACGCCTCCATCATTTTTGATCTCTATGCCCAATTGTGTCAAGTGCATCATTATGGCTCCACCAATAAGTCCTAAGGTCAATGTTGCACCAGCCCAAACCGTCTTTGGGATCAGTAACAAGATGCCAGCAATGAGTTCCAATACACCAATGCCTATGCGACCAAAGGGTTCTAATCCCACTTGTTCGAAAATATAGACACTGTCTGGATGAGCAGTAAATTTAAAACGTAAAGTTTGTATTAGGATTATGGCTACAATTAATCTTAAGATAAACAATAATTTGGTTTTCATAAATTTTTAATGTGTTGATTTTTATAACTACATAGTAGCTCTAAAAAGGAGTTCCTTACACTATTATGGATGCACCATCTGCAGTTTTGTTTTTGTTGGCATCAAAGTAAAAATCTATTCTACCCAGATTTATGCCATAACAACCGACTTGATTTACCAGTACGTTCTTACCTTCACTATTTTGTGCAATTGTAGGTTTTGGTAAAAAAGTGTGGGTATGCCCTCCAATGATTAAATCGATGTCCTTTGTCGATTTTGCCAAAAGAAGATCACAAATCTTCTTTGGATTTTTTTTATAATAATAGCCCAAGTGAGATAAGCAAACAATGAGATCGCAAGCTTCATCCTCCTTGAGGATGCGAGTCATTTCTTGAGAGCTTTCAATAGGGTCCAAATATTCGGTCTCCTTATACATTTTTTTGTCTACAAGACCATTTAACTTCACTCCTAGGCCGAAAACACCAATTTTCAAACCATCTTTTATGAACACTTGGTATGGTTTTACATGAGTATCCATAATGGTGTTTTTAAAATTGTAATTGGCGGAAAGAAATTGAAACTTGGCATGGGGTAGTTGGGCATAGAGGCCATCAACGCCATTGTCGAAATCATGGTTTCCTATCGTAGCTGCATCATACTTCATCTTGGACATCAATTTGAATTCGAGTTCACCTCCATAATAATTGAAATACGGTGTTCCCTGAAAAATGTCCCCAGCATCCAACAACAATGTATTTGGATTCTCATTGCGTATGGCCTCCACAAGACTAGCTCTTCTTGCCACTCCACCTTGATTTGCGTTTCTAGATGCATCCGGAGCAAAAGGATCAATATGACTGTGTACGTCATTGGTATGCAATATTGTGATTTTTTTCAGCTTCGGTGAGGAGTTGAAAGATTGTAATCCAAAACCACCTATGGTTACCAAGGCTGTAGCTGCTGTCGATTGTTGTAAGAATGTTCTACGTTTCATAGTTATTTGGTTTGGGTAAATCTATCGTCCTTGATTGGTGTGATGGTGTCCACCTTTTTGAAATAATCTATCATGGCATTGCGAATTTTATAATCTAAAACATACAAGCTGTCATTGGGTGTGAAAAAACGCATTCCGTCACCTCCATTGTATAGATAGTCGTTGGTTGCCAAATAGTAAAGCTTGTCACTTTCAATTGTCTTTCCTTTAATTAGGGATTCCAATATGTTGAAGTCCTTGTCCAGTGTCAATTTCAATCCACTAATGGGATGTGCTCTTTTTGCAAGACTCAAATACTGCATCATACTATCAATTTGCTTTCCTTTCAAAGCTATGACAACGATGCTGTTTTCAAATGGCATGACTTCAAACGCCGTTCTGGTTGTGATGTTTCCTTTGGAAATGATGGAACGAATGCCGCCGTGGTTCAATATGACGGCATCTATGTCCTCTCCGGTTCTTTTGTTGAAAACGAGATTCCCTTGCTCAAGGACAATGTCAGCCATGAGATTGCCAATGGCAGTATTGAACTTGCCATCTCCCTTGGAATATGTTTCAGGAGCATAGGAAATGATACCATCCATATCGCTATTGACTTTGTCACGGTATGGTTTTATCAAATTTTCGAATTCCTGATGCATTTTCAATGTATCTGAAACCGGTATTTGCCTACCTTCAATTTTGTTAAGCGAATATGGTTCTTGCTTACAGGAGAAAAGACCAATTGCAATTAGGAAAAGAAAAAAGGTTTTACGTTTCATGGGATTAAACTTGTTGTATTTAGGTTAACTATTTAACCATCTTTTGCTATTTTTGTCGCAAAGCAATAAATATAAATGATTTTAAAAGGATTTAAGGAAAAATCTAATAAAAAGTATATTAACAAAACATTAAGGAAAAGGGTTGTCGTCCCATCCAAAGATAGGATTGGAAACCTAGGTATATTGGTGGATGGCAGAGAATCTATCGATTATGATTGGTTCAAGACTTTGGCCGATGCATTGAAGGTTAATAAGGATAAAATTGAAATTATTGCATTTGTAGATAAGAAGAAAGAAGAGGAGAAGGAGTTGGTCCCAACTTATGAAGCCAAAGACATAGGGTGGAATGGAGTGATTAAAAACAAGGAGTTAAAACGTTTTTCAAACACAAATTTTGATCTTCTGATTAATTACTATACAAAAGACGATTTGCTTTTGAAGTTGTTAACGGTAGCATCAAAGGCAAAATTTAAAGCAGGAATACTGCAAACAGATGAACGATTGAATGATCTCATTGTAAAGACAGAATTGAGAGATTTTAAAACGTTCAAGAATGAATTGGTGAAATACCTTAATATATTAAATAAAATATAAAATGAACAACCCCTTTGTAGGAACAGGAATAGCAATTGTAACACCCTTTAAAGAAGATTTAAGTGTAGATTACAACGCGTTAGGTAGTATTGTGGAATTCAATATTGAAAATGGCGTGAACTATATAGTAATAAGCGGTACGACAGGAGAAAGTGCCACCATTACAAGAGAAGAGAAAAAGGAGATCATAAATGTAGTGAGTAGCGTTAATAGAGGAAGAGTTCCTTTGGTACTTGGGATTGGAGGAAACAATACGATGGCAGTCATAGAAGAAATAAAGGCAACGGATCTATCCGGATTTTCAGGAATACTGTCTGTGTCCCCTTATTATAGCAAACCGACTCAAGAAGGCATCTACCAACATTTCAAAGCTATTTCGGAGGCATGTCCAGTTCCTGTCATTTTATATAATGTTCCAGGTCGTACAGCATCCAACATGACTGCGGAAACCACATTGCGATTGGCCAATGACTTTGAAAACATAGTCGCTGTCAAAGAAGCAGGAAACAGTATGGGGCAATATTTACAATTGTTGAGAGATAAACCAGAAGGGTTTGGTGTAATTTCGGGCGATGACGATTTGGTGCTGGGAGTAGTCTTGGCAGGAGGAGATGGTGTGATTTCCGTAATAGCACAAGCTTTGCCTAGGGAATTTTCCAAAATGATAGAGTTGGGGAAAGCAGGAAAAGCAAAAGAAGCTTATGCCATTCATTTCAAATTGATGGAAATAGTAAGTCTCATTTTTTCTGAAAACAATCCAGCAGGGATAAAAGCGGTTTTTGAAGCTTTGAACCTATGTAACGATACTGTAAGATTGCCACTTGTACCAGCTACCAAAGAATTGAAAAGTAAAATTGAACAGTTTTTGAAAACCATATAAAAGGATTTGGGTAAGAAAATTAAAGATCCAGGATTTGGAGCATATTCCAATAAGCTAGCCAAGCGTATGGTGAATAGCGATGGATCGTTTAATATCAAACATATAAACAAGCCAAGGAAATTGTTGGAAACCTATCATTTTCTGATAAACATATCTTGGCTTAAGTTTTTTGTATTGGCTGCGTTGAGTTTTTTGGTCATCAACATATGTTTTGCAGGAGTATATCTAATTATTGGAATAGAGGAAATAGTTCCATCGACAGGAGATGATTTCAGGGACTTCACCAAAGCTTTTTTCTTCTCATCACAAACATTGACAACCTTGGGGTATGGGGCAATGTCTCCAAATGGCGTGCTAAGCGGAATAATATCTTCCTTCGAGGCTTTCATCGGACTATCTATGTTTTCTTTTTTAACAGGATTGATCTATGGTAGGTTTTCGAAACCAAAAGCATCAATACGGTTCAGCGAGAATATGATATTGAGGGACTTTAACCATACAAAGGCATTAATGTTCAGGTTGGTAAACAACAGAGCTTCCGTAATGATCAAGCCAAAGGTAAAAGTAACATTGGCACTTACAAAACTCAATAATGTGGGAGATTACGTGAGATCCTTCTACACATTGCAATTGGAGCGGGAGGAGATAACCTATCTGCCAACGACATGGACGATCGTTCATGAAGTCAATGAGGATAGTCCTTTGTTTGGCTATACAAAAGAGGAGTTGAAAGAGCATAATGGAGAATTGTTGATAATGATCAGTTATTTCGATGAATCCTTTAACCAAGAAGTACACCAGATGCACTCATACGAGTTAATGGAAATAAAGGTAGATCATAAATTTTTGCAAGCCTATTATTACGACAAGGAAGGGAATATGGTTTTGGACTATGACCTTTTCGATAAAATAGAAGTCATCAAAAGTTAAATATTACTTAATCCCAATTAAAAGGGGCTCGCAAACATTATTTTAGCAAAGAAATTATATTTTTAAAATCCATATTAATAGCGTATTTTTGCATCTTGTTAAAAAATTTATGAAAAACAGTTTTTACATCCTATTGTTAGTCCTAGCGTTTAGCTCTTGTAGTGAATATCAAAAAGCACTCAAATCTGAAGACATAGCTACAAAGTTTAAATTGGGAGAAGAACTTTACCACGAGGGTAAGTTTGCCAAGGCCAATAAATTGTTCGCACAGATAGTTCCTAATTACAGAGGAAAGCCACAAGCTGAAAAGTTGATGTTCCTATATTCTGATTCTTTCTATCAAATGGAGGATCACTACATAGCAGGATATCAATTTGAGCGTTTTGTTTCAGCTTATTCCAATAGTGAGAAACTGGAGGAGGCAATGTTCAAAAGTGCGAAGAGTTACTATGAACTTTCACCAGTGTATTCAAAAGATCAGGAAGATACAGCAACAGCATTGGAAAAACTACAAAGCTTCATCAACATATATCCGGAATCCAAGAATTTGGCAGAGGCCAATACTTTGGTGAAAGAATTGGAGTTCAAGTTGGAAAAGAAGGCGTATAGCATAGCTAAACAATACAATCACATTTCTGATTTTAAAGCATCCATAGCCTCTTTTGATAATTTTATCATAGACTTTCCAGGATCGTCATTTAGAGAGAAAGCTTTGTTTTACAGATTTGATTCAGCATATCAATTGGCAAGTAAAAGTGTGGAATACAAAAAAGAAGCACGTTTGCTAACGGCAAAAACATATTACAATGCATTTAAAAAGGCATATGCCAATTCGGAACATGTAGAAGCTGCGAATGAAATGTTAAGTGACATTGAAAAACAATTAGAAAAGTACAATACGAAAAGTTAATATAAACTATTATGGATTTAAAAAAGATTGATGCACCTTTAAGTACTACCACGTACAACAGAAATGCAGTTGATGCCCCAACAGAGAACATCTACGAGGCAATTTCAATTATTTCAAGGAGAGCAGAGCAAATTAATTCAGAAATCAAAAAGGAACTTATTGAAAAGTTGGAGGAGTTTGCTACTTACAATGATAGTTTAGAGGAAATTTTTGAAAACAAAGAACAAATAGAAGTGTCTAAATTCTATGAGAAGCTACCAAAGCCTCATGCCTTGGCGGTACAAGAATGGTTGGACGATAAAATTTACCACAGAAATACTGAAGAAACAAACAAAGGCTAAACTATCATGTCTATATTAAGTGGCAAGAATATACTACTAGGCATCAGTGCCGGTATAGCTGCTTACAAAACAGCTTCACTAGTAAGAGCATATATAAAAGCAGGTGCAAACGTACAAGTTGTCATGACACCTGCTTCCAAAGACTTTGTAACGCCTCTTACATTATCTACACTATCCAAAAATCCAGTACACTCTTCTTTTTACAATGAAGAAGATGAAAATGCGGTTTGGAACAATCATGTCGAATTAGGTCTTTGGGCTGACTATTTCATAGTAGCTCCGGCAACAGCAAATACTTTGTCCAAAATGGCTAATGGGGCATGCGACAATTTGTTGTTGGCAACATATCTCTCTGCCAAGTGCCCAGTGTATTTTGCACCAGCTATGGATTTGGACATGTATAAGCATCCATCGACAGCAAATACCTTCAAGACACTTCAAAGCTTTGGGAATGTGATGATACCTGCGACGTCTGGTGAATTGGCAAGCGGCTTGGTGGGACAGGGACGTTTGGCGGAACCTGAAGACATAGTCTCCTTTATGGAAAAGGACATACTAGGAAAGTTGCCGCTAAAGGAAAAAAAAGTATTGATAACAGCAGGGCCAACCTATGAAGCCATAGATCCAGTGCGGTTTATTGGAAATCATTCCAGTGGGAAGATGGGATTCGAGATAGCAAAGGCAGCTGCCAATCTTGGAGCAGAAGTCATTTTGATTACCGGACCAACCTATCAAAAGGTATCACATGCTCTAATTGAAGTCATACCTGTGGTTAGTGCCCAAGACATGTATGACGCGGCTCATGAGCATTTCAACACGGTAAATGTGGCCATTCTCTCGGCTGCGGTTGCAGATTACAGACCAAAAGAAATTGCCAATCAGAAAATAAAAAAGCAAGAAAAGACGTTAACCTTGGAGTTGGAGAAAACAAAAGATATTTTGGCTTCTTTGGGAGCCATTAAAAACCAACAGCTATTGGTAGGCTTTGCTTTGGAAACAAATAACGAGTTGGAATATGCAAAAGGAAAACTAAAAAAGAAGAATTTAGATTTAATTGTATTAAATTCGTTAAAAGATAAAGGAGCAGGTTTTAAAGGAGAAACCAACAAAGTAACTATTATAGATAATAAAGATAACGTAACCGCTTATTCATTGAAATCCAAGGCAGATGTGGCCAAAGACCTGATGAATGAAATAATAACAAAACTTGATGCGTAATATTTTAACCCTTTTATTGTTGTGCCTTAGTGCAGTTGGTCTTTCTCAAGAACTGAATAGTAACGTCGTAGTCAATGCACAATTGACAGGAAACGAGAACCTCCAGATTTTCAAAACATTGGAAAACCAGCTTACCGAGTTCGTATCAAAGAGGAAATGGACTAAAAAAGCAGTAGCACCACAAGAGAGAATAGATTGTAACATCGTAATTAATGTAACGGAATATTTGGGAGAGAACTTTAAAGCATCAATTCAGGTACAATCCTCAAGACCCGTATATGGTTCCACTTATAGCACGCCAACATACAATATAAACGACAAGGACTTCAACTTTAAATACTTGGAATTTCAGAACTTGATATACAATGAAAATCAATTCGAATCCAACTTGGTATCCGTATTGTCGTTTCATATCTATATGGTTTTGGGAATGGACGCTGAATCGTTTACAGAAAAAGGAGGAACGCCATACTTCGTGCAAGCCCAAAAGATTGCGAACTATTCACAACAAGAAAAATTTAAAGGTTGGAAGTTGGAAGATGGCTTGCAAAGTAGGTTCGCATTGATCGATAACATTCTATCCCCTACATATAAGGAATTTAGAACTGTAATGTACAAATATCATAGACTAGGCCTGGATGTGATGAGTGAAGACATCAAAACAGGCAAAAGCGAAATAGCAGAGGCTTTGGGATATTTTAAAAAGATGAACAGTAGAAGGCCTAATTCGTATTTGGCACGTGTGTTCTTTGATGCAAAAGCAGACGAAATAGAGAGTATTTTCACAGGAGGTCCAAGTGTGGACATTTCGGATATGGTCGATGTGTTGAATAAAGTAGCACCAACATATTCCAGCAAATGGAGAAGCATCAAGTTCTAGGCTTTATTGTTTTTCCCATCCTCTTCGAATCAAAGAAGAAATCGTATAACTTTTACTTTTTGACTTAAAAAATGCTAACCTCACTATCCATAAAGAACTATGCTTTAATAGATCACCTTCAAGTAGATTTCAATGCAGGTTTTACTATTATAACAGGCGAAACAGGAGCTGGTAAATCTATCTTGTTGGGAGGCTTGTCACTCATATTGGGAAAAAGGGCAGATCTGAGTAGTTTGAGAGACAAAAGCAGCAAGTGCATCATAGAAGCTGTATTTGATGTTACAAATTACAATTTGGAATCGCTGTACGAAGCAAACGATATCGATTTCGAAACACAAACTATCATAAGAAGGGAAATACTACCATCTGGAAAATCTAGGGCATTCGTGAATGATTCCCCTGTTAATCTGAGTAATTTGCAATTGTTGGGTGAACGATTGATAGATGTACATTCCCAACACGAAACACTTCAATTGGTAGATGATGGCTTTCAGTTTCAAGTAATAGATGCTTTGGCTGAAAACAAAAAGGCATTGGAAAACTACAATGGTCAACTTTCAATATACAAGACATTAAAAAAGGAATTGGGGAAGTTGGTTGCATTTCAAGCTGAAGCCATAAAGGAGCACGATTACAATACCTTTTTGTTAAAGGAATTGGTTGAAGCCAATTTGAAAGAAAATGAACTAGAGGCATTGGAAGAAGAGTATGAAACACTGAATAATGTCGAAGAGCTTCAAGAGAAGTTGACGAAAGCAACGCAATTGTTGGATGAAGAGCAAATAGGAGTCTTGAATACCTTGACGGAGTTGAAGAATACGTTGCAAAACATCTCAAATCTTTCAACAAGGTATGCCGAAGCCTTCAATCGTGTAAACAGTAGTTTGATAGAGTTGGATGACGTTTTTGTCGAATTGGAAAGCTTTCAAGGAAATTTGGATGCAAATCCAAAACGCTTGGAAGAAGTAAGTGGAAAGTTGACAACGCTTAACAACCTAATGCAAAAACACGTAGTAAATGATGTCAGTGCCTTGATAGAAATAAGAGAGGCTCTTGCCATAAAGGTATCGGATACGGAAAACATAGATGCAAACATCCAGAAAAAGGAGACTGAAATTAAGGCTGTACAAGCCAAATTAGATGCAATAGCAGATAAAATACATAAAAGGCGATCAACAGCTATACCGAAGCTAAAAAAGGAGTTGGAAGAGATATTGTCTAGTTTGGGAATGCCCAATGCTCAATTCGACATCAGGTTGAAATTAGGACAGGAATATTTCAACAATGGAAAGGAGGAATTGTCCTTCTTGTTTTCAGCCAATAGAGGTGGGCAATTCAATCCGTTGAAGAAAGCCGCATCCGGAGGAGAGTTATCCCGAATCATGCTGGCCATAAAATCCATTTTGACTCAGTATATAAACTTACCAACCATAATGTTTGATGAAATAGATACAGGTGTTTCTGGGGAAGTCTCAAACAAAATGGGAGATATTATGGCGAAAATGAGTACTACGATGCAAGTGTTCAGCATTACGCACTTACCGCAAGTGGCTGCGAAAGGGCATACTCATTTCAAAGTATACAAAGAAGATGTCGATGAAGTGACAGTCACGAACCTCGTTAAGTTAAATCACGATGAACGTGTCGTGGAAATAGCACAAATGCTAGGAGGGGTGGATTTGTCGAGCTCTGCCATAGCTCATGCGAAGCAATTGTTAAACTAAAAAAGTAGAAGTTTAAAGTATAAAAGATTAAAGTTCTTTAACTTTGAACCCTAGAAATCAGCAATAAGAAATAAACCATATACTTATCAATTAAATATAACATAATATGTCATATAATTTACTGAAAGGAAAAAAAGGAATCATCTTTGGAGCATTGGACGCCAATTCGATAGCTTGGAAAACAGCTGAGCGTGTTCACGAAGAAGGTGGAGAGTTTGTATTGACGAATGCACCGATAGCAATGAGAATGGGACAAATAAATGAGCTTGCGGAAAAAACAGGTTCTCAAATAATTCCTGCAGATGCAACTTCCGAAGAAGATCTACAGAACTTAGTGGAGAAGTCTATGGAAATACTTGGTGGTAAGATAGATTTTGTCTTACATTCCATAGGTATGTCTGTAAATGTACGTAAAGGAAGACCTTATACGGATCAAAAGTACGATTGGACACAAAAGGGAACGGATGTATCAGCCATGTCCTTTCATAAGGTAATGCAAACACTATACAAGGCAGATGCCATGAACGAGTGGGGAAGTGTAGTAGCCTTGACATATATGGCAGCACAACGTGTGTTTCCAGATTATAACGACATGGCAGACAATAAAGCCTATTTGGAAAGCATAGCTCGTAGTTTTGGGTATTTCTTTGGAAGGGATAAGAAAGTAAGGGTGAATACCATCTCGCAATCACCAACTCCAACCACAGCTGGGCAAGGAGTAAAAGGTTTCGATGGCTTTATTTCTTATGCAGACAAGATGTCTCCATTGGGAAATGCAACAGCATTGGATTGTGCTAATTATACGGTGACTTTATTTAGCGATTTAACAAAACGTGTAACATTGCAAAACCTATACAACGATGGAGGTTTTAGCAATATGGGAGTTAGCGATGCGGTAATGGATGCTTTTGTGGACTCACAAGAGTAGAAGCCAAAAATAAAAATACTTCAAAGCCTCAAAGCTACTTTTAGTTTTGAGGTTTTTTTATGCTGTCTAACTCCAATTTTCATATATGTCTACCAATAAAACATTCATAAAAAAGCAGTAATAGTAAATTGAAATACACAAACGATGAGCTAAGGGGTTGTAGTTTGTTGAAATTTAGAATTTTATAATCTTCTTGTTTTTTTGTTTTGTGCGCCCAATTTCTTATGGACACGAGTGATGCTCGTGTATTTGTGTTATGAATACAATAGCCATTACTAAAGGCTATTTTGATCGCTTATATATCCTTAAAAGAACATTTCCAGTGTTCGTTGTATACAATATGTTTGGCAAGAGGTAATTTGCCGTCTAAACTTGATTGAATATGAAGTAAGTATATGAAATTCGCATCTGTGTATTAGAAATGTGACAATCATATCGTATTAGGTTATTAACAGTATTTTAACATTTTTATTGTTAGGTATCGTGTGTGGTGATCGTCTAAGTATGATTATTAATCCAAAATAATTAAATTATGTGTCACAAATTAAAAATTGTCCATTTTGGGGTTGTACTCCTATTTTCGATGCCGTTCATAACTATGGCTCAGACACCAGTAAACGGTTTTTTCCCTCAAAAAAACGATCTTACAGTAGCGTCGAGTTATACCTATAAAAGCTATGATCGATTTTATCGAGGTACAACATTAACTGAAGAAGCCCCAGCAAATATGGGATCTATTTCTTCCTCTATAGTCAGTCTTTATGGAGAGTATGGGATTATAGACTGGTTGTCAACTGTTGTCACTGTACCATATATATCCACAACAAATTCTGAAGATGTATTGGATCCCGTACAAGGGGTAAATCAAGTTGAAGGCGTACAAGATTTATCTCTTTTTCTAAAAGCAAGAGTGTTTAAAAAACAATTTGACAATTCTTCAAAGCTATCCATCGGTGGTGCTACAGGTGTTACTTTTCCTATGGGTAATTATAATGAATCTGGTATTTTGTCTTTAGGAAGTCAAGCTACGGCAATAGATGGTTGTGGTATCATACAATATAGCACTCCAATCAATATTTTTACTGAAGCGCAGATTGGATATAGCATCAGAGAAAATTCTGATTTCGAAATTCCAAATGCAATACTATATAGTTTAAAAGTAGGGTACTACAATGATTGGATTTATGCACATGCCAAGTTGGGAATTCAAGATTCTACTTCGGGATACGATATTGGTACACCAGAATTTGCTGCAAACGGAGGGCCTTTAGGTTTACCTCAAGCAGAAGCAGATTATACTAATGTTAATTTTGATGTCTACACTCCTTTGTACGAAAAAACAATTGGAATATCAGCAGGTTACGGAGTGAATTTAAATGGCCGTAATTATAATCAAGAGTCTTCTTTTACATTGGGTTTAGTGTATAGGACTGACTAATAATGTTCTTTAGTACTAAATGTATCTATAGGTGCTTTTTCTGTGCA
Organism: uncultured Bizionia sp.; assembly: GCA_947496215.1. Lineage (GTDB taxonomy): Bacteria > Bacteroidota > Bacteroidia > Flavobacteriales > Flavobacteriaceae > JAHDHI01. Next base: position 170,402 of record CANMCF010000006.1, read on the forward strand.
GGTAATCATCATAGAACAAAAAATAAATTCAAAAGCCACTCTTGGAGAGTGGCTTTTTCTATCAGTTTAGATTACATTTGCGATATGCAATTACAGTTTTCTTTCATTATTCCGGTTTACAATCGTCCCGACGAAATTGAAGAGCTCTTACATAGTTTTAAGGATTTGGAAACGACTTTGAGATATGAAATCGTCATAGTTGAGGACGGTTCCACAATACCGTGTAAGGAAGTCATAGAAAAATACGATGCCAAGTTGGAAATAGCTTACTATTTCAAGTCAAACTCTGGTCCAGGAGATTCCAGAAACTATGGAATGCAAAAGGCCAAGGGAAATTATTATATCGTTTTGGACAGTGACTGTATTTTGCCTAGAGACTATCTCTCGGAAGTCGTTAAAGGATTGGAGAATGATTACGTAGATTGTTTTGGAGGCCCTGATGCTGCACATCATTCTTTCTCAAATCTACAAAAGGCAATTAACTTTTCCATGACCTCCTTTATAACCACTGGAGGGATTCGAGGGAATAAAAATAGCTTAGGTAAATTTCAGCCAAGAAGCTTCAATATGGGGATTTCTGAAAAAGCTTTCGAAGCTACCAAAGGCTTTGGGAGAATACACCCAGGAGAAGATCCGGATTTATCCATTAGATTGTGGAAGGCAGGTTTTAGGACAAAGTTGATTCCTGAGGCATATGTTTATCATAAACGACGTATTTCATGGTCTAAATTTTATACGCAAGTCAACAAGTTTGGGATGGTAAGACCAATATTAAATGTATGGCATCCAAATACAAAAAAGATGACATATTGGTTTCCTGCAGTTTTTAGCCTAGGGGTTTTAGCATCGATAATATTGTTGTTTTTTAATGTTATTTGGCCTTTATACCTTGTTTTGGGGTATTATTCATTAGCTTTAATTCTAGCAATGGTACAAACAAAAAGTATCATTGTTGCTTTTCAAGCCCTAATAGCAATTACAATTCAGTTTTATGGTTATGGTTATGGGTTTTTAAAAGCTTCGATAGCTATAGGGGTGTTTAATAAAAAGCCTGAGGAAGCGTTTCCCAAGTTGTTTTTCAAAGTTGAATAATGGTTGTAATCAAATCCAAAATAGTCAGAATATTCAAGAGCCGAAAAATCAATGTTTTTTTTCTTTTTTTTCTGTTGGCGTTTGTCATTTTGATACTCACAAAACTATCAAAGGAATATACGAATACAATTGTATTGGATGTGAAGCCAGAAGGTGTCCCAGAGGAAGTCATCGTTTTAAATGACTCTACCCATAGATTGAAGGTTACATTGACAACACATGGTTTCAAATGGTTCAATTTCTATATGAAGACACCAGAATTGACCATAGATTTTAGTGAGGATGTCAATAAGACGGAGGATTTTTTCATTTGGAGCACATCAAAAGGCTTTTCCAACATCAATGATCAATTTGATAAGAATACCAAAATAAAAAGCATCAACCCAGATACCTTGAAGTTCAAGTACGATGTCAATGCAGTAAAACACATACCTGTAAAAGTTAATGCGCAGCTAACATTCAGCCCAGGTTACGACATGCTGAATGAGATTGAAATAAACCCAGACACCATAAAGGTCATAGGACCGGCAAGCATATTGGCAGAATTGGAATATCTTGAGACCGAAGATCTGGTTTTGAAAAACGTGAAGACAGCGATAAGCAATACGCTATCCATACAAACGAAGTCGATAGATGACAAGGTGAAATACGATTTTGAAGAAGTGGAAGCAAGCGCAGTCGTGGAACGATTTACAGAAGGTACCTTGAGTATTCCGATTCAAGTAATAAACGTACCCAAGGGAATACGATTGAAACACTTTCCCAAGAATGTGAAAGTGTCATATTATACGAGTTTGGAGGCGTTTAAAGATGTTAGGGAAAAAGACTTTAGAGTTGTTTGTGATTATAACGATTTGGAAAAAAACAGCATTTATCTAACACCAAGATTGACAAAGAAACCTAGAAAGGTCAAAAGCACACGATTGCATCAACAAAAAATAGAATTTATTATTACAGAATGATTACGGTAGGACTTACAGGAGGAATAGGGAGCGGTAAAACAACAGTGGCAAAACAATTTGAGGCTATTGGGGTCCCAATATACATAGCCGATGATGAAGCTAAAGCCTTAATGTTGAGATCCAAGGTGATAAGACGAAAGCTCATAGCATTGTTTGGAGAGAAAGCTTATGTGGACAATGGATTGAACAAACCCTATTTGTCGAAAGCAATCTTTAATGACAAAAGCCTATTGGAACAAATGAATGAAATCGTTCACCCGAGGGTGGGGCGCCATTTTACAAAATGGAAAGCCAAACAAGTGGCGCCATATGTCATAAAAGAAGCGGCTATTTTGTTTGAAAACGGAAGCTATGAGCATTATGACTACATAATAACAGTGGTTGCTTCAGAAACGTCAAGAATAGAACGTGTCATAAAACGAGATGCAACGACAAAAGAAAAGGTACTATCCATAATCAAGAACCAATGGAGTGATGCCGAAAAAGTGAAGAAATCCCATTTTGTAATAGAAAACGATGATCTTTCGTCTACAAAAGATCAGGTTTTGGCCATTCACAAGACATTGCTTAATGCTAGTAAAACTAAACTCGTTTAATTTACGAATACGATCTTAAAGAGTTTTTAAGTAGTATTTGTCTTATAAATGTTTTATCTTGTAGTAGGCTTTTTATCGATAAAATGCAGGCCAAGCCAGTACTGGAGCTCAAATTTTAACATTTTTGTTAATGTAAGGTTAAATCGAAGGATTGCTAAATGTTAAAATATTAATTTTGAATGATGAGTAAGAAAGTGTTTCTGGTTTTAGTCATCTTAATGAGTTTGTCTTTAATAGGTATAATCTTTTTGCAAGCCTATTATATAACAGATTCTGTTAGAAATGAAGAAGATCAATTCGTCTCTAACGTCAAAAGAGCTCTAAGCTATGTTTCCAAGGAAATTGGGGACGAAGAATTTAAAGATCACATATTAAAACTGAGGGAATTAATAGATCAAGGTGTTGAAGTCGATGTTGATACGACAGCAGTACTTAATTTATACATAAAACAGGATCGAGAAGATACGAATGAAACGTTATTTTATAGAAACGGAATTTTAGAAGAAAATTATAAAGTATCATCGCAGCTCTTTGACATAGGTTTAGATAGTACAAGTATAAAGCGTATTATTAACGAAAATCAGACGACTGTCTACAGGACAGGAGATTTGGACAGCTCCAATAAAACCGATGCTATGTTGGCTCAAATAGGAAGCATATCCAGAACCGAAGATTTGATGTTTGAAACACATTATGACAACATTGCCTATAGAAAGCCCATTCATAAAAGGGTGAGCAAGGAAAAGATAGATAGGCTTCTTCGGTTTAAATTGCTGGAAGACAACATAAACATAGATTACGAATTTGCAATCTATAGCAATAATTTGGCAACGAAGGTAAAAACGGAAAATTTCGAGATGGCGAATGCATATGTAAGTGTGCCTTTTTTCAAAAATGAAAAAGACCCAAGCAATTATCAATTGTTGGTGGAATTTCCAGAACGAAAAAAATTCATATTGTCATCAATAATGACAATGTTGATATTATCGATAGTGTTTACGTCCATAATAATACTTGGATATTCCAGTGCTTTGTTTCAATTGGTAAAACAGCGTCAGATTTCTGAAATAAAAACAGATTTCATAAATAACATGACGCATGAGTTCAAGACACCAATTGCAACGATAAATTTAGCGTTGGATGCTATCAGAAACCCTAAGATCATAGATAACAAAGACAAGGTCATGCGTTATCTCTCTATGATCAAGGAAGAAAATAAACGTATGCATGCGCAGGTGGAAAATGTTTTGAGAATATCGAAACTTGAAAAAAATGAACTCAACATTAGTAAGGAAAGGGTAAGCATCAACGACTTAATTGAAGATGCCATTTCTCATGTGGAGTTAATTATAGAAGATAGAGGAGGGACTATCGACACGGATTTCAAAGCTGATAAGACTTCAGTTTTGGCTAATGAGACACATTTTACCAACGTATTGGTAAATATTTTGGACAATGCCATAAAGTATTCCGTAGATGCCCCCATAATAAATGTTGAATTGGAGAATGTTGGAACCAATATTTTAATCAAGATAAAAGATCAAGGTAGTGGTATGAGTAAAGCCGCCCAAAAAAGAGTCTTTGAAAAATTTTATAGAGAACATACAGGAAACATACATAATGTAAAAGGACATGGGTTGGGGTTGGCCTATGTTAAAAGAATTGTAGATGACCATCATGGTTACATATCAGTAGAAAGTGAAAAAGAAAAGGGAAGCATATTTACGATTAAGCTTCCATTAATATCATAATTACTATGGAAGAACAGCAGAAGAAAATATTATTAGTTGAAGATGATCCAAATTTTGGAACCGTTTTAAAGGATTATTTAATAATGAATGACTATGAGGTCGTACATGCCAAGAATGGTATGGAAGGCTTCGAGAAGTTTAAAAAGGACGATTACGATCTATGCATACTGGATGTTATGATGCCTTATAAGGACGGCTTTACGCTAGCTAAGGAAATAAGGGAGAAAAATACGGATGTACCTATTGTTTTCTTAACTGCAAAAGCAATGAAAGAGGATGTCTTGAAAGGTTACAAGGTAGGAGCAGATGACTATTTGAACAAACCTTTTGATAGTGAGGTGCTATTGATGAAGATAAAGGCGATTATGCAGCGTAAGGCAACAGAAACAGTTGCAGACAGCAAGCAATTTGAATTCAAGATTGGTAATTTCGATTTGAACTCAAAGTTGCGTTTCCTCAAGTTCAAAGGAGGAGAGCCAACAAAACTTTCTCCAAAAGAAAACGAGTTGTTACGTTTGTTGGCGTTGCATGAAAACGATTTGATGCCTAGGGAGTTGGCATTGACTAAGATTTGGAGGGATGATAACTATTTTACATCCAGAAGTATGGATGTTTACATTGCCAAGTTACGCAAGTATTTGAAAATAGATGACAAGGTAGAAATATTGAACATTCACGGAGAAGGATTCAGATTGGTGGTCAATCACGAATAGAAGACTTTTTTTACTATGAAATAAGCCCTGAATAACTTTTGTTGTTCAGGTTTTTTTTGATCAAAAAAACAAAAAAATCACAAGTATGTAAACCCAATTCTCATCAGTGTTAAATTCAATTTCGATTATAATCGTTTGAATATGAGTATTTTTTGAGGTTCTGTCGCTTTATGGAATTAAAAATTCTTCATATATTTGAATTCCATTGAACATAAATCACCCTTATGAAAAAGTCACTGCTTAGTATCGTAATAGTCAGTTTTGTTTTGTTGAACGTTAATGCCCAGAACTATGGCGAATTTCAATTTGGGATAGGAGGAGGAGTAAGTTTCTCTAGCGCTACCATTGATGATGATACTGAAACAGGATCACTTACTTCATTTAACGTAGCTTTCTCCACAGAGTATTATGTTCACAATAGATTGGGGATAAAAGCAAAGATAATTTATGACAACAAAGGATGGGAAGGTGAGACTACAAACCCTGATTCTATTCTTGAAACCATCAAAACAGACTATAGCTTGAGTTATATTACTGTTCCAGTAATGGCTAACTTCCATTTTGGTTCAATACAAAGTAGGGCTCAACCATTTGCAACAAGACCTTGGTATTTGAGTTTGGGACCTTATGTTGGCTTCTTATCCAAAGCTGAAGAATCTAAATTGGGAACAGATTTTAAAGAAACACTTAAAGGAATTGACTATGGTGTTGCCTTTAATTTTGGAGTGCGCTTTGAAGTCGCCGATTTTACTAAGCTATATGTTGAATACGATGGGCAATATGGGCTTGCCGATATTTCGTCTGATTCAACGAGTTCAACTGCCAATGAGCATATATCTATAAAAAACGGACTGAGGAGTAGTTTCAACCTAGGTCTGCTTTTTGCTTTCTATTAGGAATATGATTTTTAGGCTACTTATGAAAATTACCATAGTATTTCTTTCATATGGATAAAAGTTTTGTAAGTGCTGGGGATATATGACAAGATATAAATGAGAGACTGATCACTAGTAAATACTCACTTCAAGTGTCATATAAAAGGAAAAACACGTAGTTGTACGTGTTTTTTCAAACTCTAACTTCACTAGTTTTGATGCTAAATGATACCTTTTCTGTGAATCGATTTTGATTTGCTAGAGCATGGGAAATAGGATGACACCATATGGATGGTAGCAATCTCGTTTAGACCATAAAACATTGATTAACTTAAATGGAAAATATGATTAAGGAAAAAACGATTTTTGACATTGGAAAGCGATCTGTTTCATTGTTGGAAAAGGGAATAAGTCAAGCCGAAATAGAAAAAAATCTAAAAGAGATACACGTTCACTTTCAAAAGGTGACGGCCATTACCGGTTTCGATTCCAAAATAGAGCATATGGCATCAGTTTTAGCCGCAAAAGGAAAGGCTTTGGGGTTGAATTATGCAGCTCAATGTCTGTTGGATTACAAAAGGACTGTGAAATTCCTAAGAGCAGTCGTTAAAGCGATCAAAGACAAACAAAAAGCATCACCAGGAGAATTAATCCACATATTTTATGCAGGATGTGGTCCTTATGCACCGTTTATAACTTTGGTTGCTCCTCTTTTTAGCCCTGATGAAATACGATTTTCTATATTGGAGATCAATGGAAATTCGCTTGAATCTGCAAAGGGGTTGATAGAATCATTGGAGTTGTCAGATTATGTAGAGGAGTTTCATCTAGGAGATGCGGTTATCTTCGAGGTTACAAGCCCAGAAAAATATCATATCCTAATTAGTGAAACATTGGACGCCTTGCTTTATAGAGAATGTTACCTCCCAATTTTGTTTAACATGTTACCTCAATTCAATGAAAATATAACATTGATACCAGAGAATGTTTGTTTGAATTTGATTTTTTTACCTTATAGTGCAGGCAATCATCAAGAGTGTGATGCTGGTAAAATCATAGATGCACGAGAAGCAGTGACCATCCATGGGGATGACCCCATACCATTGCAATTGCCAGAAAAAACATTTGCATTGGAAGCAATGGAACGTTACAAGAGCCTAATTATAGATACAAAGGTACACATCTATGATGATATTTGGTTGGATAGAGGAGAATCGTCCTTGACGCTTCCCTTGGAAATGATATTGGATCAGCCTTTTCAAGATGGTGCCATCGTTTTTACTTATCATATGGAGCCTGACATAGAATTGAAATATGTGCTTGAGTAGATGAAGAAATATGTGGCTTCACGTATTTTTTTAAAAAATAACATCATTAACTTTTAGGGTAATCACTTGTTAATCAGTCGTTTTTTTTATGAGAAAAGGTTTTCAGGTTTTTGTTGAGTGCTTTTAAGGTACATCTATATCCAAAACAATGAGAACAAATGCAAATATGCTAAATCCCAATTAGGATGTAAAATTTAAATCAGAGTATAGGGAATCATTATTTACAAGGAAGAACTTTATGAAGACATTGTCAACCGCTTCAATAATCTAAATAAGGTTAAGAAGTTCGATATGTTTTTTCGATGACTTGTAGAAAGATTAAAAGAACTTAAACCTAAAAGTGGTGTTTATAAAAAATAAATGCTTGTCAGTATTATGTGAAGACTCTGAAATGATGTTTTGCTTTAAGTGCTTACATCAATGGAAGCAATCATATCATCAAAATCATATTCATAATCAAACCAAAGTGTATTTTGATTTCGTTTGAACCAAGTAAGTTGACGTTTGGCAAAACGGCGGGAGTTCTTTTTCATTTCCGAAATTGCAAAATCCATCGTCCACTCTCCATTCAAATAATTGAATAATTCCTTGTAACCTACAGTGTTCAATGCATTTAAATGTTGCTTAGGTAGCAAGGATTTTGCCTCTTCGAGTTGGCCATTTTTCATCATGATATCTACACGTCTATTGATGCGATCGTAAATAATGGGCCTTTCTGCAGTTAGGCCAACGGTAATCGTTTTAAAAGGTCGCTTGCCTTTTTCCTTGTTTAAAAAAGACGAATAGGGTTTTCCGGAGCCAATGCAAATTTCCAAGGCCCTGATAACGCGATGTGGATTTTCTATCGCTATGGTATCGTATGTGTTAGCATCCAATGCCTTTAATTGCTGTTGTAGTGTTTCCAAGCCTTCGGTCTCCAGCTTGTTGTTCAATTGTTCCCTAATGTTTTTATCTACTTCAGGGAAATCATCGAGTCCTTTTGTAACGGCATCAACGTACAAACCGGAGCCACCAACCATAACAACCACGTCATATGCTTTAAAAAGCGTTTTTAAGCATTGTATGGCGTCTTTTTCAAAAGCGCCTACATTGTATTCATCATCTATGGATTTATGGTGTATGAAATGATGTTTGGCCTCTGATAATTCTTTTGGCGTAGGAGCTGCGGTTCCAATTTGCATTTCCTTGAAAAATTGTCTAGAATCGGCAGAAATGATTTCGGTATTGAAATGTCGTGCCAATTTTATGCTCAAACTCGTTTTGCCTATGGCCGTGGGACCGACAACGGAAATTAATGTTTTATGTGAATCTGATTGATTGATCGTGAAACGCGTTTTTGTGATGGGTTGAGATACTTTTCTTTACTGATTTAACTTATGTCCACAATCGTAACAAAACTCGGCTTTGTCCTTATGTCCGCTAACCGAGCAACTAGGGCAGGATTGTGTGTTGGTTTGTACTTTTTTAACCGAAGTCCGAGTTATTTCAGAAGTTACGATCCCAGTAGGAACAGCAATGATACCATATCCTAGAATCATTACAAGTGAAGCGATGAATTGTCCAAAGGGTGTTTGTGGGGCGATATCTCCATAACCGACGGTGGTTAAGGTCACGATGCACCAATATACACTTTTGGGAATGTTTGTGAATCCATTTTCTTCACCTTCTACCAAATACATTATGGTGCCTAGTATGATGGATAGGATGATGACGGCAAATAAGAATACAGAAATCTTTACACGACTAGCTTTCAATGCTTGTATCAGATTATTGGAGGCTCCCAAATAACGAGCCAACTTTAAAATTCTAAAAACTCTAAGCAAACGCAAGGCACGTAAGGCAACCAATGCATGTGTGCCAACAAATATCAATGAGAGGTATTTGGGGATGGTAGACAATAAATCGATTATACCATAAAAACTCGTAATGTATTTAAAAGGTTTTTTTACGGAAATTATTCTGGCAATGTACTCCAGAGTGAACAATATGGTAACTATCCATTCTCCAATATTCAATAGATTGTGATATCTGGTATCTATGGAGTTTACGCTTTCCAACATGACAAGTATGATACTTGCCAAAATGAAGATAAGCAAAATGACATCAAACAACTTTCCAGCTTGTGTATCTGCTTCATAGATGACTTCATGAAGCTTGATTCTCCAATTCCTATTTGATGTTTGTTCGTCCATAGATTCCAAAAATACTAAAAGATTGGCTATTTATTCTTAAGTACTATCAAAGCATTTGTCTGAGTATCTACAATAGTAGCAAAAAAAGATTTCAAATAACCATAAAAATTTGAAGTATAAATGGCTTCACTAAAATTGAATTTAAAAAACAATGTAATGACATCATTTTCATATTTGGTATTTAAAATTAAAGAACCTGTGTTGCTTGGCAATTTCAAGGCTATGCTTTCTGGTATTTCCACCACATCGTATTTCCCATTTAAATTCAACTTTAAAGTATAGAGATAGGCATCTTTATAACCAAAATCTATAGGATATGTTCTTTCTTGGAGCTTAAAGGGGTTTTCGGTAATGAATTTGAATATAAATGGGTTTAAATAAATGTTGTCACCAATGGTTTCTGTTTCCATCGTGATATCAAATACTTCTTCAAATTTCTGACTGGATTTCTCTTTGGTAGCAACATCATAGGAAATGATGCCTATGTTTGGGTGCTTGTCCTTATAGGATTTCAGATATGCGTCATTGTTGCTGTGATAGTCTTTTTTAGAACCTAGGGCATGATACCCTGTTTTTTTGGATTCGACAACTCCATTTAATGTTCCATTCTCATCAAAGTTTAATTCTACTTTAAGGATTTTAGTAGCTGCTTTATCGACACTGATTGGCAACCAATAACTCCCTTCCTTGAAATCCAAGAGGCGCCCATATTGATTTAAGCATCTAAAAGGGATTTGACCAAATGGTAGATAGTCGTCAACGGCATCCAATAAAAACGTTTTACCATCAATGGATGCTTGTAATATCAAATAATTGAAATCACTGATTACGGGATGTACTTTTGTAGCTAGGCCATTTGGCCTTGTGGATATCAAGACCACTTTTACATCGATGTCATTCTCTTTCAGTAAATTGAACAAGAGTAGGTTGATTTCGGAAGCACGGCCAGATTTGTTTTTAATCAAGCCTTTTAGTGAAACTTCCTTGAAAAGATTGTATTCTCCATTCCAAGTATAGTGGTCCTGTACATATTTGTATATGGCTTTGGCCTTTGTCAATGGATCGCTTTCCTTTGATACTATTTCAGTTAAAAGGTCTTTGACCAAGCCCCCTTTGTTTAATTGACGGCCTATTGCTTGTTCGCTTTTTAGGTCTTTGTCAGTTGTTTTCCAGGTTCTAGCATAGTTTTTTATACCACCATCAAAACTTCTATAGATTTTTAATTCATAATCTATTCTTGCCAAATAATTGTTGCGAGTGGTCATGTAATCTTCATCGATGAAGGCTGGGACATCTTTCATTACATAAATGGAATTGAAACAATCAGCCTTGGCTCCTCGACCAGTAGACAAGCAGTTTTTTACTAATTTTGATTCATTGGTGTGCAATTTTTTTCCACCAACCAGTTTTATGTTATATTCATAGTTACCAGGAATACTAGCTCTATATTCGCTATGTAATGTCGGGATATCACTTTGGAATTCCCAACCTTTGTATTTGAACATGAAGGGAGACTCCAAAGTGTAACTGTACGTGATTACCGAACCCTCTTTGATGTTTGGGAGCGCAAACTTTACCCGAGTATAGTTGTCGTTGTACTTTTCTCTGAAGATTTGATTTTTTTCAAGTCTAGTTTTGGATATCTTGCCGTCTACCAAGTTGTTGGTTGTTGCCGAAATGTCAGATATTTTTTCCTTGCTGTCACCACTATCATTTTTGTAGAGGTCTATTATGATGTTTGCCTTTTTGAAGCCTTCTCTGTCCAAGATCTTGATCTTGCGTTTAATCTTCGTTTTTAGTTGGAATGTGTTTTTATCAACGTAGGATTCTCCATATTCATAAATAACTAGAGCATGGGCAGTTGAATCTTTTTTAAAAATGTTGGTTTCTAGATCTTTGTTGGTAATGGAATAATTTTCCGAACTAAAATTGGTTTGGCCATAGCCTATATATGTTAGTAAAAGGAGTAGGAACGTTGTAAATGATTTCATTAAAAATGTATGATTTTCAGACGCTTGTTGCGTCTTAGATAGCTTTGTATGATATGTTGGTTGTCTCTGTTGTTTTCCATTGGGGTTATTATGGATTCCAACACTTCCTTGTTGTTTATTTGATAATTCAAGTTATAGAATCCCAAGCCTCTGAATATGCCATCTTCTATTAACATGGCACTACGCTCGTCTACCTCTCGACCACGATCAACAATAATCATATTTTGATTGTCGTAGCTGTTTTTTTCAATCAATTTTTGCACTCTTATGTTATAAGCCTTGGGGGCTTCCAGTTGGATGCAAGCACCTTCACACTCTTTTATGTCGTATTTGAAGCAACTGTTTTCCGTTTTGTACAAGCCAACCAATTTTTGACAAAGTTGAAACTTGTCGACGGCATTGAATAAGAAAGACTTGGCACTTTGCCTATTGCTAAATGTGGTAATGGCTTTTTTTCTGCCATCTGCCTTGTCTATCTTTAAATTAATGTAACCTGCATCGTCAACAAAACTATATAACGCGTGCGTGAACATTCGACGTCTCAAAGCTCGATTAAGAGAAGGTCTATTGCGCTTTATCTCTTCACTTTCCTTTAAAAGGGCTACCAATTCGCTTCCAGTGGCTTCGTATGTAACGGCAGCTACACGTGATTGTATTTTCTTCGACTTCGAATTTGTACCAGTAAAATGCTGATTGATACGTTTTTTTATATTCTTGCTTTTTCCTATGTAAATGATTTTTCCTTCAGAATCATGTATGTAATATACTCCAGTTACAGAAGGGATGCCAGCTATGATGTCTATGAGTTTCGGCTCCAATTGCAATTTGGGTTCTTTGCGAATGGATTGTTGTATGATATTTTTTTCGACGTCTTTGGCCAACAACAATTTGAATAGCTTGACGGTGGCCAAGGCGTCTCCAGATGCGCGATGTCTATCTGTTACCGGAATACCCAAAGAACGTACCAATTTACCCAAGCTATACGAAGGTAGATCTGGAATTAAACCTTTCGACAACTCTACGGTACATAGGGTCTTTCTTTCATAGTCAAATCCCAAACGATTGAATTCCGTCCTTAGGATTCGGTAATCGAACTTGGCATTGTGAGCGACTAGGATACTATCTTCTGTGATTTCAACTATGCGTTTTGCAACCTCATAAAACTTAGGGGCATTGCGTAACATATTGCTGTTTATGCCTGTTAAATTGACTACGAAGGGTTGGATTTCCCGTTCAGGGTTAACCAAACTTATGAATTGATCCACGATTTCATGACCGTCATATCTGTATATGGCGATTTCCGTTATTCCTTCTTCATTAAATTTTCCTCCCGTGGTTTCTATGTCTACTATAGTATAAATAAGTGCCTTGTTTATTGGATTATGGGGTTGTCTCTTATGTTGTTTTTATGAAATCGAATGCTATTGGGCATAGTTTCGTGAGCCAAATATACTACTTCCTACTCTAACCATCGTACTACCGGATGCAATTGCCAATTTATAGTCTCCACTCATCCCCATGGAAACGGTATGCAATTGACAATTAGGGCTGTTCAATTCTTTTAAATGGTCGAAAGTTGTTTTAAGTTTATCGAACTCTCGTTTTACTTGATCTTTGTCATTTGTAAATGTTGCCATTCCCATTACACCAACGATGTTTACATTGTTACATTCTGCACAAGCTTTGGATTGGAGTAGGGTTGTAGCCTCTTCAGGAGACATTCCGAACTTGGAATCCTCTGAAGCGATCTTTATTTGCAACAAGCAATCTATTACCCTGTGATGCTTCATTGCTTGCTTGTTTATTTCTTCCAACAATTTCAAGCTTTCCACACCATGAATCATACTTACAAATGGTGCCATGTGTTTTACCTTGTTACGTTGTACATGACCAATCATGTGCCACTTGATGTCTTTTGGCATTGTTTCGTGCTTCTCTACCATTTCTTGAATCTTGTTTTCTCCAAAGATGCGTTGACCAGCATCATAGGCTTCCATGAGGTCACTTATGGGTTTTGTCTTGGAGACGGCAACCAATGTGACGTATTCTGGTAATTGGGATTGTATTTTGTTGAGGTTGTTTGCTATGTTCATGGTAATTTCCTGCGAAGGCAGAAATCTTTTAATTGTTCTTAATCTAAATATCCATCAAATATAATAGATTCATCTTTTTCATCCTTAGATATGACAGAGAATACAGTCATTTGTTAAAGTAAATGAATTCCTTCACTGAAGGATTTATAATATATCATCTTTAATGACGAATATAAAAATAGTGTAGCAAATAGGGGGTGATGAATTAAAACTCATATATGGTGACCCCACTTCTAAGCTTAGGTTGTATATAGGTGCTTTTCGGGGGCATTTTCAATCCATCGTCCGCTATTTGTTTCAATACTTCAACACTTGCAGGAACCATGCCGAAACCAACTTTGTAGGCACCACCATCAATTTTGCTTTTCAAATTCACAATGTCCTTCTTTCCACTCAAGTAATCAATGCGGGAATCGTTTCTTAAATCGGAAATGCCAAGGATGGGTTTCAATATGGTCTTGTACAGCAATTGTGCATCAAGCTCGTCCAAAGACGTTTCAAACTTGAAATTCGTCTTACGGAGATACAAGGAGTAGAACTCTCCATCCAAGTACATGCTGAAATGATGTTTCTTTGAAGGTTTGTAGGGAATGATCCCTCTATTTTCTATTCGAAACATCGTATCCAACTGAATCAAGAATTCTTCTTTTGTCAACCCATTCAAATCCTTTACCAAGCGATTGAATTCGTGAATTCGCAATTCGGATTCAGGAATGAGGTAGCTCATGAAATAGTTGTAGTTTTCAGATCCGTCATGATCTTTGTTTAGAGATTTTAGGTCTTCACATAGCAATTGCGAGGAAGACGATCTGTGATGTCCATCTGCAATGTAAAGCGTTTCCATTTTCTCAAATGTTTCGGTAATGACATCAATATGCGCTTTGTTTTCTATTAACCACAGATAATGTGTATCTCTATACGTGGTGGTAAATTCAAATTCGGAGCGTTGTTTCTGTATTTCGTCAAGAATATTTGAAATGGTCGTATTGTCTGGATAGGTGAGGAGCACTGGTTCTGCATTGAACCCTACCGTTTTCAAGTAGTCTTTGAAAATGGATTCCCTACTGGCTATGGTGTCTTCATGCTTTTTTATGACATCCTTTTCATAATCCTCTACGCTGGCCGCTGCAACGATGCCATTGAAGACCTCCTTGTCCCTATTCACAATCTTGTAGATGTAAAAACTGGGAGTCTTGTCTTGAGTGAAGACATCATCTTCCTTAAACTCCAAGTACCTATTCCTTACGAGCTGATATCTGTCCTTTCCCGAAATTTCCTTGTCATATTTGTATCCTGGGTTTACGATATGTAAAAAAGAAAAGGGATTGTAGTCCAATCTGGCTTCACGTTCAGCCTGTGTGTAGCTTTGATATGAACGCGATGCCACCAAGCTGACCTTGTCTCTTGTTGGTCTTACTGCTTTGAATGGAAGTATTTTTGCCATGGTTTATCAGTTTTCTGCATTCTGTGCACGATTGTCTTCAATGAATAGGGTTGGATCCAAATACCCCTTTGTAATCGAAGAATATCCGCCTCCGATATCTAAAGATATGGAATCTCTTAGTTCTAGATGAAGGTGAGCCAAATATTGACCATTGCAATTTCCTATCGTAGCAATTTGCTTGCCTCGTTTTACGTAATCTCCTTCAGAAACCAAGATGGTATCGCAATGTGCATATAGCGATTTATATAGCTTGTTCTTATGTAAATGTACAACTTGCAAGACATTCCCCCATCCACCTTCATAGTCTTTAACTTCAGAGACATAACCATTGCCAATGCTATGAATGGGATCTTTTAAATCGGTGTTTCCACCACCACGGCCATTCCAGTCATCACCTAAATGATCGTTCTCTCCAAATTTTTGAGCATTGTAATAGCCTTTAGAATTTGGTATGCCTACTGGGGAGTCAAAACCATCCGAGATGTAATCTTGATTACTTTTGAACAATTCGAAATAGTCAATTGGTTTGGGAAGTGAATCTGTCATTTCATTCACTTTCACCAAAACCGTTTCTCCCTTTTTAGGAGTTTGCGTTTCACGTTTGCAAGATGAAATGGAAATCAAAATGAAAAAGGAAAAGACAGTTTTGATGTACAGGTTCATTTTTTACAAGCGTTACTAACTATGAAAATTGACTAGCAACGGTTTCTGCTTTTCTGCTTTTGCTATAATCATAGAATCCTTCTCCGGATTTGATACCTAACTTGCCTGCATTGACCATGTTTACCAACAATGGACAAGGTGCATACTTAGGGTTTTTAAATCCATCATACATAACATTCAATATGGATAGACATACATCCAAACCGATGAAGTCTGCCAATTGCAATGGTCCCATTGGGTGAGCCATTCCCAATTTCATCACGGTGTCTATTTCGTTGACACCTGCTACACCATTGTACAATGTTTCGATGGCTTCATTGAGCATTGGCATTAAAATCCTATTGGCAACGAAACCAGGGTAATCGTTTACCTCGGTTGGAACTTTGCCCAAAGTCTTGCTCAACTCCATTATGGTATTGGTTACAACGTCACTTGTATTGTAACCACGAATGATTTCTACCAATTTCATGATAGGCACTGGATTCATGAAGTGCATTCCTATTACCATTGATGGACGTGAGGTCACTGCGGCAATTTGAGTAATGGATATGGACGAAGTATTGGTCGCCAAAATGGTGTCTTCTGGGCAGGCTTCATCCAATTGTTTGAATATCTTGAGTTTTAAATCCAAGTTCTCGGTAGCAGCTTCAACGACCAAGCCAGCGTACTCGACGCCCTCAGTTACACTGGTGAAGGTAGTTATGTTTCCCAAGGTGTTGGCTTTGTCTGCTTCTGAAATCTTCTCTTTGGCCACCATTCTATCCAAATTTTTGGTAATGGTCGCCAAGCCTTTTTTCAAGGAGTCTTCACTAATGTCTATGAGTTGAACCTTGAATCCAGATTGCGCAAAAGTATGAGCAATGCCGTTTCCCATTGTTCCTGCTCCAATTACTGCTATGTTTTTCATAAAAAATATTGTTTTTTCACTCTCCTGAAGGAGATAATCTTGGTTAAATTATTGTTGTCGTTTCTTATTTTGAACTAGACCAAACTGAGTTCTTGCAGATGAAATATGATTTCTTTAAAATTGGTTGATTATCATTGTCGCTACTCTCAATGCTTCCGTACCATCATGCAAGGTCACAATCGGTGTCGTATCGTTGTCAATGGCATCTGCAAATGTTTCCAGTTCGTCCAAGATGGCATTGTTGACAGATATTTCCGGATTGTCGAAGTAGATTTGTTTTTTAATGCCTTCTGCATTTTGAAGGATCATATCGAAATCTCCGGGATTGGTTGGAGCATCTTTCATTTTGACAACTTCACATTTCTTTTCCAAGAAATCAACTGAAATGTAGGCATCTCGTTGAAAAAAACGTGTTTTACGCATATTCTTCAATGAAATTCTACTTGCTGTCAAGTTGGCAACACAACCATTTACAAATTCTATTCTGGCGTTTGCTATGTCTGGAGTATCACTTATAACGGATACACCACTTGCAGATACGTGTTTCACCTTGGATTTTACGACGCTTAGTATTACATCTATATCATGAATCATCAAATCCAATACGACAGGGACATCCGTACCACGAGGGTTGAATTCTGCCAAACGATGTGATTCGATGAACATTGGCGAATCCAATTGTCCTTTAACGGCCATAAATGCAGGGTTGAAACGTTCCACATGACCTACTTGACCCTTAACGCCATGCTCGGCCACCAAAGCTCTCAATGTTTCAGCTTCCTCGACGGTATTGGTAATGGGTTTTTCTATAAAGATATGCTTTCCCTTTGCTATGGCTTGTTTTGCACAATCATAATGGGAGAGGGTAGGAGTTACGATATCTACGACATCTACTGCTTCTATTAGAGCTTCTATGGTGTTGAAGTATTTGTAGCCAAATTCAGCTTCGACCTTCTTGGCATTGGCTTCATCTGCATCATAAAATCCTACAAGGTTGAATTTTTCAGATTGGTTGAGAAGTCTCAAATGAATTTTTCCAAGGTGTCCTGCACCTAATACTCCAGCGTTTAGCATTCTGTTTACGTTTTCAACAAAACTAAGTATTTTTCGGTACTTATTTATGCGAATATGCTAATAAAATGGACTTTATATAATGATATTGCGATTTATAGAGAAATTAGTTTTTGGCTATGAAATCTTTCATTAATTTTAACCCTCTAAACTTTCTAAACTTTGAACGATACTTTTAAACATAAAGGCATGAGATTGCAATTGGTTTCTACATTGAAATCCAAGGGAATAACCAATGAAAACATATTGAAGGCCATTGCCAAGATACCAAGACATTTGTTCATGGATTCCGGCTTTTTGGATCATGCATATCAAGACAAGGCATTTCCCATTGCTGCGGATCAAACCATATCCCAACCTTATACGGTTGCTTTTCAAAGTGAATTGTTACAGGTAAAAAGGGGAGACAAGATTTTGGAGATTGGTACGGGAAGTGGTTATCAAACTGCTGTGTTGTGCGAGCTGGGTGCGAAGGTATTTAGTATAGAAAGGCAACAGGAGTTGTTCAAGAAAACAAGTAAGTTCTTACCCAAATTGGGTTATAGAGCCAAAAAACTCGTTTTTGGAGATGGGTACAAGGGGATGGTCGAAGAGGCTCCTTTTGCTAGTATCATCGTAACTGCTGGAGCTCCTTTTGTTCCTAAGGCTTTGTTGGCTCAATTGGACATAGGAGGCCGTTTGGTAATTCCCGTCGGAGAGAATGTTCAGACTATGACGCTATTCGTAAGGAAAGGCCCCAAGGAATTCGAGAAGACTGAGTTTGGAGAATTTAGGTTTGTTCCGTTGTTGGAGGACAAGAACTAAACCTTGACTCTATTTTTGTTGTTCTAGATTTAACATCATTGGGCTTTCAAGGTATCACCTACAGATGACAAAAACGTGTCGTCAAACAAGATCCCTATGAGAAAATCATTTAACCCTATACCCAAACCTTGTGCTTCACTAGGTGTCAAATCATTTAAAAACAAGGCAAGTTCAATGGTATTCCCTTTTTTGTCCGTTGCGTAAAAGGCTTTTGTGAGCACAAAGGAAGTAGATCCCCCTTTGGTTCCTGCGTGCTTTAGATTCTCTTGATTTCCTGGGCTTTGCATCAATCCTTCCATGACTTCATCCAAAAGAGATTGAACATTGGCTTTGAAATAGGTCTTGGAATTGAATTTTTTCATCAATTTCGCATATTCTGAAGTTGTGGAGGCTGTTAGGTTATTGGACCATATTCTCTGTATGGGCATACTCAAATCCCCATAGTCGTTTATGTATGATGCATCGGACAACAATTTCTCATGTACAATTTCCGTAACGGATACATAAGCTTTCAATGGGATGGATTCCAATGCTTTTTGCAATGCCTTGCCCTTTAATTTAGGAAACTCCTCTTTTCCTACGAACAAGGATGATACTAGATAATATATTTCCGAATGGTCTTCAATGCCTAAAGTGACCATGCGCTTGTTTATGTTCTTCAATCCCAATTTATGCTGTAACCATTCCGTGTTTGCATTGGAACTGAATAAGATCATTCCCTTTGCAATGTTTCTGATGCTTATTTTGTCATCTAAGATGTCCTTTTTGGCATAGGTCAACCAACTTGGGTGTGCATGTCCATCGGTATTCTTAGCATAGTAAGTCTCTAGCTCAGCCAAGGGAACGAGCTCATCTGGGTTTAATGTCCCGTTCGCAGCTTGTTCCGCATATTCTATGGCGATTATTATTTTTACCGTACTGGCAAGAGGTTGTAGCCTGTTGGAATTGTAATTGGCAATGAGTTTTCCATTCCCAATCAATGTAATTGCTGCCTTGTCTGGGTTTTCCTTTATGAAACCTAAAACTTCATCCCTATCATGAGATATCTTTTTTTTACTGGAGATACCAAAGGTAACCACGATCCCCAAAAGGACACTTCCGATAATTAAGGCTGTTTTCAACATAACTCGTATTTTAAAGGATAAGTATCAAAATATGGGTCATTGTTACATTTTCTTTTTAAAAACTGAATCCGAACATCACGGCATCATTAAGGAAACCGCTTTGGTAGGAACGTACGTAATCCACTCGGAGGAAACGTAGTTTTCCAAAACCTAGGTTGTCTATGCCTATGGAAAATTCACTATAAGGCTTGTTGTCTTGAGTTATAGCAGCATTGGCGCCTATGATGAGGTTGAAGTTCAGTTTACTCAACAATGGTATTTTGTTTAGGATATATCCACTGAAGTTGTGTTCTGCATGAAATTCAGCATACGATTTATTGGTACTCAATTCATAATAAGGCAAGTTCTTGAAGGAATACAAATGTGAGCCATTTAATTTTACATTGGTTTGGTTACCATTGAAATGATGGTAATCCATAAAGGCAATGTCATCTGCATCTCTGAATGTCCCTCCACTTAGGTTGTACCTGAATGTCCCTTTGTTTCCAAGGGTCAAGCGTTGTCTCAGCCTAGCTTTGAATTGATCGAAATCATAATCGGCATTGGTTGCTCCGAACCCTTTCTCATATCCTAGACTCAATGTAGGATACTTGTTGCTTGGCATGTTGTATTTGCCATCTGGGTAACTCAAATAGTCTTGTGCAAAGTTAATGGTCGTGTTTACATTCAACTTCACGATGTTGTGCGTGTCAAATGGGGCAATGCCATATGCTATTTCACTTATGGGGTTGTTACTTGTGTACCTGTCACCTCCTTCGTTTATCAATGTATAGTCTGTATTGTTGAACAATGCCTTTCTACGTTCGTAACTTACTCCCGAATTTAACCTTAACCCATTGAATAGCTCTTGGGAGAAACCGACTTGAGCATAACTCTTATCGTATAATTTCATATAGTTGTCCTCAAAGAATAGAGTGCTCACTGCATTCTCTAGACGAGAGATGGGGTGATATTCGTTGAATTGTTGTGTTTTTACACCTCCGGATAATGATAGGAAGCGCTTGTTTTTATTGTTGAATTTATATCTAATGCTGCCAGTTCCTCTCAAGCGATCATCAGCCTCTCCATAATTCAAGGTGGTATTTATGCTTAGATAACGTTTGTAGTCGTCGTATTGCTTTGTGAAATTCAAACCGAGATTTCCATTCCAACCTTGCACTGTGTTGAAACTTATTTGTGTTATGGGGGAATTAATGCTAAAACGATAATCCTTATGAGAATTTTGATA
The DNA here is from genome assembly GCA_947496215.1 of uncultured Bizionia sp. Lineage (GTDB taxonomy): Bacteria > Bacteroidota > Bacteroidia > Flavobacteriales > Flavobacteriaceae > JAHDHI01. The sequence goes on from CANMCF010000006.1 coordinate 191,236, forward strand.
GCTATAACCACCTATTATGTCCCAAACTTTGAATTTGTTGTTCTCTCTATCTATGGAATCCAAATAGGGCTTGGATTCTTTCACTATTTGGATGCTGTCCTTTTTTATGTAATCCGTGGTTTCAGCATTTGTCAATGGAACTGGACGTTTGGTATGCCAATATACAGAGTCTTTTTTGTTGGAGTTTTCCTCGAAGGAAAGAATTTCCCTTGTAAAGGTCTTCTTGGTGAATTCTGGTGAAAAATCGTAATCACTGTATACCGATGTGAAACGTCCGTCTCCCTTTATGCCCAGTATGCCAAACCTGAAATCGAAGGTTTGAGAGATCAATGCCCAAATGGCATCTTTTTCGGAATACGAAAAGGTTTGTTTGACTGTAAACAAATCGACTGGTGTCGTGTTCACTTGTTCGCCTTTAATGGTGACATCGACAGCATATAGAGTCCATTGGTCCTCTACGATGTAGACATATCCGGAAAAGGCCTTGTCATTTTTTCTTTTAGGAATGAGTTTGATCTTGTTTATGAGGTTTCCCCTGTCGTCATAGAAAACTCCTTCAAGCTTATAGCGGTAATAGTTGAAGGCCATGTCCGATATTGGAGAAACCACTTGTGCTCCCAATTCGAATGTGTTCTTATAGAAATTGAAGTTAACGTCACTGGCATTGTTGAAACTGAAACCATTGTCATTGCCACTAACTTTGGAGGCAATGATTTTTTCCTTTAGAGGCTTTGGATCTTGATATTCCAATTTTGAGATGGTTTCAGACAAATAGATGATGCCACTTCGAGTAGAATCCAATCCACCTCCCAAATCACCTACTTCTTGACCTAGGATTTTCTCTGGGGCATTTTTGATTTGAATGACACCACGAGAGTAGAAGTCTGCTTTGTATTCACTTAGTTTCTCCAGGATGTTTTTTCTATTGGAAATGGCATTTCTAATGATTTGATTTGCTGGGTTTTCTTCGGAATTGATCACCACTTCATTCAAAGAGATGTCTTCCTCTACCAGCGTGGCATTCAAGGTAAAGGGGAAATTTTCAATAGTCACCTCCTTCTTCAATGTCTTGTATCCCAAATATTGAAAGACCACGGTGTAATCCCCCTTTTTAACAACATTGAGTTCGTACATCCCATCACTGTTGGTCGTGGTGCCTATGTATGTGTTGTCTATAAAGATGTTAACGACGGGCAAGGCTTCATTTTTGGATGAGGTAACGGTTCCTGTTATTTGTGAAAAGGAAAAGCTGCAGATAAAAAATGCAGCAACTAGAAGTAATGATTTTGTCATGAGTTGGATTATGTTTCTATTGTCATAGACGTTCCTTTTCATAAAAAGGTTGCCTAGTCAATGCCAAACTTAGAAATAAAAGTAGCAGCTAATTGTTATAGCAATCTTAAAGTTTGGGAAGCGTGTTAGAAATTCTTCTTGATGCGATCCAAATCCCTTTTGTTGTCTCGATCTTTCATGGTCTCCCTCTTGTCGTACAATTTTTTCCCCTTTGCCAAGGCAATGACCAATTTTGCATACCCTTTTTCATTGATGAACAAGCGTAGGGGAACAATGGTAAGCCCTTTGTTTTGCACTTCCTTGCTAAGCTTTTTCAACTCCTTTCTATTGAGTAGAAGCTTGCGTTCCGCCTTTGGAGCATGATTGTAATAGTTCCCATAGACATACTCTTGGATGGTCATATTTATAACAAATAGTTCGTCCTGTTCATTGAATTCACAGAAAGCCTCAGCAATGGAAGCTTGACTTGAACGAATGGATTTGATTTCGGTTCCAGAAAGCACGATTCCAGCAGTATATTTATCCAATATCTCATATTGGAAGCGAGCCTTCTTGTTTTGTATGTTTATGTTTTTTTGCATTTGCCGACAAAACTAAACCATTTATGGTTGTTTTGAAAATAATATTATAATTCCTTCTGCATTACGTACATTCCTCTTAGGGGGGCGTGCAGCAATTCGAAGTCCAAATGTGCTGTGCCACAAACCTCAAATCCTTCTTTCTTGTAAAAACGAAGTGCTTGTTCTTGCGTGTCCATAGCTTTCAACCATAGGCTATCGTTGCCATGTTTCATGGCTCGTTGGGTTATCCAGTGAAACAATTGTTTGGCAACACCCTTACCATGTACTTGTGTCCCCAAGTAGATCCTATTGATGTATGTTGACTTTTGATTTGTACCATCAGTGGAGGCTTGGTTGTATTGTACTCTAATGATCCCTACGGTTTCTTCATTGTAAATCACAAAATGATAATCGACATCTTTTTCGGACAATTCCTTTTGCAATGGAATTTTATCATAGAACAGGTTCAAATAGAAGCTACAATCCTCATTTATCCACAAATGCTTGTATACGGGCGGGTATATGGAGTGCATCAAGGAAAACAACTTCTCTTGATCGTTAAGGGTGACTGGCTGTAGTCGTATCTTATTGGAGAGTATTACTTGCATTTCTATTCGACGATTATTACTGTATCTGTAATCTTTCCATTGTTAATGGTGACTATGAAAAGCTTACTGTTCACGGATTCATCTATTGCTTGATATTTGTCTTCACCCAATATCCCATTAACAAAATATGGAGTACTGTTGCTATGCCCAACAACCAAGACTGTTTTTCCTTTTGTTGTTTTGAGAAACGATTTGTAATCCAGAGTTGTTGGGCTGTATATGGTAATGTCCAAATTATTTTGCTTGGCAGTAGGGAGAGCCGTTTGTCTAGTTCGAATGTAATTTGTGGAATAAACGGCGTCGAATTTGATGTCTTTGAAGTATTCAGCCCATTTCTGTGCTCTTTTTTCTCCTTTCTTGATAAGTTTTGGGTCTGTGTTAGACTTATTGGTTTTGTCTTTTTCCGCGTGACGAATAAAATAATAGGTCGTGGTTTCTTCTAAGTTTCCTGTTTGGCCATAGGTGTCTATGGAAAATATGAAGGAAAACAAGAAAATCAATAGATAATGCTTTTTCATTTTTAGGATTGATTAAAAGGTTAATAGGATCTTTTCTCCTTGGAGTCCATACCTGTAACTATGCTTATTCCTGAGGATGTGCCAATCCTATGAACTCCCATATTAATGTATTTCAATGCTGTTTTCGTGTTTTTGATACCTCCAGAAGCTTTTATTTTCACAGGAGTATGCTTGGTGGCTTTCAACATTAGATTTATGGCTTCTTTGGTAGCCCCGCCAGTTCCAAAACCTGTTGAGGTCTTAATGAAATCCGCACCGCCTGCTATAGCCAACTCACTTGCTTTAAAGATTTCCTCATCGTCTAGATAACACGTTTCCAAAATCACTTTAAGAGTATTGTTGGGCAATACTTGCTTTACGTCTTTCACGTCTTTGATGACAGCATCGAAATCCTTGCTTTTCAAGAATCCAATGTTGAGTACCATGTCAATTTCGTCGGCACCATCATTTATAGCTAGTTTGGCCTCCTCAACTTTTCCGTTTGTACTCATAGCCCCCAAAGGGAAACCGACGACAGTGCATATCTTGACATTGCTTTGTTGCAATTGGGACTTGGCTAAGGGCACATAGGAGGAGCTTACACAGACCGAAAAGAAATGGTGTGTCTTGGCCTCTTCACAAAGTGAAACAATGTCATTCTTCGTTGCTGTTGGTTTCAACAAGGTATGATCTATATAGTTGCTTAGTGTCATTTGTAAATATCTAACAAGGGTTTGTGTACCATGAAGATATTAAAATCACAGTTGGTAAAATCTTATAGGCTTACCTTTTTTGACTTTATTTGAAGTAGTCGTTCTTCGAAAGTCGAGGCATTGATAGGGTTTAAAATATTTTCAAAGAGTTCTGTCATGGAATCGGAATGTTTTGCCCTTTTTTGTTCCAGCAAGTCGTAATGTGTAAAGCCACACCATATTACTGCTTTCAGTTGAGTTTTGTCTTCATTGTACATTTTCATTTCCACGTACAATTCACTGTCCGTTTTACGGAATAGTTGTGATTCAATCAGCACGGTCTCCATTAAAAAAGCTGGTTTCAAATAGGCGATCTGGTTGCTACTGGATACCCAACTCTTACCTGTTTCCTTTGCTACCTTGAACATATCCAAATCATAGTATTCCAATATCGTGTCCTCTCTATGGTTTATGAAGTAGTTTATGTAACTACCGTTATTCAAGTGATTGAAAGGATCGCAATCTTGAAATCTGACCTTTGTTTTGCTTTCTACTACTTTTGCCAATGTTTTCATCTTTATCTAATTTTATATACCAATCGGTATATCTGTGGTTAAAAAAATATTATGTCTTGAGTTCGCTATGTATCATTTGATCTATTTGATCCATTGTGTCTTTTAAATAGAATTCATCATCCATGGTGTAGGTCATGAAAACTGCGCCTTGGATCATGGAGTCTATTCGCTTTGCATATTGCATGGCATTTATTTCCGAGGAAATCTCTCCTATTTCTATGCCATCTTCGATGATGGTAGCAACTTGATCTTGAATTCTTTCAATGACCTCTCTTACTTTTGCCAATAACTTTGTGTTCTGGTTATTCGCATCTACACCAATGTTGAGTACCGGACAGCCTCCCAATTGCTTGCTATAATCATAATAGTTTCTGTAGAAATCCGAAATCAATAAAAGCTTTTGAATTGGAGAATTGCTAAGCTCCAAATGTTTGGCTATGCGCTTCATCATATTCTTAACTGTGAATTTAAATGAAGCTATGGCCAACTCCTCCTTGTTCTTGAAGTTACCATAGATGGCTCCTTTCGTCAAGTTGGTAGCATTGGTGATGTCACTCATACTGGTTGCTGCATACCCGTTTTTGTTAAAGATGGGGGCAACCGTTTCTAGGATATACTGAGTTGTTAATTCTGCTTTTGTTAACATAAGAACAAATTTAATAAAAAAAATATACTAATCGGTATATTTTTATTTTTTCTATGAATTTGAATTGAATCGACTGAATAAGGCTTAGATGCTTTTCATCCATCTTCACCTTTAGGTTATTTAAGCATGTTGAAATTTTTATCCTATCCATAGGTTTCCAATCGAATAGGTCTTGGCCTTTCCACTTATTATTACTCTTGCATTTTTATCTTGACATTGTAATTTTCCTACTCTGTCGGAAAGTTGCATTGCGTTCAGTTCTTTTTTTCTAAGCCTTGATGACCAAAATGGAATTAACGAACAATGTGCAGAACCTGTTACCGGGTCTTCCAAAATTGATGCTTGTGGAGTGAAGAATCTAGACACGAAATCGCAATTTCTTCCTTTTGCCGTGACAATCAAGCCGCCAGGATCTAGGTTTATTTGGTCAAATGTTTGTCTATTAACTTCTATGTTCTCAATGTCCTGCTCTGTATCGTAGATCAATAAATAATCCCTTGATTTATAGACTTCTTTTGGTTGTATGTTCAAAGACCTTCTTATTATTTCCGGTAGTTCTGATATCGTAGGCATTCGAGATGGGAAGTCCATGTGATATAGGTCTTTCTCTACAACAACTGTCAAATCTCCGCTTAGTGTCTCAAATGTTATCTTGTCCTTAGGGTAGTTTAAGATGGTCTTTAGGCAATGTGCCGTTGCAAGTGTCGCATGCCCACATAAGTCCATTTCTATCTCTGGTGTAAACCATCGTAAATGTATCTTGTCACCCTTGTTTACAAAAAAAGCTGTTTCTGCAACTGCATTTTCCTTGGTGATGTTAAATAAGACGTCATCTGGCAACCAATTGTCCAAAGGAACGACGCAGGCAGGGTTACCACCAAATGTTTTGTCTGTAAATGCATCTATTTGATATAGTTCGAGCTTCTTATGCATACATTGTTTTAAATTGTAGTGAACAGCTTTTTGCTTTGTACGACTATTGAAGAATTGTTGGTTTTTAGGCCTTATCCTTCAAGTCATGTGCAAGCCTAGTCCAAAGATATGAACTTTCAAATTATGACAGGCTTTGGTTTGTCAAAATATTAGAGTTCTTTTTTTCCTCCGTCAGATAGAACTCTATAGTATTTGTCGTCTTGGATGAGTAGTCCTTCTGATTTTGGGGTTGGCCAATTCTTGTTATAGTCCTTTGGATGTCTAACATCTATTCCAATCACTTTTCCGTTATATTTATCATTTACCTTGGATTGCAATGTATGACCGACGACTATCGATTTTGCATTGAATTTTTTCAAGCCTCTTTCTATCTCTTCTTGTGACAAGTCTTCTTTGAAATACCCTCTGTACCAACAAACCCCTGTCTTGGTAGAGATTAGCAATTGTTCAGCTGTGTCTTCCATTTTTGGGTAATAGGGTTTGTAGTAATTGTTCCGTATGATTTGATTTATTTCATCCAAACTCAATTTTAAATTTGCTACTTTGGGGTGCAGTCCTCCGTGGGCAAAAAGGTTCCCATTGATTTGTTCCAATGCATTTTTACTTGATAGCCATCTTCCCAAGAATGAATTGGAATCATATAGTTTGCTTTGTGCCTTTCCGAGAATATTGGAAACTGCAAGGTATTTCTCTGCCGAAGACTCATAATTTCCTTGCAAGTTTTTCAATTCATGATTTCCAATGATTAAATGGACGTAACCTCCCATTTTTTTGGCTTCTTGTTCCAATTTGTAAATAAACCAAAGTACTTGCGTTACGGACCAACCTCTATCCACAAAATCACCAACCAATACCAAATGCCCTTTTCCAAATATCCAATTCAAGTTGGTATCTATGACTTTGCTGTTGATTAGGAAATCGCGAAATGTCCCATAGCCACCTTCAATGTCAGAAATTGCCATGATGGGGTTTCCGTCATCATACTTTGTCTTTGGAGGCTCAATATCCAATTCAAGCGTAAAATCAAAGCTTGTATCATCTATCTGAAAAGAACAAGTCGTTTCAATTTCCGAAGTTATGGCATGTTCTTTCCTATCGATGTAAAACCCTTCTTTTCTATTTCCTTTAATATGGGTTACGCTCAAGACGCTATCGTTCTCATAAAATACATAAGGGCCTTCGTTGTCTATTTTGTACTTGGATGGGAGGTCTCCATAGTGTAGGCTTGCTCCGTGATATAGACCAAAGAAAATAGCCATAATCCCCAATGCCAAAATGGTTGATGCGATATGTTTCAAGTATCTAAAAATTCTTTTTTTCATTTCTGTCGATTTTTGAATTGATTGTCAAAACTAATATCAGGAATGCGATTGTTAAAACAATGGGGATGAACATATGGGTGTATGTCATATAAGGCCCATATTGACATGCAAAGCTACTTCATCACGCTTGTTGGAGGTTTGAACGCGAACAAGGAGACGTTTGTCAACTTTTTTTGCCGTGAAGTTTTATCATACTATTTTAGCGATATGATGTTTAACATGAGTAGAAGGAAGAAAATCGTCATTATTTGTTTTTTGATAACGACGGCATTGATTCCAATAATTATCACAGTTTTCGAATTGATTAGCACGGAGAAGGAATCTGTTGTGTTTCTCGAGAGTTACCCAGCATCCATTAGTACTTTGGTGCTTTTGTATTATGCTTTGTTGATCGGTCTTTGTGTTTTCTTGTTTACGAAACAGATCATAGTTTTCATCAAGTTGAAAAACGAAAAATCCAAAACGGAATTGTTGCATTTAAAGAGTCAGGTGAATCCCCATTTCTTTTTCAATACACTGAATAATTTGTATGGTTTGGTAGAGACAGATGCAAAAAAAGCGCAGAAGTTAATATTGAAACTATCGGATATGATGCGTTATAGCATATATGAAGGTGAAAAAGATGTAGTGACACTAAAAGCTGAAATTGATTACCTCAAGAACTACATCGAACTGCATAGAATGCGTTATCATAAGGAAATCGATGTCGAATTAAATTGTCAAGTCGATGAAAACAAAGAAGTTATGCCTTTGTTGTTTGTCATTCTTTTGGAAAACGCATTTAAACATGGTGTGGAAAACTTAAGGAAAAATGCATTCGTACACATTGACATCGTTACCTTTGACAATGACATCCAATTTAGGATAGAAAACAATTTTGATGTTTCCCTGAACTCGGAACAAGCAGGTATTGGACTGAAGAACTTAAGACGAAGATTGGAATTGGTATACCCTAACAAACATGTATTGTCTTTTTCGGTTACGGAAGACAGATATAAAGTTCAATTAATTCTACGATAGCCATGATTAGATATTTGATTGTTGATGATGAACATATTGCCCACGGCATTATAAAAGGGTATTGTGATTTGTTGCCAAACATGCAGTTGTCCAAAAATTGCTATGATGCTTTGGAAGCCATTGAATTTTTGAATGACAACAAGGTGGATTTGATTTTTTTGGATTTGAACATGCCGAAAATAAAGGGTTTCGAATTCTTGAAGATACTTAACCATCCACCCAAGATAATTGTAACTACTGCCTACAAGGAGTTTGCCCTTGAAGGTTACGAACTCAATATTTCGGATTACCTATTGAAGCCTTTTGGGTTTGAGCGTTTTTTAAAGGCAATCAACAAAACATTCGGAGCTCCTATTGGCAAAGTCCCTCCTTCGACAGAAAAGAGTATCATTTCCAATCGTATCTTTCTTCGTAGCAATAAGAAATATACCCAAGTGAAAATAGACGACATTCAATATATCGAAGCTTCCGGGAATTATGCAAAGGTGATTACCATAGCAGAAACAATTGTAATAAGGGAAAAAATTTCTGAAGTTTTGGAGCTTTTGCCAAAAGAAGCTTTTTTACAGGTCCATAAATCTTTTGCGGTAGCCGTAAAGCATATTAAAAGCATTGAAGGCAATCGTATTTTAATTGCCGACCACATTGTCCCTATTGGTAAGGTCTACAAGATGAATATCAATGAGTTGTTGAAATAGGCCAGTTTTAAGAAGTATCATGGTCACTTCTTTTTTATAATTTACTTCTATAGTTTCATTATCTGGAATGAAAATATCATACTCGTTGAATTCTGAATAAACCCCATTCTTTCTCTTTGAAACTTTAATTGTGCTCGTTTCATTTTCGACTACAGAGGTTTTAATAGTTTGATTTGTTCAAAAGTGTGTTGTTTCTGATTCCCATAAGGATATTGTTAAATGATTTCAAGGTTATCATTTCGAAAACCAAAGCAAATTAGTCAATAAATTCAGTTATGCATCTTGTTTATGTCATTCTTGGAAAAGGAAAGAGGATAGTTAATCTTAACTACCCTCTTTGCATTAAATTGCTTGTTGTTAAATCGCAGATGCTCCAGCTTCTGCAACTGCATGATCGTTTTCAACAGAACTGCCACTAACTCCAATGGCTCCTATAATTTCGCCTGATGTGTTTTTAAGTGGTACGCCTCCAGGGAAAGTGATGAGGCCATCGTTTGAATGCTCGATGTTGAATAGAGGTCCTCCAGGTTGAGATAATTCTCCAATAACTCCAGTGTTCATATCAAAATAGCGAGCAGTTTTTGCCTTTTTAATGGATATGTCGAGTGAACCCAACCAAGCACCGTCCATACGACCAAAAGCCACTAGGTTAGCTCCTGCGTCCACGACTGCAATATTCATTTTTGTGTCTAATTCTATAGATTTTGCTTTTGCTACCGAAATAATTTTTTCAGCTTGTTCCAATGTGATGTTCATAGTTCTATGTATTAATTAAATTTAAGGCAAAGGTACAAAGAGAGCAAGTTTTTCGAGTAACCAAAATAGCTTAATAACTTGTGAAAATGATCAAATTTTAAATGAAATGAAATTTGGGGATCATCAAAGGGAAGTTTCCTTTGGGCAAATGTCGAATTTGTTTTAAAGACTACGGTTAAGAGTTCTCATTTAATGTGTTTTTTATGTTTTTAAATCATTTTACTCAATATTTCTTTCATCATTTTTGCAGCTAAAAAAGCTGTCATGTCTTGAAAGTCCCTATTTGGGTTGTATTCGACAATGTCTGCTCCTATGATTTCTGCATCTATGCCATGGATTAAATCAATGACCTGCCTAGAAGTCAACCCTCCAGGTTCGTGATGAGAAACACCAGGGGCAAAAGCAGGGTCAAAGGCATCCATGTCCAGAGAAAGGTACAATGGGTTTTCAAATTTTGGAATTGCATCTAGATTCAAATTTCTCATTTGATGGACTTCAACATCAAATTTTTTTGCTTGTTCAAATTGATGTGTGTTCAATGTCCTGATTCCTACTTGAACTAGCCTTGTAGCCATCCCATTTTCCATAATTCTTGCAAATGGACAAGCGTGAGAGTGTTTGTCACCTTCAAAGCTGTCATACAAATCAGAATGTGCATCGATATGAAGAATATCCAATTTGGGATATTTTTCACAATGTGCCTTGATTATGGGAAATGTGATGGAGTGATCACCACCTAAGGTGAAAATCTTTGCATTTGATTCAAGGTGGTTTTTGGTTATTCTTTCTATATCTAAGTAATCCGATATCTCAAAGTCCCCTTTATCTTCGATTTTCGAGCTTTCTATGGAGATCAAGTTTTCTGCAAACATATTTGCAGAGCCACTATGCAAAGCTTTTCGAATTAAAGGAGGTGCTAGTTTGGGGCCTTTTTGGTAAGAGGATTTTTCGTCAAACAGGATTCCTTGTATGATTGTTTTTTTCATTTTTTATAATTATTGAAACTGGGTCACATGTAATTGGTTGTGTTGTCAAGAATTAAATTTAGTAAAAGAAAACCATAACTACGAGAAATCTATGGTGTTGTTAAATCTATGGCGCTTAGTAACCCGTGGAGTGTTCTTATTTTATATACCGTGCGACTAGTTGTTTTTCAATGTTTTTGTTTGATTTCATTCTTCATGCAGTACATTGTGAATAGGCAATAAATAATTGGTATTAGTAAAATGACAATTAATCCAAGGGAGCCTAAGGCTCCTTCCAAGCCAAACTCTACCGTCTAGTTGTAACGGTACGTGTTAATAAGGGAAATCATTTCTGAAATAAAGGTAAGAGCAGCAAAGGGTAGGAAATATATCCAAATAAATAGTTTTTTTGTTGTGATCCATCTCCGTAATGAGTTGTTCAAATGGGTTTCTGTCGTTAGAACGATCATAGCTCCTGAGAATGTCACGAATCCCCAATCAATAGCTATATCTAATAAGTTTTTTATTGTACTTATATATTCAGGAGCTGGATAAATGAAAAAAAACGAAATAGAATAGAGAATAGAGAATAGAGAATAGAGAATAAAAGAGGCAACTAGGCCATAATTCATTTTAGATTTAAAAGAGGTATCAATAAGTTTGATCTTGGAAATTTTTGAAAGACCTATGAAGATCAGTATACTTCCAACAAAGTCATTGATTATATTAAATTTTATCCCATAACCATTTGTTGTGGAGGAGAGAGAAAAATCAAATATCACTATCAACATACCCCAAAATATCAGGTTGATATTTCTAATTTGTCGTATCATCTATTTTCATTGTTACTAGTAATGGTCTAGTATGACCATCTATAATATCTGTTAGGGGGTGATATGCGTTAATTTTCGACTTAGCAATTTCTCTGTAGATTGTACACGGTCGAGCCAGATGTAGTTATGGCTATGTATTACTGTGGTTGTAGTTTTCAATGGCCATTTCCGTGATTTCCACTATTCATTTCTTTTAATTTTTGCTTTTGCTCCTCCAAAGTCTCAACGCCGTATTCAATTCTTTCGGCATCAGAGATTTTAGTTGTGTCGATTTTGCCTATTTTCCATGGTTCGTCTCCCATTTTTTGGTATTGCGTTCCATAGATTTGTGGCTCCCCTTTACTTAATAAATATCTGTCGGTTGCTGCAGCAAAAAGCCATTTGTTTATAGTTGAGTCTTTTTCAATGGCTTTTTTCATTAATCTTACAGCTAATCCGTAGTCAGTCGAATCTTTACCATGTTGAAAAATCATTGCAGCATTTTTTAAGTCCTTTCCAGTTTTGACTTTTCCCGAATCTAAAAGCTGGTGTATTCTTACTCTCCTTAAACTATCTCTTTCATTAACTTTAGACCAATTTATATTGTCTGACATTCGGTCATTTTGGTCTTTTTCGTAAATTTCTAACAATTCAACATTGTCAATTTCTATAATTTGTTTTTTGGATTCCTGTTTTTCTTCTGTTTTACAACTTAAAATTGTAACTGTTAAAATCAAAAAAAATGCTCTTTTCATATGGTCTAATTATGTATGTCAATGTTTATGAGACGTAGGGTGGAGGGGAAGCACCACATTTCGAATGATTGTTAAGCCAAATATGAATATTTGGTTTTTTGTCATTTTTGTAAATGCAAATTTAATGTTTGCTGACTTAGCAAATAAGGATAGATTCTTTTTTATTCATTGTTGGCAATGGCTTTTATTTTTGGGGAGATGAATCTATCTGTGAACGTTTCAAAATATTTTGCAATGTCCAATAGCTTTTTGTCGGTCCATCTCTTTGAATGAATTTGAATTCCCACTGGCATTCCATTTTCTTTTTTTCCTATGGGAATAACAACAATTGGATGCCCGGAAAAAGCAGTAGTAAATACAAATGAAGCAATAGCCTTCGTATATGCTATTTTATTTCCATTTATCATAAAGGGTTTTCCTGCTTTTTGATGTTTGTAGGCTTCCATTGAGCAAACTGGAGTTATCCAAATGTCGTATTTGGTTAGAAATGAATTGTAAATGTCGGAAAACGCATCTTTGACATCAAGTGCTTTTGCATATTGCGTATTGGTTAGACGTTGACCTTTGGCCATCCCTTTTGCCCATAGGTGATCTTTGTATTTCAAGCGAATGAAGAAATACATGAAAGAACTTAGCAAAGGAACTTTTGGATTGTTGACACCTATTTCAAACCCTATGATTTTGTTACAAGCAACATAGGCTTCTTCTTCATCATAAATTGGATGTTCTGTAAAGAACATATGATCTGTTTTCTTTATTTTATCAATGAAAACTCTAAAAATAGATAGGTATTCTTCATCAACTTCCATATTGTTGATTGTTTCAGAAATCGCAATATTCAATTTTCCGCCATTCCATTGGCTATTGTTAAATCCTACATTGGGAATTTCAGCTAAAGGATACTTTTCATAGTCTGCCAATACATTCATCATCAGGATTAGATCATCAACATTTCTTGCAAATGGACCTGGTACCACGATATGTCTTCTTCCTTGGGGTTTGTTGGGGTATTTTAAATGACCTCTATTGGATAACAAGTTTTCTGTAGGCCTTAGCCCGCAAATACCACAAAAATGAGCAGGAACTCGTATGGAGCCTCCAGCATCCGAACCCAATGACAAAGGTGTTAAATTAGATGCTACAGCAACAGAGGAGCCACCCGAACTACCACCAGCTACACGAGATAAGTCAAAAGGGTTTTTGGTTTGCCCATTCCAAAAGTTGGTACTTTGCCAATCAATGCAAAAGAAAGCAACATTCGTCATTCCTATAATGATTGCTCCAGCATTTTTTAGACGCTTTACCAATTCTGCATCTTTTTTTGCAATGTTATTGCGTAGCATTGGATCTCCATTTGTTGTCTTCAATCCTTTGACCAAAAAGCTTTCCTTTATTGCTATTGGGACACCAAATAAAGAACCTAACCCCTTGTTTTTCTCAATCTCTAAGTCTTTTTCTTTTGCTTCGTTTAGTATGTCTTCTTTTTTTCGACTGTCACTCAATGCATTGACAATTGGGTTTATTTGTTCTATTCTATTTAAGAAGGCATCAACCGTTTGTGTAACTGTAATTTCTTTTTTTTTTATTTTGAAAGCGATCTCCCTTGCAGACAATGTTGTAATTTCTTCGTTCATCTCTCTATGATTTATACAAAGGAATGAACTCTACGATGAAATGCATTTGACAATTGTCAAATAATGAAAATTATGTTTGCGTTCTAATTCTGCTTAGTGTTTCTTGTGTGATTCCAATAAAGGATGCAATGTGTTTTAAATGCACTCTTCGCAGCAAGTTTGGTGTATTTTTCACTAACTTTTCATATCGTTCTTTAGCACTATGGAATAATAGATCTTCTATTCGTTCTGCAAGGTCAATATATATCTGTTCTAAGAAAAGTCGAATATATTTTTCATAACTAGGCTTTTCTTGTAGTAATTTGTGCATGTCTTGATGCGAAATCGATATGATTTCTGAATCTTCTAAAAGCTCAATGTTGTATCTACTCCTTTTTCGTTGGATAAAACTATCTATTGCTGTTATTGTTCCATTCTCAATAGCAAAATGAGCAGTTATGTCTTTTCCGTCTTTATGATAAAATGAACGAGCAATTCCCTTTTCAATCAAAAACAAATGATTGCAGATTGTTCCTTCTTTGTGCAGCATCTCTTTTTTAGAGAAAGACTCTTTTTTCATTATCTGTTGAAAGTCAGCAAGTAGATTTGCCAAATCAGATTCATTTACATTTTCTAACTTTTCAAATATCATCCAGGTGAGTTTTAATTTAGGTTGAGGCATATGGTTGCCAAAGGGATCAAAAATAATTAATTTTCGATTAGGCGCTTAGCCAAAACCTTTTATTTTTTGATCTAAAGTCAAATTGAAAATTTGGTGATTTTTGCTAATAAACCCAAACCTTTCGGTTTAGAACTAGGTTTTAGAAAATCCGAATGGATTTTTACGTAGTCGACCCTGCGAAATTGCGGTTGTACATTGTCAGTAGCTTTTTATCCCGTTTAATAGGGGGCATTTTTTCATTTTTAGGGAATCCGTGATAATAAACGACTTCTATCTCAAAGGCTGATGCTCCGTTCCTACATTTAAAGTTTTTTCATTTAAGCGAATCCAAAATTCTGTTCGAACTTGATAGTATTAATGAGTCCAATTCCGTTAATCTTTGGTATGCGATTTGTGCTTCTCTTTCTTTTGGAATTTCTCCATAGAATAATCGATAAACCGAATTCTTATTTTTTTTTGTACGCTTATCAATCCTGATAAAATAAAAACTGTAGTAAACAGAGTTCTCAACTTTTATTACAATCCGTTTTTTGAGATTTTCGTCGTTCAAGTCATTCTGTACATAATATTTTACAGTTCCGAAATCCGTTTTTTCTCTTTAATCAATTACTCTCCCAATCATAGAACCAGCATTAAGTAGACAATGGGCAATAATCAATGGCCATAAATTTCGCCCAAATTTCACATATGCTATTCCCATAATTAAACCAATAATACCAACTGTAATTGATCTTTCTGAAAAATCATTAGAATGCCTAAACCCGAAAATTGCGGCTTGCAAAATCACAGCAATAATAGTTGCGAAAGATGTCGAAGAAAATAACTTTTCAATCCAATTCATTAAAAAGCCTCTGTCTAATAATTCCTCTAACATTGATTCAAGTAAAATGAAAGGAATAATTAGAAGGAAATGTGCCCAATTTCCTTTTAGATTTCCAAATTTAGAAACAGCACTTTCTGAAGAAGTGTCTGCTCCCAAGGAAAATGGCAAATGGTCTATTAAGATATTAAATGCTATTAATGATATCATTGTAGCCGCAAGAATTAAAGCGGAAATCCCTAATGCTTTCCATAAATTATCAGGCTTTCTTAAGCCTAATTCTTTCCAAGTTACATTTCGCACTTTCATTCTCCAAATTGCGACAATTAAGGTTGTGAATGACCAAAAAAGCCCATTTACAATAAACCCTACTTCAGGAAAATATATTTCTCTAATCAAAAACATCATAGAAATGTAAATAATTAGGTCAAAGAGAAATCCTTTGTAATTGGTTTGTTTTGTAACCGTATTAATAATATTGAAATTCATATTGGCTGATTAGTTTCTTATTAGATAGCATTTATCTTAAATTGTTACAATTCCAAATTTTGAGTTGTTTTTTTCAATGTGTTCGCGTATGGTTTAGTTACGTAGGCTAGGTCTAATTTAGTAAAAAGGAATAACCATTAGGGAAATCCGCAGAATTTTCCGAGTGCAAGCTTAACGAGTAATTAACTATAGGATATGTTGTCGTGCTTAGTTATTTTTTCGTCTGCTTTTGAATCCAATCCATAAGTTCATCTTTATTTATTGCATCCCAAGTTGATTGAGTATTCTTTTTTGTTGATGGATTGTCGTCGGGTTGTAGTACAATCAAATCGGTATTTTCATTTCCTGCTAGTTTCAATTCAGCTAAAAAGCCAACTATATCTGTCGAATTATTCTCGTATAAGGTTCTTAGTTGTTTTGTCAGCTTATATTTTATTGCAGGTTCTATATACGCTCTAACTCCATAGTCTTTGTAAATCTTAATATTTTTATTCTCTTCATCAAAGTAGCTATACGATGAGAAATTATGATAATTTTCTGGATTGGTTTTTGGTGTTCCCCCTAAGTACGTTTCCAATAGATAGTTTATGAGTTTTGGTTCCCAAAGGTTAATTCGGTTAAGTCTTATATCACGTTTATGTTGATACCATTTTCTTGTAAAATCCATTGTGAAATTGCAAGTGACAATGCCTTTTATTTTAAGTTGAAATTTGAAGTCACTCCCTTTCATGAATTTAATATATCGCATCGCTCTATGTCCAATTAAACTTGCTCCTAAAAAGTAAATGTTGTCATTTGGTAAATTATGTTTATCAAAGACTTCTCGAATTAGCTTATGCGTAGAAATCATAGATGATTTAGAAAAGTAAAAATCAAGAGGAATTTCTGTTGAAACAGATAATACCGCAAAGTCTTTTTCCGATGCTTGAGTGTACATCTGCTTTGAGCTCCTGTTCTTTTTGTCATACTTAGAATCTTCGAGGAAAATGAGTACGCCTTTTATTTCCTTATTTTCAGGAAGCATTAGAGTATAGCCTTTTTGAATAAAAGGTAAAAAGTCATTTTCTCCTATTCCAACTCTTAGGCTATCATTTTTTACTGGTTCATAATATTCAACCATTTTCTGTGAAAAAGATTTCGTACTAAAAATGGTCAGGAAGAGTAAAAATAATACCTTAAAAGGTGTTTTCATTATCGTTAGTTTTTAATTATGCACAGCGTTTAATGTATGGTAAGTACTTTTTAACCTACGAGAAATTTCCGTAGAAAATTATAAGTAGGCAAAAAAACAAAATATTAATTCTCTTTAGAGAACTGGACTAGGGCTTTTCATAGGATACGTTGTTAGCCACTGCCTTTATTCCGTTCTGCTTTTCAATTCCGATATTTTCTTTTCAGTTTGGATTGAGCGTTGGCAAGACATACTCTTTTGTAATTTTTGGCGAAGTGTGGGCTGGTGCGAATTGTAAATGTGTATGGCTTTTAGCGTTGGCTTATTTTAAGATAAATATTGTCCGAAAAGCTATTTTCTGCTAATTCGAGAATATTCCAAAAAGAAACAACTCTTAAAAAAAATGGCTGTGTAAATTATACAAAGCCATTTCAAAATCAAATTATAGTTTTCTAAAGATTATTATCGTTTACGAATTACCAATTGATACACACAAGGAATTACTACCAAATTCAATATCGTTGCAGATAATAAACCTCCTAAAATAACTACAGCCATTGGGCTTTGTATTTCACTTCCTGGTTCTCCGCCTTTCAATGCCAATGGTATTAAAGCCAAACCTGTTGTAAAGGCTGTCATTAGTATTGGATTCAATCTGTCTAACGCTCCTGTTTTGATTAACAGAAATCCTTTCATTCCTTCTTTTCTCAAATCTTCGTAGCGTGAGACTAATAAGATCCCGTTTCGAGTGGCTATTCCAAACAAACTAATAAAACCAATTGTTGCTGCAATACTGATGATTCCTGATGTGAAATACACAATTAAAATACCACCTATTAAAGCTAAAGGCAGATTTATCAATACAACAAAAGCCAATTTTACATCCTTAAATTCATAATATAGTAACAGGAAAATGATAGCTATTGCAATAATTGCAGTTACCAAAAGTAATTGTGATGCTTTAGATTCACTTTCAAACTGTCCACCATATTGTACACGGTAGCCTTCTGGCATATTCACATTGTTTGCAACCACTTCCTTAATTTCGTTTACTGCACCACGTAAATCTCTGCCTTGAACATTGGCAGCAACTACAATTTTACGTTGTACATCTTCACGGTTTATGGTGTTTGGACTACTTACAGATTTAATGGTTGCCAATTCACCTAATATGGTTTGCCCACCATTAGGAAGACTTATAAAGGCATTGTTGATGTTTTCAATATCATCTCGGAATGGTTTTTCATAGCGAACTACCAAATCAAAATACTGTTGTCCTTCATAAATTTCGCCTGCTTCTTCGCCTGCAAAAGCAATATCTACTTGCTCCATTAAATTGCCAACGGTCATTCCATAAGCCGATAGAATTTGGCGTTTGGGTTTGATACGAATTTGTGGTACTTCTATTTGTTGATCTACAGCAACATCTGCCAATCCATCAATATCTTTGATGTTTTGCTCTACGCTTTTACCAACTTCAAATAAGCGTTGCAAATCTGAACCAAAAATTTTAATAGCAATATTGGCACGTGTTCCAGAAAGCATATGGTCAATTCGGTGCGCGATTGGTTGACCTAAAGTAATATTTACACCTGATGCAATACTTAATTTGTTTCGGACTTCTTCAAAAAATTCTTCTTTGGTTTTGTCTTTCAAAATAAAGGGCACATCGATTTCTGATGCATTAACGCCTTGTGCGTGTTCATCTAATTCAGCCCTTCCTTGTCTTCGGGTAACAACGTCTACTTCAGGTAAATCCAATAAAATAGTTTCTATCAATTTCCCCGTTTTGTTACTTTCTTCTAAAGACATACCTGGTGGACCAACCACACTAATTACCAAAGAACCTTCATTAAATTCAGGCAAAAAACTTCTTCCCAATTGGGTTAACACCAAAAGACTTATGATAAAGGCAATTACTGTAGTGCCAATAATAGTTTTTGGAATATTTGTGGCACGTTCCAAGAGATTACCATAATGTTTCTGTAGCCAACGTTCCACACGAGTTCCTTCTGCTTGTTTATTGAGTAGTTTTTCATTATCCAATAAATATGAACACAAAATTGGTGTTACGGTTACAGCAACAATTAATGATGTTAATACAGACGTTACAAACGCAATTCCTAAAGGTTGTAACAATCGACCTTCCATTCCACTTAAAAAGAATAGAGGGATAAATGATACAATAATAATTAGTGTTGCAATTATGATGGAACTTCGTATTTCAACTGATGCATCACGAACAACAGTAATTGTTGTTTGTCGTTCTGCTTTTGGTTTTTTGATGTTCTCTCTTAATCGTTTATACACATTCTCCACATCAATAATGGCATCATCAACCAACGCTCCAATAGCAATTGCCATACCACCTAAACTCATTGTGTTAATGGTATAACCCAACCATTTTAAGATGATAATGGATACCAATAAGGAAATTGGAATTGCCAATAAAGAAATTAAGGTCGTTCTCCAATTCATTAAAAAGATGAACAGAATAATCATTACAAAGAATGCACCTTCCAATAAGGTTTGATTCAAATTGCTGATGGATGCATCAATAAAATCAGACTGTCTAAAAATTTGACTTTTGATGTTGACACCTTTTGGCAAAGTTGTTTGTAAGTCGGCAATCGCTTCATCCAAACGGTCTGTTAATTCCAATGTGTTAGCATCAGGTTGTTTAGAGATGGTTAAAATCACCGCAGGATTTGCGTTTAAAGAACCGTCACCAATTTTATCGGCAGCTCCAATTTGAACTGTTGCTACATCCTTAATTTTTATGGTTTGTCCATTAACTTGTTTTAAAACTGCTTCCTGTAAATCTTCTATTGCATAAGCTCTTCCACTTCCTTTGATGATATATTGATTTCCATATTGGTTAATTACGCCACCTGGTGCGTTTTTGTTTGCTTCCTTAACGTGTTCTACTAAATCAGAAAGACTTACATCGTAATGCTTCATCTTTTCAGGATTGGCAAATACTTGATATTGCTTATAATCGCCACCAATAACCACCACATTTGCAATACCACCAATCGCTTTTATGCGTGGGCGAATTGTCCAATCTGATAAGGTTCGTAATTCCATTGCCGATAAACTATCTGATGTCACACCCAAGAGCATTATTTCACCCATAATAGATGAAATAGGTGCCATTGTTGGTGCTCCAATACCTTCGGGCAAATTTTCTCTCACCATTGGAATACGTTCGCTCACAATTTGACGTGCTCGATAAATATCGGTTCCCCATTCAAATTCTACCCAAACAATGGAAATTCCTGCTGCTGATGACGAACGGATTCGTCTCATATTTGGCGAACCGTTTAAGGCTGTTTCCAATTGATAGGTTACTAATTTTTCTACTTCTTCAGATTCCATTCCGTGCGCTTCGGTAAGAACAGTTACCGTTGGTGCTGTTAGGTCTGGGAATACATCGACGTTCATTGTACGTGCATAATACACACCCAATACACTCAATGCAACCGCTCCCAATAGAATAAGCAATCTATTTTGAAGTGAAATTGATAATATTTTGTTTAACATTTCTCTTCTTTTTTAATGTTCGTGACCGTGTGTAGGTGTTGAACCAGACATTGAAGCCATTTTAACCTGATATGCACCTGTAGTTACTACTACCTCACCAACTTGTAAGCCTTGAAGAATTTCAACATTTTCGCCATTGCGTTTTCCGATTTTTATAGGTCGTCTTTCAAAACCTTCACCCGAAACCTGTACAATAACAGAGTAACTTCCATAGTCTTCCAACAAAGCACTTACAGGAATCATTGTATTTTGAGTTGCGTTACCCATTGCAATTTGAACCTGTGTTAGGCTACCTTCTGGCATATCAACATCATCATTAACTTGTGCAAATACTGAAATAAGTGGTCTATTATTATCTACATCTTTAGCGATGGATAGGATTGAACCTCCAGATGTTGCAACATTACGCCATTGGCCATCTTTGGTTTGATACCAAATACTCTGTGCGTTTTCCATATTAAGCCCATACGAAGGTGCAATTTGAGTTTTTAATACTCTGGATTGATGTGTGCCTACAGTTACCATTGCTATGCCTTGGTCTACATAATCGCCATTGGCTACATTAATTGCTGTGATGTACCCATCAAAAGGTGCACGGATTTGTTTTCCTCCACCAGAAACTCCTGACGAGAGACTTTGGTAATTAGATTTTGCAATGTTGTAATTGCTTTCTACTTTTTCAAACTCTGCTTTAGGAACAATTTTAGATTCGTATAATTCCTTTTTTCGTAAGTATTCCGCTTTTGATTGCTCAAAATTAGAACGTGCTTTGGCAATTTCAGTACTCAAATTATTGGATGCTAAACCTTGACTGCTAACGTTGATTAATAATTGTCCACGTTTTACCAATGTACCTTCTGTAAGATTGCTAACAGCAAAATCGACTACACCATTGGATTTAGCTACCAATGTTTTTACTGAACCTGATGCAGGCGTCCAAACTCCTGATGTATTAATAACATCATAAATTTTTCCATTAACCACAGGTGCTGTTTGAAAGTCGATTTTCCAAGCTTGTTCTTTTAAAAACGAAATGCCTGCATCTTCACTTGCAGCACCTAACGCATTTAAAGCATCTTCTTTTGAAGCATAAACAATGATGTCGTGAACAATTAACGTATCGCTGAATATGGGTGTTTTAATATCAAATATTAACTTGAAATTACCTGCTTCTTTAGGTTGCAGTGATGGCGAAAATATGCCAGGTGATGATGGTGATTCCGCAGTATTACGAATACCTTTGTCACCTTTAATTAAACTAACTGTAACCTCACCTTCGCGAACAGGTTTATGTTTGTCTAACACCGTAAAATGTGCAGCAAAGCGACTATTTTCACCAACTACTAAAGCTGGAAACTCAACAAATAATTCTGTTTTGTCTGTCCATAGTGTTATGCTTTTTGCAGGAATAGATTCTACTTCGGAAGCAGTACTATCCTCTTTTTGATTTCCGCAAGACATTAAGAGGATTACGGATAATAAGATTATATATTTCATAAATATGATGTTATTGAATTACACCTATGATGTTGTAATTTCCTTTAGTAGTTAAGGTAATAGTGATGTCCTTTGAACTTGTATTTTTCCAATACCAACCGTGAGAACCTTTATAAGGTAAAGTTACTTTCCCCTTTGCAGCATCTGTGGTACCATTAGCATAGCTCTCAAAATAGCCTTGTGGATAATTGTCTTTATCTTCTGGATCTCCGTGAAAATCGTAGCGTAGAGGCGCATCAGCATTCCACTCATATTCTAACTTCTCATATTGGTTTAACTTAAATTTATACTCTAATGCTTTATTAGCTTTCACGACGATTGTTGCTGTATTGCTTTGTTCATTAGTTACACTTTTTTCTTCTTTGTTTTCAGATGTATCATTAACGTTAAACTCCTCTTGTCCAACAGCCGCTTTATCTTCTTTATGATTGCCATCCGCATCGTGTTCGTGACCGTGTTCTTCCGTCGTTTCTGTTTTTGTATTAGTGTCTTTACAAGACGTTACGATAATCATTGAACCTATAGCTAATACGAATATTATTTTTGAAATTTTCATTTGTGGATGTTTTAAATTTATAATTGATGTTTTAATAATTGTGCGTGAAGCAGTTGTAATTCCTTTTCCATTTGTAGCATTTTATCTGAAGCATTTCTGTAAAACTGAAGCTCTACATAGTAATCCATAAATGAATACTCGCCCAACATATAGGCTTTGAAAAGTAAATTTTCACTTTCTAATTTACCCATTGTGCTTTGATACTCTTTAAATTTTGAGCGCATCAATTGATAGCGAGTAAAAGTTTCTTGAAATTGCGAGTAAAGTGTTGCAGATGCAACTTGAGTATTGGATTGCTGATACTCATAATTAGCTTGCGCCGCTTTTACTCTGTTCTTGCTATTCCATAATGGAATTGAAAGTCCACCATAAAAACCCGAATAATTATTTCCGTTTACACCTTGATAATTATAGCCAAGTGCTACGTTTGGTAGTATCTTATTTTTCTCCAGTTTTACTTTCTGTAAAGAAGCATTTTCATTAGCATTTAATTCTTTTAACAAAGGATCGATTACTAATTTTTCTTTCCAAAGGTTTTCTATACTTCCTACTTCTGTTGAAATTATAGTTTCTGTTGAAAGGCCATCTAAAGGTTTATCTCCATTTAAGGTGTTTAATTTAGACATCAGAATTTGAATATCGCTCTCAAGCTGTTCAACCACAAATTGTTCTTGAATCCAAGCAATTTTGGCTTTATTCAAATCTAAAATACTAACTTGTTCTTTATTAAAAAGTTCTTGAATTTGGTCAAAAACCCTTTTACTCTGGGTTCTTCTTTCCGATTCAATTACTTTCTGTTTTTGCAGAAAAGTAAGTTCTAATAGAAACTCTTTTGCGTTCAATAAAATGTCCTGCCTTTTCTTTGCGTAAGCAGTTTGTAGTTGTTCTGATTTTAAATCGTTCCATTTACCACGTGCTGCATATACTGTTGGAAACTCAAAAGATTGTGTTATTTCATATTCTGTATACGCATCGGTTGTATTATCACCAAAGGGCAAATAATATCCAGAGAGCTGTGGGTCGGGTAAATTGTTAGTGCTCTTATTTGTGAGTTGTTGACTTTCAATAAAGGATTGATAGCCTTTTAACACTGTATTGTTCTGTTCTATTTGATTAAGTAATTCCTCAATACTTTTAGTTTGAGAGAAACTATTCATAAAGAACAGGCATCCGCAAATTGCGAATACGATGTATTTATTCATTGTTTGTGATTTTTAGGTTTAATCTGAATTTATAAGAAGGATTACTGCCATAGAGGAAGTATTCCTAAACGATTAACCTAAAGATGGTGGACCTCGTGAATCGAGGGATGAGAGATATGCGTTGAAATAATTATTGGGTGGATGATAAACCTTTATTTTTACGGCCTCATCATAATTTATAGAACTATAATAATGTACAACAGAAACAGGTGTACTTATATCTTTTTTAATTTCGAGGTGTTGTATACTGCTTTCGTGTGTTAACAGTATTTCATTAGACACTACTGAATGCACGTGCATTTCCAAAAACAAATCTAAAAATCCCTTGGTAGGATTTTCTTTTTCCGGCACATCGTGATGGTGACTGTGTGTATCGTTATGTGCAACAGCTTTATGTGTATGCTCAACATCGTGTTCGTGATGTAAATGAGGAACAACTTGATGCAATAGCAACATAGAGAATATCCCTAAAAAGAAAAGTGCTTTTATGTTATTGTGTTTTTGCATCTGACACAAATGTAGTAATTAATAATTGGTTTTTCTTGATGTTAACTATTTCTGTGCGTAGAAAAAAAACAGCTCTTATATTTTTTTAGGTATGGCTGTAGCGTTTGGAAAAAAATAAATGTGCTGTTTGTGCAGTGGACATTTTTAGATGGATTTTTTATGATAGTTCGGATTTTTTTCCAGCTGTCTAGCCCTGAAATATGGCTACAGGTTAAAATTGATTTTTACGCTGCTAATTTATATACCATATTCGGTGTTTTATAGTTTGAAGATAAATGTAATCTTACTTCATTGTATAGATTAATTGCATTTTTTGTAGCTCTCTTTGCGTGCGCCACGTGAGCAAAGGTTTGATCGAGATAAAATTCATCTTTTCAATATTCCATTAACCCGTTCAGCCATAGCATTTTTGTAACAGTGATTTTCTTCGGTCATACTAATATCTATCTTGTTTCTTTTTAATATTTGAGTGTATACATTGCTACAATATTGAATTCCTCTATCAGAATGATGAATGAGTCCTTTAATGTCTTTTATAATGTTACTATACTTATAAAAGCGATGGTGAGAATTGGTTGTTCTAGCACTATGTTTTTTTCTAAGTGTTAACATTTTATGCTCTCTAAGCACCTTGAATAGAGTGTCTCTTCCAACTTTTAGGTCAGCTTTAGTAAAGTCATCGTTTAATGATTTTTTAAGTTTTCTGACACCTTCTCTGGGAAGGGATTTACGTCTTTTTTGTACTATCTGAATAATCTGTTGTTCTAGTTTTAAACGTTTGTCAGCTCTATCTTTAAACTTGTAATAGGCATCACGTTTTAATCCAAAACAACTGGTTATAACCTGTAAAGAAGTAAATCCCTTAGCTTTATCTTTTGCTTTTATTAAAGCTAGATATTTAGTTTTTTTTAAGTTTCTGGACATTTTTATAACCTAGTTTTTCGGCAGCTACTTCAAGGTATGAATCCAATACCATTGCATCGAGATCCTTTTTAAGTAGTAGTTTTTTAAGCTGTTCAATCTCTTTTTGAAGTGCTTTGATTCTGGATATTTCGTCTTTGGTTTCGACTTTTACTCTGGTGTTCATTAAATCTTTGCGATTATACTTTTTAATCCATTCATTAACCGTTGTGGGTGCAATAGAATAGAGTTTGCAAAGTTCGCTCTTTGTGTGTTTTCGGTACTAAGTTCGTCTAAAATTTTTAATTTGTAAAGTTACGAGATGTTTCGACCCAACTCAGGAGATATTGCAAGGATAATTACAAGAAGGACTATATGCTATTGAGAAGCATTCCTGGGATAGGAGGTATTGTAGCCTGTGGAATCATCAGTGAACTGGGAGACCTAAGACGCTTCAATAGTGTAAAGCATTTGGCAGGCTATGTGGGTCTTGCACCAGGGGTACATCAAAGTGGAAGCAATTACAAAGTCATGGGTATTACACCAAGAGCGCATCGTTTGATACGGAGTTACTTCGTGGAAGCCTCTTGGCAAGCCATACGTGCCGACCCTGTGATGCAGGGGTACTATCGGAAACATCAAGGAAAGAATGTTAAGAGCATCATCATTAAAGTGGCTAGAAAGCTGTTAAGTAGGACATTGGCAGTAATAAAGACAGAAGTTCCCTATACGATAGGGGTTTTGGAATAAGTAAGAAAAGAAACAATAACTAAAGCTCATGAAATTGAAGCTCGTATCACAAAACAACGTGGGTGATCCGCCTGAGGTGGAATCACATTTTTATAGCAAGTGACCGGGTTTGTTATAGCTTATAATCATACAGATGCCGGTGACGGCTCATCAAATAGTCGATCACACATAGGATGCGGAGCAAGTTATATTAAAAGAAAAAAAAGGTGGTTTAAGCAAAAAAACAAAATATTAATTATCTTTAGAGAACTGGACTAGGGCTTTTCATAGGACACGGTGTTGTAAATAGTTATTTTTTCACGCCCTTAATTCCGCTGGCACAACCGAAAAAATATTCAACATACTCAACTTCAAAATTTACTCTCTTAAAAATCTCAAATACATTTTTAGAATTACCAAACTCTTGCGTATAAATGCCTAACATTTTGTATGTCTCTGGACTTCCTAAAAATACTTTTCCTAAAATCGGAATAATATTCTTTAAGTAAAACATATAGAAGGGTTTTAAAATTCCAATTTTTGGTACCGAGACATCTATTAATGAAAATTTTCCATTTCGTTTTAAAATTCGGTCAATTTCATTGGCAAGATTTAAAAGTTGCTCATCATTAAATGTCTTTAATCCAAATCCAGATATTACATAGTCCGCATATTCGTTTTCTATTGAATTATCAAATACATTTTCTTTTAGCAACTCTATTTTAGATTTGCCAAATTTTGCTTTTCTTTTTTCAGCTCGATCAATCATTCCAGAAGAAAAGTCAAGTCCAATTAATTTTGAGTTATTATCAGATTTCTTTAAGATATGTTTCCAACATTCGCCCATTCCAGTCATTAAATCGACAACAACTTTTCCATTTTCAATTTCAATCTCCTCAACGCATTGCCTTCGCCATCTTTTACTAAATCCAAATGATGTTATGTAATTTACTTTTGTATAAGAGCTTGACATTTTATCAAACAGCTTTTCTACAAATCTTGGTTCGTAAATTTCTTTCATTAGCAATGGTTGGTCATAATTATTTACAACGGTTTGTATAAGAATAGTTGCGTTGTTTAAGCAACGAATTTAGCAAATACAAACCGAATAGAAAATCCGCTAGGATTTTCGTAAGTAGGCTCGTAATAGCAATTAATTTTATACGGCTTAACTTAGCCTTTCATTAAATTAGATAAATTAATCATAAAGAACCAAAGAGAAGAATAAGGTTATTTTATACGCA
>CANMCF010000007.1 GCA_947496215.1 uncultured Bizionia sp.
AGCACCACCAGTTCCAGTTCCACGATCGTGAAGCAGCCCGTCGCAGGAATGCCCACGGTACCCGTGTTCTCCGCTCTCACGTAGAGCGTCTGGTTGTTGGCCACGATGTTGTCGTAGGGACTCGAAAGTGGGTTGATCCCCGCCTCGGCATCGGCCAGCGTCTCATGGTAGCTGATCCCGATGCCCGGTTCCCCGTTTATGATCGCCAAGCTCTGGCTGTCCAAGTCGAAGCTCGCGAAGCCGTCGTTGTCGTCGTCGCAGACCTCCAACGGGTCCGGTGTCGCCACCGGGGATGGGATCGGGTTCACCCTGAGGTCCAGGGTGATCGTGTCGTAACAGCCCGTGACGTCGATCACGGCCCGAACGTAGATCGTCTGGGCATTGGTCACGTTCACGTATGGACTAACCAATTGGCCCGCAGTGCCTCCGGCATCCGCATTGGCCTGCGTGTCATAATAGGTAAGACTGATTCCAGTCTGCCCGTTCAATATCTGTGCATTGGCCTGCTCAAGGGTGAAGGGCTCCATCTCGTCGCCCGGATTGTCGTAGTCGCATAGCGACAACGGATCGGGTTGCACCAACACCGGCAGCGGGTTCACGATCAAATCCATAGGACGGATCGTCGCACAGCCGTTAACGTTGTCCTCCACGCGAATCCAGATCGTCTGCTGGTTCGCCACGATGTTGACATACGCGTTCGGTGTCGCTATGGCATTGGTCGGGGCCAAGGCGTTCGCCTCGGTCTCGTAATAGGTCACGATGTATTGGGTCGGGTCCAAGTCGTTGGTCGCATCCCCATCCAAGGCGTTGAGTATCTCAGGTTCCTTGGTTGGCAGGTCGAAGCTCGCGAAGCCATCAGCATCGTCGTCGCACACCTCCAAGGGCGTGGGATCCGTGATCTGCGGCGTCGGGTTGACGTTCAATTGCAATTCCACGAAGCTCGCACAGTCCGTGGCTATGGTGGAACTCTCTATCCTGACGTAGATCGTCTGGTTGTTCGCAACGATGTTGTTGTATGGACTGGTAAGGGCATTCACGTTGTTGTCCGCATCGGCCATCGTCTCGTGATAGGTGATCACCAAGCCAATCGTTGAACCACAGGTGACTTCGAAATCCGCATCGGTAAGGGTGAAGACCCCGAAGCCGTCACTGTCCGGATCGCAGTACTCCAATGATGTAGGGGTGCAGGCCACAGGCGCTTGCTCCACCTGGAGGGTAAGCGTGGTCGTACCGTGGCAACCCGTGTTTACGTCCTCGACCCTGACGAAGACCACTTCCGGGTTGGTCGTGTTGGTATAGGGAATCGCCAATGGGTTCACCTCGTTGTCAGAATCCGCTTGGGTGGCATAGTAGGTGACGGAATAATTGGAGTTGCCTCCAGAAATTTCATTGTTTTTTATGGTCAAATCAATGGAGGTGAATCCATCAGGTGTATTGTCATCACAAACAGATAGTGGTGAAGGGATCACGAATGCGGGTGTTGGATTGACAGTTAAATCAAATGCACTTGTACTAGAGCAAATACCAGTTGTCGTGTATTCAATGGTATATGTCATATTTGGTGTGCCATTTGTGACTTCTCCGGTAGAAGAATCTATTATGGCTCCATCCGTAGGAGATGGGTTGAAGGAATAACTTCCGCCCATGGTCATTACGTTTTCTGCTGTTCCTCCATAGCAGTTTGGCATCATTGTAAATGAAGAATCATCAGAAGAATCAAGTGTAAGGTCTATGGAACTTGTCGAGGGGCATGTTCCAGATGTGGTGTATTCAACAGTATATGTACTGCTTGGTGTACCATTTGTGATCTCTCCTGTAGCGCTGTCTATCATAGCCCCATCAGTGGGAAGTGGGTTGAAAGCATAAATCCCTCCAGTTGTTGCAACGGATGTAACTGTGGCTCCTAGGCAAGTTGGGGCCATCGTAAATATTGCGTCATCAACTGGATTTAAGCAAATTTGAAAACTTGTGGTAGAATAACAAGATGTATTGGAAACTAATTCGACTCGAACAAAAATTTGTTGACAAGGGACCATCGTATTTGAATATGGAGATGTAATGGGATTAACTCCGACATCTGCATTTGTTTGGCTTTCATAATACGTTACATTGAAATTCATAGGATCTTGAGTACCGAGAATGGTACTGATTTGAGAGTCTAAATCAAAAGCTTCAGTGCCATCGTTGCTTGCATCATCACACAATGTGATATCAGGAGGAGTGTTTGCCATTGGATTACCAACAAAAAGTGTAAATGATTCATTTATGACATCTCCGCAACTGTCTGTTATTTCGACAGTGTAAGTCGTGGTGGACGCTGGATTGAAAACGGGGTTTGGCAAGCTGGGGTCACTAACACCTGTTGTGGGTGTCCAGTCATAATTTGTTGCTCCATTTACGGTAGCATCAATGGTAGATAGGCTATCACCATTACAAATGTTCTGATCCAAGAGGATCGGATTGAATGAAATATAGTTGAAGCAGACAACATGTTCATTGGCTGCTCCTCCAGTGGATCCTGTAAACCCAAAGTAAACATCTTGATTACCTCCAAAAATGGAATTGATGATATCTCCGGTATAAGAAAGACGTTGTGTACAATCAAAAAATACAACTAGGGTGTTGGTGGCTGCCGTCCACTCAATTTTTACTTCATGATCATTGCCATCTTCAATGTTGGCGGACGTATTGGAAGCTTGTATGGGACCTGCCAAATTGCCTGGAAGCGAATGGTCGTTGTTTCCATTTGAAGTTATTGCAACATGGTCTTGGAAAGGATCTGAGACCTCTCCGTTTTGATAAGTGTCAAATTCGATGGCCAATGAAGGAGTAATGCCTTGATAGCCTATGCCAATTCCTGTTAGACCAATTTCTGCATTTGAATTGCTCTTTAATAAAAAAGCCATACCATCGGCCCCATTAGAGTCATTGGAGCCAAAGTTTGCACTAAAGCTTATTTTGAAATCTGAAGACAAGTCAATTACATTGTCATACCAAACGGCACCTCCTTGATTGTTCAAATTCGGAGTTATTCTATAACAGTCATTTCCTAAATCGCTGGCATCACCAACAAGAATAGGTGCCAGTTGGGAATAAGATGGTAATGTACAAAGTAAGATTATGGAAAAAACAAAGGTCTTTAATTTTGTTTTTCCATTTAAAGAAAGAGAAGTAAGAGTCATTTTCATTGTAGTTAGCTATATGATAGTTTTGAGGGTTAGTCGTAATTAGATTATTAAATGCATCGTTTTTTCATTGAGAGTTGACACAAATGTAATCAGTTGTATTTATACAACAACTGAAGTGGGGTATTTCCTATCTTGAGAAGTAAAAGTTTTCAGTTTTTTCAAAACCCTGCTGCGGCATCATCACCTCGATTGTCTGCTCCTCCTTCCAAAGTGCCATTCGGTAGAATCAAGATACCATCGACAATACCAATTACAGGAGAGCGTTCTTCGTTGACTTTATAACCTTTTTGTTCTAGTTGCCTTATCAAATCCTTGGAAAAACGATTGGGTTCCATTCTAATTTCATCTGGTAACCATTGGTGATGGAAACGTGGAGCATTGACTGCTTCTTGCATCGTCATTTCAAATTTGTGTACATTTAAAATGGTTTGTAATACAGAAGTGATTATGGTAGAACCTCCAGGGGTTCCTACGCTCATGAATAACTCACCATTTTTTTCCACTATGGTTGGGGTCATGGAACTCAACATTCTTTTTTCAGGTAAAATGGCATTGGCTTCAGCTCCGATCAAGCCATATACATTGGGCACCCCTGGTTTACTTGAAAAATCGTCCATTTCATTGTTCAAGAAGAATCCCAAATCCTCACAGAATAGCTTTGAGCCAAAACCGGAGTTCAATGTGGTCGTGACTGCAATGGCATTTCCAAACTGGTCTACTATGGAGAAATGTGTCGTTTCATCGCTTTCAACGATGTCTACACTCCCATGAGAGACTTCATTGGAAGGCGTTGCTTGCTCAAAAGAAAAACCCGACATTCTATCTTTTAAATAGCTATCGCTTATCAATTCATCTTGGGGAACTGTTACAAAATCTGGGTCTCCTAGATAGTGGCTGCGGTCAGCATAGGCACGACGTTCTGCTTCAGCCAGAATTTGAATGGTCTTTAGCGAATTATGTCCCAAAGTTTCCAAGTTATAGGGTTCAACCGATTTTAGTATCTGAGCCATTGCTATGCCTCCGCTGGAAGGAGGAGCCATGGAGATGATGCGTAGATCGTCATATTCGAAAGTTATTGGCGTTCGCCATTTTGCTTCATAATTTGCTAGGTCTTCAACGGATAGTATGCCTCCATTGTCCTGAATGAACTTGGAAAGTCGTACAGCAGTTTCCCCTTTGTAAAATTCATCTTTTCCATTTTTCATTATCCGTGTCAATGTTTCTGCCAAACGATTGTATTTGATGGTGTCGTTTTGCTTCCAAGTTTTTGCAAATAAGATGGTATCCTTGTTTGTCAATGCGAAATCTTCTTGTTTTTCAGCAATGCGAATTTCTTGTTTCCTTGTGACGACAACACCTTTGTTGGCTAGTTCTATAACGGGCTTGATGATGGTTTCCATAGGTAGGGTGCCAAATTTTTTGTGTATTTCAAATACACCAGCTATGGTACCAGGTATGCCGACAGCCATGGCTCCACGAGTGCTTAGGTTGGGAATGACATTGCCAATCGAGTCCAAATACATGTCTTTTGTAGCCAAGGCTGGAGCTTTTTCCCTGAAATCCAAACTCCCGATGGAGCCGCCCTTCAAACGATAAACCATGAAACCGCCGCCACCTATGTTACCTGCATAAGGGTAGGCGACAGCCAAAGCCAATTGTGTGGCAACCATGGCATCAAAGGCATTGCCTCCTTGTTCCAACATTTGTTTACCTATGTTTGAAGCTTCAACTCGAGCGGAAACCACCATTGCTTTTTCAGTAATGAGTCCACGTTGCAGGGGCTTTTCACAGGAATTAAAAACGATGAGTACAATTATCAATAGGTAATATTTCATATGGATTCTTGAATTTCAATTAACTTGGAGTTGGAAAAGGCTATGAGTTCTTCAAAAAAACGAGTGAACTCATCCTCGAATTCATCGTAGAACTCTTGAAGCTCGTTTACAGCCAAATTCATTTGTGATCTGTTTTTCGTACGGCGGTTCATTCCTTCCAATACTTTTGCAATGCCTCCTATGGAAGCGTAGCTGGCCAACCAGTTGTCCGTTATCATATAAGGCATCATTTTTTGAATGCGTGGTGGCAATTCGTTAAAATTATGTTCCAATGTATCATAAAAACGATCAATGTATTCGGTCAAGGGAACATTGGAGTAGTGTTTCCAATTCTTTGCCAAGAAATGATCGTATAGGATATCGACTATAACTCCTGAATAATGTCCGTATTTTTCGTGTAGTCTTTTGGTACTTTGTCTCACAGTCTTATGTGCATCCGTGAACGTATCGATTTGACGGTGCAACAAAATGCCAGCTTGGACCTCTTTTTTATATTTCTTGTAATCCTTCCCTCGAATACCGTCAGCAATGAAATTGCCAATGGTTACGTCTTCGCTGTCTCCAGAGAGGTAAATATGTGCTAGAAAATTCATGCTGTGAATTTACGAATTCCGATTTAAGAATTCCGATTCTGAAATGCTATATTTGTACCTCAATTTTAAAATACACATATGACACTTATAAAATCTATTTCAGGAATTCGAGGAACCATTGGAGGAGCAGTGGGAACAAACTTAACCCCCATAGATGCGGTAAAATTCGCGTCTGCTTATGGGATATGGTTGAAATCACAACGAATCAAGGAAGATTATAGAGTAGTGGTAGGAAGGGATGCTAGGATTTCTGGAGAAATGATCCAGAACTTGGTAATGAATACCTTGGTGGGATTAGGTATTCACGTTATAGATTTGGGATTGTCAACAACGCCTACGGTTGAAGTTGCCGTACCAATGGAACACGCAGATGGAGGTATTATTCTAACGGCAAGTCACAATCCGAAACAATGGAATGCACTTAAACTATTGAATGAAAAAGGTGAGTTCCTGGATGCCATCGAAGGTGCTAAAATATTAGATTTAGCGGAATCTGATGCCATGCAGTTTGCCGAAGTGGATGATTTGGGCAAGATCACGAAAAATGATGCATACATAGATTTGCACATCGATGAAGTGTTGGATTTGGAATATGTTGACAAAGAGGCCATCGAAGCAGCAAAACTAAGAGTAGTGGTTGATGGAGTTAATTCAACGGGGGGTATTGCGATCCCTTTATTGTTGGAGCGTTTGGGAGTTGAAGCGGTAAAGTTGCATTGTGAACCAAATGGACATTTTCCTCACAATCCTGAACCATTGAAGGAGCATTTGACAGACCTTTCTGCCGAAGTCCAGAAAACACATGCCGATTTTGGTATAGTTGTCGATCCAGATGTAGATAGATTGGCATTCATGGATGAAAACGGCGAAATGTTTGGAGAAGAATATACATTGGTAGCTTGTGCAGATCATATATTGAGCAAGAATCCTGGGAATACTGTAAGCAACATGAGCTCTACAAGGGCGTTGAGAGATATTACGGAAAAGCACGGAGGTACATATGAAGCCAGCGCCGTGGGTGAAGTAAATGTGGTTTCCTTGATGAAAAAGAACAATGCAGTGATAGGAGGAGAGGGCAATGGAGGCATCATTTATCCAAAATCACATTATGGTCGCGATGCCTTGGTTGGTGTGGCCTTGTTTTTAAGCTTGTTGGTAGAAAAGAAAATGAGTGTCAGTGAATTGCGTAAAACATATACCAGCTATTTCATGAGCAAAAAGAAAATAGCCTTGACACCAGAAATAGATGTGGATGTCATTTTGAAAGGTATGGAAAGCAGATATGCAAATGAAAACTTGACAACCATAGACGGAGTCAAGATTGACTTTGCAGAAAATTGGGTACACTTGCGTAAGAGTAACACAGAGCCCATCATTAGAATCTATACTGAAGCAAAATCTCAAGAAGTGGCAGATGCCTTGGCGGATAAATTTATCTCTGAAATAAAAGAAATCGCTAATATTTAGTATTTTAGCAACAGAAAATAAAGCATTATGATCAATACGAAAGAAGGAAGAACACGTCACTCTGAATTGGAGCATTATTTCACTCAGTTTAGAGAGCATATAGTGGGGATAGATCAAGAATTTGAATCGCCTTACGGTAGGCAAAAAATCATCTATACGGATTGGACGGCATCGGGACGACTCTACAGACCGATAGAGGAAAAGCTATTGAACCAATTCGGGCCTTTCGTAGCCAATACGCATACAGAAACTACGGTTTCAGGAACGGCAATGACCAATGCCTATAACAAGGCTAGAAACATCATAAAAGGACATGTAAACAGTAATGCAGACGATGTATTGATTGTTGCAGGGAATGGAATGACGAGTGTTGTAAACAAGTTTCAACGTATTTTAGGGTTGAAGATGCCTGAGAACATTAGCAAATATGCCAAGATTCCAGAAGAAATCCGTCCTGTGGTATTCGTAACGCACATGGAGCATCATTCCAACCATACATCTTGGTTGGAAACAATAGCTAAAGTAGAAGTCATACCAGCAGGAAAGGATGGATTGTTCAGCATGGAAAACTTGGAAGTGCTTTTGGAAAAGCACAAGGACTGTACTTTGAAGATTGCCTCGGTGATTGGAGGATCCAATGTTACAGGAATACAAACACCTTATCATCAAATAGCAAAGATGATGCACAAGCACGGTGGCGTTTGTTTTGTCGATTTTGCTTGCTCTGCACCATATGTGGACATTGATATGCACCCAAAGAACGAAGATGAGGCATTGGATGCCATATTCTTTTCCCCTCATAAGTTCCTTGGAGGACCAGGAACATCTGGTGTTTTGGTTTTCAACAAGAAGTTATATAAAAACATGATCCCAGATTGCCCAGGTGGAGGTACGGTGAGTTGGACCAATCCATGGGGGGAACACAAGTACATAGACAATATTGAAGATAGGGAAGATGGAGGAACTCCGGGATTCTTGCAAACCATAAAGGCGGCACTTGCCATCAAGTTGAAAGACCAGATGGGAGTAAAGAACATGTTGGATAGAGAACATGAACTATTGCATCAAGTGTTCAAGAACTTCGAAGGAGTCGACAACATCAAGATCCTTGCTCCAAAGCACACGGATCGCTTGGGGGTCATATCTTTTTACATAGAGGATTTGCACTTCAACTTAGGAGTGAAACTACTTAATGACCGTTTTGGAATACAAACACGTGGTGGTTGTAGTTGTGCTGGTACCTATGGGCATTATTTGTTGCATGTGGATCAAGAACAATCCAACAAATTGGTAAATGAAATCACATTGGGAGACCTAATTCGCAAGCCAGGTTGGATTCGTATGTCCATTCATCCTACAACCACTTGTGACGAGATAGACTATGTTTGTGAGGGTATCGTAGCCTTGGCCAAAAATCATAAGGAATGGGCTGAAGATTACGAATACAACAAAGCCAACAACGAATTCATACACAAGACGTTCGTGCCCAAACACGATACACGAGTAGACGATTGGTTCGAGATGTAGAATAGTAAGTTTATATGGGATGATTATGAAAAAATCGATTTTTACCATTACGATTTTTATCATTTCGTTCCATATTCATGGATGTAGATGTTTTTCCCCTCCTTTTGAAAAAGTTGAAGATGTTATGATATAGGGACCTGAGCTCTAAAAGTAAAGGGAATCTGGAATTGACATTCAATGCCTATTTGGTGTGTGTCAACATAGAAAGCAAGACTTTTACACTAAAATTCTTGGAAGCATACAAGGGGAACATAAAAAAGGGTTCCTTGATTAAGGGAAAGTTGTATAACTCTTGTTCTCTATTTATTCAAGCCAAAGGAATGGCTTGTCTATGTATCTAAAATAGAAGGAACGGAGTTTATATTTACTCCAAGTTGCTTTTCTACAAAAAAAAGGAAAACCCCGAAGATTATCGTTATTACAGGTTTTTTTCTGAATCAAAAAAAGAAAAAAGGAGACTTTTGGCTAGAAAGGAGTATGATGATGAAATTTCCATTCTAAGAAATCTCAAATAACAATTGCCGACTAGAAGTGCTGATCAAAGAAACTCCGCCGGTACCTTATCACGGTGTTTCCACCGTTTGTGTGTCCATAGATAATATTCTGGAGCATCAAGAATTTGTTGCTCTACCAAGTCGATGAACTTGTCTGTGATCGCATAATCTTCAAAATCACCAGGGATCTCGGCTATGGTTTTAAAAGTGGTTTCATAAAAACCACGTTTCAATTTCTTTACGCTGAAAAAGACTACGGACATATCCAATTTCTTAGCCAGCATTTCAGCTCCTGTATGAATGGGAACTTTAATGCCCATGAAGTCATTCCAATGGAATGCTTTGTCGTGCTTTGGGGATTGATCCGAAGCAAACCCACTCATAGACAATTCTCCTTTATTTTTGGATGCTATCAATGTAGGGATGGTTTCCTTAGTTGTGATTAAATGAGAATTGTATCTGGCTCTAATGCGTTTCACCATCGCATCGAAATACTTGTTGTGCAAGCGTTTGTATATTCCAAAGCCTTTGTGGTCAACATATTTTTGCAAGATGAAGATCCATTCCCAACTGGCATAATGTGCGCACATTAAGACAACGCTCCTGTTCTTGTCTCCAAGTTCACGAACAAGTTCTACATTGGTAAAGGTAAAACGTTTTTTCATCTGTACTTCGGAAATGGTCAATGACTTTATGGACTCCACAATCATATCGCATAGATGGTGATAGAATCCCCTTGTGATGTCATTTATTGCCTTTTCGGACTTTTCAGGAAAGACCAAGCCCAAATTGGCCTTTACTGTTTTTTTTCTATACCCGATAATATGATATACAAGAACGAACAAGCCATCAGAAAAGGCATAGAGTAAAGGAAAGGGCAGGATGGATATCAACCATAAGAATGGATAAATAAGTATATAGGCTATGAATTGCATTTATAAAATTTAAATTTGCAACCACAAATATATGCTATATTTTGACCGTAGAAAATTATAATAAACATTGTAAGTGGTTAATTGGTATATTTTTCAATAGTATATATATTTATCGAATAATACGTTATTAAAAACAAAAGGTTAACACTGCATGGGGAATTTACATTTAATTACAATAATCATCATAGCCGCCAATGTCATGATTTCAATGAAAGGCTTTAATGATTTTTCTTTTTTTGAAAAGTATAAATTCAATGTTGGAGCAATTACGCGAGGAGACAAATTCAGAATGCTTTCTTCTGGTTTTCTACATTTGAATCCTACACATCTATTTATGAATATGTTTGGGCTTTATCTCTTTTCAAACTTGGTGATTGGGGAAGTAGGTGCAACAGGATTTCTAGCAGTTTATTTCGGTAGCTTGTTGGCGGGGAATCTCCTCTCATTGTATTTTCATAAGAATGAGTACCATTATAGTGCTATAGGAGCTAGTGGGGCTGTTACTGGAATTCTGTATTCGGCCATTTTATTGGGACCCGAGAATAAATACTACTTCATATTTCTACCTCCGAACATTGGGGATCTGGATTTAGGGATAAAAGGATACTTGTTGGGAGTTGCCTATTTGTTGTATACCATTTACGGTATGAAACACAAGAATGACAATATTGGTCATGATGCCCATTTTGGCGGAGCCATTGGAGGATATGTAATAACGCTCATATTGGCAAGTTGGCTAATAACGGAAAATCTATTGATGACGACCTTGTTGGCGATACCTATCATCATATTGTTTGTGATGAAACGTCTAGGAAAGATATAAAACTAAAAAAAGCCTACAAATGGAGGCTTTTTTTAGTTTAATAGCTCAGCTACCTTATCTTCCAATTGTTGTCCTCTTAATTTTGTGGCCACTATTTTGCCACTTTCATCAAGTATGAATGTCGCAGGGATTGAACGTACTCCATATTGCACGGCAATGGGCTCATTCCAACCTTTTAAATTGGATACTTGCGGCCAAGTCAATCCATCTTTTTCTATGGCTTTTATCCAACGGTCTTTTTGTCCATTCTTGTCCAAGGAGACACCTATGATCTCTAACCCTTTGCCATGGTATTTATCATACATTCTGACCACATTTGGGTTTTCCCTCCTGCAAGGACCACACCACGATGCCCAAAAATCTATTATCGTAACTTTTGCTTTTATGTCTTTCAATGCCAATGGCTTCCCTTCAGGAGTAAATCCTGTGAAATCTGGAGCGACATTACCTACGGAAACATCTGAGGCGCCCTTTTTTCCTGTATTCTTTGTTTTAGATTTGTCCTTTTTAAGAAATTCCATTGCGGATTTGGCAGGCCTGGTTTGTTTGATGCGCTCAGGAAACAGATTGTATATTTCTTGAGATTCATCTTCGGTTATGGCCTTTCCTTTTGTCAAACGTTCCAAGGTTATGGCAGCAAAAGCATAATCGTTATGTTTTTTTATGAATCCCATATCGTATTTGTAAGATTCCTTGACCAAACTGTCATAGGAAGCTCTAACCGCAGCTATTTCTTCACTGTCTCCATTGGAACTGGCGGTTTGAAAACGATCCTTTAACTTGTTGTTGAATTCTGTAAGAAATTTGGATTCTTCCATATACTTTTTGGTGATGTCGTTTTCTCTACTACCCTCAATCAAGGATTTGGAGACACTATCTCTATAAATGGTTATGTCCATATTTGTATTTTCTAAAATGATGGGCAAGGTACCCTTTATGCCGTCGACTAAGATGTAATAGATGTCTGGTGTTTCGACGCTACCTTTGAAAACAATTTTCCCATTGTCGGTCAATGCAGAATCTTGAACGATTTTTTTTCTACCCTCCATTCTGAAAATTTCTGCATCTCTTTTGTTTAATGGAATGTCCAAGTTCACATTGATTTCATAATTTTTAGGTTCTTTTTCACAGGAAAAGGAAAGAAGTACAAGTCCTAGGAATATTATTTTTCTAAGCATAACTGATAAAGTTGTTTTAATTGCAAATATATTAAATATAGCATCCAAATTTTGTCTAAAGGATTAGACTTTTATCAAAATCCATTTTAGTATTTTTGCGTTATGATTCATAACGACAACATAGTGGCGTTGGCCACGGCTTCTGGTGCTGGAGCTGTAGCCATAATTCGTGTTTCTGGACCAGAAGCCATAACGATGGTAGATGTTTGCTTCCAATCTGTGACCAACAAGAAAATACTTGTAAGTCAGAAGACGCATACCATCCATTTGGGGCATATCGTGGACGATGCTCGTACCATAGATGAGGTTTTGGTTTCCATATTCAAGAATCCCAATTCCTATACTGGTGAGAATGTCGTGGAAATCTCTTGTCATGGATCGATATACATACAACAGGAAATAATACAATTGTTGCTTCGCAAAGGCTGTCGAATGGCCAATGCAGGTGAGTTTACCCTGCGAGCTTTCTTAAATGGTAAATTGGATTTAAGCCAAGCGGAAGCCGTTGCCGACTTGATTGCCAGTGACAATGAAGCCTCTCACCAAATTGCAATGCAACAGATGAGAGGAGGCTTTTCTTCGGAAATTGCCAAATTACGTGAAGAACTGATGAATTTTGCATCACTCATAGAGCTGGAATTGGATTTTGCCGAAGAAGATGTGGAATTTGCAGATCGTTCTCAATTTAGAACGCTTGTGGAACGTATAACCTTTGTGTTGAAACGGTTGATAGATTCCTTTGCCGTAGGAAACGTCATCAAGAATGGAATTCCGGTTGCCATAGTGGGG
The DNA here is from genome assembly GCA_947496215.1 of uncultured Bizionia sp. Taxonomy (GTDB): domain Bacteria; phylum Bacteroidota; class Bacteroidia; order Flavobacteriales; family Flavobacteriaceae; genus JAHDHI01. The sequence goes on from CANMCF010000007.1 coordinate 12,830, forward strand.
GAACCCAATGTGGGAAAATCGACATTGTTGAATGCCTTGTTGAATGAGGAACGTGCCATTGTAAGTGACATTGCAGGTACAACAAGAGACACCATTGAAGATGAATTGGTGATAGATGGGATAGGTTTTCGTTTCATCGATACCGCAGGAATTCGTGATACCAAAGATGTGGTGGAAAGCATAGGGATAAAAAAGACGTTTGAGAAAATGGAACAAGCACAAGTGGTCGTGCTGTTGTTTTCTGCTGAAGAATTCAAGACTGAAAGTCAGCGTTTGAAAGTGGAGATTGAAAAGATCAAAAACAAATTCCCATTGAAACCATTGATAATCATTGCTAATAAAATAGATACTTTGGACAGTTCGGAGTTGAATGTGTTGAAGTCCGAGTTTGAAACATTACACTTGCTATCTGCCAAGTCTGGGGTGGGAGTAGAGGAATTGAAGAAGAAACTGATTGGTTTTGTAAATGCCGGAGCACTTCGTAACAATGAAACCATAGTAACCAACACACGTCACTATGATTCGCTCTTAAAAGCCTTTGAAGAAATAGATAAAGTAAAGTCCGGTTTGGAAACTGGTATTTCCGGTGATTTATTGGCTATAGACATTCGTCAAGCTTTGTATCATTTCGGAGAGATTACCGGAGAGATAACTTCCGATGATTTATTAGGGAATATCTTTGCCAATTTCTGCATCGGGAAATAGATTCCAACAGTGTAATAAAAACTAATCGGTATTTTTTATACTTTATATTACAAAATATTACATAGTGATGCTTCGTATAATAATTTGTTTTTACTTTGATGTGCTTCAATGCCAAAGCACAAACCGTAGTTGTTACTTCAATGTTTTAGAAACTTAAACAGTTTTATATAAGTGGTTTACACTTTTTAGTATTGTGAAAATGAATAAGATCAGTTAGTCATTGTTTGCAATGGTAGCAGGTCTTTTGGCTTTGAAAGATTTGTAAGCCATATATAGTTCTTCTATGATTTTGTCATAATCTTTAACGACCTCTCTTTGCGTCATCATACACATTCTAAAATTGTCTATGGCTTCGTTTTGTTTCGCAATGAGTAGGTTGCACTTCTCTGCTTTTTTATTTAGTTGTATTATTTCATGATTGGAGGGGTCATATTCCTCGTATCTTTTCTTTAATAGTTGTACTTCTTGTTTTAACTTTTGTATGATGTCGTCGTCTTTTTCTCTTGCTATATACAAATCGGAACAGGCTTTGGATATTTCATTGCCATTGATATTAACCGTTTCGTTTGCATCACTTAAATAGCTGTCCATTTTCAGTAGTTTTTTTACAGTTTTCTGTTTATTACTGCTTAGGACTTCTTCTTTTATAATTTGTACATCTTCTTCTGTGTGATATTCCCCAAGAATAATTTGGGCTGCTTTCTTATAATTTATTTCTTGACAAAAAGATATTTGAATAAAGCAAAAGGCTAATAATGTTAGGGGGAGCGTAGGTCTCATTTTAGTAGGTTTTTTAGGGGTTATTGGTAAATAATGGGCGTTATTTCGTGTAAAATACTAATTTTTATTGAATTATTCTAATTTACATTCAATTTTTTAACTGATTGTTTTGGAAATATTTGAAAAAATCAAATCTATCGATAATTGAAATACGTCATTTTTAAGAATCTTAATGCGTTATGAAAATTTAACATTTTTTTAGAAAGTTAAAACTGTCATATTGAAAAGTGTTATTATATTTGCCGCTATTTAAAATAGGAAACTGAGTGTTAAAAAAAACAATACCGATATTTTTTTCTGTGACCTTTCTATTGGTTATTGTTATGCCGGCAGTATTTGCTATGGTTGATGATGGCTTTGATACATCTATAATTTTTTCTGTTTCTGAAGAAGAAGAAAAAGGTTGTGAAAAAGATTTGGATATTGAGTTTTTATTATTCGATATGAATTCCAATTATTCTGATTTTAAATTGTCTGAAGATGGTATGGTGTACTTTTATAGGAAATATACCAAACCCAATTTAAGTGTAATTTATCCTCCTCCTGAATTGTACACCCTGTAAGTTCGTTTTTTGCCTATTGAAAAAAGGTATATATCAATTTCAGTAATATTTAGTTTTAAGAAACTAAAAGTATAATTCAATATAAAATGTTTAAGAATATTAAAAGTGACTTGCCAGCGAGTATAGTCGTATTTTTTGTTGCACTACCATTGTGTTTAGGTATTGCACTAGCTAGTGGGGCCCCTTTGTTTTCAGGTTTAATAGCAGGAATCATAGGAGGAATCGTAGTAGGAGGCTTAAGTGGGTCCAAAATAGGGGTCAGTGGCCCAGCAGCAGGTTTGGCAGCAATAGTATTAACGGCAATAACTACTTTGGGAGGTTATGAAAACTTTTTGGTGGCTGTTGTTTTGGGAGGAATCATTCAGTTGATGTTTGGTTTTTTCAGATTGGGGATCATTGCATATTATTTTCCTTCATCTGTAATTAAGGGAATGTTGACTGGAATAGGAATAATCATATTGTTAAAGCAAATACCATTTTTTGTTGGGTATGTCCAACCTAAGGGAGAAGGTATGTTTGTGGGTGTAGCCAATTCCATACTGAATATTAACATGGGCGTAACAATTATTGCTTTCATAGGATTGGGCATATTGATCTTATGGAACAAGGTATTAAGTAAAAAAGGAAAGATATTTCAATTGATACAAGGTCCGTTGGTAGTCGTTGTCATTGGAATTATTTATTATGTGGCAACTAAGGATAATAGCTCATTGGCTTTGTCTGGTGAACACCTCGTAAATGTTCCGGTACCAGAAGATTTGGATATGTTTTTGGGGCAGTTTACCTTTCCTGCTTTTTCTGCGATTACCAATCCCGAAATATGGATTACTGCTTTTACAATAGCTTTGGTGGCTAGTTTGGAGACGTTGTTATGCGTTGAGGCCACAGATAAATTGGATCCTCATAAAAATGTAACTCCTACCAATCGAGAGTTGCTCGCTCAAGGTGTAGGGAACATTGTATCTGGTCTAATAGGTGGATTACCCATAACACAGGTAATCGTAAGAAGTTCTGCAAACATTCAATCTGGAGGAAGAAGCAAAATGTCAGCAATCATTCATGGGCTATTTTTATTAATCGCTGTTATCTTGGTTCCAACATTATTAAACAAAGTACCTTTGTCGGTTTTGGCAGCTATTCTTTTAATTGTTGGGTACAAATTGGCAAAGCCTGGATTGTTCAAGCAAATGTATGATTTGGGATGGAAACAATTCATACCATTCACAGTAACGGTCATGGGTATCGTATTCACTAATTTACTATTGGGTATTGCTTTGGGATTGGCCGTAGGTATTGTGGTCATTTTAATAAAGAGTTACCAGAATTCACATTTCTTGCATATAGAAGACCAGAGCAATGGTGAAACCAAGATTAAAATGACATTGGCAGAAGAAGTGACATTCTTCAACAAGGGAGCCATTTTAAAGGAACTGGATAAGTTGCCAGAAAATTCACATTTGGAGTTAGATGTGCGAAAAACAAGGTATTTGGACAATGACATTGTCGAAATACTGGAAGACTTTGCTTTTAAAGCGAATGAAAAAAACATACACATAAAATTGATTTCAGAGAGAGGGGTTGTAGAAAACCCACCAAGTTATATGGAGTTCTTTAAACTAAGGCCAAAAGTAGCATAGAAAAGAGCAAGACCTTTGTCTATTTTTAGGTAATAGGTTCGTATTTAAATCTAGCATAAAAGCCACCTATTGAAGAGGTGGCTTTTATTTTTTTAAAGATTTCTACCCCATGAAATGAAAAAGAATTGTTTCCGTTTTGTAAATGGGCAATAATCATATAACAGCAAGATGAATTTGAAAAATAGGGTAGATCATTGTTTTACTGTCATAAAGTTATGGGCAGGAAGGGGATATGAATATAGATGAAGCATAAATAGTTGTATAAGCTTCAATGTGTTTGTTATTAGTTTTATGAGCTTGGGTTTGTGATGTTGTCACCTTTACTTTTTTTGAAATAAATAGGGTACATTTGTTTTTCATTGTCATTATTATGACACAATAATTTTAAACATTTATGAAAAAAAATACTTTGTTCATCATAGCATTTTTATGCTACTCATTGGGTTTTACTCAATCTTTCAATTATCAATCCGTCATCAGGGATGCTTCCAACATTCCACTGGAGAATCAATCCATTGGAGTACAAGTGAAAATATTGGAAGGTAGTAGTACGGGAACTACTGCTTATACGGAAACACATACGGTTGCCTCCAATGCCTTTGGTGTTATTTCCATTAGCATAGGAGAAGGAACTTCTTCAGATACTTTTTCAAGCATAGATTGGAGTTTGCAAAATCAATGGTTGGATATTTCCATTGATGTCTCAGGGGGAAATAACTATGTGAATTTAGGAACTTCAAAATTAAATCAAGTGCCCTATGCAATGTATGCAGCTTCAGCCGCAAGCATTGTTGGAGGAACCCAAATAATTGCAGATCTAGACAATGACACCAAAATCCAAGTGGAGGAAACTGTCGATGATGATGTGATAAGGTTCGATGCAGGCGGAACGGAAATAGCAAGGTTTAGTAAAAATTCTAGTGGAGACCTATTATTTAATACAGCGACTTCCAATGTCATTGTGGGACAAGGGGCAGGTGCCATAAATACTGGAGATTCAAATGTTTTCATAGGTAAGGAAGCAGCTAGGCTCAATACGACGGGAAGACGTAATGTCGTTATGGGAAATCAGTCAGGATTTGGATTGACGGAAGGTACGCTTAACGTATACGTTGGAACCATTTCGGGAAGAGACAATGCCACTGGAAATAGAAATGTCGCCATAGGAGATAGCGCCGGATCAGGCCCAGATGGAGGGAGCAGCAATGTTATGTTAGGTACGGCAACTGGAGCCTTGTCTGGAGGTAGCAACAATATAATGATAGGGGATTCTGCAGGAGCAAACAATGCATCTGGTACTAATAATGTCATGGTGGGTTTGGCATCTGGATTAAGTTCTACAGGTAGTGGCAATGTGTTTTTAGGAGCTTGGACGGGGGCTTCGGAAGCGGGGGACAATAAATTGCATATTGACAATTCGAATACAACCACACCTCTTATTCATGGAGACTTTGCCACGAATCAAGCGACAATAAATGGAACATTGACCACAACAGGCATAGCTTATGCCAATGGAGGGATATATTTCCCTGGGGCATTTGGGCCGGATACTGCCTATGTGGGTGGTACAGGTAATTCAATTTCATTTGCACATCCGGGGTCAAGCGAGGATTTTTTGGGGTATATCTCCAATAATTTTTATTTCAGGGATAGTCCAGGAGGAGGAGATACTTCGCAACCTAGTGTTTATGCGCAAGGATTTCCAACTTATTCCAGCAAACGATGGAAGCACGATATCCAAGATATGGATGGAGCCATAAATGTAATTAAGAAACTTCGTGGTGTGACATATACATGGAACAAGGATCATGGAGGTTTCAATGATTTCGGGTTTGTTGCAGAAGAAGTACATGAAGTACTTCCTCAAATAGCAAAAAAGAATGCTGAAGGAGAAATTGATGGAGTGGAATACGGTAAGGTAACACCTTATCTGGTAGAAGCATTCAAAGAGCAGCAAGAGGTCATAGAGTCACTTCAAAAGGAAGTACGAGCATTGAAGGATCAAAACAAGCTGATTACCAAGTTGATAGAAGAAATTAAGGTTTTAAAAGAATAAGGAAGATTTTTGCTTCGACTAATAATTATTTTGTTTCTGGAACGTAATGACTTTTTCAAAAGATGAATACCTTGAATAGGATTGGTTTCTTTAATTAAAAGGAACAAAACAATATCTTGTAGATGAAAAAGTAATATTTTTCAAAGAGTTGAATTTGTATGATATCTTTGCATCTAGTAACCTATAAACATAAAAAATGAAAAAAACGCTCTTCACAATGTTGCTTTTATTGGCAAGCAACCTTTATGCACAGACCCCTCAAGGAGTCAATTACCAAGCTGTCATTAGAGATGACTTGGGCAATCCAATGGTAAATACACCCATTGCTTTGCAGTTTATCATCCATCAAGGAAATGCGACTGGTACGGCTGTATACACGGAAACTCAAAATGTAACTACGACAGATCTTGGTTTGGCAGCAGTTGTATTGGGACAAGGGACATCAACAGATGATTTTACAAGTATATCGTGGTCATCAAGCACCTATTTCCTTGAAGTAGGCGTGGATGATACAGGAGGAACCGTTTATTCGTCTCTTGGAACACAGCAACTCTTGAGCGTGCCATATGCCTTGCATGCGAATACGGCAGAGAGTATGAGCAATCCTTATGTTGCCGGGACAGGAATAGATATCGACAACAATGTGATTGGTGCAACTACGCAAGGGTGGTTGAGGACCAATGGAGCATTACCAACAGATGTGGCTCAAGAAATCTATAGAACGGGAAACATCGGTATTGGTGCATCGGCATCGAATCCTGCATTTCCACTTGACGTGTTGGGAACAGGAGGAGAACGTATAAGAATGTATAGTCAAGATGAATATTATGCAGGAGTTTTGACAAAAAACAACACGCGTGAATTTTTTATGGGAATACAGGCAACCTTTGAAACCAACAATGCGTCTTCAGGTTTCCATATTTATGATAATACAGAGGGAGTACAGCGTATGGTGATCGATGCCAATGGCAATGTCGGTATAAATGCAACGAATCCCAATGAACGATTGCAGGTTAACGGAAGCATTAGAATGGTGGATGGAAATCAGCAAGATGGGTACGTTATGGTTTCCAATGCCAATGGAACCGGAAGCTGGCAATCACAAGATGTTTTGGACAATCAAACAACCGATGTGTTTCAGTTGAATGCAAATAACTTGGAGTTGTCCTTGGAGAATGACGGTGTAGCTACGCAAACAGTGGACTTGAGTGGTTATTTGGACAATACCGATGCTCAAAAACCTGATGTATTCCAGTTGAATTTCAACGACTTGGAATTGTCTTTGGAAAATGACGGTGTAGCTACGCAGACAGTGGATCTTAGTGGTTATTTGGACAATACCGATGCCCAAACAGCCGATGTGTTTCAATTGAATGGTAATAACTTGGAATTGTCTTTGGAAAATGATGGAGTAGATACTCAAACGGTTGATTTGTCGACGTTTTTGGATGCAGACAATTTAGGGAATCATACTGCAACGCAGGATTTAACTCTTGCCAACAACAACATAGTTGGAGTAAATAATACAACTACTGGGACTATCTTTTCAACAGCAGCAAATACTACTATTAATACTACAACTCCAAATGGAAATGAAGGGATTATAATGGCTGGAAGTACTTCAGATTATATTGTTAGTGTACAAGATGGCAATGGACGGGTACAACATAAGTGGAATGCCAGTTACGGAACAAACGAAATCTTTATAAAAGGTAATGAAGATGCAGCCTTCATAGACATTAATGGTACTGCAAGCGATGATAATGCCGCTTGGATAGAATTCAAGCATGCCGATGGTGCATCATCTTCTGCTGGAGACCCGATTTCTTGGAACACACAAATGATAATCAATCAAGGAGGAGAAGTAGGAATCAATGAAACGAGTCCAGACGATATGTTGCATATTACCTCGGGAGGAAACGGGACTAGGGTCAGAGCTGAAAACTCCAGCAATGGCTGGGCTGGGATGGTGGCCAAAAACTCCGTTAGAGAAATGTTTTTTGGAATACAAGGCGCCTTCGATGCCAACCCAGGTGAATTTCACATATATGACAATACAGCTGGAGCTAGAAGGTTTGTCATTGATGCAGCGGGAGAAGTGGGAATAGGTAGAAACAACCCTTCAGTTAAATTGGACGTCAATGGATCTGTGAACTGTACAGGGGGGACCTGTAGTTCTGATGAAAGATGGAAAAGGAACATTGTGACACTTCCCAATGTAATAGAGAACATCAAACAAATGAGAGGTGTTTCCTATTTCTGGAAGACGAAAGAATTTCCTGACCAAAATTTCAAAAATGACAAGCAAATAGGTTTGATAGCCCAAGAAGTTGAAAAAGTATATCCAGAATTGGTAAAAACCAATGAGGAGGGATACAAATCCATGGATTACATGTCGCTTACGGCAGTTTTGTTGGAAGCTGTGAAGGAGCAACAAAAGGAGATAGAGGCTTTAAAGGAAGTCAATGGCATTCAATTGAAAGATAACCATGCGCTCGAAGCTAGATTGAGTAAGATAGAGGCGTTGTTGAATATGAAATCCAACACATCGATTACAGAGAGCAAGAATAATTAAAGGGATGAAGCTCGAGGTGAGCCTCCTTATAATAGAAAATACACAAGGAAAGAGTGTAATGCGATGTTAAGTTCTCATTGAGAATTACATATCGTATTACGCTCTTCTTTTTTACCTTTGAACTATGATGCATAAAAAAAACTATTTTATCATACTATGTTTTTTAACAAGCATTTTTGTCAATGCCCAAAAGTCAATTACACCAGAATGGATTACAATTGAACATGGTTTATCGCAAGGGTATGTCTCTTCAATAATTCAAGATGAAGATGGTTTTTTATGGATGGGAACCAAAAATGGATTGGATCGGTATGATGGCGAACAGTTCAAAAATCTTTCAGAAGAAATAAAACCACCGTATGACCTTAAAAGCGAAAGTGTCATATCCTTGCATAATGGTGATGGCTTTATTTTGTTGGGAACAGAATCAGGTGTTAGTCTATATCAAAAAAACACGAAACGGTTTTTCAGTATAGAACTTCCCGGTTATCCAGAGACACTAGAAAAAAAACCAAGTGTCTTGGAAATAGTAAAAGACAATTCAGGGAATTATTGGTTGGGGGAAATAATTTCAGGAGTACTATACAAACTTAGTTTTTCTGACGACTTTTATAAGAATATTACATCTCCGGATTTCCAGATAAACAATATTTCAGTAAAGAAAATTGAATTGAAAGAGACCATTGGAATCAATTATATGTGCCTATTCAAAGATCGTTTGACGTTTTTTACCTATGAAACCGTTAATGGTAAATTAAAGAAGGTTTTAAATGCGATGAATGTGAATACTCTAGAGATTGAAAAACTGGACTCAAGACCTTTTAAATTGGAAGCCAATACCTTTTGGTACAAATCGTTTAAGGGGTCTTTATTATACGCCAATAGTATTGACAAAGTCATTTACATATATGAGAATTCTATGTGGAGAAGCATCAAAACAGATTTTAATATAAGTACATTTTCACCAATAGAGGCTACAGGTAAATTATTAATAAACTCGATGGATCGACAAACTTTGTTTTTCGATGACAATATATTATCCAGAGATGAGATGCGTAAAGCTGATGCCATTGCGATGGTAGAAGACTCCAAAGTGTACCAAAATGATGTCTTGGTAGATAATTCTGGAGTGGTATGGATTGCTACAGCAGGTTACGGATTAATGAAAATAACACCAAGAATATTAAATATAGAAACTCATTTTACGGGGAAGTCAATTTATGCCAAGCCATTTATATTCAATAAGCAAGATGCATACATTGGAAATCCTACTACAAATGAAAATCTATTTATAAATAAATCTCAAAAAATCAATGGGGCACTTGAGAAGCTCATTGATGAAAATGGCAATTGCTTTTTTACATTGGATAAAGACAAGCAAATCTGGGCTTTGGTTTGGAATCATATGAATTATAGTATTTATGGGCCTTCCAATACAGGAGAATTGGAAAAGAAAATAAGGCTTTTGGATAATGCATCTGTTATTTCGCCGATTATAAGTTATGATGACATTAATAATGATCTTATGGTCGTTTGCGAGTCTTTTTTGTTTCTTTATTCTATAGATGGAGGCCAAGTGTCTACTTTCGATTTTAAAGATTACATAAAAGGAGTCACTCAAAGGTTTGATGTGAATCGTACTAAGGATGGAAGCTATTGGATAGGGACAAATGCTGGTTTGCTTCTTGGGCAATTGGGAGATTCGGGAGAAATGACTTTTAAGGTTTTTAATGATGAGAGTGGAATAATGAATAATAGCATATCGACATTGTTACCAGACGTCGTAGATGAAAACGTACTTTGGATAGGAACAAAGGGAGCTGGAGTATATAAGTTGAATATAACTGAAGAGTCATTTACCAATATTGGTATTGCAGAGGGGTTACCCAATGATGTTATTTACGGTATTTTAGAAGACGATGAGGAAAAACTGTGGATGAGCTCCAATAAAGGTATTATCGTTTACGACAAAAACACTGCAGAAATTGAAAACTTCGACAAATCTGATGGATTGCAAAGTAGTGAATTCAATACGTTTGCTTATAATAAAGGACTAGATGGAACCATGTATTTTGGAGGAATCAATGGATTGAATATTTTTCACCCGGATGATTTTCAAGATAATCCACACCTTCCAAAGGTCTGGATAACAGGTTTGGAAGTAAATAATGAAAGAATTGATTATGGAGATGTGTCAAATATTCTCACGGGTGCCATAGAAAATGTGGAAACCATAGAATTGCCCTATGCGAAAAATAGTATTTCATTAGAATTTTCAGCATTGGAATATACAACGCCAGAAAAGAACATCTTTAGTTATTACATGGAAGGTTTGGAAAAGGAATGGATTCATACGACAACAGACAATAAAGCAAATTACTTAAGTGTACCTCCGGGGAATTATACATTCAAAATTAAAGCAGCCAATGGAGATGGCATTTGGAATAGAGACATTAAAACATTAAAGGTAATTGTACATTCACCTTGGTATAGGATGAACTTGGCTTATGTTTTATATAGCGTTTTTTTGCTGGCCTTGTTATGGGGTTTTGTCAAGTTAAGAGAGGAGCGTATTAAAAAAGTACAACAAATTGAAAAATCTGTACTTGAAAATAAATTGTTGAAAACAGAGATTGCTTATAAACAAAAGGATTTGACAGACTTTGCTTCTGCGATATCGGAAAATCAAAAATGGGGAGATTTCCTACTGGAAAGCATTAAAGGTATTAGAGAATCCAAGGGACGTACAAAAGGGAAATATTTTGATCAGTTGGAGGAAAACATAAAAAACAAAACCTTTATAGAAAAGAATAGGGTAGGCTTTCAGGACCGTATAGATTTACTCAACAACCAATTTTATCAAACCATACTTGCACAATACCCCAATTTATCGAAAACAGATTTGAGGCTATGCACACTAATTCGATTGGATCTATCTACCAATGACATTGCTGTAATGCAAAATATCACTTCGGAATCCGTATATAAAAGTAGAAAGCGTTTACGAAAAAAGCTAAATATATCTCCAGACATCGATTTGAATGTGTTTTTGAAACAACTTTAAAAAAAGAATTTAAAAGGATTGTAACTTTCACTAGCATTCAATAGTCATTTGTGAATATGTACAAAGGGTTCTTTTTCTAAATTATTCAATTTTTTCGATAGAAATGAAATAGGACCTTAATAGTGATGTTTCATACTTTATATGGCTTGTTTATCTCAGTCATAAATAGATCCTGATTTGTAATGAATGAATCTTAAAAGTATTTTAAAATAAAAAATAAAAGACTGATAATCAGGGTTTTATTTTTTGTTTTTCGTTTTGTGTACCCATTTTGTCCCCATTGAAAAAAAAGCTTTTCACCTTTCTTTGACCTATTTTTGCTTCAATATGTAATGGCAAACTAAATCTATTGTTTTTTGTCATTAAAGCTATAATACAAACAATTAAAAACCTACTTATGAAAAAAGCAACCCTCTTCACGGTAGCATTATTCTATTATGCTATCAGTTTTTCACAGACATTCAATTATCAAGCAGTTGTTCGTGATGTAACAGATGCTCCAGTAACCAACCAATCTATAGCAGTATGGATAGCAATACGTACAGGAAGCCCTACAGGAAGCATTGTTTACAATGAAACTCATACAGTAACTTCAAATAATCACGGAATTATTACTTTACCAATTGGTGGAGGTACATCTGGAGCTGATTTTTTAGCAATAGACTGGGCACAACAAAATCAATGGATTGAAACTCGAGTTGATGTTACAGGTGGCACTAATTATGTAACACTTGGAGCAAACAAGTTGCAACACGTACCTTATGCATTACATGCGTTAACCAGTGAGTCATCTACAGATGCAGGACCACTTGATTATGCTAGTGGTGTAATAAGTAATGCGAATGGTAATGTCCTTACAGACGATTTTGTATTTGGAAGTGATCAATTAGATGCCAATGGTGGAATAGGAAGCCCTTTTAATAGACGTATGTTCTTTGATAAAAGCAAGGCGGCATTTAGAGCAGGAAAAACTGATGGAGATAAATGGGATGAAACCAATGTAGGGTTATACTCTGCTGCTTTTGGTGAAAATGCATTAGCAAGTGGAACAAATTCGTTTGCTATGGGACGAAATGCAAATGCAACAGGAAATGATGCTTTTGCTTTTGGAATTAATGCAGGCGGTTTTGCGGATTATGCTAGAGGATTTGGTCCTAATGCTAGAGCTAATGGAGTTAACTCAACAGCAATAGGAAGACAATTAAATGCAAATTCAATGGCCGAAATTCAGCTAGGGCAATATAGTAACTTTGTATCTGGTTCTGCAGATACCTGGGTTGATACAGATAGACTTTTTGTGATAGGTAATGGACAAGAAGATATAAACTTAGCTTTAAATAGCGATGCTTTAGTAATGCTTAAAAATGGTAATACCACGCTAAATGGAACCTTTACCATAGATGGTGATAACCAAAGTGCAGGTGCAGCTTTTACGTTTCCAGCACAAGACGGAACAGTAAACCAAATCATGCAAACTGATGGAGCAGGAAATGTGTCTTGGGTAACTCCAGCAGCAGATGCTATACCAAATGGAGGAACAAATGGCTTTGTATTAAGTACAGACGGATCAGGAGTGTTATCGTGGGTAACTAATGCCGATGCCGATGCAGACCCAACAAACGAAATTGAATTACCAACGCAAACAGGAGAAACAGGTAAATTCCTAACAACAGATGGAACTGCTGTAGCTTGGCAAGATGTTCCAAATGAATTACCAACAGGCGGCACTAACGGACAAGTATTGGTAACAGATGGTTTGGGGGGGTATTCTTGGGGCGATCAAACAGCAACAGCAAGTTTTTCTACAACTGCAAACGTAACAAGTAACGCTCTTGGAGATACAACTACAGACGATTTTGTTTTTGGTAGTACGCAAATAGATGATATTCCTGGGATTCCAGATAATAATAGAATTGTGTTCGATAAGAGTAATGCAGGTGCCTTTAGAGCTGGTAGTGCTTTCAATACACCTTATTTTAATCAAGATCAAATGGGAGCAGGATCTGTAGGTTTTGGAGTAAACAACCAAGCAACCGGAAGTTATGCAGTTACGATGGGGTATTTTAACAACTCAAGTGGATATGCATCTTTCACAACAGGAGATTTTAATACAGCTTCAGGTGCAAATTCAGCATCATTAGGATCTAATAATACGTCCTCAGGCGCATATGCTGCTAGTTTTGGGCAACAATTAACATCCGAATCTTTAGTCCAAATTACTTTAGGAACAAATAATACAGGAGTAACTGGTGATGCAACAACTTTTGTACCAACAGATCGATTATTTGTTTTAGGTAATGGAGAAAATACAACAAGTAAGAGTGATGCTTTAGTGATACTAAAAAATGGAAATACAACCATAAACGGTATATTAACAATAGATGGTGACAATCAGGAAATAGAACGTGGATATACGTTGCCCGCACAAGATGGTAACGCTAATCAGGTCATGACATCAGATGGAGCTGGGAATGTATCTTGGACGGATCCTGCTGCAGGAGGTTCTGGAGCATTCTTAACAACTGCAAACATAACTAGCAATGCTAATGGAGATACAGCTACAGACGACTTTGTATTTGGAAGCTCACAATTAGGGGATATTACAACAGCTACTAATGATGATAGTCGTATGTTTTTTGATAAAAGCAAACAAGCCTTTAGAGCAGGTGGGGCAAGTAATTCAGAATGGAATGATGCTAATGTAGGTAGCAATTCTATAGTACTTGGAAGTAATTCTATTGCAAGCAATACTAGTTCTGTTTCAATAGGAGAAAGTAATGTTGTTAGTGGGGCTGCTGCAATAACAGCTGGGACCAGTTTAACAGCAGAAGCCTATGGGCAGACATCTATTGGAACGTTCAATACACGGGTAGCAGGAGATGCAACTCAATTTGTTGAAACTGATAGATTGTTTGTTATAGGTAATGGGACTAATCCAGATGAGGATTTTAGAGCTACAGGATATAGTGATGCCTTGGTCATGCTTAAAAATGGAAACACAACTCTAAATGGTCAATTAACAATCGATGGCGATAATATAGGAGCAGGAGCATCATATGCATTTCCTGCACAAGATGGTACAGCAAACCAAATAATGAGTACTGATGGTTCTGGAGCGTTGTCTTGGATAGATGCACCTTCAGGAGGAGGAACGACACTTCCTTCTGGTGGAACCAATGGACAAATATTAAGTACAGATGGTAATGGGGTATACAGTTGGATCACAGATGCTGTAGATGATGCGGATGCAGATCCAATGAATGAAATAGAATTGCCAACAGGAGGAACCAACGGACAAGTTTTAAGTACTGATGGTAATGGCGCTTACACATGGATAAATGACGCTACGGGTACGAGTGCTTTTTCAACCACATCTAATGTTACAAGCAATGCAAACGGAACAACTACAACTGATGATTTTGTTTTTGGAAGTACGCAATTAGATAACGATACGAATACACAAGATGACGATAGAAGACTGTTTTTTGATAAAAGTAAAGCTGCATTCAGAGCAGGTTACGTTGAAGATGCAGAATGGGATATTGCTAACATTGGTTCAAATTCTACTGCTTTCGGCCTCAACAGTACAGCTTCTGGAGCTAATTCGTTTTCAGTTGGAGATGAAAACCAAGCAACTTATACTTCTTCTATGGCTATAGGAACATCTAATGTTTCAAGTGGGTATGGTTCGGTTACATTAGGAGTTGCACTGACAAGTGAAAGTAGAGGGCAGGTTACAGTTGGTGAAGCCAATACGATAGCTACAGGGAATCAAATTTCTCATGTGCTTACTGATAGATTATTTGTTATTGGTAATGGAGATATTATTAGAAGTGATGCTTTGGTGATGCTTAAAAACGGAAATACAACCTTAAATGGTCAATTAACAATAGATGGCGATAACCAAGGAACAGGAGCTTCGTATACCTTGCCAGCACAAGATGGAACCGCCAATCAAGTAATGAGTACCAATGGTTCAGGAACCGTATCATGGATAAATACGCCTAATGATGGAGATTCAGACCCTACAAACGAAATTGAATTACCAGTGCAAACAGGGCAATCAGGTAAAGTGTTATCTACAAGTGGTACAGCTACAGTTTGGATTAATGATGCGGTAAACGATGCAGATAGTGATCCTTTGAATGAAATAGAATTGCCAGCAGGAGGTGTTGACGGACAAGTATTGCAAACCGATGGTTCTGGTGGCTATAGCTGGGCAAATAACACAGTGGCTCCGGGTGCATATACAGCGGCAACGATGACAGCAGGATGGGCATATTATAACACAGCACAAAATGTAACAAATTTCCAAGATCCTCGTTACAGAAAAGTTAACAACGTAGTGTATTTAGAAGGGTTGTGTAGTAAAGGTTCTGCTATTAACAATGCAGATGTCATCATAACATTACCTGTTGGTTTTAGACCAACAAAAACAAGGATTTTTTCAGTGGAAACAGAAAATGGTTCTGCTCGTGTAGATGTAAACCCAAATGGAACAGTGCTTATTGCTACTGGTTTTAATGTATCCCAAAACTGGGTCTCTTTAGACGGTTTGACCTTTAGCGTAGACTGATCTATTAAAAGAATGATGATGTATTTCATAGTGCATCATCATTCCAATTGTTAGCTTAAACAAGCTAGAAAATCATCCTTAAAATCTAATTACCAAATTATGATAAAAAAATACCTGCTTAAAGGGCAAAGAATAATTGTTATAACGATTCTTTCAATACTGTTTACTGATTCTGTTTGTACTCAAATTGGAAACTATCCATTGGATGGTGATTATAGAAGATTTTCACTACAAGCTACTTGTCAGGGACGTATAATGGAACCTATTTGGACATATATGGATTTACAGTGTATTCGGGTATAACAAGTGATATGTTAAACTTAAGAAATAACATATTTAACAATCCATCGAATTCAGTTTTTGGAGGACCACCAACATCAACTTTTATTTTCGTAGAACAATTACCAGAAAATTAAAATTAATAACAACTCAATTTTATTGGAAAATAAATAGGGTGTAGGCTTTTTTTCATGTCATAAATAAGTAAACAACCATCATAAAAAAATGAAAAAAAATTTAATGTTACTATGCTTGATCTTATGCACCTTTTATAGTCTGCATTCGCAAAACTTTAATTATCAAGCAGCAATTAGAGACAATACAGGAGTTTTAATAAGTAATCAATCTGTTGGAGTACAGATTGATTTGCTTCAAGGAGGCCCAACAGGAACAACGATTTATACAGAAGCACATACGGTAACTACCAATGCTTTTGGAGTAGTGTCATTAGCGATTGGTACTGGTTCTACTACAGATACTTTTACATCCATAGATTGGTCTACACAAAATTACTGGATGGAAGTTGCAGTAGATGTGACGGGAGGTGCTGATTATATGGTTATTGGGAGTTCTCAGATATTAAATGTACCCTATGCAAATCATGCAACAACAAGTGGAGATAAAGCATTATCTACAACGGCAAATATAACCAGTAATGAACCAGGTGATATTGCTACAGACGATTTTGTATTTGGTAGTACGCAATTGGCAAATGATACAAATACAACAGACGATGATGTTAGACTATTTTTTGATAAAAGTAAAGGTGCTTTTAGAGCTGGGTTTGCTGAAGGTGTTGAATGGAATGATACCAACGTTGGAGACAGGTCTGTTGCTTTTGGAACTAAAAATACGGTAAGCAGCTTTCAATCTTTTGCTATGGGAACCCAAAATACGGTTTCTGGACCAACTTCTGCAACTTTTGGAGCTAATAATAATATTACAGGAATTGGTACTTTCTCTACAGGAGAAAATTTAACAGCAGAAGCTAGAAGTCAAGTTACTATTGGATATTTAAATACTGCTAAAGCAGGAAATGCATTAATAAAAGTTCCTACAGATCGTTTACTTGTTATAGGAAATGGATTTGATGAAATGAGCAGAAGCGATGCACTGGTAATGCTTAAAAATGGAAATACAACCTTAAATGGTCAGTTAACCATAGATGGAGACAATCAAGGAGCTGGAACATCTTATACATTACCTGCTCAAGACGGAACAACTAATCAAATATTGGCAACAAATGGGTCAGGTATTACATCTTGGGTAAATGGCCCAACTATACCAGTGAATACTTTTTCTACTACAGCGAATATAACCAGTAATGCAAATGGAACTGTAACTACAGATGACTTTGTATTTGGTAGTACACAATTAAATGATGATGGAGTTATTAACTCAGGTACCGAATCTAGACTATATTTTGACAAAAGCAAGAGTGCTTTTAGAGTAGGAAGCTCAAAAGACATAAATGGAGAAGAAGGTATCTGGGACACAGCAATTGTTGGTGATTTCTCTGTTGCCATGGGTAGAGGTTCATTTGCGCAAGGATTGGCAGCAACAGCTTTAGGGAGTTATAATAGTGTAGGTGGAGAAAATGCTTTTGCTGTAGGACATAACAACCTGGCATCAAGACCTTCGTCTATGGCATTAGGTACAAATAATAATGTTTCGGGAGCCTATGCTGTGGGATTGGGTCTTGGTTCACAAGCTACAAGTTATGCACAGCAAACCATAGGGCTTTTTAGCGATGGATTTGCATCTACTAGCCATAACACATATGTGCCTACAGATCCTTTGTTTGTAATAGGGAATGGTAGCTCAGATATTACAAGAAGTAACGCATTGGTAATGACTAAAAATGGAAACACTACTCTAAACG
Source organism: uncultured Bizionia sp. (assembly GCA_947496215.1). GTDB lineage: Bacteria > Bacteroidota > Bacteroidia > Flavobacteriales > Flavobacteriaceae > JAHDHI01. The sequence goes on from CANMCF010000007.1 coordinate 30,947, forward strand.
GACAATTAACAATAGATGCCGATAATACGGGTGCTGGAGTAGGATATACATTTCCTGCACAAGATGGTACAGCTAATCAAGTAATGAGCACAGATGGTTCTGGAGCTGTATCATGGGTAAATGCTGCTTCTGGTGGAGCTTTTTCAACGACATCTAACGTAACAAGTAATGGAGTTGGAACAATTGCAACTGATGATTTTGTTTTTGGAAGTACACAATTGGATAACGATACAAATACGACGGATGATGATAGAAGGATGTTTTTTGATAAAAGCAAAGCCGCCTTTAGAGCTGGATATGTTGAAACAGATGAATGGAATACTGCAAATGTAGGTGATTATTCTGCTGCCTTTGGGTTTGATAATACAAGTTCTGGTAGAGCATCTTTTACTGCAGGAGATGAAAATCTTGCAGTTAACATAGGCTCAATAGCAATAGGTGATACAAATTATTCTAATGCTATTGGTTCAATTGCTATAGGATATGGTACAAACGCTTCAAGTATGGGGCAAATTTCACTTGGTATAGGTAATACTAGTGTAACGGGTAATTTGTCAGCTTATGTCCCTACCGATAGATTATTTGTTATTGGTAATGGATTTGCGACAACTCCAAGTCCAACTAGAAGTGATGCTTTAGTGATGTTAAAAAACGGTAATACTACTTTAAATGGTGAATTAACAATAGATGGCGATAACCAAGGTGCTGGAACTTCATATACATTACCAGCACAAGACGGAACTGTTAATCAAGTAATGAGTACCAATGGTTCAGGAGCTGTATCATGGGTAAATGTACCTAGTGATGGAGATTCAGACCCAACAAACGAAATAGAATTACCAGTACAAACAGGTCAATCTGGAAAATTATTGACAACAAATGGAACCAGTACTTCTTGGACTTCCAATGTTTCGGCCTCAAGTATTACAACTGATGCCCTTACAGTAAATAATTTGCCAGCTTTTTCAGCAGATTTAAATGGAACTCAAGTTCTTTCTGGAGCAGGAAATTATCCTTCAATTGGAAATTGGAGAACTTCAGATCCTTCTTTACCAGGCTTTTTATATGATAATGGAAATCATTTTAATGAAGCTACTGGGCAATTTACTGCACCAGTAGATGGCTTTTATTATTTCAGCGCTCATATACGTGTTGATGATATAACTAGCGGATGGATAAGAATGTTATTCGCGGTTAATGGATCAACTAGTTTAAATAGTGGGATGCATGCTATTGCTGATGGAGAAGATGGAGATCGATTCCAGACATTGAATCTTGGCGGAGTGTTAAAATTGAATGCTAATGATACAGTAACGGTTGTCATACATTCAGCTATAGATACAGCTTGGAGCATATCAGATGAAAGCGGATTTAACGGGTATTTAATTAGTAGATTATAATAACATGAAAATGAATAGTTTAAATAGAATATTAGTTTACTTTTTAATTATGACGCTTATTTTTTTAGAAGCAACATATGCTCAAATACCTACATTGGTATCTGACATTAATACCATAACGAATAGTTCAAATCCCGAAGAATGGGCTGAATATAATGGCCAGCTTTATTTTGGCGCTTCAAATGGAATTAATGGCAGTGAGTTATGGAGGTATGATGGTGTTAATCCTCCACAAATGGTAATGGATATCAATATAGGAAACCAAAGTTCGTTTCCTAGAAATTTAATAGTCGTTAATGGTGCATTATATTTTACTGCAGACGATGGTACTCATGATAGAGAACTATGGATGTACGATGGCACTACCACATCTATGGTAGCTGACATAAATACGATCTACAGTCCAAATATAAACGAATTAGTAAATTTTAACGGTTTGTTGGTTTTTAATGCAGACGATGGAGTTAATGGAAGAGAACTATGGAGTTATGATGGCATCAGCCCACCTATTTTACATGATTTTTATCCAGGTGCTAACTCAACATCGCCTCAAGAGTTAATTGTCTATAATAATGAAGTTATATTTAAAGGGAATGAACCCACTTCTGGTAAAGAATTATTGAAATTCAACGGAACAACTGTTTCTCTTGTACATGATATTTTTGTAGGAGGAAGTAGTTTTCCAGATCAATTCACCATATTTCAAAACGAACTCTATTTTAGGGCAAATGATGGTGTTACGGGCTATGAGTTGTGGAAGTACGATGGAACATCAACAACATTAGTTAATGATATTTATACTGGAATTTCAAATTCATTTCCAGACGGCTTAATAGCTACAAACTCACAATTATATTTTACCGCAGATGACGGGGTTAATGGCAATGAAGTTATAATGTATGATGGTACATCATTTTCAACTCTAGATATTAGTCCTGGCAACGGTGGATCGTTCGTGCATGATTTAAACCCTCTGGGATCCAATTTATTTTTTGTTCGATCTAGTGAATTATACATGTATGACGGATCTAATGTATTACTTCAGGATATCAACCCTAGTGCATCAGCATCTAATCCAGATCAGTTTATGATACATGATAATAAGCTTTTTTTTAGTGCTAATGATGGAACTAATGATGTAGAACTTTGGGTTCATGATGGAACAACTTTTAGTATGGTTGATAATATTAGCGTAGACTCTTCTTCAAACCCTAGAAATTTTTACACTTGGAATAGTCAATTATATTTTTCTGCAAACAATAGAATTCAAGGATTTGAATTATATAATTATAATGGTTCGATAGTGTCAATGATACAGGATATAAATGCCAATACAGAAAGTGCTTATATCTCAAATTTAACACTATATAATAATGAGCTAGTTTTTGCAGCAAATGATGGTGTTCATGGCGAAGAATTATGGACTTATGATGGCAGTAATCCACCATCATTGAGTACAGATGTTTATACTGGAGCTAATTCTTTTTACCCAAAAATTTTCACAGAATATAATGGTGAATTATTTTTTAATGGTAATGATGCTAATGGGGGAGAACTATGGAAGTATGATGGAACCAATGTTTCTTTTGTTCAGGATATTAACCCAGGCCCAAATGGGTCGGGGCTTAGTGAAATGATTGTATATGATAACGAATTATTTTTTAATGCTTGGACCAATACATACGGGACTGAGTTGTGGAAGTATGATGGTACAAGTGCAACTTTAGTTGAAGATTCAGTATTAGGTACAGGTAGTTCTTACCCTAGTAAGTTTAAAGTTTACGGTTCAGATTTGATTTTTGTTGGAACAAGTACTGCAAATGGTGGTGAATTATGGAAATATGATGGTACAACCTTAACAGAAATCATGGACATAAATCCAGGCCCATCTGGTTCAGGAATAAATGGATTTACAGAATTTAATGGGAACTTGTATTTTGTTGCAGATAACGGTACTAATGGGCGTGAATTGTGGCAATATGATGGTACCTCTGCCAGTATGGTATTCGATATCTATAGCGGGGCAAACTCTTCATGGATAGGAGATTTGATAGAATTCAATGGTTCCTTGTGTTTTAGTGCTGAAGACAGTGTTAATGGTCAGGAACTATGGCGTTTTGATGGAATTAATCCACCAGTTTTAGTATATGATATTCATACAGGAACTTTTGGATCGTATCCGGGTAGAATTACTGTTTTGGGAAATGAATTGATTTTTAGAGCAAATGAAGGAATACATGGTAATGAACCTTGGCGTTATGATGGCGTAAACCCTCCTACAATGATTAAAGACATTCGTGTAGGTTCTGGTTCATCAAATTCATCATCATATACAGCATTCGGAAATAACTTGTATATGAAAGCAACAGACTTGACTCATGGAGACGAATTGTGGCGTTATGATGGAACTGATCTTATGATGGTATACGATATTAAAGTAGGGTACAATCAATCTTCTAATATTCAAGATATATTAATTTGGGGAAATGACCTTTATTTCAGTGCTAACGATAATATACACGGTCATGAGCTATGGGTATTAAAAGACGGTGGTAGTACGCTAAGTACACCAGGATTTAATGCTAATACTGAAAACCTATTTATATATCCTAATCCAACAACAGATTCTTTTCAAATAGCTAATCTGTCTTTGGAAACAGATTTATCAATTTATAACTTAAATGGACAAGAATTACTAAGACAATCTAACTATAAAGGAGAAAAAGTAAATATAACTCATTTAAATAATGGGGTATACATAATTAATGTAGGTGAAAAAAACGATAGTACAAGTTTTAAACTTATTAAAAACTCTAAAGGGAATTAGTAAACAATAAAAGAATTTTTGAGGAAGTATAACATCAAACCTATAAGAAGGAGTAAGTAGTATAGTGAATACAAAGAGAGCTATTTATAGTGAGTATGTAACGATAAGAAAACTTGTTTTAAAATAAAGTAGGATCTAAGCTTTTTCTTATATCATAGTTCTGTAAAAAATAATAAAAAAAATGAATAAAAAAATAATAATATTTTGTTTAATCTTAGGCACTTTTTTTTGTGCATTTTCCCAAAACTTCAATTACCAAGCAACAGTTAGGGATAATACAGGAGATTTGGCAATTAATCAACCCATAAGTGTACAAGTTAAACTATTGCAAGGAAGTGCAAATGGAGTATTAGTATATACAGAAACTCATGCAGAAGCTACCAATGCTTATGGAGTATTATCATTAGTTGTAGGTAACGGTACTACCACAGATGTTTTTTCGTCCATTGATTGGAGTACTCAAAACTATTGGTTAGAAGTTGCTACAGACTTAACGGGAGGAACTTCTTACACGGTAATTGGTAGTTCACAATTATTAAGTGTCCCACATGCTAATTATGCACTAAACAGCCCAGATGCAGACCCAACAAACGAAATCGAATTGCCAATAGGCGGGACAGATGGACAAGTACTAACTACTGATGGCAGTGGAGCATATAGTTGGACAAATCAAACATTAGCGGATAATTTAGGGAATCACATAGTAACTACCAATATGCAGTTAGGAGACAATTGGATAAGCCCAGATGGGACTAATAAAGGATTGACTATTAGAGGAAATACAACGAATACAAGTACTTATGTCGAAGTTAATAACACTACAGGTACTCGAGCTCTTTTTGGGCCAGACGGCACAGGGTATTCGGGAGGAGATACTAATGATGTAGCGATTTCTAATTGGTCTAATGGAGACCTGACCTTTTTTACCAATGCTACTGAAAGAATGCGTATTGATAGTATAGGAAATGTAGGAATTGGTAAAACAGTTCCAAATGCTAAACTTAATGTAAATGGCGCTATTCGAGTAGATACAGGTGGCATTAGAGTAGATAGTGGTGGGGTACGAATTGATGCTGGAGGAAATGCTTTAAGTTCCTATGGCACAAATGGGTCGCTAAATTTCCTTGTTAAAGAAGAATATGCAAACGCAGGAAGTATTCATACCTATAATACGTCTGGAGCAGAGAGATTTGCAACGATTATAGATACAAATACGGATGTAGGTGCAGTATTTGTTTCAGGACCAAACTCTACAAATTTCCTTGTAGGAAATCTAGACGGTAGTGTTGATAATGGTTTTGTTGCCGTTGCTGATGCAACATCCTCTCCTGTTGCTGGTATGTATGTTGATGCAAATGGGCAAGGTGTGGTCTATGGAAATATAAAAAACTTTAGGATGGATCATCCCAGTGATAAGGCAAAAGAAATTTGGTATGCTTCATTAGAAGGGCCAGAGGCTGGTGCTTATGCAAGAGGAACAGCAACCTTAACTAATGGAACCGCTTTTATTCAATTTCCTGATCATTATAAAGAAATGGTAAACGAAGCAACCATAACACTCTCTTTAACACCAAATGATGCAAATTCAAAAGGACTTTCAGTTGTAGCTAAGAACAGTCAGCAATTTCAGGTAAAAGAACTTATGGAAGGTGATGGGAACTATTCTTTCGATTGGGTAGCCTTTGGGGTAAGAAAAGGTTTTGAAGACTTTGAAGTAGTAAGAAATAAACAAGAATTACCTGCGATGAAACAAGGAGATAAATTACGTTCTAGTATAGTACCAGCTGGAGAAACAACAACAAAATTAAAAACACACACAGCAAACACTCTTATTTCAACTTCTGAAACAATTAATCTAAAAGAGAAAACAGAAATAGAACAATTAAGAAAAGAAGTTGTAGAGCTAAAGAAATTGATTAACTCTTTGTTAGACAAGTGAGTGGGTTGGTGAGTTGAAAGTGTTTCTTATACTAAAAAATAATCTACCAATATTTATTTCCTAATTGTAAAATGGAATAATTAAAATTTAATACATCAATAATAAAACAATTCATTTATACCTATGAAAAAACAATTACTCTCTTCACTATTTACATTGTTTTTATGTACAATAATGTGGGGCCAATGTGGTCCAGGAGAAGATATGACAGCTCCTGTATTTGGAAATGCAGGAGACGGAACCATAGCAAACCCGTTTAGAAACCTATTACAGACTACAGTAGGTAGTGTGCCTAGTGGTACCTATTATTTTAATTTCGATGGAAATATTTTTCAAGGAGCTCTAGACAACGACACCGATGGTGGTGGTTGGCTTATGGTATTGAACTATGTGCATTTGGCAGGAGATAATACAGATCTTACCATACGAAATACAGATCTTCCTTTATTGGGGTCTTCTACCGTTGGAGATAATGAAGCCGGAACTGCAAATTGGGGACACATGGGAAATGCCTTGGCAGCAGCTATCGATTTTGAAGAAGTCCGTTTTTATGGTGAAACTACAGGACACAGTCGTATTGTTAATTTTAAAACCTCTTATATAAGTGCCTTAAATTACCTTAAAACGGGTATAGGCCATTTTGGAGGAATTAATAATGCTGCAAATTTCACAGCACTTACAGGACACACCGCTAATATTCCAGCATTTGCAGGAAATGTATTTGTAAATCAAGGCGATAAAGCATTAACAGAGTTTCCTTTTTTTAGTAGTGGTCTATATCACTGGGGAATTCGTGGTCTAGGAAATCGTTGGGAAGTAGATAATACGCCTACTGCTACAAGTCCAGTAAACAGTCAAAGTACCATTCACCGCGTTTGGGTTCGCGGTGATTTGTCTCCAGCGGGAACACCCGCATTAAATATTATTTTAGACAACACTGGAAATGTGAGTGTAAACCCAGCAGATTTTGGTTACACTGTTACAGATAATTGTAGTACGGAAGCTAATATTAGCATAAGTTTAAGTCAACCTGATTTTACTTGTACAGATGTTGGAGATAATATGATACAATTAATCGCTACAGACGAGCAAAATAATAGTACTATAATTAATGTAACAGTAACTGTTTTAGAGAGCCCACCAGTAGTAACAACACCAGGAGGATTGCCGCGTATTAGTTTAGACAGTAATGGAGAATTAACATTAGATTTAGCAACACTAAATATAACCGTTACAGACGATTGTGGTATTGCAAGTACGGTTCTTAGTCCCTCAGGAACACTTAATTGTAGTAATCTTGGATTTAATAATGTCACAATTATGGTGACAGATATACATGGAAATGTAACCAATTCGGCAATGGTCTTTATACTAGAGGATCAAATTCCGCCAGTAATACAATGTGTAGGGGCTTATACTGCAGAACTAGATGGAACAGGATCTGTGACATTAGACCCCAATAGTTTACTAACCAGTTTTACAGATAATTGTCAAACAGCAGATATTACCTTAGATAAAACAGTATTTACCTGCGCAGATATAGGAGATAATTTGGTTACTGTAACGGCATCAGATGCAGGTGGTAATGAAACAACTTGTACTACAACAGTAACAATAACCATACCCCCATGTCCTGGAAATATAACTCTGCAAGCAGAGCCAGGTGCTTGTGGTGTTACCTACAATTATCCTTGTGCAAGTAATGTAACTGCTGGCCCACCAAGTGGTACATTTCTAGCCGTAGGGACTACAACAACATTTACGTACGATACCCTAGATAATACAGGAGGTACCGTTTCTTGTAGTTATGATGTTACTGTGGTAGATGAAGAGGGACCTATTTTCGGGACAAAAGATATAGCTCTTGACATTATGATGGATGGAACAGCTTCCTTAACAGCAGCAGATTTTATAGATTCAGATCCATTAGCAAGTGATTATACCGTAGATCAAACCGGAATATTGAATAGAGAAGATATTTCAACTATAGGTACAGAAGTTATACTTCAAGATGATGAAGTTTCAACCGCATTACCGATAGGGTTTGAATTTGCCTTTTACGGAGCACTTTACAATGATTTTTATATTTCTTCTAACGGATTTATTACGTTTTCAGGAAATAGTGATGATGGCTGTTGCGAAGGGCAGACGCTTCCTGATGTTACTGAACCAAATAACTTAATTGCTTTCGATTGGGATGATTACGACCCGGAGTCTGGAGGAACCATTCGTTACGAAACTATAGGAACGACACCTAATCGTATTTTAATCATGGATTTTGATAATGTGGCACATATCGATGATGACACTCAAGGAACTACTACACAGATAAAGCTTTTTGAAGGAACCAATCGTATTGAAATTCATACCACCAGTATTTCAGATTTAGGGTATGACAAAACGCAAGGGCTTGAAAATATAGATGGAACAGCAGCCATTATTGTCCCTGGGCGTAATGGAGTCACTTGGTCAACTTCTAATGATGTAGTTACATTTTTACCTGTAACCGGTGAGGTTAAAGACTCCTGTGGAGTAGACACTTTTATAGCTTCGCAAACCACTTTCGATTGCTCTAACATAGGAGCAAACATAGTAACACTTAAAGCTACTGATACCAACGGAAATATTACAGAACAAACTGCTACAGTAACAATTACAGATACTAACGGCTATTGTAATGAGTTGCCTATAGCAGTAAAAGTAATGCTACAGGGTACAGCAATAAATCCTAATGTTGGAGAAGAACAATTAATGAGAGACGATTTGAGAGTTAGTGGTTTAATACCAACAACAAGCCCTTATGCAGATGGCAAAACAATAGATGCTTCATTATTTAATATAACAGGAAACGATGCCATTGTGGATTGGGTTTGGGTTGAAATTAGAGACGGGAGTAGTTCTACTACCATAGTGCAAGGACAATCAGCGTTATTACAACGCGATGGAGACATAGTAAGCACCGTAGATGGAACTTCACCAGTAGTATTTAATAGACTTTCAGGCGATTATTATATAGCTGCTAAACATAGAAATCATTTAGGTGTTATGTCATCGGCTGTACTAACACTATCAAATATGTTAGTAACAATAGATTTTACAGATGCCAATAACCAAATTACTTTCGGTACAGATGCACAAACCACTTTTGGCATGCCGAGTGGAATAGTAGCGCTATGGGCTGGAGATGCTAATGATGATGGTCGTTTAAATTATTCGGGAGCATTGTCAGATGTGCCATCTATAAGAAGTCAGGTATTCAACGATCCCGATAATTCTGTATTTGGAGGGCCGCCAGTGGCTAGTTACCCATCAGAAGGATATAATGTGACAGATGTTGATATGGATGGAAAAACTGTGTATTCTGGAGCAGTAAGCGATGTTTTGTATATAAGGAACAACATATTCAATAACCCCTCCAATTCTGTATTTGGAGGTCCTCCAACATCAACATTTGTTTTTACAGAACAATTACCGGAAAATTAAACGCTCTATTAGGCTTAGATAATCAAGATTAGTGCTATTACAGTGAAGAGGTAAATGATAGCACTATGTAAGAACTCCCAAGTTTAACTTGGGAGTTTATTGAATGGCTGGAGCAAATTCTTTTTTATATAAGCAAATAAAAATAGGGTGCCTTGCTTTTTGTCTGTCATAGATAAGTAAAGAAAACAAACTAAACCTACTTATGAAAAAAACACTACTTTTAATAGCTTTGATATTCAGCACAGCGATATGGGCTCAGCAAAACTTTAAAGAGCCATGGTTGAGGCAATTACAACAAGAAGGTAGAAAGAAACCTACTTTCAAAGAGATTCAGCAAGCTTTTGATGACTACTGGTTGGCTCATGATAAAAATGCCAAAGGAAGTGGATACAAACCATTTAAACGATTCGAGAACATTTGGAGTTCTCGTGTGGACGAAAATGGACATTTACCAACGGGGCAAGATAAAATCAATGCATGGGAAAAGAAACAAGTATTTGGGCAAGTTCATAAAATGGCAGATCAGAGCAATTGGTATTCCATAGGGCCTTTTGACTATACACAAGCCAATGCACAACCTGCTGGAATGGGACGTTTGAATTGTATCACAGTAGATCCAAGTAATGGTGATACTTGGTACGTTGGTGCACCTGGGGGAGGGTTATGGAGAACAATAGATGCAGGAAGCACATGGCAGCCGTTAACAGATGAAATGCCTAGAGTAAGCGTATCGGCTGTAGCTGTAGATTACAATGATCCCAATACAATATATATAACAACGGGAGATGATGATGGTGTTTATGTATATGCAGCTTCAACTGGAGTCTACAAATCTACAGATGGTGGAGCAACTTGGGTTTCTACTGGTTTGAATGCGAGTAATCTGAATGGTAGTGCAGCACTTAGCGAGATATTCATTGATCCTACCAATTCAAATAAGTTGATTTGTTCTGGAACAGATGGAGTGTACACTACTACTGATGCCGGTGCAACTTGGACGCAAACGTTAAATGGTAACAACATTCGTGACATGCGCCTTAAACCTGGGGATGCGCAAACAGTGTATGTGGTAAGCCCAACAGCGTTTTATAAATCTACGGATGGTGGGACTAATTTTGTACAAGTAACTAATGGTGTACCGACCAATACACATCGGATGGTTATAGATGTTACACCTGCTAATTCCAATTATGTATATCTATTTTCGGTAGATGAGACCAACAGGTGGCAACACGGTATTTATAGATCTACAGATGGTGGAACAAGTTTTAGTTTGAGAAATACCGATAGTCATACATTGATTGGAAATGCACAAGTATGGTATAATATGGCTATTGGAGTATCTGATGCAGATGCAAATGAAGTTTATGTGGGTACGATGGATGTTTGGCGTTCTTCAAATGGAGGAACCTCTTGGAGTAAATTAAACCGTTGGGATCAATTGACAGATGCTTATACCCATGCGGATATTCATTCGTTGAGGTCTCACAATGGACGTATGTTTTGTACAAGTGATGGTGGCTTGTATTCGACTATCGATAATGGAACTACATTTCAAGATCATAGCGCAGGCCTACAAATTGGAGAATTTTTCAATGTAGCTATTGCAGAAGGCAATATTAACAATGTTTCTGGAGGCCTTCAGGATAACGGTGGTTTTGGATTAGGTGTTAATGGTGATTGGAGAGGTTACCATCCAGGAGATGGAATAAATACATTGATAACACCTACAGACGACAATACTTATTATGGGTTTATGCAGGGTGGTCAGCGTTTATACATTTCCAATCAAGGAGATGGCTATATCACTTGGGTTGGTAAACCATCAAATGCTGGTACTGGCGTTTGGGAAACACCATTGGCTTCAGATGGTAATGGAGAAATTTATGCAGCATGGGATAGACTTTTCAAATTAAATAAAAGTACAAACACATGGGAAACGGTCGGTTCGGTGGTTACAGGTTATACAGATGAATTGGAAATAGCACCTTCAGATCCGATGCGGGTTGTTTCTTCAGGTCACCAGAACCTACGTGTTAGTACAGATGGGGGTGTGACGTACGACTTCAACACCAATGTGGTTGGCAATGCCATCTCAGATATTGCGATACATCAAACCAATCCGGATATAATGTGGATAACAACTGATGGTGATTATGCCAATAAAGGAGTGTTTAAAACCATAGACGGTGGTTACACATGGACAGATATAACGAGTAATTTACCAGCTGGGGAATTTCCTACGACAGTAGTTCATCAGGGAGACCATTCATTGAATCCTATTTTTGTTGCTACAGATCTAGGAGTCTATAGATTAGATGACAGTAGTCCAGATTGGGAACCCTTTTTCACCAATCTACCAAATACGGATATCAGGGATTTGGAAATCAATCTATTAGATCAATCCATTACGGCTGCAACGTATGGAAGAGGGTTATGGAGATCTTCTATTCCTATACAATTACTTCAAAACGATGTCAGTCTTTTGGCTATCAATAGCCCAGACAATATTGGTGCAAGTTGTGGAGAAATTTCTCCACAAATTAAGGTAAGAAGTAATGGAATCAATGTTATAACTGAAATTAATATAACTTATGGAGCCCAAGGGGAAGTCCCTACTAACTATACTTGGAATGGAACATTGACTTCAAATCAAGAAATAGTAATCGATTTGCCAGGTATTAGTTTACCATCTGGATCGTATGTTTTTGAGGTAAATGCGACAATTGTAAATGATGGTAATGTCAACAATAACATAAGAACTCAAAACTTCAGCATCAATGACTCAGGGCAATTCAATGTGATCAACTCTTTTGAAAATGCATCAGATGCTTTAATCGTTGAAAATGGAGTATGGGAGTATGGAGTACCTACTGGATCTGTATTGAACGCTACAGCTGCAGGAACTCAGGTATATGGTACCAATTTATCAGGAAATTATCCTATAGATGTAAGTGCTAGTCTAATGTCCAATTGTTATGATTTTACGAGTATTTTGAATCCAGTACTTAAATTTCAAATGGCATATCAATTGGAAGAAAACTGGGATTGGGCGAATGTGCAATATTCATTGGATGGGGCACAAAGTTGGACTAATTTAGGAAGCATCAATAGTCAACCCAATTGGTATAATAGTGAAGGGGATTGTACAGGTTGCCCTGGAGCACAATGGACAGGTGCCAATGTAACTATGACGGAGTATTCATATGATTTTACTGCAAACGCAGCTTTGGGAGAGATGGATCTTACCACTGCAGATAATATTGTATTTAGGATAACATTGCACTCAGATGATGTAATAACTAATGAAGGTATCATTTTGGACGATTTTGTCATAGAAGGCAATGAACCATTGCAAATAGCTCCAAAAATATATTTACAAGGAGCTGCAATGAATCCAAATATGGGTGAGGAAAATTTGATGAGAGATGATTTAAGAGTAGAGGGACTTATTCCAACTACAAGTCCATACCAAGATGCTTTGACCTGTGATGTTTCAGTTTTCAATGATAGAGTATTGGCAATGGGAGCCATGGACGATAACATAGTAGATTGGGTATATGTTGAATTAAGGGATTCAACAGACAATACTCAGGTTGTAGCTGGACAATCGGCGTTATTGCAACGAGATGGAGATGTCGTTGGTGTGGATGGGAATTCAAATCTTGCTTTTAGAGTGACTCCTGGAGATTATTACATAGTGATCAAGCATCGTAATCATTTAGGCGTTATGACATTGAGCACGGTTTCATTGACCAATGTGACAACTTTGGTGGATTGTACAGATGTAAACAATGCCATTACCTATGGAACGGATGCACAAACCACTTTTGGGATGCCAAGTGGCGTAGTTGCGATGTGGTCAGGAGATACCAATGGAGATGGTCGTTTAAATTATTCTGGAGCAGTATCAGATGTGCCATCCATAAGAAGTCAAGTATTCAACGATCCGGACAATTCCATATTTGGAGGGCCACCAGTGGCGAGTTATCCTTCTCAAGGCTATAATGGAACAGATGTGGACTTAGACGGTAATGCAGTGTATTCAGGAACAGCGAGTGATGTGTTGTACATAAGGAACAATATTTTCAACAATCCATCGAATTCCGTATTTGGAGGGCCACCGACATCTACCTACGTGTTTACACAACAATTGCCGGAAGGGGCAAATTAACAACATAGTCAAAAAAGAATAGGCTTTGTCCAAAGACCAACTTACCATATGATTTTCGTATGATAAATTGGTCTTTGCTATTGGTGGTAAATCAAACTTATTTTAGATATTTGTTATCATATATGAGTTACATTGTTACGTTGCCTATTGTTTTTTCTGCAATTAATAAAAAAGCAGTAGCATTTAGTCCTTCAGATATCATTAGGGCTGAAAAGCTACTTAAAGCCGAAAAACAGTTAAATTCCAATTTAAGCACAGAAAAAGTTGAAGTCTTCTTGGCATCCATACGGCATCATCCGGAAGGGGTGGATTTTTTGATGTCGCAACAGGTGTTTTTGGAATTCTTGAATGGGAAGAAAATAAGTTTTGACACGACCGCATTTAAAGACGCAGTCAATATGGAAGATGAGGATTTCAAAGTCTTTTTTGAAACCTATTTAAAAGACGATGTATTTCAATTGATGGATGAATCCTTCAATAAAAAGAACTATGGGAGGCTACAAAAATTACTTCGCTATCGCAATTGGTTGCCCGAAACGGTATGGTTTCAGCTGGTGAGCAAGTTAGACAAGCGCCTAGATTATGTTTTTGAAAACTTGGATCGATACATTGGTAAGAGAACGTTGTATAACGAAGATTTCTTTAAGCTGATAAATTGGTCTGGAGATGAAGAACTGAAACGAAAAGTTAGAATAATAGAGCAAGTAAGTACTAGTTATTCCAATAAAATAGTCTCTAAACCCGGCATTGTCGCCTTTTTCTACATCATAGGCAATGGGTTGAATTGGTTGGGAGCAAAAGCGACCACCATTGAAGAACGCATAGAGAAAAAGCATGCCCTAAAGGATTTGAAGTTTATCTCCATAATATTGGGAATCATAGTCGTTTTAGTTGGAGGGGCGGCAATTTATGGCAACGAAAAGGCTAAGGACAGGAAAGAAAGAAGCGTTGAATTAAAACAAGAAGCATTTTCCAATTCCATTTATGGGTTATTGACAATTTATGATACCGATAGTATTGGCAACATACGAGACGTACCAGTAAAAACGGGAGTAAACCCATATGGAGCACAAAAGTCCAATAATGCAGGAACCATGAACATAGGCAACAATGTTCTATTTGTAAATAAGTCATCTTACGATGTCGTTATTTTATCAGACGATGAGGTTTTAGGGTATTTTAACCTTGGGAGTTATCGTTATTTCCTAAAAGCAGGGGATAGTTTAAAAGTTAAACAGAAGATGAAGACAAAGCTTTATTTGGGAAAGCAATTTGCGATTTTTGAAAGTAAGGAAATAACAAACAAAAAAAAGATAAAAACGTACAAGAGGCTACCACGGTTTGTTGAATTACCTGAAAATGCAGTGGCAATTATTAAACATGGCTTTAAATTTAAGGAACGCGTGGAGTTTATTGAAGTAGAAGGTGAAATGATTGTACAATCTGATCACTTCTTTAATTCACTGGAGTATAGGGAATCTAAAAGAAGCGTGCTTTTTAAAATAAATGATCTTTCTAAAATAAGATAAGAAGTCTTACTGTTTTTAATAGCTGCATTAAGTTTAGAAACATTATTTTTACGGTCAAAGTAAACTAAAACAAGATGACCCCACAATTTGTACTACTAGCAGCAACTTTTTTTGGAGCCTTGGCCATTGTTTTAGGGGCTTTTGGAGCACATGCTTTAAAGAAGTTGTTTACTCCAGAACTGATGCGAAGTTTTGAAACAGGTGTGAAATACCAGATGTATCACGCCATCGTATTGCTGGTTTTGGGATTTCAGTTGCACATGGAAACAGGTTTGGAAAAATCCATTGCTCTGTGTTTCATTAGTGGTGTCGTTTTATTTTCATTCAGTATCTATGGCCTGTGCATTTCTTCCTCAAAAGGTAATAAGATTAAAATATTGGGCCCCATTACGCCTTTGGGAGGCTTATGTCTTCTTGCCGGTTGGGTGTTGTTGTTTGTACGGTTTGCCTAAAGGTTAAATTAGAAACTCATTACAATTTTTCAATCCCAAATGAATTAATAAGATGGAATTGAATCTATACTTAATTAAAATTATTTGGGGTATAGTATTCTTATATATAGCTTTTAAATGGTTGATTGACTGTAGTGAATAGATTTCAAGGTTTTTTTAAAAATCAATTTGCCTCTTTTTCATACCTCTCATCACGTCTTTTTTCTCAAATGCTGCGTATAAAAATAGATGACATGCGTAACCCCTTAACAGTCTGCTTAAACATTTGAAAACACAAACTGGTAGGTACCAGTTTGGTTGTTCTTGCATTTAATACTAGTTTAGCAAATAAATACGGTTAATTAATTGTAATCAAAAAGTTAACTGATATTTATTCACCCCAAATTATTTGATTTATGAAATTAACGCTCCCACTGTTATTGGTTTTATTGGCCTTTAGTTCCTTGTATGGGCAAGAAAATTCTACACAATGCTCTTTCGATCAAGATAGAGAAGTTTTTTACGAAAAAAATCCTGAAGCTTTGTTGCAAGCCAAGGAGTTTGAAGAAAGAGTGAGAAAAATGACCAAACTCAAAAAGCAAGGGATTGGGAAAACTATGCAAAATTATATAGTACCAGTGGTATTTCATGTGTATGGCAACAATTGGCCTGATGATTCGGATGGTAACAATAGAGAGGTTACCGTGGAAAGAGTCAAGCAAGCATTACAAAAGATAAATGAGGACTTTGCAGGAGGGAACGATCCGATAGATCCATATTTCAGTGGAATAGAAGGGTCGATGAACATAGAATTCAAATTGGCTCAAATAGATCCCGATGGGAATACGACAAACGGTGTGATCTTTCATGAGACGAAGGAAGGATTTGGACTCAATGGAACAAATGACCATGAAATAGCTAAATATGCTTGGGACAATTACAAATACTTCAACATTCACCTTCAATTGGTACTAAAATCAGGTAGTGAGAATAACTCTGGTGTAGCTTGGTTTCCTAATACAGGAATGTCAGATGAAGGTTCGGCCAGAGTGGTTTACAATGGGAAATACATCATTTATTCACCACCAGCTTCATCATTGACCCATGAATTTGGTCACTTTTTTGGTTTGGAACACAGTTTCAATGGAGGATGTGTAGCTGGAGGGAATCAAGGAGATTTGGTAGCTGATACACCACCAACAATACAAGGAGCCGGTTGTACCCCCGGAATACAGAACTGTTTTGGAGATTATGTGAATGGTCAAAACCATATGGATTACAACCCATGTGAATCTATGTTTACTCAAGGACAAGTGACAAGGATGGAATCTTTCATGGAACATGCAGCTCGTGTTACCTTATGGCAAACTTCCAATCACGTAGATACAGGCATTGATGTAGATTTGGGAGCAAGAGTACTATTCAACTATCAAGACAGAAATGATAGTGATACGGACAAGTTGTTGGCATTGTTGGAAAATTTTACCAATGATGGTAGCATTCTGAACAAAAGAAGAATCAAGGCAGTGGAAGGAGCTCAATTTGCAGCAACGGGAATGTGGCAGGAAGGTGTGCACTATACGACCAGCAATGTGCCAAATGGATTAACTGTAAAGATCAATGCGACAGATGATGTTTCAGCGGAAATAACAATGGAAGGAGTGGCTAACAGTCATGAGGAGAACGACTCAGGGAGCTTCACCATTACCTTGTTGGATGCAGCGATAGTTGGGGGGACAAGTAGCATATATTCAGATACAGGAACCTTCAAGATTAGTTTTATTGGTGATTACGAAATTTATTACGAAACATTTTACCCAAGTATTTCAAAGGCATACTCAAGTCAAGAGACAAATCTATCATACATAGCAGATTTCAACTCTCTTGCAATAGGAGCCAATTTGAAGGTGAGAATCAGAAACTATGATGGAAATAGCCTTACCATTGACAATCCAGATGGAAGCCTGGAGGTATTGTGCAACAACGGAGGGATAGATATCTCTTATCTTCCAGAAGGGACCAATATTGGATCAGGTTCTTCAGGAACATGGTTGTCTGGTCTTTCACCTTGGACGTCACCAGCAAGACTTACTAGTGCCTCTTATTCCGATTGGCATGGTAAAACAGGTTATTTCGGGTTTAGAGTACCAACGATCACAGGATCTTATCTATATGGATGGTTGAAAGCCAGGGTTTCAGAAGATGGGACTTTTGGTGAAGTAATATCCATGGGGATAAACCAAGATATTGGTAATTCGATAATTGCTTCGGTAGACAAGCCTAGCCTTTCTTATTCCAAAGATAGATTTTTGGAATCCATAGCCAATGATGGAACTATGGGGAATGACATTGTCGTAGACCTCAAAGACGATTTGTTTGCTACCACAGGAAACTTGGTGGAAGGCATTCACTATACGATATCCAATGTACCGGCAGGATTGCAGTTTACCGTAACTGCCCTCAATGCCAACCAAGCCAAGCTGTCCATGGAAGGGACTGCTTCAATAGCAAATGACGAGTGGGATTATGAAAGAAACATAAATTTTGAATTTTTGGACGCGGCATTTGCTTCTAATGATGCTTCACTTGTCTCATTCACAGAGTATGTGTTTCATTTGGAATACCTTGGAGATAGCTTCTCTAAAATACTGAATGACAGTGTTCTAGTTGTGAGCGAAGGTGATGATGCTTCAAATGGAAGCTTTAGTTACTTTACTTCTCACCAATCCGTGGATAGGGAAAGACAATCCTATCAAATGCAAATTTATGATACAGGGGCTGCGCATGGCATAAAGTTCATTTCTTGGAGAAAGGAAGCTGTTGCCAATGATGGTTATGAACTTACACCTTTGGACGCAGGTACCATTATAGGCCCTATGAGTTCTTGGAAAAACGGTAGAGAGTATTATTCGGGAAATGGACAACATATGATAGATTCTGAAACCTATCAAGTATGGAGGGGGCAAACAAAATACGTAGGAATCAAGATGATTAGATCCAATCGTATCCATTATGGATGGATCAAGTTGAGTGTGAGTAGTGATGGAAACACCTTTAGATTCCTAGAATGTGGATTTAGTGGAACTCCAGACACACCTATAAAGGCTGGATCGTTGGAAAGACCGATACTGGTCAACCCTGTGGCATTCTTGCAAGGCGCCATGTTAAACCCGAATGTAGGAGAAGAAAGTTTAATGAGAGATGACATTCGTAGCACGCTTTTGAGCACTACATCTCCATATGCGGATGGAGCAACTTGTTTGGCAAGTGTATTCAATGTAGGAGGAACTTCAGGAACTGGTTCAGTCGAAAATGACGTAGTGGATTGGGTTTTTGTGGAACTTAGAGATGCCAATGACAACACATTGATAAAAGAAAGTCAATCGGCATTGATACAGAGAGATGGAGATATTGTAGGAGTTGATGGTATTTCAGATTTGGAATTCTGCATAGCCCACGACGATTATTATGTGGTAATCAAACACCGTAATCATTTGGGTATTATGACAGCCAATGCTGTGGCCTTGTCGGATACGCCATCTAGAGTGGATTTTACGGATGCCAACAACCAAATTACCTATGGTACAGATGCACAAACTGATTTTGGAATTCCTAGTGGAACTGTTGCCATGTGGGCAGGAGATGCCAATGGTGATGGACGTTTAAACTATTCTGGAGTCTTGTCCGACGTACCGTTTATTAGAAGTCAAGTCTTCAATGACCCCAATAACACTGTTTTTGGAGGACCGCCAGTGGCAAGTTATCCATCTATAGGCTATAATGCGACAGATGTTGATATGAACGGTACAACTATCTATTCGGGAGCAACAAGCGACGTATTGTATGTAAGAAACAATATATTCAACAACCCTTCAAATTCGGTATTTGGAGGCCCACCAACATCAACTTTCATATTTATACAACAATTGCCAGAAGGTGCCAATTTTTAAAGAAAGAACAGATTAAAAATATTAAAAATATTACCCTTAACACTTTTGATTAATAGCAGATTTGAGCAATCGAATCTAATTAAAAACCATCCGTGATCGGATGGTTTTTTATTGTTATGAATTTCGACGAATTGTCGGCATCATTGCCTTTTTTTGGATAGGAAATTGATTGTAAGGTCTATTATAATACTCTTTTAAATATATATCTGGTAATGAATATTCCTTGACCATCAGATTCTCCTGAATCGCTTTCCACGGCACTGGTAACAAATACCAAATCCCATCCTTCAGAAAGCATTGTTGTTAACTTGGAGGAGATCACGGCATCGTTGGCTGCAATGTTTTGGAAACGAATACCACCTATGTTGTAAAAGTTCAAAAGTTTGGTTTCATCAAAATCTTTTACCCTTATGTCTTTCCTTTTGGATTTGTTCCGGGTATTGTCTTCTTTGTTTTGGGAGGATGTAAACTGTTTGTAGTCTCTCTCCGCATTCGCAGAAATTATTCTTGAGCGACCTAAACCACTTGGAACGATGGATTCTACACTGGTAATGACCTTGATCTCATATTTTTTGATACTGATTGAGTCTTGGGCATTCATTGTAAAGATTGATACGATTGCAAATAAGCACATTAAAATTGTTTTTTTCATAAAGGTTTGCTTTTTAATTGTTTTTAATCATTTGATAAATCGAATAGATACTTGTGATTGTCAATATGAATGTCATTACTATCGTGACAGTTTCAATTTCTACAAGTTTGTAGGCATGCCGTTACCAAATGAAGAAACCTGTCCATATAACGAAAAGAAATACGATTACATATTTTGAGTCTTTCATTGACTTTATCATATCGATCTGTCAAATATTGATAAAGTTAGAGAGTTAATAAAGAAAGTTGGTGATGTAGGAGTCCGAATTACTGAAATTAAAACCTTTTTAAGGTGTTTCCGTGCTTAAATCATACCATTTTCAAGTTTATTGGGTAGGAGGAAACTCTATGGATCAGGAATTCTTGTATTTTGAAGGAGTAGTACCGGTAACCTTCTTAAAGGCAGTATAAAAAGAGCTTTTACTTTGGAAACCGACACTTGAACCTATGCCTTGAATGCTTAAATTGTTGGCAACATCACTTTTTACAAGCATCTTTGCCTTTTCAATCCTGTATCCATTGACATAACTGTTGAAATTTTGCTGATATACGCTGTTCAAGGCATTGGATATTTTTCTTGGATGTACATCCAATCCATCTGCCAAATCTATTATTGTAAGCTCAGGTTTTGTGAATATTTCATTTTTAACGATGTATTCGTCCAAATTTTTCAATAAGGTTAGAGATTGTTGTTTCGGTTCTTTTTCTGTATTGTCACTCTTGTTCGAATTGGATGTAGGTTTTTGATTGGAGATTAGTGAAGATATGCTGTGTTGCAATATTCCACGTAAGGAAATCCAATATAACAGCATCACATTTATGCACGAGAATATCAAGGTGGTATATTCCGACTCGAAGAAAATTTCGACAAGTATCCAGCTTATGGTGAAGATCAGTCCTAACACAACAAATAAACGAGCCCATTTAAGTTCCTTGAATGTAACGGAAGAGAATTGGTTGTTGACTTCTTTGATATGTCTATTTACCCATTTAACGGTGATGTATGCTATCCAAAACGAATAAAAGATCCCAAACAGTTCCAATAAGTTATACCAAATGGAATCATCTATTTCAAGTTGTCTGTTCAGAGGGAGGCAGAAAATTGCGATCTGTATGGCAAGAACAAACAATCCGGGATATAATAGGTTGTACTTGATTCTTTGGTTGGAGAAGACAGATACCTTTTGAACATAGATGTAAAACAATGGGAATAACAACCAAGAATTGCCTAGAGGTAGAAAAGCGGTACGAGGATGGTATCTGGTGAATTCGATGTCGTCTAGTATACTGGGTAAGAGTTCCAAGGAGTATGCAATGATAAACAAGCCTAAGAAAGTCGTGGGCTTGCTTTTTTTTAGACCGATGAACATCAATAATGATCCTAGGATTAATCCTTGCAAGAGGCCAAGGGTGTCTATTAGGGAAACGGTATTGTAATTTAGATCCAATTTACTATGCTCATATTTTTAGTAAAATAAAATAAATAATTTTATCCGCATATGTTTTTCAAACATAAAGCACAAAAATCGGTTATTTGGCCTAGTAGGCAGTGAAGTGGAGTAGTAGGAGTAGAATCTTACCAAATGTTTTCTACAAGGAGTATATGTTTTTCAAATGATTTGTAATTGAGGTGATTTGATTTAATATATTGATTCCTACAGTGGGGTTTTTGCTCTTGATCTTTATCTCTGCGGTAATGGTGTTGGAATTTATGTTTTGTTCTTTTATATGAAGACTCCCATTTGGAAAGAATATTTGCAAATCATTTTCTTCTATTTGCAGAAACAGATCGAATTCCCCACTAACCCAGTTTAAAAACTTCTTATAGAGTTTTGGGTTGGCAAAGGATTCAATGTGGGTTGAGTCTTGAAAAGACCTTGTATGAGGCTTGTTTGTCTCGCAATACGTTCTTGAAGCACGTTTGCTCTTGTTGTCGATATCTAAATTAGTGATCACTGTGATTTCTTGGTTTTAAAATTGTCAAAGCATCGTTTTTGTTTAAAATGATGAAATGCATCGAATTACCGATCTTTATTTTTCTTATGGCCTTAGCTTCTTTGTCATTGAAATAGCTGGAGTCATTGCTAAACTGCAATTTGCCATTGCCATCACCCAATAAAATGTAACCTTTGGAAGAATCATAGCGAATGGTTTCTACTTCTGAATCGAAAACGTTGCCTACTCCAAAAACATCCAAATGCCCATCGTTGTCTATATCGTGAATTTCCATATTCAAAGTAGGGCCAAATTGTGCTTCATTGGGTAGATTTTGCATATCAAAGTTCCCATTGCCTCTATTGATCATAATCAAGGATCTAAAGTTGTTGACTTGATAGTGCGTAGCATTGTCCAGTTTGTCCGAGCCATATATTTCTGGTAGCGTGGAGGCTGCAAATGCTTTATAGGTCTTCATCTTGTCATTTATGAAAGGGGTTTGTTGTGAAGAACACTCTTTACCCCTTATCGGGATCAAATCTCCAGTTTTAGATACTTTGCTTAACGCCATGTCATAAGTCTTGTTGGTGTCGAAGTAATCTGCATAGATATGTAAAGGAGCTGCCTTGGTTGGATGGAACTTGTTGTTGGCTCCCCAATTCCCGACAACATAATCTGGAAGATCGTCATTGTTTACATCCATTTCCCTGATGGATTGGTACCATCCATTGAGGTTTTTCAATTCAGGTATCTCTTTTTTTGTGAATTGTAGATCTTTGTTTTCGAAAATTGTAATTGGCATCCATTCACCAATTACAATTAAATCGTCATCACCATCTTTGTCAAAATCTGAAAAAATGGCGTCATTGACCATTCGTAATTCAGCTATGCCATTCATTTTTTTGGATGTGACATCTGTGAACGTCCCATTATTATTTTCCAGTAGATGAGATTGATGGTTCAAGGGGTACTTTGCATGTTTGACTCTGCTACCAATAAAAATGTCCATATCACCATCATTGTCATAATCTGTTGTGGTTATGCCTTTGGAATTGACTAGTGTTTTTGGTAGGCCTTGACCTTTGAGAAAGGAACCTTTTCCATTGTTTACATACAGTCTATCCTGTAAAAATTGGTTGTTTTCTTCTATTTCATACCCACCAGATGCTACGTATAAATCCAAATCGTCATCATTGTCTATATCTATGAACTTTGCATCGGTATCTTCGAAGCCTTTGTCCCTATGAAATAATTCTCGATTGGTTTCAATAAATGTCCCATTGTTCTTTTGAATGTACAGGGCAGCTGACTCTCCTTTGGCATTTCCAACAAAAAAATCATCCAAACCATCATTGTTCACATCACCAACAATCAAAGGAGAACTCATTTCCGATTGCTTTTGCGGCAATAGGAGTTGTAGGTCGAAATCATTGAATTCGTTCTCTTTTTGTATGAAATCAATACCAATCTCCATAGGTTCTATGGTTTCGAATAGGTAAGTCAGTTGTTTGCTATCTTTGCTTTTTGAGTTTTCGATAGAATTAAAATCCAGAGTCAATGTCTGGTTGACTTCAACATTGGCAAGCAATTGTCTTTTGTTGTTTGGCCATAGTATTTCAATACTATCTATCGTAGTTGAATTCCCAAGTCCAAAATGTAATTTATTGGTAACTGACGATTGGTATCCTCTGCTGACGAATAGTGTTTTGGATTGTTTTAGGTCTTTGGTGTACAGTCGTATAGTGCTGCCTATTCCATTTTTGTTTTGTTTGGGGCCTACGAGTGAAAAGGTGATGAAATTGCTACTACTGTTGTTTTTATAGACATATGCTTCCTCTGCTTGATTGTTGATGACAATGTCCAAATCACCATCATTGTCCAAATCTACATAGGCAGCCCCGTTGGAATTGACTTCTTGGTTGATTCCCCATGTATCTGAAGCTTTTGTAAATGTCAAATCCCCATTGTTTTCATAGACATAGTTTTGTAATTTGTCTGAAGGCATCATATCAATTGCCTGCTCTAGACTAACCTTTTTTCTCGCCATTATGTTTTGACGCATTCGATCTCTGAAATCCTGGTTGGAAAGATCATGGTGTATGCCATTGGTGATAAAGATGTCCTTGTGTCCGTCATTGTCAAAATCAGCAATTAAAGGCGCCCAGGACCAATCGGTTTTGGCTATGCCGGCTAGCTGTGCAATTTCGCTATATGTGTTGTTTCCATTGTTCAACTGCAAGACGTTGGACATGTATTGATGGTGATAATTGGAATTTACCATCATATTGAAGCTGTTGGTATTCATTGCAGCCATATTCTCCTTGCTTCTAATATGGTCTTCCGCCATCATATCCAATACGATTAGATCTGGTTGAAAATCATTGTTGAGATCTTCAAAATCCGATCCCATGCTATTGTTGGAAATGTGTTTGAATGCCTTTAGGGCCTTATCAGTAAATGTACCATCATTGTTATTGATGTATAGGTAATCTGGATGAAAGAAGTCGTTTGCAACAAAAACATCTGGACTTCCATCCTTGTTGAAATCGCCTATGGAGGCAGATAGACTCCATGCCTTGTTTGCTATTCCCGAACTATTGGTAATGTTGGTGAATTTACCTCCTTCATTTTTAAATAATTGATCAGAACCGTAGTCTTCTATTCGTTCATCTCTTTTCAAGTCGATGGTTACATTGTTTCGGAAATCGGCTCTATGGTTGACCAAGTACATATCCAGATCACCATCATTATCCATATCGAAAAAATAGGATTGTATGGAGAAACCATAGAAGTCCAAACCGTATTGCGAGGCACTTTCTTTGAAGGTGTTATCCTTTTGGTTTATAAAAAGTTTGTTTTTGCGAGTTTCATTGTCTTGAAGCGATCCCGATTTGCAAACATATATGTCCAACCATCCATCGCTGTTGATGTCTATCATTGAAACACCAGTAGTCCATCCGCCTTCATCCGAAACTTTCGCTTTTTCCGTTATATCTTGAAATTCAAACTTTCCTTGATTCAAATACAATGCATTGGAGTGTTGGTTCGAGGAGAAGTACAAATCCTCCAAGCCATCATTGTTGATGTCCCCAGTGGCTACACCACCACCGTTATAGACATAGGGGTAGTTTAGGAAATTGAAATATAGATCTTCTTTTACAGTATTTTTAAAGTGAATGTTGGTGTGCTCGTTGTCTACCAAGTCAAAAAGTGTATCGCTTTTTTTTATTTCTTTGGTATTGCAAGAACTCAATAATGACAATGCTAGAGATAGGTAAAGAATTGAGTTGATATGTAGGGAGCTTGGTCTCATTTTTTCGAATAATCTCATAAAATGACAATCTGTGTTTCTTGTTTGATATGTTAAATTATCAATTTATAGTTTAATAGAGGATAAGGTTTTGATTCTTTTTACGCGCTGATGTTTATGTGATTGATTTTGGACAGGAGTTCTTTTACACAATCTTGTCCAATTTCATACCCACGTTCTTTTATGGTATTGTTCACACTAACTTTGTTTTGTTTATCTATGTAGGTAACGGGAACGCCTTTGTCTATAAAACTTGCTATGTGGTTTTCTTTTTTCGAGAAAAAGGCTTTCTTGGTAGAAGAAAAGATAAGACCGTCTATGATGTTACTTTCAGACAAGAGTTTGGCATATGCCACTTCTTTTTGAAAATCGTTGCAAGATTGATAGACCATGACCTTATAATCATTTTTTAGAGACTCCTCCGTTATGCCATTCAAAGATTCCAAAAAGAAACTGTCTGTTAGGTCTGGCAGCAAAACTCCCAAGATCAAACTTCTATTGTTACGTAATGCCGAAGCATAGAAATTAGGTTTGTAGTTTAGCGAGTTTGCAATTTCCAACACTTTGTTTTTTGTAGCCTCACTGATGTCGGAGCTGTCGTTCAATGCTTTGGAAACCGTTGAAATAGAAATGTTCAAAAGCGAAGCAATGTCTTTTAATGTTATATTGTTAGATCTCATAAATTTTATTTTATAGGGTAATGCGTTTCACAAAACTTAATTAATTCTTGTAGGGAGTCTATAACTGCTAATTCTACATCAAGGTATGGTTTGTTTAATATGTCTATGGTCGTGTTCAATTCGTTGTATTCGGCTTGGGAAAGCTTTTCATCATCAAAAATCTTCAATAGCAATTTTGAGATTTTAGATAGATTCTTGGATAATGGCTCCAATGGTTTCACATTAGGAGAGTTTACTATGGGAAGTAGTATGTCATAGTTGGTAGACCATTTTTTGAGGCTGTTGTAAATAACGGCCGAAACATCTTCTTTGCTATTTTGGGTTCTAAGTAGATTAACTGCCTTGTTGAAAGGTACGGCATCAATGGCATCTACTACGCAGGCATCTGCGAATAATGTAAAAGGAGAAAAAGATTTATACTCGATTCCTCCTTTATTTCTAGAATACACTTTTAGGGGTTCACATAGATTAGATAGTGTTTCCAAAGCGCTGTTGTTTTGGTGGTTACTTATGTTTCTTAAGATGACACTTTTATTTTTTATATGGGTAATTCCCAATTCTTCTAGTTTGTGGTTAACATCTTTCAAACGATGTAACATGTTGTCTATGTCATTAACATTTTTTGGAGACCAAAAACGTTCTGCTATTGCTGCTGTTCTAGGCCAAATTCTCGAATCAATCGTCAAGGGCGTTACTAATTCGCTCCACATTGTGGCTTCTCCACCCAAGACACGCTTTAGTTCTTCTTTTGTCAATTTTACATCCCCAATTGGATCAACACTGTAATGATGTTCTACAGATAGCATTCTATCTATGTAGTAGCCATTGGATAACACGGTTTGATATCCTTTTTTTGCTGCGCTTATCAAAGAACCTCCTTTTGGCAGTCCTTCATTTTCTCCTCTCCAAGAATGGATCACTGCCGTAGTTGGCATGTTTGGGGTCATTATCTCATCCCAACCCATTAGGTATTTATCTAATTTGTTTAGGGCTTTTTCAAGTCTTATGTTGAAGTAAGTTTGCAGTTCGTGGTTGTTTTTTAGATCGTGTTTTTTTTTGAATTGGGTAATTTTTTCATTTTCATCCCAATGTTTTCCAGCATTTTCATCCCCACCAATATGGAAATATCTATCAGGAAACAAAGCGGCCACTTCTGTGAACAAATTCTCTAAAAACACATATGTTTCCTCGTTTGTAGGATCCAAGGTAGGGTCAAAGATTCCTGCATGGCGCTCTATGGAATAATCATAGTCTTTTTTACTTCCTAACTCTGGATATGCAGTTAAAATAGCTGAAGCATGGCCTGGGACGTCAATTTCAGGAATGACTCTTATTCCAAGATTGGAGGCATAGGCCACCAAATCTTTAATTTGACCTTGAGTATAATACAGTCCATCTGAAGCCAACTCTTGTAATTTGGGATAGACTTTGGATTCAACTCTAAAACCTTGATCGTCTGTGAGGTGCCAATGGAATACATTCAGTTTTACGGACGCCATGGCATCCAAGTTTCTTTTCAAGACTTCGATTGGTTGAAAATGTCTTGCAACGTCAATCATAAGTCCTCTCCATACAAAACGAGGAGAGTCATCAATGTTTGCTCCTTTAAAGTGGTATCCGATCTCATCATAATTCACTAATTGCAAAAGAGTCTCCAGTGCTCTCAAAGCACCAACATCCGTAACTGCTTCAATGATAACGTTGTCATTTTGCACTTTTAAGGTATAAGATTCATCATCATTTACAGTTAAATTGGAGATGGAATCGTAGCTTACTGCAATGGATGCTTCTTGATTTCTCATTGGAAAACCACGATCGATAAATACTCCAGTTCTATTGGATAGTCTTCTCAAAAAGTTGACAGCGGCATTGTCTACTCGCTTACTGTCCAGATCCCCATTTATTGAAATGGTCATACTGGTATCAATTCGAAATATTGCAGCGTTTCCTTCAATATGTTCAGGCCAGGGCATCAAATTGTATTCTTTGGCTAAATCATTTTGAGAAAATGCAAGTTGGCCAAGATTGATGAATAATATATATAATATGAATTTTTTCATTTTTGTTTTTTAATTGTTTAAAAGATGAGCATCGATCCTTACATACTTTTCTATAATTTCACGTTTCATACCTATGCTTTTTACTTCTTCCAAACCAGATTGAATTAAAGTATCTCCCTTTATTTCGATCTTAAAAGAGAATTTGTGATTCTTTATTGCTTCTACAGATGTGTAATTCAATGTTTCTGTATAATCATTGCCTACCAGCTCATAAACACCAGCTCCTCCATAAAAATTTTCATTCCCAGAATGTTCTTGGTTGAAAAAGGCAAAATGAGAATTGTTTAAAATTTTTATGAAGTTGGTGTTGCTTAGGTCTTTGTATTCTATGGAATCATTTTCTTTGGTCTCTGCATAAATCATTTTCCAAGTGCCTTCGATTGAATTTATGGTCGTATGGGATTTACAGCTGTTCACAAAGTAAAAAAGAACGGTGAAACCCAATGACAATAATGAAATGAAGGCTGATCGTTTCATACTTTAAAAGTGGTAACGTTTAAAGGCTTCAATTGCTGCATAGTCAGCCAAACCAAAATCATTGTATTTTTTTGCTGTCAATCTATTTCTGTCTTCAACTCTAACCCAGAATTCTCTGGAATCATCACCTTGAAACATAACGCCATCCTTTTGTGATTGGTGGTAGAATATGGCATGTCTCTTCTTTAAGACTTGGTCAGGGCTCATTGGTACTGCCATCTCTATTTCATAAGATTCCCATTCGTGCCAAGCACCTCTATATAACCATACCCAACAATCTCTCATGAATGTTTCTGCCTTTATAATATTTATAGCCATAAAAAGCGCATCAAGACAAACTTTGTGTGTACCATGCGGATCGGCTAGATCACCAGCGGCATAGATTTGATGTGGCTCTATGTCCTTTATGATATTGCACATGATACTGATGTCCGTTTGAGTGACATCTCCTTTTTTTATGGTTCCGGTTTCATAGAAGGGAAGGTTCAAGAAGTGTACATTCTCATCAGGAAGTCCTAGGTACCTTGTTGCTGCGAGTGATTCGCTTTTACGTATGAGTCCTTTCAGTTTTCTGACTTCCAGAGAATCTATGATGTCATTTCCTTTTTTGTTCTTTATGAAATCAATTAGGCCATTTACATTTTCAGAATCACCATTGACCGCTTTGGATATTTCAGCAAACTTCAAGGCTTCTTCATCTGAAACAGCAATATTTCCAGAAGTTTGATAGGCGATGTGTACTTCATGACCTTGTTCCACCAATCTATCGAAAGTACCTCCCATGGATATGACATCGTCATCTGGGTGAGGACTGAAAATGATAACTCTCTTTTTTGTTGGTTCTGCTCTTTCCGGTCTATTGGAGTCATCTGCATTTGGCTTTCCTCCAGGCCATCCTGTGATGGTGCGTTGGAGCTTGTTAAACATTTTGATGTTTAAATCGTAAGCAGTGCCTTCTTCCGTCAAAAGACCAGACATACCATTGTCGTTATAATCTTTATCAGTTAGTTTTAAAATTGGTTTGTTTACCAATTCACTCAGCCAAACAACAGCTTTAAGCTTTAAGTGCTCGGACCAAAGGCAGGATGTAACCAACCAAGGTGTTTTTACCCTTGTGAGTTCAGAGGACGCTTCCTTGTCTAGGATAAATGTGGTATTGTCGTGTTGTTGTAGATATGTTGCAGGGACATTGGCACTTATTTCTCCCTCAATGGTATCTTTTATGATACCGGCTTTATTGAGTCCCCAAGCTAATAAAACAATTCTTTTGGCACTTTTCACAGTTCCAATTCCCATTGTTATTGCTTTCCTTGGTACATTGTCTATACCTAAAAAGGCAGGAGCAGCATCTATTCTGGTAATATGATCCAAGGTGATTATCCTTGTTCCTGAATTTAAATGTGAACCAGGTTCGTTGAACCCAATGTGTCCAGTTCTACCAATACCTAAAAGTTGAAAGTCGATGCCTCCAGCTTTCTTTATCTTCATCTCATAATCAATGCAATATTGATATAGGTCTTCACTATTTATGTTCCCATCGGGAATATTCACGTTTTCAGATAAAATATCAATATGATTGAAAAGGTGCTCATACATGAAGTAGTGATAGCTTTGAATGTTGCTTTTATCCATTGGATAGTATTCATCCAGATTGAATGTGACAACATTGGAAAAACTTAAACCTTCTTCTTTATGTAATCGTATGAGTTCTTCGTAAACTTTAATAGGGGAGGATCCAGTAGCTAAACCCAGTACACAGTTTTCACCAAGCTTTTGTTTTTCCCTAATTAAATCTGCTATTTCTTGAGCAACAAGAATTGAAGCTTTTTTAGAGGAGTCGAAAATGATGTTGTGTATTTTTTCAAAACGTGTTTCTTCAAACTTTCCAGGTTCTCTATACTCTATATTTTTATACATAGGAATATCCACTCTCATTATAAAAAATTATTTTGGTGTTGTCTTGTTTTGATTAAAACAGGCGGGAGAACCCTTCTCCCGCTTGTTTTGTGACTAATCAAAAAAATGTTAATTATATTTACTTGTTAATTATATTAAAAGTTAGGTCCTCCAGTATCCCACCAAAGTCTAGTCCCTCCATTGTCAGGACCATTTAAATACCCGACAGCTGTTGTTACGTTTGCTGCATTCGTATTTATTTCACCTGCAACGAAATTTATCCTTCTAATTTGTGTATTTGTATCAATGGTTCCTCCACTATTGTTTACTACGACAGGGAAAATCCTTGGATAGCCTGTACGTCTAAATTCACTCCAAGCTTCTTGACCATCAGGAAACATTGCTATCCATTTTTGAGTGATAATTTGTTCTAATTGTTCTTCGTTTGTTCCTGCTGAGTTATATGCTATTTTTACATCACTGGCATAAGCAATATCGTTAACAGGAAATAAGGCATCTACAAAATCAGCAGGAGTACTTGTATTGTCTGCTAGATATGTAGCTACTCCAGAAACTCCATGTTGGTTGAAGGATGCAGTTACACCTGCTTCATAGTTAGCTTGAGCCGTTCCAGCTCCAGCCCAACCTCTTAAAGCAGCTTCAGCTTTCAAGAAGTTTACTTCTGCAGCTGTCATCCAAGTCAAGGTTTCTCCGTTTATCACTTCTCCAATAGAGGCGTGATCAACATATTGACTTTTTGCCATAATGTCTATTCCCATTCTTATCCCTTTGTAGTCTCCAGCCAATGCTGCATCGGCAGAAGGGTTGAAATACTTTTCCATTCTACCATCATTGTAGCCAGTCAAAATAGATTCCATTTCGGCTCCCATTCTAATATCTCCCCAAGAACCACTGATTACTGTGATAGGGTGAGGGAAGCCAGTATTGATAAACATATCTGAATTTTCCATCAAACCAGCATTACTAGCCAATGCCAATTCACCTTGCGTTTTTGCTAGCGTTGGATTAACTTTTACTATACGTATTGCTAACCTTAATCTTAAACTGTTGGCAAATTGTCTCCATAATGAGATGTCTCCTCCCAAATTGGACATGTCAAAAGCTGTAAATTGAGTTTCACCTACAAAAGCTTCAAGTCCATCTATGGCAGCAGTCAAGTCATCGAAAAAAGCTTGGTATGCAACATCTTGAGGATCATATTCCCCTGTAGTTGCAAAATCATTGAACTTAGTATAACGTAAAGGCCCATAAATATCCGAGACTCTATGCATTGCCGTGACTTTGATGATATTCGATAAGTAAATAAATTTATCTCCACTAGGGTCCCCAGCAGATTCAATAGCATTTTGTATGTTCAATGCTTTTGGCATAACACTTGTGTAAGCATCACTCCATGGAAAACCATTCCATCCATCTACCAATGAATAGGTCATATTGTTAACATTACCAGCAAAGGGTGTTGGAGGTGTCATGTAACCTGAATATACATCCCCTATTAAGTTTTGTTGCAATTGATAATTCCATGCTGGAGTTACATTGAATACATTTAAAAACATTGGTTGAAATTCACTCCCTATGTGATTAAACATTTGTGTTAGACTTTGATTTGAAATTCCGTGAGGATTTGTATTTACTTTTTCAAAGTCATCCGTACAATTCATTAAACCTGTCGCCATAAAAGAAGCTAAGGCATATTTTAATATCTTTTTCATTTTCTTAGAAATTTACATTAATATTTAATCCGATACTTCTTGTTGAAGGTTGTCCATAAATGTCAACACCTTGTAAACCTATACCAGTACTAGATGCAATATTGGGATCAAATGGAGCATCTTTATATATGAAGAAAAGGTTATTGGCTATTATAGAAAGGTCTATGGATTCGAAATGTTTGCTTTTGGTCGGTAATGTATAACCTAAAGACAACTCTCTTACACTAATATTAGTAGCATCGTATACATATTCTCCTAATAAACCAGCTCTACCACCAGTTTTGGTATAGTAGTCTTGAGCTGTCATCTGTAATGGATTCCCATTGGTGTCTACTACGTTTATCATTCCTCCATTGTTGTTTCTCGCATCTGCAGATGCTTGAGATACACCATAAAAGTCATTGACAGCTTCTGTTACACTAACGACATCTCCACCAAATTTACCATCAATTAAAATGTTTAACGATAATTTCTTATAGTTAAGAGTATTGCTCCATCCTAAAGTGAAATCTGGTTGTGCATGAGCAATGGTTTCAAAATCAGTAGCCTCAATTGTTAAAGCTCCACTACCGTCATCTGTTACTATAGGAAGTCCATTGGCATCTCTTTTTATGGAACGACCTTGAATACTTCCAAAATCTTCACCCTCTATGAGTGAATATCCATAACCATTAACTCCTGGCCCTGTTATAATGGCTTCACCATCTCCTAATGAAGGGTGAACAGATACAACCTTGTTTTTGTTTTGAGCAAAGTTTATTGCTGTATTCCACTTAAAGTTGTCATTTACTATTGGCTTACCATTAAGTACTAGTTCAATTCCGTCATTTGTGATTTCACCTGCATTAACTATGTTTGTTGGGATACCACTATTGGTTTGAGTGTTTTCTATGAAAAATATTTGATTTAATGTTTTAGAGCTATAGTATGTAAGATCTAAACCAAGTCTATTTCCGAAAAATCGCCATTCAGTACCTATTTCAAAGGATTTCTGTTTTTCTGGTTCTAAAGTTTCACCTTGTCTTGGCTCAAACGAAGGAAGGTCAACTCCTCCTGTATTGTTATTAGTGCTTAATGGTATTGTAGCGTAAGCAGGGATGTCTTTACCAACTTCAGCATAGGATGCTCTTACTTTTGCAAACGATATGGATTCTGGCATATCAAACATTTCAGATAAAACACCTGTTAATCCTACAGAAGGGTAGAAGAACGAGTTTGAAGCCGTATTGAAAAGAGTAGAAGACCAGTCGGTTCTACCTGTAATGTCCAAATACAGCATGTTTTTATATCCTAAATTAGCAGCCCCGAAAAGAGATTGTACCTCTCTATTGGAAACACTTTGTCTGATATCATTGGTTTGCTCAAAGTTTTGAATTGTAAAAATGTTAGGGAATCTTAATCCTCCCTGTCCAGAATCCAATAAGACTTGATCACCAGTTGAATACTTGGTAAGGCTTGTTCCTCCTGTTAAAGTTAGATAGAAATCTTCAGATAACTCTTTGTTGTAATTTGCTATCAAATCTATGTATTGTTGTGTATTCTCTGTCTTTTCTAAAACATATCGACCTGTGTCTGGAGCAAATGTTAAATCTGTTCCTGCATATAGTCTTTTGTCAAATGTGAAAAATGACTTGTCAAAACTAGCTCTGGTTTGAACTGAAAACTCATCAGTGATTTGATACTTTGCACTCACACTTGCCAAAACTCTTTGAGCTATATCCTTGCTAGGGTTACGGTGTATCAACCAATATGGGTTTTGTTGAATGTTTTCATCAAAGGATGTCGCATATTGATCCATCATATTTGTTGCTGTATTGAAATATTCAAATTGATCTCTATAAGTATTCAAATCAATTCCCACTGGATTAAGGTATAAACCTGTCAAAGGATTTGAATACAAACCATTGGTAGGTCTATTCCATACTCTTTGGTCAGATAAGTTGATGTTTGCAGAAACTTGAATTTTATCTTCTAGAAAACTAGCCGTCTCTCTCAAGTTTAAAACATTTCTATTCAATCTGTTCTCTGGCATTACACCTCCAGCAGAGGTATTTGCAAATGAAAAATATGTTTGAGCTTTCTTGTTACCAGCACTTAAGGATATGGATTGTGTAGATGTATATCCTGTTTCAAAAAAACTATCGACAGTATTCGATAGACCTCCAGTTTTCGCCCCCCAAGATTTTGGGTCAGTCACTCTACCGTTTTCTGTTACTGCTTGTCCGACAGATAGTGATTGGTATTCTGTTTGCAATTTTGGTAAAGATATCACATCGTCAATAGTAAAAGTCGAATTGAAGTTTACCTTTAGTCTTCCTTCTTTCCCACTTTTCGTGGTGATCAATATAACACCATTAGCACCTTGACTACCATATAAGGCAGCAGCAGATGCTCCTTTTAATATGGTCATGCTTTCTACATCATCAGGGTTGATAAGAGAAGTGATGTCTCCTCCGTCTCTATTTCCTGTTTGGCTACCAAAGATATCTCCTCCTGGTTGGGTACCATTACCATTGTTTTGCATTGGTATTCCGTCAATAACATATAAAGGGTCATTGTTGGATGTCGATGAGTTTCCTCTTAGAACTACTTTTGTAGATCCACCGACACCGGAAGAGCTTCTTGTTATTGTTAAACCTGCAGATTTCCCTGACAGACTATTAACTGGGTTTGTTTGCTTTACTCTGGTCAAATCGTCTCCTTTGACATCTTGTGCTGAATAAGTAAGAGCTTTTCTTTCTTTCTTGATTCCCAAAGCCGTTACTATCACTTCATCCAGGCTTTCGGTATCTTCTTCCATCTGCACATCGATGGTTGAAAAAGTACCTATGGTAATTTCTTCTGTTTTTAGCCCTAGATAAGAAAAGACGATTACGTCTCCTATTGAGGCAGTCAATGAATAGTTTCCATCAAAATCTGTTTGGGTTCCATTGGAGGAAGTTCCTTTTACGAATGCGTTAACACCAGGTAAAGGCGATCCATCTGCCTTTGATGTTACTGTTCCCTTAATTTCCTTCTCTTGAGCAAAGAGATTTGCCGTTAAAAACAGAAAAGAAACTAAGAAAATCATTCTTAAATTGTGTTTCATAATTTGAGTGTTTAGTCTTTAATAATTTATTCCAAAGTATTTATTTATAAAATAGTCATAAAAAAAAATATATAAACAACGGTGTTTTGAAGATAGACAACAATTAATAATCGATAAGTGTTTTTTGTAAAATAAACAATTGATAAATTTATTGTTAATTAATTATTATATCACTAAAATTGCTATATCAAAAAATAAAAAAAACCTTGCATTATCATCTTTTTTAGTAAAAAAATAAAAAACACAATCCCCGTTAAGTACCACATTTTGTTTTGGTTAGGGTATTTCTTTTTCAATGTTGTTAGATGGGGAAGTTATTTTAACGACTATTGGTATTCTTTGAAGTCCAATCTTGTGGAGTTTCCAATACATATGATAGTAATATATGTAAATGTATTCTATCTCATTCCGAAATTCATCTTGAGAAAGAGATATTGGCAGTATCTCTTTTCATTGATATTGATATTGATATTGGTGTATTTGATAAGGACAGGTTTGAACTATCTTCTGGTAACGAAGGAGATATGGCCAGAGGCAGAAGATTCAGGGAAATTTCTTGAGTTAAATCATATTATAGCTGTAATTTTGGGTGAATTGTATGTTATAGGATTTGTTTCGGCAATAAAATTGGTTATTGACTGGTCCATAGAAAAAAGAAGGAATGAAGACTTGGCCAAATTGCAAATGAGCACGGAATTGAAATATTTGAGAACCCAGATACAACCGCATTTCTTTTTCAATACGCTAAATAACCTGTATGCATTGACCTTGAGCAAATCGGACAATGCACCTCGCTTGGTCATTAAACTTTCGGAAATGATGCAATATGTGTTATATGAGGTGAAGAGCTCAAAAACGAATTTGCTGGAAGAAATAAACCATATAAACAATTACATAGACATCGAACGCTTGAGGTTTGGCAATAGTGTGGAGTCGGAAATGGACATAACAGGTAACATAGAAGATGTTGAAGTCCCTCCTTTATTATTTCTTTCTTTCATAGAAAATTGCTTCAAGCATGGTTTGAAGGAAAATGATCATATTAAAATCAATATGAGCTTTAAAATGGTTGGCAAGGATTTCTTGGAATTCGAACTTATAAATAATTTCAACCCCAATGCAAGTCAAAATGAAAAACAAGGTATTGGAATTGCCAATGCCAAGCGTAGACTAAACTTGTTGTTTTTTAACAATTATAGTTTGGAAACAAAAATAATAGAGGATAGGTATAGTCTATTTTTAAAAATCCCAGTATGATAAAAATTAAATGTTTAATTATTGATGATGAGCCCTTAGCGATTAAAGTGATCGAAAATCATTTGAAGAATTTTGATCATATCGACATAGTTGCCACGTTTAACGACCCTTTGAAAGCCTATGGTGTTCTTGAAAAGGAAAAGATAGATGTTATCTTTTTGGACATAAACATGCCGCAAATGACAGGTTTTACGTTTATAGAAAGCCTAAGTAACAAGCCATTGATTGTCATTACGACGGCTTATAGGGAATACGCAGTTAAGAGTTTCGAAATAAATGTATTAGACTATTTGGTCAAACCCATCCCATTCAATAGATTTTTGAAAACAGTAAATAAAATTTATCAACATGTCTACTTAAGTAACAATAGCGGAGATGGGAACTTGCACCAAGAACCTCATATCTTTTTGAAGGTAAACAAAAAGTTGGTGAAAACAAATCTCAACGACATCCTATACATAGAAAGCCTCAAGGATTACATAAAGGTGATTACCTCCTTGGGAGATTATGTAGTACATAAGTCACTTACGGCCATTACGGAAGAATTGCCACAATCGAGCTTTATAAGGGTACATAGATCCTATACAATCTCGATAAATAAGATAGTCGCACTGGAAGGAAATACCATTGAAATTTCCAACAGGAAGATTCCGATCGGGCGAAACTATTTGAAGATTACCAAAGAACGCATATTTAACAACAACACTGACAAAGAAAAATAACGTATTATGATTGAATTATCTACAATAGATTATGTTTTAATAGTCTCATTTTTTGCCATTACTCTATTTATAGGTATTTGGGTTTCAAAAAAATCGGGAAAAGACTCATCTGAATTTTTTCTGTCCGGTAGAAACATGCCTTGGTGGCTTTTGGGACTTTCCATGGTTGCTACTACATTTTCCACGGATACTCCAAACCTTGTTACTGACATAGTAAGAAACAATGGTGTTTCTGGAAATTGGGTATGGTGGGCTTTCTTGATCACTGGACTGTTGACGGTATTCGTATATGCAAAATTATGGAGGAAGTCAAATGTAAACACGGACATTGAATACTACGAATTGAGATATGGTGGTGCTCCAGCCAAGTTTTTAAGAAAGTTCAGAGCAGTTTACTTGGGGATTGTATTCAATATTTTGGCTATGTCTGCAGTTACATTGGCAGCTATTAAGATAGGACAGATTATGTTAGGGTTGGAACCTTGGCAAACGGTTATTAGTGCTGGCCTCATAACAGTGATATTTAGTGCTGTTGGAGGATTTAAAGGGGTAGTTTACACGGATTTCGTTTTGTTTTTTGTTGCTATGGGAGGAGCAATAGGTGCTGCTTACTATTTGGTGAACATTCCGGAAGTAGGAGGGTTGGATGCTTTGATGGCCAATGAGAACGTGTCTGGAAAATTGTCTTTATTGCCAGATTTTAGTGACAAGAAAGCATTGATAACTTTACTTATAATTCCATTGGCTGTACAATGGTGGAGTGCATGGTACCCTGGAGCGGAGCCTGGAGGAGGCGGTTATATTGCACAGCGTATGTTGGCTGCAAAAGACGAAAACCATGCAATTGGAGCAACATTTTTCTTCAATATCATGCATTATGCATTGCGTCCTTGGCCATGGATTATAGTCGCTTTGGCTTCTTTGGTCGTATTTCCGGATCTAGCGAGTATTCAAGAAGCCTTTCCAAATGTCTCTGAAGATAAATTAGGGCATGATTTGGCATATTCCGCAATGTTGACAAAACTGCCAAGTGGTTTATTGGGCTTAGTGTTGGCATCGTTAGTTGCTGCATATATGAGTACCATTTCGACACATTTAAATTGGGGGTCATCATATATTGTCAACGATTTTTACAAACAACAAATAAATCCTGGTGCATCAGAGAAAAGATTGGTTGCCGTTGGACGATTGTCTACCGTAGTGTTAATGGTGTGCAGTGCATTGTTGGCCTTGGTATTGCAAAATGCATTGCAATTGTTCGATGTGATTTTGATGTTCGGAGC
Source organism: uncultured Bizionia sp. (assembly GCA_947496215.1). Classification (GTDB taxonomy): domain Bacteria; phylum Bacteroidota; class Bacteroidia; order Flavobacteriales; family Flavobacteriaceae; genus JAHDHI01. Next base: position 69,772 of record CANMCF010000007.1, read on the forward strand.
TGGTACGGGATTGTTGTTCATCTTGCGTTGGTTTTGGTGGAGGATTAATGCTTGGACAGAGATAGCAGCAATGTTTGCTTCTGGTATTATTTCGATTATCGTAAGTTTTACTCCAGTTGGAGAGATATTGTTCAATGATGTATCCGGTGTTTTTCCAGAATGGGCAAAGTTCCCGTCAATAGTTCTGGTAACCACAATCGTTTGGGTAATAGTTATGTATGCAACGCAACCTGAGAGCAATGAAATTCTGCGTGGTTTCTATAAAAAAATTCAACCGGGAGGTCCAGGATGGGATAAGGTCATTGATGAAGCGAAAGAAGACAATGTAGATATAGTGGACAGCAATGAAGGTTGGAGTGTCCCTTCTGGAATTGTTGCCATGTTGCTAGGTTGCGTACTTATATATAGTTGTTTGTTTGCCATGGGGTATTGGATATATGGTGAATATGATTGGGCTATTTGTTTGACGGTTTCTGCAATTATAAGTGGCTATTTGTTGAAGCGTATTTGGAATAAGATAAAAGCAGATATTTTATAGGAATGGCCAGCAGGGTAGAATCTGTGGACATTTTAAGGGGGTTTACCATTGCAGCGATGATATTGGTGAATACGCCTGGAAATTGGGGTGCGGTGTATGCACCCTTTCTTCATGCAGAATGGCATGGGTTGACACCAACAGATTTAATTTTTCCTTTTTTTCTATTCATAGTGGGGATCTCCATCTATTTTGCATACAAGAATAAGCCTAAGACTAAATCTACCTATGGTAAAATTGCCATTAGAAGTTTGAAATTGATTGGTTTGGGTTTGTTTTTGAACCTGTTTTTGCCCTATTTCCCTTTTTTAAATGACTATGAGACACTCAGATTTCCTGGTGTCTTGCAAAGGATAGGTATTGTTTTTCTGTTGTCTTCTATATTATATCTCAATTGTAATTGGAAAACATTGCTTGGTATCGGGTTGACGATATTGGTAGGTTATTGGCTACTTCTTGGTTTTGTACCCATTCCTTACCAGAGCGGAGAACTGCCTACTTTTGATAGAGCATCGAACAATTGGGTGAATTATATCGATTTGAAGCTTTTGGGAAAACACATGTGGCAACCTGATTATGATCCAGAAGGCATATTGAGTACCGTTCCTGCGATTGTGACTTGTATATCGGGAATATTGATAGGGAAGCTCTTGGATGGACTTGAAAATGTCAAATTATTGTTTTTTACAGCCTTTGGACTTTTGTTGTTTGGATATGTTTTCAACATCTGGTTTCCCATAAACAAAGCCATTTGGAGTAGTAGTTTCGTTTTGGCGACAAGCGGGTGGGCTACTTTGATTCTTGCGATTATCTATTATCTAAAAGATGTCAAACAGTATGGGTTTGGAACCATCTTTAAATATGTGGGGATGAATGCCATCACTATTTATTTCTTATCCAGTTTTATTTCAAAGTCTATGTATTTGATTAAGATAAACAAACAAGAAAACATGCATTCCTATTTGTATCAGACGATTTTTGTATATGATTTCGTACCAGAGAAATTATCTTCGTTGTTGTATGCGTTGGTTGTAGTGGGGTTGTATTCGGGCTTGGGATATCTACTCTTTAAAAAGAAGATATTTATCAAGGTTTGAGTAAAAAAACTTTTACGAAAATTGAAAATTCACATTTTAAAAATATTGAAAAGGATCTGATCAAAACGACCAAAGCATCACATTTTTTTAACCCTCTAGTTTTGTGAAAATTTATTATTGGAAGTGCTACATTGAACTGGACAGAGAGTTAAGATATTCTTGCTAGGACTTAAATTTGCAAAATATCAAAAAAGAAAAGAAGTTACACAGCTGCCTTTAAGCACAATGCTGCGAAGTTATCACAAGACACTTATCAACACAGCAGTTCTCAGGTCATGGGAAAGCGAAGCTTACCGATGAACAGCGAGAAATTGCATGTTTAAAGAAAGAGTTACGTGATGCCAAGATGGACTGAAATATTAAAAGGGGATTGGCATCTTCTCCGAGAGCGACAGCAGAAATTTGAGTTCATGAAACAGAACAAATTAAAATACCCAGTCGAGATGATGTCAAAAATACATACACTTACTAAGAATAGTAATTATTATTTATGATATAAAATCTAAAAAGTGATATTATACGTATATAGTTTTATACATAAAAAACTATGCATTAACTAAATAGCCAAAGCAAAAAGGATCTCAAAATTGTATTGATTATCTTTTTTTATTCCAAACCATATGCAACATCTCCTTAAAAAATCTTGACTCAAGATAATAGATTAAGGTTTTATGACTTTATGTAAATACTAGTAATCAAAAAAAACCTCTCAAAAAAACCTCTTACAATGAAAAATTTAAGTTTATTCAAGCAATTGCTTTGTTACATCAATAGAGCAGAAAGGCTTCGCGTTTCATTACTTTTAAAAATATTTATCATAGCAATATCTTTGCATAACCCCGTCTTTTCTCAAACGGATCAACCTTATTCATTAGGGAACGAAAAAGAGTTTAGTCAACAGATAATGACTAATCGATTCAACTCAATAGTCCTTAAGCTATCTGATACCAAAAGCATAAAAGGTATTATCAATGTAATAAAAGGAGATACAGAAAACTACTCTGTTATCGGGTCTATAGACAATAACGGTACCGCCACATTTAGTATTAGTAAAAATGCTGGCGTTATTGAAGGGCACATCGTTATTATAGATCAGAAAAAAGCGTATCGTTATTTTTCTGATGATACTAATCAAGTAATGATAAAGGAAGTTGATATTAATAAAGTATTGTGTATTGATTTTGAGGCTGTAACAAATAAAATAGAAGAAAATACAGAAAAAGCTTCTTTAAAAGTACCTGACTTAGAAAGCCTTCCTGGCGCTATTGCAACTGTATATCTAGATTTTGATGGAGAAGTTGTTAGTGGAACAAGTTGGGCAGGTGGAGCTACTATTAATGCAGAAGCCTCAGGTTTTAGTAATAATAAAATAACTGAAATATGGAGAATTATGGCAGAAGATTTCAGACCTTTCAATATCAACATCACAACTAATAGAAGTCTTTTTGATGCCGCACCTCAAAACCGTAGAATGATGTGCATATTCACTCCCACTACTACAGCAGCACCTAATTCTGGAGGAGTAGCATATCTCTATTCTTTTTCAGCAAACAATGATGATCCTTGCTGGGTATATAATTCTGGCACAAGATCTGCAGGAGAAACTGGATCTCACGAAGTAGGCCATACATTAGGATTATCACATGATGGAGCACCAGGTACAACTTATTATTCTGGTCATGGAGAATGGAGTCCTATTATGGGATGGAGCGCAAGTAAACCAATAGGACATTGGAGTAAAGGAGAGTACGATAATGCTAACCAAACTCAAGACGACTTATCCATTATTTCTGGAAACAGTAATGGATTTGGATATAAGGAAGATGATTACGGAGATACACTTGCCCAAGCGAATGAATTAGTAGTAAATTCTAATGGAGTAGTAAATGCAGAACAAAATATTGGTCTCATAGCTACTCGTCAGGATAAAGATGTATTTTCTTTTATCACATCTGGAGGTGAAGTAAATTTCAATTTCGAACCCGATCCTTATTATCCAAATTTAAACATTCAGGCTAGAATATTGAATGGTACAGGAGATGAAGTTGCTATTTCCAATCCCTTTCAGGATCTTAGCGCAAGCATTACGACAACATTAACAGAAGGTACTTATTTTATAGAAATTGATGGAGTTGGTGAAGGAAACTTGTCCAATGGATATTCTGATTATTCATCTATTGGATTTTATTCAATTGCTGGATCATATGCTTTAGGGAACAATAACCAACCACCTATAGCGAATTTTGAAGCGACTAAAGAATGTGATTTAGTAACATTTATAAGTACTTCCATAAACACTGTGAATTCTTACTTATGGAATTTTGGAGACGGTAACACTTCTACAGAGCAAAACCCTAGTCACACTTATTCCGATAGTGGTAATTATACTGTTTCACTTACAGTAACTAACGATATTGGTAACAACACAAATACCAAAGAAAACTTTATTGATGTGGTCATTGCATCTACTCCTAATGCTGATGATCAAAATATATGTAGTGGAGAATCTACGACTATTAATCTTACAGGAAGCAACGGATATATTTGGTATGATCAGGCGACAAGCAATACGATTATTGCTACAGGAAGTTCTTTTGAAACTCCTGAACTCACACAAGATCAAACCTATTTCGTATCAGGAACCACTGAACCAATTACTACTGCTAATACCGGTATGAACAATATAGATACTAATACAGGAGATATACATGCAGGTGGATACTATTTGATATTTGATACTGAAGAACCAATAATGCTTAAAAAAGCTAAAGTATATGCACAGGGTACAGCAAACAGAACATTAGAACTTAAAAATTCAACAGGAGAAATCCTTATCTCAAAAGTAATTAATATTCCTGATGGAGAAAGTATTATTGATGTTGATCTTGCAATCCCGACAGGAGATGATATGCAAATTGGTTTTGCAAATGGGGCAGATTTATTCCGTAACAATGAAGGTGTAACATATCCTTATGAAGTTTCGGGAATCGTGAGTATAAAAAGTAGTACTGCAAATAACTCTCAAGAGTTCTATTACTACTTATACGATTGGCAAATTATGACATTAGGAGAATGTGAAACTGATGAACGAACAGAAGTAACTGTTACTATTATAAGTAATCCTGACACTCCTACCATATCACTAAATCAAAATACAAATGAAATCCAATCAGTACAAGAATATGCAAGTTACCAATGGTATCTTAATGATGAAATAATTGTAGGCGCAACCAATCAAAGTCTTATAGTAACTGTTGCTGGCTCTTATAGCGTGGAAGTATTTAATGATGCTGGATGTAGTACTCTTTCCGAAAGTACTACTGTAGAAACCTTATCCGTAATGGATATTCCTTATCAATTAGAAGACACTATCTCTATTTATCCTAATCCTACTAAAGACGTTTTACAAATAAATTTAACCAATGCTACAAATATTTACAGCATTAAAGTTGTAAACACATTAGGACAAATACTTTCTGAATATGATAATGCTATAACATCGATAGATACTAGGTCTCTTGAAGAAGGTTTGTATTTTCTGATTTTCAATAATCGAATGTCAAAGAAATTTATAAAGATTTCTGAATAATTACAACAATACAATAGGTAGTTGGGAGTGTCTTAAACTGGAGCTTTTAGCAAATGATTAAAATTGAATACTGACAATTAGTGAATTATAGAATGATAAGCCTCTTGATTGGGGCTTATTCTAGTTCTTTGAAATATTAAAAAAGCGTTAGAAGTTGAGAAACCTAGGTTTGCTAAAGCTTAGTGTACTAAATTGGCGTTTAAAAAACGATGAATTGTACAAAATGTAATCCTTTTAATTGTATTAAGAAAGGGTTACGGAATAATAAACAGCGGTTTTATTGTGGAAATTGTAAAAGTTATTTTCAATCGAGTTTATAATTACAAGTGCAGAATCAGTATAAAGTATACCACTGATTCCGTATAAAACCAAACCATTAGTGAATCGAGTCTATTTGCTCTTTAAAAAGAAAGTGTTTATCAAGGTTTAAGTAAAAAAGAAGTACTTTTGGCACCTTTGATAGGAGTCGATTCCATTTAACATATAACCACGATTAATTTTTAATGAATATGATGAATAAAATTTCAATGCTTATGCTTTTCTGTTTTTTGTTGAGCTGTAACAATGAGCCGAAAAAGATAGAAGATATCAAACAAGTTGAAGAGATAAAGCAAAAGGCAGAACAAGTTAAAGAAGTTGTCAATACTAAAGAAGTCAAGAGTAACAGTGTTGTCGGTTCGATAGACCTCCTTGAGGATATGAGTGCTTTGGAAAAGGATACAAGTCCAAACCCGATAGAAAGTTTCAAAACAAGTGCCAAGAGCAATGCGAAGAAAATCATCTTGATAAATAAAGAAAACATCGTTTCTTCTTTGGAGGAAGCCAAGGGATATAAACATGCAGTTATGACTGTAGGAATACATACCATAGTAAAGGTCACTGATCTTTCAAATTGTAAAACTTCTGCTTCTTGGGGTGCATGTATGCCTTACGCAGAAGGTTATGTTAAAAAAGGAAGTTTGCAACCAAAGGCAGATTATGTCAACAATATCATTGGGATTCCGGATTCCCAAGAACGAAGCTTATATCTATTCAACTAATTCTAAATCTATAAAAATTCCTAAAGGAGCAAAGAAGATAAAATCAAGAAATCATGCTTGGTCTTTTGATAAGAGCATCAAGCAGAATCGAATAAAAACCATCCAACCTAGGATGGTTTTTGTTTTTCAGGCTGTTTGTTGGCAAACTAAACCTAAAGCATGATGAAGAGAAGGCACTTTTTTTTGGAGTCTAAAATCTAAGATTTTACTGATAGTAGCAGTGTTTTCGGGATATTCCATTTTGTGGATGCATATCCTGTAAGATGTTTTGCATCAGGTTTCTATGAAAAATTTTTGTTATACTAAAAAGATGACTATCATTGTAAAATGAAACCAGCTGAATTGTTGATGAAACTGGCTAAATTGTTGATGTGTAAATAGTATACCCCTTTAACCCTTTAATGTGTTTCCCTATGAGAAATCTAAGTTCCTTATTATCAAAAGAAGTAAACAAAAAACGCTACTTTTAAGTTTTTGTTATAAAAGTAAATTGTATTAAAAATTAAGTTGTCTGTCGATTAAATAGTGTTGATCATATATTTTTTTTAAAAAAATATGGCAATTGACTTAATATTATACGAATAAAAAAAATCCAAACCTCTCAAAAATCTCAAATTAATGAAAAGACTCCTACTTTATGGTTTTTTAACCTTGGTTTCCCTCTTGCAAACAACTAATGCACAAACATCGCCGCAGCATGACAAAAAGGTGATTGGCTACTATGCCCAATGGGCCATATATGCTAGAGACTACAATGTTTTAGATATTGAAGCAGATAAATTGACACACTTGTTGTACGCCTTTTTCGATACGAAATACGATGCAATGACTGACACTGCTTACATTCAAACTTTGGATGATCATGCTGATTTTCAGCATAACGAGAGTGGAATGCATGCCTTTGATGCTCCTGTAAAAGGAAACATTGGTGACTTGAAATTGTTAAAACAAAATTACCCGCATCTAAAGGTTGTGATATCATTGGGTGGCTGGACAAGGTCGCAAGCCTTCCCCGATATAGCAAAATCTTCAAATGCACGAACTACCTTGGCTCAAAGCATGGTTCAATTTATGACCGATTATCCGTGGATTGATGGATTTGATTTGGATTGGGAATTTCCAGTGGAAGGAGGAATAGATGGAACAGAATCGATAGGAGGAGTTCTAATACCTGCACAACCACATTATCCAGACGATCATACCAACTTGGTTCTCCTATTGAAGGAAATGAGATCGGTCTTCGATGCTAACAGCATGCAGGATAAGATAATATCAATGGCAGCAGGGAACAATGTTGGCAACTTGTTGCAAACACATGTTGGGCCAGGAACGGAATCCACACACGGCGTTACCGAAAATGTTTTTGACTATTGCGATTTTGTTACTTTTTTCGGGTACGACTTTGGAGGAAATTGGTATGACAAGACATGTTACAATGCACCTTTATATGGAGGAGATCACGCAGAAGATCCTTTAAACAGAGGTGCTGGAAATCCAAATCAAGTAATGGACGGTTTGGTTGGATTGTACTTGAATGGATTGCAAGTGCCCACAGATAAGTTGGTAATGGGTATTCCTTTCTACGGTAAGTTGTTTGAAGGTGTGGGTAGTACAGGAGCAGTATCAGGATTGCCTGGGCTTTATGAGTCAGCTCCTAGAACAAACAATGGAGCTTGTTCAAATCCACAACCACCCAAAGGAACTTGGGATGAGGCAAATTGTGAGAATTCTGGATCCATAGAATTTTGTGACCTATTTCAAGGAATAGGAACGAATACACACTTTTATCTAGATCCAACGAACCCGTTACAGGTGTCGGCGTCTGCTGCATCCAATGGGTGGGCTAGACATTGGGACGATACAGCCAAGGTCCCTTATTTGTATAACTCGACAACCAACAAATTCATATCGTACGATGACAATCAATCGATAGATTTAAAGGTTAAATATGCACTATCCAAGAATATGGGGGGTGTTATGATTTGGGAACTGTCACAAGATGCTAGAAACAATTCAAGTAATAGCCTACTTAATACGATAGACAATTCTTTGCAGTTTGCAGAGTATGACTTAACCATAAATTTCAAAGATCAATCTAACAATCCATTGCAATCAGTAGTGGTAGAACTGAAAGATGAAAACAATACGGTACTTGAGACATTGAATTCAAATGCTGCTGGTCAAGTTGTCTTTTCAAACAAAGCAGGGAATGTACCTTACAACGTTACTTATTCGCTAACAAACTATGCCTTTCTTCCTAATAGCATAACCTATGCCGCTTTGGAATTCAATTCGGATAAGATAGTTAATGTGACTGGGTCGGATCAAGTGGTATCCATATCCGGATCGGTTATGGAGAATACCACATTGTTGACAGATGTAGATGTAGTACTAAAGGATACGGCTACTAACAATGAATTGGAAAGAGTAACCTCCAATGACGGTAATTATAACTTTGACTCCGTTATTGGAGGAAGCGACTATACCATCACTGTCGAGAAGAACTTTTATTCATTTACGACATTGATGTATACGAATTTGACGACCAATCAAACAAATCAAAATTTAATAGCTACCAGAAATACACATACGATTAGTGGTAACATTGTTGAAGGAGCGAGTCCTATGCAAGGAGTTACAGTAACCATATCTGGAAATGGCCAAAACTATACAGACATTACCGATGCTTCAGGTGATTATTCGATAGATAACATCGTGGCTGGTCATGATTATACGATAACACCTACTTTTAATAGCATCAATTTTCAACCAGGCAACATACAGGAAAATTCACTTAATGAGGACAAGGTGCATGATTTTGCCCAAAACTTAGGTTTGATATATGGTACGGTCAAGAATGGTAGTACGCCAGTAGACGGAGCCATAGTGACCCTGATAATGCCTTGGACGGATTCTTCGCATCCTTACATAGCATTGACTGCAACTACAAATGCGCAAGGAGAATATTTCTATACAGAGCCACAATTAAATGGTTATGCTACCATTCAATCATTGAAATTGAATGATTATGAAAACAACAGTGTAGTCTACTTGCCAACAGACATCTCCAACATACCTGTGCCTACGGTTGCAACGGAGTACAACTTCAATTCACAACCTGTATCACCTGAAATCACGATAAATCAACCAAATCAATCTACGATTACCATTGCTCCAGGAGGTACAGTTGATTTAGAGGCTTTGGTAGGATTGACCTTTAATGATGGAGCAACAACGATTAGTTCTGTTGTATTTGATGTTGATGGAAATACAATAACCAACAGCAATGTAAACGATACTTATTCTGGTACTTGGACACCAACCAATTCCGATTTTGGAACGAACCATACATTTACGGTAACGGCAGAAGACTCAAATGGAACCAGTGTTACTGAGGCCTATGACTTTGATTTGGTATGTTCAGGAGTGAACTGTCCCAACATAGCACCATCTATTGTCTTGGATACGCCAGCAAATACCACAATCAATCAAAACGGAGGATTTCAGAATATTCCAATACAGGTGACCGTTACGGATTCCGATGGCTCGGTGGCTTCGGTTACGATAACCATCAATGGAGCAACCACCAATATGACCGCTGGGGCGAACAATACCTATACTTACAATTTCACGCCTTCTAGTTATCAGGGCTATCCAATGGTTGTTACAGCAGTTGATAATGAAAGTGAGAGCACAACGTTAAATGAAACGTTGAATATCATCGATTCCGAGTTTACGCCTCTACCTAGTGGAAACATCGTTTTGGGGTATGCCCATTCATGGGAAAATGCCAGTGCACCATTCTTGTATTTCAATGAAATGCAAGACACGAAGTACAATGTCGTGATGTATTCTTTCATAGAAACAGTAGGACAAAATGGATATTCTCCTCAATTGACCATAAACTCCAACAGGTATTTGACCAATGGAGTATTCGATAGTCAGTTGTTGAAAGACGATATAAACGTATTGAGAAGTCAAGGTATTCCGGTGATAGCTTCCATTGGAGGGCAAAACGGACATGTGGGGCTTAGTACAACCGCCCAGAAGGATGAATTCGTACAAGGACTGAAGGATATTATCGACGAATACAATTTCGACGGTATCGATTTGGATTTTGAAGGAGGGTCAATGAATTTTGGAGCAGGAGCACTGACGGATTTTTCTTATTCGTCACTTAGTCCTTATCCCAAATTGAAAAATGTGGTTGATGCCTTCAAAGAATTGAAGCAACATTATGGAAGCAATTTCATAATGACATGTGCGCCAGAGACATTTTATGTTCAAGTTGGGTATTCCACGTATAGTGGCGTTGCAGGAGCATTTTTACCTGTGCTTCATAATTTGAGAGATGAATTGGATCTTGTGATGGTGCAATTGTACAATACTGGATCTATAAATGCCTTGGATGGAACTGCTTATTCACAGGCTACTCCAGATTTCCTGACATCCATGACGGATATGTTGATCACTGGTTTCGATGTTTCAGCGACTGGTTTCAACTTTCCAGGTTTGCCAGCTTCAAAAATAATGGTGGGTATCCCTTCTTGTCCAGCAGCTGCACCGGCAGGAGGATACATACAGCCATCGGAATCCATCAAAGCATTGGATTACTTGAGGTTTGGAACAGACTTTTCAGGAAGAAACTATAGTCTTCAAGGAGGAAGTCATCCAGATTTGAGAGGAGTGATGACTTGGTCGATAAATTGGGATGTTGCAGCTGGTTGTGCTTCAGCCAATGAATTTGGTGATAGCTATTGGAATTATTTCAATTCTACCATGTCTGCACTTAGAGCAAGTTTGAAAGTATACCTTCAAGGGTCTTCAATCAACCCTAATGTGGGTGAGGAGGCTTTAATGAGAGATGACTTGAGGGTTGCTGGCTTAATTCCAACGACAAGTCCTTATACATCATATCCAGCGACATGTAATGCTTCTGTATTCAATGCAACTGGTGCAGATGCGATTGTGGATTGGGTATCTGTGGAATTGAGAAGTACTACGGACAATACTGTGGTAGTAGAAGGGCAAAGTGCCTTGTTGCAACGTGATGGTGACATCGTTTCCAAGGATGGAGTTTCTCCTTTGAGTTTCAATCAATCTGCTGGAAACTATCATATGGTTGTAAAACATTACAATCACTTGGGAGTGATGACGACAAATGCGATAGCATTGTCCAGCATAGCCAATACAATAGATTTTACAGATGCAAGCAACCAAATTACATATGGGACAGATGCCCAGACGACATTTGGAATATTCAGTGGCAAAGTAGGAATGTGGGCAGGAGATTCAAACGGAGACGGACGTTTGAATTACTCTGGAGCCTTGTCCGATGTGCCTCCTGTAAGAAGTCAGGTTTTCAACGATCCAAACAATACGGTGTTTGGAGGACCTCCTGTAGCAAGTTATCCATCTGCTGGGTATAATGGAACCGATATAAACATGGATGGGGTAACCATCTATTCGGGAGCAGAAAGTGATGTTTTGTATATAAGAAATAGCATATTCAACAATCCTTCGAACTCGGTGTTTGGAGGACCACCTACATCAACCTATGTCTTTATACAGCAATTGCCGGAAGGAGCAAACAACTAAATAAAAAAAGCCATCTCGAAAAGAGATGGCTTTTTCATTTTATTGGAAGCTAGACAATCGCTATTTGTTAACCAATAGTTTTCCGGACAATACCAATTTCCCCTTTATGGTGTTCAATGAGTATAGGTAGGTTCCTGACGTCAATTTAGAAAGATCGAAGTTTAGGCTTTCTTCAGAATTTAAGATCAAATCAGAAAATCTGACGATTTCCCTGCCATTTGTGTCTAGTATCTTTAGTGTTAGGTTTTTATAGTTGTTTGTTACATTCGAATTCATTAAGTTAATGATATCCTTCGTTGGGTTTGGGAAAAGTTTCAAGTTGGTATCGATATTGAAATCTGTAGTACCAAGTCCAATACCTTCAGTAATGGTATGCAAGTCGTTGATGGTTATGTTGGTGAAAGTTTCAGTTGTCCCAATAGGCCAAGTTATTTTCAATTCTTCTATGGTGGTTGCGTTACCAAGTCCAAAGTGAACAGTATAGCTATTTTGACTATTGTAACCGGAAGATGCAACGATTTTACGAGTTTGCCATACATCATTTCCATTTATGTTGGCTCTAACTCTAACTTTGGCTCCAACGGCTGAGGTGTTGGAATTTGTGCCAACACAATTGAACTTCACCCAGTTGTTACCGGTTCCTGTATTGTGGAATAGTGAATTTTCTTGGTTTTCGTTCAAGGTATTTGCCAAAATCAGGTCCAACCAACCATCATTGTCATAATCACCAAATGCACATCCAAAAGTCCAACCAGCTTGCATCGCTAGAACACTTGAAGTGTCTTGTGTGAAATTGCCTGAGCCGTCATTTACATATACGAAATTATTGTTTTGACTTGAGAGAAAGGCATTGCATACAAACAAATCCAAATCACCATCATTGTCAAAGTCAGCAAAGGAGGACCCAAAGGAATGACCGCCTCCAGAGGCAATGATAGAAGTCGTTTGCTCAATGAACGATCCATTGTCATTTATAAACAATTGATTGTTTTGGTTGTTCCAGTTTGCAACGAACAAATCATAATCACCATCATTGTCTATGTCTGCCCATGAACTACCTGCCGATGTCTTGAAACCTTGTACGATGGAAAGATTTGTGACCTTGGTGAAATTGTTGGCACCATCATTCCTAAACAATGAATTTTTGGCATTGTTTTCATTGGTCAAAAACAAGTCACTATCTCCATCATTGTCGTAATCCACCCAATCAACAGATCTCGTTCTCAGGAATTCACTGGTAATGGACAAATTCGTTACAGGAGAAAATGTACCATCTCCTTGATTTTCATAATATAGATTTTTTAGAGAGCCAGTGCTATTGGTAAAATATAAGTCTAAAAATTGGTCATTGTTTACATCAACCCAAGTCGCCATCTCAGAAAACGTTTGAACGCTTCCCATTGCAATGTCGGCTTCATAGTTAAACGAACCGTCACCGTTGTTCCTATAGAAATAATTCTTGCCATTTGCTCCTGAGGCCCATGTAACGACAAAGGCATCTAGATCTCCATCATTGTCAACATCGGCAAAACTCGTTCCGTCCGAGCTGCTGGAATCCATTACGATGTCATCATTGCTAACAATGGTGAATGTGCCATCCATGTTATTGATGTATAACATGTTGTTCTGGCCACCAGAAGGTCCATTGGAAAAGAAAATGTCATCCCATCCATCATTGTTCACATCTATGAAATTGGCGCTTCTGGAACCAGAAGACGTATTGGTGACTCCAGAGATGGAAACAGCTTCAAATGATTGGGAGTTGGAAATTGACAACAATCCTAGGGATAGAAGTCTAAAGAGTAGTAGTTTTTTCATCTGTCTATGTTTTTTAACAAAATTAGATCCAAAACAACATGGGAAATTCATAAATGTTTTAAAGCTTGGGATTATGTTTGTGAATGACAGCTATTTTGTTTTAAAAGGATTTAATAGTGGTTTAATGACAATCTCTAACTACTTTAGATTAACTTAAATTTTAGTAATTTTAAAAAATAGTTTTGAAATGTATGAAGATAAGTTGTTTGATAATCGATGACGAGCCCTTGGCAAGACAGCGGATATTTAATTTGATTGGTCAAAAGTCAGCATTGGAATGTATAGGAGAGGCAAGAACAGGGAAAATGGCCATAGAGATGATTGTTGACAAAAAGCCGGATTTGATTTTTTTGGACATACAAATGAAGGATATGAATGGTTTTGACGTGTTGAAGGCCCTAGAAGCAAAACGACCAGTAGTTGTATTCGTAACAGCATACGATCACTATGCCGTAAAAGCCTTCGATTTTTTGGCTTTCGATTATTTGTTGAAACCTTTCAAGAAGGAAAGATTCAATTCTTGCGTGGATAGGGTTGTGGAGTATGTGAATAAGGACAATACGAGTGATTTTAACGAGAAATTGAAGACGTTGTTGAATCACGTTAATGAAAGTAATATTGGTAAAAGATCGACATACTTCAAAAACAAGTTGATGGTAAAAACAGGTAAGGAGGTTTCTTTCTTGGAAACAAGTACCATAAAGTATATTTTGGCATCCGGGAGCTACATAGATATTCATACCATAGATAAGAAATACGTACAGAGAATGTCATTGACAAGTGTTTTGGCAGATATGGGGAATTCTGCATTTAGTCGCATTCACCGTTCCACCTTAATTCATTTGGGCTACATAGACAAACTCATACATTCCGACTATGGGGAAATAGATGTAAAGATGAAAGATGGAAGATTGTTCAGGGTAAGCAATGGTTACAAAAGGGAATTTTTAAAAACAATAGGAGGGTAGTGAAGTTAAAGAAGATAATAGACATAAGCCTCTTAGGCTATTTAATATTGTTTTATACCTTGGCAGTGATCATAAGTGTGGCCAGAAAGGTGTATTGGAAACTCATAAGTAATTCCTATCCAAGCTATCAATCCATGAGTTGGAGTGATTTGTTGACTTACAACATTCTTCTGGATTGGATTACCGTAATAAGTTTCATGATAATGATAAGTTACTTGACGCAGAAGATGTTTGAAAGGGACTTAGGGTGGAAAAAAATAATTATGGTACATCTGTTCTTCTCCTTTCTCATTGGTTATTTCATATTTTTCATATCTGGATTGGCTTCTGTCTTAATCGAAAACTTTCCTTGGGAAAGATTGCTTAAAAACTTGTCTTTGGATCATTTTATGGCCGTGGTTCATTTGAACTTTCTAACCTATGCTTCCATGATTGGAATCATAACCATTTACTATTACATCAAGAAGGTAAAGAACATAGAGTTGCAAAAATCCCAATTGCAAACCCAATTGGCTACTACGAAATTAAATATGTTGCGTTCTCAATTGCACCCACATTTTATGTTCAATACCTTGAACAGCATTTCGTCGATGATGGAGATCGATACTGAAAAATCACAAAACCTAATAGCTGATTTTGGAGATTTGTTTAGAGAGCTCATAGCACACAATGATAGGAATATGATCCCACTTGGCAAGGAATTGGAACTTTTGGATAAATATGTGGATATTATCTCTGTTCGTTTTTCAGATCATCTCGCAATCTTCAAGGAAATTGAAAAAGGGGTTGAAGATTGCCTCGTCCCCAGTATGATCATTCAACCAATAGTAGAAAACGCCGTTAAACATGGGTATTCATATGACAAGACGGAGCTAGAAATTGAATTGACCATATCCAAGAAATCTGATCGTTTATGCATGACAATAAGAAACAACGGAGCTGCCTTGCAATCTGATTTTAAGGATTTACTTGATGAAGGCACAGGCTTGAAGACTACCAATGAGAGGCTGAAGACTCTTTTCAACGATGACTTTGTATTTGACTTAAAGAATGAAGAAGATCAATCAGGAGTTATAGCCGTCATTGAAGTCCCTTACGAATTGAGTTCATAGATCTTCCACGTTTCATATGATCAATAGCAATCCATTTTTATTTGCTCCCTATTTTCAAATTCACTTAAAGGCAAGTTTAATTTAGAAGACGTCATTTCTCCTAAAATCTCCAATACTTTACTTTGCATTGCTACAGAACCACAAATCATTATCACACCTCCATTTTGCAATAATTCACAAATGAAGGGAGATTGCTCTTGTAGTAAATCCTGAACATATATTTTTTGTTCTTGCTCTCGTGAATAAGCGGTGTGAACGCTTGTCAGTGATTTGTTGGCAAAAGCCTCATCTATCATTTTCGAATACAAACCAAAGGATTCCCGAGTGCGACCACCCCAAAACAAATGTGTCTTTATTTGTTTTTCGTTGTTGTTTATCATTCCAAGAAAAGGAGTCATACCCGTTCCATTGGCAATCATGACAACTTCTTTTGAATTGATAGGAAAATGAAAGTCATAGTTTCGTTTTATGCTGGCGGAAATCATATCGTTTTGTTTTAACTTGTCAAGATAATTGGAGCATTTTCCCAAATGATGTTTTTTTATGCTTAAAATGATGTCATCGTCTATTTTTCCAACTGAATACAAACGTTCCACTGGATCGCTTTTTGGGTAAATGGAAAGTAAATCACCAGAAGTGAACTTTGCTTTTTTATTGGGTTTCAATCGTATTAAAAAAGAATCATCGACATTAGTAGTCGTTTTACTAATTACCGTGAATGGTAGCTCTTTTTTTGCCTGCTTTTTATTTTTAAATCGAGGGATGTCAAGTTGCAACCCAACATTGCCATTCCATTGTTTCAACCAATCCTTGAAAGCTTCATGCGACTGGTTGTTTACTTTGCATATGGGAACATCAGGTTTGAAATTGGGATGAAATTGTAACATTTCATCTACCATTATGGCATATTTGCAAAATTTTGGATACATCAGAGAACCAAATCCAACGACGGAATAATTAAGTTCGTTCTTTTGCGGTATGGCGTGTAATAGATTCTTGAAGTCCTTGGCATTTGTTGGGGATTCTCCTTCCCCGTAAGTTGCCGTGAAAATTATCAAGTGCTTTGCTTTGCGATAAGTGGAATACGTATTTAGCTCCGAAATGAATGCAACATTGCCTACATTTATGAGTGCATTGTAGAAAGCTGATGCGAAAGTGAGTGTGCTACCGGTCTCCGAACCTACAAGAATAATGTATTTTGCTTCATCTTTGCTATACCGATTATTTGGCAATGGACTTTTCTTTCTTCGCTTTAGAGTCATTGTAAATCCCGAATAGATGAAGAATAAGATGGAAAAACAAGAGATCATCAAAATCAAGGCCCATAGGATGGTTCCCTCTCCAGTATGCAACATCAAACTCCAACGTGAAAGCATGGAAGTGACAGATTCTTTTTGTTCACTGATGGTTTGTCCTGTGTATTGATTTACCAATAGTTCCCCATTTAAAAGTTCAACTAAGAAATAATCCTCCACATTTTCAGAGAATGGGAACTCAATCCGTTTTATGTCTTTCAACTGGAGATCTTTGAAAATAGGAAAGTCGGCGACAGCTATTCTTGGTGTTTTAGAAAGACTGCTCTCTTCGATGTTATGGGTTATTTTGTCCTCTGGCAATATGGAGAACTTCTCCAAGGACAAATAGACCCCAGATAAAGTAATGATAACGATGGGTACAAACATATATTTGCCGAAGATGATATGGTAGTATTGTTCGAAATTTTCTTTTACCACCTTGGAGAAATAGCGTTTTGTTCCTCCTTGTCTTTTTATTATTAGAAGTATTCCGGTAATGGCCATAAACAACAATATCAATGAGACCAGACCAACAATAAGGCGACCAGTGGATTTTAAAAATAGTGAACGATGCAAGTTTGTGGCAAATTTGAAAATTGGAGCTTTTCCTATGATGTCTCCTATTTTCTCACCATTTGATGTGTCCACATAGAAGGTTTTGTTCTTGCCATCTTCTGAAACAACCGATGCAGATACAAAATCATTGGAATCGATGTCTATTGCAATTACTTCATCATACTTTGCATTTAAAACAGATACTAGCTTGGACAAAGAAACTTGCTCGGCATTTTCCAAGGCATATGGTTTCAATTGATTTTCAATGGGCTCTAGGGCCAATATGATTCCCGTAGCAGATGCTAGAAATATGAATGTAAAAGAAGATATGGCCAAAGCCAAATGGCTACATCTCCAAATTGAAATGGTCATAGTAGATTAAGTTATTGCGGAATCATACGTACATAGCGTATAAAGCCTTTTCCTTCGATTTTACTTCTGACGTTTTCGGAAGTGAGTTCAAACTCCACATCATCCTTATAGTATTCTTGATCTTCCACTGCTGACTCAAAACGTATTCTATAACCAGCATCTATTTTGTCATCATCAATGGAAATTATGTTGATGGCACGTTCACCTCCACCAACTGTTGCTCCTGTGACGGCATCGACATTGGCTCGTTTTTTACCTTGGAATTTCCACCACTCTGTGATATCGAAATACCATTCATCATCATCACCTTGTACGTGCAAGGTTTTTTCATAGTCTCCTTTAGGGTCTATCAGAGAAATGGCTATGTAGGCACCTTCTCCTGAATAATTGGTCATTTGTATCATGCATTTGTATGAGGTAGCTTTAATTCTGAAGCTGGAAAAGATAAAAAAGACGAGTATTAGGAGTGGGAGTATTTTAAAAATTTGCATTTTTTTCATGGTTCTATTTTAAAAATTCAATATTAACATTGGATGCCTGCAAGAGTTCATTCTCTTTTGCGAGATCATACACAGACTCATCAAAATCTGTTTTTGAGTTTTTATCTGCTCCAATGCTTAAGAGGTACTTTAAGACAGATTCATCTTTGGCTTTCATCGCAGCTTTGTGCAAAGGAGAAATACCGTCACTGTTTTTTGCATTGACATCTACCCCCAAACCATATACACGTTTCAACAGGTCTATGTTGTTGCTCTCCAATGCCAAATGAAACAATGTGTTACCTTTGGCTTGAGTTGCTTTCAAATCCAATCCGTTTTTGTCAAGTATGTCCAACTTTTCATTGAATTCATCAGTGGTCTTGCTTTTAAACGTTTTCAATAGATAATAGAGGAGGCTGTTGCCTTCTTTATCTTTTTGATTGACATTCGCACCATTTTCAACAAGAAAGTCAACGACATCAACTGTATTTCGATATATGGCATTAGTCAATGCCGTTTTTCCGTCTTTATTTGCCGTGTTAATGTTCTTTACGTATCTGGACAAGTGTTTTACAGTACTTAAATCATTGGCGTAGGTTACATTTGTAAAAGCAGTATCTCCATCTTCATTTGCTTGATTTACATTGACCCCTTTGGAAATGAAATAATCAAACAATGCCAGGTCTTTGCTTTTATATGCTAAGGCATGCAATGGTGTAACTCCCTTGGTTGTCGTAATGTTGGGAGGAATCCCAAGTGATTCCAAGTACTTGAAGGTTTCCAAAGTATTGCTGTGTCCACGTGTACCTTGGCTCGCAAAAATCATGGCATTGCTAGCATCTATAGTCTCAATGTTGAATGGAACACCTTTGGCCACCAAAGTTTTTAATAAGTCTATGTTCCCTTTTTTTGTTGCATAATTGAATAGGCCATTGCCATTATTATCAACACTATTGATATCAACACCTTTCGAAACAAAATAATCAATCAGCGAAAAGTCCTTCAAGAAAGGAGCAGCCAACAATAAAGCATTGGCACCATCATGATTGGTTTCTGTCTTGATATTGGCGCCGTTTGCAATACAGAAATCATATAAACTGGTATTTGATTGTCCAGTCACTGCTGCAAAATTCAATACCGAATAACCGTGATCATCAATTATATCCATTTTGGCACCATTACTTATCAAATGACTCATTATTTCCAAATTCCCTTTATATGCAGCCCAGAAAATGTAGGTTCTTCCATCGTGTGTCAACTTGTTGACATTATTACCTTTTTTTGTAAGGAGGTGTTTTATGGTAGCGTTGTCTACTTTTTGAATTAATGCCAATGAAACTGCATCAAAGGCAAAAGAATTCAAAGCTGAGATGTCATTGCCTTCAGCAATATTCTTGTCTATGTCCTCAATCGTCGGATTGCTTTTCCAATAGGCTCTATCCAGAAAAATATTTGCATCCTGTGCTATTGCCATTATCGGCATTCCCAAAAGAAACAAGCCAAATAGTAGTTGTTTTATTATGCGCATGGCTTTAATTTTTTACGAAAGACTCTATAACTTCAGTAATTTCTTCTTCCTCGATCATTTCATCAGAAAACAAATGCTTGTACAATGCTTTGTTATCCACCTTGACTTCTAAAGCAAGATTTTTGTTCTTAGCATAGATGTCATTCCATTTTTTACGAACCAATGCCCATTTTTCTTGATTTTTATTCCACCAATCACTAGCAGCTTTGCATTTGCTATCATCTACTTTTATATAAGTGTTATACCCTTTTTCTTGAGCTAGAACAACATCCTCCTTTCCAGATTCTCTAATGACTTTATCATTGTTTTGGTCATGTACCCAACCAGTTTCGGTTATCTCATGTCTGTTACCTCTAACCGTTATGTTGTAATCACTTCTTTTGGTATACTCTCGTCTAGGTAATGGA
The DNA here is from genome assembly GCA_947496215.1 of uncultured Bizionia sp. Classification (GTDB taxonomy): domain Bacteria; phylum Bacteroidota; class Bacteroidia; order Flavobacteriales; family Flavobacteriaceae; genus JAHDHI01. The sequence continues at coordinate 90,165 of CANMCF010000007.1, forward strand.
GCATCTGTTGCATTTTCCCAGTAGCTTTTTCCATCTACGTGAACCCAAGTTGCAGAACCTTCGTAGCGAGGACTATCGTCGACTTGATATACTTTTTGAGTCCATTGGCCTTTTACTTCAGTTTTTGGTTTGTTTTCATAGTTCCATGTGTTGTCTCCATTATACATGTAGAAGTTGGTGTTTTGATAAGTCCAATCTTGTCTCCAATGTTTTATTATATGTGGTTTTGTAGGGTTTCCTACTTGTAACAGATGCTGAATGGAGATTTTGTTTGTGTCATCCTCAACCAACTGTGCCCATTCCAAAGCTTTGTCCCTTTTGGTTTTGGATGGTTTATATAGTGAATCCGAGCTATATTGGAAGGTTTCGGCAAAATTGAAGGTAACTTCAAAACAACCACACATTTCCTTTATGGCATTTTGGTCTTGTTTCTTTTTACTTTGAGCATTTGCTACACATATAATTGCTATAGAGCAGATTGCGAATGTGATGATTTTTTTCATTTTGTATGATTATTTCTATGGTTTAAAAAAAAATGTTTTTTTAGCTATTCTTATTTAGATTGAATAAAAATAAGATATATATTTGCAGCAAATTTAATTAAGAATGATTCTAAATAAAAAATATTTAACGATTTATTTTTCAATTTTTTTAATAGCCTGTTCCTTTTCTCAGGAAGAGAGAGTCATAGAAGTCGACTCTTCAAGCATCGAAGAGCTAGAAGAGGTATTGGTTACAGCGACAAGAACAGTGAGACAATTGTCATCTTTGCCTCTTCCTGTTCAAATCATTTCAAAAAAAGACATAAAACATTCCAATACGGTTAGGCTAAACGAAATTTTGTCCGAGCAAACAGGATTAATCAGTGTACCGGACTTTGGAGGAGGAGAGGGAATCCAACTTCAAGGTTTAGATGCACAATACACATTGATTCTTGTAGATGGAATGCCTTTGGTGGGGCGTTCTGCAGGGACATTGGATTTGAATCGTCTAACTGTTGGAAACATAAAACAAATCGAAGTCGTTAAAGGAGCATCTTCTAGTCTATATGGTAGTGAAGCATTGGGAGGTGTTATAAACATCATCACAGAAACTCCGAAAGAAGGATTTAATGGCACCATAAGCAATAGGTTGGGAACTTTTAACACTAATGATTTAAGTACATCGATCCATTACAAAAAAGAAAAATTGGGGTTTGCTGCATTTGCAAATAGATATAGTAGTGATGGGTATGATTTAATTGAAGGAGACAACTTAAATACCGTTGACCCTTTTGAAAATTATACATTTAATTCAAAGTTGACATATACTGTTTCTGAATTTACAAACATACTCGTATCGGGGAAATACTATAACCAAAACCAAGATTATATTGCCTCGGAAACCTTGAAGGGGGAAAGTGACATCTACGAATGGAATGCACATTTGAAAATAAGCCATGAAATTAATGAAAAATGGGGTAGTTACTTTGAGTTCTATGCAACGCGGTACAAGGCAAATGAATTTTTAAATAATGAGAATGGCGATCGATTTAGTGATGGTTTTTACAATCAATTGTTAATTCGCCCCGAACTAAGAGGGACATATGAGCTTAGTGAAAACAACAATTTCATAGGCGGAGTAGGACTCAATCATGAAACTTTGGGCCGGACAAGTTTTATCATTAAGCCTGAATTTAATGCTCCTTATGTATATGTCCAATACGATGGAAACCCAATAGAGCAAATAAATGTCATATTAGGTGCCCGCTTTGATAGTCATAACAAATACAAGTCCCAATTTAGCCCAAAAGCAGCTTTTCGATATGAGTTAAGCAACAAATTAGCTTTAAAGGGATCTGCGGGTTACGGTTTTAAAGCTCCAGATTTTAGACAGCTGTATTTTGATTTCACGAATACTACCGTCGGTTATACCGTTTTAGGTTACAATGCTGTTTCTACAGCAATCCCATTGTTGCAATCTCAAGGTCAAATAACAAACGTTATAGTCCCTGTTTCCGAATTTGAAAACACTTTGAAACCTGAAAGCTCGATAAGTCTAAACGTCGGTTTGGATTATGAGGCATCCTCTAAGGTTAAGTTCAATTTAAATGCTTTCAGAAACAACATAGATGATTTAATAGATACCCGTGTCATTGCCAATAAAACCAATGGGCAAAATGTATTTAGCTATTATAATGTCAATGCTGTTTATACGCAAGGTATAGAGTTCAATACTACTTGGAAGCCCAATGCCCAACTTAAGATAACAGGTGGATATCAGTTGTTGTTTGCGAAAGACAAAGCTGCTGAAAAAGCTTTTGGAGATGGGGAGGTCTTTGCAAGGGAAAACCCAAACTCTCCTTCTTTCCAGCTTAAAAAGGAAGATTATTTTGGATTGTACAATCGTTCTCGACATATGGGAAACCTAAAGGTATTCTACAATTTTCCCAAATGGAATTTGGATACCAACATTCGTGCAACATATCGTAGTGAATATGGATTGTTTGATACCAATGGGAATAATTATTTGGATACATATGATGATTTTGTCGATGGATATGCCGTTATGGATTTTGCCATAAACAAGACACTTTATAAAAACTATAGAGTTGGCCTTGGAGTAGACAATTTGTTCAATTTTACAGACACTCAAAACATAAGCAATATTTCTGGTCGCATTATGTACGGAAAACTAAACATTCAATTTTAATATTTAATAACACATACAATGAGAACAATTAAAAACATTCAAATTTTAACATTAATGACATTATTTATCGGATTTACGTCTTGTAGCAATGATGATGATAATGGTCCAGTGACTCAATTACCTTTGGAGACAGAAACTATTTCCAATGTTCATGCTCCACAACAAGGAGGTCAAGGATTACCAGTATCTGGAGATTATGCGAAATTCGATTTTGCCACCGGGCAAACCACAACAAGTGATACCGATTGGGATGTGGCATTCAGAGGAACATCTATTATAGTTAATGGAGGTGTTTCCATGGAGACTACGGATGAACCCAATAGAACAGGGGTTGCTGGTGCTTATATAGTGAATGGTACCTTTGCATCTGTAACACATGTGGATACTACATTATTCCTGCAAGATTCAAACACAGGAACTGCTATTCCTTCCGGAAGTGGCAATGGTTGGTATACCTACGCTGGGCCTCCAACACATTTAATAAACCCAACTGCAGGAAAAGTTTTGGTATTCAAAACTAGAGATGGTAAGTATGCCAAGGTTGAAATCTTGAGTTATTATAAAGACGCTCCAGAAAATCCTGATGCTTTAGTTGATGAGGGTAGGTATTTTACGTTTAACTATGTATACCAATTCAATACAGGTGTTACAGCTTTTTAATGTAAAAGACAGATAAGCTTAACAAAAAATAGCAATATTTATTTGGTTAGTTGTAGAAACCCTTGTTTTGTATGAACGAGGGTTTTTTTATTTAAAATACCAAGCTAATCACCGTTCCTTCATTTTCCTTGCTATTAACCAATATCTTGCCTTTATGCAATAACATGATTTGCTTGCAAAGGCTTAGTCCAATACCACTCCCAGTGGCTTTACTTGTAAAGAAAGGTATGAAGATGCTTTCCATGATGTCTTGTGGAATACCTGATCCATTGTCGTAAACTTTAATAACAATGGTTCTGTTTGGTGTTTGTTCTGCTATAACTCGTATTTGTGGGTTTTCTTTGCTTTTGCATGCATCAACAGCATTGAGAATTAGGTTAATCAATACTTGTTCAACCAAATAGCTATCTATGTCCAATTCTAATTTCGGAGTTAGGAGTTTAAAGTCGATAGCAATGTTTTTAACATCCAAAGAGGGTTGCATTAATAGTTTTATGGTGTCAAAAAGCTCAGAAACCTTCTTTTTCTGTAGGTTCAAGTGCGTTACTTTACTCAAGCTACGATAGGTCTTTGCAAATTTTAATAGACCTTCACTTCTATTCTTTATGGTTTTAATGCCAGAATTTAGATCTTCAAGATCCAACGTATTGTCTTTTGGGTGGTCCAAAGCCAGTTGCAAATGTGTTTGCAAAGTATCTGCCAAAGAGGAAATCGGGGCAATCGAATTCATGATCTCGTGTGTCATCACACTCAATAGTTTTTTCCAAGCTTCCGATTCATTCTTATTTAAAGTATCGTCAATGTTTTGAAGAACGATTAATTTGAAAGCATCATCATCCACCTGAAACACGGTATCGGAAATCAATACTTTTATTTTCTCATTTTGAAGGGCTATGGAAATGGAATTGGGTTCTTTGTGGTAGGTTTCAAATACGGCATCGTACAAATCGGGCTTCCTACTTTCAACAAAACGAATGTTTTTGAAGGAAGGCATATCCAATGTCTCCTTGAAGGAATCGTTTGACCACAAGACATCTCCTGTTTCCAGATTGTAGGCAATAATGCCAATATCCACCATTTCCAGTATTTTTTGAAGATAGACGTATTGTGCTTCATTTTTTGAATTTATCTCCTTTATGGTACGATTTACTTCATTAAACCCCTTGTATAGAAACCTAATGTCCTTTGGTCCTCGATCTTCTGGGAACCATCTTGAAAAATCACGATACTTCACTGCCTCGAAAAAATCGTCCATGACTACAAATCGACGTTTGATGAAGTTATATGTAATATATCCAAAGTATAGAATGATACAGCTTACAAGTGCAATCACCGAAGCTTTGTCTATATATATATAATACGCCAATGCCAATAGTAGGATCACCAGTAATAGTATCCTTAAGAAGAGTCTGAAAATATAGCTCTTATAGTTCATACTTATCCAATCGTCTATATAATGCAGCTCTGGTGATCCCCAACTCCTTGGCAGATTTGGAAACATTGCCTTTGTTCTTCTCCAATACTGTAAGGATGGCGTTTTTTTCAATGTCGTCCAGATTCATGGTCTTGGCAACAGTCGAAGTGGTAGATCTTTCAATAGATGAAAACACAAGGTCTTCAGCCTTTAAGACAGTGCCATCCGTCATGATGACGGCACGTTCCAATACATATTGAAGTTCTCTTACGTTTCCAGGGAAATCATGTTTTTTAAGTTTGGAGACAAATCCAGAATCCAGAGTATAGGGGCTTTTATTGTATTTGTCTGCATAGATGTTGATGAAATGTTTGGAAAGTAGTGTGACATCAGTTCCTCTGTCTCGAAGTGGAGGAACCATAATGTCCAAGGTATTGATCCTGTAAATTAAATCTTTCCTGAATTTTGACTCATCGGCCAGTACTTTTGGATCAATGTTGGTTGCGCAAATCAATCTGATGTCAATGGGAATGGATTCATTGGAACCCAGAGGTGTTACCAACCTATTTTGTAGAACGGTTAACAATCGTACTTGTTGTCCTAAACCAATATTACCAATTTCATCTAAAAAGAGTGTTCCTCCATTTGCAGATTCAAAACGTCCTTTTCTATCTTCTTTTGCATCGGTAAAAGCGCCTTTTTTATAACCGAACAATTCACTTTCGAAGAGGGTGGAGGTTAGCGCTCCAACATCCACTTTGACAAAAGGTTTGTCTTTTCTATTGGAGTTGTCGTGAAGTGCTTTTGCTATTAAATCTTTACCTGTACCGTTTTCACCAAGAATCAAGACATTGGCATCTGTAGGAGCCACTTTCTTTATTTTTAAAAATACATCTTTTATGGCATCACTTTCACCCAAAATGCTATTGTTGGATTGTGAGATTGTACCTTTTTTGTTTTTGGACTTTTTGTTTTGCAAAAGAGTCGTGACGGTATTGATGATTTTTTCGTTCTTCCATGGTTTGACCAGGAAGTCCGAAGCACCTTCTTTCAATGCACGGATGGCCAAATCTATGTCGGCATAGGCAGTAATCAAAACAACAGCAGTTTCAGGCTTTTGTCGTTTAATTTCATTGAGCCAAAAAATACCTTCGTTTCCGGTGTTGACAAGTCCATTGAAATTCATATCAAGAATGATGATATCGAACGCTTTGCTTTCAATCTGTGACCCGATGTTGCTAGGGTTTTTCTCTATGACGACTTCTTTTACCAAAGGTTTAAGCAATAGACGCAATGCGGTCAAGACATCTAAATCATCATCAATTACCAATATAGTTGCTTCTTTTAATACCATTGATACAATATTACAATATTATCTTCGGCTTATAAAAATTAGAAAAAAGAAAATTTCAAAGAATTAACAATGTCCGTTTTCGAACAGAAAGTGTGTCGAAAACGGACACTTTTATTTTTAATGTGTTGTCTAAACTTCTTGTTGTTAGTCTGTTGTGTTTTGGCATGGTGTTGAATGTGATTTTAAAACAATAAAAACAATAAAACATATTATGAAACTACTTACTGCTATTACACTATTAATCTCAATGTCTGTCTTTTCACAAAATTGTTCTTGTGAAGACAACTTCAATTGGTTGAAACAAACTTTTGAAGAGAATGACGCCGGTTTTTCATATGCAATGGAAACCAAAGGGAAAATAGCTTATAGAATGCATAATGATGAATATATAGAAAAAGTGAAAACTATTTCTAATCCAGATGCATGTATAAAAACATTGTATAATTGGTTAACCTTTTTTCGTTCAGGGCATATTGGCTTGAATAGGATAAGCTTAATTGAAAATAATAATGTAGCCCCTGAATTAACTAATGAAGAGATTTTAAAAAAGTATGAGAAATCTGAAAGATTAGACATAGATGTAGAAGTATTTATAAGCTATTTAAAAACCAAAAGAAAAGTAGATTATGAAGGTGTTTGGAGGTATGGGAATTATACCATTGGTATAAAAAAAATAAAAAACGACTACATAGGATTTATTATTGAAGGTGATGGTGTCTATTGGACAAAAGGGCAAGTTAAATTAAAAATTGATAAAGATGGTATTACAGAATACCATATGAAAAATCATTCTAAAAATGAGTTTCCTGATACTAAATTGATAGGAAATAATCACTTGGAAATAGGTGAGGATTTTATTAGGTTCAAGAGAGTTGCTTCCATTCCAGATAGCGACAGCAGTATCAGTAATTATTTTAAAATGTTAGAGGCAAGAAATCCATATTTTGAAATTTTAAATGATAATACGGCCTATTTAAGAATTCCATCATTTAATCGCTCCCATAAAAATGCAATTGATAGTATTATGACAGCTAATAAAGAAACGATCACAAGTACTCCGAATTTTATTATAGATATCAGAAACAACGGAGGAGGAAGCGATTCTAGTTACAATGCGTTATTACCTATTTTGTATACTAATGTCATAAGACAAGTTGGAGTAGGCTTTTATTCTACGAAATTAAATAATCAAATATTGTATGATTTTTTAATTAGCCCAGAAGCTAATCCTACAGAAGCTTCAAAAAAGTGGGCAAAAGAAGCGTATGACAAATTATCTAACCAACTTGGGGAGTATGTAAATATTCATGAAAATGAAATTATGACTGCTAAATATGATGTAGTCTATGAGTATCCCAAAAACATTGGAGTTATTATAAATAACTATAATGCTAGTACTGCCGAGCAATTTTTATTGGCAGCTAAACAAAGTAAGAAAGTAAAGTTATACGGTACTACCACAAAAGGAGCCTTAGATATATCTAATTTAATAGCGGTAAAGTCTCCCTGTGGGGATTTGGAATTAGAATATTGCATGTCTAGAAGTTTTAGAATTCCGGATATGGCAATAGATGAAATTGGAGTTCAACCTGATTACTTTATAGATGAAACCATTCCAAAATATAAATGGCTGGAATTTGTCTCCAAATCATTAAATCAATAAAAAAGCATATATGCTGTTATTCTCAAAAAGAAGTTGGTCTTTTCATCATCTTGTTTTCTCACTGCCATCATCAAGCCTTTTTGAGGATAACCTTCACAAAATAAAAACTAAAATCTACAGATTAAATAAAAATAGATAAAGTCAAATGTTCGCTACGTCGGATAGTTGTTATAAGCCATTTAAACCTTATAAATACAGTAAATGCATAAAGTGATCGAAGTGACCGTTTCCGTACATGTAGTGTATCAAAATCGAACACTTTTATTTTTTAAAAACTATCTAGTCAATTGATTATTAGTGAATTGTGTTTTTGGCATCATATTGACTGTATATTATGTATAATTAAAAAAATCGACCTTAAAAAGAATAAATATGGACGTTCCAATTCAAAAAAAGAAATTTTCAAAACCAAAAATAACAATGTTGATAGGTGGGGTGGCAATAATATCACTTATAATTTTTGTGATATCAAAAACAGGAGGCGGCTCTAAGCTGAATGTGCAAAAAGAACGTATCGCCATTAATACGGTAACGAAAGACATATTTCAAGAGAACATTCCTGTAAATGGAATTGTATTGCCAATTACCACTATTTATTTAGATGCCTTGGAAGGAGGAAGGGTTGAAGAAAAGTTTGTTGAAGATGGGGCAATTATGAAAAAAGGAGAGCCAATTTTAAGATTGTCCAATACCGATTTGGAATTGAGTCTTGTCAATCAAGAAACGTCTGTATACAATTTATTGACGCAAATGCAGATTTCTCAAAATGCTGCACGCCAAAATACCATCAACAAGTTGAATCAATTCACTGATGTGGAAAATAACCTTATCGAGGCAAAGCGAGTATACGAACTGAATAAGCTATTATATGAAAAGGATGCAATTGGCCGTCAAGATTACGAGTCTTCCATGAACAATTTCAATTATCAAAAGCAACGTATGCAATTGGCAAATGAGGTATTGAGACAGGATTCCACATCGACAAAGCAAGAAGTAAGCCAAGCAAGAAGTTCTTATGCCAGAACGCAAAGTGCCTTGGAGCTAATGCGTAGAAAAGTAGGTGATTTAGTCGTTCGTGCTCCCATAGACGGACAATTAACAGCATTGGATGCAGAGATTGGACAGTCTAAAAACAAAGGAGAGCGTTTAGGACAAATTGATGTGTTAAGTGGTTATAAAGTAAGGGTGGATATCGATGAGCATTATATCTCTAGAATTTACAATGGACAAAAAGGCCTTGTAACTGTTAATGACAAGGCCTATGTCTTGATCATTAAAAAGGTGTTTACACAAGTAAACAATGGTCGTTTTCAAGTGGATATGCAATTTGATGGGGATGTGCCAGAAGGTATTCGTCGCGGTCAAAACCTACAGATTAAAGTAGCATTGAGTGCAGAAAAAGAAGCTTTTTTAATATCGAAGGGGGGCTTTTTTCAAAAAACAGGAGGAAACTGGATTTTTAAGGTCAGTGAAGATGGAAATACGGCTTACAAGGTGAATATCCGTCTTGGGAGTCAGAATACTGAATACTATGAAGTTGTCGAAGGGTTGAACATTGGAGATAAGGTAATTACTTCAAGTTACGATACTTATGGTGATACAGAAGAATTAATATTAAAATAAAAGCAATCAATTAAAAAAATACAATCAGATGATACAGATAACAGATTTGGAAAAGTTTTATAAAACTGAAGAAGTACAAACAATAGCCTTGAATAAATTGTCTTTTAATGTGAAAGATGGAGAGTTTGTAGCCATAATGGGACCTTCAGGTTGTGGGAAATCCACATTGTTGAACATTTTGGGGCTATTGGACGATCCAGATGGAGGAAGCTTCAAATTCAATGGAGAAGAAGTTGCTGGGTACAATGAGCGCAAACGTTCGGACTTGCGCAAGCACAACGTTGGTTTTGTATTTCAAAGCTTCAATTTAATTGATGAGTTAACGGTTTTTGAAAATGTGGAATTGCCATTGATCTATACTGGGGTCAAGCCAGCTGAGAGAAAGCAAAGAGTGGAACAAGTGTTGGAGAAAATGCAAATAATGCATAGACGCAACCACTTTCCGCAACAATTATCAGGTGGACAACAACAACGTGTCGCAGTTGCTAGGGCAGTAGTAAACAATCCAAAATTAATTTTAGCCGATGAGCCTACTGGAAATTTGGATAGTACAAATGGTAACGAAGTCATGGATTTGCTTATAGAGCTCAATGAAGCAGGTACTACAATAATAATGGTGACACACAGTGAACATGATGCAAAATATAGCCATCGCATCATACGAATGTTGGATGGACAAAAGGTAACAGAGAACATCTTGATGTAATTATTAGAGATATTATCAATCAATCAATCAATCAATCAATCAATCAATCAAAATGAACAGAAACATCGAGAATCATGCTTAAAAACCACATTAAAATATCTATCCGAAATTTGTGGAAGAATAAACTCCTCTCTACACTTAATCTCTTAGGTTTAAGTATAGGAATTGGTAGTGTTTTGACCTTGGTCTTTTCAATATATGCTTATTATACTGCAGATTCAAATGTTGAAGATCAGGACAATATCTACTATCTGAAAACGACAACTACTGGTGGGGATACTTACAGTCAAACTCCATACCCATTACTTGAAGAAATTATTAAATCATCACCAGAAGTTATTGCGGGAACTCACCTGCAAAGCTGGAATCAACCCTGGTTGGAGTATGGCGAATCTGAGTTTCAGGAACGTACAAGTTATGTGGAACCTGAATTTTTTCAAGTGTTCTCCCTGCCTATGAAGTATGGTAATCCAGATACTGCTTTAAAAAACAAGCACTCTATAGTACTGACTGATAATGTTAGTCAAAAAATATTTGGAGAAGAAAATCCCGTAGGGAAAACCTTAAAGGTAAATGATAGTTTGAACTTGAATATAACAGGTGTTCTAAAACCTATAAGCCCGTATTCCACATTTCGTTTAGGAGTTATAATGCCTACGGATTTGTTGGAAGACAATCCGGATTTTGCAGCTCGAGCAAATTGGAACAACAGTTCTACTCTTAATTACTTGAGATTGATGCCTGCTGCAAACATTGAACAACTCGAAGGCCGCTTAGACGAATTGATTAAGAAAAATTATGCAGACCCTGGACTTATTGCATCTGTAAGGCTACTACCTTTTGCAGGTATGAGAATGGATTTCCTCCCGGTGGTGGATATTATTATAAGTGGATGTATCGGGGCATCAGTTTTCGTATTGTTCATTGTACTTATTAATCTACTTAATTTAAATGCTTCTACAATGTATCGTCGTACCAAGACGATAACAGTACGTAAAATATTAGGAGGTAGTAAGAAGCATGTAATTGTACAGTTTTGTATTGAGAATGGTATTTTGGTATTTGCGTCCATCTCCATTTCAGTAATGTTGTTTTTAGGTTTTCTGTTACCGAAAATGAACGATATATTTGGTGCTGACTTTGGGAAGATTTCCTTTAATGTGGCGAATGATTATCCAGTGATCATATTTGCTGTTGGATTAGGGTTATTGGTTACTCTGGTAGTTGGGATACTTCCTACATTGAGGTTTCTCTCGGTGCCGATATCAACAGGAATCAAGGGAAAAATAGATGCTTTTAAAAGTAATTTCCTAGTTCGTAATTCATTCATCGTCTTACAGTTTACCATAGCCGTTTTTTTCATCTGCGTGGCCATCATATTGAATAACCAAGTGGGCTTTATGAAAAATGCCCCATTAGGCTTCAACAAGGAAAATGTCATTGTAGGAACTATCGATCTGGAATTTAAAAATGAAGCATTGGCTTCATCAAAACTCAATACCCTATTAGACAAATTAGATTCAAATCCGTACGTTAAAAGTTACGCGATAAGTGAAGCAATCCCTTCCGATTACAAATTTAATTACACACAATTTTATGATCCTGAGACAGATACGGAGTTGCGTGCTAGATATACAAGTACAGGGGAGAATTATTTGAAAACTCTAGAAATTCCATTAGTAAGAGGAAGAGGGTTTGATAAAAATTTAGATCAAGTAGATAGTTACTCTGTAATAATAAACAGAGCAGCGTTGAATGTTTTGGGATGGGAGTCCATTGAAGGAAGACGATTAAAAGGGAAAAATAGTACCGGTTCAGGTTATCCAATTGTTGGGGTAATGGAAGATTTCCATTATCAAGACATGCAAAATGCAGTAGAACCTTTAATTCACTTTTATAGTGGTAAAGAAGAGATAACATCTCAGCGCTTCCTTTCTGTGAAGATTGTAAAGGGACAAGAGAAAAGTATTCAAGAATTTCTTGCCAGTGAATTTGGAAACATAGCTTCCCGTAGGGAGTATGAGCAAAGTTTTTTGAGTAATAAAGTTAGTGCCCAATACCAGCTTATTGAAGGTATGTTGAAAACGGTAAATGTAGTAGCCTTGTTGACCATTTTTATTTCATGTCTAGGTATGTTTGGTCTTATCTCCTTTATGGCGAAGAGGCGTATAAAGGAAATAGGTATTAGAAAAGTCTTGGGAGCAGGTGTCATGAAAATAATAGTACTGCTGTCTAAAGATTACATTCTACTCGTGGGCATAGCTACTATTATAGCATTTCCGTTAGCTTGGTATGTTATGAACATATGGTTGATGGATTTTGCCTATAGCATCACCTTACAATGGTGGATGTTCGCTCTTAGTGGATTAATCGGGTTGCTTATAACGACTTTTACAGTAGGTATTCAAGCAGTAAAGTCAGCAACTGTTAATCCAACGAAAAGTTTGAAGACAGAATAGGATCAATCAATCAATCAATCAATCAATCAATCAATCAAAAATGAACAGTAAAACCGAGAAGTTATGTTTAGAAATTATATAAAAATTGCGTTTAGGAATCTTCTTAAGAACAAGGTGTATTCTTTTATTAATATTTTCGGTTTAGCCATAGGTATGGCTGCAACAATCCTAATAGGACTTTGGATATTTGATGAGCTTAGCTATAACGATTACTTTAATGGGAAAGCTACGATAGCTCAAGTTTTTCAACATGAATCCAATAATGGAGAGACAGATACAGGACCTGCAATTCCCAGACCATTAGAGTTCGCATTACGCCTAGATCATAATGACAATTTTAAGCATATTGTAATGTCATCTTGGGAACAACCGAGATATCTTAAGTTTGGTGAAACCAATATTTACAGAACTGGTAATGCAATGCAAGAAGGCGCAACAGAAATGTTGAATCTGCAAATGGTAGAAGGTGTTAGAGATGGTTTGAAAGAGCAAAATGCCATAATGCTTTCCGAGTCATCTGCAAAGTCATTGTTTGGTTTGGAAGCAGCTGTTGGAAAAATCGTAAAAGTGAATAATGTAGACGATTTAATTGTCTCGGGAGTCTACAGGGATATCCCAGAGAATAATTCGTTTAGTGACATGGAGTATTTAATTCCTTGGAAGTATTACGTGACAACACAACCATGGTTGGAACGAGCCAAGAAATCTTGGGGAAATAATTCGTTCCAAATGTTTGTGCAAATTAATGAAAACACAACAATGGAAGCGATTTCATCTAAAATCGTTGATGTAAAAAAAACAGCTCATCCAGACGTAGTTGAGTTCAATCCACAACTTTTCTTGTTTCCAATGAAAGATTGGTATTTGAGAAGTGATTTTGAAAACGGTATTCAAACAGGCGGACGCATAGAAAATGTATGGTTATTTGGCATCATTGGTTTATTTGTATTGTTATTGGCTTGTATCAATTTTGTGAATTTAAGTACGGCACGCTCAGAAAAAAGAGCAACCGAAGTAGGTATTAGAAAATCTATTGGCTCACAACGAGGTCAACTTGTATTTCAATTTCTAAGTGAGTCCTTTTTAATTGTATTGTTATCATTTATAGTTGCAGTCGGTATTGTGCTACTATTTCTAAACGGCTTTAATAATCTAGCAAGCAAGTCAATTGTTTTTCCTTGGGCTAATATTCAATTTTGGATTATTTCACTAGCATTCGTTGTGATAACATCATTCTTGGCTGGTAGTTACCCTGCACTTTATTTGTCATCATTTAACCCAGTGGCAGTTTTAAAAGGAACTTTTAAAGCTGGACGTTACACATCATTGCCGCGTAAAGTATTGGTAGTAAGTCAGTTTACGGTGTCTATTGCATTGATTATTGGAACATTGGTGGTTATGAATCAAATACAATACAGCAAAGACAGACCAGTTGGATACAATCGAGAAGGTTTGTTGCAAATACCTGTAATGAGCTCAGAATTTGTTGGTAAGCATGAAATTATGCGTACCCAGTTTGTAGCCTCTGGTGGAGCAATTAGTATGACTACGATGAGTGGTCCGACCACAGAAGTATGGTCTAATCGTAGTGGTTATACTTGGGATGGCAAACCTGATGGTTTTCAAGAAGATTTGGCTTATACTTCAGTAAATTATGACTTTGTTGAAACCTTGGGGTTGAAAATAATAGAAGGTAGAGGGTTTTCTAGAGAGTTCGCAACCGATTCGACCGCAGTAATTCTAAACGAAACTGCAGTAAAATATATGGGGATTAAAGATCCCATTGGGAAATACATAAGAGATTCTGATGTTGAAGACCCTGAGAAACCACTAAAAATTGTAGGAGTCATAGAAGATATGATTGTACAGTCACCATATAGTCCTGTAAAACAAGCCATGTATGTTTTTGAACAGTATGGAAACATAGCCTTTTATAATCTTAGACTAAATCCAGAAAAAAGCACTAGTGAAAACTTAGCGCTTATAGAAGGGGTTTTTAAGAGGAATTTTCCGAATACACCATTTGATTATCAATTTGTAGATGAGGAGTTTGATGCAAAATTTAGATCTGAAGAGCGTATTGCCAGTTTAGCAAAAGTATTTACCGTATTAGCCATTTTTATTAGTTGTTTAGGCTTGTTTGGATTAGCATCTTTTGTTGCGGAACAGCGTACGAAAGAGATAGGTATTAGAAAAATATTAGGAGCATCAGTTAGTAATTTATGGGTGTTGCTATCTAAAGATTTCATCACATTAGTCGTTATATCTCTTATAATAGCATCCCCAGTGGCCTATTACATTATGACACAATGGTTGCAGAAATTTGAATATCGAGCTAATATATCTCTAAACACCTTTTTGGTTGCAGGGGTTGGAGCATTGGCTATTACATTTATTACTGTTAGTATTCAAGCATTGCGGACGGTAATAGTAAATCCAGCAAATTCATTGCGAACGGAGTAAAAAAATCAATCAAAAACGAACAGTCATGATTAGAAACTATTTTAAAATCGCTTGGAGGAACCTAATGAAGCACAAGGTGTTTTCTATGATAAATATCATTGGACTCACTATTGGTTTGAGTGCTTCGTTCGTAATTGGAATCATGATTTATCACGATGCCACTTTCGATACTTTTCATAAAGATGGTGAACGCATATACCGGGTAGTGACAGACTTTAAAACCAATGAAGGAGGTTTTTACAATTCGGGTGTAACACTAGCTTTAGAGGATGCCATAGCTGATAACTCCAACTTTGAATTGGTAAGTGGTTTTTACAATGAAAGGCCTATGAAGGTGGAAAATAGGGATTTGAATATGGAATTCAAGTTGCCAACCTTTGTGATATTTGCAGATGATAGCTATTTCGAGTTGTTTGACTATAAGTTCTTGGCGGGAGACAGGAAAAAGGGATTGTCCAATCCCAATAATGTTATTTTAACGGATAAGCGTGCTGCAGATTATTTTCCGAAGATGACACCTTCGGAAATCATTGGTAAGACATTGGTGTACAATGACTCAATTAACGTAACCGTTACTGGTATTGTCGAGGATTTTAAGGAAAGGACGGATTTCGTATTTCAAGAGTTTCTTTCATCTCCAACCATTCTACAAACACGACTTAAGGGTAATTTTACAGAAAAGAACTGGAACAATACCAATTCGAACTCTCAACTTTTTGTGAAGCTGAGTGAAGTAGCGGACAAGTCATCTATACAAAAACGTTTTGATGATTTGGCAAGTGAACACCGAGATGAAGATTCAAAGAAGTTTGGAGATGAAAGGCTGTTTAAGTTACAGCCCCTAAAAGACATTCATTTTAATGAAGATTATGGTGTCTATGATTGGAACAAAGGACAAGCGAGTAAAGCCCTTTTGACTAATTTGGCATTGGTAGCCTTGTTTCTCTTGTTGTTGGGGTGCATTAATTTCATCAATTTAAATACTGCTCAAGCTACACAACGTGCAAAAGAAATAGGGATTCGTAAGACTTTGGGGAGTTCTAGAAAACAACTGATTGGTCAATTCATGGGAGAGACATTCTTGCTGGTTCTTTTTTCGGCATTGATATCACTATTGTTATCCAAGTGGTTAATCTCCGTTTTTTCAGATTTTGTGCCAGAAGACTTGAGTTACGAGCTGTTCAAAGAGCCAATAATTGTCATTGGGATAATATTTCTTCTTTTGGTGGTGACCTTCATGTCTGGTTTATACCCTGCATTTGTCTTGTCTCGCCTCAATGCAGTATCTGTATTGAAAAACAATTTGATGACTGGTGGTGGAAAGATCAAGATGCGTAAATTCCTTACGATTTTTCAGTTCTCCATTGCCCAAGTGTTCATAATAGGAACTTTGTTGGTTGGCAAACAAATTAATTTTCTATTGAGCAAGGACATGGGTTTCGATACGGAGTCGATAGTATCTGTCTTTAGTCCGGTAAGCGACAGTAATGTTTCCAAAAAGAAGGTTTATGCCGAATTGTTACGAACCATACCAGAAATTAAAAAGATAAGCCTAGGAGCTGCTCCACCTGCATCGTTGTCATCCAGCTCTTCAAATGTAACCTATGTTGACAAAGGCGAAGAGACTCATACCGAGTTGCAATTCATATATGGAGATGCCAATTATGTAGACGTCTACGGATTGAATTTATTGGCTGGTCGTATTCAAAGGAATGATACGGTCAAAGAATTGGTGATCAATGAAACATATAGGAAGATCCTTGATCTGAAAACACCTCAAGAAGCCATAGGGAAAACCATATTGTATGGAGATGAAAGTGTTTTGATAGTTGGAGTGATGTCAGATTTCAACCAGCGTTCATTAAGATCAAACATAAAACCAATGGCATTGAGAGGAGATTGGTATCAATCGAAATACACACAATTCAACAGGACTCACATTGCATTGCAAAATGAAAATACAAGTAATTTGAAAGCGACCATGGTTAAAATCGAAGATGCGTTCAAATCTGTTTACCCAGGAGAGGAATTCAGGTCTAATTTCTTTGACGAATCAATTCAACGCTTCTATGATCGAGAATTGAAGGTTTCCAAGCTGTTGAATTGGGCAACAGGCCTATCCATATTGATAAGTTGTTTGGGGCTGTTGGGATTGGTTATCTATACCACGGAACGTAGGGTGAAAGAAATAGGAGTACGCAAGGTTTTGGGAGCGACATTACTTCAAATAAACACATTGTTGTGTAAAGAGTTTATTGCATTGGTTGCAATAGCCTTTGTAGTGGCTTCACCAATAGCTTGGTATGGAATCAATGGCTGGCTGCAGGATTTTGCATACAAGACGAATGTTAGCATATGGGTGTTTTTGTTGAGTGGAGGAGCAATGGTCTTTTTCGCCTTGTTGGTAATGAGCATAAAAACACTTCAAGCAGCAAACGCCAACCCAACGAAAAGCTTGAAAACAGAATAATACAATCAATCAGAAGACGAACAATCAAAAAACGAGGAGTCATGATTAGGAACTATATTAAAATAGCGTGGAGAAGCCTTCAGAAAAACAAATTGCAAACAGGAATCAATTTATTGGGATTAACAGTAGGCACCATTTGTTGTTTGAGCATTTTAGCCTATGTATTTGCTCAATTGGGCTACGATACCCATCATAAGGATGCAGAAGCATTATACAGGGTTCGTACCATAATAGACGATCCAAGTACACCTCAATTCAATGCAGCGTCCAGTGGACCACCAATAGTCATGGCAATGAAAGAAGATTTTCCAGAGGTTACTGAAGCGGCAAGATTGGTGTATATGGGAGAAGGTACCGAAGATCTAATTCGCGCCACAGGGAGAAGCGAAGGCTTCTATGAACCACGTGGTTACTTGGCGGATCCGACAATATTCAATATTTTCAAGTATGATTTCATTGAAGGGAAGTCCAATGTCGCTTTGGTTGAACCCAATACGGTTGTATTGTCTTCGACTTTGGCCAAAAAGTTGTTTGGAAGTACACCTGCATTAGACAAAACCATAATTTCTGGTAGTGGAGAAGAACAATTGACATTGACTGTTACTGGTGTTTTTGATGATGAGAACAAAGAGAAGTCACATTTGAACCCGAATTATTTTGTAACGATGAATACACCAGGTTTGGCAGAATTTGTGAGAACCAATCAAAATTTTGCAACGCAAAACTTCATTTATGGCTATGTAAAGTTAAATGCGTCTGAAAGCGTTGCTACAGTTGAAGGAAAACTACCAGGATTTTTAAAAGCAAGAGGGGCAAAGGATTTTGCAGCTGTGGGATTCAAGAAGAGACTTCTTTTACAAAACGTAAGCGACATACATTTGCATTCCAAGGGAATTTCACGTCAAATTGGCCCAGTTTCGGATATCTCCTATTTGTATTTGTTAATAGTATTGGCTCTTTTCATTCAGTTGGTGGCATGCATCAATTTCATTAATCTAAGTACGGCAAGGGCCAATAAACGAGCTAAGGAAATTGGAGTGCGAAAAACCATTGGTGCGGATAAAAAATCATTGATAGGACAATTCTTGGGAGAGTCTGTTCTATTATCCCTATTGGCTACTTTCATAAGCATACCATTAGCTGCATTGCTATTGCCTTTGGTTAATGAATTAACTCAAGGTAATGTTGGTTATGACTCTTTGCTCGATTGGAAAGTGTTGTCAATTCTATTGATTCTAGGCATTGTCACCGGGCTGATCGCAGGTATTTATCCAGCGTTGGTTTTATCATCGATTAAACCCATACGTGTTTTAAAAGGAACTGTGGCATTCAATGCAGGAGGAAGCATCTTCCGTAAAGGGCTGGTTGTTTTTCAATTTGTTGTTTCCATTGGATTAATAGCAATGGTTTCGATTATTACAGAACAAGTTCGTTTTGCCCAAAATAAGGATATGGGTTACAATAAGGACAATCTAATAGCTGTACGTTTGGGAACGGAAGAAGCTTATACCCAATATAAAACCTTGAAAACTAAGATGAGTCAGGTATCAGGAATAAAATCTGTTTCAGGTTGTAATTTATACCCATCACAATTTGTTCGAGGTGATTTGGGAGCTCATTTGCCTGGTGGCGATTCTAAAAACCAAATTCTAGTTAAACATAATGGCATTAATACGAACTATTTGAAGACAGTAGGAACCAAACTTCTAGCTGGGAGAGAATTGAGAAGTACAGATGAAAATCAAATTATTGTAAACAAAACAACGATAGATGCCTTAAATATCAAATTGGAAGATGCCATAGGTTCAAATATGCTTTCGGCTTATGAAGATGAAATTGATACCTATGAAATTGTAGGTGTTACAGAAGATTTCCATTTTGCCTCGTTAAAAGAAGAAGTACAGCCTCTAATGATGTATATGGACAATAGCTTGGAATGGTTGATGGTAAAGACCGAAACCAAGGATTTTGAAAACATCCTTGGTCAGATGGAAACGATTTGGAAACAAACTAATAAAACAACACCATTTACATACACATTTGTAGATAAGGAAACAGAAAAATTGATTGCAGAAGAAAAACGTTTGTCCAATATTTCGGTTGTATTCACAGTGTTGGCAATATTGATTAGCTGCTTAGGTTTGTTCGGGTTAATCTCTTTTATGGCCGAACAGAAAAAGAAAGAAATTGGCATAAGGAAAATATTAGGAGCAAGCGTGAGTACTGTTATGAAGATGTTGACTAAGGATTTTGTCATTTTAATAGTGATAGCATTAGTGATAGCAACGCCATTGGCATATTACCTAATGGAAAATTGGCTACAGGATTTTACCTATAGAATTTCAATAAGTTGGTGGGTCTTTCTATTGGCAGGAACAATAACAATATTAATCACATTGTTGACGGTAGGTGTCCAAGCCATAAAGGCAGCAACTGCCAATCCAGTGAACTCCTTAAGAACAGAATAAACAATTCATCAAAAAACGACAGTCATGTTAAAGAATTATTTTAAAATAGCTTGGAGAAATCTTAAAAAGAACAAAGGTTTTACTGCCATTAACATTATTGGCTTATCACTAGGAATTGGTTGTTTTGTCATGATTTCCATGTTTGTGATAGATGAATTGAGCTACGATCACTACCATGAGAAGGCAAATCGTATCTATCGAATAAATTCTGATATCGTTTTTGGAGGAACCGAGATGAGTATGGCGGTTAGTTCAGACCCCATGGGGGAAGCTTTAAAAAGAGATTACCCAGAAGTTGAGGAATATGTGAGATTCTATGCATCACAAGGTGCCAAGTTAATTAAAAGAGGGAATGAATACATTAATGAAACTGCGGTAACCCATGCAGACTCCACCTTGTTTAAGATCTTTACGTTGCCTGCTATGGTTGGTGATACGAAAACAGCACTTAACGCCCCCAATACGGTAGTTATTACGGAAGCTGTTGCTAATCGCTATTTTGGTAGTCCTGAATTGGCAATTGGACAATTGTTGGAAACTGACGACGATGACGGTACATTGTACAAAGTAACTGCAGTCATTGAAAACATGCCTCGAAATTCTCAATTCAATTTCGACTTCTTTTTCTCTATGGCTAATGTAGATTATGATTTCGGAAATTATTTAAGTCACAATTTCCATACGTATGTACTATTGAAAGAAGAAACGGATTATAAAGCTTTCAATAAGAACTTCATTGAAATCATTAATAAGTACATCCTTCCACAAGCAGCTCAATTCATACAAATTGATAATATGGATGAATTCGAAAAAAGTGGAAATAAATTAGAATATTCTTTAATTCCACTTACAGATATACATCTATATTCCTCTAGAGATGTCGAATTAAGTGCGAATGGCAATATCCAATACGTCTATATTTTTTCTGCTGCTGCTCTGTTTATTTTATTGCTTGCTTGTATTAACTTCATGAACCTTACTACGGCAAGATCTTCAGGTAGAGCAAAAGAAGTGGGCATTCGTAAAGTTTTGGGCTCTGAAAAGAAAGCATTGATAGGACAGTTCTTAACAGAATCTACCTTAATTGCTATTTTAGCGCTTTTCATGGGGCTATTGTTTGTATGGCTTTCTTTGGATTGGTTCAATGGTATTTCAGGAAAAGAAATGCTCATGACTTCTTTGTTGGGTCCGAAATTTTTAATGTTCATCTTTGTGTTACCATTTGTGGTTGGTGGATTAGCTGGTATTTATCCAGCATTCTTCTTGTCTTCATTTCAACCCATTAAAGTACTAAAGGGGAAATTGTCATCAGGGAACAAGAAAAATACGTTAAGAAATTTTTTGGTGGTGTTCCAATTTGCAACATCCATCATACTAATTGTTGGTACAGTAGTCATCTACAAGCAAATAAATCATATCCAAAACTCCAATTTGGGATTTAATAAAGATCAAGTGTTAGTGGTCAACAATTCTGGATTGTCACGAAAAACTAGAGAATCTGTGAAAAATGAAATTGAACAATTGATTGACGTGAAATCAGCTTCGTTTGCAGGTTTTTTACCAGTAGGTGGCTCGTCACGTTCAGATACGACATTTTCAACGGAAACAGTCATGACAGAATCCAATGGATTCAATATGCAGTATTGGAGCGTAGATTACGATTATTTGGAAACCATAGGCATGGAAATGAAAATTGGTCGAAATTTCTCTCGTGATTTTGGTTCCGATTCGACAAGTGTAATACTAAATGAAACAGCTGTTAAGTTAACAGGGTTTGAAAATCCCATAGGCAAAAAATTGTATACGACAGATCAGAATAATAATCTTCAAGTGAGTACGATTATAGGTGTGGTTAAAAATTTCAACTTTGCTTCTCTTCGTGAAAATGTAGGAGCATTGAGTTTCAAATTAGGAAATAACAGTTGGGAAACAGCTTATAGACTTGGTACAACTGAAATTGGTGGTTTACTGTCTACTATTGAAAACAAATACAAGTCTGTGGCTCCAGAAATGCCATTTAAATATGAGTTTTTGGACGAAGCATTTGATGATATGTATCGACAAGAAAGAAGAGTTGGTGCTGTAGCTCTTGTCTTTTCATTGTTAGCCATAATTATAGCATGTCTTGGGTTATTTGGTTTGGCAACTTACATTGCCGAACAACGTACCAAAGAAATTGGCATACGTAAAGTCTTGGGCGCATCGGTTATTAATATAGTCAGAATGCTATCTACGGACTTTGTGAAATTGGTTATGCTAGCCTTTATAATAGCAACACCGATTGCTTGGTGGTTTATGAGTCAATGGTTGCAAGATTTTGCCTTTAGAATAAATTTGAGCTGGTTAATATTTTTTGCTACAGGTTTCATGGCTTTGCTTATAGCTTTAATTACACTTAGTTTTCAGGCTGTTAGATCTGCAATGGCAAATCCAATAAAATCATTAAAAACAGAATAGAATAATTATTTAAAGTCTTGGTAGTGTCCGATTATGAACAAGAAGTGTATCGGAATCGGACATATTTAGTTTTCGGTTATTATGTAAGTAGTTGATTATTAGATCATTGATTGTTTGGCATCATCTTCACTATATAGATAGTATGAACATTGATAGAAAACAGTATTGCTTTTAGTTCATTGCGTTCAGAATAGATTATTCATCGATTAAGAAAACAGTTATGATTAAGAATTATATGAAAATAGCCTTTCGAAGCTTGTTGAAAAACAAAGGCTATAGCTTTTTAAACATTTTTGGCTTGGCCATAGGCATCACTTGTGCAAGTTTGATATTTCTTTGGGTAGAAGATGAAATGAGTTTCAATGACGTCTTCGAAAAGCAAGATCAGGTATATTATGTGCCAACCAATCAGAAATATGACGGGGAGTGGCGAACCTTTTATTCTACTCCAGGTCCTTTGGCAAAAGTTTTGAAAGATGAAATTCCTGGTATTGTTAGAACAGCAAAGACAGTTGGTGAGAACTTGATGTTTGCAGTAGGGGACAATGCGATAAGCAGAGCAGGGAAATATGCAGACGCAGAGATCTTTGAAATATTTGGTCTTTCGTTTTTGGAAGGCAATGCCAAAGATGCATTTAAAAACCCTGAAGCCATAGTCATTACCAAAGAGATTGCAGAACAACTCTACGGAAAGGACACCAAGGTGCTGGGGAAAATAATCAAGGTAAACAACAATACCAATTATCTAATCTCTGGAGTAATCGAAAACATTCCAGAGAATGTAAGCTTTCCTTTTAAATGGTTGGCTCCATTTGAACGTTTTGGCGCCAATAGAGAATGGACAAGAGAATATGGAAGTAATTTTGCAGACACTTTTGTGGAACTGTCTCCAGAAGCCAATTTTGAATCTGTGGATGCAAAGGTGCGTAAAACATTGCAAGAAAAAACAGGAGATGAAGATGTTTTCTCCTTTTTGCATACAATGAAAGATTGGCACTTGAGATCTAAGTTCGATGGAGGCAAAGTAGTTGGAGGCCGCATTGCTTACGTACGTTTGTTCACTGTAATAGCAATTATCATTTTGCTTATAGCTTGTATTAATTTTATGAATTTGTCTACAGCAAGAAGTGAAAAGAGAGCAAACGAAGTTGGTGTCCGCAAAGCTATGGGATCTGGCCGATCAAGATTAATGATACAGTTCATAGCAGAAGCTTTATTGATGGCTAGTATTGCAGCTATAGTAAGCGTTATGTTATTATTTGTGTTGTTGCCACAATTCAACCTATTGATCGATAGACATTTGGAACT
The DNA here is from genome assembly GCA_947496215.1 of uncultured Bizionia sp. Classification (GTDB taxonomy): domain Bacteria; phylum Bacteroidota; class Bacteroidia; order Flavobacteriales; family Flavobacteriaceae; genus JAHDHI01. The sequence continues at coordinate 113,901 of CANMCF010000007.1, forward strand.
GGGGCTGGCAAATCCATTACATCTTTCAGTTCTATTGGCAATTACATTGGTTTGTGGTCTTTTTGCTGGAATCTACCCAGCATTTTACCTGTCTTCCTTTAAACCGGTTGAGGTGCTTAAAGGAATAAAAGCGACAACTGGTAGTGCTACATTTATTCGTAAAGGATTGGTGGTTGGTCAATTTACGGTGTCCATAGTGTTTATTATAAGTACAATACTGGTGTATCAACAAATTCAACATGTGAAAAATAGAGATTTGGGTTACAACAAAGAGCAGTTGATTAGAATGGATGTCAATGGAAGCATGATAGAAAATTTCTCAATCATAAAGCAAGATTTGATTAATGCAGGAATGATTGAAAACATAACATACAATAATTCTCAATTGCTTTCTGGAGGTAACAATGGTTCAGGATTAGAATGGAAAGGGGGAACAAATACAGAAGATGTATTGATTTCATTCAGATACGTAAGCCCAGAGTTTATTAAAACAATAGATATGGAATTATTGGAAGGGCGAGATTTTAATGCAAATGAAGCTTTGGATAGTGCACATACGATTATAACGGAATCTTTTGCAAAGTTAATGGGGACAGGTAGTGCAATAGGGAAAACAATCAGGAGAAATGAATACACTTATGAGGTAATAGGTGTGATAAAAGATTTTTTATATGGAGATATGTATGGTACTAGTGACCCTGTAATGTTTTTTAATTCCAGTAACCAAGCTCGTTTTTTATATGTTAAAACGAAAGCAGGTATAGCAACGAATACCATACTTTCCAAAATAGAAAGTGTGATGAAAAAAAACAACCCAGCATTTCCTTTTGAGTATACTTTTGTTGATGAGTCATTTAACAACAAGTTCAAAAGTGAACAATTGGTTGGTAAGCTCTCTCAAATATTTGCGCTACTCGCCATATTGATCTCTTGTTTGGGACTTTTTGGATTGGCAGCCTACACCGCCGAGCAAAGAAGTAAGGAGATAGGTGTAAGGAAGGTGTTGGGGGCAAGCGTTTCGGGAATAGTTAAATTGTTATCAAAGGATTTCTTGAAATTGGTGTTAATTTCCATCACGATGGCCGTACCGATTGCATGGATGTTGATGAGTAGTTGGTTGGAGGACTTTGCTTATCGCATAGAAATCAATTGGTGGATTTTTATAATGGCAGGAATGATAGCCATAGCCATAGCGATAATAACAGTTAGCTTTCAGGCTATTAAAGCGGCCATTGCCAACCCTGTGAATAGTTTGAAAACAGAATAATTAAAAGAATCAAAAGTAAATTTAGAACGAATGAAAAATTTAAAATATCATATAGGAACTCTTTTCCTTTGCATTGCAGTAATGGGAATGGCACAAACGGAAAAAACGGTACCCTCTTTCAATAAAGTGGTGATAAGTCCACATATTGAAGCGATACTGGTTGAGGCAGGAGAAGAATCTGTAATTATCGAAAAGAATAAAATCTCCAATGACAAGGTGAATATGGAGGTTAAAGGAAAAACATTGCGAATATACCTTGACGATGCAAAGGAAGTAACCAAAAATAAAACGGTAATCAAAAATGGAGTGAAACAGAAAGTTCCGATCTATAAGGGAACCATTTTAACTGTAACAATCAATTACAAGGCATTGGAAGAGCTATCCGTTCGAGGAGAACAGACAACGCTTTGCATGAGCCCAATAGAACAAGAGAAATTTATACTTAAGGTTCATGGGGAATCTCAAGTCATTTTTAATGAGGTGACATTGGACCATATGCAGACTACCATATATGGAGAAAGTCTTTTTAAGATAGAAGGAGGAAAAATAAAAGATCAAAAAATCACAGCTTATGGGGAAGGCGTCATTGACTTGTTGGCTGTTGAAAATAGGGCTACAAAATTAAGAGCCTATGGAGAAGCAGAGTTTAAAGTAAATGCATCGAACACGATAAAAATCACGGCTTATGGAGATGCACAACTAGAGTACAAGGGAACAGCATCCATAAAAAAGGGAATAGCAATTGGAGATGTCGAGATTTCGCAGGTAGATTAACAATAAACAAGAATCAATCATCATATAAAAATAATAATATGCTTTTAGAACTGAACAACGTTTCAAGGACAATAAAGTCAGGGAATAAGAAAATAACACTGTTGGACGCAATAGACCTCTATGTGGAAGAAGGTGAATTCATATCGCTAATGGGGCCATCGGGATCTGGCAAATCTACATTATTGAATTGCATAGGTATGCTGGATGATTTTACAGACGGTCATTATACCTTCTTGGAAGAACCGGTCCATGATATGAAATCCAAGCAACGATCTCATCTATACAAGGAATATATCGGTTTTGTTTTTCAGGCCTACCATTTGATAGATGAATTGACCGTCTATGAAAACATAGAAACTCCATTGCTATACAAAAATGTAAAGTCTTCCGAACGAAAAGCATTGGTTGCAGACATATTGGATCGTTTCAACATTGTTGGGAAGAAGGATCTATTTCCATCGCAGTTGAGTGGTGGGCAGCAGCAATTGGTAGGTATAGCAAGAGCTTTGATTACGAAGCCTAAACTGATTTTGGCAGATGAGCCTACAGGGAATTTAAACTCCAAGCAAGGATTGGAAATCATGGAACTGTTTTCAGAATTGAACAAGGAGGGGGTTACCATTGTCCAAGCGACACATTCGGAAAGCAATGCAGCCTTTGGTTCTAGAATTATTAACCTTTTGGACGGGAAAATCGTATCAATGTAAATACAAGCGAGAAAATGTTACAGAAAACAATCTTATATGTTTGTCTATTGCTTGTACAGTGTATTTGCTTTTCGCAGACAGAATTGAAAAAGGAGTATAGCCTGATCGATTGTATAGACATTGCACTTAAAAACAATTTGGATTTGAAATCCACGATTTTAAGTACCAATGTGGATGCCATTAACTATAAGCAATCCAAAGCAAACATTTTACCAAGTATAAACGGAAATTTCAACATAGGTGTAAATAATGGTAGAAGCATAGACCCTTTTACCAACGATTTCATAAATCAAGAGTTGACGTTTTCAAACGCAAGGTTGAATTTGGATGCAACGATATTCAATGGGTTCAGATTAATCAACACAGTGCGTCAGCAACGTTTGAACAAGCAAGCCTCAGAGATGGAAATAGAAGAAGCCAAACAAACATTGGTGTTGAATGTAACATTGGCCTACCTACAAGTTTTAAATGGAAAAGCAGTGTTGGAATTGGCGAACAAGCGATTGGAAGCCACTATGACCCAATTTAAAAGGTTGAAAACACTATATGACGAAGAAGTTGGCAATCCCGCAGACTTTGCAGACATAAAAGGACAAAAGACAATGGATGAAACATCTATTTTGACTTCTGAAAGTGCTTTGAACAACGCGAAGTTGAACCTTGTCAGATTATTGAACCTAACCGATGACATAAATGTGAGTACTACCGATGTGCTGTTGGATTTTGAAAGTTATGGATTCTCGTCAGAAGAAGTATTTGATGATGCCATGGAAAACTTGGCTACGTTCAAGGCAAAAACATTGAGGATGGAAGCTGCTAAAAAGGGAGTTAATGTGGCAAAGGCACAGTTTACTCCAGAAGTTTCGTTCTTTGGACAGTTAAACACAAACTATTCCAGTGCAGCTCAGATATTTTCAGCAACTGGTACCAGTGTCGAAAACACAGGCGATTTTGTGACAATCAACAATCAAGAAATACCAGTGCAGACCAATCAAACACAGTTTGAGGGAAAAAAAATAGGATACGGAGACCAGTTTGACAACAACTTGAATACAGTGGTAGGCATTGCTGTAAATATTCCGTTGTTCAATGGGTTTAGAGCCAAAAACAATGTTGCATTGGAAAAGATCAAAGTTGAAGAATCCTTGATCACATTGGAAAGGACTGAGCAAGAGATTAAAAATGCCATAGTACAAGTGCATTTTGACATGCAAGCAGCTTTTAAAAGGCACAATAGCCTAAGGAGACAAGTTGAAGCCTTTGAAGAATCATACAGAATCAACGAAATACGGTTCAACAATGGAGCATCAAACTTTCTAGCCTTCATAACGAGCAAGAACAACTTGGACAATGCCAAGACAAACTTGATCAATTCAAAATATGAATATTTTTTACGTGTAAAGGTCCTGGAGTTTTATAGAGGGGAGGTGCTCTAACCCTTTTGTAGCCATAAAAACCAAAGAGTAGGTTTTAAATATTTTCAAAAAGAGGTTTTAACTGTATGAGAATAGAGGTTTTCACTCTTTGTTACTATTTGCTTTTATGTCAATTTTGTGTCAAGTAAAACAACAAAAACACACATCATGGCAACAAAAACATTTGAAGTAAAAAATTACAGAACGGCATTGGGGGATAGAATGACTGGAACTGCAGGCGGTCAAGCAATAAATTTCAGAGGATATATCATTTGTAGTGGAGATGATGGATATCATTTGGCTATCTATTTTTTAAATCCTTCCAGTCCAGTTCCATCTCCAACTTACTTGGAAAATTACAAGAGAGGAGTCATTTATCTGCCTTTTTCTCAAATGCAGATTTATTTGGATCTCTTGAGAAATGAAAAACCTATATATGGATATATGAATTCGAATAGACCAGAGTGGAACAATATTAAAACCACAAATGAACCTATAGGAGAAGAAGAAAGTTAAAAGTAGGTTTATTCTAGGTATGGTTTTTTCTATGGGAGTATGTAACTGAAATGAAGGCAAATCGAGTGTTGAGTAATTTAGTTGTATGGCACTTTAGGTGTTAAGTCGTTCTATTGAAACCTCAATTTTTACATATTTAGACTATATTTGCCACAAATACAAGATTTCATGTTAAAGTCACTATCCCTTATCTCCTTCAGTTTTTTATTGCTGCTTTTTTCCAATGTAGCACCTTCCGACAACGAAGTCCAAAAAAAAGTGCTTAGAAGCGGTCAGTACGACATAGAATGCTATGTGTCTTTAAAGGAAGGGCCCTCTTTTAAAGAAGACAAGCTATATCATTGGTTTAAGTCAGGAGAAATACATACGTCCAGATATGGGGCAGGAGGACCTGTTTTGCATAAAACCTATTCCAAATTCCATAAATCCAATCAGCTGGTGGAACAAGGAGACTTCTTTTATGGACTTAAAGACGGTGTTTGGAAGACTTGGTCTAGAGATGGACAATTAAAGAAAACCTTGGAATGGCACAAAGGAGAGAAAAGTGGAGATTTCGTTTCATACGATTCCAGTGGAAATATCATTGAAAAAGGACGTTTCAGAAAGAACCAAAAGATAGGAACTTGGGTCAACTTAAAAACCAAGGATACCATAGTCTATAAAAAAGGAGAAGTATTTGTCAAAGAAGAAAAACCAAAGAAAGAAGGTTTCTTCAAAAGGCTTTTTAAAAAGAAAGAAGGTAAAGACAAAAAGAAGAAAAAGGAGAAAAACAAAAATATAAAGACCAAAACACAGGCAAAGTCAAAGAAGAATTAACAAGATAAGCGAAACCCTATAAAAAAATAGGCAACAATAAGCGGAAACCTTCGTTTCAAAGATGAAAATCAAAGCCCATTATAAAGCATCTTCTTTAAGCAACGCCATTTTCCTGTGCTTGATCATATCTATTATATGTGGTAGCTTAGTTATGATATCCCATTACCAAAATGTATTGAATGACAAGTTGGAAATGAGTAATCATTTGATAAGTAGAAATAATTCGGCATTCAATTATTACATAAACAATCTCGAAACACTTGTTTTCAATGAAGTTGCTTCTGTGGATGTCTTCGATGATGGGATTGATTCTTATGCAGAAAAAAAGAATTGGGGTTTTTATGACATTTTGGTAATCAAAACTGTTTTCAAAAACGATACAATTTCAAAAATAACCTTGATTGGTGAAAAAGAGAACTCGAGTGATGATTTGGTGTTATATGCAACAGATTATGACAAGCCATTGAAGCTTTCTGGAAAAACAAGGATCTACGGAACACAGAAAGTGCCAAATGGTAAGACGGAACAAGCATACATAAACAACCAAATAGGTAATGATGTCGTAATAAAGGGGGCACAACGGCAATCTGAGGACAAGCTGCCAAAAATAGACAAGGTCATCAAAATAAACATAGGAAGCTATGATGTCATTTCCTTGGGGGAAGTGGAAGATGGGGTTATCATCAACAGTTTCGAAAAGGAAACTAAAGTAATCGATTTAAATGGTGTAGGGAATCTGAGCAATGTAACTTGCAAGGGCAATCTTATATTGGCATCGAAAAACCCCATAGAAATAGAAGCTACAGCAAGATTGAACGATGTATTGCTAATGGCCCCAAAAGTGACCATAGATTCAGGCTTCAAGGGGAACGTTCAAATCATAGCAGAGGAGGAAGTCGTAATAAACGAAAAAGCTTCGCTCATGTACCCATCAAGCATCTACATCAAAAACGACATCGATTCGGTTTTTGTAAACATAAAAAAGGATGCCAAGTTGGCTGGTGGTGTTGTTATAGATGGAAATACATACAAAGGTGCTTTGAAGCGCAAATTGATCATAGGCAAAGATGCAACGGTAATTGGAAACATATATTGTTATGGGAGAACACAAGTAGAAGGGGAAATAATAGGAAGCATCCATACCGATCGATTTTTTCTGAAAACAAAATCATCAAGCTATGAAAATGTCATTTTGAATGCCATAATAAATAGGGATAGTTTGCCAAAGGCCTTTGTAGGCTTGCCATTGTTTGGGAATAAAGGGAACAAAAGAGAATATGTCAGCATTAAAACGTTTTAAATACATCAAGGGCTCTTCCATATTGGAGTCGGTAATTGCAATAGCAATTATATCCATTTGTATTTTGGTGGCGTTTACAATATATGTCAATGTAATAAAACGGAATGATCCCATAACATATTATGATGCAAAGCAGAAAGTGGAGTTGCTAACGCAAGAAACGATAGAACAAAAAGACTATGAAAACGATAGCTATGTTTATGAGAATTATACGATCGCAAAAGAAGTGGAAATAAGAGAGGAGGAAAAGACGGTATTGTTGAAATGGACCATAAAAACTGTGAATAAGGACTATAGTGTGAAAAAAATAATTCCCTATGGCTATGAATAGACAGTTAAAGGGGTTTACGATACTAGAAGCCTTGTTAAGCCTTTTGATACTGAGCATAATAATAAGCTTGACCTATTTGATGTTCAACCTATTCAATAGGCAAATGCTGCTTTTCGAAAAGGAAAATACGCAAATGTTACAATATAATCTATTTAACAAGACCATAAAATATGATATGAATGCTGCAAACGGTTTTGAAATGGAAGGCAATAAGTTGCTCTTGAAAAAGTATGATGATGATGATGATGTTGGCTATAGTTTCGAGAAAATGCACATATTGAGAGCACATTATGAAACCGTGGATACATTTAGACTCTTGGTAACGGATTACAAGTTATTTGAAGGAGAGGAGCAAGAAGAGACAAGAAGGTTGGAAGTATCGTTGAAACTATTGGAGGAAACAATAGTGGCTCATTATTTTTTAAGTCAAAACAATGCAGAAAGAATAAATAAAAAATATTTCCATGAAGATTGATGTTGATTCATATACTAAGGAAGTCAAGAAAAAAGAGGCAAGGCAATTTAATTTAAAATTGAATAGTTCTCTTTTGAAGCGCTTTCCTGACAAGCAGAAAGAAGACTTCTATAGGGAGTTTTCCACGCTTATCAAATCTGGAGTGGATTTCAATCAAGCATTGAAAATTTTGACGGAACAACAAAAATCCAAATATATTCGTTCGGTGTATGAAGAGATCAACGATGCCGTCGTCAAAGGAAAACCATTGCATGAAACCATACAGGGATATCCCTTCTTTTCACCTTACGAATACCATAGCATAAAAATTGGGGAGGAAACCAGAAGGTTGCCAGAAATATTTGATCAACTACAAAGGTTCTATGCTCGAAAAATTAAAATGAAACGACAAATAGTCTCAGTATTGGCCTACCCGGTCTTTGTGTTGCTAATTACATTTGCCGTGCTATATTTCATGCTTAACTATGTTGTTCCCATGTTTGCTTCAGTATTCCAACAATTTGGAAAGGAGTTGCCGGACATAACAAAGTTTGTCGTGAAATTATCAGATAATTTTAGCAGCATTGCGTTGGTAATTGGTGTTGTGATGTTGTCATTGTTTGTTATGCAACGCATTCTTAAAAACAACGAGAAATATAAGTCCATAATGGCTTCGTTACTTCTGAAGATACCATTTTTTGGCAAGCTCATTCAAAAAATATACCTCGCAAGGTTCTGTCAATCATTGAGTTTGTTGTTGTCTGCAAAGACACCATTGATCACTGCTTTGGATTTGACAGAAAAGATGATAAGCTTCTATCCAATAAGGCAAGCAATTTCCAAAAGCAAAAAGGATATATTAAAAGGAGAAACATTGACAAACAGTTTGAAAAAGCATAAGTTTTTCACGCCCAAAATAATATCTTTGACCTCTATAGGAGAACAAATTAACGAATTGGATAAAATGTACGATGGATTGGCCAACCAATATAATGAAGACATAGATCATTCTACCAAGATGATTGGTACTATTTTGGAACCTTTGATGATTTTAATCATAGGAGGAATCGTTGGTTTCATAATGGTGGCAATGTATTCGCCTTTGTTCGACTTAAGTAAAATCATTGAAAATTAATAAAGAAATCTATTTGGATGCCATATATTTGTCGACTGACTTTCAAATAATTAACTCTGTAAAAAAACAAAGTAAAAATGATAAGGACAAAAAAGAAAAAACACCATTTAAAAGCCTACTCTTTATCCGAAATACTAATAGTACTTTGCATCATCGGGATTTTAATTTATTTGGTATTGCCAAGTCAAGCACCAGTTGTGGCAATGGCGAAATCAACGGAGGCACAAAATATGCTTACCATGGTGCATAGCTTGGAGAAAAATCATTTTTACAGACATTCTAAATACTCTTCGGATCTCAAGGAAATAAACTTCGAGCAAGTTGCCACCATTGCAGAAGGAGGGCAGGCAGTATACAAAATAGAAATTATTGAAGCTTCTTTAAATGGCTTCAAGGCGACAGCAACTTCCCTTCAGGATTTTGACGGTGATGGTATTTACAATACGTGGCAGATAGATCAGAACAGAAAACTAGAAGAAATAATCAAGGATTAAATTGGAGCTTCATATAACCATTTCTATTTTGGCAGTCGTATTGCTTTTCGTTTTTTTTCAAGATTTGAAGAACAGAAGCATTCATATCATATTACCCATCCTTATTTTTGTTTTGGGATTACTGATAAATTACATGTCTTTGGATTTGAGTTTCGAAGTTGTCTTGTACAATGCAATTTTCATTGTAATTAACATTGTTGGCATAGTCGTCTATTTCTCCATTAAAAATAAAGCAATGACAAATCCCATCGATAAATCAATAGGAATGGGGGATATATCCTTTTTCATAGCCATTGTACCATTGTTCAACTTTCGATCCTTCATATTGTTTTTCATATCTGGGTTGGTGTTTTCTTTGATGGCACATGGCATATATTCATTGTTCGAAAAAAATGCTACGATACCATTGGCCGGATATCTATCACTTTTTTTGATACTCGTTCTAGGAGCCAAACACATATTAAAAATTGACTTGGCATTTTGAAGAATCTAGACAACATACAACAATTGAGTTTGAGCGTTGCCTTGCAACAGTCCATAAGCTCGGAGATAGCCAATCATTTCTTGATCATACCAAAGGAGTTCGAAGATGATGAAATGTCTTTTTACATTGATGAGACGAATAGTAGTCAATTAAGTAGCATAAAGGATGAACTGAAATTGATTTTTGATAAAGCCATAGTTTTGGATCCTTTGGAGTCTTCTTTAATCAGAAAAGCATTGTCGACCTATTATAGGACCAATGACAACAAACCCAAAATGGTGTCCTATGGGAATGATTTTCTAGAAGAACTCATTTTTGAGGCAAAACATATAAATGCAAGTGACATTCATATAGAGATATATGAGGAAGATGTGAGAGTACGCTTGAGAATAGATGGACATCTGATAGAGAAAAATCACATCAAAAAGGATTACTATTTGGAGTTGATCAATCAGATCAAGATAAAATCCAATCTGGACATTACAGAAAAAAGACTGCCACAAGATGGAAGGATAGAGTACGAGGATTTCGACATAAGGGTTTCCATTTTGCCAACCCATCACGGCGAAAAAGTGGTCATGAGGATTCTTGGTAGAGATGCATCCCATTTGGACATAACCCAATTGGGTTTTGAAAAGGAAGAGTTGTCGTTGTATTTGGAGGCTGTTAAAAAAACGAATGGCATCGTATTGATAAGTGGTCCAACGGGATCGGGTAAGACAACGACACTATATGGTACGCTAAAATATCTCAATGACATAAAGAGGAACATCGTAACGGTGGAAGATCCCATAGAATATACATTGAAAGGGATCAATCAAGTACAATTGAAAGAAGACATCGGTTTGACGTTTTCATCTGCATTGCGCTCTTTCTTGAGACAAGATCCAGACATTATAATGTTGGGAGAAATCAGGGATGGAGAAACAGCACAAATGGCAATTAGGGCATCTTTGACCGGTCATTTGGTTTTATCCACTATACATACGAATTCTGCAACAGGAACCATCTCCAGACTAGTAGATATGGGAGTACCTTCTTTCTTAATAGCAGAAACAATAAACATATCGGTGGCACAACGCTTGGTAAGAACCTTATGCAGTACCTGTAAGCAGGAAGCTGTTTTCAATGAGGAGGATTTACCACATTCGTTTAAAATGCCAAATCAGATTGAAACACATTTTGTAGCAGAAGGTTGCGATGTATGTTACCATACAGGATATAGAGGTAGACGTGCCATCTATGAGATATTGCCAATAAACAAAGATGTGGCAGATGCCATAAAGAAGAATACTTTGGAACAAACAAATTTTATTAACAACAATAGACTTTCAGACAAGGCTTTCGATTTGCTATCGAAGGGTTTGACTTCTTTGGACGAAATCTATCCAATGCTTATAAATTCATAAAAAAAAATGCCCTACAAGTACATATTGACAACCGTTTTTATTTGTTTTCTCAGTTTAGGACATTCACAGTCCAATACAGTGGATTTTCAAAATGAATTGGAAGAACTTTCCAAAACAAAAGAAGGGCTCAATGATGCCATTAGAATCGATTTAACAGGATTGACTCTCTATGATTTCATTGGTACTTTGGCTGGCGAACACAAACTAAACGTGAGTGTGGATTCGCAATTAAATCAGATGGTAACTGGAAATTTTTTCGATATTCCAATAAAGGAAGTCTTCTTGTTTTTGGTCAAAAAGCATGACTTGGAAGCAAGTATCTCCAATACCATTATTGTTTTCAACAAGAAAAAAGAAGAAGTTGTTGTTGAAAAACCGAAACCACTGAAGGCAATAGATGTCAGCTTTAACAAACAAAATCAATTTTTATCGGTTAAATTGAAAAACGATTCCTTGCCAAGGGTTGCGCAAGCCATAACGGATGCTTCCATGCGAAATGTGGTTTTGGCTCCAAACGTAAAGGCAGAAAAAGTGTCTGCTTACATTTTAAACAGACCTTTTGACCAAGTCATGGAAATGATTGCAAAGTCCAATGACTTGGTATTGACCAAAGATGAAAACGAAAATTACTTTTTGGAAAAGGACACTACAACAAAAGAAGATCCAAAAAAAGCGTCAAGTTCCAGAAGAGGAGTTCGAAAGGGTAAGAAGGGGAACAGTTATGCCAAAGGTGAATCCGGGAGTTTTGTAATAGAAATAAGCGAACAAGGATTTTTGAATGTGAAGGCTTTTGAAGCTGATGCCGCAGATATGTTGACGGAAGCAGCAGAAAAACTACATATAAACTTCTTTATGTACAACACACCAGAAGGAGTCAATACGACTTTGGTAGCCAATGGAATAACATTCGACAACTTACTGAATCATTTGTTTAAAGGCGAGAAATACACGTACAAGAAAACAGAGGATTTATATTTAATAGGGGAGCATAAGACAGAGGGATTGAGAACAACCGAGTTGATACAGTTGGAAAATAGGTCAATAGAATCCGTTCAGGCATCTTTGCCGAAATCGGTAATAGAGAACTTGGAAGTAAAAGAATTTTTGGAGTTAAATGGTTTTGTGGTAGCAGGATCCAAAAATCACATTCAAGAATTCAAAGACTACATTCGTGAGATAGATCGTGTCGTACCAGTAATTCAAATAGAAGTCATAATTGTTCAGTATCAAAAATCGTATGAAATACAAACAGGATTGCAGGCAGGGATAGACAATCAACAACGTACGACATCTGGAGTGTTGTTTCCTACAAGCGATGTCGCTCTAAATTCTACGTCAGTCAACAATTTGATAGATGCCTTCAATGGGTTGGGAATCGTGAAACTTGGGAAGGTTACGAAAAACTTCTATTTGAATTTGAAAGCATTGGAAAACAATTCATTGATCAAATTATCGTCGACACCTCGATTGGTAACGCTCAATGGTCACGAAGCCAATTCTTCCATTGGTGAAACGAATTATTATTTCGAACAGAACAACCAATTGATCAATAGAGGAGTCAATGACAATATTTTGCAAAGTGGTACTTGGAAATCCACAGAAGCCAATCTAAGCATCAATATAACTCCTTATGTGTCCAAAGACGAAAATGTGACGTTGACCATTGGAGTTGAAAAAAGTTCTTTCTTGGCGCGTGCTGGAGAAAATGCACCTCCAGGGAAGGCTACACAAAAGTTTGAGTCCATGGTGCGTGTAAAAAACAATGAAATGGTGTTGTTGGGAGGTCTTGATGAATTGGAAAATGAAAATTCTGGAACAGGAACGCCCTTCTTTTCTCGAATACCCGTAATAAAATGGTTTTTCAGTAGCCGGAAAAAACGAAAGGACAAATCTAAACTCCATATATTCATCAAACCAACGGTAACGTATTAATGCTAGACAAGATCAAAGACATATTAAGTTTGGAGCGAAGGTTTTACGTTATAGGAGTTTCCAATGATGGAGGGGCCTTGAGTTATTCGTTGCTTACGATAGAGTTTAAGGAAGAAGAACTCAATATACTAGATCGTCATGAGTCCAATGCAATAGATGAAGGCTTGTTGGATAAATTGGCAAAGGATTACCCAGTGTTGTTGTATGTGGAGGGAGACAATGTCATAAACAAGGTAGTTGACAATACCGTTGGTTATAGAAAGAACTTGATTTTCAAGGCCACTCCAGATGATTTTTATTTTTATGAGTACCATCAAGACGGTAAGGTATATGCTTCTGTCACTAGAAAAAGCAATATCGACGCATATGTAAAAGTCATTGAAGATTTAAACCTATTTGTTCTTGATATCGCCTTTGGTCCATTTGCAATGGCGAATCTATTGCCATTGACAAAGGAGTTTTCTGTAATGCAATCCAAACAACATGAATTGGAATTGTCAGCGGGAAGTATAGTGACCTTCAAGAATAAGAAAGCGTCCAATGGAATTTATACGATCAATGATGAAACATTAGCAGAAGCTGAAATACCGTTACTGGCAACATTTTTCAATTATAAATTGCCCAGCGAAACCATTGAAGCGGATATCAAGGATTTTAGTACGAACAAATCAGAATTGAAGTTCAAAAAATGGTTTAAAGTAGCAGGTGTTCTTGCACTTGCGTTTATGATGCTATCATTGTTTGTCAGCCATTATCTAAATGACCATTATCAAGAGCAATTGACCTTAAAAGAAGAAAGTTACATCAGTTCCCAAGTAATGACGGCTGAGATAGACAGGTTGAGAGAAGAAGTTGCGTTAAAGGAAAAAATCCTTTTGGACAATAGGATGAACAACAATAATTTCATAACAAAATACATTTCCGAAATAAGCAATTCGGTACCAGGAGACATTACTTTGAAAACCATTTCCGTCTTTCCGGAAACAAAGAAGATCAGGCCAAACGAAAAGATAGGTTTTCAGTCCAATACCATTGTCATTGAAGGAGAGGCATTCAGAGACGATACATTCAATACATGGGTAAAGCAATTGAAGAACCGAGAGTGGATAACTGCATTCGAGATTACCGAATACAATCAATCCGATAAAAAAACGAATACTTTTAAAATAGAAACCAAGATATAGGTGTTTAGCAACTTAACATACAAGCAAAGGTTTTTTGCCGTGATCATAGGGTTTGTTTTCGTGTTTACCGCAGCTTACAAACGAAAGATGAGCCATACCTTGGATTCAAAGCGAAAATTGGATTTGGTTGAAGAGAAACTGGCCAACACCAATCAATCGAACGATGAGCTGTTCGGTTTGCAAAACGAGGTGAAAAGGTTGGACAACATCATTGGAGGGAATAATCTAAAGCCAGAATTGGTGCAACCCAATATTTTGGACTTCATAACAAAACAAGATATGGAAACCAATGTGGTGTCCATAGAAGATGTACATCTGTACCTTGATTCGGAATTCAAGATATATTCGAATCAAATAATCGTGGAAGGTACTTTCAACAATTTGGTGAGATTGTTGTATGACATAGAAAAACAATACAAGGAATCCAGAATAGTCAGTACAAGACTATATTCAAAGAAGAACTATCAAACCAATACGACAAAACTGTATTTAAAAATAATATTGCAGAATTATGAAAAGAATAAATAGGGCTATAGCCATTTTCGCCTTCCTATCCGCAACATATGCTTGCGACGACATCATAGAAGAAGACATTAGCAATGATGCGGTACAGATCATAGCTCCAACGGAAGGATTTACAATAGAGGGAAATGCAGTGAATTTCTCATGGGTGGAGCTTGATGGTGCAGATAATTACAGAATTCAAATATCCAATGAGGTCCAAACGGTCATTTTGGATTCGTTGGTGACGGGAACGACTTTCAATTATCCAATTAACCCTGGGGATTATGAATGGAGAATAAAAGGAGTGAACTTTGCCTATGAAACTCCTTATACCTTTCCAAGTGGTTTTTCTGTGGAGCCATCCAACGTACTGACAAATCAAAATCTGGTATTGCTGTTGCCAAGCGATAACATTTATACAAATAACGACACTTTTACGTTTACTTGGACACCTATAGTAACAGCGGACACCTATACTTTTGAATTGGTGAAGAACGATGGGGGAGAGCAAGTGGTGACTGGTTTTCCAGTAACAGACATTGCAGAAGGTACCTATGCCATTGCGGATGCTTCCATATTTGACGTCGATGCAGAATACATTTGGAAGGTAAAAGCATTGAATGTGGAAACAACAACAGAAACGGAATATTCCGAGCGCTCAATATTCATTGACAGAGTTGCACCAAATCAACCAAGCTTGCAAGAGCCAGCAGATATGGAAGAAATTTCAGATTTTTCTGTGACCTTCAATTGGACGAATGGTACGGATACGGGGAATTTGACGACGGCAATTACCAACACGATTGAAATAGATGACGATATGGATTTTGGTTCAATACTGGAGACTTCAAATACGACGGAGAATTCACATCAGTTTACCTTTGGTTCTACGGGAACTTACTATTGGAGAGTCAAGGCGACAGATGCAGCAAATAACGTAAGTGACTATAGTACGGTAAGGTCTGTAGAAATCATTCAGTAAATGAACAAGAGATATTTAAATGGCATCTTGATTGTTTTCCTCATAGCGATATGGGGAAGTGTGATCTATAAGTACTTTGTTAAGAAAACTGTGGTCATACCAGAGAACAAGGTCCATAGGGCTATAAATTCCAATATGGACCACACCATCGAAAAAGATACGTTTACACTCTCATTGAATGATAGAGATCCTTTTAAGGCCTCCAGAAAAAAAACATACCAATCAAAAGGACGACAACAATCCAAAGTAACAAACAAGGTGAAAAATAATAAGCCAATCAAAAGTTTGGTTTGGCCAAGAATAGAGTATTATGGCTTTGTGAAAAGAGAACAAAACAAAACAAAGAAGGCTTTTATTAAAGTCAACGGAAAAGTGCATAGGAAAAGAGAAAGGGAAATGATTGACGAGTTGAAAATAGTGAATATATATGGAGATTCCATCATAGTATCTCTCAACAGCGACAATAAGACCATCAAAAGAAAATAGGGGTGTTGGAAGTGTAGTCCCAATTAGAAGTCAAGTTTTCAATGACCCCAATAGCTCTGTGTTGGTGGTCCACCAACACAGAGCTATTGTTTTAAGGAGCAAATGTGTTTTTATAGATTTTGAATGAAAAATTCGAGTTCGACGCCTTTTTCGACTCCCATTTTTTTTCGAATATGACATCTGTATTGGTATAATTTGCCTCAAGTATCTCCAAGTCAATTGATGAAAAAAGTAAAATGACATCATAATTTAAAACAGAAAAGCAATACTAACTAGTATTGCTTTTCTGTTTTAAACAAATTGCATTTAAGAATCTTTTTTTGATGCAAAAAGTACTGAATAGAAGTTTTTATAACGCCTGATCCATAAGTCATACTTCGTTTAAAGTTTATAGAAGAACTTTCAGGCGTGTATTTGGTAGGACAAGTAATTTCTGCAATTTCATAACCTTTATTAAAAAGTTGACATAGTATCTGATTATCAAAAATGAAATCATCGGAATTCTGTGTATAATTAATGGCTTCTAAAGCATCTGAAGAAAAAGCGCGGTAACCACTATGGTATTCAGATAATTTTTGGCCAATTAGTATATTCTGAAAGAGCGTTAAAAACCTATTAGCTATGTATTTATACAAAGGCATTCCTCCTTTAAAAGCACCATTCCCTAAAATTCTAGAACCGATAACTACGGGATACGCATCATTAGCAATTAAATAGCTCATTGAGTGGATTAGTTTAGGAGTGTACTGATAATCTGGATGCAACATAATTACGATATCAGCGCCTAATGCTAGAGCTTTTTCGTAGCAGCTTTTTTGGTTGGCACCATACCCTTTATTGATATCATGTTTAACAATATGTTTAATTCCTAACTCAACTGCAACTTCAATGGTGTTGTCATAACTATTATCATCAACCAATACCACATCATCAACAATGTCAAAAGGAACTTCATTATACGTTTTTCGTAAAGTATGGGCTGCATTATATGCAGGCAGGACAATAATTATTTTCTTATTTTTGATCACTAACTATTATTTCAATAATCGAATGTATTCGATTTCCAGCATATGAGCAAACTACATCAAAAGAAATATTTTTATCTACTAGCTTCATTGATGGTAACCATACTATTTTTAAGCCCCAATTTGTTAAATGATTTTTTGAATTGGGATGATTCAGCTTATGTTTTACAAAATGATTTAATAAAAGATTTGTCATTAAATGGAATCAAAAACATATTCACAACACCAGAAGTTGTAAGTACATATGTACCATTAACGCTATTGTCTTGGATGATAGATTATGCTATTTCAGGTTTAAATCCAGTCATATTTCATACCACTAATTTGTTGTTGCATTTGCTAGTGGTAGGAGTAGTATTTTATTTTACTAAATTATTAAGTAAAAATAAAATTGTAGCCTTAATTACAGCCATACTATTTGGTATCCATCCAATGCACGTTGAGGTGGTAGGATGGATTTCTGCACGTAAAGATTTATTGTATGCCTTGTTTTTTCTAGGCTCATTATTAGTTTATTATTTCTATGCTGAAAGAGAAACTAAATACCCTAAGTGCTATTATTATATAGCGTGTCTATTGTTTTACATATTGTCATTGCTATCTAAAGGGGCAGCGGTTACACTACCATTAGTATTGTTCCTATTTGATTATTTAAAAGCAAGGAAATTTAATCTTAAGTTAATTTTAGAGAAGCTTCCTTTTATTCTATTGAGCGTGTTTTTTGTTATGTCTTCTATCAATATGCAGGAAAAAGGAGGAGCGATGGATGATAGACAATTCATTAGTGTAATAGATTCTTTCTCAGTTGGATTTTACGGGTATTTAACTTATTTAATAAAATGTATTGTACCATTTAATTTAAGTGCTTACCATCCATACCCCAACCAATTAGGAGAGTCTAATCCATGGTTTTATTACGCTTCGGCTATACCAATATTAATATTGGGTTTATGGTTAATAACCAAGTTGAAGAAGAACAGATCATTGGTGTTTGGATTTGGTTTCTTTTTTATTTCATTAATACCTGTAATTCAAGTGTTACCATTTGGTACGGCAGTAACAGCAGATAGGTATACGTACCTGCCATATTTTGGTTTATTGTATTTGGTAGGAATTGGTGCTGTTTGGTTGTATGATAAACATAAGAAAAACCAAAAAACAATAGTAATAGGTTTGCCTGTTTATATGATTGTACTAGGTGTAATTACGTATCAATACTCTAAAACGTTTGAAAACGGAGAGACTTTATGGACTAATGTAATAAAACAATATCCAAATGACTTTTTAGGTTATATGAATAGAGCTGAGTATCGTATTTCTAAAAAAGAATATGAAAACGCTATTGTAGATTTAGATAAGGCAATAAAAATTAACCCTAATTTCCACTCCCTACATTATTATAGGTCATTTGCTTTTCATGGATTGGGGAATAAAGATAAGTCCATAAAAGATTTAACTCACACACTTAAGTTAATGCCTAGTTTTGCACCTGCGTATTTAAATAGAGGAAAGTTACATGGAGAGCTTGGAAAAGAAGATATGGCAATTGCAGACTTTACTAAAAATATTCAAGTAGGGACTGATAAATTTGAAGGCTATTATAATAGAGCTCTTTATTATAAAAAAATAAAGGAATATGATAAGGCACTAAATGATATGGAAAATGTAATAGCCATAAATAATTTATATGCTCCAGCCTATTATTTTAGAGGAGAACTTTATTTAAGTTTAAATGATATTAATAATGCGTTTAAGAGTTTTACCAAAGCATTGGAGTTAGATCCTAAAATGGCGGTAGGCTATACTAAATTGGGTAATTTATGGTTAGATAAAAATAATTTTGAAGAAGCTTTAATAAAATATAATAAGGCAGTTCTTTTAGACGCAAGTCAAATAGATGCTTATATAAATAAAGGTATTATTTATATGAATTTAAAGGAGTATAACAAGGCTCATTTAAATTTTGATTTGGCTAAGAAAACTGCTCCCAAGAATCACATTGTTTATTTTAACAAAGGCTTGTTATATCAACTAATGAATGATAATAAAAGAGCATTGAAAGAAATAGAGCAATGTATTGCCTTAAAACCTAATTTTGAACCTGCAATTCTAAAGAAAAATGAATTGCTAAATCAGTCAATTAATTCTGAATAAAAATCCTTAGGTTTTTATTAGCTTGAAACTAATATGGATGGTTTTTATGATACCATAATTCAAATTTAGGTATGAATAACAGATGCTCTTTATGTAGCTTGTTACCTGTATTGGGGCTTATTAGGGAGAATTGTTTTAGCATTTGCTCATAAGTTTTTTTTGTGCTCAAAGCTTTTCGTGAGTTTATAATTGGGTTTGGAGGAGTAAATGATATATACCGGTCTAATTCCTTTTTTAAGTTATTGATAGCTTCTAGACAGATTTCATTTCCTTTATGATGCTCTCCAATTGTATGATATAACTCTCCAATAGAGAAGGATATCTCCTTGTCCAGAACAAATTTATTAGGTATTAAAGTAGTAGACATGTCTACTACTTTTTTAGCATTTAGATAATCTCCTTTATCAATTAAAGCTTTGGCTAATAAAAACAAGTTTTTGCGAAGTATTTTCTTTGCGAAGATTCTATTTTCAAAATGGTCAAAATCAGTGTTCTTTAGCATCGAAGAAAAAGTGCCATCAGTGAACAACTGAAGAGACTTTTCAAGGTTGATTTTATTAAAACTACTAAGAGTGTTTTTAAAAGCTTTTAACTGCTTAACTAAACCAGAAGAAATTAAGTTGGAATCTAAGCCTATAAAATGATTTTTATGGCCATTATCGGTAAAACATATAGGTTTGTCATTTATGTTATTCATAACAATGTTTAACACCGCTATGTCATTTTTTTTATAAAATGATTTTGAATAATCCCATGAAATGGTATCCCTCGTTTTTATGGTATTATCCATTTGGTTGTTAATGGAAGCAGGATTTTTTTTAGAATTAGGAACAGTTACGTAAAATTTATCTGTAGGGAAGAAACTTTGTGAAACACCATTCCATACAATATCATTATGTTCATTTTCTATAAACTCAAAAAGTTTTTCTAAACCGATTTTTTCAACTTGTTTTTGAAGCGGTAAAAAATCTTCATGACCCTCTTCATAGTTATTTGGTTTAATTGAAGTTTTAATAGGGGAATTAAGATTTCCTTTCGTTTTCAATTGCGAAATATACCATGGGAGTGATAATAGGTCATAGTTTATAATTTTAATGTCAGAGCGGTATTTTTCTACCTCTTGCAAGTAGAGCAACGGAAACGTTATGTTATCTCCATTTGTTATTAAAATGGTATTTTCGGGGCATGAGTCTAAGTACATTTTGGCTAAATCATAAGGAAAAGTATCTGTAGATTTATCTTGTACAGCATAATTCTTAGCAAGCATTTGGATTGGAGATACTAAGGTGAGAATACAGCTAAAAATGAATACTCTATGTTTCCTTTGTAGTGGCTTTATAAGTGTTAAGAGTACAGGTAGACTTAACCCAATCCAAACAGAAAAAATCATAAAAGAACCTATGAAAATATAGTCTCGTTCCCTAACTAAAATACTGGTAGGCAATGGGTTTGTGTATATAATTAAACCAATTCCGAAGGTTATAAAAAAGAATAAGGTAGTATGAAAATATTTAGGGTATTTCAAAAGTCCTAAAAGACCAATTAGACCTAAGAAAAACGGGATCATAAAAAAACAAATTCTTGAATTTAAGTCAGTTTCATATATAGGAAACATTTCTTTGGCTCCAATATTTTTTGAGTCGATAAAAGAAAAACCAGAAATCCAATTACCGTCTTTAATGCCACCATCAGCATGGTTGTTATTTTGCCTCCCACTAAAATTCCATAAAAGATACCTAAAACAAGACCAGTAAGCCTGGTAGTTTATAAAGAAGGCTATGTTTTCTTTAAAAGTAGGTTTAATGATTGGTTGCGTAGTATTTCTTACTCTATATGGAATTATTTGTCCTTTTATATGTGTCCATTCATGATACCCTTGTATGTTTGCTTGGTTATGACTGTACATTCTGGGGAAAAAAGTATAAAACTCTTTTGCATATTCTGGGTTTCTATACTTACCATCATTACTTTCTATATAGTTTGAGGTAGTATAATTATAATATAGAGATTTCTTACCATCAGTAAAGGGTGTATCCTTGTCTAATGGAGCGCTAAATGTTTTACCGTATAATAGCGGCGTTTTATCTACTCCAAATTGTTTTGCTTTTAGGTAGCCTAATAAGTCCATAGTGTTTTTGGTAGTATATCCAACACTACTATTAGATGTAGCATTAGATCGTATAAGTGGCATTAGATAGGAAGAACTACCCAGGAAGAAAAAGAATAAGGAGAAGCAGATTAAATGCGCTAGGTATTTTCGCTTTCTCTGAAAAAGATATTGACCTAAGTATAAAAGCAAAAGGAAAAAAAGGAAAAGTATTAACGGTCCATTATTTATGGTTGTAATATTGTTTTGTACCAAAAAAACATCTAATGTAGTGGCTAGTTTTAAAAAACCTTGTAGCATGAAATGGTATAGTCCTAAAAACAGAGCAGCACCAATACCAATAGATAGCATGAAGTTTTTTAAAGAGATTTTAGGATGTTTTTTAAATGCAATAAGTAGGCAAATTGGTATTAAAACTGCTAGGTTGATTAAATGAACACCGGTAGAGAATCCAAGAACTAAAAATATTAAAAGAACTAATTTGTATTCTTTTTCAGGGTCGTTAATAATGGTATGTCTAAAACCAATTCTTAGTACAATAGAAAGAAGGAAAAGTGATAGAGTATACACTTCTGTTTCAATTGCAATAGTCCAAAAGCTTGTGCAAAAGGCAAGTGAAAAGCAACCTATGATTCCAGAAAAAGTGGCTATTAAATTCTCGTTGGCAAGTCTTTTTTTAGAAATCATTGTTTGAGCAATCCCCTTGGTAAAGTAAAATATGTTTACGACAGTGAGGGCTCCAAATAATGAAGATATTAGATTGCTGAATAATGAAACTTTCGTAGTAGGACAAAATGATAATAAAAAAGCACTAATCATTGTGTATAAGGGAGCTCCTGGAGGGTGCGTGGGCAGTAAGTTGTAATTGCTACTAGCAAATTCAGCACTGTCCCAAAAACCTATAGAAGGAGAAGCGGTCAGAAAGTAAATGATGAAACTTACAATAAAAACAAGAATCCCAGTAATTAAATTGCTTTTTTTCATTAGTCAAAGATATGTAATTATTAGAATTTTAATTATAGATTTGTTATTAAGAGTTTAGTGTTATATCCTTTTATCAGGTTAATAATAATGTCAATACAATAAATGCCAAAATCTATATACATAAAAATCATTGCACTGTTGTTTTTTGGATTATATGGCATTGGAACTTTCTTTCCTAATAGTTGGTGGGGAACACATTATATGGCTTTTTTGCCAGTTGGAATTAAGTATGTTATTTTAATAATAGCTATTCTACTTATTACAGTGCCTTATAAAATCCAATTAAGAAAAATAAAGCTTGTTGAAAATCAGTTTAATTTAGGGATAATCCTAACAGGTGCGATAATGGGAGTGCTTTTTTATTTTTTTCCAATAATAGGTGATATCTATGGAGATGCATATCGTTATGCTCCCATGAAGGATACAATACCTAAAGTACTACCAAATAATTTTTATCAGGATTTATTTTCATTAAACCCTTTACCCTCTACAGGGAGGAAAACAGTATTGCTTTTTTACGGGTTTTTATCGTATGCTTTTAATGTGAGCTATTATACGATTTTCAAGTGGGTTGGGGTTGTTTGTGGTATTTTGTACACCTGGACTTGGTTGTTTTTTGTAAAGTGGTATTTAACCAATACCCGTTGGAAGATATTATTAATGATGGTAGGTTTAATAGCGCCAATAATGCAGTTTTTTTATGGACATGTAGAAACGTATGCTGTTGTATTTCTTTTTCTTCAGTGGTGGTTGCTACTTTGGTTAATTTACATAAGAACTAAAAATACTAAGTATTTATGGCTTCTATTGCCATTGCTATTTATAAATTTAAAAATACACCCACTTAGTATTTTATTAATAATAGTTTGGGGTATATCTGTATGTACTCATTATTGTAGCAAATCAGTAATTTCACGAAGACTACTAAGTTGGAAGGGGATAAGTTTAATTGTTTTGGTACCTATATTTATTGCAGGTGCTTATCTGTACTTCTTTGTTTTAAAAGACTATAACGACCCTCGTTTTGTAGAAGGAGCAAAAGACATTGACAGGTTGTTTTTGCCATTGATAAGTCCTGAGCCGCCATTAGATAGATATAACTTATTAAGCTTCAATCATATTTTTGATTATTTCATGGCCTCTTTTCAATGGTCATCCTGTGCATGGTTTATAATAGCCTTTCTTGTACTTTTTCATAGAAAAACAATTAATTGGAATAATGAAGAGCTTAGACTTTTTACAACATTATTCATATTGGTTATTTCATTGCTTTTTATGATTAACCCTTTGTTAAGCATGCCAATGGATTGGGATTTGTTTTCGTATCCAACAACTATATTGCTAATTATAGCCTTATTGCTCATAAAACAAGTAGAGCATGAAAAAATACCTTTAAAAGTGTTTTCTTGCACAGTTGCATTAGGGATTTGTAGTGTGCCAATGTTTATGGTAAATTCTAATAAGGAAGCTATTTCATATAGACTAGAGAGTACAAACATTCATGTGTATAAAACCTATTATCAGCATTCAGCATATAACATGTTATACGCGTTAAGTTTGTTAAATGATGATATAGAAACATATGTTAAAAGAAAAGAACACTTGCTAAACGAGCTTAAGCCGTACGCTATAAAAGGAAATGATATAAAATATGCAAACTTATTAATGGATCAAGCTGTCTATTATTATGAAACAAAAGATTTTAAATCGGCTAGATATTATGCTCATGAAGGCTTCTCTTATAGTCCTCTGTTACATGAAAACACAAAACTGTTACTACAATCTAATTATCAATTAAAGCATTTTAAAGAGGCTTATGAGAATGCAATGCATTTATTAGAATATAAATTTCCTGATGAAAAATTAGCATTTAAAGTGGCAATGCAAATGGCATTAGAAAATAATAATTTGGATAATGCAAAGCATTTAGTAAATATGTTTTTAAATAGATATCCTGAAGATACTTTTGTATTAAAGATAGAGAATGGCTTAAAATCCGGAGCAAATTCTCATCAAATCAAACAATTGTTTTACGATTAATTTGCCCCTTTAAAAGCTTTTTTAATAAGGTGAATGTTTTCGCCATCAACTAGTCTTTTGTGGATGTCATCAATAAAACTCCCTTTCCAGTTCTGCGTGTAAAAAGAACTGATCTTTAAAGCTTCTTCATACATATTGGCTTCTATAGCACAATGCAAGGCAATACGATGGGCTTTTTTGTTAGAGGGATAACCTAGTTTAATTAGGTCTTGCGAAACGATAAAAGCTTTTTCAAAATTACCAAGAATAAAGTTGATTTCTAGAATTCGCAGTTTAGAACGGTTGTGCAAAGGGTAATACTCTAAAGTCTCATGATATAAATTTAGGGCTTGAGTAAAATCTTTTTCTTTAAGGTAAGCGTTTGCTTGATTAAACAATAAATTAGAAAACTCATAATCAATTCCTTTTCTAGCTTTGGGCTTAAATCTATGAATTAACCTTTTATTATTTTCAATAAAAATAGAAGGCGATTTTCTGCACTGAATAGAAAACTCTGCTGCTTCCGACGAAAATGAATAATAAGTGCCAAAAACATGTGTGGAAACAGATTCTAAACGATCTGCTAAGGCGTTTCTATCAAAATGAACTGCAAAAACAGAAAACATGAGTACTACTACAGATGCAATTGTAAAAACTACCTGCTTGGTAATGATTTCTTTTTCGATAAGTTGTAACAATACACATGAAAAAACGAGTAATAGAATAGCAGGAATGGAAAATAAATCCCAATCTCGGGGCATTGAAATTAATGGGTTTATAACAAAAAATAATGCAATAAATAAAAGGAGTGCTATCCCCGAAATGATAATGTTAGGACTTTGCCATCTTATATTTTTACTTTTTGAGAATATAATAGATAAGATAATTATTAAAGCAGCAGGTGACCAAGATAATAACATGTTGAAATAATCAAAAATATGATTAAGGCTTAGCATGTTGTAATTGTCCAAAGGAGCTTCAGGGCTTATCAATGGTAAAAATAAATGTTCATAAGCATAAATGCGCCCCTCATTAAAACTTCTATTGTCAATATGGTCTTTTAGTATGAAAAAGTATAATAAAACCCCAAGGCCCATAATAGGAATGAATATATAATATGTAGCGTGCTTCCATGCCATGTTTTTTTCAATTTTCATACAGACACACATATAAAGTAAGATGGGGAAGAATAAAATTGCTATGGCATGAACTTTAATGCAAACAATCAAAAGCAATAATAGGATACTAGCTTTTTTCCAAGTAAATGCTTTGGAATAATTAATAGCCAAAGTTATCCAGCTAAGAATTAAAAAATACACCGGAGCATATATTTCTAAGTGACCAAAAAAGAATAACATCAAAGGAGATACGAGGCCAGTAGAAATCATTATGATTTTTGAGGCTAGCAATTTTAACTCTTTGTTTACAAAAGAAATCCATCTATAAATAAACAAACTTCCAAACAGAACATTCATCATAGAAAAAGCATTCTCATACGTAGTATTAAAAAAATAACCGATGTAAGTAACTAATGCTAGTATGGTTTGTTCTCCAGCCGCTGCATTAAAACTATATGATAATAAAGCTTCTTTGGTACCTTCTGGAATTATTGGTATTAGCTGTTTTCTAATGTCAATATATTTGTAAGCATCTCCATAGTAATCCTCAATTACGGGGAACATAGCTATTAGTAAACCTCCAATAATTGCAATCCCAATAATTTGAGGGGTTTTAATAGTGTATTGATAATCGAAATCAATATTTATTTTGAAAAATTGAAGTAAAAAGATACCTAGCGATAGAATTAAAAACAATAAAAAATGTTCCTGAGGTAAAAAACTAAGAAAGTGAAATCCCCATAAACTATCTGGGTATAAAATACTCAAGAAACAAAGTATGATATACATAAAGCTTAATGACAATGCAGCTTTTTCAATAGTTTTCCTTTTCATTGTTGGGTTAAAAAAGTTTAATGCAATATAACTTATTTAGCCAAGTAATAAATAGATGATTCTATTTAGCTAATCACTTTTGTTTTGGAACAAAAAAAGTATATTTACTCATAAGTAATAATTAAGATAATTTAATTGACGTTTTTACAAAACATATTTAAGTTAATAAGAGTAAAACATTGGATAAAGAATGTATTGATTTTTTTTCCAAGTTTTTTTTCGGGAGATGTAGGAACGCTATTATCGCCAAATCTTTGGTTGCTATTTGTATCTTTTTGTTTTGCATCATCAATTATATATATTCTAAACGATGTTGTAGACTGTGAGTTGGATAAGTTGCATCCAATAAAAAAGAACAGACCTATTGCTAGCGGCTTTTTTAATAAAAAACAGGCTTGCTATATTGCAGTTGTGTTTTTTGGTTTTTGGGTACTAACATTGCCATTTATGGTAGATTCGTATCTGTATTCTATTACTTATGTTTTATTAAACATAGCATACATTTTCAAGCTTAAAAGGTACTCGATAGTTGATGTGTCTTGTATAGGAATAGGTTTTGTTGTTAGAGTATTGGCAGGAGGGAGCGAATTAGACATACAGGTGTCTCAATGGATGATAATTATTACTTTTTTATTATCAATTTCATTGGCTTTTTCAAAACGAAGAAATGATTTAATTATTAATGTAGATAAAAAAGAATTGCGAAAATCATTGCAAGGGTATACTTTACAGTTTCTGGATATAGCTATGGGTATTTCTTTTTCAATTACATTGATTTCATACATAATGTATTCAATTTCTAATGAAGTTAAAGAACGGCTGACTTCAGAAAACCTCTATATAACTTCTTTTTTTGTGTTTATGGGTATAATGAGATATTTACAAATAACCATCGTATCTAATAAATCGGGGTCGCCGATAACTATTCTGTGGAAGGATAAGCTTATTCAATTAACCATTGTTTGTTGGTTATTACTATTTACTATAATATTATATGGAAACAATTTGCAATTGGAATGGTTTTCCTAAAGTAAAGTCAAAAGTATTAAGTCCAAAAACATTTCAGGAAGTTTCAGAAATGATTAAGGGGCAGCGCCAGCTAATAGCAAGAGGCAATGGTAGGTCGTACAGTGATAACTCACTGCAAAGAAAGGTGCTGTCTTTATTAAAGATAAATTCAGAAATCAAGCTAGATATAGAAAACCAAACAGTACTATGCAATAGTGGTGTTTTGTTAATCGATGTTTTGAAAGTAATTGTACCTAAAGGCTTTTTTTTACCCGTTACTCCTGGGACAAAATTTATTACAATAGGCGGAGCAATAGCTAGTAATGTCCATGGAAAAAATCATTTCATTGAAGGAAGTATAGCCAAGTATATAAAAAGCATGTTAATCTTAACAGAAACAGGAAAGTCTGTTTTATGTACAAGGAATAGAAATACAGCATTATTTGAAAGTACAATTGGAGGCTTAGGATTGACTGGGGTAATATTAGAGGCAACAATTCAATTGAAAGAAATAGAAACGAGTTACATTCTTCAGGAGAAGAATAAAGCAAAAAACTTAGAGGAACTATTAGCACTTTTTGAAAAAAATAAAGGGAGAGCACATACAGTAGCTTGGATTGATTGCTTTGCTAAAAATAAATCATTAGGGAAAGGAATCCTGAGTACAGGAAAACATATTGAGAAAAACGAATTACCCCAAAAGTTTTCAAAAGAACCCTTGAAACTTCATGAGAACAAACAAATAAATCTACCTTTTTACATCTTTCCTAAAGCCTTATTAAATAAATTTACGATAAAGGTTTTCAATGCAATAAATTATAATTTACTTCATAAAAAAAAATCGAGACAAATAGTTCACTATAATAATTATTTTTATCCTTTGGATAAAATAGAAAATTGGAATGAAGCTTATGGTAATGGAGGGTTTATCCAATATCAATTTGTGATTCCTTTTTGCAATGGTAAAGAAGGGATAAAAGCTATTTTAAATGCGGTACAAGAATCTAATTGTGGAGTGTGTTTAGCCGTTTTAAAAAGATTAGGAAAAGAAGAATGTCGTGTTTCGTCCTTATCTTTCCCAATGGAAGGGTTTACCTTAGCATTGGATGTGAAAAACACAAATAGCTCATTAAAATTACTTTGTCATTTAGATGAGTTGATTATAAAGTTTAAGGGCAGAATATATTTGAGTAAAGATTGTAGAATGACGGCAAGTACGTTTAATAGAATGTATCCAGAAAAAACAAATCATAATAGCAAGTTTGTTTCTATGCTGTCAAACCGATTAGGGATTTAATTAGATTGTTTAGCAAAAAAAAAGCATAGTAAATGAATACAGTTTTAATTTTGGGGTCGAATTCAGATGTGGGTAAGGAGCTGGCTTATGTGTTTGCTAAAAACAATTTTGATGTAATACTAGCAACTAGAACGGTAAGCGATACTCAAAAAGAAATAGCAGAAGAATTAACTGCAAAGTATGATGTAGAAACCTTATTAGTTTCATTTGATGGGGTGGTCTATAAAAGTCATGCACATTTATATGAAGATTTAGTAATAAAACCTACAGTTGTTGTTTCTGTATTTGGTTATTTAGGTGAACAAAATGTTGCTTTGTCTAATTTTAAAGAAGCACACAAAATAATGACAACCAACTATGTAGGTCAAGTTTCTGTCTTTAATCATTTTGCTGAGATATTTAAAGAAAAGAGAAAGGGTACTCTAATAGGGGTTTCTTCGGTAGCGGGAGAACGAGGTAGGCAAAGTAATTTTATTTACGGTTCAGCTAAATCAGGTTTCTCTACATATTTAAGCGGATTGCGTAACTATCTACATAAATATGATGTACATGTAATAACGGTAAAGCCGGGTTTTATTAATACAAAAATGATTAAGCACTTAAAAACAAATAAAGTATTAACAGCACAACCAAACAAAGTTGCAGAAGCGATATGGAAAGCTTATGAGAGAAAGAAAAATACTATTTATGTATTACCAGTATGGAGGTATATAATGTTTGTCATTAAAAATATTCCAGAAACGATATTTAAAAAACTAAAACTCTAATGCCAAAAACTCTTGCCATTTTTGATTTTGACGGAACTATCTCTAAAAAAGATTCCTTCTTAGAGTTTATCAAATTTACTCACGGATCGTTGAGGTTGCATACGGGGCTTTTCTATAATATTAATTATGTGGTAAAGTATTTTTTTAACCAATATCCAAATGATAAACTAAAGGAACGTTTATTTTCTTTTTTTTATAAGGGAATGCCCGAAAAAGAATTAGTAGAAAAGGGTAAACTGTTTTCGCAAAAAATAAATTCCTTTTGCTTTCCTGAAGCTTTATCGTTAATTGAATGGCATAAAAACCAGCAACATGAAGTTTATATTATAACAGCATCATCAGCTATTTGGCTAAAACACTGGTGTAACTTAAATTCAGTTAAGTTAATAGCTACTAAATTTGAAGTGATTAACAATAAGTATACAGGAAATATAGTGGGCGAAAATTGTTATGGTAAAGAAAAAGAAAAACACGTATTGCGTTTGCTTTCAGGAGACTATGTGATAACTTACGGTTATGGAAATGATAGTTCAGACAAATATTTCTTAGACCTTCTAGATAATTCTTATCTAATGCCATTGAGTAAAAAAAATGTTAAAAAAATCGTTGAAAGGTAAGGTTGTTTTTCTTTTCTTAATTATTTAATGAGTACTTTTGGGGCTTAACAATTCAATAATTAAAAATGAAAAAGTTACACGTCTGTCTAATAATATCTGTACTATTTTTAAGTGCCACAGGTTTTGCACAATTAGGTAATGAAACTTTAGGGGCTTCAGCTGGAGCTGGATTAACCACTGGAGATTATAATACCTTTATTGGTGATTCTGCAGGAAAAAGAGAAGATGCTGGATTGTACAATACCTATGTTGGTAGTGAAGCGGGGGCATATACTACAGGGGCTGATTTTTCAACTTTTATGGGGTACCAAGCAGGTCAATTTCATGATGATGCACAGGATTGTACCTATATAGGTTACCGAGCAGGTCGTGTGGCAGACGGAACAGATAATTCATTTATAGGTAAAGATGCAGGTTTAAGTACAACAACGGGGTATGACAATACTTTTGTTGGTGAAGAGGCTGGAGAACAAAATACAGTAGGTCATGACAACGTATATGTTGGAGAAGATGCTGGACGTAACTTTGTAGATGGAGAGCATAATGTATTTGTAGGTACTAGTGCAGGATATGGTACAACAGTTAGTGATAAATCTAATGGAGATAAAAATACTGGGGTAGGATATCAAGCGCTTTATGATATTAATGAAGGATCAAGAAATACTGGTTTGGGAGACTCAGCAGGTACCGATATTGGTGATGGAAACGGAAATACTATGATAGGACATGGTTCTGGAGCGGCAACAGAACACGCCGATTATAATACTTTTGTTGGGGCATATGCAGGTTATGATAATAACAGAACAAACAATACAAATGATTCAAACAGAAACACCTATGTAGGTACAACTACTGGTTATAGTAACAGGATAGGACAAGATAACGTAGGTATGGGAGCCTTTGCAGACTTTGGGTCTTCTGGGCAACCAACACCATGGGGGGATGGAGCAGGAAGCCACACGAACAGAAGTAGAGCTACATTTATAGGTGCTAATGCTGATGTTGGACATAATGATGTTACAATGCTTGGGTATAGTACACGTGTAGACGGTCAATATGGTATTGCCATAGGTAACGAAGCAGATTTACTTAATGCCACTGGAGGTATAGGAATGGGGTATCAAGCTGCATTAAGTGCAAATGGAGATTATTCCGTAGGTATAGGGTATCAAGCAAATATTTCAGAGAATGATGCAGTAGGTATCGGTCGTTCAGTTGATGTAGATAAAGCGGAGTCGGTAGCAATTGGTGCAAATTCAATAATACAAAATGATGGTGCAATTGTAATTGGGTATGGTGCAAATTCAATGGATTTAATTGATAATTCTGGAGGTGATTTAGATGCAACCAATAATATAGCCATAGGGTACAATGCAACTACAAGTGCGTTTAATTCAGTAGCAATAGGTAACGCAGCTAGTGCTGTAACAGATAACACTATGGTCTTAGGAGGGGCAACCAACCCGTTAAGTGTGGGGATTGGTACCGATACGCCAAATGCTTATGCATCTTTAAGTTTAGCAGACACCAATAAAGGATTGTTAGTAAACCGTTTAACAACCGCCCAAAAAACAACTTTAGGAGGGAATTTAACAGCTACCGATTACGGTATGATAGTATATGATACGGATGAAAACTTATTATATTTTTGGAATGGAACAGAATGGAATAGTGCTATTAAAGATAACTTAGGAGATCATACTGCAACTACAGATATAGAAGTTGCAGATAATAATCTTGATTTTGGAAATACTGAAGGAGTAGGTGTTAGATTTTGGAATAGCAATAATTATAAAATTTCTATGGGTAATAGTTCAGACTATCAATATGGTGTAGTTACTGATTATAGTATAAAAAACGATATGAATTCAACAGCAGGTAGAGGTTGGACATGGGGAGTAACTGGGCAAACACCTATTGCAGCTTTAGATAATACTGGTAAAATGCAAATAGCCAATACCATGACTATTGGAGCATATACTTTACCAAATACAGATGGAGCAACAGATCAGGTATTAAGTACTGATGGCTCTGGAATTGTTACTTGGGTAGATGCTACTGTTAATACAGACGAGCAAGACTTGTCATTGTCTAATGATATCTTGAGTTTGACCAATGATGCTACTTCAGTAGATCTATCGGGGTATTTGGATAATACAGACAACCAGGATTTAACCATGTCAAATCATATACTTAGTTTAAGTAACGATGCTACACCAATAGACTTGACAGCTTATGTAAATACCGATACACAGCTAACGGAAGCGCAAGTAGATACGTATGTGTCTAACAATGGTTATTTAACTGCTTTTACAGAAGTGGATGGAGATATTACTAATGAAATACAAGATATTAGTTTATCCGGAACCAACTTAAGCATTAGCTCAGGAAGTACTATAGACTTGGCCGCTTTACAAGATGGGACAGGATCAGATAATCAAGATTTAACAAGTGCTACTCTTACAGACACTACATTATCCATAGATATTGAAAGTGGAGACGCTGTAAACGTAGATCTATCACCTTTATTGACCGATTTGGAAGATCGTGTAACCGCTTTAGAGACTGTAGGAACAGCTTCAGGAACAGATGCTACTCCGCAAAAGTTTAATTACCAAGCTGTAGTAAATGATAGTTCTGGAGATGTTTTAGCTAATACTGCTGTTAGCTTTCAAATAAATATATTACAAGGTTCTAGTACAGGAACTACCGTATATTCAGAAACACATTCTGCAACTACATCAGGCAAGGGATTAACTAACTTGTTAATAGGAGATGGAACTTTAGTTAGTGGTGATTTTACAACGATAGATTGGGGAGTAAATGTATATTACTTAGAAATAAAAGCAGATGTGACAGGAGGGACTAGTTATATGAAATTAGGTACTTCACAATTAGTAAGTGTGCCTTATGCTTTGCACGCGCAATCTGCGGACTATGTATCAGGAATTAGTTCTTCTAAATTAAAAGAGGAATTAAATTTGAAGGATGTTAAAATTAAAACTTTAGAAAGAAAAGTAGAAAAATTAGAGGCAATGATGAATAAAATTTTAAATAAATAATCTCTATTTTTATGTAAATAAAAAAACAAGCCATACAATATTGTATGGCTTGTTTTTTTAAGAGGTAATGACTTTAATATTATGATGGTAATAAATATTGACAAGCTTAACTTAGCGTTAATTCTTATTTCTTTTATCCTTGCCTGCCTATTGCCTTTTGAATTGTTCTTATTTGGGTATGCAGTTCTTGGCCCACTGCACTACTTAACAGAAACTAACTGGATTATAGATAAAAATTATTTTGTTTCCAACAAGTATTGGAAATATGTGGTTATTGTTGCTGCATTTTTATATTCTATGCCATACCTATTTAGCTTGCCATTTATTAAAAGTGCTTTAGGAGAAAATTGTATGAAGCAATTACTGTCAGTATTTAATAGCTCTTATACTAATGCTTTGATGCTTTTAGTTTTAGTATGTGCTATAGTTTTTTTGTTTACTCAAAAGAGTAAAGCTTTTTTAATAAGTGGCTTTCTTGTAGTACTAGTTTCCGTCTTAACCTATACTTCAGAGCTGTATATGTTAATAAATGGTTTGTTGCTGCCAACCGTTATTCACGTGTACTTATTTACCATATTATTTATGTTGTATGGAATACATAGAAAAAACAGTACCGTTGGAAAGTTAAATATAGCTTTAATGTTTTTACTGCCCTTATCTTTGTTGTTAATCAACACAGATATATTTAATTACCAGTTTTCTAAAAACATAAAAGAAATTTATATGAGTAATAACTTTTATTACTTAAATGCTAATTTGGCAAAACTATTGGGTGTTTACAGTGAATTGAAATTCTTCTTTTATGAAAAGGTAGATTTAAAAATTCAAATATTTATAGCCTTTGCTTACATCTATCATTACTTGAATTGGTTTTCTAAAACAACAGTTATAGGTTGGCATAAACAATTAAATACGAGAAAATCTGTGATAATTGTATGTGTATGGGGCCTGATATTAGCTTGTTACCTTTATAGTTATAGGTTAGGATTAGTGATCTCTATTTTCTTGAGTGTAGCCCATGTAATGTTAGAGTTACCTTTAAATATGATTACTTTTAAAGCTTTGTTTATAAAAAAATGACAGGAGGCTCATTGCCATTTGTTAATAATTACGGAACCCCTTTTGTTTAATAATTTCATGGTTTTACCAAATACAAGTCCTTATATAGATAACTTATATCTGTAACGCTTCTGTATTCACACCAACAGGCTCATATGCTATTGTCGATTGGGCTTGGGTAGAGTTAGAAATACTACAGGATAATACAATGGTTATAGATAGTCAGCCTTATTGCAAAGAGATGGGGACATCGTACATACCGATGGAACATCATCAATATATTTTATAAATGCAGCTACAGCAAATTACTATATAGTAATAAAACATAGAAACCACTTGGGAATAATGACAACCAATACAGTAGCGTTATCTGCAACATCCACTATGGTAGATTTTACAGATGCCAACAACCAAATTACCTACGGTACAGATGCGCAAACAGCCTTTGGCCTGCCAAGTGGAGTGGTGGCCATGTGGACTGGCGATGTCAATGGAGATGGCCGTTTGAACTATTCAGGAGCATTGTCGGATGTACCATCGATAAGAAGTCAGGTATTCAACGATCCCGACAACTCAGTATTTGGAGGTCCTCCTACATCTACTTATGTCTTTTTGCAACAATTGCCGGAAGGAGCAAACGATTAAAAACTAATAAATAAATTAAACAAAAACCTCCTTAATTAAGGAGGTTTTTGTTTTAAGTCTTTTCGGGACACTTTAACTTGTGCTATAAATTTATAATTTCAACTTGAAGAAGCTAAGCTCATCATTGTTGTTGGATACGACCAGGTGGGTAACACCTCCAATTTCTATTTTGGAAACCGTTCTCATATTCTTGTTTATGTTGAAACCACTATTCTTGAGAGGAGTGAATTCCCCTTTGCCGTTTCCAAGCAAGACATATCCTTTGGAGGCATCATAGCGAACCGTTTCCACTTCTGCATCATATATGTTCCCAACACCAACGACATCCATCATGCCGTCGTTGTTTACATCCAACACTTCAAAATCCAAAGAAGGTCCAATTTGAGCCTCGATAGGAAGGTTGTGCAATTTGAATTTCCCATACCCTATGTT
The DNA here is from genome assembly GCA_947496215.1 of uncultured Bizionia sp. Lineage (GTDB taxonomy): Bacteria > Bacteroidota > Bacteroidia > Flavobacteriales > Flavobacteriaceae > JAHDHI01. The sequence goes on from CANMCF010000007.1 coordinate 149,219, forward strand.
TTCAATATGAATGCTATTGAAATTGTATAGCGTAAGATGGTTCGAATTGGATATTTTATCATTTCCATAGATGTTTTCGATGTTTAGGGAAGCGAACTCCTTGAAAGTCCCAATTTTTTCATTCAAGAAAGGCGTTTGTTCAGAAGAACATTCCTTACCTCTTGTTGGTACCAATTGTCCATTGTATTTTTTACTCAAAGCGATGTCGTAGCTACCATTCCCATCAAAATCCGTACTGAATATATGTAGAGGCTTGTCTATGGTAGGATGGAACTTGTTGTTCATGCCAATGTTGCCGATCACATAATCCATATCACCATCTTTATCGAAATCTGCTGAAGTGATGGCATAGTTCCAACCTTCGGTTCCTTCAAAATCAGAAATGGGTTCCTTCACATATCTTCCATTGTCATTTCTAAGTAGGGTTATGGGCATCCATGGGCCCACTATCATAATGTCCAAATCATCGTCGTTGTCGTAATCCGTGATTTCAATGTCGCTGATCATACCGATATGATTCAAGTCTGGAGCTATTTCTTCAGTGACATCGATAAATGCACCATTTTTGTTTTCAAGAAAATAGGATTTGGGAGCCAAAGGGTACTTTCCAGGTATCACCCTTCCACCAATGACCAAGTCCAAATCACCATCATTGTCAAAATCTATGGGCTTTACGGATTTTGTGCTTGTTGCCATTTTGGGAATAGCATTGCTCTTTGTAAATATGCCTTTGCCATTGTTGATGTATAGTCGATCTTGCAACAAAGGATTGTTTTCTGAAAGTTCATAGCCACCACTGGTTACATACAAATCCATATCCTCATCACCATCTGCATCAAAAAACAAGGCATCGATGTCTTCATGGCCCTTGTCATTGTTAAAGGTATGCTCGCTGGTTTTTATGAACTTTGAATTCTTGGTTTGAATGTGAAGTTCACCACTTTGTCCGAGGGCACCGCAAACATAAAAATCATCAAGGCCATCATTGTTTACATCAGCAACAGTCAAACCAGGACCGAGAGTGGATTGCTTTTGAGGAAGTAACAGTTGTTTGGAATAATCGTCGAATTTGTTTTCCCTGTGTTTATATTCGATATTGAATGTCGAATCATCTATAGGAAGCAATGTTGTTGCCAAGTTCTTGTCATTAGGAGGAGAAGCCGATGCCTCTTTGAAATCCAACACAATGGTTTTGTTTGGGGAGACATCTGTCAATTCCGAACTGTTTTCCGCATCCCATAACACACGTATTCTATCTATCTTTTGGGTGTTTCCAATACCAAATACTAATGGGTATGCCACTGAAGACAAATATCCTCTTGCATTGTATGTTTCTTGAACTTGTTGCCCTTCACTTGTTTCTACTATGACCTTGGCTCCAATGGCATTGGTATTGCCTTTTTTTCCCTTCAATCTAATTTTGATGAAATTGGACTTGTCTTTGGAGACCGTATTTTCATATATGGCAGCCTTTGCTTGCATGTTGTTCAATACCAGATCCAAGTCCCCATCATTGTCCAGATCTGCATAGGCAGCTCCATTGGAGTTGAAGGCTTCGGGAGAAATCCATTCTTTTTTAGTACTGGTGAATTTTAAATTACCTTCGTTTTTATAAAGGTTGTTGGGGGTGATGTTGCTAGGTACGACCTCTAGGAGTTCTTCCAAGTTGAGGTTTCTATTCAGGCTTTTTTGTTTTTGATTGACATCAGATTGCATGTCGCGATACAGGAAGTTTTCCTTGATTCCATTGGAAATGAAGAGATCTTTGTTTCCGTCCAGATCTATATCAAAAAACAAAGGAGCCCAACTCCAATCCGTGGTCGCTATTCCTGCCAGTTGAGCAACTTCACTAAAATTGTCGTTGCCGTTGTTTATATGCATCGTATTTTGCATGTATTGATGATGAAATCCATTATCCACAAAAGCGTTGAATTTGGTTGTATTCATGGACCGCATGTAGGCTTTGGACCTGAAGTGATTGCTGGGGGCCATGTCAACTACATATAGATCCAAAAGGCCATCGTTGTTGATATCTGCAAATTCATTCCCCATGCTGTTTAGGGAAATGTGGTCTATTTGAGAGTCTATGACATTCGTGAAGGTCTTGTTCTTGTTGTTGATGTAGAAGAAATCTGGTTCGTCAAAATCACTACTGATATAAAAATCAGGGTAGTGGTCTTGGTTTATGTCACCTACGGCTATCCCATGGCGATAACCAAAGTTTATCAATCCGGATTCCTTGGTTTTGTCGATGAATTTGCCGTCGATGTTTTCAAAAAAGAAATCAGTTTGTATTTTTCCTGTTTTTACTTCTTCTATGTGTGTCTTGAATTGTTTGGCTTTGAATTTTGGTATGGGGTGATTTAGTAGGTACATATCCAAGTCGCCATCAAGATCATAGTCAAAGAAGGCAGATTGAGTACTGTGAGTCATTTTATCCAAACCATAGGCTTTGGAGCTTTCAACGAATTTTAGATTGCCTTTGTTTATGAATAGCTTGTTGGCTCTTTCGACATTGTTTTTGGATGGTCCAGATCGACAGACATAGATGTCCAACAAACCATCAGCATTGATGTCAACCATATTTATGCCAGTTGTCCATCCTTTGAGGTTTTTAAGACCCAAAGAAGAGGAAATGTCCTTGAATTTTAAATTGCCTTCATTGAGATAGAGTTTGTCATCTGAGGAATTTCCTCCGAAATAAATATCTTCCAATCCATCATTGTTGATGTCCCCAATGGCAACACCACTTCCATTGTAGATGAATTCGTAGGTTAGGAAATTGGCATCATAGGTTTCTACGACACTATTGCTAAAATGAATGTTGGTTTCGTCGTTGGATAGGAGGGTGAGTAGATACTCTTTTTTGTTCTTTTTCTCTGGCGATGCATCGGAATCGTTTTTCTTATCAGTTTTACATGCAAGCATTATTGAAAAAAGGATGACGAGGGATAATGTTTTTTTCATAAAAAAAGTGTTGAATAACAAATATATAAAAGTAATCATAGAAGCTACTCATTGAGAATGTTATTACTTTTTTATGATTTGGGATTTGAAACAACCTATAATTCATTTATTGTGCCAATTGGATTCAAAATCAATGTAATGGTACTTGATTGATGTCTAGGCAGTTGAAAGGGGGTATTGGTTTCAATAAGGTTTTGGTTAGGATTTGATGATTGCTTCTTTAACTAAATGATTAAGTAAAACTCACTCGGTACACCTTATTTCTTTTAAAAGCTCAATGAAACACGTTGGATTTTGCGTTTTTTGCAATCACATTGTCTGAGTGTTTAATTTGTTGCTCAAAAATTAATAATTGGCAGTACTATATTATCCTCGGTAAGATATGTTGCAATTTTTATAATTAATATAGTGCCCTTATTAAAATGGCCCAAGCTTTTCAATTTTATATCGAGGAAATATTTAGAGTTACATCTCGGGGTTTTCAATATGAGAAAAATAATTACTCTGTTTTCTGTCATTTGCACGCTAGCATCTATCAATGCCCAACAACGTTGCTCCTTTTCTTTGGAAGGGACTTTCAATGAAAACCCAGACGCATTGGAAGAGTTTAACGAATTCAATGAATTTACAAATGGGTTTTCGGTAAATGAACAAATGAAGTCATCGTCTAGCGGAAATATCATAATGCCAGTAGTCGTTCACGTATATGGTAGGACTCAAAACGGAGAAACGGTTACAGACGAGAAAATCATGAATTCGATAGAGATGGTTAATGAAGATTTTCAAGGACTCAACCCAGATTTTTATACTGTGGATCCTTTGTTTGTATCAATCCGTTCCAAGACCAATATCATATTTAAGCTGGCACAGATAGATCCGGATGGGAATCCTACCACAGGAATTATAGATCATACAGCTTCTGCGGGACAGGGAAATTATAACAATGCTGCCGTAACTGCTGATGCTTGGGACAATTATAAATATATGAATTTATACCTTACTGCAGATTTGCATGACAATGGTTCATCAACAAATTCTGGAATTGCATGGCTACCCAATACAGCAGATTCCGATGCCAATAAAGCTAGGGTAACGTACAATGGAAGGTACCTTAAGGGAAACACGGATGATGAATTCGCATCTATACTATCTCATGAATTTGGACATTGGTTGAACTTGGCACATACATTTGAAGGAGGTTGTGAAAGCCCATATCAAGATTATGTGGATGATACACCTCAAGAGGATTTCAATCCAATTGATGATGGATGTGTGGTAGGAGCTACAGATTGTGGAGATTCTTTGATAAATTATGAAAACTATATGGGATACGATTCTGTTTCTGGCTGCGCAAAGATGTTTACAAGGGGACAGACCAATAGGATGTATGCGGCATTGCATCATGCAGCAAGGTTTCCATTGTGGCAAAATGACAATTTGATAGCGACTGGTGTAGGAGCGAGTTTCAATATAACTCCAAGGATACACAATGGCTCTTGGGAAGATGGGAATGCATTGCAAGTATGTCCTGGAACCAATGTTAAATTGGGGATGCAAGACATAGGTACGAATTTTGTCTCTGTTATAAAACCGAATGGGTTGGTAGACAATACCCCGGATGGAGCTACCTATTGGAATTTTGACAATGTCCAAGAAGAAGATGGAGGTACATACTTGATAGCCTATGATGATGGAAATGGAAATGTAGGTTTCAGTCCCATAACACTTACTGTTGGTTACTCGCTCACTCCATGGGTTGAAACTCCAGCAGATGGGTGGCACCGCAGCTCGACAGTGACAGTATGCCCTGGTACGGACATACATATAGGAACACAAAACTTGGGAACAAGCAATGCAGTTATTTTGTTGCCAAATGGAACAACTGATAATACACCAGACCTAGGTACAGGTTGGAAATTCACCAATGTACAAGCTGCCGATGCTGGAAAATATACGATAACCTACGACTTTGGTATATGTACAGCCTCCGTGGAGATCGAATTGATTATTGGGGCAGAGGTAAAACCTTGGATAAAGCAAGGAAGCAGTTGGTACAACCAAGCCTATGTGGAAGCATGTGTTGGTGAAGGAGTATCCATAGGGATGCAAACTGTAGGAACGGAGAATGTAACACTTATGGCTCCAGATGGATCCATAGATGCCACGCCAGATTATGCTACAGCTTTCGATTTGACAAATCTTCAAGCAAGTGATTTCGGCATGTATACGATTACTTGGAGTGACCCAGCTGGATGTAGTGGTACGACCAATGTCGAACTGGTATATAAAAGCGAGGCCATGGATGGTTGGGTAAAGGACAATGCTGGTACTTGGACGAAAACCAAGGAACTGTATGCATGTGTAGGAGACAACATAAGCTTGGGAACGACAAACAATGGTTTGGAGAATTTTACGATGACCTATCCCAATGGTACGACGGATACAACTCCAGACATTGGTACCGGGTGGGACTTTAACAACATACAAGAAGCAGATGAAGGAATCTACAAGATTGAATATGACAACCAAGGTTGCTATGGAATGGTGGAAATCTTGCTTACGGTAGGAGTGACGGATTTAACAGACAAGATCGAATATCAATTGAACAATCAAGACTTTGTAGTTTCAACCACGAATTCGATAGTAGTGGACGAAGGAGACAAAATAACATTGAAGTTGCCAAATGAATTGTTCGATGGTAGCATAAGTTGGTCAGGACCCAATGGGTTTCAATCGAATTACAATGCGATTGACATTACCGATTCTGCGATAGAAAGTGACCATGCGGGGACATATACGGCAACAGTAAACCATAATAATTGTGGAGGAGGAACTGCAATCATTGATTTTGAGATCGCATTTGCATCTGCTGCTGCTCCAATTGCAAATTTCTCACAAAGTGCAGCAACAATATGCCCAAATGAAATAGTCGTATTTACGGACCTTTCCACAAACACTCCGAGTTCTTGGGCATGGAGTTTTTTGCCTGATACCGTGACCTATCAAAATGGCACTGATGCAATTTCTCAAAACCCGGAAATAAGCTTTGATGCCGGTGGGACCTATCAAGTGACTTTAACGGCAACCAATGCTGTTGGATCCAATGAGATAACACAACCAGTAAATGCTCTCGTTTCTGTTGTCACACCTCTTTTGGAAACTTTTGAAACGGCGATACCTCCTAGTAGCTGGCAAATAATAAACCCCGATGACTTGAAGACATGGGAAGCCTCTACAGTAACAGGGAGTGATGGTAATTTGACAGAGGTGATCTATATGAACAACTTTGCATACAATGCAAATGGACAATTGGATGAGTTGACGATGCCTAGTGTGGACATTTCGACTATGTCCAATCCCATATTGCAATTTGATTTGGCATACACAGCCTACAATGCTGGTAATTTTGAGCGTTTGCATATTGAATACTCGACAGATTGTGGACAAAACTTCACTGCGACGTCATACGACAAGCAAGATTTGACATTGGCTACGATAGCAGATTATCAAACAAGTAGTTGGACACCTGCTTCGGCAGCAGATTGGAGAACGGAGACAGTAGATTTGTCATCGTATCAAAGTTCAAGTACAATCTTTAAGTTTATTCAAACCAACGGGTATGGCAATAACTTGTTCATCGACAACGTAAGGATAATTGACAACGTAGCTACCGTAGACGCCATTGTGCTTTTACAAGGAGCAAGTCTAAATCCAAATGCAGGGGAAGAAACTTTAATGCGTGATGACTTGAGGGTAACTGGAGGTATTCCAACGACAAGCCCTTACGCAGATGGTCGTTCAGTATCAGTATCTGTATTTGGAGTCACTGGAAATGATGCCATTGTGGATTGGGTATGGTTGGAGTTGAGAGATGTCGGGGACAGCACCGTTGTATTGGATTCCAGATCAGCTTTGTTGCAACGAGATGGTAATGTGGTGGATTTGGATGGAGTATCAACTGTGGAATTTGCGATTGCTCATGGGAATTACCATGTTGTAGTCAAACACAAAAATCATTTGGGGATAATGACATCGAACACAGTTGCATTGTCTAGATTGTCGACTGTTGTAGATTTTACCAATGCTGCCAGTGGAATAACATATGGGACGGATGCTCAAACGTCCTTTGGAATGCCAAATGGTAAACTAGGAATGTGGGGAGGAGATGCAAATGCAGATGGCCGTTTGAATTATTCAGGGGCGTTGTCGGATGTACCATTGATAAGAAACCAAGTATTCAATGATCCAGACAATTCTGTATTTGGAGGACCACCAGTAGCTAGTTATCATTCATTAGGTTATCATGGAACAGACGTAAATATGGATAATGTGACAATATACTCTGGGGCTGCGAGTGACGTGTTGAACATACGAAACAACATTTTCAACAATCCATCGAATTCTGTTTTTGGAGGCCCACCAACTTCAACTTATGTATTCATACAGCAGTTGCCAGAAGGAGGAAACTAATTTTTTTTGAAAGGAGTACTCCAATCATGCAATTTCGATTGCAATGAAAAACCATCCGAGTCTCGGATGGTTTTTCATTGCAAAATGAGTTTAAATAAAATCTTAATATTCTACTACGTCATTTTTACTCCATTGAAAATTTCTGTTTTGCTAGGTAATCCAAGTTTATCTCGCAATACTTGGCCAGCTTGAAGACCTGAAACAATAGCACCTTCATAATACCCTACGTTAACACCAAAATTAATCCAGTCTCCAGTGAGAATAAGATTGTCAAATCCAGATTCACTAGCTTTAAGACGGTATTTGTTTGAGCCAGGTAGTGATAACGTGTATCTATCTGTAGGGTTTACATTCGCTCTAAAGAATTGTGTCTTTAATCTGCCGTAATCAGTCTTGGCGGTTTTTGAAAAATCATGAATAACATCTAGTTTCATCCCTTCTGGGTATTCTAATGTAGTCGCATTGGGGAAGAACCAGCCCATTTTATCTTTCAACCATTGTTCTGAAACTCGTATGATGCGTTCTAGTTGCTCGTGAGGGTAATTTTGATCAGAGAATGGAGGAATGACTTCAGGATCTAAAAATGAACCTGTATAATATATCAATACACCAGGTTCGTCTTCTTTCCAGTCTTCATAAGGCATCACCTGAGACATATCTATAAATGAATATTGAGGATCTGCATAAGTAACCAAATTTGGCAATGAATCTTCGGGGAAACCCCAATCTGCTAAATTCATACCCAACTCTTTCAACGTTGGTTTAATCCATAGTTGCATAGACATGGTAGGAATGCTTTTAACGTTATTGTACATGTTTTGCCATGCTTCGTTATTATCAATGATCTCTTTGCATATTCCTTGGTCCCCACCTAAAACATCAATAGGTATACCTAAAATAACAAAATCAAAATCTTTACCTTTTTCTAAGGTAACCTGAGCCACATTCTTCCAGCCACACCAAGACTCTTCTAAGTCATAATGGCCTTCTTTAAGGGTTTTTGCTTGTTGATCATCTATTTGATCATAAAGAGGTTCTCCTGGCCATACATCTAAACCTTTAAACGAATACGTAGGGGTGTAGGTACCATTTTTCAATGTAATCTGTTCGGCCATGGATATTTTTTCAATGTCCCCAGAGTTAGAATGGTGTACTTGCTCTACTTTATGGAAAAACTTGAATCTTACACCTCTGTTTTTAAGAACCAAATAGATTGGAGTAATCATCGTATCTGCTGTTCCTGCTTTAAATTTCCATACGAAAGAGCCTTTGTAACCTGCAGAATTTGTTAGAAAATGAAGCCCAACTCCAGCAGCTAAGCTACCTTGGCCATCAGCTCCTGTCAAGTTGTGAAACGTTCCCGTATAAAGAAATCTAACCATGGCAGAGCTCAATAATCGTTCGCTTGCTCCATACTTTTTTAGCCACGCTCTGTAATCTAAATCATTGATACGTTCATAATCCAACTCATGAGTTTCTGGATCATATACATCTTCAAAGGTTCCTTTTATGTTAACAAGCCCGAATTCTACAAATACGGCTAGCCAATAGAAGTATTCGTTGTGTTCTGCTATTGAGTTAATTAGATTGGTCACCCATTTAAGAAGTAAGTCGAATAACTCCTTAATTATGGAATGATGATTTTTCCGCTGTGTATTATCATAGCCTTTATTGGTGAGGTTTTGAACTAATTCAGCAGCGTAATTCAGTAGTTTTTCACCTTCATGTATAAAGAGACCCTTCCCAAATTCTTCGAACTTAGCCTTAAAATCTGCCCAAAGTGAATGATGTTCTGGAGGTTTTATGTTTTTAGCAGATTCGGAAGCCATATTCATTAAACTGTCCTTGTTTGGATCTGTACCAAACAAAATTTCAGAAATTAACCCAATGGCTTTGTGAACAATGGCCGAAAAGGGCAATGGTCCACCTTGGCCTGGAATATAATCATTGGAAGGAAAAATGATGTTTTTTTTAATCCATTGATTGGTATTGGGGTCGAAATGAGTCAGTAATGTGGTGTCTTCTCGATCAAAGCCATCTTCCCATGACTTAAAGGGGCTATTTGGCATTAAATTATGCTTTTCACATTCTTTATAAGAGTCTTGTATCAAACGGAAAGCATTTTCATACCATCCTTGAGCAATGTGAATACCGTGTTCTTGAATTCTTTCGTTTGGACCTCTGCCAGTCGCAGTTTTACCTCCAAGTCTCCAACCCATTTGATAAATGGTTACGTCATAATGATCTTGCCAGTTTTCATAGGAGGTAAGTTCATAGACACTTGCTAGAGCCGACATGCCGCTACCGAGTATCGCTATTTTCTTTTTGTTTTGTTCTTTGTTTTGCATTGATTTGTTGATTTTAAGGGATAGGGATTTTTATTGTTGTTAATTTTGTATTGAAATGTTCTTTATTTAATTCACTCAAGGTAATTGGGTAGGTTGGAAGATTGTTTTTAACAAAGGTCTTGACCATAGGAGAATTATTCCATTTGGCTGCTTCAGCATATAGTTTGTTCAAATGCGGTAGGATAAATTTTTTGTCAAAAACATCTTCAATTAATCCCGTGAAATTATGGGCATTGTGGGTAACATACCTAATGTCTTCTTTGGATAATGGGTAATGACTTGGATAAAAGGCTTCTATATGTGTTATGATGGAGACAGCAGACCCTCGTGGGTTGCCAAAGACTTCTCCCAGTATGCCAAAACTAACACCTTCTACCATCGATTGTGCATAAAGTACACGATACAGGACGATGTTCATAAAGTATTGTTCATAGATGTTTTCATTGAAAGCAAGAGAATCTGAGACGTAGTATCCTGAAATTATACTGGAGTTATGGGCACGATACCACGTACGTTCATTGGGCGTATCTATATAATCAAGCCAAAAGTTAACTGGAACAGGTAAACCTTGAAAGGTTTCACCAGATTCCTTGATTAATTGAGCTAATGTTGCTAGATAGAGAAAATGACCGTTAACTTCTCTCCACCAAGGACTACCTAGTTTTGAGTCACTCATGGAATTAAGTGCACCTCTTTTAATTTCCCAGTCAATGAACGCTAATTCGGAATTTCCCAAACCTTCTTTTCCTTTAATGATGGGATTTCCGTACTTTTGATAGAATTCATAGCGTAATTGATAACGCCCTTGTGGATCGTTTGAAACTTTAGATACAATTCCCTTGGCTTTTTCCTCGAGTGTTTTAAGTTTGCCCATATATTAATATTTGTATACTAGTTAAACCTAAAACTACAATAAAATTTTTAGGAGATGTTATTGGTTTAATTTATAATTTTACTCATTTATCAAAAATAATTTTTTTAAAAATATTAAGAGTTAAGAATGACTTCATATTTCAAATACTATTTCTGGTTCTTATCGATTATATTGATGTTTCCTCTGTGCTCTTCTGGGCAGACAGAGATTTTTCTAGATAGTTCAACAGAACTACGTGATATCGCCAAGCAAACTTATTATTTAGAAGATGCGTCTCTTGAATTGACCATTGAGGACATAATGATGGATAGCCAAGAAGCTAAGTTTAAAGAGTATTCTCAGGAAACCTTGAATTTTTCTAGTACGGCTTCTGCCTATTGGATAAAGTTCAAAGTTAAAAAGGTAATACCAGGTAATTTTTACCTTAATGTGGGATCAGCTTATATAGATTATATATGTCTCTATGAATTGAATGAGGAAGATGAATTGATTTCTACTCGTCGTACAGGTGACGATTTACCCTTTGATACAAGAGAAATAGAAGTTGGGAATTATCTGTTTTCCCTAAATTTTGATGAAGGCAAGACTCGAACTTTCTACTTGAGGGTAAAGAGTGATCAGCCATTGTTTTTTCCTCTTAATGTAGGGACTCTTCCCAATTTTGTAGCCTATGAACACGATTTGGATTTTCTCCAGGGTATCTATTTCGGTTTTATGTTGTTAATTTTTCTCTATAACCTTTTCTTGTATTTTTCTACTAGAGAGAAAATATACTTCTACTACATTTCATATGTATTTAGTATAACATGGTTCATGGCTTCAGTATATGGCTATTTCTTTGAATATTTTTGGCCAAATACACCTTTCATTAATCAATTGGTAGTAGTAAGTTCTGGATTGACCATGATTACGGCAACGTTATTTACCCAAAAATTCTTGAATACCAAAAAATCTAATTCGCTTATGCACAAGGGAGCAATGGTGTTTCTGGTTGTGGGCTTTTTGGTATGTATACTTGTAGTATTTGGCTATAAAATAGAAGGCCTTAAGTTAGCTCAAGGTGGTTTGTTGATTATGGCTGCATATTTTATCATTCTTGGTGTTCAATATAGATTAAAGGGCTATCGTCCAGCTAAATACTATCTATTCGCTTGGGGCGCTCTTATTATAGGCATTTGTTTTGCAATATTTGAGTCCTTAAACTTGGTTTTTGTAATGCCTTATTTAAATGCGATGCAGATTGGATCTGCCTTGGAGGTACTATTACTTTCTTTTGCGCTTGGTGATAGAATTAACATGTACAAAAAGCAAAAGGAAGATGCACAAGCAGAAGCTCTATTGTCAGCTATGGAAAACGAAAGGTTGATTAAGCAACAAAACATGATATTGGAGAAGAAAGTAGAAGAAAGAACTGCAATGATTGCCATACGAAATAAAGAATTGATTAATTTGAACAAGGAAAAGGATATGTTGGTAAATATCGTTTCTCATGATCTTAGAACTCCTTTGGGGCAAATAAAGATGTTAGTTCAGTTGTTTAATATGACGCCTACCGAATTGACAGATGATCAGGCAATGTATCTAACCGAAATTGAAAATTCATCTGATCGATTGATACAGATGACTAGTCGTATCCTGAATGTACATGCCTTAGAGGCAAAGCAAATAAAATTGGTGAATGAAGTTCTTGATTTGGATGAAGTTGTTGAATATGTAGCACAATCTTTTCAAGCTGTTTCTGCAGAAAAAGACATTGAAATAATATTAGAAGTTGAAGATGGATATCATTTTGTTGAAATAGATAAAAACTATATGATACAAGTTTTGGAAAATTTGATTTCTAACGCGATCAAGTTTTCTGAAAGTGGAAAGAGAATAGTATTGCATGTGGAATCTCAAGATGCGAAAACGTATGTGATAGTTCAGGACCATGGGCCTGGATTAAGTGAGAATGATCAGAAAAAACTATTTGGAAGATTTCAAAAACTCTCTGCAAAACCTACAGCAGGTGAAGCATCGACAGGACTAGGTTTGTCAATCGTGAAAAAATATGTTGAGGCTATGAATGGCAGAATTCATTGTGAAAGTGAATTAGGTGTCGGTACTAAATTCATTATCACCTTTGACTCTAATAGTGAATTGGCTAAAGCTCAAAGTTAACTCATCAGAACAGATGTTAAAGCAAATTTAAAAGTCAGAAAATTCTTATGTTTTAGCTAATTCGATTATGATCGTTTTATTTGGAGATGTGCTATAATCAATGCTATGGTGTAATTTTTCTTGTGATTTAATAGAATTCAAAGTGTTCAATATTATAAGTTCAATAAAATTTATTGAATATAAATGTAATGAAGACAACGAGTTAGAAACATATGTGTTTTTCAGAAATATTTGTATTGCAGAGGTTACAAATATTTTATTATCTTCGGGTTTCAGCAAGGGGAAACCTTGTTGAATTTCCCTACAACTAGTCCATAAAAACAATGTTAGCAAAAACAAAATCATGAAAAAAGTATTTATTTTACTGATTGGAATTTTAGTTGTCTCTTGTAATCAAAACAAGAATGAGAAGCCAAAACCAATTGAGAACTCTATTGAATTAACTGAAACAGTAGATAATTTTGATTGGCTATTGGGAAAGTGGAAGATGAGCAATGAGGAAGCTGGAAAAGAAACATTTGAAAATTGGGATAGAAAAAGCCAAACTGAATATGTCGGATTTAGCTATACGATGCAAAAGGGAGATACATTAAAACATGAAAAGTTTAAGCTTGTAAAATTAAATGACAATTGGAGTTTTAAAATTCAATTGCAAGGTGAAGTCGTACCATCATCATTCAAAATGACAAGTTCTAATGCCCAAGAGTTTGTTTGTGAGAACAAATCGATTAATTTTCCTAATAGGAAATTCGATTCTCCCAATAAAATCAAATATTGGAAAAAAGAAAATAAACTATACGCTGGAGTTTCTGGAAAAAAAATAAACTTACAGTTCGAATATATAAAAGTTGATGATTAATTGAAAAGCCAATGGGTCAAATTAGTGGATATGCAAATAATTTGAAATAACTGTTGATTGCCAATTCTAAACGCTGAACTTCCCTACCTGTTTGAGTTGAATATCAAATCTTTATTGATGAAATAGGTGAATTCTTAAATGTCTCTTACATATTTATTAAAATAAAAACAAGTATATATACGTGCCCATATGTATTGGCTATTCTATAATTTTACTTTAAAATGAAAAATTAACCCCTTTAAAAAAAACTTATGAGATTAAGAAATAATGCTAATGGAGTTTCACTACATGTAATAGCAGGAACACATGTTGTACTGCTATGCTTAGACGTGGATGTTAACGCTAGAAAAGAACTACTGGGTTTTACTTTAAAACGTAAAGATATTTCTTCTGGGGAAGAGATTATTCTAAAAGGGCTCAAAGAGTTTGAAAAGAAAGGAGAAAAAGATGATACAAATATAATTCAAGCTTTTCTATGGGGGGATTATACAGCAAGACCAAATACGCATTATGAATATTCGGCGACACCTGTTTATGGATCACCGACAAGCAACGAAAAAAGAGAAGTAGTCATTGTAAAAGTTAAGACAGAGGATCCGAATTCTGGAACTCATGGAGTCTTTTTCAATAGAGGAACTGTTGGGCAGGCCTATGCAAGAAAATTTCATAACAAGAGTCCCGATGAAATCCCTGACAATGAAGCTTACAAATGGTTGTCTAGAGGATTGGAGGAGGCCATGCTCGCATTCATAGGAGAAGCAAAGGGTGAAGATTATTCTATAAGAGTGGCAGCTTATGAATTTGATTATGTCCCTGTTATTCAGGCTTTGTATGATGCATCAAAGACTGGGGCAGATGTGAAAATTGTATATGATCGCTCAAAGAGAGGTCCATGGGAAAGTACAGACAATGCAACGGCTAAAGTTCCTGGAATTGAAAAACTAATGATTCCAAGGTCTGCAAATTCCTCTATAAAGCACAACAAGTATATTGTTCTTCTATACAAAGGCAAGCCAAAGGAGGTTTGGATGGGATCCACGAATTTTACCAAAGGAGGGATTTTTGGACAATCTAATGTTGGGCATATAGTCAGAGACCCTAAAGTAGCTTCTGATTATATGAAGTATTGGACTCGACTTTCTGAAAATCCGGAAATGAAAGAAATTCGCCCAGAAAATGATAAACATACGCCAACCCCTACCGGTAAGGTAGACAAGGGGATCACTCCAATTTTTAGTCCAAGAGAAGACTTAAGCGTGTTGGAGTGGTATGGCAAACAAATCCAAGAAGCAACTAAATCCATAGGTTTTACCGCTGCCTTCGGCGTAAATCAAGATTTTGCGGACATTATGAGTAAAGAAGGTGAATCGTTACGATACATTTTACTAGAACATGAAGGAAACACATTCGATACTTTTAAGGATACAAAAAACAATAGAATTGCTTTAGGAGCCATTTTAAATGAAAAGGAAATTGAAGAAGAAGGCTTGAAAGGATGGGAAGAAGAACATTTGACCAGTTTGAATGTACATGTAAAATACTTGCATACCAAATACTTGTTCATTGACCCTTTGACAGATGATCCAACACTCATTACTGGATCCGCAAACTTCTCCGAAGCCTCCACCAAGAATAATGATGAAAATATGATCATTGTGAGAGGAAATACTGAAGTTGTCGATATTTATCTTACAGAGTTCGTACGTTTATTCAATCATTATGAATTTCGTGATCAAATGGCAAACCACGGCCTAGACGAGGTTTATTTTAGTGATTATCTGGCAGTAGATAATTCCTGGACCAACATTTACTTCAAAAAAGGCACGCAACATCATACGGAACGTGAACTCTTCAGGTGAAAATACATATTAAAAAATAAATGCATAATAAATATTTTAAACAATACGCTTTATGAATGAAGAACAAACTTGTATTGGTGGTACGGTATGCAATGAAAAACTCCCAGCAAATTTGATTTTTGCAGAAGGGCAAGATCTAACGCATAAAAATAAAGAAGCCCTATGGGAAATCTTTGAAGCAATAGGAACCAATTGGTCCAATGCCATATACGATTCCAACAACCAAAGAAGCTCTTGGTATGAAATGCTGAAAGCTAAAACTGAAAATGCTCCGAACTATACAGGAGAATACGTGAACGCCATCTATGTGGTCAATGAATTGAAAGCAATGTATGGTGTTGGTGGCGCTTATGAGAAATTGTTTTTTGAAAGTGGTGTCAATAACGATGAGCCACCAATTACTCGATTGGCACATTGTAAAATATTTGTGGTTAACGAATTTATCCGAATGCAAATTACCGCAGGAGGATTTAAAAGTTGGGGAACGAAATATGGTGGTGAAGAAGCAAAAAATTATCACGGATTCTTGGGGGGAACAAGATACAACCGTATTTCGAGAGTACGTGCTTATGATCCTAATAATACTAATTTAAAAAACGAAAGCGATGAAAAATAACTTTGATTTCGTAATCGTTGGAGGAGGTGTCGCTGCTGCAACCATTGCTAAAGGTTTGTTAGAGCATAGACATGACACTTCTATATTGATTTTGGAAGCTGGCCCAGAAATTATAGCAAAAGACAGGCGTTTTTGGTGGGATTACATTACGCGAGGAGAAAGGCCATATACATTTACCTATGATCAAAAATTTGAAGCAGATTCCACGGGAAACATAGATTATCAGACAGATGGTGTTAGAGTGAAAGCATATGGTGGATCTACGATGCATTGGGGAGCTTGGAGTTTGCGTTTTAGACCAGAAGACTTCAATCTTTTTACCAACACGGGAGAAGGTGCCGATTGGCCTATTGACTATGAAGACTTAGAGCCCTATTACAACGATGCAGAAGCATTTTTATCCGTCTGTGGTGATGATGATGCAAATTGGGTACCAAGATCAAAACCTTATCCAGTACCACCTTTTGAGTGGACTGCTGCAGATGGGCAAATGATTGAAGCTTGGGAACAATTAGATGTCGTATACCAAGATGGAGATATAGACCCAGGGAAGAAAAGCAAAATAAAATCTGGAAAGATGCCCATAGCACGCTATCGAAAATGTATGACTACTGGGACGTGCAAGTATTGCCCCATTGGAGGTCGTTTCAATGCACAATATGTACTGGATGATTTAAAGAATGACCCTCGATTTGTTAATTTTGAAGTTCGAGTAAATTCACCAGTACATAAAGTGAATGCTTCTAGCAAATCCAAAATAGAGTCCGTAACATACACGGATAATTTGACTGGTAAGGAGAATGAAGTATATGGAAATACTGTGATTCTAGCTTCAGGAGCTTATAATGTTCCAAAACTATTGAGAGCCTCTAAAAATGAATTCTGGAAGGATGGAATTGGAAATGATACAGATTTGGTTGGACGTTATGTCGTATCGCATTCTATGCTAAACGTTGTCGGTAAAGCTAAGTCCAACCCCAATGGATGGTTTCAAGAATACGATTTCCCAACACTTATGTCCCATAGTTATAACACTAAAGAGCATCAAAAGAAAGGAAAGATCTTCATGTTTAAAAATCGTACGACTCCTAATGTTGACATCGCTCAATTGATGATTGATGGTAAAACTAGAGAAGAGATTGATGAGATCGTCTATGGAGAGATGACCATTAACATTCAGGCTTTCTTGGAAGAAAAAGGCAAACACAGCAATAGGTTGGAAGCGAGACAAGGAACAGATCGTTTTGGCTTGCCACAAACAACTGTGCATTTCAGTAGAACCCAAGAAGAAATGAAAAATGCCAATGATCGTTTAAGGTTATTGGAACAGATCATTGAAAAAATGGGACTGGAAGTTACCTCATCACGTGTAGACAAGCCAGGTGGGCATCACACCACAGGAACAGCACGCATGGGGACATCATCAGAAAATAGTGTTACAGACAAGTTCATGCGAGTACATGATACAGATAACTTATATGTATGCTCAAATGCCGCCTTGCCAACTGGAAGCGCGGTAAATCCAACACTGACCCTCACAGCAATGGCTTTTAGGTTGGTAAATCATCTTATAGAAAATAACGAACATTAAGGAGAATCATATGTCAAAAGATAAAATACCATTCAACAATACGTTTCAAGAAAAAGCATTGAATCTTACAAATGTTAAAGAATTAATTGAACACTCCAAATCTGTTGGAGATGTCCATGAAGACAAAATCTATGTATTGAAAGAGCTTCTCAATAGCGCTGTGATATTAGAGTTTGCAACAATACCCATTTACTTGCAAGCAATGTGGACTATCAAGGACAATAAATGTGATGTAGCCAAATCAATCCGAAACATTTTTCAAGAAGAAATGTTGCATATGGCGATGGTTTGCAATATGATAGTGGGTATTGGTGGAGAACCTAGAATTTACAATACTGAAAACAGGTTGAGTTTTCCATCTGGACTACCAGGAGGAGTACACCCAGATCTCTTTCTACACCTAGAGGGGTTGAATGATTGTTCTCTTAGAAATTTCATGGAAATAGAATTGCCTGAAGAAATTGCAGACATATATGACTATGAAACCAAAGAACTTGTAAGTATTGGTGGATTATGTGGTGATGGTGGAAGTACGAGTGATAAAGAGCACCATCAAACCCATGAGCACAATACTACTATTGGAGCTTTGTATGATAGGATAAATGAATTGTTTCAAGAATTGCAGCCAAAGATGGATGTGGAACGTCAGTTGGCCGGGCCTTTGTCTTGGTGGGTTATGGCAGATGCTAAAAGCGTTTCTAAAGCCATCGATATGATAAAAGAACAAGGAGAAGGTTCTGAAAATGTAACCCCAGCCAGTACAGGAATGGATGATTTAGCACACTTCTACCGTTTTTGGGAAGTCTTTTATAAAAAGAAAATTACTCAAGAAGGGGATAAATACTACTTTAAAGAACCAATGCCAAGACCAGATGTCTACAATGTGGCTAGAGTACCTGATGGCGGTTACAAAGAAGCTGATGTTTCTGCCGAGGTTTGGCATTTGACAAATAGCTTCAATGAAACTTACACGGAGCTAGTGAAATTGTTAGAAGATGCATGGGCGGTAAATGGTAGAGGACAAGCAGCTTTGGTAAATGCCATTGAGGTGATGTTTAAATTGGAACAATACGCATTGCCATTAATGAAAATTCCAATTCCAGGAAAAACGGAAAATTATGGACCAAGTTTTAAACTTCTTTAACAATTCAATTATAGCAACAATTAAAAACTAGTAAGATGAAACAAAAACAAAATATTCTATTCGCTTTTTTACTTTTAGCAAGTGTAGGTATGTTTGCACAAGGAAAGAAAACCAAATACAGCATAGGTCAAAATGTTCCAGAATTGGGAGGCATTGTATTTTATTTGGATTCTACGGGGAAACATGGATTGGTTTGTGCTCCCGAAGATCAAAGTACAGGTAGCCAATGGCATCATGGGGCATTTACCAATACCAAGTCTTTTGATAGTATCGTCGGGTCAGGAAAAGCCAATACATCAAAGATTATCGTAAGTCAAGGAGTAGATCCATATGCTGCCCAACTTTGCCATGATTTAAATTTAAATGGTTTTACGGATTGGTATTTGCCATCAAAAGAAGAGTTAAGCCTAATGTTCACAAATATTGGACGTGGTGCTAAGTCTCCAAATAAGGATGTGGGTAATTTTGCCAGCGACTTCTATTGGAGCTCTACCGAATTGGACCTCAATTTCGCTTGGGCCCAATACTTTTTAGAAGGCAATATATTTACCGATCTCAAGAATCACGATTGTAGAGTTCGCGCCGTCCGATCTTTTTAGCCAATCAATAAGACATTCAGGGAAATTATAGAAATCAAGATTTCAAACAAAATAAAAATATCTATAGCAATAAGAACATGAAAGAATATAAAGATTGGCAAGTAGTTGTAGTTTGTGAATTAAATGCTTCGGCTGCCAAAGTATGGCATCTGGTTGGTGGTTTTTATAATATCAATCAATGGCACCCGGACATCCCCCTTTCTGAAGTTCCAGAAGAACAAGGGGAGGAAAGGGACATTCGTAGAAAATTAACCTTTCCCAATCAATCTCCAACATGGGAGGAATTAGTTTTCATGGATAATGAAAATATGTGCTATAGGTATAAATGGCACAAAGGAGAGTGGGGAGAAACAACACAAAGGTACCATGCTAAAATTCAAGTGATGGAAACTGAATTGGATAAGCGCTGTTTGGTGCAATGGTCCTCTAAGTTCTATTCTTCTGAAGATGGATTGACACAATTTTATCAAAATGGATTTGAAAATTTGGTGAGTATGTTTGGAGGGAAATTAATTAACAATTAAAAAATAACAAAAATGGGAAGTTTCGTAGAAATTAATGATACGCTACAGTTAACGACAGAACAAGGGTTTCCAGTTCATATTTTTGATTTGGAAAAGCATCAAAAAACACCTGTAACACTAAAAGATGTAGAAGGAATGGTGTTTGAATTTAAAGACAAGCCAAGTGCTAGACTTTTTCAAATAGATCCTGTACGAGTTTACTTTGTCCACAATGTAAATGGTAAATGGTTGTTTTGGGGAAGAGTATTAATTCAATCACAAAAGATAGAGAAGCAACTAAACGTTGATGGAAGTTGGGATGAAGGGTCTTGGAAAACATCAGGAACCTATACCATATTGAATGTGTACGATCCTGAATATCAGCATACATTTACATTGAATGAAGCTCCAGATGACAGGAACTATTATAAGTAAATCTAATTTGAAAGCGTTAAAAAGTTAAAATACAAATGACATCCGAAAGATTAGAAGCCTTTAGCGATGGTGTGCTCGCTATTATAATTACCATTATGGTTTTAGAGTTGGAAGTGCCTAAAGAATACACTTTGCAAGCTATTGTTGAGATTTTACCAACGTTTATTAGCTACATGGTAAGTTTTTTATACGTGAGTGTATATTGGGTCAGCCATCATCAATTATTTAAAATAGCGGAAAAGATAAATGGAAAAATTCTATGGGCTAATTTGCACTTGTTGTTCTGGTTGTCCATAATTCCGTTTACGACAGACTGGATAGGAGATGGCAATCATCATTCAGACATTGTACCTGTCGTTTTGTATGGTTTTGTACTTCTTATGAGTCAGTTGTCATTTCTTTTTTTAAGAAATTCCATTGTTAAGTTACATGGGAAAAAATCTCAGGCTGGTATGTTTTTGGATCGAAATGCCTTTGATTTCGTTTGTGTGTCCATGTATGTCGTTGGCTTGTCTATGGCATTTATTGATACATACTTGGCAATGACCTTCTTTTTATTGGTTGGCTTGCTTAAAATAAAAGAATCGAGTTATAGTTCAAAAAAAGTATAATTCCAGCTTAAGTATTTTGACAGGAGTTTCTGGGTTGAAGAGCAAGAGGGAAGAACTCTGGAGAAGCTTCTTGATCTCACATAGGGAAACCTCAAAAGATGAGAATGTTTGTAAAAGGATGTTTTTTCATTGTAATAGAAAAGAGCAGGAATGCCTCGGGGTTTGACCCGAGGCTTCTTTGTTTTAAACAATGTGCTAATAGTTTGGAAGACAATTTAATCCACTGAAAGAACCATTCATTTACGATGACGAGAAGAGTTGAGAATAGATTTTCTAACGAAATTTAATCTAGAAAACAATAAATTCAAATAGTGTTTTGTCTTTTAATAAATAGTGTTTTTCCTCTATGGAAATATAAGTATTTGTCTTAACTTTCTTAAATAATTAATAATGGTGAGAAAAGGAGGTAATTGATTTATAAATAAAGAGTTAGTAGCTTTTTAAATGAATCTAACATTCAAATTATGAACTACTCAAGAATAAATTAAGATATTTTAAATACTAATCAATAGTTATGAGACATACGGTAACAGGTAGAAACAATTATTTTTTTCTTTCAAAAAGGATCAGCGGTTTTTTATTGGCAGCACTAAGTTTGGCATTGGTCACATCTTGTGAATCTTTGAAGACAGCATCTTACGATCAATATTCATATCAAAAGAGTGTAGAAATAAAAGTAGAAGCTTCCAATTTGATGGACAAGGCAACAACACCCTATGCGGACAACATAGAAGCAATAGCAGCTCTCAATTTAGAAATCCAAAAAATAGTGGAATATGAAAAGAACAAGCCAAACAACGAGATAACCTATGCCATGTGGAAGATATTGAGTAATGAGGAAAAGAATCTATTGTCAGGTTTTTTCAAACGTTGGAAGGAAAAGAGCGAGCTCTCACAATTTTTCATAACTGAAGCAAAGGGGCAAGTTTTGGAAGCAATGGATTTGTTGATTCAATATGAAGGTAAAAAGGATAAAGTAGTCAAGGATAAACTAGTCGACATAATATCAAACAATTAAAGGTATTGTGTACCGCAAATAACGATCAAACACAAAACAGATATGGATTTCGAAGCATTATTAAAAGAACTAAAGACATCATTGTTGGAGCTTTTTGGAGAAAAATGGAAAGATTTAAAGGACGAATCCAAAAAAGATGTAGAGCAATTCTTAAAGGAGAGCAAGGAGAAGTTAGAACGATGGACGACTCTTTTGGCAAATGGAGACATTACATTGGATGATTATGAGTGGTTGGTGAAAAGTCAAAAAGATCTATTGTTGATGAAAGCCTTACATAAGGCAGGGGTGAGCAAAATAAGTTTGGGACATTTTAAAAACAAAATAATTAAAACTATTTTAAACGTAGTGAAAAGTGTCATCTTACCTTAGAATGTATCTAGTAATTGATTAATAGAAGTTTCATATGAGCAAGGTTATGTCTTTTGTTAGAGCGTTTGGTATTTGGTTCAAAGTTTTGATTTCCGAATTGGCTAATAATGTCATTAGTGTTATATTGGTGGCATTGCTATACTTCATGTTATGGCATTTTCCACAAACATTGGATCTATTGCTTGTATTGAATCAAAATGATGCATCAAACTTTTGGCAAATATTCACTTTGGAAGTCCCCCTATATTTTTCATTGTTGCTTATAATTTCATTTTTCATTTGGAATGCGCCCAAATATTACTATAGGGACAATTATTCACAGGTAAAGTTCAAAAATGTCATTGGCTTTGTGCCTACCAAGCATTATGCGAAAATAGTGTTGAGCAAGCGTTACTCGTATAACTGTAAATCTCACATTAGAAAAGTATTGCCTCGAGTCTTGGGGTGCTTGGTACTTTTTATGTCTGCCTTTGCCATTTTGAATGCAATGGAGCACTTTGGCATTAAAAATGACATAGAGAAGCTGCTAAACCCATTTAATACCTTTGTAATCATTGCATTGGTTCTAATATTGCTGTTGGAGCACAATACTTATAGTTTTGTTAAGAAGATAGTGACGAGAATTCCGAAAAAGAAATACATAATCAGTATCATTTTGTTCTTGTTGTTTCTATTGATCATTGGGTTGGGAGCCACCAACAATCAAGCAGAAGAAGACTTGTCCTTACTGTTTGTTTCGAATTTGGCTTTGGCCTTCATATTTTTCATTGTAGCATTCAATACCAAGTCTCTATTTGCAGAATGGATGAAGCCTTTTTTTTATGGAGGGATCATAGTTTCTGGTTTGTTGGTCTTGTTGGTTTACATTGTCTTCAATTTCAATCCAAACATGGCTAGGGAACTTAACCCGTTATCTGTCTTGTTGATTTGCTTGATTGCATTGTACACCATTTCGTTTTTATTTGTTTTTGGAGGAAAAAAAATGAAATTCCCTCTATTTACATTCGTAACCTTGTTGGGAATAGTAATGTCCGAGTACAATGCAAATAGGGAAGGGTTTGATCATTATACATTGGATGAGGAAGTATATGGTGTAGAAAAGAGAACGGCATTGAAAGGGTATGTATATGATTGGATAGTAAATCGAAAGGATGAAATTGAACAAGCCGAGGACAATAGCTATCCAATATTATTCGTATCGTCGGAAGGAGGGGGATCCAGAGCTGGTCTATGGGCTTTTTTAATACACAGCTATCTATCCGAACAATCAAACAATGCTTATTATGAAAATCACCTATTTTCACTAACCGGTGCTTCTGGAGGTGGAGCAGGCAACGCTATGTTTTTTGCTACGGCACAGCAGGCTAAACTAGACAATACTAGAGTGAGATACGAAAAAAAGGAAGGCTTCAAATATAAGGCAAGTGTCATATATTCAAAAAATTACCTGTCGTCTTCTTTGGTAGGCTTGTTGGGAAGAGATCTTTTTAAGAGCATATTGATATTGTTCCCTTTCGACAATAGGGGAGAATTATTGGAAAACGAATGGCAAAAAGCACATAAGGAAGCTTTTGAGTTAAATGAGAACAATCTGGAAAAGGATGTATTGTCATACTATGTCAAAAGTGATACATTGGGGTTTGTCCCTCCGTTGTTGTTAATGAATTCATCACATGCCCAAACAGGGAGATACAGCGTTATAAGTCCGGTAGATTTCAACGATTCCGCAATCTTTTCAGGATATTATGATTTCTTGGAGAAATTAAAAATAGAAAAAGGAGCGAGTCATTCGGTAAAGTTGGTTGAGGCAATGCGCATCAATGCAGCATTTCCTTATTTGACTCCAGCTGGAGAGGTAAAAGGAATGGGTTTGTTTGGAGATGCTGGATATTATGACAATATAGGAGGAACGGTTACCAATAGCCTAATGTATGTTTTCAAGGAAGTTTTAAATGAAACTCCAGAATTTGAAACGATTAAGATGAAGATGGATTTAAAAAGCGTATTGATTTTCACGGATTTGGACAATGAGGAAATGGAGGGATACCAATCGTCGCCTATTTCCCAATTGGGTGCGCCGTTGCAAACGTTGATGAATGTAAGGTCTGGACATACCAAAGAGCAAATAGCAAAGCTAGACCAAGTAGGCTTGCCTCTAAAGCGGAGCTACATAATACCAAGCACGAAAACAAGTACGATTGTACAAGAGAAACTACGAAGCCTCAAATCCGAACAAAGCGACAGTATCAACCCGATATTGCCTTTGGGACGCTACCTTTCTGGAACAGCCATACAAGCAATCGAAAAAAGCTTGGAATTGAAAGATATCAAATCCCAATTGGATAGCTTATTGATCTACAAGAAAACTCCTAAGGTGATAAATGCTACAAATTAGTTAAATTTTTGACAATTGTCGTTTTGTTTTGTATATTTGTCTTGTTTAAAATTCATGTTTATGAGCACAGCTATTCAACATTCCTCTTCTGATGAAAGAGAAGGAGGTATACTACGTTACTTGAACTTGGACATACCATTGCACAATGTGTATGATTTCATAGAATTGTCAAGAAATGGCATCAATAAGAAGAACCTTCTGTTCTTGGCTAAGAAAATAGGGTTCGATTTAAAGGAGTTGGTGTTAATACTTCATATTTCCGAGCGTACGTTGCAGCGTTATGCTCCTTCTAAGACATTAAGTCCAGACGTAAGCGAACGCGTTATACAATTGGCAAGATTGTATTGCAAGGGGGAAGAAGTCTTTGGGGATTTGGAGCAGTTTAAAAAATGGATGCAATACCCTAGTTTGGCCTTGGGAATGAAACAACCAAAAGAATTGTTGGATACGACCTTTGGGTTTCAATTGCTGAATGAAGAACTGACGAAGATCGAATACGGTATTTTTTCATAAATGTTGGTACATCGAATAGCCAAGGCAGCTTATATAGAGGATTTGACAGGCATAGGCGCAAAGTCTGTAGGAGGAAGATGGAATTTCAAAGGTGTTTCAGTACTTTACACAAGTAGTTCTATAGCCTTGAGCATGTTGGAATGCCTTGCACATTTTCCCATTGCATACGCACCCAAGGATATGGCTATGGCTACCATAGAAATCCCAGAACACTCCATAACAGAGATACGGAAAGAAAACCTTCCTGACAATTGGAGAGCCGTACCGTCACCAAGGGAATTGAAACAAATTTCCTATGATTGGATAAAAAAGAAGGAAACATTGATTTTAAAAGTGCCTAGCATTATCGTTCCCCAAGAATTCAATTATATAGTAAATCCATTCCATAAAGATTTCAAAAAGGTGAAATTGAAAAAGGTCGTACCATTTGTTTTCGACAATAGAGTATTGTAAGCTTATTTGCAAGCCGTTTTCAGCTCAACTACAACCAAACCAATCAATATGATGATTTCGATTATGAAATAGGTTAGTCCCCAAATCGTCAATTGTGCATAATGGTGAAAGATTAGAAAAATGGAAAGACAACAATAGGCCAAGTTTGCAAAGGCAATTGTTCTTAAAGATGGCTTTAAGTTTCCTATCTTGATTTTGATGCATATAAAGTCGTATATGGCAAAAAGACAAGGGAATATGGTAAGAAGGTAAAGAGTTTGCCTAGGCATCCCAAAAACGGATTCATACTTGCTTAGAATGACTCCTAAGGATAACACCGAGAGAAGTGCGCCTAGTCCATCAATAACAAGCAGGGTTTTTGGGTTTAATTTCAAATTAAGATTTTAGATTACGTTGATAGATGTTTGGATGGATTCCAATGTCATTCATTCATATAAGAGACTGGTTAAATCATATGGTTATGATGCTATTTTCTTTCTAGTCATACCTTGTATCAACGAAGCAATGAATATTACAATGATGCAACCTACGAAGTTCAGCCATAGAAATGGAAGGTTGATGACTTCAAATTCATTCAATAAAAACAAGACGATGACTATGGCTTGAGTGATCAAGGCAGCAATGAATACAGCATTGGATCTTATGAATTTGAAAAAGAACGCAAGTAGGAAGATACCCAGTACATTACCATAGAAGATAGAACCGATGATATTCACCAATTGGATTAGGTTTTCAGCCAAATTGGCCACACAGGCAACACCAATGGCAACGATACCCCAAGCAAGGGTAAACCATTTGGAGATCTTTACCATTTCCAATTCTGTTTTTTCGCTGGTATTACGCTTGTACAAGTCTATGGTGGTGGTACTTGCCAATGCGTTTAATTCGCTGGCAGTACTGGACATGGCAGCACTCAGAATTACAGCAAGCAACAAACCTATGAGACCGCGAGGTAGGTTATGCAATATGAAATGTATGAAGACATAGTCCTTGTCATTGGATTCCACTTTTATGTCTTGCTCCTCCGACGCTTTTTCTATGAGGGCTTTGGCATCAATTCTTAGATTGTTGTTGTCTTCATTGATCTTGGAAACTGCATTAGCGTATTTCGTGTCTTCCGTTCCTATGTAATTGCCTATGATGGTTTTCTTTTCATCGAAAATATCTAGTTGTTTTTCTTCCAATGCCTTGTAGTCTTCTGCATAAGAAGAGTTCATAACGACTTCTGTCGCCGTCGGGTTGAAATTTAACGGTGCTTGATTGAACTGGTAGAACACAAATACCATGACACCTACCAACAAAATGAAGAATTGCATGGGTATTTTTAAAAGTCCATTGAATATCAAACCCAATTGCATTTCTTTAACAGATTTTCCAGATAGGTAACGTTGTACCTGACTTTGATCTGTTCCAAAGTAGGAAAGCATCAAAAAGGTTCCTCCTATGATGCCGCTCCAAAAGGTGTAACGATTGTTCAAATCGAAAGAGAAATCCAAGATTTCCATCTTACCACTGGCTCCAGCAATATCCAATGCCTTGGTAAAGGTAATGTCTTCAGGAAGCTTGTTCATAATTAGAACGAATGCGATGACCATTCCTGTGAAGATTACTATCATTTGATGCTTTTGAGTTACATTTACAGCTCTCGTTCCTCCCGAAACAGTATAGATGATTACCAAGACTCCAATGATTACGTTCAATAACAACAAATTCCAACCCAGAACGGCAGATAAGATGATTGCTGGTGCAAAAATGGTTATTCCAGCAGCCAGACCACGTTGAATCAAAAACAAGATGGCTGCCAAGGTTCTAGTTTTTAGATCAAAACGACTTTCAAGGTATTCGTAAGCAGTATAAACCTTTAAACGGTGATATAAGGGGATAAATACCATACAGATAACCACCATGGCTATTGGAAGCCCAAAATAGAACTGTACAAAGCCCATTCCTGAATGAAAAGCTTGACCAGGAGTAGATAAAAAAGTAATGGCACTAGCTTGTGTGGCCATTACAGACAAGCCAATTGTCCACCATTTGGAAGTATTTCCACCTCTTATGTAGTCTTTTACATTTTTACTACCACGTGTTTGCCAAGTACCATAACCAAC
The DNA here is from genome assembly GCA_947496215.1 of uncultured Bizionia sp. Classification (GTDB taxonomy): domain Bacteria; phylum Bacteroidota; class Bacteroidia; order Flavobacteriales; family Flavobacteriaceae; genus JAHDHI01. Next base: position 177,111 of record CANMCF010000007.1, read on the forward strand.
GATGACCAAAAGCGTACTTATCAAGATGATCCAATCTAATGTCTCCATAAATTAAAAGGATTGCATTATTAGGTGAAAAATGATGAAATATATAGTATTGGCAAGCAGGACAAGCGTATACAGCTTTTTCCATTTGTATTTTTGTTGTTCCATAGGTGTTATGAGTGTATGTTAGATTTGTCTGGTTTACAATGTCATCGCGAACAGTCGGTTCTAATGATTTCTGTTATATCAGATCTAATTCTTCATTTTCTGAGTTGTCTTTATGTTGTCCTTTCCAATGGATAGCATGTTGGCAAATAACCTATAGGCTCCAGCGACACCAGCTGGGAATTCCCTGAAAAAACTTAGGCCTGTGTACATATAATGTCCTTTGCCATGTTTGGCTACCAGTAGACTTCCCGTTTTAGGTGTCTCTCCTTTATCCTGCATGGATAGGATAGGAGTGAACTCGCTTCCCCATTCACTTGGGAAATATAGACCACGTTCTTGTGTCCAGCCATCAAAGTCCTTTTTTGTTATCTTGTTTGGAACATTCAATAATTCGTGATTGGGGTTTAGGAAGGAAACTTCCGCAAACTCATCGGTGACCCTATCTCTAGACAATTTTAATTCGTAGGGCGCCAACTTATCTACTTTCAATCGATGTCTTGTATTGTACTGCACGATCATATTGCCACCTTGTTCAACATAGTCGAATAGGATTTGTTGTTTGAAATTTAAAGCTTCAACGGTGTTGTATGCACGAATGCCAATGACAACGGCATCAAAACGACTTAGATTCTCCTGTGTTATGTCTTCAGGCATTATGGTTACCACATTGTATCCAATTTGCTCCAGACTTTCAGGAACTACATCTCCTGCACCTTCTATGTAGCCGATGTTTTCACCTCGCTTCTGTATGTCTAAACGAACTATTTTACTCTCACTAGGCAACAAAACGGTCTGAAAGGGAATATGATCGTAATCTATTTCTATCAATTCATTGGCATAGGTCTTGTCTCCGATTGTAATCTTTGGGGCAATGTAACCCTCACTTTGATTTTTTGGAGGTATGATCGTAAAGACTAGAATTTGCTCTTGCCCTTTGTTGGCTATGGATATCTTTTGTTGTCTTGGGTAGATGTTCCAGCCCTCAGGATGTGAGATTTTCACAACTCCCTCCAAATTGTCACGCCCAGCTTTTATGGCTACTGGAATCTCTTTTTGTTTGTCGTTTTCAAAAATGATCACTTTTTCTGCAATCCTGGCTGAGGCTTCCGGAATAATTTCAAAGGGTTTGTATACTTCTCCTTTTACGGGGTCATTGGTTTTGTATACGATGGCCTTTGTATAAGGAATGATGATTGTTCCAAAGTCTATGTTGAAGGTGACATTGAATGGACTCGGTGTCTCTGGTTCTCCGATCAAGTTCGGATCATCTACGGAATACATTCCCAAAGTCCCTTTTTTCGTTAGCCAGTATGGAGTGGTAATGATACTCTCATTTATGGGTTTGAAAGATTCATCTAGATTTATTTTGATGTTTTTTTCCAAGGTGATGCCTTTTTCTATTACAATCTTGTTGGCTGAAACTATGGAAGATAAAGACATTTTTTGATTGCTCCTGTTGATGGCTTCTATCTTTAGGTTGACATGGTCAGTTGGCGTAGAATGATTCGTGTTTGCAACTGCTTCTAGATATAAACCAGAACAAGCAGCGATTATGTCTTTTATTTCTTTGGATTTGATCGTTTTCCAATGGGTGTCGCTTAAACTCTGAATGAGTACATAAGCTTTCAGCAACTCCGGAATGGAAGCAGATGGGGTTCTGAAATCGAAATTAGCTTGCACGCCTTCCAAAATGGAACCAATTGCCTTTCCTCCTTCAACACGGTTCCATGAAGTGTCAATACCATCAAAGATGTTGGATTTGTCTTTTGGCAAGTCACCTTTTATGAGTTCAACATATTCTATTTGCTCTCCTCGCGTTCCAGTACTACCAAAACCTTGAGATTTGTGTTGACTACGACTCAATGAGGCTATTTCCGTATTACTCAATCCATTTGAAGGGAAATATGTGCCGACATCAAAATTCAACAATCTGGATTTATCTGCATTTTTAAACTTTTCTCGACTTCCATAGAACCACCATGAAGTGTTGAAAAACAAACGTTTTGGTTGCCACGTATCCATTTGCGCAAGTTGATTTGCAAATGCAGTCTTGTCATTGACAAGATCAAAGGCTTCGACACTTAACATTGCCGAACTGGTATGGTGTCCGTGAGTACTACCTGGGCTTCTATGATCAAAACGGTTTATGATAACATCTGGCTTGAACTGGCGAATTGCCATAACGACATCGCTTAGGACTTCTTTTTTATTCCAAATGGCCAGAGTCTCATCTGGATGCTTGGAATATCCAAAGTCATTGGCTCTCGTAAAACGTTGTTCGCCACCATCTGTACGTCTTGCGGCCAACAACTCTTGTGTACGGATAACACCCAAGAGTTCCCTTATTTCTGGTCCAATCAGGTTTTGCCCTCCATCCCCGCGTGTAAGCGACAAATAGGCGGTACGAGCTTTGACGTGGTTTGCCATATAGGATATTAGGCGAGTGTTTTCATCGTCTGGATGAGCAGCAACGTATAGTACGGAACCTAGAAAATTCAGTTTTTGGAGGGATTCGTAAATTTCTGAAGCGTTGGGTTTTTTAGGTTGTTGTGCGGTTATAGAACCTAATCCTAAAAGGGAGACAATGAAGAAAACAATGTGTTTTTGCATTATATTTTGATAGTTAGATAAGTATCAAATATAAAAAGAAAACGAGCATTACTTCTTGTTTTAGTTTTTCTTTAACGTATTAAAAATAAACCTCGACAAATGTAGTTTTTTGACTTAGAATGTTTCTTCAAAATCTTCAATGGCATCCTTCTCGACCAAAGTGACAGCCTTTTGTAGAATCAAGTTGTTTGGATAGGTGACCAAATTTCCGTTATCCAGTCGCAAATGCAATTGGAAGGCTCTAATGTCCTCAATAATGGCTTCTATGGGGTAGTCCTTATCATGGATCTTTATCTTGTCACCAACCTTGTAGGGAAATGAAAAGAACATGATGATACCAGTTGTGACATTGCTTAGAATGGACCAAATGGCAAATAGAGCGATACCAATTACAGCGAATAAAGAAGAGAAGATAACAGTCAGGTCCTTTAGTTCTGCTCCTAGGATGTAGGCTTCTATCAACATGAAGAGGATAAATAGGGCTACGGTGATGTACCTACCTATCAATCGAATTCTTGGTTCATTTACACCTTTCTTTCTTCCAATTTTTCTAACTAATGTCTTGGATAAAAAGCGAATGATAAGCAAAATGATAGAGACTATGAGTGTATTTATCAGCTCGCTTTTGTAATGTTCGAAAAACAACTCCATGTTACAGTGGTTTTAAACAGCAAAGATACGGGGGAAACCTATTTTAATTGAAGCGTTTTACGTAAAAATTCATCTTTGTTTCCATTTTTGTTCCAATAGTCGGATTTTATGGTTTCAAGCTTTTTGGCCTTGGTTGTCAAACCATTTGTAGTTTCTTCCCAGTTCTCGATGACATATGGGAATTCTGGAGAGAAGTTTATGCTCAATGTGCGTTTCAAATCTGGAAATACAATGGTGTAATTACCATTTTCCAATGTTGCAGATGCTTTATATGCTTTTAGTTCTTTATGTTGCAAACGGATTAATTCCAAAGAGGGAATGATGTTGAAGGAGCCAACAGGCAATGTTTTTGGGTCGATGCGCAATTGTGTCCATAATTCGTTTTCCAAATATGTTTTTTCCAAGCTCAGATCTTGGTCACCTTCACTTTCAAAATAAGAATGGGAAACGATGTCAAATCGATCACGATTGTTGAGTTGCATATAGATATGGCCACACCATTCTTGGACAGAGCAACTCACCTTTATGGCATGTTGATTATTTCCAATGGGGTAGAAGGTACTTTGCATTACGGAATAAGGGTAGATTCCTGTATTGAATTTTTTGGTACTGTTAAGTTTTAGAACAGGAATGTTGGTTACATTGTCTCTATCGGCTTTTACTTGTTTGTCCTTGAGGAATGGCTCGGTAACGTACACCAACACAGCATACCCTTGCCTTGCTTCTCCGTATCGGATTTGTTCCAGTTGGTAAGAGGTGATCTCAGCTTTTCCTGCATACCAATATTCATTGAAGTTTTCCTTTTTGGAGGAGAGTGCTTCTTGTGAAGGTGCTATATTTGAACCTTCTACTTTTGCATATTCAGAAGTAGGAATGTTTTTTTCGTTTTTGCAAGAGATGAAGAACACGAATATTCCAACCATGCCCCAGAAAACTGGATCTACTTTATGTATACGTATCATTGTAATGAGGTTTTATACATAAATTTACGAATCTATTGCATTTCCACAATGTTATTTAACGTTTCATATACGAGGTGCGTGGGCAACCCCATGACATTGAAGTATGACCCTTCCAGTTTAGTGACACCGATTAGGCCTATCCATTCCTGAATGCCGTAGGCACCAGCTTTGTCATAAGGCGAATAGTTTTTTATATAATGCCAGATTTCATCTTCGGTCAAGGGTTTGAAAGTCACTTTGGTTACATTGCTCACCGTTTTTTGATAACTTTTTGTTCGTATGCAAACGGATGTGATGACTTCGTGTGTCTTGCCGCTCATGGAGGATAACATGTCGAAGGCTTCTTGGTCACTTCTTGGTTTTCCCAATGCGTTGTCATCAAGCCAAACGATGGTATCGCTGGTAATTAGGATGTCATCGTCTTTCAATTCTTCCAAATACGGTATGGATTTTAATTGAGAAAGGTAATTCGTGATTTCAAAATGCCTTAGAGTAGGAGGGTATTCTTCTTTTATGGGTTTCAGGCGTATTTCGAAATGCAATCCTAAATCCTTGAAGAATTGTTGACGTCTTGGTGAGCCAGAGGCCAATATGATATTGTGATTCCTTAGTTTGTCGTTTAGCATTCTTAGAATAAGAGGTTGTATAGTAACATAACTAACATACCAGATACCATTACTATTTTTAGCATTAGGCTAATGTGTTTGAAGTGCGAATTGTTTTTAGCTGTAAACAGCTTGATGGCAATGTAAATTAAAGGCCCAACGATGGCAACTAGAAAATAGATGACCACATCCATGTGCATGAATATGTTGGTCGTGACATAATATATTAAGATTAGAGTGGTAATGATGGTTAGACCAAAAGCTATTTTTGCTGTCCTTTCTTTACCGAATACAATTGGCAACGTTTGCATTTCTGCTTTGTAATCACCATCCACATCCTGAATGTCCTTTACTATTTCCCTTATGAAATTGATCAAGAATGCAAAAATGGCGAAATCGGCCAAGACTTCAAACATTATGGATTGTACATTTTGGTTTTGTTCTGTGATTGCTGGAATCAATTCAAAGATACCAACAATCAAAAGGCTAAGCCCCACCAAAATGGAAACGACTATGTTTCCTACTACAGCAATTTGTTTGAGGTATGAAGCATACACATATAGCAATGCGGAAATGATGATGAACAAAATGAAGAAAGGTGGTCTACCGATGCTATTGGATAGATAAAAGCCCAAAAAGACACCAATGCAAGTAAAAACCATATAGAATATGTTGGCATTTTTTTCTGAGATGGCTTTGCCTACGATGACCTTGTCGGGTTTGTTTACTGCATCTGTCTCCACATCATAGATGTCGTTTATGATGTAACCACCAGCTGCTATGCAGATCGTAGCTATTACAAGCAATGAGAAACCAAGACCATTTAGCGTGACGTCTATTCCAAAGGCAGGGAACAAGGCATACTTTATCAATACCTGGACAGCGGCAATCATCAATAGGTTTTTCCAACGAATGAGGTTGAGTATATTTTGCATTTATCTATATTAGAAGTTAATGATTTGAAAGAAAAAGTCCTTTCTAGTTAATTTGTCTTAAGGTTAAAACACAAATGTAATAAAAAAGACTGTCTCATTGAGACAGCCTTGATACTTAGATTTGTATATTTTTTATATCTACCTACGCTTGTAGGTGTCAATTTAATCCACCGTTTCAGAGCCGGATTTTTCACCCCAAGTTCGATTGCTCAATCCTGGGCCATTGCCATAATGAATGGGAGCTCTGCCTCTTAGATCTGGCAAGGCAAATGTAGTTTCTCCATCTCCTCCATAGGTAGTTCCCACTAAAGAGAACAATGCTTGGTTTTGGTTTATTGGAAGTAGTTGGCCGTTGCATTCCATCCACCCATTAGGCAGTGTGAAACCTGCAAAGGGCATGATCTCACTAATGAATGGAGTTGTACTTTGCGCTAGATTTTGAGGAATTACATTGGGGTCATTGAGAATTTTATTAGAAATGTTTTTTGATGAAGGAAATACGCCTGTGACTGCTATATAGTATTTTATTGCAATGTATGGTTGCATATTGCTTGCAGTTCCAGGATTGATTGCGGGGCTATTTCCTGCATAGATGGCATAGGGAACAGCTCTGAATTCAGAGTTGCCTATACTTTCGTAATTTGTTCCACCTGTAGCATCTATCGATACTTCAAGAAAATGGGTTGTACTCCAATCTATGGAAGAGAAGGTTCCTGTTGTCGTTCCTCCTCCCAACGGCAAATCGAATAATCCATAGGTACTTGTCGTGGTATTGTGTGTTTCCATATAGACAACAGTTCCGTTTGAGGTACTTTGATGAATCATAAATTGGACACCTATTGTGGTATTGGCTATAATGTCTCCGTTGGTGTCTCTTGCTACGGCTTGGTAGTTGATGGTTTGAGCGCCAATAACCATCGTAGTTAGAATAAATGCAATGAATAGGGATAGTTGCTTCATGGTGAGTGGTTTTAAAGTGTTTATATTTGTTTTAGAATTAGTGTGCATTGGAATCATAATGATAATCCCATTTGTCTTGTACTTTCAAAACTTGCTCAATGACATCGCGGACAGCACCTTTTCCTCCGTTTTTATGTGAAACGTATTTGGAAATGGCCTTGACTTCTGCAGTAGCATCTACAGGACAGGTTGGTAATCCTACTACATTCATGACTGGGATGTCTGGAATATCATCACCCATATACAATATATGTTCTGGTTTGATGTCATTTTTTTGGGTGTATTCCGTAAACGCTTCCATTTTGTGGTGGGCACCGAGATAAACATTGGTTATACCCAAGTTGTTTAACCTATTGCGTACACCTTCATTCGCTCCTCCAGAAATGATACATATGTTGAATTTCTTGTTCAAGGCTTGTTTCATGGCATAACCATCCTTTACATTCATCGTTCTCAACATATCGCCATTGGTCATTATGGTAATTGAGCCATCTGTCAAGACGCCATCGACATCGAAAATGAATGTGGTAATGTGCTCTAGGCATTCTTTGTAATTTTTATCTTCCATGTGTTTTTTTTATGGATTCGGTCAAGAGGTTGTATATGTCCTTGTGATGTTTGTTTTCCAATTGCCTCAAATGTCTTTTGATGGTTTTCTTATCGTTGCGCTTTGCTGGTCCGGTTTGTGCCAAATATGGGGATAGTGTTTCTATCTTGTTGGCAGTTTCTTTGATCAAAGGTTTCAAGATGTCGAACTCGGCACCTTGAGATTCTGTGATCTCATGTGCTACTCTATATAATTGATTTGTAAAGTTGTTAACGAACACAGCAGCCAAATGCAAGGCTTGACGCTGATCGCTGTTTACCTTGTGAAATTTGCTGCCAAGTGCTTCAGCCAATTGCTTTAAAATGGGCAAGTCCTCTTTTTTTAACGATTCGATGCAAATGGGAACATCCTTGAAATCAATGGCCGCCGATTTGGAGAAGGTTTGCAAGGGATAAAATACACCACGCTTTTGTTTTTTGCTTACAGCATACAAGCTGGAACTTCCAGATGTATGCACAACCAATTTGTTCTCGAAAGACAATTGCTCTGAGAGATTTTCAATGGCATCATCACTTACTGCCAAGATATACACATCGGCATCTGTCAATGCAGATAGGTCATCTATGACATCGACTTTGTTTTTATATTTGTCTATGGCTTTTAGGTTTCTGTTGTACCATTGTACAACAGAAACCGTCTTGGTAGCGTTGAATGCTTTGAACATATGCGTGGCTACATTGCCTGCGCCTAGTATGACGATTTTTATCATACGGCAAAAATACATATATATTGTTTTTTCCAACAATGAAAAAAACAAAAAATATTTAAGCGCAAGAAATGGTAACGGAATGGGTATGACCACCATCATTGGATGATGTGACAGAAACCTGTTGATTGCTTTGCAATGTGGTAAATTGTTCTGCCGTTACGGTTACTGAATGCGCGTGAGGTGAACCACCTTGAATGTCATAGGTTTTTTCTACTCCAGCAGTTACATCAGCAGCTGAAACGGTTAACGTATGCCCATGATTGGTACCGATTGAACTTGATGTGCCATTGGAAGCGCAATTTGTAGAATTGTCTTGAGGCGGAGAACTTGGCTGCGAGTCATCGGACCCAGAGCAACTTAAAATTGAATACGCTGGAATGGCTACGACTAGGGCGCCAATCGTTTTTTTAATGAATGTTTTTCTGTCCATTTTTCTTTTTCTTTAAATTTATAGCATAGCCAATTTAAAGATTATACTTTGATTGTGAAAATGTTATAAGTTAATTTTTCGTTCTATAATGGAAAGCTTACCGGCTTTTTCAAGTTTTTTCACTGCTCGTATTACCGTTTCGACCCTCAAGCCAGTCAAGTCTGAGATTTGTTGCCTGGTCAAAGGAACTTCATATGAAGGTTTATTGATGTTTGATGTTGATTTGAAGTGGTTCAACAATGTAAGGATGCGATGTTCTGGTGGGTGAATGGATAGTTCCTTCATAATCTTGGCTTTGTATACCATTCTCTTGCAAAGCAACTGGGTAATGCTTAAATGGACTTCAGGATTCTGTTTCAAAAGTTCCAAGAACACTTTTTTTGGGAGGATATAAACAGAGGTGTCGGTTTGACTTATTGCCGCAGCGGGGTATTTGAATTCGCCAAACAATGGCGGTTCCCCAAAAGAATTTCCATCTTCGAAAAAACCTTGAACGAATTCCTTGCCATCTTCTGTCAAGTTGTACATTTTTACATTTCCCGATTTTATTTGATAATAATATTGGGGCGTGTCAAATTCATTGAAGATAACTTGCTCCTTTGCATATAGTTTCAATTGTACATTGTATAGCTCCAAAAGGTTTGTCGATATCATGGCATTATGATTTGAATCATATAATAACAAATATAAGGTATCGAAATTTGTAGTATCAATTTAACAAGTTACAATTATGAATTATTACAACTACTTGCTGTCAGACTTTAAAAAGAATTATATGCTTTACATACCGTTGAGTATCATCTTGCAAAGTTGCATAGGGTCCATTGCTGCAATGTACGTCTTGATGAGTAGTACTTCTGGGGATTTTCCTTTTTTTCAACTATCACTTTGTGTAATTTTGTCCATGTTGTACAACGCTTCGGTTTTGGCGCAATTAAAATATAAATTGGTATTCAACATTTTGCTCTTGTCCGTGCTTACCAATGTCATATTGTGTATTATTTACATTTAAACAAATAAATGAATTTTAAAAAGGGAGACATAAAAAATAGGGAAGATGTGTTTGCATTGGTTACCTCTTTCTACCAAAAAGTCAGAAAAGAGACTACTTTGGGGCCCATATTCAATGAGCGCATAACGAATTGGGATGAGCACTTGGAGCATTTGACTACATTTTGGGAAACGAGTTTGTTTTTTACCAAGAAGTTGGAAAAAAAATATAAGGGGAACCCGTTGGAAGCACACGTAAAAGTAGATGTAGCCAACGACAATAGCATAACGGAACTTCATTTTGGAATATGGTTGAACCTATGGGGACAAACCATAGATGAACTCTTTGAAGGAGATCAAGCGGACAATGCCAAGCGTAGGGCACGAAAAATGGGAACTTTCCTATATCTGAAACTATTCGAAGCAAGAACGAAGGAATGATTCATTGAGAAGTTTAACAGAATATTAGACGCTTTTGTCCTATAAGAAACAAACAAAAACGATTATATTTGCACGAGCTAAAAAAAGCTATCATTATGCAGAATAAACTTGCCAAAATCCTATTTTCCACAAGACTTACCGCTATTTTATTTCTTGCTTTTGCCATAGCAATGGCAACGGGAACCATTCTAGATAGGAATATGGATACTTCACCTACGCCATATACGAGAACTTTAATCTACAATGCTTGGTGGTTTGAAGCCATAATGGCCTTTTTTGTCATAAACTTTGTCGGAAACGTATTTAGGTTTAGGTTATATAAAAAAGCAAAATGGGCGACCTTCATACTGCATTTCGCCTTCATATTCATCCTTTTTGGGGCTTACATCACCAGATACCATAGTTTTGAAGGAATGATGCCTATACGTGAAGGAGCTACCGAAAACACCTTCTTGTCCCAAAAGACATACGTCTTGGGCTTTGTCAATGGTGATTATGAGATCAATGGCGTTCCACAACGTTTGCGTTTGGAGGAGGAAGTAGATTTCTCTCCACGTTTGGACAACGATTTTGAAATAAACAAGGATTACAATGGGCAACCGTTCAACATCAAGTTGGAAAAGTTTGTAGCTGGTGCTGAGGAAGACATCATACCTGATGATTCTGGCGAGGAATATCTTAAAATCGTTGAAGCAGGAAATGGACAACCTCATAATCACTTCTTGAAAGTGGGGTCCGTAGAGAACATTCACAATACATTGATAGCATTGAACAAGCCAACGAAAGGAGCTATAAACATTACCTATGAAAACGATGAATTGACCATAGAGTCTCCGTTTGATGGAGAATACTTGCAAATGGCCACAATGAGCGAAGGGTTATTGGTCAAAGATAGCATTCAACCATTGATGTTGCGTTCTCGTTACGTTATTGGAAATATGCAAATGGTATTTCCTAAACCGGTTGTGAAAGGTGTTTTCGACATCGTCAAAAAGCCAAGGATATTGAAGACCGATGAAGATGGACTCGTTTTGAGCGTTACAAGCAAGGGTGAGACGAAAAAAGTAAACCTAATGGGAGGGAAGGGAAGTAGCAATGCTTGGCGTCGTGTCAAGGTAGGAGAGTTGGAATTTGATTTCCAATATGGTTCCAAGGTACTGGAGTTACCTTTCAGCGTAAAGCTGAATGATTTCTACGCCGAACGTTACCCAGGAACCGAAAAAGGCTATTCTGCATTCTCAAGTCAGGTTACCATAGTAGACAAGGATATCGAGGATTTCGACTATAAGATATATATGAACAATATTCTGGATCATAAGGGCTATCGCTTTTTTCAATCTAGTTTCGATGCAGATGAAAAAGGAACGGTCCTATCTGTAAACCATGATTATTGGGGAACTTGGTTTACCTATTTGGGGTATTTCCTGTTATACTTTGGTTTGATGGCGATCTTATTTGACAAGAACACTCGTTTCGCCGATTTGGAACATGCTCTAAACAAGATAAAGGCCAAAAAGTCCAAACTTTCAGCAATATTGGTGTTGTGTTTTGTGCTGAATGGCTTTTCCCAAGAACAACAGCATTCTGAGGATGATGGACATGACCATACAAAAAAAGAGCAAAGACAAAAACCGACCTTAACCGAAATAGATTCCGTCTTGTTGAAGAACGTAACCCCAAAGGAACATGCTGAAGCTTTTGGACATATGGTAATTCAAGACGTAGGAGGAAGGATGATGCCTGTAAATACATATGCATCGGAATTGTTGCGAAAATTGAGTAAAAAAGACAGCTACGGAGCTTTGGATGCCAACCAAGTCTTTTTGTCGATACAAGAAAGCCCAATGCTTTGGTACAATGTCCCTATTATATACCTAAAACCTAAAAAGGGGGATTCCATCCGTAAGATCATAGGTGTACCGAAAACTCAAAAATATGTGGCACTCTTGGACTTTTTTACGGAAGACTTTCGCTACAAGTTAGATCCGTATTTGGAGGATGCTTCCAAAGCGCAAGTAAAAAGCGGTTATGAGAAGGAGTTTTTGGAAACCAACCAAAGAGTCAATTTGCTATCCAATGCCATCGAAGGGCGTTCGTTGAAGATATTTCCAATACCAAATGATGACAACAACAAATGGATTTCCTCATTCGAATATCGAAATGAAGGTTACAATGAAAAAGTAAAAGACTCATCTTATGGAAGTTTCATAGATTTGGGTTTCAATTGGTATTTGCAAACGTTGCAGAAGGCAAAAAAGGCGAATGACTTCAAGGAAGCTGACAAATTGTTGGCCTCCTTCAAGAAAGTTCAAAACAACATAGGTAGTGAGGTCATGTTAAGCGACGATAAGATCAATGCAGAAATAACATACAACAAGTATGATATCTTCAAGAAGTTGTTCAGTTGGTATATGTATGCTGGATCATTGCTTTTCATCGTGCTCATAATACAGATTTTCAAAGATAGGAGCAAAGCAGTAAGTACTACTGTAAACATCTTCAAGGTAGTTATCCTTGGATTGTTCATAGTACACACATTGGGATTGATAGCTCGTTGGTACATTTCTGGACATGCGCCTTGGAGTGATGCATACGAATCTATGATATATGTGGCTTGGGCAACGATGTTCTTTGGCTTGGCTTTTGGACGAAAGAGTGATCTTACCATTGCATCTACTGCATTCGTGACGTCTATGATTTTGATGATTGCCCATTGGAACTGGATGGATCCGGCAATTGCCAATTTACAGCCCGTATTGGATAGTTATTGGTTGATGATTCACGTTGCTGTGATCGTGGCTAGTTATGGACCATTTACCTTGGGAGCAATTTTGGGTATGGTCGTTTTGCTACTTATGATTTTGACCAACGAGAAGAACAAGTCCAAGATGCTCTTGAACATAAAGGAATTGACTATAATAAACGAAATGGCCCTAACTGTAGGGTTGGTAATGTTGGCCATTGGAAACTTCTTGGGCGGACAATGGGCCAACGAAAGTTGGGGACGCTACTGGGGATGGGATCCAAAGGAAACTTGGGCATTGATCAGCATAATGATCTATGCGTTTGTAATACACATGCGATTGGTTCCAGGCTTAAGAGGGAGATGGACTTTCAATCTATGTTCCATTTTGGCATATTCAAGTATTTTGATGACCTATTTTGGTGTGAATTTCTATTTGTCCGGGTTGCATTCCTATGCAAGTGGTGATCAAATACTAAGTTTCAAGATCATTGGTATAGCAACTGCTATCATTGTTGTTTTGGGCATTGGATCGTATATTCAATATGTGAAATACTATAAGAAGTAACAAGAAAATCAATAGTTTCGGATTGGAAATCTGAATAGAATAAAATTGCAAGGTTCAAAATAAATGATCATATTTGTCACTATGATTGTTTAATTTATGTTTTCGGTGTTGTCGAAATCCTCGACTTTTTAATTTTCAAGTATGTTACCGTACTTGATGATGTCTTACTATAACATAAAGTACAAATGCAATCAAATAAAATTTCCTTAAACCAATTTTTTAAATATTTCAAGCTAGCATTAAGCGGCAAAGAACAAGAATTCACCTCTGGTAGCATAAGACGAGCGGTTTTCATGCTATCCGTTCCCATGATTCTGGAAATGCTGATGGAATCCATCTTTGCCATCGTGGACATTCTCTATGTTTCGCAGGTAAGCGTCAATGCGGTAGCAACCATAGGTTTGACGGAATCAGTTATAACCTTGGTCTATGCAGTGGCAATAGGCCTTAGTATGGCAGCTACAGCTGTAGTGGCAAGACGTGTGGGAGAAAAAGACCTTAAAGGAGCATCGCAAGCAACGGTACAAGTCTTGTTGTTGGGCGTATTGGTTGCCGTAATCATAAGTGTGGTCGGCATACTTTATCCAAAAGAAATCCTAGCCTTGATGGGGGCTGAGCCAGACCTTATAGCTGAAGGTTATGGTTATACGAAAGTCCTGTTGGGTGGTAATATCACCATAATGCTTTTGTTCTTGATAAATGCAGTGTTCAGAGGAGCGGGAAATGCATCAATGGCGATGTGGACCTTGATTCTATCCAATGGGTTGAACATCATATTGGATCCCATGTTTATCTTTGGTTTTGGCCCCATTCCTGCCTATGGTGTGGAAGGAGCTGCAATAGCTACGACCATCGGTAGAGGATCTGCAGTCGTCTTTCAATTGGCGGTACTGTTTTATGGTTATAGCAAGATAAAAATCAGGCTAAAGGATTTGGTATTGCGTGCCAGTGTGATGCTCAACCTGATAAAAGTATCATTGGGAGGTATCGGTCAGTTTTTGATAGGGACATCCAGTTGGGTGTTTTTAATGAGAATAATGAGTGAATTCGGAAGTGAGGTCTTGGCAGGATATACCATAGCCATTAGAGTGATGATGTTTACATTGATGCCAGCTTGGGGTATGAGCAATGCAGCGGCGACGTTGGTTGGACAAAACCTGGGAGCAAAACAACCGGATAGGGCAGAAGCTTCGGTATGGAAGACAGGGAAATACAATGCTTGGTTCATGGGGATCGTCTCAATAATCTACTTGGTGTTTGCTCCAGACATCATAAAGCTTTTCAACACGACTCCGGACGTTGTCAAGTATGGTAGTCTATGTTTACGTATCATAGCAGCTGGATATGTATTCTATGGCTACGGAATGACGGTTATACAATCGTTCAATGGAGCAGGAGATACGAAGACACCTACGTACATAAATTTCATATGCTTCTGGATGTTTCAATTGCCATTTGCATATCTGATAGCCATAACCCTGGACTTTGGGCCAGTTGGTGTGTTTTGGGCCATTACATTGGCAGAAATACTCATTGCTGTCATAGCCATACTGTGGTTTAGACGTGGAAAATGGAAAACAGTGGATGTTTGATGCATAATTAAGAAATGTTTAAATCACAAAAATAAGATGGCTTAATTGATCAACTGTTTTTATCTTTACGATATGAGTAAAAAAGAATTCGGATTAAATACCATTTGCACCCACGTGGGGGAAATAGAAGACAAACAGTTCAAAGGAGCGGTATCACCCATATACATGGCATCGTCGTATGCCTTTCTGGATGTCGATGTAAAACGTTATCCACGATATTTCAACACACCCAATCAAGAACACCTGGCAAAGAAGATAGCTGCCTTGGAACATACGGAATCGGCAATGATCTTTGCTTCTGGGATGGCAGCCATAAGTCATATGTTTTTGGCCTTTTTAAAATCGGGAGATCACATTGTCGTACAAAATACATTGTATGGAGGTGCCAGCAATTTCATTAGGGAGGAATTCCCCAAGTTGAACATAGAATTCACCTTTACCGAAGGGTACGATGTCAAGGATTTTGAAGCAGCCATTCGGCCAAACACAAAGCTGATGCACATCGAAACGCCTTCAAATCCACTATTGACGATCACCGATATAAGAGGGGTAGCCGATTTGGCTAGGTCTAGAGGAATAATAACAAGCATAGACAATACGTTTGCCACACCAGTAAATCAAAAACCAGCCGATTTCGGTATAGATCTCATCATGCATTCTGCAACGAAATACTTTGGAGGGCATAGTGATATTTGTGCTGGTGCAGTAGCTGCATCTGAGGAACATATGAAACGTATTTGGAATGTATCCAAAAATCTGGGAGGTAGCCTTAGTGATTTCACAGTTTGGATGCTGGAACGTAGTATGAAGACGATGGGGTTGCGTGTAAAGACGCAAACTAGAGCAGCCAAAAAGATGGCAAGATGGCTTGAGAGCCATGGAGCGATCAAAAAAGTATATTATCCAGGGTTGAAGAGCCACCCACAATACGAGTTGGCAAAATCGCAAATGCGTGGCTATGGCGCAATGCTATCCTTTGAGCTGATAGATGGCTTGGATTCAGAATCATTTCAGAAGGCGTTGGAGCTAATAAAGCCATCGATGAGTTTGGCTGGCATTGAGAGTACGGTACTTAATCCAGCAAAGACTTCCCATGCTCTGCTGAGTGAGAAAGAAAGAGCTGAAATAGGCATTAGCGATGAATTGATAAGGTTTTCGGTTGGCATTGAGGCAGTAAGAGATTTGAAGCAAGACATAGAACAAGCCCTAGAGAGAATTGTGGGGTCAAAATTTGAAGATTAAAACTATTTTACATTGCATAGGAACAACAAACATAAGGACGGGTATGATTTAAATCGATTGATATCGGGGGCACCAGAATTGGAACCATATGTCTTTATAAACAAATACGAAAAACAAACTATGGATTTTGCCAATCCAAAGGCAGTGAGGATTTTGAACAAGGCATTGCTGAAGGAACATTACTCCATTGGCTTTTGGGATTTTCCCGAAACCAATTTGTGTCCAGCAATTCCAGGACGTGTAGATTACATACATCACATTGCGGATTTGTTGGAACAAAGCCATCTAACGAAGGATATTGTGATCTTGGATGTCGGTACAGGAGCAAATTGCATATATCCATTGTTGGGGAATGCAGAATATGGTTGGAACTTCGTAGGAACGGACATCGATGGCAAAGCATTGAAATCTGCAAGCGAGATTGTGGTAAAAAATGGATTGGGTGAAGTGGTGAAACTTAGGCGACAACATGACCAAGGCAATGTTTTCATTGACATTTTAGCAGAAAGTGATGCCTTTTCCATAACGATGTGCAATCCTCCTTTTTACAAGAGTGAAACCGAAGCTTTGGAAGCTACAACGAGAAAGTTGAAAGGTTTGGGAAAAGGAGCAGACAAAGTAACCAGAAATTTTGAAGGACAGTCGCAAGAGTTGTGGTACGAAGGCGGAGAAAAGGCCTTTTTGCATACGTATCTCTATGAAAGTTCGTTGTACAAGAACAATAGCTTTTGGTATACCAGTTTGGTGTCCAACAAGGATAATGTGAAGTCAATGCAAAAGTCTTTGAAAAAGTTAGGTGCAACTGTGATTAAAGTCATAGAGATGGAGTTGGGCAATAAAAAGAGTAGACTAGTGGCTTGGACGTTCTTGAGCAAAGAAGAGCAAAGAGATTGGGTTGAAGAAAATAGACATTAACAAGATTTCCGTATTCGCGGAAATCAAAAAACAAGTTTTTTTGATGAAATTAGACATATTGGCTTTCGGAGCACATCCAGATGATATAGAATTAAGTGCAGGAGGAACTATAGCAAAGGCCGTGGCAGAAGGTAGAAGCGTCGGAATGGTGGATTTGACGAAAGGAGAATTGGGAACGAGAGGCACGGCACTAACGCGTTATGAAGAAGCAACCAATGCTGCAAAGGTATTGGGTGTGCTCATAAGAGAGAATTTGGGATTTGCCGATGGGTTTTTCTTGAATGACAAGGAACACCAATTGGAAATAATAAAAATGATACGAAAGTATCAACCAGAGATAGTATTGTGCAATGCCATAGACGATAGACATATAGACCATGGAAAAGGAAGCAAGTTGGTTAGTGATGCTTGTTTTTTGAGTGGACTCATTAAAATAGAGACAGAGTTGAATCGAGAGGCTCAAGAAAAGTGGAGGCCAAAACACGTTTACCATTACATACAATGGAAAAACATCGAACCAGACTTTGTCGTGGACGTCTCTGGATACATGGATCAAAAGATGCAATCGGTATTGGCCTACAAGACACAATTTTTCGACCCGAATAGCAAGGAACCAGAAACACCGATTTCCAGCAAGAATTTTACAGATAGCATAGAATATAGAAGTAGGGATTTAGGCCGTTTG
The DNA here is from genome assembly GCA_947496215.1 of uncultured Bizionia sp. Taxonomy (GTDB): domain Bacteria; phylum Bacteroidota; class Bacteroidia; order Flavobacteriales; family Flavobacteriaceae; genus JAHDHI01. The sequence continues at coordinate 194,909 of CANMCF010000007.1, forward strand.
ACGGGAGTGGAACACGCAGAAGGTTATACTGTAGAACGTTACGTTGCAGTAGACAGTTTGTTCGATTTGAAATAAAAGTGAAGACAAAAAAATAATTGAAAATTTTGAAAAAAAACCTTTGTAGAAACTATTAAATAATATAAATTTGCACTCGCATTACAACAATGCATTAAATGGTGGTTGTAGCTCAGTTGGTTAGAGCATCGGTTTGTGGTACCGAGGGTCGCCGGTTCGAATCCGGTCTTCCACCCAGAGTTTAAACTCAATGATAAAGCGTTTTTAGAGAGATTTAAAAACGCTTTTTTTATGAATGAATTCAAAACTGCCAATTATACTGGATCAAGACCAATTGTTGTGTTTATGCAAATATTCTGGTTAATCTAAATAGGAAGAATTCTATGTTTTTAACACCT